>DATNPX010000026.1:0-236101 GCA_036702975.1 Oculatellaceae cyanobacterium
GCTACGACAACAAACGTATAGGGTCTGTCCAGCGCCAAACGGACAATCCACATAGACAGCCTCCATAAGAGATTTAGACAGCCCAGCTTATCGGCCAGGTAGCGATAATCAGTTCCCCAGTATATTATATTGTCATGGCTGCATTGCACGGTTTAACCGCTCTCAATCGAGGTTGTCGATTGTGGATTGTCCGTTTGGCGCTGGACAGACCCTATACGTTTGTTGTCGTAGCCATTCTGATTACGCTTTTTGGCTACCTGTCCGTCATCAAGATGTCGGTAGATATCTTCCCCCACATAAACATCCCAGTTCTCACTTGCGTCTGGAACTACTCCGGCTTGACTCCAATCGAGATGGAAAGGCGCATCACCAACATCGTCGAACGAGCGACAACAACAACAGTTACTGGAATCGAACACATCGAGTCGCTTTCGCTTCTCGGCAACTCGGTGATCAAGCTATATCTGCACCAAGATGCCAACGCCCAAGAGTCACTGGCAGAACTTGCGGCTATCTGCCAAACGATGTTGAAGCAACTGCCGCCAGGAGCAACACCACCTCTTGTCACCGCATTTAGTGCCACAGACATTCCGGTTATGCAGCTCTGCATAAGTTCGAAGACGATGCCAGAAACCAAACTGTTCGACTTTGCAAACAACTTTATCCGCACTCAGCTAGCCACCGTGCAAGGAGCCTCGCTCCCCTGGCCATACGGCGGTGCGGCACGACAGATCATGGTCGACATCGACCCGCAGAAACTTGCAGCCAAAGGTATTTCCGCAACAGATGTGGCCAACGCCATCAGTGCACAAAACATCATCTTACCAGCAGGTACCGCTAAACTCGGCACCGCCGAATACTACGTTCAACTGAACAGCAGCCCCACTGTATTGGATCAACTGAACGAGATTCCGGTTAAACAGATAGGCAACGCAGCTGTGCTCATGAAAGATGTTGCCTACGTTCATGACGGACTGGCTGTACAGACCAACATCGTCAACGAGAGCGGCGGTAGAGCCGTTCTGCAAAATGTGATCAAGCTTGGAGCCGCCTCGACTATTGATGTGGTCAACCGGGTCAAAAAAGAGATACCGGCGATTGAAAATATTCTGCCACCAGGTGTTGAGCTGCGAATCTTAAACGACCAATCAATATTTGTACAAGAGGCAGTTGATGACGTCGTCCATGAAGGATGCACCGCGGCAGGTCTGACTGCTTTGCTCATGCTCTTGCTGCTCGGAGACTGGCAAAGCACGGTGATAGTCGCAATTTCTATTCCACTTTCAGTGCTCTCTGGACTGATCATTCTCAAAGCCACCGGTCAGACTCTAAATACGATGACCCTTGGCGGATTTGCTCTGGCGGTCGGCATGCTCGTCGATGACGCCACGGTGGAAGTGGAGAACATTCACAGACACCTTGATCTGGTCAAGCACCAGCGCAAGCAAATGTTCGAATCGACCAAAACAGACGACCCCTCTCTTACCAAGCAATGGGTACGTCAGGCCATTCTGGACGCCGCAAATGAAATTGCCGTTCCGGCCTTCGTCTCCACCATCTCAATCTGTATTGTGTTCATGCCGGTGTTCTTACTCACGGAGCCTGCCAAATCGTTGTTTGCCCCACTGGCCATGGCTGTCGTCGGCTCGATGCTCGCATCTTATTTTCTCTCCAGAACGGTCGTACCAGTGATGGCGAAATACATGCTTGCTGGCCACGTTGAGCTTGAGCACCATCGCGCAAAACCAAATTTCATCGGCGCCGGATTTAAAAAAGTTGTAAAAGGCGTTGACCGGGGTTTCGATAAATTGAGGGACGTTTATCAGGGCTTCCTTTCATTCATGCTTGCCAGTCGCTATCTTGTGGTGATTGGTGTCGTACTGTTTATGACTGTGAGTCTCTCCTTCATTCCTTTTCTTGGCGAAGACTTTTTCCCACTCATTGACGCCGGTGTGTTGCGAATGCACGTTAGCTGCCCGCGCGGTACTCGCGTCGAAGAGACTGAACGAATGATCAAATCAGTCGAACATGCACTAGTCAAATACGTGCCTCAGAATGAGATTGAAAGCATAGCCGACCTCATGGGGGTGCCCAACTCCGGCTTGAATCTTTCATCAAGCGACAGCGTCAACTACACGGAAGCCGATGGTGAGATATTGGTGACCCTGAAAAAGGAGCACAAACCAAGCTCCTATTACAAAGGCGTTCTCAGAGACAAGTTGCCACTTGAATTTCCCCAGTGCATATTTTTCTTCCAACCTGCCGATATTGTCACTCAGATCCTCAATGCTGGTTTAGCTGCGCCGATCGATGTGCAAGTGCGTGGTTTGGATATGACCGTCACATATGCACTTGCCGAAAAGATCAACAGCCAGATCAAGGCCATACCTGGAGCTGTCGATGTGCACATCAAGCAAGCAATCAACGGTCCGGTAATTCAAGTGGAGGTAGACAGAGAGAAAGCCGCACAACTTGGTTTTACTCAACGCGACGTAGCCGGCTCCATGCTCGTATCATTGAGTTCAAGCTTCCAGACTGCTCCAAACTTCTGGGTCAATCCTAAGAATGGAGTCAACTACAGCTTGGCGGTGCAAACCCCGCAACGCATGGTGGCAGATATGAGCGATCTGTCGAACACTGTCGTTACATCTGCTGATGGAACTCAGAACCAGCTCCTAGGTAATCTAGCGATGTTCACAAGAGGCATCGCGCCGACAATAATCAATCACTACAACGTGCAACCTGTAATTGATGTACTGGCAAGTGTGGAAGGCACTGATTTGAATTCTGTTGCTGAGAAGGTACAAAAGATTGTCGAATCGTACAAAGGGAAATTACCTCACGGGGTCTTCCTCGACATCAGAGGTCAGGTTGTGAGTATGCGCAACGCTTACTCAGGCTTGCTAACCGGTATTGTTCTAGCCCTGATTCTGGTCTATCTCCTGCTTGTTGTGAACTATCAGTCGTGGACAGATCCATTGATCATTCTTATGGCGATTCCAGGTGCTCTATGCGGTATCATCTGGGCACTTTACCTAACGCAGACTACGTTTAGCGTACCGGCACTGATGGGTGCAATCATGTCCATCGGTGTGGCTTCAGCAAACAGTATCCTTGTCGTTAGTTTCGCACGCGAACAGTTGGCCGAAGGTATGGATTCAGTGCAAGCGGCACTGAAAGCGGGAGCAACGCGTTTCAGACCGGTGCTCATGACGGCAGCCGCCATGATTATAGGGATGGTGCCGATGTCGATCGGCAGCGGTGCTGGTGGTGCGCAAAATGCTCCCCTCGGAAGAGCGGTAATCGGTGGACTGGTGATCGCGACATTCTTTACCCTCATCTGGGTGCCGCTCGTTTTTAGCATAATACACAGGCACGCAGGCAAGAAATTCAATGCCTTGTAGTCGACCTTCAAGTCGTGACACCAAAGGTGGTGCCATAACAAGTAAACCACCGCCACCTCGACTAAACCGCGTGCCCAATTCTCTGCTCCCGGTACCAGTCAAACGGGTTTAGGCATATAATATAATATTCATTTACAGAACAACGATCCGTTCTGATGTAAACACAATGCGCGAAACAACCGCAAGGTGATGTCATTTTGCAAAGGTTAGAAAATTAGCGGGCGACGAGTCTCGAACTCGCGACCTACAGCTTGGGAAGCTGTCGCTCTACCGACTGAGCTACACCCGCGAATCTTCATATTCTAGCAAATTAAAAACGGGTCGATTCCGAAGTCCTGACGCGAGTGCTAAACTGATCCTGAGTGAGCCCTGAAACTACATGGTTCTGGGCTTCTTAGTAGGTTAGCCAGCAAAAAAGGGGACCGGTAACCGGACAACTATATGTCACAGGCGGCAAGAAATACAAAGAACTCCAAGGGCTCCAAGAGTCCGAAAGCAGAACGTGCATTCTTAGGTGGGTTAGGTGATGTAGTTCGGGAACGACGACTTGCTCTCAATCTTTCACAGGAAGAATTGGCTAACAAAGCAGGCGTACACAGAACTTACTTGAGCGATATCGAACGTGGCGCACGCAACATAACGGTTACAGTACTCGCTCGCATCGCCGATGCGCTCGAAGTAAAAGTCTCCAGACTGTTTCGTTTAGCCGAAAGAGAATGGCAAGATTCCTGAGCAACAGCCGGCTTTAAGCTGGCGTGGCACCTGACTGCAGCTTTGCGTGCAGATTTTTTTGCCATGTCTCCACATTCTCGTAATTTTTTCCGTAGTCAAAGACTACATTCTTAGAGCGAGAACGACTAATGCAACGCAGCTTCCACATGTTCTCTTTAATAGGATTCAGCTTAACTTCCATGTCTTCGCCGGCTGAGCGCCAACTCGGTCCAGTAGTTGCTCGGGTGACCATGTGTTCAACATCATCGCTCACACTTTTCACATAAGGCACCGTCAAAAGCGACAACCTTGTTGCACCAAGAACTTCTCTCAAACTACCTTCAACGATAACGTCCCGCACTTGCTCCAGCTCCCAAATCTCGGTATAGAGACCTTTAGCGAGGAACAAGTGGGCGGTTAGATCTAGCGGCAATAAGACTGCAACCAGCATAAAGGCAAAAAGAAGCCCGATAATCAGACCGGCCTTCCAGGCGAATTGAACAGCAAGAGGATCATGCTTGACACCAAGCATGAAAATTAGCACCAGCAAACCGACACCGCCACCAAATCCGAGGGTGCTGACGATGAGAGCGCGCACAATTCTGGCAAAATACTGCGCCATTAACTTCCAGCAGTTTCTTCACTTGAACTAGCATCTGGTTGCGCATCTTGGCGAATCCACCAGCGAACGAAGCGAAACAGCATATAAATAGGTGGTGCGAAAACGCAGACCGCGAGCAGTTTATCTATAAAACGAAACATGTCAAATATCCTCTTCCCCAGTCAAATTGTCTGACTCATCATCATCCATCAATTTGACGCCTTCGGCTTCAATATCTTGCACATCGACCGATTCTAATTCTAACTCTTCGACGTGTACATCTACTTGCGGCTTTTCGTCTCGCTCTGCATCATTTTCCGAACTTGATTCAGTCAGCCCCTCCAATAGCTCAGGCAGTTGCTGGAGATTGAGCTCTTCCGGTTCGATCAAAGCAGCCAATGCATCAGCTTTGGCTTGTAAGTTAGTAGCTCGAGCCGCAGCCTTTTCGGCGGCAGTGCGCCGAGGATACAGACGCGCTCGGCACTTCGTACAAAAGCAATAGCTTCCTTCGCTCAAATGGCTAAAGTCAGTCTGTTTGAAACCAATAGGCAGATAGGCGCGAGTGGAGACGAGCCTTCGGTCTAACCCCTTCAGCTTACGCTGGTAGATTCGAACGTATTCGTGACGGCAAGGCTTTTCTTGATTCATATTGGATATTAAACACGATCTTCAATAACGAAAATTGCCAAGAAACGACTGTTGTTACAGCTTTACTACTGGAAACTCTTTAAGCAGACCGCCTTTCCAAAACAAGATCACCGCCAGTTGATGGTCGGCTTTGACAATGTTGGGACAAGAAAAATAAAGTGAACGAGTAGCATCCTGCGCAAATGGCGAAGATTGCTGAGAGGCGACCGGCAACACGACGGAGCCTGTCGTGCGCTTGGCAGTGTTGTCGTAAAATACCGCCGTTAACGAGAGCTCATTGAGAGGCTGTCCGCTGGTGTTCTTAATCTTGATCTCTCCTTCCGGGGTCAAACTTCCCCTAGCAAGCCAGATTCGCGAAAAAATCAAGGTAACCGGTGCCGCATTGTCCAGCTTTTTATTAGCACGGTCGCCCTTATCAGCATCATCATCTGATTTTTCCGGACGCGTCAACTCGTCGAGCTGATCTTGCACTCTATCAGCATGTCCTTTCACAGCCAGCGCTTCCTGAAGCTTATGTTGTTTCGTTAAAAAGGCACTCCAATCATTGAGGGCTGCCAACAATTCGTTCAAAGTGTCCGGCTTTGTTCTTAACGCAATGGCATCTTCATAGGCACGAACAGCGCCTGCATAATTACCTAATTTCAGATCCATGGTGGCAAGCAATTGAAAGTTCTCAACGCTCTTCTCTTTGTCCACAAGCTCAGTAAGTGCCGCTTGAGCAGTAGCGTAATCTTTTTTTAGACAGAGAAGGTCGATCAAATGGTGGCGCGCCTCGAGATTATTGGCGTCTGCTTTTGTCACAACTTGGTAGTTTTGTATCGCCTGGTCGATCTTTTTCTCCCGGGAATAAATGGCGGCCAATGCCATTCTCGTCGCAGGCTCATCGGTTACAAGCAAACTCTTTTCGAGGATCTGTTCTGCTTTGGTATCGTCTTCTTCTTTGGTTTCGGCCAGAGCCGCTTGCTGTCTGTAGCCATCGCTTAGTTTGTGCTTGAGCACAGCCTTTTGCTGGTCAGCAACGCCGGTTGATATGCTGACGGCGGCTTCAAGATGTTTAACAGCCTCGTCGAGCTTGTCTAGCATCTCGGCGTCTGCCCACTTCATATAAAGCGCAACATGCCCGTCCATCAGATCCTTAGCCGGACAGGCTCTCGATGCTGACTGAAAAAGCATCTCCGCCTCTTCGTAGTCGCCCCGCACCTGATAATAGTCGGCATAAGCGAGCACCGTTTTCGAAAGCGAAGGATTTGGAACGTTTAAGCGCAGTGCCGTATCGAGAGCGAGCCTGCCCTCCGCGACGCGGTCGGTTCTGAGATAAGCCTGGGCAAGCCATGGGTAAAGTTTTGCATTATCAGGCTGTTGCCGAGAGAGGTCTTCCAAAATTGGCAGAGCAGCGGCAGCCTTACCGGCCTGGATTAGACTGACTGCCTTAGAATAAGGCGTTTCCTGCGGCTTTAGCAGATAAAATCCGGAAGCGATCAATGCGATTACGGAAACAAATACTAAAAATCCTTGCCAAATTTTGAAACCACGTTTGGTGGCGGACTCACTGCCTGTTGCCGGCGGTTGTAAAACCATCTTTACGCAAAAACTCTGGTGCAGACAAAGCTATAATAACTGCCATCATGGAAGCAGAGATCAATCTTACTCCGACAGCCTCGCTGCTCGATGTAAAGTCGTCAGATCGTCGTGAAAATGGCGATAATGGCGGAAATTCGGACAGCAACCACCTAATTCCTGCCCGCAGTTGGGGCTTGGCTTCCGAATGCACCGCCGGAGCACTTCTTGTGCACGGTCTTGGCGGTCACAGCGCCTGGTTCGAAGCATTGGGGCGGCGCCTGAAAGTACAGAGAATGTTTGTCGTTGCCTATGACCAGCTGGGATTTGGCAAGAGAAACGAAGAGAAGTTCGCCTCTTACAGTCAGTGGCTTGACGACCTTTGCACTGTCTTCGATTACCACAAGTCGCTGATTGGAGACAAACCACTTTTTATTTTCGCCAACAGCATGGGGGCAGCGGTCAGCCTCAAGGCTTGTGCCGAGGGGTTTGTCCAACCGGCCGGATTGGCATTATTTTCGCCAGGTCTTGGCGCACATCCCCAAACTTTCCCCCTCTCTTACCGCATCTCGACTCTTTATAAAGCCTGGACGCAGCCGGACAGATTGGTAAATCTCCCCTACGGAGTCGAGCAAATTACAGGCAACGAACCTGTGCGCGCAAGATTATTGAAAGACAATTTGATGCGTACTCGCGTCCCAGCCAGGATGATGTGGGAGCTTCTGAAGATGACCTCCAGCCTCACCGACAGGCCGGTCAAAATCAATTGTCCTGTCGTTATGTTCAATGCTGGTATCGATCAACTCGTTGACACCGCGGTAAATCAACAGTTTTTCAATAAATTACAGACAGCAAAAACGAACAAGGACTATCCAAATGCCTGGCATGACTTGATGTTCGATCCAGTTCTCGATGACGTTGTTCAGGACTTGACCGCTTGGATGGACACAGTCAAGAAATAGACTCCTGACCTTGAGCATTTCTTAATTAAGCTTTGTTCAAGAGATTTGGCTCGCAACCTAGTCAGATCGGGCGAATGCAGCACCTGACAATGGTTTTCCGCTCTCGATCAGGTAGCGAAATCGCAACGAAACCCTTTCGCTAAGCCATTCCTCGAGTGAGTACTGGCAAGCATACTAGCTATAATATAGTCCGTTGGTGTCTTCAGGCGTCATTTGTTTAAAGAAGTCTGCGGCTGATGGGACGCTCGAGAGAGTTCCTTCGTCAAACCTTTCTGTGAGGGCTGCCTAGTGTATAAGAACGTTGCACACATGTTTTTCGAGCGGGTCGCTCAACGAAGTGAGCACAATGCTGTTCAGTTTAAAGAGCATCGTGGCACCTATCAACTCATGTCGTGGAAAAAGTATGGCGACCTTGTTACCGAGATAGGTTATGGTCTAGCCGCTAATGGACTTGAGCCAGGTGGCACTGTTGCAATTTTTTCGCAAGGCACATACTTGTGGGTGGCTGCCGATTTTGCCACCATATCTAATGGCGCAAAAAGCGTGCCGATTTATCCGACTAGCTCAAACGCTGATATTGAAGCAATCTTGGCCAACTCCCAAGCTTCAATAGTATTCGTGCAAGACGAAAAGCTTTTGCAAAAGATTTTAAACGTCCGCAATTTGCTTCCTGCTTTGGAGAAGATTATTGTCCTCAAAGAAAAAGCAAATTGCGCAGAGATAACCGCTGATCCTCAGGTCTCCTTCATCGATGTTCTGTGCCAGTCAGGCAAAGCCTTGTCTGCAACCCAGCCGAATTTATTGGCCGACCGCACAGCAAAAATCAGTGTCACCGATCCCGCCACCATCATCTACACTTCCGGCACAACTGGAGTACCTAAAGGAGCGGTTCTAACACACCATAACATTCTCAGCGTCATCGACTCTATCCGCCCGGTGCTGCCGATCACTGAAGCTGACGTGTACCTCTCTTACCTGCCCTTGTCGCACGTGTTCGAACGTATCTGCGGCGAATTTTACTGGGCCCATTGCGGTGGTGTCATGGCATTTGCCGAGAGCATCGAAACAATGGCAAAAAACCTTGGCGAAGTGGAGCCAACCATGATGCTTGTGGTACCACGAGTTCTCGATCGAATTTATACGAAAGTCAAAAGTGGCATTGCCGGTGCCTCTCCACGCGCTCAGAAGCTCATCGATTGGGCGCTGGAGGTTGGCAAAGAGGTCGTCCGCACCAAATCTGATGGCAGATCAATTCGTCTCGGTCTCAAGATCAAGCACGCATTGTCCGAGCGATTGGTCTACAAAAAGTTACGGGACAAAATCGGCAAGAAGCTGCGCCTGGTTGTGAGCGGCGGCGCACCTGCCACCGCTTCGGCGATCGAATTCTTCAACAGCATAGGAATTCCGACTGTCGAAGGTTATGGATTGACTGAAACCTGCGCTCCTTCACACGTCAACCCACCAGGTCGCGTCAAGATCGGCACCGTTGGTCCCAGGCTACCCGGCGTGGAAGTAAAAATTGCTGAAGACGGCGAAATCCTGTTGAAAGGGCCATCTATTGTCCAAGGCTATTTCATGAACGAGCAGTTCACAGCTGACTCCTTCAAAGATGGCTGGTTCCATACAGGCGACATCGGCACCGAAGACAATGACGGTTATCTGCGCATTACAGACCGCAAGAAAGACTTGATCATCAATGCCGCCGGAAAGAATATTGCCCCGCAACGAATTGAGACTCTGATTAAGAGCATTCCGCTTGTAAGTCAAGCCGTGGTTTTCGGCGACAAACAGAAGGCGCTCGTTGGACTAATCACATTCGATGAACTAGCAGCAGTCGAGTACGCTCGTGAGCATAACTGGCAGTTCCAGGACTTCTCAGACCTCGTTACATCAGACCAATTGAATGGCTATTTGCGCAAAGAGTTGAAGCTGAGATCCGGACAACTCGCCGACTACGAGCAGGTGAAGAAGTTCCGCATTCTCCCGCACGATCTTTCGGTTGAAGCCGGAGAACTCACTGCAACTCTCAAGGTTAAGCGAAACGCTATCGCTAAGAAGTACGCTGAAACGATCCTCGAGCTCTACGGCAGTCCAGCAGATGAGGCCGAAGCAGAGCTCAGTAAGGCTAGACGCTGACAGATTGAGCCTTCCGGCTCTAGAGCGTAGAAGAATCACCCTGAATCGCCGCCAAGCAACCAGCGTATCTGCCGATCCGCCAGGAAAATTATCAGTAACTGTTGCGGACAATATATATGTACGCTTTCATCGTGGTTTGAATCTCAAACAGACGACTAGTAGCGGTTTTTAGGCTTCCAATCTGACTGACAATCAACTGGCACCTCACCAGACAAAAGAGAAGCGGAGTCCGTTGGAACCCCGCTTCTTCACCCAAACTTACTGTTTTTATTTATGTCTTAGCTAAGCGCCGTTGCTGATGCTGTGCGGTCGGCTTTGTCCAGAGCGGCAACCCTGAGAACTCGGGAGCGACCAGCTTCGAGAATAAAGAGAGCACCGTCAGGACCGAAGGCGACACCGGTCGGATTGACGAGTCCTGTGAGGAAGGTCTCGCTGCGTCCTTCGCGGTTCACTCTCAGCACCGAGCCAGAACGGCCGGCTGTAACATAGAGACGTCCGAGGCTGTCCATTGACAGATTTCCATCATACCCGTCCGCGAAGTTGAAGCTTTCTGGTTCAGCCACTACGACACGGGCAACTTCGCGACCATCGAGTGAGCGCTTGACCACAGAGCCAGTAGCATGCTCGAGGCACCAGAGGAAATTGTCGTTATCGAGCAACAAGCCTTGAGTACCGTGACCGGGTCCACCGATGAGAACCTCATACTCACCAGTTTTGTCGATCTTGAAGATACCACCTGTGTTGGATGGAAAATTCGAGACAAACAGCTCCTCCCGAGTGCCGATTGCCAAGTCAGAGAGGAAGGTGCCGCCACCGGTCAAACTGCCGTCGAGTTGAGCAAGAATGCGACCACTCTTATTGGGGTCGATGCGATAGACGGTGCCCTGGATAGTGGCAACATAAAGAACACCCTTTCGGTCGAAGCGCAATCCGGAGATTGTGCTATTGCCGCGGATTCTTGCATATTCAGTCAGCTGCCCGCCGTTATCGACGAACCAAACACTGCCATCGCAAGCGAAATAGACGCCGCCGGGACCAGAAGCCATTCTCGAAAAACGATTCGAATAAGAGGCATTGAGCTGCGACAGAACGCGCACAGCGTAGCCCTTTGGTGCATCTGGCAGATCAATCAAAGTGCCATCTGCTGCTGGGGTTTTGTTGTCGCGACTCTCCGGCGCCATGCTGGAATCGTCTTCTTCTGCAATTTCAGCGGAAGTAATGTCAATGTGCAAGATTAAATGCAGCGGGATCAATATCCGACGGATATGTATTTGTCCGTCACTTTCATGTGAATATGACTCGACGTCGATGTGATCATGGTCAACGGTCAGTACCCTACCAGTAACGGTGTTATGGCATCCCATTCCATACCAGATCTGAATCTTCTGCCTGTTTTCTACAAACCCTTGTAATCTGGTTCTGAAGCTCATAGCAAACCACTAACCCCCAAAAGATGCCCAACCCAAGACTGCCTAGTAAAACCGACGGACTCCGATGCTAATACTATTTACCCAATTCTTCGTCTCTCCATTCCTCTACCGGGACAATAAGCGCATGATTCCAAAATTGTTCAAGTTTGTAGAAGTTACGCTCTTTTTCCTGTAGCACGTGGATTATGACGTCACCATAGTCGAGGAGGACCCAGCGTCCTTCCTGTTTGCCCTGAATAACGCCTGGTCTGTAACCTAAATTCTCGAGAGATTCGCCAATCGATTCAACGATTGCCCGGACTTGATTTTGATTATCGCCACCGGTGATAACGAAATACTCAGCGATTACGGTCACTTGCCTGACATCGAGAATCGTGGTGCCATGAGCTTTTTTGTCTTCTGCTGCGTTTGCTGCTGCATATGCAGCTTTGCGCGCACTGATATGGCTTTTCGCTCCGGTACTGTGTCTCAACAGGGTTTACCTACTGCTTTTGTATTTATGTTGTTCCCGATTTGCCCGTGAATTCACCCATTTACTACCAATTTCTCTGCAAACAAAAAGCATTTTCAACACGTCAAGACGAGAACATGTCACGAGTGCCGAATATTTTTGATTATCAAGTGACAAAAATTTTTCGGATTTTTTGTTCTATCACTTGTTTCAAGTCCGAAGGTGCTGTATCCTTGCCGGTTACGTGGTTTAGTAACGTTATTGGAGGAAGCTCAGTGAACAAAGCAGAACTCGCTGCAGAGATCGCCGCTCGTACGAATAATACAAAGAAGGCCGTCGAAGAAATGTTGGCCGCTCTTACCGATGTAATTACAGAAGTTGTCGCCAAGGGCGATCGCGTGACCCTGGTTGGCTTCGGCACTTTCGAGCGCCGTAACCGCAACGCCCGGGAAACAAACAATCCGCAGAAACCCGGCGAAAAGATCAAAGTTCCAGCGAAGAGAGTGCCAGCTTTCGCTCCTGGAAAAGAATTCAAGGAAAGAGTCGATCACAAGTAAATCGCTCAGCCGAGTCATTTATTGGAGGACGTGCAAGTATGCATGTCCTCTTTTTTTGCTACTTTATTCGCATAACCTTTCCTCAAAAAACGGGCAAAAACAGAACAAAAAACAAACTAGAAAAACAAACCAGAAAAACAAAAAAGACAAAACAAATCCGAGCACCATTCGCCGATTCAAATTGCGCCAACCTGAAATTCTGTCTTAAATCACAATACCTACACAAAACCTCCACCATTGCCAAGTAGCATTCATATATAGCAATCGCACGCGTTCCAACTTCGAGCGATTTCAGTTTTCGTCCTCAGAACGCAATCGGACTATGAACAAAACCTTCCTAGATCTGGCAAAAACCTTAATAGTTTCAGCTTGCTTTCTCTGCACCGAGCGAGCCGTTATGGCGGAAAGTTTCAGCGATACCGGCGAGAGATATTATCGGCAAGGAAACTACGCAGCGGCCGTATCAGCCTTCCGGTGGGCCATCCAGCAATCACCCAAAGATGCAAAGGCTCATTATTTGCTAGCTAATAGTCTGGTTCAGGTCGGACAATTGGCCGATGCTCGCATGCAATACCAACTGACTACTACGCTGAGCAAAGACCCGCAAATTATCACGATGTGCCAGTCCGGTCTGAGCGCTTTAAGTGGCACAGGCGCTCTCCGGGCGACTGCTCAGCAGCAGGGACTGCAATCTGGATTTCAACTTGGAATACAAAATCAAGCAGCAACAGTGCAGCCTCAACTATTTCAAAAACCTACGCCAGCATCTATCGCCAGACAAAAGATAGACGACCAGGTAACCCAGTCAGGCAACGTAATGGCTAACAGCAGCAGCCAAGATGCCGCTTCATGGCAGCGAGCTGGGCAATACATGGCAAACCAGGTGCAGCTGAACGCCAATAACACAGCCACTTACATGTCACGTGCGACATATCAAGGCATCCCTATTTATACTGCAAACGATATCCAGGCCATGCAGCAACAAGCTCAGGCCCAAGCGCAGCAAGATCTAAACGACGCGCAAGACAAGGGTAATCGCGCAGTCCAGTACGCCAATGCTAAAATGTGGGAAACACAAGCAGCAGCCCAGAATCTTGAGGATCTACTGTCTAGCCCAACCCGCCCAGGTGGCTCAAAATTGAAGGCTGATGGCACCAACTTGTATGTGCGCGCATTTGAAGTGCCGATGAACATTGCACCACCCATGTCAGCCCATGCCAAGAGCTTGACTCCTAACGTGCCTTTGAAGGCTGCACCTGGCAACCTCACACCGGGACCAGCAACCGCAAGTGGTGGCAAGCACCCCGCAGGCAGCCAAAATGGTGCCAAGGTTGAATCGACGGTACATGGCGAAGTGCTCCCCTAATTTAAACTTCATGGCATCGCCGAAGGTGCCTTTCGCATATATACTCGGTTGTCATTCCGATTGCACCCGAACAGTCGAGAAGACTGTAGAGTGGCTGAAATCTGTGCTACCGTTAGGTATCCCAAAGTGAGCCGTGGGGTCATGACTGACGACAATGACATCAAAATCTGGCAATCCGAGCCGACCGGAAAGGACGGCAAAATCCAGTTTGGCCAAGTACGAGAAGATGCAAGGGCGGAAGCAGCGCTCCTGCGTAAGCTAAGAAACGATGCTCGGGTCGTCGTTTTATGTTCAGGAGGGTGCACCGCGCTTTCGTTATTGACGATTGGCGAAAGCAGAGTAACGGCTGTCGATTCAAATTCAGCTCAGATCTATCTCACAGAACTGAAAGCGAAAACGTTAACCAACGTCGAGTTCGAGCAGGCTCGCCGTTATTTCAGCGAAGACGCGAGCGAACTGCCCGCAAAAGTGGCTCCATACATCACAGATGCCAGCAAACAATACTGGCAAAAGCACAAACAAGATTTAAAACACGGACTCAGTAATTGCGGCGTAATCGACCATAAGGTGAAAAGCAACCGCGACATCTTTTTCATGTCGGTGCACAACGCAAACCAGACAGAAACGATGTTGAGCCAGACCAATCAAAAAGCCCAAGTCAATATGTTCAATAACGAGTGGGTGACCTGGCAATGGAAATTGGCGTTAAAAACCTTGTCTAATAAAGGCAATCTTCCTTGCGGTGCGGGCGAATTGAATATGCAGGGCGCAGCAAAAGACTTTGCAGAGCAAGTGCAAGCAAGAGTCGAACGCTCGTTTACAGCTTTTTTAACAGGCACCAACAGCTATCTATGGCAGCAGTTTCTGGGACGGTACCCCGCATCAAGCGATGAAGCACTGCCACCATATATGAGGCGTTCCAATCTGACGTTCCTGCGCAACGGATTGTCGAGATTTACACTAGCGGCTGAAGATCTTGTCAGTTGGCTGAGAGAGCAACCCTCGGAGTCATTAGATTATTTCGTCATCTCCAACTTACTCGATTTCGCAAAGGGTCAATACGGCGCGATGCTCGCCGAAGAGATCGCCCGAGTCGGCCGCTCAGGTGGCATTGTCTGCGCGCGTTCACTTGTGCCGCGCACAGAGCCAGTATTGGTTGACCATAATCGCCGCCTGATTTTCGATGCCAACGTAAGCAAAGAGATCGAAGCGGTGGATCAAGGTCCGTTCTGCAACTTCATTCAGGTTTACGGCATCAAATAATCAAGGCACGTCGGTGTCGTTTGAGGAACCTGGAGACATCGAGGAATCTGGCTTGTCTTCGCTTGATTTTGCTGGCGGATTCGTATCAGGAGGCACCATATCTGGTGAGACTAGCGGTGCGGTGTCGATCGAGTGGATGTTTGCCATCAACGACCGTGTTTTAAGTTTTTCAGCCTTTGCCTCATCGACACCGCCTGTTTTCTCCAGAATAACCGCCAAGATGGCGTGGGTGCGTGGGTCATTTGGGCTACGTTGAACAGCAGCTCGTGCCGATTTCAACGCATCGGTATAGTTGCCAGCCCTAGCAAGAACGGTGCAAAGACGTACAGCCGCTTCGGTGAAATTGGGACGGTCTGCTAAAGCCCGTGCATAATATCGAGCAGCAAGGCTAAAATCGCCTTTGCTCTCCGCCGACTGCGCTAGTTCATACTCCATATTCAATTGCAAAACTGATGGGCCACCGTGACTGTTTGCCGGCACCATAGACAATGCGCGCCCAAGGCAAGAGATAGCCAGTGGATAATTTCCGGATATGCGAGCATTAGCGCCCTCATCGTACAGGGCATAAGCTTTTCCATAACTGGGATTTAGCCGCTCTGGCTCATCTGCACTTTTATTTTCGCCACTCTCGTCCTTTGCAGTTGTGACTTCGTCATTCTTCTCGTTGTCATCCGGTTTTGTTTGCCTGCCATGCTTTGCAACGCTCACATCAGAATTATCCGCCTTGCTAGCCTTCCTGGATTCTCGCGCTCCTTTGGCGCTGCGGGAAAGACCGGCAGACGAATGTCGGACACCTTCATCTGCTACGGTCACTGTCTCGGTTCTGAAAACCTTATGCAGGTGTCCATGTTTGTCTCGCAACATCACCGCTACGCGCCTGCTTTCCGTGTGCTTGTGTGAGGGCTCTTGTGCCTCTTCATGCACGGCAATCTGACGGTAGACTTTGTGCGTGCGACCATGCTTGTCCTTTACCAAGACAAGGATCTGCTTGGTCTCTTCTTTACTCTTGTT
The DNA here is from genome assembly GCA_036702975.1 of Oculatellaceae cyanobacterium. Lineage (GTDB taxonomy): Bacteria > Cyanobacteriota > Vampirovibrionia > Obscuribacterales > Obscuribacteraceae > DATNPX01. The sequence continues at coordinate 16,098 of DATNPX010000026.1, forward strand.
TTCCCGAGTACCAGGATGGCTGTGGCCGGATCTGCCCGAATGACTCGAAGACTCGGCGGCGACAGTTTCGGATGAGTGTCGCCAATGCCTAACAACAGCGCTATGAGTTGAGGCATGATTGCCAGCCGCCACTTGGTGGTTTAAGTGTTGAGTCGATGAGCCGCTCTGGAGAGTTGAGTGGTGCTTGTGCGAGCGAGCCGATGAAGTCGACTGAGTGGCAGTCGTACTTGGGGCAGCAGCCTGTTGGCGGGCTTTCGCGCTTACAGTGGCGCAGCAAAGAAAGGCCGCAATCAACAGGCTGGATGCAAGTGTCAATCTAAGATTAGCTGGCACCATTTTCTTCAAACTGCGCGCGCTCTTCCGGGGTAACACCCTTCATGGTCAGGTTGACACGATTGCGCTCGTCGATTTCGCGTACTTTGACGATCACTTTTTGACCGATTGAGACAACGTCTTCGACCTTCTCTACGCGACGATTTTCCAGTTGCGAAATATGAACCATGCCCTCTTTGCCTGGAAGCACTTCTACAAAGCAGCCCATCGGGATGATGCGAGTGACACGTCCAGAGTAAACGCCACCGACTTCGATGCGCTTGACGAGGCGAACGATCCAATCGCGCGCAGCTTCGCCGCCAGCGCCGTCAACACTTCCGATCAACACCGTGCCGTCATCCTCAATATCGATGGTGGCACCAGTCTCTTCGATGATCCGGCGAATCATCTTGCCGCCAGGGCCGATAACCGTACCGATATCTTCCGGATCGATATGAATGGTGATGATGCGAGGAGCCCAAGGAGAGAGCTCTTTGCGGGGCGCCGGCAGCACCGCTTCCATTTTGTCGATAATATGCAAACGTCCAGCCTTCGCCTGATCGAGGGCGACTCGCATGATGTCGATCGAGATCCCCTCTATCTTGATGTCCATCTGCAAAGCAGTGATACCGTCTTTAGAACCGGCGACTTTGAAATCCATGTCGCCAAGGAAATCCTCTAAACCCTGAATGTCGGAAAGGATTGCAAAGCGATCTCCTTCCAGGATGAGCCCCATTGCAATACCGCCGATGGTGTGGGAAAGAGGAACACCGGCATCAGCAAGAGCGAGACTGGAACCGCAAGTCGACGCCATCGAAGTCGAGCCGTTAGATTCGAGCACTTCAGAGACCACGCGAATGGTGTAAGGAAATACATCGAGCGAAGGCAGTGCCGGAATCAGAGCACGTTCTGCAAGCGCACCGTGACCTATCTCGCGGCGACCCGGTCCACGACTGGGCTTTACTTCGCCAACCGAGAATCCAGGGAAGTTGTAGTGATGCATGTAACGCTTTTCAGTCTGAGGATCGATCGAGTCGAGCCTTTGGGCGTCGCTGCCGATACCAAGTGTCGCCACTGAGAGAACTTGCGTCGTTCCTCTGGTGAACAAACCAGTGCCATGCGCGCGGGGCAAGACACCAGTTTCAACGGTGATCGGACGAATCTCATTGCAACGACGACCGTCAGCTCTCAAGCCGGTTTCGAGTACTTGAGCGCGCATGAGTTCAGCTTCGTACAGCTCCAGGTATTCGGCAACGACTGAACCCTTGATGGAAGCTAAACGATGTTCTGGTCCAAGAGCCTCGATGGCCGCAATCACAGCTTGCTTTGCCTCATCAATAAAACCAGCGCGCACTTGTTTATCGGTAACGCCGTTCATCGACTGCTTGAGCTTTTCGGTCGTGTGCAGGCGGATCAAATCTTTTAGTTCGGCGTCTTCGGCTGGTCTTTCGAACTGCTTCTGCTGAATGCTGCGAGCCTGGAAGAACTGTCTTTGCACTTCCACCTGCTTCTTGATGATCTGGTGACCGTAATCGATAGCAGCGAGAACATCTTTTTCACCGACCAGTTTGCAACCAGCTTCTACCATCATGATCGAGTTTTCTGTACCGGCAACGACGATGTCGATATCAGACTCATCCATCTGCTCATAAGAAGGATTGGCGATGAACTTACCACCAATACGAGCAACTCTAACTGCACCGACTGGACCGTTGAACGGCAATCCGGCAAGACCGATGGCTACTGAGGCCCCAAGCATGGCGAGAACATCCGGGGGATTGTCATGGTCAGCACTCATCGTCGTTGCGACGATCTGAACGTCGTTGCGATAGCCTTCCTTGAATAAGGGACGAATAGGGCGGTCGATAAGGCGGCTAGTGAGAATGGCTTTGTCAGGAGCCTTGCCTTCGCGGCGGCCAAAGCTGCCAGGTACGCGACCAACGGCGTAGAGCTTCTCTTCGTAGTCCACAAGCAGAGGGAAGTAATCAATGCCCTCCCGCACATTCTTGCTCTCTGTAGCAGTGACGAGCACGACAGTATCACCACTACGGACCTCGACCGCGCCTCCGGCTTGTTTGGCTAATCGCCCGGTGCGAACAGTAACTTGCTTGCCGTCGATGTCGAATGTAGTAGTTTTCGGGTCTGTCGTCATTGTGTCCATATATTCAGTACCTATTCCTTAGCTGTGTTATAGCTCGTCGCTGCGGTAATTTCGAAAATTGTCGCCATATAAGAGAAAGTCCGGTCTCACTTAGCAGCGAAAACCAGTGCACTTTTACTCTGTTGAATTGCTTTGACTCGAAGCCTTAAGGCCCGAACGCAAAAAACAAATAGGCGAGCGACTCGCCCGCCTATCTAAATAGTTATCTTCTTAGCCCTAGCTTTTCGATGAGAGCCTTGTAGCGCTCCTGGCTTTCGCGACTGATGTATTGCAAAAGCCGACGGCGCTTGCCTACCATCATCAAGAGTCCGCGCCGGCTGTGGAAGTCTTTTGTATGAGTACGCAGGTGCTCGGTCAGCTGGTTGATTCTCTCAGTGAGCATCGCCACTTGAACTTCAGGCGAACCAGTGTCCTTCGCATGAACCTTGTTCGATTCAATCAGATCTTTCTTTTTTTCCGCTAAAAGTGCCATTTGAACTTCTTCCGTGTTTTACCTGTAATTTTTGGTGTTGATAATAATAGCATAAGTGGCTACAGGCACTGGTTTGAGCCAGTCAGTCCAAAGCACAGGCCAAGAATTAACCAGTATAGAGCTCTTTAATGTTAGGTTAAATAAGCGTCTGGCACAAACCGTGGGACACCCAAAAGGGTGCCAACTGACTGTACGGCTTGATTTTACCGAAACACTGGCGGTCGAGGCTGCACTTTTGAGTGGCCTATCCCAGACTAGGAGCTCATGCTCCAAGAAGAGATATCTCTTGTATTCCCACTAGCAAACTGGCTGAAAGTAAGTCGCAATTCATCATCTATAAGCCAGATATAGGAAAACTAATTTCGAAAGTATTTGCTTTTGTCGAGCAACAGCCATAACAAACTCATCTCTTTGAAAGTTTGAAGCGCTACCGAATTTTTTCAAAATAGAATTCAGATTCAGATTCAGATTCAGATTTAGTTGCAGAAAAAGATTCGGAATTAACTGCAATGTTCTCTTTTTCCTGGTGAAAAATCGGGTGGTATCAAAATTCAAATTCTACAGTCACGTTCGTTGGACTCGAAAGCAGATCTTCGCCCTGCAGCAAGCGAGTCTCAGAAGATCAAAATTGAATACTGCAAACAACGGTTTTCGCCTAGAAACGGAAATACTCGCAACCGATTTGCGAATCGATCTGGGAATATTCGCAAAAACAAAAACAAACAATTGCATTTTATTGAAAGTCTTCGCGGTTTAAAAGAAGAAAAAAGAGGGCGCTTAATGCACCCTCTTCAATATTTTGGCTTCCCGCCTAGGTTTTTGTCTGCCGAAGATCTGATTGATTCTCAACAAACCAATTGCAAATTCCAAACTATGGTTTTTGCAGTTCCGGCTTCCACTCGTCCAAGATTGCGCCTTCGATCGGGCATACCGAGAGGCATGCGCCGCAATCGATGCAGGTCGCATCATCAATGTAGGTGTACTTGGTGCCTTTGGTATTCTGCTTGCCTTCTGCCCAGTGAATGCACTCAACGGGGCAAACCGGAATACAGTCAGCAATGCCTTCGCAGACGTCTGCAACGATTGTGTATGCCATCGGAAACTCCTCACAAACTCTTGTTAATTGGAAACGACTCTATGTAACTACTAAACCACAACCAAAGCTATTATCGCTCAAAAGCCGAACAAATCAGCAACTTCTTAACAGAATTGAGGAGAACAAAAAATCGATTGTCATTAGTTGTATAAAAGATGACGAAAACAAGGAGCGCGACATGTCAGAGCAAACGATCAAGATTTTCAGTCCATCAGGACAGTACATGGGTTACTTCACCAATCCCAAAATCGAATTTTTTCCAGACTCCGACTATGACTTCACAGGCTCGTTCTTCGATGCCACAGGACAGTTGGTCAGCAAGATCGAATACAATCCGCAAGCTCTTCCCTACACAGCAGAGCTAGACGGCGTGCCAGACGCCAAGCACAAAAGATTGCACAGTGTCTACATTCAACACGCACGCAATCCAATCAAAATGTCAGGACGCGGCGAGTAAAAAGGGAACTTTATTACTGCACACTGCACTTCCAATTCACTGCTTGAAGCAACGTTTCAAGCTTGCAAATTTTGCGATTTTGGTTTTGGCAAAGTTTGCAGCCAATCCATAAAAATCAGAACGAACAAAGTTGCATTCATCAACAATACAAGACGAGCCAAAAATTCGTTGCTTCGGAAGTAGCCTAACCATTCGAGAAAAGGCGACGCTAAAAGCAAAAGACACTGTAGTTTCTTCCGTGCATTCGTGAGTTTCAGCACTCCGCTGACGCTAAACTCAGGCACAATGGCGAAGATTGAAAGTGCTAGAAGCAGTCCGTCATACACAAACACATGCGGACCTAAAATCACATAGCTCAAAGATGCCAAACAGATCGCATATTTGATCTGAGCAGTTTTTTTGCTGAAGAACCACAAAGTGCAGTTGAAAATTACTGCTACGATCGCCGACAGTGTTTCTTGCAAGCGGTCACTGCTTGGAAGCAGTTCATAGAGAGCACCGCGCAGATTGATCATCAAAGGAATATTCGGGTGTAGCAGTTCCTGAACATTCAACACTTGTGGATAGATAGTCAAATTGTGCACGCCAAGGGCGAGTATGGCGAAAGAAACGAACACCGATTCTACGAGTGCTGCCACCAGCATCGCGCGCCAGCGAAAATGCATCAATAGAGGCGCACCCAGAAGAAGTAAAAATTGAAATTTTACTGTGCTAAACGCGATAGCGATACCACATACAGTATCGTTTTTTCGCATAAAAGCGGCAAAAAAGAAGGCCGCCAGTCCAACCAGCAAACACGCCGATTGTCCAAGCCAGTAGTTATTGAAAAAAAACACAGAGCCGATCAATAGAGCATATGCAAGCAAAAGTTCAGAGGCGGTGTCGGTCTTTGCTATCTGTTTGCGCAGGTAAAATAATCCGGCAAATGCAACCGCAAATGAAGATAGAAGCCACACCCCGAAAGCTTGAATGCGTGGCAGCAACGCAAAAGGAATGAATAATGGATAAAGAAACGGCGGATAAGGAAGAAATTTGAAATACTCTATCGCCGCTTTCGAGACATTTTGGCTGCTCAAAAATGCGGTGCGTGCCGATTCGTCATACACATATCGTCCTTGACCGGCAAGCACCATTTTGGCAAGCCAATAAACCTTGAGGAAGTCTATGAATGAGGCACCATTTTGCGCCGACATTTGCGCAAATCGAGTTTCGTCCAGACAGAGAACCAACATAACTGTCGAGCAGGCCGCAATAGCCAGAACAGCAAACAGATACCCTTTGTTAAGCAGCCCGGTCATCTGAGTTTCACGAGGGTTTTCAGGATAAGTAGATGATACGTCTTGAAATGAGAGAGTCGGTCAGGCGGTTATGACCAGCCCAAAGCCAGCAGTCAATAAATGTTATCAGCCCAGGTTGCATTAACTGAGAAGCAAACCGTCAATTACTCAAATTTTCCAAAAGCAAAAAGTTGCCAAATAAAAAGAGCAGCCGGAGGGAAGGCTGCTCTTTAGACCTCGGAAACTTCAAATCCTCACTTCGAGGTTCTGGGGGGCTTTGGTGAGGGTCGAGATGTAATCAAGATGAGTCACCGAGGTGCAACGGCCGATATCAATTCAAACCAGCACATTACGGTTATAGCATCGGGGACTCGACGGTCTATATAGGGTTTAGTGTAATTGTTTATAGGGGCTCCTATGTTCTGGGCTTAATTTCGGATACATTTATTACGGGAACGGTGGGGCGAGCAGGCCTAACCGTTTTGGGCTATTCAATCGTTCATACATAGTCAGGAAGCAACTAAATGACCGAGCCTGGTGGGCCAACCAGAAACGATACCGGCGAGCGCCGCGTTTTGATTGTTGAGCCGAGAGGCGAGGATCTGGAGCTTTGCAAGTCAAGCATCCTCAAACAATCGCACTTATATGACATCGAAACAGCAACTTCGGCGAACGAGGCATTGACCCAGCTTGCTACCGGATTTTTTGACGTCATTGTCTTAAGTTATGAGCTTCCAGATGCTGACGGCAGCGAGTTCATCAAGCGAGTGCATGCCAGAACTCCAAACTGCCCGCTCGTCGTTTTGACCACTATCGACAGTACAGAATTGGCCTTGCAGGTCTTGCGCTCAGGCGCCAGCGACTACCTGCCCAAAATTGGGGAATATCATAAATTCCTGCCGCGAACTATAACCACCAACTTGCAGCGCGCAGTGCTTTTGGAAAATCTGCGCGAGACGTATCAACGAGTCGAGCAATCATCAAAGGAAGAGGCCCTTCTCAACCGGCTCATTGTCAGCATACATAGTTCGCTCGACCTGGCTGATATCGTCGAAAACGCAGTTAGCAGCCTGTCTTCAGAATTAGGCATCTCAAGAGCGATTATCTGCCTCACATCTGATCCGACAAGTGATATTCGCATCGTGCGTCAATTGACGAAATCACATTTGAAGCCGATTTCGGAGAAAAGCTCTATCTTCGCTCGTTATCACGATTTACTTCTGGACATTGGCGAACGAAGACCTCTCGTGGTTATGCAAGACGACACCTTCCCATTTGCTAAAGACGTTCACTCAGAGCTGGTTAAGTACGAAATTCTCTCCATGATTATGGTGCCCCTCGTCTATCGAGGCAGACTGCTCGGACTTTTACATCTGGATCAAAACGACCATCCGCGCCTGTGGACGGTCGGAGAGATGAACTTATTGACCCGCATCGCCAACCAGCTGGCGATAGCGATCAGCCAGGCACGACTACACCAGATCGTCGAAACGCAAAGCTCAAGCATCGATAAGTTGACTGAGTTATGCAGCACATTGAGTTCAGTCGTTAACTCAACACGGGAATTTACAGAGCGTCACCAGAGTCGCGAAAAAGTACGCGTGAAGCTCAGTAGCCGCGAGATTGAAGTATTGCGAAAAGTGGCAGCAGGCTTATCCAACAAAGAGATAGCGGAATCTTTGCACATCACCGAAGGCACCACGGAAGTGCACGTAAGTAGATTGAGAAAGAAGCTCAACCTGGCCAGCAGAGCTGCTTTAGTGCGTTATTCCTACGAAAATCACCTTTTGTAAGCGCCTTAAACGGGTAAGATATTACTCATGACAACAGGCGTTTTTGCCACCATCGCTTCAATGTGACCTTTTTTTAACTGTACACCAACCGATCAGATTGGCGGCCACAGCGCTCCCACAGGGACAAAAGTCAGGTTTACAAGAAGATGAGGCAGAGAAAATGCTGTCTGCCCTTCAAAAGACCTATCATAGTCTGGAGAAGGCTTTCACTCCCCTTGCTCGAGCGTTTAGCAATGTTGTTTACGCCAAGTAGATTGCGTCCAAGGCAGTCCAAGTCTATGAATACGGCAGATACTACGAATTTAGGATGCGGCATCCAAAATTGCTGTAGTCGCTAGACCATGCAGAGATCGGTTTATTCAGACACAGAAAAAGACACGGCTACCAGCGACAATCTGGAGCCTGAGTCACAGTCACAACCTAATCAGTCTCAAAAATCGAGCAGTGTCAGCAATGATTCACTCACGGCAAAGCCTGCAGCGGCTCTTGCGGGTGAGCGCGCACTGTCCGAACCAAGCCCAAGTCCACAAACTCAGACGGCAAGACCCGAAATCAAAACAAAAACAGAGACTGCCAAAATTCACTGGCTGATAGTCAAATTTCTGGTCGGCTGGCTGGCCTCGATGTGCCTCCTGTTTGTCATCGCACTCTCAGTCAACATCGACTGGGCAAAGCCATTCTTGCAACGCGGTCTATCGCTAATAATCAATCGTGACGTTCAATTAGGCCACCTGACTTGGAGCTGGCGTCCAGGCAACCTAACGGTTGAAACGACTAAAGTTGCCATCAGCGGTGTGGACGGGTCCAAACTCTTAGTAGCCGGACCGAGCGAAGTCGGACTGGCCTTCTTTCCCTTATTGAAAAAGAAAGTTATCGTCAAACATATCACCCTGAACCACCCGCAGTTCTGGGCTGTTCGTGTCAAAGACAAAGGCTGGAATTTCGACGACCTGTTGACGCTCGGTCCCGATATCCAGTTCATTCAAGCGAACAGCGGTACTGTGTACGTGAGTGACGGGCTCGATGCCACTCACCCAAAGTGGCAGACCCTAAAGCTTGAAGACATCAATCTCAAGTTTCTCTTTCCCCAACGCAACACGAGCACACCGCTCTATGTCTCGTTTCTGTTGAAGAAGCCGAAATACACGACAAAAGTAATTTTCACAAGCTTTGGTGGCGGACCCAATGAATGGCAAAAGAACAAATACAAGTTCGACACAATCGTCACGCATTTAAACCTCGATGACATAGCTCCCTTTGTTTACACGATCGGCAACATCAAACGCTCCGCTCAGTTAAACAAAGAAGATGCTGTACACGGGCTCTTCAACGCACAAATGTCCGGCGAAGGAGTCTTCGATCAGGGACTTACAGCTAACGTAAAAGTGAGTTCGGAACGTTTTTCAGTTGACGCAGAACCATTTGGTATCGTCTCTTCTCCAGGCGAGACGCAAGGACAAATCTCTCTAGATAAGCAGCGATTGCGCTGGCACGATCTGATTGTCAATCTGGCAAACGTCCAGTTGCACTCGAGCGGTGAGGTCGATAACTGGAAAGGATCGAACAAACATCTCGATGCAACAGTATCAGGACAGATAAACGAACTGCAAGACTTAAAGAAAATGATCGAGGTGCCTCAGTCGGACACCGCTAAAAAGCTAGTTGAACTAAACAACTTCAAACTTTCAGGCAACGCCAAGATCGAACTAAAAGAAGACAATGAAGGCAACAGGACAAGAATAGTAACCACATTCGATACAAAAGGGCTGCAGATCAAACCCTTCCTTGATCAAAATGCAAAACACCTCTCACCCATTCTCACTCTAGTCGGGTTGCAAAAGGACGCACTGCTCACAGGCAAGCTTGAGTATAGGCCTGGAGAACATCTAAAGATCGAAGACGGTTCTCTGCCTATAGCCTCAGGTCTAGTGAAAGCGCATGGGGACTTCGACCTAAAACAGGCAACCAGTGAAGTCGAATTCACAGCCGAGAACATTCACTTGGCCGACCTCAGACACAATCTGGAAGAAGCGGCAAATACAAAGGGCTTCCTCAGCCACTTCTTCTATCTACCAAAAAACAAACATTTGGAGTTCGGCGGCATCCTCACTGCAAGCGGCAAACTTAACTCAAAAGCTAACAGCACTGTCGGTGAGGGTCATGGACTATGCTCCGACGGAGTGCTCGGAGTCTCAGACGGTTCTCTCAACGCCCGAAAGATATCAGGCAAACTATCATGGCAAGACCGGAAGCTGAAACTGGAAAACTTTCATGGCACCGTCGGCGATGGCGGTACATTTACCCTGTGTGGGCTCGCAGACTTAAAAGGAACGCCGTACATCGATTGGTCGATTCATGCCAATCACCTCGATTTGCAACAACTAAACGCTCTTATGCAGTTGATGAGGGTCCAGGTGCCGCTATTCTCGGAAAACCATCTAACCGGGACAGTTCGCAGTTTAGTTCTCGAAGTAACAGGCTCCCGTGATAATCCAAAGATCTCCTTCACCGCTGTTCCAGAAAATCTCTTCTACGCACAAAGCGGACTATCTAAGCCGCTGCATGCCACTTCCGGCATTATCTCTTATAAGAACGACAACCTGTCTCTCGGGGATGTCTCCTTTGTCATCAATGGAGACGTGGTGCATACTACGTTCACAATAGAACAGCTCTCTCATGCCGCTAAGTTGTCAGCGCTCAGTTTGAAAACGAGTGGAATTAACCTCTCGGATATCCATAATTACTTGTCTTCAACGCTCATGCCGCATCCCTTGCGCCAGGTCTATATCAATTTCCTCAAAGACAACAAAATTTTCGATGTTCATGGACGCACCGCAGCTGATATCACTTGCAAATTCACTGGCGACAAGATTATTCTCAGCGGTCATGCCAATCTTCAGGAGGTGCAAGCCAGCGTCATCGAACCAGGCATGAGATTACAGCATATCTTCGGAGAAGTGGTAGCAGCAGGCGATGATCTAGTACTACACAACGTCCGCGGACGATATAGAGACGCGTCTGTCGACATCGACGGAAAGATGCTTCGCTATACCTCGGACGACCCAACCTATCATATCCGAGTGAAGGCCTCGCTAACACCTGATGAACTGGTACAACTCCTGCCTCCAGCGAAAGAGCAGTTGGAGCAGTGGGGGCTGGCACTGCATAGTGAACGTGCTCTCGACCTCGATTGCTCATATGCGGGTAACAAGCTAAAGACCAATTTAAAATTCGAGCTAAACGTAGATCCTAAATCAAAGTTGGAAGTATCGAGCCGATTTGGCGACTTCTATCAACCGCCAGGCGAACCGGTTTCGCTCACTGGTGAGTTTGTTTCAAACCCAAATGGTATCGAGATCAAAGATGCCAACGTTCGCGTTGGCAACTCACACATGCTAATGGCTGGTAAGGTTGGCGATGAAAGTACAAAGTTCGTGACACCCGAGAAATCGCTAAACTGGGAAGGACAGCCAATTCACATTACTATGACTTCTGAAAAGCCGGTCGCCATAGCACATCTTCTCAGCGCGCTCGACCCGACAATCAAGCTTCAAGACATTACTGGCAACATGACAGGCAAGATTGAAGTCGAAGGAAAGCTGCCCAACTTATCTCCGCGTGGGGAAGTCGTGCTTTCAAACATCAATATCCCGGCCTGGCAAGTGCACGATGTATCAGGGGTCGTAAAGATGCTCGGAATCTCGCCGCACCATTCACCGGAGCCGATCGCAGAGCTTTCTGTGCCATCACTCAACATAGGTCCGCTCGCCGCGAAGAACTGCAAAGTAAGTCTGGCATTAGAGACACCGGACGAAGATCCGGGTACAGGATTTATCAGAATCACCGGCGCCAACGCAGATACCATGGGTGGAAAGGCTGAACTGTCCGGTACGGTAGATCTCAAACAACGCCAGATGCAGATGGTTGTGAACTTGAACAAAGTGAGCGCAGCTGAAGTTACTGAAAAGCTTTTCAAACAGCACAATCAAATTTCCGGAAATGTCGACATGCGGATCGATGTCGACACGCATGGAAAGAACCTGCACGAAGTAATAAACAACTTCGAGGGTGATGGCGACGTTGAAATCAGCAACGGTTCGATTAACAAATTCGGACACCTGGAAGCCGAGCTCAAACGAGTAAGTGTCTTACATCAAGGACTGGTAAACCTTAACTGGAGCGGTTTATGGCAATCAATCATGCCTTCAAAGTCTAGAGGCAATTACAAGACCGTATCAGGTCAGTTCAAATTCGACCGTCAGTCTTTCTGGTTGGAACAGTTCAAATACAGCGGTGAAGATATGTGCCTTTGGGCTTCCGGAATTATCAACTTAAGCAGCTCAACCATCAACATGTCAGTTGCAGGAAACATACCGCGAGTTTCAAGGGGCACTGTCGCTGGTGTATCGCGTGCCGTCAGACTGACAAGCTTCGTAAACGTAGCCACGCTTGGTACTCTCAAAAGCGTGCCAGCTTTACCTATTCTGGGCGAGTTGAATCCTGACCGTTCACGCACTTTTATCTTCAGATTAAACTCGCCACTCGACGAACCAAAGGCGATTACTCAGTCTGCAGAGCGAACATTTCGCTGGCTACCGAGTCGGCAAACGGCATCCGCCCATCCTGTCCTGGACGTCAATTAACCAGTTACCAGGCGGCATAAGCAATCGCCATTCACAGATTTATCCGCCTCTAAATGTAGTGGCAGGGTCTTGACACGTTATGTATGATATATGCAATCACACAATTAAATAGCATGAAGTAAATTCGCCGGCTTGTCATGAGTCGATCGAGGCGCTTCCTAGATAAGTCGAAAGTTCGTGTATTCGACGAGACGACAATCCCACTTAAAACCGGCAGATGATGTTGGTTTCAGTAAACATTTGCGCGCATACATCGAATATATCACACGAGATCGATCGCTCTCGCGTAATACACAGTTGGCATATAGAAGAGACTTATCGGCGTTCGCCGGATTTTGCCGAGAGCACAATCTACAAGAGATCCAAAGAGCGCATGTCACCAGATATCTGTTGTCCTTAAAGACGAAGGGACACAAAACGGCTTCTATATCTAGAAACCTCGCTTGCTTGCGCGGTTTCTTCGCCTGGCAGAAAAACACGGGATTACTCAAAAGCGATCCAACAGAAGGTCTGTCTAATCCGCAGAAGGCAAAGCTTCTGCCTCAGGTTTTGACACAAGAAGAAGTGAATCGGCTGTTTGCAGTTGCTATGAAACGCAGAGACAAAGTTATCGTAGAGCTTCTCTACGGAGCCGGACTGCGCGTATCGGAACTCGTTGGTCTCGACCGCAAAGACATAAATCTCAGTCAGAACTACCTGCGGTGCTTCGGAAAAGGTTCAAAGGAACGCATCGTTCCATTCGGGGTGCAAGCGCTGCAAGCATTGCAAGAGTATCTACAAGAACAAGCTCAAGAGGCTGAGCAAGAGACAACCGCAATTGCAACCAGAGCTAGTGAAGTAGCAGCGAAAAAAGTGCAACGCAGAAATAAACCCGGGCGTCCACGCAAAGCAAAAGCCATAGACTTTACACCTCCAGAGGCGAGCGAAAAACCAAGAAATGGACGCCAACTATCGCATTCACACGTTCGAGTTCAGCCTCTATTGCATGGCCTCGACGGCAAACGGTTAACGCGTTTGGTTGTTTGGCAGATCATCAAACGCTTGGCCCTTGCAGCCGGCATTAACAAGAAACTTTCTCCACACACATTGAGACACAGCTTCGCCACGCATCTTCTGGAAAACGGTGCAGACTTGCGCGCTGTGCAGGAGTTACTCGGTCACTCATCGGTTGTAACAACACAGCTCTATACGCACATAAGTCGCGGTCACCTGCGCAAAGCATATCAATCTGCACAGCAAGCATTTCAAGCCGCGCCCCCTGAACCATAAGCGCTCTCCGGAACTTTTAGATAAGTAATACCGTTCTAGATAATTAATCTAGATAAGTAATAAAGGATAAGCGATGGGTATTTCAGCGGATCACATTCCGTCTTCAAAGTTGCCCATGACTGCCATGGCTGAAGCCATAGAGCGCGAGAATTCGCTAAACGACGGCTCCTTATGCCTTGATTGGGAGGCTCTCTCATAGATCTCTTTGTTTTTCCGAATTGCGCTCAGCGCTTTTCGGAAATACGTGTCAATCGGTTGCATCTGGTGATTACGAGCTTTGGCGAAAGCGTAGAGTATCTTTGCGTCATCTATAAGCCTCCTTAAGTCGGCTCCTGTTAAGCCTTCTGTCTCTTCGGCTAAGTTCTCAAAATCGACAGTCTTCATGACCTCCGGTAATCGTACTGCGCAGTCCTTTAAGATCTCCAATCGAGCCTCGGTCTCCGGCAATCTTGTCTCAAGCCAAAGTTCGATGCGTCCCGAACGCACAAGTGCCGGAGGAATACTGCTCACATCCATAGTCGTCATCATCAGACAAACGCGCTTGTTACTCTCGCCTTCCAGGCCATCGAGCATCGTGAGCAAATATCGATAGAGACCGAAGTCGTCTTTGTTCTCAAAGATAACGTCAGAGTCGTCGATAAAGATAATGGCCGGTGCATTGTTCTTTGCCGCCTCAAAAATATGAGCCACCTGAGAATAGAATCTGTCAGATCCTGAGATGAAGGTGCCATCTATCAAGAAGAACTTGCTTTTCAAGCGGTGAGCGAGGGCGCGACCAACTGTAGTTTTGCCGGTTCCTGGTGGTCCAGCCAGAAGAACACCTCGTTTGGGCTCCACTTTATATTCAGCGGCAAGTTCGTTCTGCTCTAAAGGCACGATGATGTTGGCTTCAAGCGCTTCGATCACATCATCTATTCCTTTAAGCGAGCTCAGTTCAACCGCTTCGACTTCGCCGAGGTCGACATTGCTCGCCATGCGTTGATTTCGCAGGTACTCGAGAAACAGGTCCGTATCAACTGTCTTATCGACAAACCACTGCAAAGCGCCTCTGAGCTGATGCGCGTTTAGCTTGGGGGCATACTGGTAGATTTTCGTGAAATCGAGGGTCGTATAACTGTCACTCAAATACGCCTTACCGAAAAATTCATAGTCTTTAACCGTGAATTTCTTAAATCCCGCGTAATAGCAGCGATTAGCAATAGGAGATGGCGTTGAGCCCTGGAAGCCGAATATCAACTTCTTATTGGCCGCGACGGCGAATGTGCACAAGCTAGTCAAAACCGCTTCGACAAACTTTGCCCGAGGATAGGCATCGCGATATCCACAGCCGCAGATGACTGAATAAATAAGATGAAGATCGTCCATGATGATCACTTCATACTTATCCATACCGTTCATAATTAAACGTTCGAGTGTCTCTTCGAACTGCATTGGGTCTTTGTTTGCGATTTCATCGATATAAGTCTTCATCGAGATAAAAACGCCGCCTTTAAGACGATTGATCTCTTTCAAGATAGTTGTGGTTCCACATCCTTCTCGAGTCCAAACGGTGAACACGTTCCCGGTTGGATAAGCCTCGAGAAAATGATCCAGTGCTTCCTGCTGACTAGGAGAGAGACTCACCATGCACCACCTCACCTTTGCCGCCTGGCAAAATCAGACCTATGTTTTATTCCATGCTAAAACAAAACGGAGATTAACGCTCGCAATTCTCATCAATTTCTTTATTCTTACAAACGCACAAGATAGACTCTAATCTAACGAGGCCAACCACTTTTTGAGATGTGTAGAGACACTGGCGCTGGCATCATGCTGAACGAAGTGTCCGGCACCAGGTATGGTGACAAGAGTGTATTCGTTGTCGACCCATTGCCATGTATCATTCAAGCCCGCCGACAAGATGAACTGATCAGCCAAACCATGTATATGGAAAACCGGACACTTAATTTTCTCAAAATGCCTCGGCTCGCCGACGTTTGGGAAATCAGGATAATTTTGATAATAACTGAGCATCGCTTCCACGTTTGAGCGACCAAACGCCTCGACATACTTCTCTTTCACAGACTGGTCTTGAATCCACTTCACCAAATCGTCCATGGTTACCTTCTTATGAGCACCAGGGATTTTAAAGAGCTTGGCGTAAGAACTTGCTTTTTGCTGTTCAGGATTGTGTTCCAACTCACGCCGCATGGTGGCTGGATGGTGAGAGTTGCAGATCACGAGACGTTCAACTAAACCTGGCGCAGCCATAGCCGTCAACCAGGAGATGGCACCACCCCAATCATGTCCGACGAGAGCAAACAACTTCTTTTGAAAATGACGGCCGACAGCCACAATGTCACTGACAAGGTGCTGCATCTCATAGTTGTCGCGCCCGGCAGGCTTGTCACTCAAATTGTATCCCCGCAGGTCTATAGCGACCGTCTGAAAATTCTCAGAGAGGGCGAGCATTTGATTCCGCCAGGTGTACCAGTAGTCAGGAAAACCGTGCACAAAGAGCACAAGCGGTCCGCTACCTAAAGTGGCGTAGTGAATCTTGACACCGTTGTTTTCGAGGTAGCCATGACTGACGGCACTCTCGATATCAGCCAAAAGATCAGTTTTCATTCTAAGGTTCACTCCCGTGAGACAAGCAGGCGCAAACAAGCCGCCACCAATCTGGGTTTAACTAGCGTTTAGATTAGCGAATCGAAAGCCGAACTGAGGCGAGAAAGAACTGCCAAGAAGCAAAGTCAAGAAAAATTAATTCTGAAGATTTGGACCCTTTGAAAGCTTTAGGTTACTCTAAAATTGAGTATCTGCTCACTACCGCTTAAGAACGTTCGCGTTACGTTGAGCAAGACACAGTTCGCAGTCGGTGTAGTTCTAATTCGCCGGATCGTTAAAGCCAAGCTTTGAAAAGAAGAGAGCAGTAACGGTCGAGAGTGAGGAGTGTCATACCCTCACCTCATACGGGTCCAACGGCTCGGTTTTAGAGAAATGCTACGAGCGAACACCAGAGACAAGCAATCAAACAAAGCATAAAAGGCGTAAATAGAATGCGACAAAATTCCAAAGTCGAGGGCACAAAGATTGCTCAGGCGGCGAAGGACCTCAATGTCACCAGCGTGACAATCCGCCGCTACTTAATCGAATTCAACATTCCAACCACATCCGACGAAAACGGCATCAAAGTTCTGCCTCCTCAGGCGATGGAAGAACTGAAAGAGGTGCGCCGTCTTAAAGAAGATGGTTTGACAAATCCCAAAGTACTCGAGTTTCTCGAGGAGCTCCGCAGCAAAGGACACGAAGACTCAGGCAAGGCGGAGAAACCGCGCGCGAAGAAGTTGAGTAAGAGTGCCGCCAAGGAGAAGGAAGAAGAACAGGAAGAAGAAGCTCCAGCAGCTAAAAAGTCAAGCGACCATCACCACAAAGGCGCTGATAAACGCCGCCCAGCACGCGGCGCGAAATTAGTCAAAGAGCAAGAAGATGAAGAGATCGAACCGGCTGAAGCGCCTGAATCTGATGTCGAGTTAGAAGCCGCCGACGGTCAAGACGGTCAAGACGGTGAAACAGCTGAAGGTCAAGCTGAAGAAGCAGGAGCTGAAGGAGCGGGCGAAGGACGTTCGAAGCACTCGTTAACCTGCCAAACCTGCAGCAAAGTTTTCGAACATATGAATCCGAGGCTGAGAGACTGCCTGGATTGCTATCGCACTAAGCGCAAAGAGCGCAGACGCGGTGGTTCAGACCGGCATAAAAATGTCATCCAACATCCCCTCGCCCAACAAGCTGCCAGTAAACAAGCCGGACAAAACGGTGCGACAGCACGAGATGGCCGCGACAATCGCGACAGAGATGTACGCGAGCAACGGGAACCAAGAGAACAACGAGAGCCACGCGAGCAAAGAGAGCCGCGCGACCACAGAGAACCAAGAGAACCAAGAGAGAGAGAGTTTGCCGAAAGCGCTCAATCATACGCTCCGGCAGCACCAGTGGTGGCACCGTATCAGGCGCCAGTTATTCAAAGAGGCCAGGTGCGCAACTATCGCAAGGCGATCGAAGAGACTCGCCAGGTTACAGGAAGCCTCAAGCGTCGCTTAGAGCGCCCTGATTTGCCGGAAGGCGAACGCCGTTGGCTCGAGCAAATCTATGCTTATCAGCTGATTCTGCACCAGGGATGGCGCCACCTTGCTGAATACAAATCAGCCACCGCCTCTCAAGGCAAAGCCGATCTCGACTGACGAGCAACGATATCGATGGTTGCATCGCACCTCCGCATCCACATTGTTCTAGCAGCAGCTGCTATAGCAATGGCGGCTGGTTGTGCCTTCGCGGCTGGACGCACGCATGCTGAAAAGAAGGAGTCGGTGACGGCACAGGCTGACGTTCGCACGTTGCAGTTTCCAGCCGAACAGTCAATTGGCTCGCTTCTCAGTTTCCAGCCGAAACATGAAAACCCTGATGCCATCAGCTCTTATTCATGGGGTGAACGTCAACTTTCAGGGGCTAAAGGACTAGTTAAAGTGGTGGTGCCGGCACACCACCTACTTGTTCTCGATGCGAACAAAGAAGTGTTCGCGCGGCCTGAGCTCTTGAATGAAGTGCCGGCAAAAGGCATTGATGTGCTTCGTCTATCAGCAATCTCTCTCGCCGACAACGAAGATGGTTTGTGCGATGCAGCACTAGGACACATCAACGGCATCAAAAGTCTGAAAGCATTGACAGTAGATCGCTCAGAAGCGACCGACGCGGGATTATCCAAAATCAAAGATCTGCCGAATCTTCGTTCAATTTCGACCTTTCTCTCGATGATAAATGGCAGCTGTTTCAAAGATCTTGCCAAGCTTCCTAACTTGCAGGAACTCTCCTGCCCCAAGTGCAAGCTGAACATGAGCAATCTGGCTTACTTGCCGAAGTTTCCAAATTTGCAAATTCTAGATTTAGGGCGAGATGGCATCGATGAAACCGGGGCAATTCAAATCGGCAAGTGCACAAAACTGAAGGACATATCACTGCGCGGCAATAGAGGTTTTGACGACAAGTGCCTAAGTCACCTGGCGCCACTCAAGGACTTGCGATATTTAGACCTGGGCGATACCAGAGTGACGGCAGAGGGTCTGAAATGTCTAGCCAGACATAAAATAAAATTCCTGACGTTGAATCAAGCGCTCAGGTTTCAAGAAAACCAGCTGAAGACTATCTTTCCTGACTGCAGAATCAATTACTGCGCAGCAGAGAAGAGCGTTACGCGAGAACAGAGACAGCTATACGCACCGCTGAAATAAGTTCTGGCAAGATTTTGAGGTAAAACTAAAACGGCTCCATCTGGCTTGGATATGGCGCCATCGGCGGTTGTCCGGATCCAGCAGGTGGTGAGTACGCAGGCATCGGGCTCGCAGAGGCCGCCGGTAGACCAGGAACTGACCCTGCCTGTGGTGAGTAGTTTGCAGGCATCGGTGTGTAAGGAGGCAAACCTGGAACAGCATTGTTTGCGGAGGGAGGAACCGCTGACAGGCCTGGAGGCATACCACCTGATTGATAAACTCCATTCACCGAGCCTGGTGGCATAGCCGTCTGTTGTATCGGCGCATTCATTTTTGAAAGGTCCATCATTCTATTGGTTTTGACTGGCAGAACCTCACCTTTTTTCAGTTGCATCTCTTTACCGAAATTAGGTTTTTGCAGATTGTAACCGACGCGTTTAGTGAAAAATCGCATCGTGCCAAAAGCGGCCATTTGCCCATAACCACCAGCTTTAGCGGCCATTCCCGAGCCGCCTTTGCTGACATTGTCTGCAAGTGGGTTGTGTTCGATGAATCCCCAGAATTGCGTTGTGCGACCGTCAGGAAATATAAGTGTCTGCAAGCTTATCGTTACGGTTCCTGGATGAGCGGCTTGTCTTGAATGAGAAGACAAAACGGTGTTCACGCTACCCAAGATCTTGGACTGCTTGGGAATTATTTCAACGCCGTTGTTCGAATACCCATCTTCAAGGCGAATTGAAAAGACATCACCGGCTTTGGATTTATCAGATGAGATGTCGTTTTCCAGAATTCCGGTCAAAACTGTACCCGCAGGCAGATTGCTTTGCTGCATCTGCTGAAAGAAGTCGGGCGTAAACTTTGGAACCATGCCGTTCATCTTCATCAACCGCGGGTCGTTGGGCGATGTAGGCATATTTGCCGCACTCATGCCGGAACGGGAATGCAAACCGGCAAAGCCAGCCACCGGAGCGCTTGGCATTTGGCCGATGGTACCTGGTGTTGCTCCGGAAACTGCTGATGTAGCTTGAGCTGTTCCAGGAGCAGCAGTTGAAAGTCCTGACGTAGAAGGAACCGGAGCCATGGAAGCCAATTGGGGAGCACTGAACAGGGAAGGGCCCTGAGCCGGAGCAGAAGAGCCTGCGGCAGAAGCGGGTCCGGTCGGAGCTGCAGTGTAAGGAGGCGTGTAAGTTGCTTGAGCGTTGGCTTGAGGAATGAGACTCGGCATAAGAACAGTCAGGCAGGAGAGAACCAGGGCTAAAACTTGAGCCTTTGCCCGGATAGCTGCGATAGCGCTAAATGAATCTTCTCTTACTCGGATTCTCACCGAAATCTCCTCGAATACCGAACTTGAGTGTAATTCAATATGTCAGACCCCGCCATGTGGCAAACACGAAGGGAGGCGAGCATGTTAAAATTTCCCTTCGCTCGCTTTGCCTTATGTGGACGAGCGACTTACACACACAGTCCCTTGCCTGCCTTGGCAGGACGACTAGACCA
The DNA here is from genome assembly GCA_036702975.1 of Oculatellaceae cyanobacterium. Lineage (GTDB taxonomy): Bacteria > Cyanobacteriota > Vampirovibrionia > Obscuribacterales > Obscuribacteraceae > DATNPX01. Next base: position 36,318 of record DATNPX010000026.1, read on the forward strand.
GAGGGGAAAAACCTTGGCACAATCTAAATTAAAACCGTATGAAACGGTCTACATCATTCGTCCAAACGTCGACGAAGAAGCTGTAGATCGTACTGTCGCCTCCGTAGAAGAGTTCATCAAGAATCAGGGTGGCACTGTCGAGACAACCGACAAGAAAGGACGTCGCCGTCTGGCTTATGAAGTCGACAAGATGCGCGATGGCTATTTCGTTCTCACCGTTTTCCATGCTTTGCCGGAAAGCGTCGCTGCACTCAAGAGAATGATGACAATCTCTGAAGACATCATCCGTTCCTTGATCGTGGTGCACGAGAAAGAATCAGCCAAGACTCTCTAATTGAGCCTGACTGACTTTCCGGATAGGACCGGGCATTTTCACTACCCAGCCAAAGCATAGGTTCGACGAACAAATGAGTCTAAGCAAAATCGTAATTTCAGGACGAGTCACTCGTGCTCCAGAGAAACGCTTCACGCAACAAAATACGGCCGTGACGGAATTCGTCATCGCTGTCGAATCTGCATCTCGAAACGACGCTCCACCGGAATCAGCTCCGGTCAGGGTGTTGACTTATAGAGACCTGGCAGAACGTTGCGCGACAGAGATTAAAAAAGGCGATCTGGTTGCTGTCGATGGACGTCTGCAAATCAACAATTCACAGGGTAGCGACGGTCAAAGAAAGCGCGATGTGGAGATTGACGCAGTTGCTGTAGAGAATCTCTCAGCAGCCGTCGGCACCACAGGCAGCTCAGCAGGCGATGTCGACCAGGGCAGCAGCTACAAGACTCCGGTCAAAGCTGCAGCACGTCCGGCTCCCGCCAGCAAAGGCGGCGAAGATCTCGATGCCATCTTCGCTTCTGACGATGAAATCCCATTCTAAAGACATTCACGAACAGCATTACAAAGAGGTTTTTGACAGAAATGCGTAACAATCAAGATGCTCTGCCCCGCCGCCGTAAAACGTGCGGATTCTGCGCAGACAAAGTAGATTTTGTGGACTACAAAGATCCAAACAAACTCAAGAAATTTGTTACAGAACGAGGCAAAATTTTGCCACGCCGCATCAGCGGTAACTGCTCGCGCCATCAGCACACATTGACAATCGCGATCAAGCGTGCGCGTGACATCGCCCTTATGGCATACACCACCGACGGCTAACGCTAGAGTGGTGACGCTACCGGGTATAACTGCACTGGGTGTTCTGCATCCGCATTGCGTTTGTGGACTCCTGGTGAGTGCCTGGTGTAAAATTCTGGGCACCCCGCCGAAGTGGTGAAATGGCAGACACGCTACGTTCAGGGCGTAGTGAGCGCAAGCTCATGTGGGTTCAAGTCCCACCTTCGGCAAGTCTTTGTTATTAGCAATCCAACGAGGTAACGCTTGAGCACACCACCCGATAAAGGCGATCCACGCCGTCCAGAAGCAAGAAGGGATCTTCCACTATTGAATGAAAGAATCCGAGACCGAGAGGTCCGCCTGATTGATGAAGATGGCAATCAACAGGGAATCATTCCCACCCGAGAAGCGCTGAAGATTGCTCAAGAAAAAGGCCTCGACCTATTCCTAGTACAGCCCGACGCAAACCCACCCGTAGCCAAGATCATGGACTACGGGCGTTTCAAGTTCGATCAGGAAAAACGCGACCGAGAAGCACGACGGAAGAACCACGTCGTCGATGTCAAAGAGCTCAAAATGCGTTACAAGATCGAAGAGCACGATTACCAAGTCAAGCTGCGCGCTGCCAAGAAATTCCTCAGCGACGGTGACAAAATCAAGGTTCTGACAATATTACGTGGTCGCGAGATGCAACACAAAAGCATGGCGATGGACCTCATGACAAAGTTTGCCAACGAGTTGAAAGAACTGGCAATTATGGACAGAGAGCCGAAGATGGAAGGGAAGAGCGTGATCATGATCCTCTCTCCTGTGCCTTCACGCGGCGGCAAACCAGCGGCTCCAGGACCGGATGCATCGGAAAACTAGTTAGGATAGAACTTCCCGAGACGCTTCAATATTGATTATTGATTGTGGTCGCGCGGCGATGCAAATAAAGCACCGCGATATTCTCCATGGCAAAGCTCGCCCAAGAATTGTCCGTGCATTGATTGAAAGATTACGGATTGAAAGATTACGCAATTATGGACAGAGAGCCGAAAATGCAGGGGAAGAGTGTTATTATTGTCCTTTCTCCTCTCCCTCGAGAGGGGGGTAAGCCAGCGGCTCCGAGTTCTGAATCTTCGGAAGACTAATCAGGCTCAGACTGATGGAATTGCAAAATGCCCCGCCAGGCGATTTTTGCTTGGCTTTTTGAATTGATTGGAGCATCCAATGCCTAAAATGAAGACCAACAAGGCAGCTGCTCGCCGCTTCAAGATCACCGGCACCGGTAAGATTTTGCGCAAGCAAGCAGGCAAACGCCACATCAACGAATGGAAATCCGCCTCCGTTAAGCGCAACCTGCGCGGATGGGCATCGTTGACCAAAGACCAAAAGAAAAACGTGGAAGCTTTATTCCCGTATCCGCAGTACGTCGGTTAAGCACTGTAAAGTGCGCAGTTCGTTATGTCTAAGGAAAAATAACTCCTCTCCGATGACTGACGCATTTGCTACCGAAACTACAAAACCTAGATTCGCTCGACGAATCACAACTAACTGGAAGCGCAAGCTTCAATACTAAATAAAGAAGGAGCATCGATGTCTAGAGTAAAACGTGGCAACGTTCTTCAAAAACGCCACAAAAAGATTTTGAAATACGCGAAGGGCTTTCGCGGTTCCAAATCGAGATTGTTCATAGCCGCAAACCAGGCTCTTATGATCGCCTGGAGAAATGCTTTCCGCGACCGCAGAAAGAAAAAACGCGACTTCAGAAGCCTGTGGATTACAAGAATCAACGCTGCTTGCCGTCTGAACGGTCTCAGCTACAGCAAGTTCATTTATGGTCTTGGCCAGGCGAACATCACTCTCAACCGCAAAGTCTTAGCCGAATTGGCAGTAAATGATCCGAAGGCATTCACTCAGATCGCTGAAGCCGCCAAGGCAAAAATCGGCGGTGGCAAACACAAAGAGGCAAAAGCCAAAATAAAAGTCGGCGCATAACAGGCTGAGGAAAGTCGAATAGAGAAACGCCTGGCATCACATCTGGTGGCAGGCGTTTTTTTGAAAACTCAATAACGAGCGGTAACTTCAGATTGATTTCAAGACATTTGCAAATAAGAGAGATCACTAGTCCGTCCAATCATCTGCTCAAACAGGGGAAAGCTCTGCACGACAGGCCGGGACGCGAAAAATCAAAACTCTTCCTCATCGAAGGCGCGAAGCTGGTGACTGAGGCAATTGAACGTCGAGTTGAGGTCGTCGATATCGTTGTAAGCGAAACTTTTGTCAAACAGGGACTGCCAAATCTCGATCAATCGAAAGTCCGTTGTCTCAATGTGATGCCAGACAAGTTATTTGCCGAATTGAGCACAACGACGACACCGACGGGTATCGCGGCCATTGCCCGCATAAAGGAAAGCACGCTCGACGATTGCCTGAAGAAGTCAAATCCGGTCTTGATCATTTGCGACTCCATTCAAGATCCTGGCAACTTAGGTACCATGATGCGCTCGGCATTAGCTTTTGGCGCTTCTGGAATGATCCTCACCAAAGGTTGTGTGGATTGCTTCAATCCTAAAGTTGTCCGTGGCGGCATGGGGGCGAGTTTTGCACTGCCTATAGTGCGCGACGCCGACATGGCTGAAATCTGTGCGGAGTTGCACGAGCGTGGATTCAAGACTGTTTTGCTAGAACCGACAGCCGAAAAAAACATCTTCGATCTCGACATGAATCAGTCTCTGGCATTTGTATTTGGCAACGAAGGCCATGGCTTTTCACGTAACACATTAGACTCGGTGCAAGAGAGACTTCAGATTCCTATGCAAAACAATACAGAGTCGCTAAACGTGTCAATTTCAGCAGCGATTCTTTTGTTCGAGTGGTCACGGCGTCGAAACTTCGCGGGCTGACTTCCTCAACCGCAGTCACAATCGTGAAAATCGTGGGCTAGCCGGAAGGGCAAACTCGGACATCTATTTACGAACGGAGAAAACAAACGCATCATCGATCTATCGACGTTGCATTGCGAGCCCATTCGCGAATCGAAAGAAAAATCTTGGCCTCGCCTTTCGCCGGTTCGCCGTTCACTTTCACTGTCACACGTGTGGGCGCAGACACCTGACTGGTGACATAGTCAGCGACTTCCTGCGGCGCCACAACAGTGAGGCTCGTATCTGTAGCATCAGTAGCTACAGCCCGATACGTCGCCACCGGCCCATCGTAATACCTGCTGCCACCGAGATTATCGACCTGTTCGTTCAGTGTCGTAAACTCCACCACGTTGTCACTCGCTTTTTGCGAGAATCCTGCTCCATAAACAATGACAGGCTGTCCAGGAAGTACGCCTTCCAGATTGGTGCTTGTAACCGTAGGATGGACTTTGACAGCTAGCGGCGCTTCCGCGACATCGCTGCCGTTTTGTTCGAGGCTGACCGTATACTTTCCCGATTGCAGATTGGTTGGGAGCTTGATCGAGAGATCGGAACCATTCCAGACATAGTGGTCCGCGCTGAGATGAGTTCTCGTCTTTGTGGCAGTGTTCTCGAGAGTGACACCAAACTTCGTTTTATCGACAATCTTGTAGTCGACTTTAACTTCATCGCCGGCATAAGCTTGTTGCGAGCCTAATTTCAAAGTCGCCGGACTGGCATGACTGGCATGCACTCCCGTCAAAGCGACCGCTAAGGCCAGTGCCAGAGTCGAATTGCGCTTCATCGCCACATCCTCCTTGTTTCTACAGCCCAAAATTCATGCTCCCACCCTAGATCACAGGACGCGATAATCGGTCTATACCACTGCAGGAATGGACATCTCGTGCGAATCTTTTAGAACCCCGAGTCCAAATTTGATTAAATTGGGCCGACTTTCCTTAAATGCTCAAAATTTTCCTCGAAATCATTGAACTTTTTCTCTTCCGTGAGCGTATTAGGAGGTAGAAGCGAACGCGACGCCCCATTCGTTTAGGAGCAGGTCAATGATCAGTCAGGCTATCCGTCAACACATCACCCGCCTGGGAAGGACTGAACCTTTCACTACTAAGGATTTTTTGATTTACGGCAACCGTGCCTCAGTAGACCAGACGCTCTCCCGCCTAGTCAAAATAGGATTCATCGTTCGCCTAGCACCGGGAGTGTTTGCCCGTGAAAGCGGTAAAGAGTACACAAATCTGGACATAAAGACCGCTAAGGTCAGGTCTAAAGTTCTGAAAGCAATCGCACGCTTCGAGGAAAAATTCGATGACAATCTCGAGCTGCCGCGTCCGATCGAAGAGATGAACGACGACAAAGTTGATGCGCTAAACGCTTGCGTCAACGAATTCCGTCGTTTGAGCAGCAACTTGCACACTCTTATAAGCCAGCCTTCCTAATCTATCCTGCACTCTACAGCAACATCAAAGACGCTCAAAACGCTGTTCAGTACGAGCCTTTCATCATTCAGACCGAGTATAATGGGGCAGTTGCCCTGAGCGAGGCGTTTAACGGTGGAAGGTTTTTATACAACTACTTTCAAAACACATACCGCCGTTGAAGGAGCTGGTATTGTCGTTATGAAAAACGGCAAATTAATTGGCGGCGACAATGCATATAAATATGTAGGTGATTATGCGGACCACGACGGCTCGCTCAAGGTCAATGTTCATGCTACACGGTTTGCACCGGGAGTTTCTGTTTTCGGTGATGTCAACGAATTGAAGCTTACTTTCATTGCAAATTTAACCGACACGGGCGCTTGCTTTAAAGGCACACTGATTGATGAGCCAGAGCAGCAGCTTGTAGTCACACTCTGCCGGCAATCCGAGATGATTTAGTGGGCGGCTCGAACAGGCAGCGCCAACTCATTCTCCATGTCTCTTTTTTGGTCGTAGGCTGTCGGCGGTAAAGTTTAGCAGGCGATTTCTGTAATAAAGTGACAAATATCCCATTAAGTGCACGAGCATTATGCGCCCCTCGTTATTCAATGCATGCTCTTTCACCTTCGTCATTTTTTTTGACAGCTGACGCATAGCCGACGAGTGAACGTCTATTACGTCTTTAGGGCCGGCATGCAACTCGCCTAGCTGTTCCGCCAGAATGCGCAAGCGGCCGGGAACCTGGTCAGTCGTCTTGAACGCCATTTCCTCCATCGCCTTGGAGACTATCTCGCCGTAATCTTCAACAAATTGGTCGAACGAGAAGGCAGACTCTTTTATCGCCGGTGGCGGTGCGGTATCGAATTCGGTGACAGATTCCTGGAATGCTCGCAGTTCTCGCTCTCGTTGCTCTCTCTCTCTGCTAATTTGTAGTTCAGTTAAGAGTTGATTGCGCTCAATCGAATAGCGAATCGAGCGCTCGAGAGTATCGGACGACAACTGATCTTTGGCAAGAAAATCTTGCGCCCCTTCTCGCAACGCTTCCAACGCAGAAGTCTTCTCCACATTCGCCGTGAGGATAATAATCGGCACCGGTGTACCGTTTTTGAGCGACTTCAAAACGGTCAGCGCATTATTGTCCGGAAGTCCGTAGTCTAGCAAGACAATGTCGTATTTATTCTTCTTCAATTCGCCGACTGCTTTTCCGGCACTATCGACCTCCTTGATCGATACCATCAATGAAGTGCCATCAAGCGTTCGACGTATTAGTTCACGGTCGACTGAATCATCCTCTACAACAAGTATTTTCAGTTTCTCTTCGCCCATCGAAGCAATCCACAGCATCTCAGACAGACAGATCGATCAAAAGCAGATCGATCTTAATTTATACCTTACGCCAGCTCTTTTTCCATAAAAATGCGAACTTGGCACCGCATCCCGGCTCAGGCTCAACCTAAACCCGACCGCCGCTTTGTTCGAGCAGCATTAAAGAGCATATAATTCACGTGCGTCTCGTTCAACCTCAAACACTGCAAGACGCTGCGATGAAAGTCTGTTTACAGACGGAAAACGCTGCAAAAGAGCGAACGCTTTCGCCTGGTTTACTTCGCCAACAACTGATTGGCTGAATTTTTCAAAAAATCAGAAACATTTGCGCTGGCAAACTCGACTGTCCCCGAGTCAGAATCAACTGCCAGCAAGAAGCCGTGTGGTTGAATCAGGCCGGACGGTAAACAGGATTAGCCAATGACGAACGAATCGTTATCTTCGCCCTCTTCGCAATCATTCGCCAAACTTCAAACAGGCATAACCGGACTTGATCAAATCTCGCACGGTGGATTGCCCAAGGGCAGATCCACCCTAGTGGCAGGCACCGCTGGTAGTGCAAAAACAGTATTCTGTGCACACTTTCTCGCCGCCGGCATCATGAAGTACAAACAGCCCGGTGTGTTCATTAGCTTCGAGGAGACTCCTGCCAGCCTGCGACGAAATATGGCTGGATTCGGTTGGAATATCGCACAATGGGAAAACGACAAGCTGTGGGCATTCATCGACGCATCTAGAGCACTAGACCAACACTCAACCGTATCGGGAGACTTTGACTTCGGTGGATTGCTCGCTCGCGTTAGACATGCAGTCAAGGAGACAAAAGCGCAGCGCGTAGTGCTCGATTCAATCGGCTCTGTTTTCACGCAGTTTGACAGCGCGGCCATAGTAAGACGAGAACTCTTCATTTTAGCGGAGGCGTTGGACGATTTAGGCGTTACCGCGTTAGTCTCGGCTGAACGAGTGCACGATTACGGCGAAATATCACGCTTTGGCGTAGAAGAATTCGTTGCCGACAATGTAATTTTGCTGCGCAACGTCCTAGAGGAAGAGAAACGGCGCAGAACAATTGAGATTTTGAAGTTCCGCGGCACCAACCATCAAAAAGGTGAGGTGCCATTCTCTGTGGTGCCGTCACTAGGCATTGAACTTCTGCCACTCTCAGCAATGGAACTGACTCAAAAATCGTCCATGCGCCGCATCAGCTCGGGCGTAGAGATGCTGGATAAGATGTGCGGCGGTGGTTTCTTTCAAGACTCAATTATCCTCGTTTCCGGAGCAACAGGAACCGGCAAATCGATGACGACAAGCCACTTCGTCAATTCCAGCGCCGATAACGAGAGAAGTCTCCTACTCGGTTTTGAAGAGTCGCGCGACCAGCTGATACGCAACGCCGAAGGTTGGGGCATGGATTTCGCCAAGCAGGAACGAGAGGGCAGACTGAAGATTATCTGCGCCTATCCGGAGAGTGCTGCCCTTGAAGATCATCTAATTAGGGCAAAAGCAGCAATCGACGAATTCAAACCGACAAGGGTGGCCATCGATAGTCTCTCCGCATTGGAGCGAATCTCCGTTCCCAAGAACTTCCGTGAATTTGTGCTCAGCGTTACATCGCTTCTTAAGGAACGTGAAATTGCCGGGCTCTTCACAGCAACTACCGCTACCCTCCTCGGAGGACAGTCCGTAACGGAAGCGCATATAAGCACGATCACGGACTCAATTATTCTCCTACGTTATGTAGAAATGTTCGGCGAAATGAAACGCGGTCTTACCGTGCTCAAGATGCGCGGTTCAAGGCACGATAAAGAGATCAAAGAGTTCATGATAGACGAAAAAGGTATGCATATCGGCAAACCATTCGCTAATGTCTCAGGTATCCTCTCAGGCGCCCCCACTCACATCTCGCCACGTGAACTCGAGCGATATGAATCTATGTTCGGTGAAGAAGTCAGCACGTAACTAATTTCAAGATCAAATGACAAGGTGGCGGTAAACTGGAATGTTTCCGAAAGTCAGGACAAATCTTGGACAAGTCCAATGTCACGTCAAAACTGAATGTGCCCTTCATCGAAGCCTTCTTCGTGGGGCTTGCAGCAGGCACCGCAGCCGTTTTGCTGAAATTCGGAGTGGAGTGGCTTGGCAAGTTTAGATTAGAGACTGCCGTTCACTACCCCAGCCATATTGTTTTGCCATTGTTTGGCGCTGTCGGCGGCTTTTTTGCCGGACTACTCGTGGACAAGGTCGCGCCCGAAACAGCAGGCAGTGGCATTCCTCAAGTCAAGGCTGCACTGAACAGAGTGCGTATGACACTGGATCTTAGGGTTGCGTTCGCCAAACTCTTGGGCGGTTTGATGGTCTTGGGTTCAGGACTGTTCATGGGCCGAGAAGGTCCCACAGTTCAGTTGGGAGCCGCTGTCGCTGCTAGTCTCACACGTCGGGAAAAGAGTGCCGTTAGCTATCGCAGGCAACTTATTGCAGCAGGCGCTGGAGCTGGTCTAGCTGCCGCATTCAACGCACCAATTGCAGGCGTTGTCTTCGTCATGGAAGAGCTGCTAAAGGAGGTCAGCGCCGCGACTATATTGATCACACTCTCAGCATGCGGCGGTGCAGCGCTTGTTGTAAACGTCACATCACATTATTCACACTTGCCCAAAAGTGAATTGACTGTGATGCCCGCTGTGCATCTCATAGACTTGCCCTATCTTGTTCTTCTTGGCGTTGTGTGCGCCGTAATGGGTTGTGTCTTCAATGCCAGCGTCATCGGATCTTTGAATTTTTATCGACGGTTTAAGCGCATTCCAGTCTCCATCAAGGTCGCTCTAGCAGGGCTGTGCACCGGCTTTATCGTGGCCGGACTGCCGCCAGAGTTTCACAACTATTCAAATATGCGTATGTTGGTTGTTACAGGACACGTGAATTGGCTCTGGGTTCTCATTGCATTTCTAGAATTTTATCTTCTCACCTTAACTGCATATGGTGCCGGTGCCCCGGGAGGACTCTTTGCTCCATGCCTGGTGCTAGGCGGCACACTCGGTTATTTGATCGGCATGATTGAAGTAGCAATCACCGGGCAAGGTTCGCCTGAGACGATGGCATTGGTCGGAATGGGAGCATTCTTTGCTGGGGTGGGACGCGTGCCGTTAACTGCAATCACAATCACTTTTGAGATCACGGCCAGCTTTGTCCTTGTAACACCGCTCATGCTCGCCTGTTCACTCGCTTCATTTCTCGGCGAGAAAATTCTTCCTGATTCTATATATGACCGCCTTATGGTATGGAACGGTCTCAATCTTCGTTCACAAGTCACCGAGGGCGGTGCCGAGCAGGAATCGCGAAAATCATTTACCTTAAGAGCGGTCGACGTGATGAAGTACGAAGCAGATCAAACACTAACTGGCACAACAACCGTTGAACAAGCACTGAACCTATTTCGCGCATCGACACTACGAGGATTGCCAGTCGTGGACAAAGGGAAACTGATCGGTGTCATCACGCAGACAGATCTTAGTTCGCTTATTCATATGGACAATCCGCCGGCCAATATGCTTGTGAAGGACATAATGAGCAGCCGGCCGGTGATTGTGAACCCGTATGATTCGCTAGAAGAGATTTTATTCTTGTTCACCAGCTACAAATTCACATGGTTACCGGTCTGCGACCACGCAGGACGGTTTATAGGCGTCATAAGCCAGAGCGATGTAGTCGCCGCCTTATTTACTCCAGAAGCAAATCCTGCATCAGCTGACAACAACGGAGCTTCTAGCAGCGAAAAAGGAGTCAACAATGGGGTTTCAGAGGAAAGTAAGAAAAACCTGGAAATTTCAAATCAGTCAACACCAGCCAACGAAAACGGAGATAACAAGCGGCATGAGCCTGAAATTTCACCCGCCGCCACTCAGCCAAACGTTCGATTCGCAACTGTCGAGCAAAGTCGGGTTGAGCCTAACGCCACCGAACCGCCAAATAAAGACGGAACTACCAGAGCAAGAACATTTAAGTAGTCCATTCTGAAAATCTGTAAATTCCGCCGCACTCGATTAAGCTGCGGTCAAGAGGGTTACTCGTCAAGTTGATAAAATGGCAAGGTATAGAGACAGAGCTCAATGACCACCCCTCCTGACCCCAGCGGGCCGAACGCAAGCGACAGCCTCAAACAACAAGAAACGCCTCTTCACTTCGGGACGGAAAGTCCGCGTGACTCCCTCGATTTGCAGGCGGTGGAAGAGAAAGTCGACTCTGCCGCCAGTTACACTTACGCTGAACCGTCCGAGCGCAGTTCAGATTCAGAGGGCGGAGCCATCACGCAAGAACAGCTGCAAGCTGGGATGATGACAGTCGTCGAACACCTGGATGAACTGCGCACCAGACTATTTCGCTGCATTGGCTATGTCGCACTCGGTTGTGTAGCCGCGCTTTTTTTGACCAAAGAGATAATCCGCTTGCTGGAAGCACCCGCAGGCAACATCTCGTTCCAAGCCTTATCGCTGGAGGAGCCTGTTCTAGTTTTCTTTAAAGTCGCTTTCTATACAGGTCTGATTCTATCCTCGCCACTCATACTTTTTGAGATCGCTGGCTTCGTCGCACCCGGATTGACCAAAAAGGAGCGACAAGTCGTAACACCGATAGTCATTGGTAGCCCAATTCTTTTTGTCTGCGGGGGCTTGTTCGCGTATTTCTGTTTGCTGCATCCTATGCTGCACTTCTTTGGTGCCTTCGGTGCGGGTGTAGCACCTATCAATCAGCGCCTGGATTTCTATATATCGCTGGTAAGCTCGATTCTTTTGTATATGGGACTTTGCTTTCAACTGCCTATCATTATCTTTGCCCTTTCGTTCACCGGACTCGTCAACAGCAGCATGCTCATAAAGGTGTGGCGTTATGCGGTACTTGCTGCCTCACTTGCTGCCGCTGTAATCACTCCAGATCCAACAGCCATTTCCATGCTCATCGTCATGGCCGCTTTGATAGGACTCTACTTCCTTTCAGTCTTGCTTCTGAAGCTAGTTGGAAGATAAGAAGCGATGGATTCAATCTGGAATTGGAACTGGATTAGCGGCCAAGAAAATCTGATGGGAGTGCTGACAGTTCCCATCGCCCTCTACACAATTGTAACCGCCTGCAAACAGTGGTCTTCGCTCTGGGACAATAAACTGACGACACAAGACCGCGGACTCCTGATGCGCATCGCAGCGCTTCTGATTACTCCGATTATCGTCTTCTTCCATGAATGCGGGCACGCTGTTGCAACGATACAATGCGGTGGCGAAGTGGAGAAGTTTTACTATGGTTTTGTTTGGGGCTATGTAATACCGCGTGGCTCGTTTACCGACTTACAACACTTATGGATAGCCTTTTCCGGCAATCTCGTCGAAATTCTTCTGGGCATAGTGGCCCTCTTGATCGCCATAAACTCTTCTGCACCGGCTGTAGTGGCACTGGGAGTCTATGTATTCCTTTGGGCGGTCGGCGGCACTCTCGTTTTTTACACAGTAATGTCAATGATGGGCGCTTACGGTGACTGGACTCAGATCTATTCTTCCCCATGCAGGGAACAGGTCTATGCGATTGGTCTCTTCCACGCAGCTTTTGTTGTCTTCCTCGCTTGGGCGATTTACTCAAAGACCGCATCTTTGTGGTTTGCGCGCAAGACCAATCCTGGCATGATGGAAGAAGAGAATCTGCTCTTTGCAAAACTCGAAAAGTCTGAGACAAGTGAAAGGCTCATCACGTTATCTGAGTTTTATTATCGAAAAGGTGTCTACAAAGTCTCCAAACAGTATGCGGAAGAGGTTCTTAAGACTAATTCGGAGGAGCCAGGCGCGCTTCTTATTCTCGCGGCGCTCAGATACGAACGGGGCAACTTTGCAGAGGCAAAAAAATTGTTCATACAAAGCGCCCAGTCAAGCCAAGCGAATCCACTAACTCAGGCTAAAGCCTATATGGGAGCGGCTGATTGCCATGTACAGGCAGTCACACAGCGGCTGCGTGGAGGGGACGGCTCGATTGGTGACTGGAGCGAAGCGGTCTCCCTACAGTCGCGAGCACACGACATCATGCCCGACCTTGGTGATCCGTTGTTTTATCGCGGAGAATTGTTTCTCCGGCAGCACCTTTACAACCGCGCTGAAAATGATTTTCGCGACATGTTGCAAAAAAATTGTCTCGATTCAAGATTATTTGAACGGGCTCGAATCAGGCTGGCTGGACTGAACCAGGCAAAATTGACTGAGCAATAAATTTATCTCAGGCTTGTCATGAAATGCCCACCTATAATGTCAGGCGCTTGGCATTTGGCACCTCTGGTATTCCTAAACTAATCAAATGACAATCAACGTCATATTTCTCTGGTCGGTTTCAGCAGTATCGCTGCTGGTGGCACTGAACACAGTGTGGAAACTGTTTACTGAGCGATATCGCCTTTCTAAAGACGAGCTCAGTGACGAAGACAGAGCATTAGTCTGGCAAACAGTCTTCTTCATAGTGTTCCCGCTGATCAACTTGATTGATTTGCGAGGCAGCATGGTCGCCTGCAATTTGCTGGGCGGCATCGTCAAAAATTGGACTTATGGCTTCCTCTGGTATCAAGTGACACCAGAATCACTGCCACAAGCGCTCGTCGTGCCAGTTTTGTTTGCTGGTCCCGCGGCGGCGGTGCTTTTGGCACTGCTGCTGATACCACCACTTTTCTTTAGACCACATCCATTTCTCGCGTGCCTCTTAGGCTATTCATCCATCTTCATCCTCTCGGTTCACTTAATCGTAAACCCTGTGATGGCGCTGGCAGGGATAGGCACGGGTGGCTGGGAGCAGGTGGCGGGCATAGCCACAGAGGGACTGCTCTACCAGCTATTCCTTTTGCATGCGGCGGTCGCGATGTCGATGATTCTGTTCGTCCGCAATCCGGCTGTGCGCATGTGGTTCTCGGAACTTACCAGGCCTGGCGCCAACCAGCAGCTGCGCGAAGCCCTGATGACCCTACACGGCCACGTCGAAAACGCTAAATCGACCTGCCAGATTGGACTGCTCTACGACCAGGCTGGGCTGAGACGCAACGCTGTTCGTCTTCTCAAGGCTGGCAAGCTCAAGTATTCCGGTTCTATTTATATGACCTATCTGGAATCCCTGTTGTCCTACCGCAAGCGTGACTACAAAACGGCCGGCAAGCTCTTCCAGTTTGCCTCAGACCGGCGGGGCGTCGATGGTTATCTGAAGGCCAGTCTTCTAGCCGCGGCAGGGTGCGCATCCTTCGCAGATGGAGACATTATCGGTGCTCTCAACTTCTGCGAGCGAGCTTTGGAGTTCGACAATAACTGCCTGGTTGCCCGAATGGTCAAAGTAGACGTCTTTCTGCGGCAGGGGAAACGCGAGCAGGCAGGCGAAGAGATACTTACCGCAATGAAGTTAGGACTGGCGCTTGACCTCGAAAACAAAGTACCGCTAGATGTCGAGAGAACTTTCAACGCCATCGTTCAACTAGATGAAAGAGAAAAAATTCGACTCTTTCAAGAAGCTTCACGCAATATTTAATGGGACGTTCGTAGTTCTCCCACAATTTGAAAAAAAGGAAGTGTGAAATACGAAGGAACGCTTCCACTTTTCTGAACAAGCTCTATAATTCGACCATCCGAAATCTTGGCATCCATGTGAGTGTGAATTCGGCAGTGGAGACACAGACTGCAGTGAACCTCCTATCACCGCGACGACAGAATATCCGAACCCGCATGCTGATACTGTGTTTCGGGGTCGCAGCACCGCTATTGGCCATCGGTAGTTTTGCCCTCTGGAAGGAGTACAAGACACTAAGAACAGAAGCCTCTCGAGCCACCGAATTTCAGGCTTCTATCGTCTCTCGCACCTTACGCCAATGGATGATCGCTCAGCTCAATAAACTTAACGCCCTGGGTGCCTTGCCGGCAGTGCAGCATCTACAAGAAGCAGGCTCGAAACCGTCTTTGATAACGGAGTTGACAGCTGACCCGGAATGGAACGATATCGCTCTCCTAGACCCCAAAGGACATCTCGTCCTCGCCGTAACCAACACGCCAAAAATCGAATCGACCGACGTCTTCGATTTTTCTGTTCTGACTGAAACGAAGCTCTTCGACAAACTACTGAAAACACACAAGGGTCTCATCTCCGGTTACAGCCGCTCGCCCATAACCAACAAACCAGCCTTGCTCGCCCTTACGCCTGTGGTCGTCGATGGCGGCATCAAGGGCGTTCTCGTCGCCAGCATTGAACCGAAGTCGGTGCTGCACTTATTCACAGGGCTAGGAGAGTCTGAAGGCAGCATGGTCGCGGTTGTCGATGACAACAATCGCGTCGTCGCCCGCACCCTTCAGAGTGATTATTGGCAAGGCAAAGATTTCTCGCAGGCGCGCACTGTCAAAGCATCCCGAAAAATGCGCAAGGGACAATTGGAGATAGTCGGTATCGCCGATCCTATCGCCCGGGCTTACGCATTCGAACGACTGCCAGAGAATAATTGGCACGTTGAAGTTGGAGTTCCCCTCGATACCATATATGGTTCAGCACACGATTGGCTTGTGATCATGGTCGTGTTGGCGGGTTGCGCCTTGGGCATATCAACCGTTCTCGCCTTTTCGGCCACCAATCACTTTACACGCAACATTTCTGTACTGGTCAGAGAGACTTTGGCTATAGGCCGCGGTGACTTATCTAAGCGTGTAGTAATCCCTACAGGCGACGAACTCGGCTTGCTGGCCAGAGCCTTTAACTTAATGGCCGAACAGCTGCAATTGAATCACGAATTCAAGGCGATGATCGATGGTGTATCTGAGTCAATTCGGCACTCCCTTGACTTGAACGAGATATTGCACACAAGCGTGCGCGAGTTGGGACAGGCACTCGGTGCCAGTCGCTGTTGCCTGGCAATTATCGATGATAAAGATACCCACGATAAATCAGACGACGAACTGAATTTTGAATACGAATGGTGGGACCCGACACGTGCGGGCGAACCTCTGCGCAATCGCTCTATTAAGATCACTGACGAGAGCGTGTTGAAGATGATTCTCGCACAAGGCTCAATTCTCTCATTAGACGTTATCAACAACGCCGGATGGCATCCGTTGTTCGAGAACACTGACGAGTCGCCAAACGATTGGAAATCGATTCAATCACTCATTGCCTGTCCGATCAATACAAAGGATGGTGCGATCGGCATCATCCTGGTACATCAATGTGATGAACGTCGAGTTTGGACCGATTCCGAGCTAGACCTTGTAGATGCTGTGACCAAGCAGATTGCACTAGCTATGCAGCACGCGAAATTGTACACACGCACAAAGACGATGGCCGAGCAAGAGATGCTCATTAATCACATCGTTGGAGCGACCAGAAGCTCGCTTGATTTAGACAAGATCCTGACCACGGTTAGTTTGGAGTTGAGCAAGGCGCTCGGAGCCGACCGCTGCCAGATTGCCCAACCGAAATCGGAAGGTCCGTTAGTCGTCACACACGAATCACATAACCCCGAGCTGCAATCAGCGAAAGGGCTCAACCTCTATCCAGACCAAATGGATTTCAATCCAACGCGGTCAGTCACCACCACCGGTGCACGTCCCTGCACTTTGCTTGGTATTAATCTCGAACATTTATTAGCTGACAATGGCACGGCTCTGCAACGCCCCAGCCATACAGATCTATCAATGACGCAAGGCGAATCGCCGCTAGCAATCATCAATGATGTTGGACACGACAGTCGTGCGATGCCATTCAGAGACTTCCTGGATAAAGTATCGTCTAAAGCTTTAATTGCTGCTCCTTTGTTGAACGACAAACGCCTGATCGGTCTTCTAGTTGTGCATCAATGTAGCAAGCAAAAACACTGGCGCGCCGAAGAGATCAGACTGGTTGCAGCTGTTGCAGACCAGCTAGCAATCGCAATCTCGCACGCTCAGCTCTTCGCACAAGTTAGATACCAGGCGATAACAGACGGACTCACCGGTCTCTACAATCACATCTATTTCAAAAATCGACTGCAAGAAGAGCTGCGTACGGCGCAGAGAAAAGGCACCCCGTGCTCTTTGTTGATGGTCGACCTTGATAAACTCAAACAGATCAACGATAACTTTGGTCACCCAGTAGGAGACGCAGCGATCAGCCAGATTGCCAGCATATTGAAAAAACTGTTGCGCTCAGGCGACACAGCCGCACGCTACGGCGGTGAAGAGTTCGGCATTATTCTGCCAGGCTCGACATTAATCGAAGCCGCTCTTATTGCAGACCGCCTCTGCGCCACGATTCGAAACACTCCGGTGCCTG
This sequence comes from Oculatellaceae cyanobacterium, assembly GCA_036702975.1. Taxonomy (GTDB): domain Bacteria; phylum Cyanobacteriota; class Vampirovibrionia; order Obscuribacterales; family Obscuribacteraceae; genus DATNPX01. Next base: position 53,369 of record DATNPX010000026.1, read on the forward strand.
GTCTTGGCAAAATTAGCGCATCCATTGGGGCCGCCACCTATCCAATGCATGCGTCAACAGCGGCCGAGCTTATTGAAAATGCAGATAAAGCGCTTTACGTGGCAAAGAATTCCGGACGCGATCAAGCTAGAATCTATCAAGCAGAGCCGATAGCTCTGTCTGCGACCAATGTGCCATCGGCGGCAAGCGCCCAGAGTCATCCAAGCGCCAGAGAGAACGAGCAGCCGCTGCACTCGCAAAAATAGCGCTCCATAAACCAGATTTTGACGTGAAACGGCTAGTACTTTTTGACATCGACGAAACAATGATATCTTCAGATGGTGCCGGAAGACGCGCATTTGCACGTGTTCTCAAGCGCGAATACGGAATTTCGGAAGAGATCGGTCAAATAAGCATGTCTGGTAAGACCGATCCGCAGATCCTGAAAGAGATTTTTGAGTACGTGCAAAAAGGACATCTACACACGAAAGAGACGCTCCAAGAGTTTTACCAGCACTACTTGGAAGCATTAAAGGAAGAAGTCGCTGCATCGACGACCTATATTATCCATGCAGGCATTCCAACTCTTTTAGCGCGGCTTGCTCTTGACGAAAGCGCCTACCTCGGGCTTGTCACGGGAAATATCGAACCTGGCGCCCGCCTCAAACTCGATCGTGTCTGTTTGAACGATTACTTTCCGATTGGCGCTTATGGCTCAGATTCAGCCAACAGACTCGATCTGCCGGCAATCGCGGTAGAGCGTGCCAACGAGCACTACGAGCAAGATTTCAACAAAGATGAAGTAGTAATCGTCGGCGACAGCGTCAATGACATATTATGTGCGAAACACTACGGTGCAAAGTGCATTGCTGTAAATACAGGCAAGACACCACGCGCTGATCTTGAGGCTTACAAGCCAGAGTATTTGTTCGCCGACCTCAGTCAAACAGATGATGTGACCGCAGCCATATACGCTTGAACCAAACAAGGAGATATAATTGTCTCCCGCAAAAGCGCGTTGGACAGGTGTCTCTTGACTGAAAAACAAAGAATTTTAAAGGGTAATCCGCGCCGAACACGAGCTTTCATCAGCTTGGGCTCAAACGATGGAGACAGAGTCGGATTTGTCCAGCAATCTATGCAGTTCCTCAAAGACGTAGAAGGAATCTCGGTTAAAGATACCTCCAGCCTTTACGAAACAGAACCGCTTGGAGTCGGCAACCCGCAATGGTTCGTCAATGCAGTCGCTGCCATTGACACGACACTTTCAGCAGAACAACTTCTTACAGCATGCAAAGACATCGAAGGACGTTTACAAAAGATGCACGGTGTGGAAGAAGCTGACGAAGACGCCTCGCCGTTAAATCGGCGTCGAATAATCGATTTGGACATTTTGTTTTTCGGTGACGAACTGCACGATAGCGATTCTTTACGCATTCCGCATCCGAACATTACTCATCGTGCTTATGCTCTGGTGCCTCTGCTCGAGATCGCTCCCGACTATGTGCACCCGCGCCTGAACAAAACTATCGGACAGATTCACGAGAGCTTGCCACAGCCCGAACAAGTATTTTTATATGGCACGCGCGACGCAGACCGACACAGAGACTAGTACTTACTTCCTGAATGCTAAACTTCAAGATTGGCACTGACATCGTTTCGCTCGAGCGCATTGAGAGAGCCTACAGTCGTTTCGGAACAAAATTTCTCGACCGTATCTTGACTCCTGCAGAAAAGACCTACGTGCTCAGCAGAAACAAGGGAGCAATCGCCAGTCTGGCAGGACGATTTGCAGCTAAAGAAGCGTGCTCGAAAATGCTCGGTACGGGATGGCATAACCTCGATTGGAAAGAAGTGGAGGTGGTGAGACTGTACACCGGTGCCCCACAGTTGAAATTGCACGGAAGAGCCAAAGAGCGGGCGGAACGGCTGGGACTGAGCCAGTTCGAACTCAGCATCTCGCACGAACGCGAATTTGCAGTAGCGTTTGTTGTAGCTTGCGGTAACGAAACAAGACCGAATCACGTCTAATCGGTTAAAGTGAATTGTCAAATTGTTAGCCTAGGCGACGGACGCAAATGAGAGACTAACGAAATGCGTGCACAGACAGGAAGAACAGAATGAAGAAAGTGCACTATATATGGTGCCTTCTGTTAGCCAGTCTGGCAGGCTGCATCATCTACTCTATGCAGTCAGAGAAAGTATTTCCATCGGCATCTATTGACTTGAAGCTGACCAAGACTGAAATCAAGCAGCTTTCAGACCAGTGGAAAAACAAATGCGGATATAAAGAAGAAAAAGGAATTGAATCGACAACCTTTTCGTATGATGACGATGCGAAGACGTTTCTCGAATATGAACTGGGAGCTTCTCGCGCAAATGAATTGATGCATGACACAATACCCTGCTGGTATTGGACGACACGTTATTGTAAACCGCTGAAACAAGAAGAGTTTTCCTGCTGGCTCGATCCAGTGGGCCACCTGGTGTCGTTCAGCCACTCAATAGAAAACGACACGGAGCTGCCAAACATAAGCCATGCTGATGCCAAAAAGATGGCTGAGGACGCCCTGCAAGGAGACGTTAAGGTCGACCTGAAGACATACAAATTGGTTGAAGATGGCTCTGTCGAACAAGCGCATCGAACCGACCACTACTTCACGTGGGAAGACAAGTCTCAAGTCTATTCCGGGGCTCGATTGAGATGTTATGCCTACATCTCCGGGAATGAAGTCACTGCAGTAAATCACTATCTAAAAATTCCCGACGCGTGGAAGCGCAAGTTCGCCAAGCTCCGCTCCTACAACGACGCCTTGGAAGAAGTAGCAACCATCTTCTACGAGGCATTGCAGGCTGGAATATTCTTTGTGTTCCTCTGGTCTTTTGCCAATGGACAGATCAGGTGGAAATTTACACTCTCGGTCTCAATCGTTTACGCAATCCTGGCGATTCTTGACTCGCTAAATTCGTTACCGCAATCTCTGCACGAATACACAACCACCACTCCCTACAGCGGATTTCAGGTGGAGTTTGCATTGCGCGCTTTGTGGAGTGGCGTCAGCACTTTCTTTCAGATATTCACGCTGGTCGCTGCAGCTGAGACTGTTTATCGTCTGGCACGGCCAAATTTCATTTCATTGGAGAAGTCATTCACTAAGCGCGGCGCTCAGACTCTGCAAACTTTGCAAGGAATGCTTGCCGGAATCGGTACCTTCGGCATTCACTTGGGCTGGCTAATTGTCTACTACATCCTTGGCCGCTCATTCAACCTCTGGTGTCCCCTCGACATATCTAATTCGGAAGCTCTCAGTTCCATCGTTCCCGCGTTTTCGTCTCTCAACGTCGGCTTCAACGCCAGCCTGACCGAGGAACTCACGTATAGAGTCTTAGGGTTGATGGCATTCCAGCGACTGGTGAAAAAGTTCTGGTTGGCAAATATATTGCAAGCTGCGGCCTGGGCTTTCATGCATAGCAACTATCCGCAGGAACCGCCGTACGCCCGGGGATTAGAGTTGACGGTAGTTGGAACGATCTATGGAATGGTCCTGAATAAGTTCGGGCTGCTGGCATGCATATTCTCGCACAACTTGATCGACACGTTTTTGGGTTTAAACCCGCTGTTCACATCCAGGGCTAGCAGCCTGAAGATATCCGCTTACTTGAGTCTCGTGCCATTTGTTTTCGTGCTGGCTGTACCGATAATGCTCTGGTATAGAGAGAAAAAATTCAACTCAGAATCGGAAGTTTCCAATCTTGCTTTAAGTCCGCCCAAGCCTCACTCATTTGCCGAAGAAGTACAGCATACTGCGCATTCTTACTCGTACAAACCGCTTAGCACAGCAAAACGTCTCTTTCTCGTTTTTCTCATCGTCGTTGGTGCAGCCACCGAGTTTGGTGTGCACATACCTTCTCTCGCGCACGAAACCAACGTCACCTTCTCGCGCGAGGACGCTTTAAAAGCAGCGACAAAAGTGCTTACAGACAGAGACCTACGTCCTGATGCCTTCAGTTCTGTTGCATACATATCTTCAGCACTCGATCTCGAAGAGTTTCAATATGTCTTCGAGAAAGATCGCCCGCACATGAATCAGCTGGTTTACAATCCCGAAACTCCATTACTTTGGACAGTCCGTTTCTACAAACCGCTATCTGGTGATGAATATCGAGTGATGTTCGATGCCAAAGGGAAGTTGGAAGAAGTACTGGTGACTATGGAGGAAGACGAGGAAGGCGCAAACCTCAGCAAAGAAGAGGCGCTTGCGAAGGTGCAGGACTATTTCCACAAGCTTCATCCTGAGATGGAGCCGTTTGTGCTGGATGACTCTAGCGAACAAAAACGCGACAAACGAACGGACTGGAACTTCACATTCAAATTGCCAAGATTCAAGGTGGGAACCGCCGACTATAAAGTGACGATCAATTGCATTGGAGATCAACCTAGCGGATTCTCAAATGCCTGGTCAATTCCCGATGCCTGGAAATTTCAACGTGCCATCAAATCATGGCGTGAACGCATCGTACCAAACCTGCTTTATGCCTGCGAATTAGGATTGATCGGTATGGTCTTGTTCTGGGCACGCGGTGTCATTCGCGCCTCTGCGATTCCATGGCGTCCGGCGATTATGTTTGGAGTTGGCATGGCCGCAATTGTCGTAGTGAAAAATCTAAACGACTGGCCTATGTTCTTTGCTTCGTATGATGCTGATGCACCACTAGAGACCTATTTCATTCAGAAAATCGTCAGCGACCTGTTGCAGGCGATATCAAGCTTTTCGCTAAGCACAGTCATTGCAGCATTCGGTCTTGGCTCATTGCGCTTGCTGATTCCACCTTCGGCGACTGCAGCCATTTTGCGCACAACACTGACACCCAAACGCGGTCGAGAGATGGCGAGCAACCGTCACATCTGGCTGGATGCAGCATTGGTGGGACTGGCTGTCGGCATAGGCTGGCAGGCACTGTCCATCGGCGCTGCTCTTGCGCGCTGCAGCTTTTCACCTGAGCTTACTTCCGCGCCGATGGAAAACACCTGTTATCTTGTCAATTTCCTAGATCCGGCAATCGCCATGCTGCTTGACGCAATTCACGAAGGCTGCCAATTTCCATTCGCCATTGCTATCGTCATGGGTCTCTACGCGAAATATGTCCGGGGCTTTCGAAACTATTTGATCATCGCCCTCATTTTCAGCCTGGCCTACCCTAGCGCCGACAAATACCTCCAGAACTACCTCATCAATGTTGTCTGGAACTTCTCGTCATGCCTGCTTCTGTGGCTTCTCATCGCAAAATTTGCGCGCGAGAATTTCGCGGCATACTTCTTCACGGCAGCGGTCGGTTCGCTCGTTTCATTCCTGAGGATTCTCGTAAACCATGGACGAGTGTTGTACGAACAAGACATTATCTCCACTGCCGTGTCATTGTTGCTGCCCCTCATTTATGTCTTGTATGCCAGTCTGAATACGGCAACACGCGAGACCGAAAAGAAGACATCTGCGATACCGGCACCACTGGATGCAGATGAAGAGATTCCATCGGTGCTTGAGTCGGAATCAGTGACTTCGAACGAGCATGGACAGGCAGATGCACCCAACACAGCCAATGAACCGTCGTAGTCAGATACAGGGTCACCGACGTGACGCCCCAGCCAAAAGCGGTGCTTACGTCGTTTGCGAGTAAAAACACAGAGAGGGCTACATACCGCCGGTAGTATCATCCAATGGGCGCCCAATCGCCATAGCCACCATCAAACACTGATCCACCCGCTCCATCGTCTCCTGAGGCAGGGCCCCTATCTTGCTTACAAGCAAAGTCTTTGGGATGGTTGCAATAACGGTGCAATCGATTACGCTATCGAGACGCAATCCGCCTTGCTGTCCTTCGGGAGAGTGCTGCATCACAACAACTTGCGTCGGTTCGCGTCCAGCTCTCGTCACGTTGCTGGTCAGCGGCACCAATAGAACGTCGTCCAAGCGGGCGTTGTTATAGTTGTTGGAGATTATGACCGCCGGTCTTCGTTTAGTCTGAGTCTGTCCTTCGTCGGTCGTGTAAGGAAACGACACCAAAACGACGTCGCCCTTTTTATATTGAGCCGACTTTGAGGACATTTGGACGGATGCGGTGCTACTCAAGTTAAATTCCAATTCGACTCGTTTATTGTAGCAGCGCCGTACCTTCGAGCCCTACCAAATCAGCCTTAAGGAGTTGTTGCGATTTGGGCGCCACCCAATGAACGTATAAACAGACATATATATGAATGGCCAACTATTTCCAACAAGGACAAACGGAATGAAGCCTTGATTGAGCTGGAAACAGATTAATCAACCTATGAGTCCACCTGGCGGCAGGAAAATCTATAAAAGAAAACACCAGCCTGATCGTTCGACCAGCCCAATGTTTGAAAACTTGATTGTAAGGACCCCTTAGGCCGTTGTCGTTACGACGTCTGCATACAGATCGTCATAATCGTCACGGGCTATGCGGCTAAGTGAGACGGGTGCAAACGCCGTAACCGTATCGCTACGATCCATATGTGATGCAACCACAAGCCCGATAACCTCCAAAAAGGCTTTCTCTACGGTCTTGGTAGAGGAGGAGGCTTTCTGCCGCTTTTTGAGTTTGTTGAAGAAGTTTTCAGCCATGTGCGACCTGAGATTTGGGTTGAAGTCCAAGTGGTGGAGAGTATAGCACCCTTTTCAAGAGTATTTCTACTATTTTTAATCTAAAACGAGAAATTTAAATATCGAGTTTATAGCTCCCGTCTTTCTCACTATGCCCAGATTTAGTTTTTTCTAAAGTAGATATTCTCACAGTCGTTTCAACTCTGATTAATTCCGAAGGTTCTAGGTTTGAGCGCCGAAACGGTCCTTCAAAAATTTAATAGTTCTTTGGGTGGCATTGCCTGGAGCAAATATCTCGGCGATCCCTTTTTGAAGTAAAACCTCGCGGTCTTCGTCAGGAATCACTCCGCCCCCAAAAACCAGAATATCGCCTGCACCTTGCTCCTTCAGCAATTCGACAACGCGAGGGAAGAGAGTCATATGTGCACCAGAGAGCACACTCAATCCGACGGCGTTAACGTCCTCTTGTATGGCAGTCTCTACAATCTCCTCCGGAGAGCGGTGCAAACCGGTATAAACCACTTCCATGCCAGCGTCTCTCAAGGCTCGAGCAACCACTTTGGCACCACGGTCGTGACCGTCCAAACCGGGTTTACCAATCAAGACACGAATTTTTTTTCCAGCCATCGCCTGTTTCCACCCACAAACTAACTCGGGCACTCTCTGCCGCAAAAGAAAGTATATAGCGCTCAAGTCTTCTTCTTCGCTACGCCAATCTTTCCTTCTATTTTCTCGATGATCTCAGGGTATTCCTTGAAGTCGCGCCGATGGATTATATAGATCATGCCTTTAGTCTTGATAACCGCGACTGCAAAAATGGAAGGTTGCGACAGCTCCAATATGTCAGACCAGGCCAATTCGGACTTCCAAAACAAGGTGTTGAGGCCGATTCGATCCGCCCAAAAGCGCACTTTCCCGACCTCAAACAAAAGGGGCAGAAGAATGGTGGTGTCGACGAACATAAGCAGCAGCAAGCTTGACGCTTCCAGCTGGAAATTGATGCGTTGGTGCGTTTGAATCGAAGAGATCACACTTCCCATGAGCGAGATGTTGAGCATGAGCACTAGCAAAAAACCCATCAGTCGAACAAATGACTTGAGCGGCGGACGCTCAAAAAGCTTGTCTGGTTCAGTCGTTGCTTTGGGAAGCTTTGCCAAAATCGTCTCTCCGTTTGTGAATCATCTGCCCTTGGCCGGCTCTGGTCAAGGTCTTTTAGCCTAGTCCCGTAGTCAGGTTATGAGAGAATCGAGCGGGACAGCCAATTGCAGATTGAGATAAAATGCGCCGCTGTGTGCTTCGTTTGGTGCGGAGACAGCAAGTCAGCATTTTCAACAGGGGAAAATGATTCATGGCCAAGGTCAAGTTAGCAGATTATTTGTTCGGGCGCTTGAAGGAGCTGGGCGTTGACACGACTTTCGGCATTCCAGGCGACTTCGTGCTGCCTCTCTATGCGGCACAAGAACGATGCGGCTTGAAGACTATCGTCATGACACACGAGCCCTCAGTAGGTTTTGCAGCGGATGCTTATGCCCGTCTACGCGGGCTGGGTGTAGGGTTAGTCACTTATGGCGCTGGCGGACTTAACATGATTAACTCGGTCGCTCTAGCCTATGCCGAAGAATCACCCCTACTCATCATCAGTGGCAGTCCAGAAACTAGATTTCGCAGCCAGCCAGCCATGCTTCATCACTGTGTGAAGGAGTTTGATACTCAATACAACGTCTTCGCCGAAGTAACTGCCGCCCAGGCGTTGCTCGATAATCCGAAAACCGCACAAGAGCAGATCGAATTGGTGCTCGAAACGATTCTAAAGTCATCGCGCCCTGGTTATATCGAGATACCGCGCGACATGGTGAACACTGAAATCGAGACTCAAGACCGAGCACCACGTTCGGTGGAAGGTGAATCACCGGCCGTGCTGGATGCAGTGGGTGAAATCATTCAACGCCTGAAGGCATCGAAGAGACCAGTGCTTCTCGTCGGAGCAGAAGTCAGTCGGTTCAAGCTGAAAGACAAAATTGTCGAACTCGCAGAACTGCTGAATATTCCGGTAATTACCTCAATTCTTGGGAAGTCGTCTTTTCCTGAGTCGAACAAGAATTTCATAGGCAACTACTTCGGACGTTTTGGTGACACTGGAGTGCGCGAATATGTGGAATCAGCAGATTGCATCTTAAATATAGGTGCTGTGCTTACTGAAATGGAGACTGGCGGATACACAGCCAATCTACCGCCGGAAAAGCTGATTCAGATCATTTTACGACAAGCGACTTGCGGATACAAAAACTATCAAGGTATCGACCTGAAGACATTCGTAGAGAGCTTGCTCGGACAGCTCAAAAAAGAGAAGAACCTACCGCGTTTCGAGCTGCCTCAAATAACCAAAGAAGAGATAAAAGGGTCTGCTTCATCTGAGAACTTGATGGTGGCAGACATAATCCAACAGTTGAACCAGTTTCTCACTGATGATTACGTGGTGGCATCAGACGTCGGTGACTGCTTATACGCAGGACTATCGTTGACGACCGACACCTTCATTGCGCCCGGATATTATTCCAGCATGGGATTCGGAGTGCCTGCAGGTATTGGTGCACAGATTGCCCAACCAGAAAAACGTGCCCTGGTTTTGGTTGGAGATGGCGCCTTCCAGATGACCGGGCTGGAAATGAGCACAGCCGCAAAACAAGGCATGAACCCAATCATCATCGTGTTCAATAATGCCATCTATGGAATGCTTCGTTTCATCGATCAACAACGCGAATACTACGATCTACCGAAGTGGGACTATGCGATGCTCGCTAAAGCGGTCGGCGGAGACGGGGTTGTTGCCCGGACAAAAGAAGAGTTTGCCGATGCTTTGAAAAACGCGAAACGATCTAACAAAATATTTTTGATCGACGCACAAATACCGCAAAGCGACATATCACCTACATTAACCCGCTTGACAGACCATTTCGGTGCCAAGGTCAGGGCTTCCATCTAGAAGCAAACGGCGCTCGAGAGATTTCTGAGCTCGAAGGAGTTCTTTAGGGAAACTCCGGCTGCTGCGAGCTGCTTTCCGGCGCCGGTGTCATCGGCACCGCCTGAACTGGCTGACCGAAACACCACATCGACTCAGGCATGTAGAATTCATCGCCACCCCAGGTCGAAGGAAGCGGAGTGGAATGCCCGGTCGTTAGCCCTTGTGCTCTGGTGCCCACAATGCCCGCTCCGATTCGATGCTCGGGCGTAAACTCAAAGTATGGAGACAAAGAGCGTGCGCCCTCGTCACCATAAATCAGTTCCGCCATGCCACCAGCTTCGTAAACAAAGCTGTCAGTTGTTACAGGCGGCAAGCCGTTCCGTACACGACCGGTATCAATATTTAGCGGATTGCGATAGATCGACTGTATGGTTCGGTCAGGAAGATATTCAGAGGACACCTCGGTTTTAAAAGGTACCATCCCGGAATAATCGTAGTCGAAAGATTGTGCGAAAGATGGACGAATGCTGCAAAGTATTAAAGCAGTTAGTAATAAGAATGCATATTTAGTCATATCCCTTCAACCCATGTTTGAGTGGAAACAAAATCTATTGAGTGTACGGGGCGTGATCGTATGTTGCACTATCACTCTTTCAAGAGGCTTGCAAAGTGAGCCATCATCACAATTTCAGCAGCCGACATCATTTGGGCGCGAGATTGATAGACCAATCAGACGGCCACAGGCGAAGCTTATAATTCGGGTCCTGGCGCCAAGCCTGGATCTCGCCCTTCCAGGACGGTCCTTCGGCATACTGGCTTGGCGTCATGTAGAACTCCTGCAAGCCAATTATAAGCAGCCAAACTGCAACGGATTGGAAAGCACGCTTGGTCCAACCTGTAGATTGAAAGGATAGAGCGAGCAGTGACAGTTCGATAAGAATCTGCGGAGCAAAGGCATAGCGCTGGTTGATACCAACCAACAACGAATCATAACGACTACCAAGACAGCCAGCGTAACCCACTGTTATAAGCGAAACAGCGGAAAGGAAAAACCATTTAACCTCAGCATATTTGCTGCGAGACACAGAAGCAGCAAGCAGTCCAAAAACTACGACAACTGCCATCATTTGCGGCACCATATTCAGTGTACCTTGCAGATAGGCCGGCTGCCAACCTTGCGCTATCTCCAAACTCTCACCATATCCTAGAAATGGAGACAGTATGTGTTTAACAAAGACAATATCCAGAAACAGCTGCGGATCAATTCCGAACGTAGTTTGCGTCACCAGATGTTGTACTTGACGCCCACTCGGCTTGTAAAAGAACAAAAACTGAAGAACAGTCGCAAGCCCAACGCAAAGAAATTGAAGCAATCGAGCTTTGGACTTATCGATCAATGTCCTCAGCATAAAAAGTGGTGCCAATACAGCGGAGCCCGGACCACTCAGCGGTGCCAACCAAAGAATCGCGTACTGAAACCACTTCCCTAAACCGGCCGCCGGTTCAAGAGCAAGGATCAACGCTGTGCACAACGTTAGATGAAAATGGCTATTCGTGGGAGTGAGCCAGACCTCCTGGCAAAGCGGAATGGTTGCGATAAACAGTAACGATGCAACAAAAAGCTTCCGCTCTTGAAGCCATGGTGCTCGACTGAGAGCCAATAGCACAAGCGGAAATGACTGTACAACGAGCGCAATCAAAACCGTAACGCGGCAGGCATATTTTAGCGGAACGCAGTTGGCGAGCACGCCAGCCACGTTAGCCACAAAATTGAGATACCCCGCGTGTGAGTAAAGAAGCGTTTTATACCAGGGTAATTCCCTTCCCAAAAGAAAGAATACTCGCCCATCCTCCGCCCAGAACCGTCCTTTCAAAACGGCTGGTATACGAATCGCAATGAGAGCGAGAGAAAGCAGCACCCAAAGCCACTTCTCTCTGTAAGCAACAATCGATGCTTCCTGAGGTGATGAAACACCCGGCAGCGACTGAGAGGAACTAGCCGAAGATTCAGCGTCACCTTGTATTGACACCGTTGCACTGCTGCTTACTTCGTTCGCATCACCAGTCGTCGGACTGCTAACAGCCATTATTCGAAATCAACAGCCTGCCGTGCTGCAATGTCCAAGTGCACGAGGCGCTCGATTGTTGCAGTCAGAAGTTCAAAAATGCCGTTGAGACGGTCGAAGCTATTGATAGAACCTTTCTCAGCGAAGGCGAGAGCGTTAACTCCACTTGGAGGATTGATGCCGTAGTTTTTGTGCTGGTGGTCAATAGTGGTCAAATTGACAGCTTTCTGATTCAGAAAAAGCTCGCATAGCGCTGCATCAGCAAAGACCTCACGCAACAGAGCTGGGTTGCTGCCCTGAACGATGAAGGCCTTGTCGAAAGCCGCTTCGCCAACTACGACATCTTGCACACCGAAAATCTTACCGACCTCTTCGATGGTGCTGGAATTGTGCAATGCCAGCTTGAATTCGTGCAAAGGTTTATATGGAAGCGCAATCACGGTCGTTTCGGCGATCGACTTACCGATCGGGTGCGAGTGCATCTTCATGTGCACCTTCCAAGGCTTTGTCTGCAAGGGCAGTCTAGCTTCAGTCAAATAGGTACCATCGGTAAACTCGCCCTGCATCTCTTCAGCAAGATCCATCCATACCGACTTCCAACCAAAAACGCTGCTCCGTAGCTTCATCGCGCCTATCTCCCAGACAGATTCAAAGACCATTAATTTATAGCAGTAGAGCAGGTTGCAAACATGTTCAAATTTTCAGCTAAAATGATGTTTCGCAAAAGGCATCCTGCAAATGACCGAAGCCCGTCCGCTGGCAGCAGACAAAACCGAAGACAGTAACGAAAAAGAAGCCGAAGACATCCTCGTCACAGGCAGCCTGTGGAAGGCGATCTGGACTATGTCTTGGCCGCTTCTTTTGACGACCACGAGCAGCTCGCTCGTAGGTTTAGTTGACGTGCAAATCTCTCGCAAACTCGGCTCGGCGGCACAGGCCGCAGTCGGGGTCTCAGAGCAGATTCTCTTCATGTTCATGGTTTTCCTCATGGCGCTGGGTGTTGGAACGACGGCGCTTGTCTCGCGAGCTGCCGGCGCACGTGATTCCGAGGAAGTCGACCGTGCCACAGGTCAATCACTTTCCCTTTCTATAGCGACAGGGGTAGTTCTGACCCTAGCCTGCCTCGCCGTAAGCGGGTTCGTCATCACACGTTCTGGAAATGCTCCGGATGTTGCCGAAGCAGCACAGAAGTATCTCAATATATATGCATTCATGCTCATTCCCGTCAGTCTCAATGTCATCATCAATTCTGCCTTTCGAGCGATCGGGCGAGCGAAGGCCCCGCTCGTCGTAATTCTTACCAGCACGATGGTTACAATCGTTGGTGATTACCTGACGGTCATCAAAAATTGGCCTGTGCCAGGTCTGGGCTTACGCGGTATTGCAGCCTCGGGTGTGGTCGGCAGCTGCGTCGCTGTGACAGTGGCACTGTATTTGGTGCTCAAATCCCCGCTTCGAAGCAGCCTAAAATGGATGTTCCCTTTTTCCAAATCCTATTCGCTCAGGATATTGAGAGTCGGCATTCCATCGGCATTGAACAGGCTCTCTTGGTCTCTCAGCGTTTTTGTTCTCTTCGCCATCCTTAGACACTGCGACAATGCTACATGTGCACTTGCCTCGTGGACCATCGGTATGCGTGTAGAGGCGCTGATATTCATGCCTTTGCTGGCGTTGAGCTTGGCAGTATCTTCAATTGTCGGGCAGAACCTGGGAGCAAAAAAGACTGACCGCGCCGTAAAAGCTGGATGGCAAGTGACTTTTATCGGCATCGGTATGATGTTGGTGCTGGGAAGCGGACTTTATTTTGGAGCAGACTTTCTTGCTCATACAATGAGCCAAGATCCAGTGACGATCGATTTCACCCGTTCTTACCTTCGCGTAAACGCACTAGCTGAGCCGTTTCTCGCCCTCGCGATGGTACTGAGTGGAGCTCTGCAAGGAGCCGGCGACACGCGTACACCGATGTGGATTACGATTTTTACCAACTGGATCGTTCGCTTGCCAGTTGCCTGGGCGCTTGCGATCACCTTGCATCTTGGACCGGTTGGAGCCTGGATGGCTATGGCCACATCCATCTGCATGAACGGCACACTGACTACAATTTGGTATCGTTCAAAGCGTTGGATTAAAACCACTGTTTGACCGCGCAAGCGTTTGAGTTGGCTAATTCTCTGCCTTGGGCAACCCAGTTAATTTTCCGAGCTAAGCAACGCCAGAACGAACCATAAAACTAGTCGTACTTGCCCTGTACCGAAGTTATACTCCGCCAATCCGGAGACGGTCAAAGATAGAACAGCAGCGAAGACACCAAGCGCCAGCCCGCGCTCGCTGCGTTGCTTTGAACTTTGGAAACGCGAACCAGCCTCTGTGTTTCTGAACATGTGTTTCACAGCCAACACCAGCGAGCAAATCACAATCCATATATAAGAAGCGAGACCGATGATGCCTGCGGTGGACAAAACTTGCAAAATGTTGCTGTGCGCATGCGCTAAGGAGTCTTGGCCGATTTCTGTGGCGGCCTCGATTCTTATGCGGGGAAATTTCGTTGTGCCGATTCCAGTCAGAGGAGACTTTAGAAACTCAGTATAGGCCTGGCGCCATATCTGAAGCCTGGCTGTAACGCCGGGGTCTGCCTGCCCTGAGAATATCGGCATCAACCGTGTCTTAATTACCGGCACAAAGCACCAAGCGGCAATAGCGGCTGCGCTCAAACCACCAGCAGCTACCGCCATGGTATGCCATGAAAGCAACGCGGTAGCAACTATGGTTGCTACCACAAAACCAAGCCAAGCACTGCGTTCACTGGAAAAGAACAAACCGGATAAGTTACCGAATAAAAGCAACAGATAAAGATATCTATTACTGAACGGAGCACGAAAGCGGCAAAACCCTCCGGTCACGAAAATCCCCAAAGCGATCAAGCCGAAAACCTGCATCACGCCCGAATAGGCCATAGGCTCTGACATAAACCCTGTGCCCTGCAGGTACTTTTCTGTCCATGGATGCCAATTGAAAATTTGCTGCACAGCGGCAACAAAACCCGAGAGACTCGAAAAAATGAGCATGGCAAGCGTCGCAGGTAAGCGCAGATTGGGAAGTCGCTTAAAAATGTCAAATGCCCAAAAATAAACGATCAAGGGGCGCAGAGTTTTGAGATTTTCAAAGAACTCCTTAACGGTGAAAACAGGCTCGTGACGACCGACACCGGAGATGGTCACAGTCAGTACATACAGAACAATCGGTACAAGAAGCGGACCCACAGCAAGCATACGTTTCGAATCTCCGTTTCCACGGAACCGCATGAAAAGCCAGATTACCCAGACAATGAGTCCAGCGATGAGAACGATCCATGTTACGGTGATGCGAAAAGAGAGTGCGATAGCGAAGGCACAAACGAGCAAACCAAGAAGGCGTTCGAGTTTAGGCAAAACCTTCGTCTTCCGTCCAGGAGACCATTCCCATAATTTCGCGCACGTCCTTCAGAGTCTGCCGCGCAACTTTGCGAGCCTTCTGATTTCCGTATTTGATAATCTTAGTCACCTGCTCAGGATCTGCAGCGAGCTTTATACGTCGCTCGCGCATTTCAGAGAAGAAATCATTGAGACTGTTAGCCAATCGCTCCTTGCATTGAACACAGCCGATGGCGGCACTTTCGCATTCTTCCTTAACTTGCGCGGTCATTGAGGGAGCGATTACTTTATAGAGCGGCCAAGGCACCTCGCAGATATCTGTGTGACCTGGATCTTTCCTGGCAATTCGAGTACGGTCGGTGACCATGCTCTTGGTTTTCTTGATGGTATCTTCGGCAGTATCAGCAATTTTTATGTCGTTGCCGTAAGACTTGCCCATTTTTTGACCGTCAGTACCTTTCAACAAAGGCGTGGTCGTAAACTCAGGTTTTGGTTCCGGGAAATATTCGACGCCATAAACGTGATTGAAGCGTCTTGCCACAGATCTCGCGAACTCCAGATGCGATTCTTGATCTTTTCCTACTGGAACAAGCTCCCCACGAAACGCCAGTATATCTGCAGTCATCAGAACAGGATAGCCAAGGAGCCCGTAATTGACTTTCTCCATCGCCTCCGTTTCGTTGGCAGCAAGCATCTTCACCATGTCTTTGAGCGTAGGCTCTCGTTCAACCCAATTCTGCGGCGTAATCATCGACAGCAACAGATGTAATTCTGCGATCTCAGGCACTGCACTTTGCACATAAATCGTTGACCCATCAGGATCGATTCCGGCAGCCAACCAGTCCAACACGATCTCCCAAATATCAGCCTTGATCTGCTTACTATTTTGATACTTGGTCGTCAGCGCGTGCCAATCGACAACTGAGAAATAAGATTCGAACTGGCTCTGAAAACGCACCCAGTTCAAAAGAGCACCAAAGTAATGCCCGATATGCAACCGTCCCGTGGGACGCATACCGGACATGATTCGTTTATTCTTTAGTGCTTGCGCAGTCACGATTGAGCTTTATTTCTAGCCCTTGTTGGACTTTGCTTTGCCAATGTTTTGGCGAATTCTCTCTTGCTGACGGCGTTGCTTAGCGATTCTTCTTTTTTTCTTTTCGCGTGCGTTGTATTGTGCGGTCATGACCACTCCTGCTGATTGACAATCCGGCAAATTCGAGACTGAGCTTTCACTCATCTATCGCCGGGTTTCTGAATATAGCACGTCCTAAGTCTTACTTGCCTTTGTATGCAAACCGCTTTTGCTCGCGCCCAAGGGTCTCCATGTCGGCTTCGGTCAAATAACCGCTGCGAACCAAGATTTGTGTAAGCTTAATACCTTCTTCACGAGCAGTTTTCATCAGGTCGCGCAGTTCATCTCCCGTAATACGGCGTCGTTGCAATAAATATTGATCGATCTCCATACGTCCCAGCAACAGGTCTGCAGTTAAAGGAATGACAGGATCGTGGGTCTCGATGTAGCCACGATCTAGGCAGTAGCGGTAGGAAGAGAGAACGGCAGATGGCAGGCGATTCCCTTCCTCAATGGCTCCAGCAAGAGTTTTACCGTATTCAGCATCAAGAAGTGTCTGGCGGCGATGTGGATCAAGCGATGGATTTCCAAGAGCCAACTTGCCGAACTGAGTGGCAAAGAATGTAGTTTGTAGAAGCCGCTCAATATCAAAAGCGACTAGTGGCATCGCTTGCGTTTTAGCAACAAAACGCCTGTCATCTGCAGGAATAAAAGCCGCCGGCTCAGGTTGTTGTGCCTTTTCCGCTGTCGGTTTTTGTGCCACTTCTTTTTGGACAACCTTCTCCGCGGCATCGCGAGCCACAGTAGGTGAGGCTGGTTTTTCCGGAACGATTGAAGGTGGCTTGGGCGAACTCTCGGCGGCTGGCGATGCTGGTTTGTTCTGTAGCGCCGGTTCAATCCGTTTAGCAACCTCGGGCTTTGCCGGCGGCTTGGCTTGTACCGATGGTTGTGGCTCTTGTTTAGGCTTTTGCGGTATGGTTGTGGGGGATGAAGACGAATCTGCACCACTAGCTGCGGCTTTCTCTTTAATCGTAGAAGTTACAGATTTTTCCGGCGGCGCTGCAACTACTGGGTGCAGTTGGGAAGCAGCAGCGACAGCGGCAGGCGGTGTTGCTTTTGACACGGCTGGAGGATTCTGCACAGGCAGCGCTGCAGGAGCAGCCTCGGCTGGTGTTACCGACGGTGACTGATGAGCAGGTTGAGGAGCAAACGACAGTGTGCTGCCATCGGAGCTAGGCGTGGCTTTTGCAGCCGTTGGCCGCATGTCTTCCGCACTAGAAGGTTGTTCCGTCGTTACTACAGCGTCAGCTGCTTGTCCGGTCCATTTATTCTTTTGGTCGTGAATCGATTTAGCAAGTTTTGCAAATGGAGAGGGAGAGCGAGACCCGGCCGCAGTCGTTCCTGCAGCTGCAGGTGCAGGTGCACCGCTTGCAACGGGCGCAGCGGCGGACGCGGCAATCTGTGCAACTGCTGGTACGACCGGCTCCGGAATTGCCGATGCTTGCGGTAGAGAGGCAGAGACTTGATCTAAAGATGCGGCCGCTGGTCTTACTTCATTGACACCGGAGACATTCTGCTGACCAGGCTTGACGTCCGATAAAACAACTTGACCTTTGCTGTCGCCGTTTTTGTGTCCACTCTTGCCTTGCTTCAGATTGGCTTGACGCACATTGGCAGCATCATTTGTGGATGATGTACTGACACCAGTCGGTTTTGCAACATCGCTGGTATCGATAATTCTTCGAGGTTGATTTTGTAAGACCGCATTCAAATCAGGTTTTTGAACTTTTGGCAACTCTGCGATTGGAGAACTTTCCATGTTTGAGGTCGCCTGAGTTGTTGGCGGAACAGCAGCATTTGCAACCGAGGCGGGATTGCCGCCACCTGCAGTTGTCGCAGCGGACGTTAATGCAGGGAGATTGTTACCAGTCCGTTTTGCACGCAAACGCGCCTCCATAGAAGCCCGGGATGCTGTGAACTCTCCTGATGGAGTATCAGAATTCACAGAATCGGTCTTAGCCGCGATCGGTGTAGATGGCGCTTTATAAGATTTGCTGACAAAAGAATCACCACCAACGTCTGATGTTTCTAAAGTTCTTGCCGCCTCTTTGGCGAGCATGGCGGCAGCTTCCTGCTGACCGCCTGTGGTGGAGACCACGTTGTACTCCACAGCACCCCTTGTTTGTGACTGCTGAACTGAGCCAGGACGAATGACTTGCACCGATTGTGTGCGCACCAGAAGTGCAAGAATGTGCAACGCTCGTACTATATCAAAGCCAAATTCTCTGACCGCCAGCCGCATCTTGCGACCTTCCCGCAGCCAGGCAAGAACTGAAAAACATTCGCGGTCTAGAGGATATTCATTTATCAGTTCTTTCCAGCCCGGCGAACCGAACTGATCAGAACCTGTGATCTCCGAATTCAGACCTATCTGCCTTTCAGCAAGAATCGAACAGTCCTCTATAAAAGAAGGATTCGGTCTGATCTCTTCGCGGAGGTTTTTCTCTACATCCGTCTGCGCCACCACTTGTTCGGCAAGGAAGGTGCCCTGTGACCAGGAGAGAAATTCGCAAACAGCGTCTTCGCCCTCGAGAATGCCGAACTGGGCTGCGATTATAGCGCCATGGCGAATCAAGACATAGCCCTTTTGATTATCCGAAGTAACCCTGATTCGAAAACTCTTAGACGCCTCAAGGCACAACAGCTGCATGAGCGCAGGCAAGCTGACGTCGCTGAAACTGCCCTCAATCATTCCCCAACTGCCTCTACCTTTGGTGCCGCTGACCCTTCTTCAATCATGCCCATTGCCTTGCCCCTTTTACCTTTTATGTCACTTCTATAAGGTTGCGCATCAGTTGGTCAATTTCGGAAGAGATTTGGTCTTGATGGCAAGTAAACCCCAATTTTACAAAACTTAATCTATCTCTTGACTGCTAAAGAAGTTGGTGCGCTGGGTAAATAGCAATAAGAAAAGTTTTTGGAACGTCTCTTACTAATTCAATGTTTCGGGGTGAACGAATTTGGCTGCCAAGGTTAGAGAGGAAGTAGCGGACGATTGGTCGGAAGCCGCCGCTTACGAGCAAGAAGATGAGCCGGTTGTCGTTGAAGAGCTCGAACCTGCTGAGGTTGAAGCCACGAGCACCGAGGGTTTCACTGAGGATTCCGTGCGGCTCTACTTGCGCGAGATTGGCCGCGTCAAAATGATCAAGCCCGACGAAGAGATTGAGCTCGCCAGGCTAATTGCTAAAGGCGACCTCGATGCGAAGAAAAAGTTGATTCAGGCAAACTTGCGTCTTGTGATTTCGATCGCGAAAAAATACGTTAATCGCGGCTTGCCGTTCCAAGATTTGATTCAGGAAGGCAATCTTGGTCTCATTCGAGCCGCTGAAAAGTTTGACCATACAAAAGGATTTAAATTCAGTACTTACGCAACGTGGTGGATTCGTCAGGCAATTAGCCGGGGATTAGCAGATAAGAGTCGCACTATCCGCGTACCAGTGCACATGGTCGAATCGATCAACAAACTAAAGAAAACCAGCGCACGCCTTTCCCAAGAGCTTGGCCGTAAGCCGAACGAAAGTGAATTGTCTGGCGCTATGGAGTTGCCTGTAAACAAGATTCAGGAAATTATCCAGGCAGACCGCGAACCGGTTTCAATGGAAATGCCCTTGAACAGAGACGAAGAGACGTATCTCGGTGACCTAATCGAAGACAACGAATCTTCACGTCCTGACTCGACCACTGAAGAAGAGCTGATGAGGCAAGACCTAAGCAGGATGCTCAGTCAGTTGACTCCCAGAGAGCGAGACATCATGCACTTGCGTTATGGTCTAGAAGATGGTCGTCAGCGCACATTGGAAGAAGTCGGTCGCTTGTTCAACATCACCCGCGAACGCGTTCGACAGATCGAACACAAGGCTTTCAGAAAGCTCCGACAACCAACTTGGTCGAGTAAACTTGCGGGCTACCTCGAAGATTAGGTTTTTGCAAGTTAGGAGAATCCTACGTATTCGAACGGCCTAATTGGTCTTTCGAACGTGCACAAGCGCCTTCAAAAGAATATAATGCACGCGTGAGTCTTTCGTTCGGGGGACCCTTACGGTGTCATTGGTGACAGAGAGAAGGCCGCTAGCCACAGAGCAAGTAACAGCACTTGTCGACGATAATCAAAGGCAGGAGCTTCGTCTTATTTTGAATGACCAGCATCCCGCAGATCTTGCGGAGTGGCTGGACAATTTAGAAGAGCCGTACCAGCTGTTTTGTTTTCGATTGCTTGATCTAGATAATGCCAGCGCCGTGCTGTCCGAGTTGTCGCTGCCGATTCAGCGAAAATTGTTGGCCGCTCTGGGCGACCTGGGTGTTGTGCCACTGATCAGTCGAATGCCAGCCGACGACGCCGTAGATTTACTGGCAGAACTGCCGCGAGAAAAAGCCAGAACGATCATCGGGCAGATGACAGACATCGAGGCCGCCGATGATATCTATGAACTGTTAGGCTTCAAGGAAGACACTGCCGGTGGTATCATGTCCACCGACTACCTAGCCCTCGACAGCAAAATGACCGCCGCAGAAGCTCTCGAGCGGTTGAGACAACAATATGAGGATTTAGAAGAAGATATCTATGACGTTTACGTCGTAGACGAGCAAGAGCGTCTCCTTGGAAGCATGACGATCAAAGACTTGATCACTGCTGCTCCATCAACACTCGTCACTGAGCTCATGGACGACAATGTCGTCAAAGTAAATACCGCGACAGACCAAGAAGAAGCGGCGGAGAAAGTCGAACGTTATGACCTTCTCACCCTGCCTGTAGTAGATGAATCAGGTAAACTGCGCGGCGTTATCACCGCGGACGATATCATGGATGTTTTGCGTGAGGAAGCTGATGAAGATATCCTGCAGTCTTCTGGTATCGCGGCCGTAGGTCCGGAGTCGACAGAAGTCCTGACTCAAAGCATAAGACACGCGTTCAGCGCTCGCTTGCCCTGGTTGCTTGCAACGCTGCTAATCGAAACGGGCTCCGCTAGCGTGATCACTCATTTCGATCACGTCATTCAACAAACGGTGGCGGCAGCATCCTTCATGCCGTTATTGAGTGGTGTCACGGGTAGCGTGGCCACTCAAAGCACGTGTCTTGTGATCAGAGCATCCTCAAAAAACAGCGAGATAGACATGCGAGCGGTTTTCCGCAATATCTGGCACGAGCTACGCGTCGGTATGCTGCTAGGTTTGTGCTGTGGTCTTCTCACTGGTGGAATGAGCTTCCTGTTGCACCAATCTCAACACAATCTTGGTCTGGTCGTTGGCTTGTCGCTATTCGCGACAATGTCGGTCGGTGTCATGATAGGCACGCTCATGCCTATGCTCTTCCAAAAGCTAGGGGTAGATCCCGCTCACGCCAGCGGTCCTTTTATCACGAGCATTCTGGATGTTTGCACTATGTCCATTTATTTGACTATCGTGCATGCATTCCTTCTGCATATAGTTTAAAGGCGAGATCGTAGTCAAGCATCTAAAATTAGCGCCTTACAGCCTACTTTCAAGAGAGCGGCAACTAATGATGACTAAAGCTGATCCAAAAGAGAACCTGGCGCTGCGCCGGAATAAAGCCTCGACCATAGATGAGACAGCAAAGAAAAAGCGGCATGCGAAGGGGATGCTTACCGCCAGGGAGCGCGTAGAAAAGCTCCTTGATGAAGACAGCTTTATCGAACTAGACCGATACGCTTTGCATCAATGCGAACACTTTGGTCTTGAGAACAAGAAGGTCTATGGTGACGGCGTCATTACGGGTCAGGGCAAAATTAACGGCCGCCCTGTCTACATATTTGCGCACGATGGCACCTTCCTTGGTGGCGCACTGGGAAAGACTTTCGCGCGCAAAGTCTGCAAAGTCATGGACCTAGCAAAACAAGCAGGCTGCCCAATTATCGGACTCAACGAGAGTGGTGGCGCGCGCATTCAAGAAGGCGTCGAATCATTGGCAGGCTACGCCGATATCTTTTATCGCAACGTCGCATGCTCCGGAGTCATTCCTCAAATATCGGTGATTTACGGGCCGTGCGCAGGTGGTGCCGTATACAGCCCCGCCGTGACTGACTTTACTTTGATGGTCAAAGATCAAAGTTATATGTTCATTACTGGTCCGGAGATTGTGCGCACCGTAACTGGTGAATCGGTTACGTTTGAGGAACTTGGCGGAGCTACTGTCCATAATGAAAAGAGCGGAGTTGCTCACATGCTCGCAGAAGACGAAGAAGATTCGTTTTGGCTGACGCGTCAGCTCCTCTCCTACCTTCCTTCCAACAATTTGGAACCGCCGCCGCGCATACTCGACTTCGAAGAACCACCGAACATGATGGAATTGGACAACATTGTTCCGGTCGATCCATCAAAACCTTACGACATGTATGAGGTTATCAACCGCATATTCGATTCGGGCGAGATGTTTGAAATTCAACCCCTGTTTGCAAGAAACATGATTACCGGCTTCGCAAGATTGGGTGGTTTTGTCGTTGGCGTCGTCGCCAACCAACCGAAAGTGCTCGCCGGTACGCTGGACATCAACGCCTCGACAAAAGGCGCACGTTTTGTGCGCTTCTGCGATGCCTTCAATATTCCGGTCATCACGTTGGAAGACGTACCTGGTTACCTCCCGGGCACCACGCAAGAACACAACGGCATTATTCGCCATGGAGCCAAGTTGCTCTATGCATATTGCGAAGCAACTGTGCCGAAATTGACCGTTATCACACGAAAAGCTTATGGTGGCGCATTTGATGTCATGGGTTCAAAGAATGTCGGCGGCGACTATAACTTTGCCTGGCCATCAGCGGAAGTTGCTGTGATGGGTGCGCAAGGCGCAGTCAACTTGCTTTACAAAAAAGAGCTCGAAAAAGATGCATCGAAAGCTACTAAGCTCGTAGACGAGTACAAGGAAACCTTTGCCAATCCCTACGTTGCAGCTGAGCTAGGGTATGTCGACGATGTTATCTATCCGCACGAGACTCGCAAATATTTATTAGCCGCTCTCGAGATTCAGCAGGCTAAACGAGTCGAAAGACCAGCACGTAAACATGGAAATATTCCGCTCTAATCCAGATAAGATTTGGCTAATTTATCAGCCAGCCGGCTGCGCGATTTCTGTCGCCACCGGTTGATCGCCAGTTAATGAAATAGATTTTATTCTATCTGGTAATTGCGGCAGAACTAGTTCATAGCGCAATCCGTTTTCGACAACCAAATCAATCGAACACCCGACCGTTGGCAATATCGACTGATAACGAGCTACTGCGTCGTCGCCAGTTAGCTTGAGAACATTGCCGACAATAATTTCAGGCATGTTGCCGGAACAGCACAGCACAAGTCCTGAAAATGCTGGATTTTCGACCTTTAGCTTCTCCGCACGCTTGATCGCATTTTGCAGGAAACGCAAGGCGTCTTTTTCATTCTCGGGATCGATCAAGCTAGTCGCCGAGTGGTCCAAGAACCTTGCGCAAAGTAGCTTCCGTCGATTTCCGTCAAGGAAAAGTATCTCCCAAATAGGCAACTCAATCTTGGCAAACATACCTTCGCGTAACCGATCGATATGCACTTCGCTAGTACGCGCAAGCGCTTCCCACAACGGAAGTTGGCGATTATAGAGACCGCTGCGGTGCAGCATTGAGAAGAAATCGGTCAACAAGTAGACTACGAGCTGAAAAGGCTCGGCCGGAGGCTCGTTTGTCAATGGCTCCAGCTTGAGATTGCCGACCGCCACCTGAAGGTCTACAGGCGAGCAATGACGCGGGTTTGCAGTGACCGTATGCAGCGAAAAGATAGTCTCGCTATTGTTTTTGACTGCAAGCTTATGAACTGAGTTTTTGGGCATGAAAGTATTATTGAGTCCTTTTATGTTTGGCCCATTAACAAAATGGCCATCGTGGTACATCTATGTTAGCGGTCTGCGGCCTGTCTAAGGACCGACTGAGGAGGTGCGTTCAATAAAACTTTGATGTCCCTAAAAATTTTGAATCATGTACACTGGTTTTAAGGCGTCTTGGCGGATGTTTCTAAGTTTGGGGCTTACAAGAACGATGGGCGGCACTGCCCGCCGGTAGATTTGTCGCCGTTCTTGCTACTGTCTCTCAGCATGTCAACCTGAACCCGCGCCTTCTGCGAAGTTCACTCGTTTAAACTAACTAGACTATGGCACTCTTACCATCGAAATCTAACAACTATCCAACGAGCACATCGACTGTCCTTGCCGATCTTAAGAAGGGCGACAAGGAGAAGCGCAATGAATTCGTCTGGACACACCAAGAACGCTTTTACGCGATCGCATATGCTGCAACAGGTGATGCAGAACAGGCGACAAATCTGTGCATTAGTGCTTTCCAAAACGTATTTGCAGCAATTGACAAGCTAAAAAAAGGACAGGTAAATACAGCTGTTTGGGACTGGCTGGCACCATTCATCGTCGATGCATGCGCCGAGTGGCATCAGCAGAATAGCCGTCCGGTAACGCCGAACCCGCGCACTGACCCAAGCGCAGACGGTTCAGCACAAATGGACTGGGAGACAACAATCATCCTCGGCGCACAGCGCGTAAAAAGGTGTATCAGTTCGCTTCCCGCAGAACAACAAAAGGTTTTCATACTCAGACACCACTTTCAACTCACCTACGATCAGATTGGTACCGTTATCAATGAAGCACCGGAAGATGTGATGGCTTGGCTACTCCGCGCGCGAGTACAAATTGTCAAATGCCTGGGTCGTGGGTAACTAAAGAGAAACATTACTGGATAACCGCAACAAATGAACTGCAGCCGTTTTCGATTCCTAATACAACAAAAGTTCGACATGGACCTGGCGCCGCAAGAAGAACGCGTCGTTGTCGCCCATTTGGAATCGTGCGAGTCCTGCGCCAAATTCCATCATCAATTGCAGCAAGTAATCATGGCTGCCGAGGAAGTACCACTGCCCGATGAGATGCTGCCACAACGAGAAGGTGAATTGGCTCGCCTTATTCAACAAGCGCTTCCCACCAGCAAAAACAATGCACTGGGATTTTTAGACAGCTTCATGGGCATGTTCGGCAACAAAAAAGCGGCGCCACAACCACAAGGCAGCGCATTCCCTCATCCTTCTCGGCAGCAGGCACAAACCGAGGATATTACCGGCAACAACCGGAGAAAGAAAGGTGAGGAAGAAGAACTCAACGCCATGGGTTCGCGCCTTAAACAGATGAAGACCAACTTCAACGAACAGGAAGTAACTGCGCAAGCATATGACAGTAGGGAAGCGCAATCGCAGACCCGTTCGCTAGGCGAAAAGTTCGGTTATGCTCCACAAAATGATTCAAACGAAGATCTGGGATTGACCCTGGCTGAGTCAATTCGCCGCAAGATTTCGGAAACAGCTAAACCAGCAGACGAAGAAGACGGTCCGCCACCACAGCAACAACAACCAAACTCAGAGTCGTGGCAGAACGTTCCGCAACCGGGGTTTGGCGGTCAACCAGGTGGTTTCGCGCAAGGCGGTCCCCCGGGACAAAATTTCGCAGGTGGACAGCCACAAGGTTACTCAAATGCCCCTGCACCCGGATTTGCTCCACCCCAAGGCGCTTTTCAGGGAGCAGGTGGAAACGCACCGATGAATGGTGCGCCTGGATTCGGACAAAGTCCATTCGATGCTCCAGCGCAGACGGCTCAACCAGCTATGGGATGGGCGGCTCCAGCACATGACAACAATTGGGGACAACAAGCCCCGGGCGCTTCGGTGCCGGGTGTACAACAAGGTCAACCGGCACAATGGGGGGCTGCGGCATGGGATCAACCTGCAACTGCTGGCGGTGCCAATGCGCCAGGGATAGCGGCTGCAGCAGACTGGGGGGCTCCAAGCCCTCAGCCAGCACCATCAAATCAGTGGGGCGCCGCACCCAACACTGCCGATGGTGGCACAGCATGGGGAGCACCGCAAGCTCCGGCACAACAGAATCCCGCATGGGGTGCGCCGCAACCACAAGCGGGGGCACCGGATGCTGGATGGGCTGGAGGGCAACAACCTCAACCGGCCGCCGCTCAAAATCAAGGTTGGGCGCCAGAAGCAAAGTCTGATTCATGGGGACAACCCGCGGGTCCGGATTGGGGCAATCCACCGCAAGCACCGCAGCAGCAACCTGCACCTGGCGGTTGGGATCAACCACAACAGCAACAACCCGCACCAGGTGGGTGGGATCAGCAGCAGCGACAACCTGCACAACCTGCGTGGGGACAACCGACAGACGCTAACAGTTGGGGCAACAATGGTGGCACTAATGGCGGTGGCACCTCCGCTCCTGCTATTTCGACTCCGCCACCACAACCAACACCATCGATTCCGCCGGCACCGGTGGCGGCAGCGAAACCTGATCATAAACATCACGCATTTGATCTTCGCGCTGAGCTAGTAGAAACCGGCACTTGGAGAGCATTCGCTCCCGCTGATCCATTGTCTCCCAAAGCACCGCCCGCGCTACCAAAGACAGAGTCAATTCCGCCATCGGGAGGCGGCTCCGCTCCTGATGCAAGCCGTTGGGATGTTCCAATTCAAGACCGAATGAAAGGTCAGAACTCAGGCGGAAGCGCTCCAGCAGCAGCTCCGGCCGCGGCACCAGCTGCTTTTGCTCCAGGAGGAGCTCCGGCGCCGGGACAATGGGGACAACCTCAACAGCAGCCCGTGCAACCGGGCGGGCAGACAGCTGCCGCAGTCGAAGAGCCTTCTCATACGAAGAGTGGTTGGGATTTTCCAGTATATGAAACAGACGAGCAACTGACTGGCTCCGGTTGGGGTCCACCGCAAGGACAAGGGCCAGCACAAGGACAGGCGCCCCCCGCGCAGCAAGCTAACTCTGTAATGGATAAGCTTGGCAACGCTATTGGTGATGCCGCTCGTAACTCGATACCACCACAGAATGCACCGGTAGCCGGGGCACCACAGGCGGTGGACTCGTGGGAACTTTCAATTCAAGAACGCCAGCAGCTGCAACAACAACAGATGAATGCGCAGCAACAGCTGCCCCAGCAGTTTGCTCCTCCGCAACAAGCTGGTGGTTGGGGCCAACCGGCACAGCCTGTTGCCGACCAAGGATGGGGAGCACCGGCACAGCAACCGGCATGGGGCGCACCGGCTCCGGTACCGACACCAGCACCTTCGCCAGCCCCGGCCGCTGCACCCGCGGCTGATGACGGAAGGCAGAAGTTGTTTGCGCCTATAGATGATAATGCGATAGATAAACTATTCAACGATAACCTCGGTATTCAGGATGGTGGTCCTAAAGCCAATCAAGCAGCTGCTGCTCCAGCAGCGCCTGAGGCGCCCGCTCTGGGCGCTCCGCAGACGCCGCCACCACCACAAGCTCCAGCCTGGGGCGCACCGACCGCCGCAGCGCCTGCTGCGCCAGCTTGGGGCGCACCGGCACCCGCAGAACCTCCAGCTGCTCCTGCTTGGGGCGCACCGGCGCCATCTGAACCTCCAGCTGCTCCCGCTTGGGGCGCACCGGCACCATCTGAACCTCCAGCTGCTCCCGCCTGGGGCGCACCGGCACCATCTGAACCTCCAGCTGCTCCCGCCTGGGGCGCACCAGCACCATCTGAACCTCCTGCAGCTCCTGCCTGGGGCGCACCAGCACCTGTCCCATCTGAACCTCCTGCAGCTCCTGCCTGGGGCGCACCAGCAGCCGCAGCGCCAGCAGCCCCAGCCTGGGGCACGGCTCCGGCGCAAGCACCACCTTCGACTCCCTCTAATGGGGGCGGATTTGGCGCTCCGGAAGTCACCCCGGCACCGGCACAACCTGCAAAAGGTGGGGGTTTGTTCAATCTCGGTGACGACGATATGGACAGACTTTTCGGCGACAACCTGGGTGTGAACGATCAAAAAGTAGAAGCAAAACCGACAAGTATTCCGCCGGCACCGGCAGCAGCCCAACCAGCATGGGGACAACCTCCGGCTCAAGTCGCTCAGCAAGGACAACCTGCCTGGGGAGCACCACAAGGTCAACCTGCTGCTCCAGCATGGGGTGCACCACCAGCACCACAACATGAACAAGCGCCATCGGCAGCCCAAACACCGGCATGGGGGGCACCTCCGCCGGTACCACAACAAGACCAGGCGCAACTTGCATGGGGCGCGCCACAGGCAGCGAATCAACCACCGGCTCAATCAGCATGGGGGCAGCCATCAAGCCAACCAGAAGGGCAGGCCTGGGCCGCACCAGGACAAGTTCCACCTAGCCAGACGGGTTGGGGAGCACCACCAGCACCAGGAGCCGAACAGCCTGCACCGTGGGGCGCACCGCCGGGTGCTGCGACACCACCTGCGCCACCAATACCTCCGCCAAATCCGTTCGCTGCGATGGCAACAAGCCAGTACGGAATGCAAGCCCAGCAGCAAGCTCCGCAGATTTCACCGATACAATCGGCACCACAAGCTCCACCGCCTCCGCCACCACCACCGCCGGCACCCGAAGTGCCACAAAAACCAGCAAGTGCAGGGCTTTTCTCGATTGACGACAGCGTGATCGATAAAATCTTCTCTGACAATCTTGGCGTAAACGATGCTTCCGCTCGCTCGAAAGACGCCAGCGCGGCCCAGCAAGCACCAGCGGTGCCACCACCGAAGATTGAAGGCGTGGGCCGACTGGATAGCAGAGTAGACCACAATCAAGACGCCGGTTCCGGACGAATTTCCTCTATTGGTAAGTTCTTGCTCGACCAGAAAGATTTCGAAAAAATCGGAAAGATGAGCAATGCGGATCTAACCGACTCATCGATGAAGATCTTGACGCAAGAAGCTGCCAGCGAGCTGACATCTTTGCTGCACCATATCGCAGGTCAAAACGCAGTTGTTGGCTCGGTCATCGTTGGACACGACGGTCTCTTGATTGCTAATACAATGCCACCAGAGATGGACGCAGAGTCAGTTGGAGTTTGGGCATTGGGTGTGTACATGAATACCCAGCACGTCGTGCGTAAGATGGGACAAAACACTGTTCATCAGATCGTGTCAAAGACGCCGAAGGGTTACCTGGTAATCGCCGATTTCGGCGGTGGTCTGTTGGTCGTGTTGAGCGATGGCAAAGACACAGACACACTGATTCCACTTATGCGCAGCATTACACAGCTGATTCAGTAACTTGCCTGTGGCTCTGGGCCTGGACTATCCGATGGTCCAGAGCCGTTCAACGAACGCCGTTCAAGCTACTGATCACAAACCCAGCAAGTAGTAGCAAAGGGTGCGTACACCAAATCCAGTACCACCTTTTGTTAGCTCATCGCGTGGTTTATCAACCCAACCGGGACCTGCAATATCGAGGTGCGCCCAGGCTTTACCACCGCAAAACTCTTGTAAGAACATACCACCGGCCGAGCTGCCGGCTTCGCCTCGCGCACCTGCGTTTTTCAAATCAGCAATGTCACTCTTCAGATACTCTTTGTATTCGTCGTAAAGAGGCATTTGCCAGAACTTTTCGCCAGCTTTGGCACCCGACTTGATGACACCGTCAATCAGTCCCTGGTTGTTACCCATAATCCCAGCGGCGGCGCGACCCAGCGCTGTAACTATTGCTCCGGTGAGAGTGGCCAGATCGATCACTTCGTCGGCTCCCTGCTGCGCCGCATAACTTAATGCGTCTGCAAGAACCAAACGTCCTTCTGCATCTGTGTTGTTTACTTCAATGGTTTTACCGTTCATCGCTACAAGCACATCACCTGGATGTAGCGCTCCTGAACCCGGCATATTTTCGGTGGCTGCAACGAGTGCAAGCACTGAAACCGAGGGCTTCATTTCGCCAACCACTTGCATAGCCGCAATAACGGCAGCGGCTCCAGCCATGTCGTACTTCATGTTTTCCATGCTGGCTGCCGGCTTCAATGACAAACCGCCAGAATCGAATGTAATTCCCTTTCCGACAATTGCTACGGTCTTCTTCGCATTTGGAGCCGTATACTTCAATACTATGAATCGCAGCGGTTCCTTGGCTCCTTTCGCAACGCCAAGGAGTGAACCCATTTTAAGAGACTCTACTTCTTCCGGTCCTAAGAGCTGGCATTCCAGACCGTGAGCATCAGCAATTGCTTTTGCATTCTCCGCTAACTTCGTCGGAGTCATTTCAGCCGGCGGCTCAGCGATCAGCTTGCGAGCCAGATTGGTTGCGGCCGCAATGCTCTCGCCAAGCTTACATTGATTTTTCAGATCGCCATCAGCAAGTTGCACCCCGGCAAATTCTACCGTAGCATCAATGTCACCTTTTTTCTCCTCACCATCAGTCGTCTTGTACCTATTGAAGGAGAATCCACCAAGTAACCAGCCTTCAGCAAACGCGCGAAGGTGTTCTTTAGCTGCATCATCTGCCAATTTGCTCAAAGGAATAATTTTCGGAGCTGCGTCTTTTTTATCTTTTTTGTCTCTATCGCTGGGTTTCTCACTGCTTCCAACACCGGAATCAGTCGACTTTGAATCGCCACCAAGTGCAGTACCATCAGTTTTTACGAAATCTCTCAGTAGGACGTTTACTTTTGCAGTTTGTCCTGGTTTCAACGTTTTGACGATGTTAGCTGCCATCTTTCTCGAAGAAGCAGCCCCAAATGCGCCGCCGCCGCCCAAGCCATATAGAACGATCTTTTTAGTGCCACCAGCTCCATAGGTCGGAAGCGACAACTGTTGGCTAGCCTTGCCTGTAAACTTCTCGTCAGTTGCTGACTGAGCGAACTTGCTGGAAAGTTCCGCAGTCAACCAAGAGGTCTCCTTGCATACACTCTGCAAAAGAGCACCGATGTTTTCGTCCTGAAAAACACCGATCACGGCCAGGTCTGAAGTATCACTCGAACCATTGGAAGAAAAAACCTTGTACTGCATATCTCTTGTCACCTGATGCATTTACTAAAGCAACAGCTGGCGCATGCGCAGCACCAGCAGACGTAAAATTATGCCAGAAAAATGCTAGGCTAGGTTAGAGTTGATCACTCTATTTACGATGCCGTCAACAATGTATGGCTCCACTTGTCGCCTACAATAAGCAAGATAGGCTTCCATCCACCGCCTCAGTTCTAGTATGACGGCAGATACTGGTGCGCCTGAACTCTTCACTTGACTTAAATTCACGCTCACGCGGCCTTCATTGTCAATATGAAAACGATGGGCTGCAGCAGACTCTCCATGCACGTAGTGAAGGCTAGCATGCAGAATAGCTCGATTGTCCTCACGCCCAATGTGTTTTTGCAACTCGGCAGAAATACGCTGGAACACTGAAATAGGGCGGAACAAGCTAGCTTGCTGCACGCTCACTAGTTTGTTTTCGAGGAGCATATTTACCGAACGCACCACCATATGGCTCGGCCAGACGTCGTATGATTTCATCACCTCATCTAGGGTAGACAGTCCATCAATCAAATGGACTAGCTGCACAATGTGAGTCTTGTCTGCTTGTGTTACCGTTGAGTCATCGAGATATTTCAGCGTGCGTGACTCGAGTTCTTGCCAGAGTTGATCGAAATTCCACACGCGTTCGAGAATCGTATTGCGACCGCTCGGCAAAGTTCCTAGTATGTGATTCACCTGGTCTTGAGCGAGGGCAGCATCCAATAAAATGCGGTCCAATGGCTCATTGAAGGCGCAACTCTCGTCTAACTCTTGAGAAGTCCCTTTGTCTCTGAATACGAAAATACCTTCGGTCCAGCAGACTAAAAATTCAACCAGTGCGTTGTAGCCGCGCAATCGATTCAGACGTGCACGAATCGGTTTGCCTGCAACGAAAGAGACTGTGAGGGCTTTATCTCTATTTTCTACAGTCAATAGGCCAGTCTTCTTGGAATTAGCAAAAGACTGAAGCAAACCAGCGCCATCAATAGCTCCCAGACTGCCGATCATGGAATCACGCATTGTTTCCATGTTCAATGGACGGACACTACTGCCGGTATCATCGGCTTTCTTGTGGTAACCGCCGTAGAGGTATTGATCATCAAGCATCACTTCTAACTGGCGTGTATTTAAATAGCCTTGCTTGACCGCGAGTAATCCCAGAAACATCTTTTGCGAGCGGCCTAGCCCTTCCTCGGCTTGCATCTCCAAAAGTTCTTGAAGTTGCGTTTCGGTGAGCACGTTTGATGCCACCAAATAACGTCCAAGCCTGAATGATTTTCGATTGTGATAGCAGTTTGCAAGGAACTGAATTCTCGAAAAAATTGGAAAGATAAGCCTTGCAGCCTCTAGCTCCTGTAGGATACGCAGAGTTTCATCAGAAGGGAGTTGATGTTTGCTTTCCAGTGTACGAGTGATGGATTCAACTGAAGCATAATCGTCGACAATCTGCAAAACCCAACTCTGGGGTGCTGGAAAACCATATGAATCGCGAAGACGCCGACCTTTGTCAGTCAAAACAGGAATCGACGTGAAGAGAATATGATTCGCTAGCGTACTGCCACCACCGCGCAAACGGCGACGGTCAAGACCTGCAACTGTGGCACAAACATAGTCAGCAAGCATCGGATGACGAGCAAATATTCCGAAAGGACTGTCGTATGCATTAAACGTCAATGCGCCACCAGTCTCATCCTTAGTAAGCGTGACCGCACCATCAGCCTTGACGAAGAGCAAAACACCTTGCGGGCGTAGAAGCCGTTTGGCATATTGACTGAATTTTACTAGCGTATCCATCGGCAACGAGAACCCGGTCTGCATCAAGTCAATAATCAGCCCATCGAAGTCCTTGTTGGTATCAACCAGTCTGTCCAATTCCGCGAATAATGTCTCGCGATACGAGTAGGTTAGAAACGACAGAGTAGAGGCGAAATAAGATTTCTCCTCTTTCGGTCCGTCACCTTGAGGGACGGTTGACATTTTTGAAAAATCAGAGTGGGAAGGCGCCACTTCGTTAGCCTTAATTTTCGACAGTCATGGGCTAAATATGCCCAGATTCAATTGCGATTTCGCGGATGAGTTGACCCTTTCGGGGGTCCGCAGTAACTTTTAATTGATGCGTTGCTTTTCCAAAACCTCCCCAAAATCAGCGAAACTCATTTCCCGGCATCGTCCTTGTTGTCGTCTTTATTCGCACCAGAGGACGCATCGTGAGCCTGCACTGTAGTCACGAGCTTAGCTGCCATAGGGTCAGGAGGTGCTACAAAAACTCCTTTCACGGCGAAAGGAAGCGTTTTTGTCCGCCCTACATCGATGATGAGATCCTCCTTTAAAGACGTGATCAGTCGGTACCTTGTCAAACCATTCAATGGATTAGCCATCGGTACGATTTTTGGCAACGGCATGGGCTTCGCGAAATAGCCGATGTATTTTGGAATCGAGACCAGTTTTGGATCAGCCAGCCAGGCTTTGGCGACATCTTGCTTTCCCTGCTGGAGGGCGGCAGCAAATTGAGCGACGGTTGCCAATGCTCCATCTTCGCCCGTTTTTCCGCCTTCCATCGTGTATTTGCCACTGACGAATTTAAGAACCATGCGATAACCGTTAGAAGCAGCTGGTAGCGGCGTTTTCTTATCAACGCTAGTGTCGGTGGATGGTGCCGGTGCACTCGTGCCGCCGATGGAAAGAACAAGGTCGTTACCAGAGAAACTGGCTTTACTAGCGAGGCTTTGCATTACATAGGGCGGCACATTGCTGAAAACATCGGCGACTTCAGTCCAGTTGCCGCCAGCGAACCTGAATGCATGCAAATAAGCGGAGCCAGCTCGATCGCAGCCAGCCAAAACAAGCGAACGCGGTCCTTCGGTTCGCATGACCTTTTTACCGACCGTCTGCACTGTGGCTGAACTAACAAATCGTGCCTCCTTCACCTGCACACCGGCAGGTACTCGAAGATATTCCGACCGCCAACTAACTTGTGGCGCAGCGCGAACGATGCGGCGTTTGCCATGCACCACGGTCTCTTCTTCGTTGCCGGGCACAATGTTTGCCCACTGCAAGACAACATGTTGACATTCCGGCACTTTTGGAAAGCCCCAAATGCGCCCACCAGCAAAATCCGTAAGCTTAGTGCCGATTTCGGGCAGTGAAGGGTTTGCTTGAAATAAGAGAGCTGCGTTCGATTTGGCCGTTTGAGGAACCTGCGTGAAAGCACGGATCTCTTTGAGAACGGCTTCCCAGGTGCCATTGTCTGGACTCGACTTGTATTCGGCTATCTTTGCCGCCAGGGTGTCTGAGTGAGGAGGTGCTGGCGGAACTGGAGCTATGGCGGCATCATCCTCGGCTTGAGGCTGATCCGGCGCGGCAGCAGCTGAAGCCGGAGTCTTAGCGGGGACGGCTTTGGTAATCGCGGTTTTGCCAGATACTGCAGTTGTCGTAGATTTTACGGACCGCCCACTGCTCTTTGGTGTTGCCGAAGCGACTTTGGGCGCAGGCGCAGATTTCAAACCAGCCGATGACTTAGCGGAGGCTGCGTCTCCGACGGCATAAGCCGGCATATTTGCATCGGTGAAAGCGAGACCGAGTATCAAACTGGCACACAGACTCAATGAAATGGATCTTTTCGAGCCACGAGGTTTGAAAATATGCGCCTTTTTATTTGATGGCTCTAATGCTGCAGCGAAACTAGAAAATTGACTCACGATACCCCGGCTCTATATACGTTTGGTTCTGAAATTTGACCACCCGAACCAAAATTGTTTTGTCGATTTTGGTGCGTTTCCAGAATTCAGTGGTGATTCTACGACGCTATTTTAGCGCCTAGATGTGGGAATTCTCCCATCTAAGCATTTACTTGCGCCTGGCGTAGATGTAGATTAACCGTGGCTTTCAAAGCGAAGAGATATTCGATGTCACCAAGCGCATTCAACTTGAACGGATTTAGACCCGAAGCAGCACTACAAACGGGTGCTGACCTTGGTCATGCAGCTGCTAGCCCGCTCATCGAAAACCAGTTGAGCAGCCCAGCTGATATAGGCCGGGCACATCAATTCTTCCAGCCTCAAATCGGCAACGCGGCCTTGAGCCAAGCAGCCGTCGGGAAGGCCGCCATCGGTAACGCCGCTCTCGGACAAGCCATGCTTCCCGGAGGCGACGCAACGAGCCTAGCAGCTAAAGCCATGCAGATGGCTCAGGCTCAAGTCTCTCCTATTATTCAATTGATCATGCGCATGCCTGGACACATCGGATTGATGAGTTCAGCATTTGAAGCCTTTGCTAATTTCTTCACACATCACGCCGAACTTATTGGTGGATTAGATCCATCTTTATTAGGTGCGGCGGCACATGGCGATATTGGCGCTCAACTCGCTGACGCCGCTCCCATTGGTGGCGAGCATATGGCTCTTGATCTAAATATATTGCCGCACGACGCCCCCATTCTGCACGACCTCAGCCTGCACGATGGGCTTTCTGAAAGCGCCGTAACTGCAGAGGCTGGAGGCAGCTTTGATCTCTCTTATGTAAATGAACATCTTTTCTCTCACGAAAGTTTGAACGTATCGGGTTCCGTTGATCTGGCCAAGCCGCAATACGAAGGTTTGTCATTCAACGATCCACACGGTGAAGTCATCTCCGGTCCATCGATGTCGCATGCTTCCCCTGCTACACATCTGGCCGACGACAAATCGCTGATGCTGGAGAAAGGATTCGGTCTCAACCACGCTGGACATTCTTCCACATCACTGGCTTCATCCTCTGCAACCAGCCAGCCGGTTGCACCGGTTTCTATCTCCGCTTCCAGCAACACACTTCCAAGCAATCTGCATGTCGGTTCAAGCGCTTTCGGTTCCGCGCCATCCGCACAAGCGGCTGTCGGCAATCTCAATACAGCCACTGCAGATAGTGGCAGCCTGAGCAACGCTTTAGGTGGTGCCGGTGGTGATTCCGGAGCGTTCGGACCATCGGGAGCCATCTCAGACAAGTTGGGCGGGCAACAGCTGCTTGCAATGAACAAACCAGACACTGGTGCTTATACAGGCGGCAGTTCAGAATATGGCGCCAACTTCATCAAACAACAGCCCTCTGGTACCCCTACCGAAGGTCTAAAAGCGAAAGAGTTAACTCTTGAATCTGTTAAAGACTCAGTAAAAGGCGCACACAAACTTGATACACCAACGCAT
This sequence comes from Oculatellaceae cyanobacterium, assembly GCA_036702975.1. Classification (GTDB taxonomy): domain Bacteria; phylum Cyanobacteriota; class Vampirovibrionia; order Obscuribacterales; family Obscuribacteraceae; genus DATNPX01. The sequence continues at coordinate 89,532 of DATNPX010000026.1, forward strand.
CACAGCAGCCATAGTGATGTGGCAGACAAAATAAGCAACTCAAGCCACGAAGTGGCCAAGCATTCCGCAAATCATACGGCGGCACACTCGGCACACAAAGTAGCTTCGGCCGCTAAACCCGCGGCATCTTCTGGAACCGCAAGCAACGCTGCTCCAAGTTTCGGCAAACCGCAAGAGATTGCAAATGCTCAAGGCGCCGGCGCACAAGCGACTCCAGCTACTGATACAACACAGGGAACTGACGGTGCACAAGCAACAGATGCCGGCAGCGACTATACGGTTAAATCCGGTGATTGCTTGTGGAATATCGCTAAAGACAAATTGGGCGATGCCACGAAATGGACGGAAATCTACAAGTTGAATTCAGACACGTTGGGAAGCAATCCTTCCTTGATTCACACAGGTACAACCATTCATCTTCCCGGTCAATCGATAGCACATGCTGGTGAAGCAACCAAGTATGTGGTCAAGTCTGGCGATAATCTCTGGAACATCTCCAAATCACACCTCGGCGACGCCACCAAATGGGGTGACGTATATAAACTCAATCATGATGTGATTGGCGCCAACCCTAGCTTGATTCGTCCTGGTACAGAATTAACATTGCCGGGAAGCCCGGATGGTGCCAGCGGCCAACTAGCTGATGCTTCCGGTGCCACCACTGCTGCACCAGGCGCAGGCGGTGAAGTTGCTACCACAGCTGCCGCTCCCCAAGTCGCTGCCCCCGAACAGGTGGCACAAGCGGTGCCCGACCAAAATATTCCAGCAGCATTCGGACATCCAAACGGTGCAGCACCAGTCGAAGCGCACCCAGCCGGAACAGGAGTTGCTGAAACCCACTTGCCACCTCAATCACTAGACACGTCACTGCCACCATCCGGCGCTGCAACTGCGGCCCCAGCGGTAATGGGCGGGCCGGGTGCGGCAGGTGCTGCGACACTTGCGCCTGTGACACCGGTGACACCGTTTGTTCCAGCCAACTCGCCTGAAAATGCAAGCGTTGTTTCGTCCTCAGTTAGCAACGACTTGGCAAGCTTCTTGAGCCGCAAGAAGTAAGCTCAGGTAAGCAGAATTTAGAATCCGCTAAGTGATATTTGCACGGCCTCGGAAACGTCGGCTAGTGTTGCTATTGATCCATCTCTTGACGCACAAACAACTTTCGTCAAGCCTAATCTTTCCAAGTTGCCACCAATGTCAGCGACCGCCGGAATAGCTATCAATGGTTTGCGAAATTTCTTGCACACAGCCGAGAGCCGCCCGCTCGCTTTGCCGTAAAACGACTGATCGTCTAGCTGCCCCTCACCGGTAAAAACGATGTCTGCACTTTGAACCCGGTCTTCCAGCCCAAATAAGGTAGACATCCACTCGAAGCCGGAGATTATCTCGGCGCCAAGCCCGCATGCAACACCAAATGCGGTGCCTCCCGCGGCACCAGTGCCGGGCATATTGCGAAACTGCCGCGACGTTGCCATTTCAAGAACATCGGCAAACCGTTGCAGCGATTCATCAAGACGCATTACAGTGGCAGGATCGGCCCCTTTCTGCGGCCCATATATCGCCGCAGCACCTTGATTGCCGAGTAGAGGATTTGCAACGTCAACAGCGACGGCAATAGAGCAGTTCCGAACCAGTTCTTGCGCATCTCTCAAATTGCAACCGGCAATGAGATTCAGTTCACCGGCGCCCAATGCGATCGCTTCACCATTGCGCTTCCAAAATTTGGCACCAAGAGCGGTGAGCAATCCAGCGCCACCATCTGTAGAGGCAGAGCCGCCGACACAAACAACCATATTTTTCAATCCGCGCTCGATGCAAGAGCGCATAACTTGACCAGTTCCTTTCGAATGCGAATTGACAGGATCGAGAACTCCCCGCAAGAGCCCGATGCCGCTGGCAGCTGCCATCTCGACGATTGCCAACTCGCCAAATTCGAGCCAAGGAGCGACGACCAATTGACCATTAGGGCCCTCTGCACTTGTCTTGTGTACAGTACCGCCTATAGACCGGTAAAGTGCATCGATAGTCCCATCTCCACCATCGGCGATAGGCAAGATGTCTAACTCTGCATCGGGCCAAACGATCTTAACGCCTGAGCCCATGGCGTCAGCAAGTTCAACGCAGCTAAACGTGCCTTTGTAAGCAGACGGAGCGATTAGTACTCTCACCAGGCTCTGTTTCCAATAGAAAGTCCAAAGCTTCCATTGACGAGAAGACGACCCGCCAAATTTAATGCGCAAGCATATATTTCATTTTGCAAAAATGCAATCAGTACACAAGTCATAACAAAAGGTCGACGCAATAGTGTAGTGTTGATGATGTTTTCAACGAAAGCCGATGAGGCGCGCCGCGGTTTACCTTCGATTCGAGCGTGGCAAGTTGAATTTGTGAAACTGGAAGTCGCCGGGGAGGAACTGAAACGATGGCCAAAAGAGAAACAGCGGATAAAGCGTTGAGAAAAATGGTAGCCAACAAATCCGCTGACATCCAACGCACGAGCATCATCGAACGCCGCATTGCTCTGCCTCAGCCAGACTTCAGTGCGTACCGTAAGAAAAACAGTTATCCAGGTGAAGGTTTCTTCTTCGTCGGACACTCATACAACGTAGAAAACACGGACGGAAACTTTACATCGCAGCGGAAGCAGGCCATCAAACAGTTGTTGAAAAAGGCCAACAAAAACAATACCCTCCCTGTCAAAGAAGCCTTGCAACAAAAAGAGTTTGTCTTGATTCTCAGTCGAGTCGAACGTGACTGGTTGGGTCGCTTGCCCGAAGGCGCTTTGATTGGTCCAGCTATTGAGAAAGATGGAAGCGAGATCGCCGAGTGCTTTACAGTGTGGCGCAAAGAGCAGCGCAAACTGACCACGACTCAAGCCAACGGTAAAAAGCCAGCCGTGAAGACCGGTGCAAAAACCGTTGCCAAGTCCGCGTCGAAACCCGCTCCCACGACCACTGCAAAACCTGCGGGCAAAGTCAAAGCAAAAGCAAAAGCAAAGCCAGTGAGAAAAGTTGCGGCGAAACCGGCTGCTAAAACTACTGCTAAGCCGGCTGCTAATGCTAGTTCGAAAACGAGTAAAACCTCAAAGCCAGCCGCTAAAGCCAAGACAAAAGCGGTAGCCACTAAGAGCAAAGCGAAATCCGGCCGCAAGTAGCGCAAAATGACAGGCTCGAGAGAGCCGAGTATTCAGCAGTAAAAATCGACTATCACTTTTCAAGCCTCTTCCTAAACATGCGAAGAGGCTTTGTTACACGCCAGGAAGTGCTCTTAAGAACAGACTTGTAGTTAGCTTCGCCATTCAATGCTGACGGCAAGCGCATCAACATGTAGTAGGCCAATTCTTTATATGGTGGCAAGCCATTGATGTAATCGCTGTCAGTGCTTGCGTACTTCTCTACTAGTGGTGCGGCAAGCTCAAGAAATCGCACGCAGTAGCTTGTGCGGTCGATGCCCAATCGACTGAGGTCGGCAAGATACTCACGACTCAAGCGAGGGAAATCGAGCACCCAATCTATGTCTGCTAAGAGCTCCGAAGTCCGACTCCCCTCATGCTGCCGAAAGTGAACCAAAGGCTCGGGAATATAGTAAAGATCACCGAAGCTCAAAAGTCTTAACCACAACTCTAGGTCACCTAGCGAGCGATAATCCCGGCTAAATTGCTCTTCTTTGTGCCGGGCCCGATACATCACTGTAACTGGCTCACCAACTAGATTTCGGTATTGTGCTAGACACTTCAAAACGACTAGTTTCCCCGGATTCAACCCTCGTGAGAGTGGAGCATAATGCCCCTCATTACTCTCGCCGGTAATCTCGACTGGTGACTGAAACTTGTCCGCTGCTTCTTCTTTTTTGTTTGATCCATTTTCGCCGACACCGAAGCCGTACAAATCGCCGCTGCTTTCAGACAACACGTTTCGGCCGCTTGCAACAAGCGACGCAGTCTCATTTTCCCGCAATGCCCGAACCATCGATTCAAGAGCGTTCGGATTCAAAATATCGTCTTGAGCGAACGGTTTTATGTACTCTCCTGTGGCACTGCCAATGGTGCGATTGTAGTTGCCAAACAATCCTAACCTCTCATGATTACGCCAGACCTTTATGCGCTGGTCTGAAGCAGCCAATGAATTGATGATCTCCCAACTTCCATCGGAAGAACCGTCATCAGCGATCAACAGCTCGAACTCGCGGTGACTCTGCGCGAGAACGCTCTTTATCGCTTCCGGCAAAAACTTGGCGCCGTTGAAAACTGGGAGACAAACGGAAACTAGCATTTACAAAACAAACAAGCAACTGAAGCGCCTATGCTATCATTCCTTGCCAGCTGAATGAAGGTCTCACCTATGACGCGCGTCCTCATAACCGGCATAACGGGCATGGCCGGCAGCCATTTGGCCGAATACATCGTCCAAAAGCATCAGCATGTAGAGATATACGGCGCAAAACGTTGGCGAGCGGTTAACAATAACGTCAGCCATATTGAAGATCAAATCAATCTCATCGACTGTGACCTTACGGACGCAAACGGGGTCATTGAGCTGCTCAAAACAGCACGTCCTGATTTTATATTCCATCTGGCAGCGCAAAGCTTCGTGCCGGACTCCTGGAAGCACCCACAATCGACACTTTCAGACAACCTGATGATGCAGCTCAATTTATTTGAGGCTATTCGCCTCTTGGAAATTGATCCGGTTATTCAGGTCGCCCTCAGTTCAGAAGAGTATGGACGCGTATATCCGCACGAACTCCCAATTAATGAGAAAAATACATTCCGGCCCTTGAATCCTTATGCAGTCAGCAAAGTGGCACAGGATATGCTGGCCTATCAGTATTTTGAAAGCCACAAATTGAGAGTCATTAGAACTCGTGCATTCAATCACGAAGGTCCAAGACGCGGCGAGGTTTTCGTGACCAGCAACTTTGCCAAACAGATAGCTGAAATTGAAATCGGCAAGCGTCCGCCGATTTTGAACGTAGGAAATTTAGAAACCAAACGCGATTGGACGGACGTGCGCGATGTCGTGCGCGCTTATTGGCTCGCAGTTCATAATTGCAAACCGGGCGAGGATTATGTAATCGCCAGCGGCAAAGCACGCGCCATCAGAGAGATGGTGGATCTCATGCTTTCGCGTTCCACGGCAAAGATAGAGGTCTGCACCGACCCATCTCGTTTGAGACCTTCAGACGTCAAAATAATCGAAGGCGACCCTCGCAAATTCAGACAAGCGACTGGCTGGCAGCAAGAATACAGTTTCGAACAGACGATAGCGGATATTCTTGACTACTGGCGTGAACAAGTGCGCTCTCAAAATCCTCAATCAATGCCCATTTAGCCCGGAAGCAAAGACTTACCCTATGTTATTGGAGAGAAAAGCCAGTCGTGGGAGCTAAAGAGTCAATTGTTATCTATGGGGCAGGTGGTCACGCACGGGTTGTCGTCGACACGTTGGTAGCACAAGGGCGGTACATTCTTACCGCCATAGTCGATCCTGGAAAAGCAGATACAACGTTTCATTCGCTCACAGTTAGAGAGAACGAGCTAGGGCTGGAACCGACAAACTTCCTCGTCGCTCTTGGCAATAATCAACTGCGCAAAGAGATATTTGCCCAACTGAAATCGATAGGTTGGACACCAGCAGTGGTGCTGCATCCAACAGCAGTCATTTCCCCGAGCGCTAGCATTGGTGCGGGCACAGTCGTATTTGCCAGAACAGTTGTGAATGCCAACACCAGCGTCGGCGAAAATTGCATCATCAATACGGGCGCCACTGTCGATCACGATTGCACGATCGGAGACCACGCCCATGTTGCGCCAGGATGCAATATTGCTGGCGCTGTGACGGTTGGTGAAGGAGCTCTTGTAGGCATCGGAAGCTGCGTGATTCAAGAGGTGAGGCTAGGTGCCTGGAGCACCCTCGGCGCTGGCAGTGTGGCGACGGAAGATGTACAAGCAAGCACGACAGTTGTCGGTGTTCCCGCCCGCGTGTCAAGTCCGATGTCTGACAGTTCTGTGCGTTGAGACCAAACTAAGTTAGAATTTGACAGACTGTCTGGCGAATGAAGGCTGGTTGAGCAGTCAAGGCAGCTCTTCTCGAATCGAAAGACCTTGCCTGGTTGGCACTCCGGAGGCACAAGAGCAAACAGTGGACTCACTAACGAGGCGAATTCCAATCGGTGCGCCATGTTTCAATGGCAATGAAAAGCAATATCTGATGGAGTGCATCGACTCAGCCAAGATATCGGCCACCGGACGATTCGTCGATGAGTTCGAGCGTCAATTTGCCCAATATTGCGAAGCGAGCCATGCTTTCACCTGCAGCAGTGGCACCGCGGCTCTTCACCTGGCCCTTATGGCGCATGACGTCAAGCCAGGCGACGAGATTATAGTGCCCAGTCTCACCTATATCGCAGCGGCCAATGCCGTTACTTATTGCGGCGCCAAGCCAGTTTTCATTGATAGCGAAAAAGACACTTGGAACCTCGATCCTGCTTTGATCGAACGCGCAATTACACCACGCACTAAAGCAATCATCCCCGTGCATCTTTATGGGCATCCTTGCGAGATGGACCCAATTCTAGAAATTGCCGGTCGTCATAATCTCACGGTTATCGAAGACGCGGGCGAGGCGTATGGTGCCATGTACAGGGGCAAACGGGTAGGCTCGTTCGGGCAAACATCCACATTCTCTTTTTATGGCAACTCGATTATCACAAGCGGAGAAGGCGGAGTTGTCGTGACAAACGACGACAACGTTGCCGCAAGAGTGAGATTACTACGCGGTCAGGGTGTCGACAAAGAACGAAAATACTGGTTCGACACTATAAGCTACAACTACCGAATGAGCAATCTCCAAGCCGCAGTGGCCCTTGCTCAGCTGGAAAAAATCGATTGGCACGTCGAACAAAGAAGAAGGGTGGCTACACTTTACAATAAGCACCTGGCGGCGCTCGGAGACGAGCTGATGACGCAGGCCGAAAAACCATGGGTAACGCACGCCTACTGGATGTATTCGATCTTGCTAAGAAAGCGAAGTGGCGAAAAGCGCGACTTGCTTATGCATCAACTTGCAGAAAATGGAATCGAAACGCGTCCGATTTTCTATCCGCTGCATACATTGCCACCGTATGAGACACTACACAAAGCAACGGTCACAGCGAACAACGGTCTTGCTTCAGACATGCATTTGCCGTTTACGAGTTTCATCGCCGCTCGAGGAATAAATCTTCCTACTCACGCCACATTGAGCGAAAAGGACATTGAGTTCATTGTCCTGAAGCTCAAAGAACATCTAAGAGCCTAAACGAGTTTCAATGTCATTTTTTGCTTGAATGTTTGCTCATAATCAACACTAAAATTAGTCACATCACATATAGCGAATCCTGTGCGCCTTTGCAGCCTCAAAAATGCGAACAGATTATGAAAATTCTTAGTCGCCAGAGTTGACAAGACAAACTGCCAAGTACTACCTTTAGGGCTTCTATTGCTCAACAGGTGACGATTGTGGAATCAACCGCCGTGCTCTCGAAAGAACGCGCTGTTAAGCCTGTTTACCCAGGTGGCAGAGCCAAAGTCGTTGTCACCATGCCGGCTTACAACGCCGCAAAAACTCTGGTGAAGACCTGGGAAGACATCCCGCACGACATGATTTCACAAATCATCATGGTCGACGACTGTTCACACGACTCTACTGTTTCTATCGGACAATCATTAAATCTCACCGTGATCAGACATCCGCACAATGTCGGTTATGGAGGCAATCAGAAAACCGGCTATCTTGAAGCTCTGCGCAACGACGCTGACATAGTGATTATGTTGCATCCTGATTACCAGTACGATCCAACCAAGATTCCTGAACTCATAGCTCCGATTTTGGCTGGCGAAGCCGATATTGTTCTTGGTTCGCGATTCCTAAACAATGGTGCCCTAAAAGGTGGCATGCCAATGTACAAGTTCATCGCCAACCGATTCTTGACCACGAGCCAAAATCTCGTTCTTGGCACCAACTTGTCGGAGTTTCATACCGGCTATCGTGCCTACAGTAAGAAGTTTCTAGAAACAGTTCCTTTTCTGCGCAACTCCACTGACTTTGTTTTCGATGCCGAAATACTGGCCCAGGCGATTGCATTCAATTTCCGCATCGCTGAAATAGGCGTCGCCACTCGATATTTCCCAGAAGCGTCATCGATCAACTTCAGGCGCAGCTGCATTTACGGTTTGGGCGTACTGAACACGCTTTTGAAATATGCGCTGACGAAAGCGAAAATTATCAACTGCGAACTGTTTACGAAGTAATGATCAAGCTGCAAGAAAGAGTCTCAGACAAGTCAGTCGAGGCAGACTCTGGGCAGCTGCATCAAATTGATTCTGCACCAGGCGCGCAAGCGACGCCGATTTCGGCTCGCGAAAAGCTTCTGTACATAGTCTTGTTCATGGCTCTCGTCACCATTCGCATACCAAACGTTCTCAACGGACGTTTCTGGGCTGAGGAAGGCACAATTTTCTTTCGCAACGCCTGGCACATGCCCTGGTATGAAGCTCTGTTCGTCTCTTACGGCGGATACATCAACATAACAGCAAATGGCTTTTCAGTGCTGGCAGCGCATCTGGTGCCGCTGGAGAAAGCTTGCTACATAACTTCGCTGTGTGGGCTTGCAGTGCAAACAATTCCCGCCGTTTTGCTATGCCTGAGCCAAGACAAGTGGCTGAGGAATAGAACTACGCTGATCACCGCTCTCCTCATTGTTGCGACGCTTCCACTTTCGCAAGAAGTTTGGCTCAGCACCATTGGCAGTCAGTGCCACCTTAATCTATGCGCCGCATTGATTCTTGTTCTGGCAGTCAGGAACGATTGGGTCAAGCACTTCAACCGAATAGTGCTCGTGCTAGGACCTCTAAGTGGACCTGGGGCAGCATTTATGGTGCCACTCTATTTTGCACGTGCATGGTTTGACCGCTCGAAAGAACGATTGATTCAAGCGCTAATTCTCAGCGCCGCTACCGCTGTCCAGCTACTTATTTTCTGGCGTCCGCAAGAAAGATCGATGGGTCTTGAACCTGTTTTATTGCTTAGCACCTGGTTTATAAAACATCTGATCTGTCCGATGTTTGGCTTTGCAGAAAGCCTAGAAATGACCAAGTTGTGGCGCGACAAGTATTTAGAAGGGCACATTCCATCGGTTCCAGCCCTCATTGCCAGCGTGGTCCTCTTAGGACTATTCGCATTCGTTGCCTACCGAAGCAAAGAGAAGGCGCCAAGATGGCTCTTCGGGTCGGGCCTAATCTTATGGATTTTAAGTTCTTACGGCTGCTTAGGTGACCGAACGATGCTGCTAATCCCAGGTGCAAACGAAAGGTACGCGTTTGCTCCACAGGTGTTATTCGAGCTGGCGATTCTTTGTCTTGCCACCACAAGCACCGGTTGGACAAAGACAATATGCCGCTCGCTAATAATTTGGCTCATAGTCATTGCTGCTCACGAATATTTTTTGTCGCCTGGTTTTTATTCGACAGGTCCGAGTTGGCGCTCAGAAGTTAGACACTGGCGAGCCGACCCGAGTTACGTTCCAAAAGCATGGCCGATTCCTGGATGGGAAGTCCATCTCTAGGAACTCATAAGGTGTCAAAAGGCTTCCTTTAGCAGATTGAGCCAGATAGCAGATTGAACCAAAGAAAATGCAAACGACATCGAAACCGACTAACACAAATCCAGCTTCGGCCAGCTCATCGAAGAGCCAGTCCGTAACTGGAATTTTAAATGCCAGCGTGCTCGTACTCTCAACAATCCTGGCCGTTTACGGCTACCGCGCAGCTTGGGGCAACTATTTTACAGGCGACGATTTTGTTTATATCAATTGGCTAAGAACAGCCTGGATAGATCCAAACAAGTTATGGAACGTGTTCTGGACAAACTCGTTAGATGCAGTGGCGACTCATTTCTATCGTCCGCTATTGTCCTTGTCTATGGCTCTGGACAAATATATCTGGGACTGGAATGCTCTCGGTTTTCACTTCACGAACCTTCTTTTTCATGCAGCCTGCAGCGCTTTAGTTTTCTTCATTGTCAAAGACCTCTTACTCCCACAGCTGACAACAGCCAAAACCGAAAGCACAAAACTCTGGCCGAGCTTATCCGCTGGACTTTTTTTGCTTTATCCGTTGCATCCCGAAGTCGTTACCTGGATAGGCGGGCGGGTTGATACCTTCGTCACTGCATTCTTCCTCGCCGCTCTTTATTGCTTTGGGCGCTGGCGGATGTCAGAGAGACGAAGGTGGTTCAACTTATCGATTGGCTCTGCTGTTCTTGCGCTCTGTTCTAAGGAGTCGGCTATCGTACTGCCACCGGTTTTGGTGGCGTATGAGTATTTTTCGAATATTTCTTACAAACCGCAAACTCCATCCCAGCAATCATTTAGAGTCCTGAAATCATCTATAAGTAGCACCAAAGCCTTCTGGCTGGTTTTGGCGGTTTATTTTGTCGTTCGCCGCATATCTCTCGGCACTTTCATAGGTGGCTATGACAACAGTCTTTGCCTCGGCACAGATTTTTCAGTCTTGTGTGCGAACTGGCTAAACAGCATTGCGATGATGCTTGTGCCAGTCAACCTGTCACTTATCGAGGGCGGCAAGACTTTCTTACTTCTTATCTGGGCCGCAGCCGTTATAGCATTACTCGGAAGCTTGTTTGCCGCCTATTTGAGAATGAGCGCATTACGTCCTCAAGTAAACTGCCTCTTCGCCATGACCGTGCTCACGCTGATTCCGGTTTATAAATTGATGTCGATCTGTACAGATCTTCAGTCGAGCAGACTCGCTTACCTTGCCACTGCACCGCTCTGTTGCTTACTAGCGCTGGGCTGTTGCACGCTAGCTTTGCCGAAGTTCAAACAAAGCGTAGCATTATGCGCTGGAATCTCATTGCTCGGACTAGCCGCTTTTTTCCTCCACAACAACAACGTCGCATGGAAACGTGCAGGTGAAGCCTCTAACAGCGTTCAGGCAACGTTGAAATCTCTTATGACAAAAGGCGTATCATCTAGCATTATGTTTGGGTTGCCAGACACCATCTGCGGCGCTTATGTTTGCAGAAACGCACTAGGTTCAATGACCGATGAGAAAGTGAAGGTTACATCCCTTCCGCCCTTAAAATTTCAATGCTGTCCACCTTATACAAAAAACGCAATCATTGACGCACAGCCTCCATCATTGTTCGCCTGGCGCAATGAAGGATTCGAGTTAAAGCCCGTACTTGTTCCTGCAAAATCAATCACTGAGCCCGCCGTTTTCGCTGGGGAAAACCTGAGATCACTTGTCGATGCTGAATCCTTAAGAACACTTTCTGCAAAGAAGACAGAGCTTCTCATACAAAAGAACCGATTGGTCGCAGTCAAACTCCCGCTACGGCGCTCAGCAATCGACGGAATTCTGGTAGAAGTGGACTCTGCAAGACTGCCAAAATCATTTAGGGCTCTCGACCTGCAACTCTTCTTTCCGAATTCAATCACTGGACAGTCAGTAATTGCAGGGTGCGATCCGCATTTAGAGCGCGACCGGCAGCTGGTTGTTTTTGCGACGCGCGGGCATTCCGACTGGATCTTCGACGGACAGGAGTCTGATGTCATTACCATCTCGTCGGCTAACGCCTACGATGTTTTCGTAAAGTCTGTTAGTTTTATTCCGCTCAAGACCGTGGCACCTGTGCTTAGCTGTACCGATGTGACTTCAAGGTTGGACATGCAGCATCCCAACCGAAACCATCAGTTAGGAATGGTTGAGTTTACATCGTCGACTCCTGCTACGACCATTCGCATTGACGCGTCAAAGGTAAAAAACGCTGCAAAAGTAAGATTGGAGCTATCTAGACCGGACATTCCATTCGACTATCCAAACAGTTCAGAGCAAAACGAACGCGATTTTCCGACTAGAATTGATTTCGAAAATACTACTGCAGAGGCTCTAATTTCGCGTAAAATGCTCAAACCCGGGCTATGCACGGTAAGGGCGTGGGCGTTGGACAAGCATGGTGCACCGACAGGTCTGGCAAGCGATCATCTCTACTTAGCATCAAACTCCGATTAAGATACGACAGCGAGTTTAGAAAAAAAGAGTTAGAAAAAAAAGAGTTAAAAAAAAGAGTTAAAAAAAAGAAGGATGGCTGAGGTTTTCAAAAAAATTGTAGTTACAGGCGGTGCCGGATTTCTTGGATCTCGCGTCGTATCGCTTCTGCAACGCCGGGGTCATGGAGAGGTTTACCCACTCCGAAGCAAAGAATATAATCTTCTCGAGCAAACCGAAGTACGGGCACTGATTGAAGACCAGAAACCGGACCTTGTTATTCACTCTGCCGCCGCCATTGGTGGCATTGGCGCCAATCGCAGCGAACCCGGTAAATATTTCTACGAAAACGCCATTATGGGAGTCATGCTTCAAGAAGAAGCACGAAAGGGCGGAGTCAAAAAGTTTCTCTCCATAGGCACAGTCTGTTCATATCCGAAATTCACTCTAGTTCCGTTTTGTGAAGACAATCTGTGGGACGGCTATCCGGAGGAGACAAACGGTCCCTACGGTTTGGCGAAGAAGATGGTGATGGTGCAGGCACAAGCATACAGGCAACAGTACGGGTTCAACACCGTGCATCTTTTGATGGCGAATCTTTATGGTCCTGGTGACAATTTTGACCCAGAAAAGTCGCACGTGATACCAGCCATGATCAAAAAGTGCCTCGAGGCAAAAGCAGCTAGACAAGACACAATCGAACTGTGGGGTGACGGCTCAGCATCACGAGAATTTCTCCACGTTGATGATGCAGCCATGGCAGTGGTGTTGGCTGCTGAGCGCTACAACCAATCAGATCCTATAAACATTGGCTCGGGTGGCGAAGTAACTATCAAAGACCTAGCGGTTAAAGTAGCTGCCATGACAGGATTTGAAGGAACGTTCATCTGGGACACAAGCAAACCCAACGGTCAACCTCGACGCAAACTAGACACAAGTCGTGCCAGGGAGAGATTCGGCTTCGAACAAAAGGTGGATTTCGACTATGGTTTGAGAGAGACTATCGAATGGTATCAATCATCAACTCTCGTTCCATCAGGCACTGCAGGGCTGCATTAGCACGAATTTGTGTATCATCGGCATTAGCGATGGCATAGCTTATTGCATGCACAAAAGTCTTAGCAACGAGCACCTCTGCAGGTAACAGACTCAATTGTGTTGGATGCAGAAGCGCAGATATCTCACTTGCTTCAGGAGCCACCACCAAAAGTCCGTCCTTAATTGCAGCGAGCAGGAGTTCCGAAACCGGGCTGTCAAAAACAGGATTTACGAAAATCGAGCAGTCTTGAAAGAGCGAATCTTCCGCCCCGAACACGCACTTATGCAAGTTATGCGGGCTCCAATCAACATCCGGCAGACAGGCCCGATGAATGTGAAACTGAACATGCGGCATAGATTCAACAACCTCTTGAAAGAGCGACTGCTCCCAAGTCGTCATAAGTGCACTGCCCCAATAGACAGGACCAGCGGAGTTTGGCCGACGAGCAGTTCCGAAATCTTGTGATTCTAAACTGGCGGAAAGCAACTCCTCGCTGAAGGAATTTGTAATTGGACACCTTGCCAGCCGGCCTTCATCGCGGCCGTAGCGACTATAGTGTTCGGAGGGATCGATACTTGCTCCCGCTACGTCAGGATAGGCGGTCAAATAGTACTCGCGGTCGAAGGGCACTGCGGCCCGCCTGTGCTGATCGACGCCAATGCGCAGATAATGCTCAAGTGGCTCGCGGCCACTAATTACAACTTCTGGGTAGCACATCATGTAATAGCGAGGGTCAAAGTGTTTGTGCGGTGGCACCTTGTCTCTTAGTGGCAAATCAGCGTAGTGGCGCAGGGGATTCACACCGTCACGTCGTTCTTGATGACATGCCAAATAAAACTGTGAGTCGAAAAATCTATTCGGTAACCGCCCTTCGAAAGCACCATGCAAGATGTAATGAAGAAGTGGATTCACGCCAGCAGCTGCAACGTCCCTATATCGCTCCAAATAGAATGACGTGTGAAAGAGGGGATGCGGATCGAATCCTTTCTGCACCCCCTCGATAAAATAATGCCGCACCAGCGATTCGATATTCAAATCTCCGACTTGACGCCTATAGTAACTCTCATCAAATAAGCCGCTTTCTTTTACGACCGTGATTTGTTCATCAACTCGCATTTTTCTACTCAATTGTTTAGAACAAACTATGGTCAGAACTTGATCCAGCTTTCAACATTTAAATCCGGCTCCGGCGTACCGGGAAACTTGTGGTTGAAATCGGCAAAAAAGCGCTCAGGTTCAACAACAATCTTATCGGGAGCATCTCCTAGATATGCCGCTAGCCAACTGAACGTGCTGTTGGCTATAACAAAATGCTTGCACGCTCTCATCAGATAGAAGTCTACAGGTGGATCGAACGAGCCGCTCACATAAGTTGTTGGCACATTCAATGTTAGCTCATTGCGGCACCAGTCTACATCGTTTGAGAAAATGAAAACGTGTGGATTATTCACGCGCTCTTCTAAGTACCGAAGTGCCTGCTGATAATACTCTGCAGAGCATACACCATAAGTTTTATTGATATCCGCATTGCTAGCGTAGTCTCCGCGTCGCACGTGCAATGCAATAGAGTTGCATGTCTTGATCTTGTCGAGTAGACCCTCATCAAATTGAACAAACTCCTCACGTAAACGTTGAACTTCCTTTACAATCTCGGGTCGGATCTCATCAATATATCTCTCGTGTTGGAAATAGCCTTCCAGATAGTGATTATTCTTGATACTCAGAATTTTTTCGTCATACGGTGGCGTTCGTTCCAAAAAATGGGTTGGGCTCACATAGTTGGCTACATGGAGTTTTTTAGTGAATCCGAATCCAAATGTATGAAAAATGTAGGGGTCAGCAAGTTCAAATATCTCTTGTTCAGTTGCTATCTGATAGTCGCACTGAAAATAGTCGAGCTGAAATTTCCAGACATTGTCCAAGCGCCCGAAAGCAGAAAGGTCCAATTTAACTGCCATACCAAGCCGCTTCGCCACCTGTCTGGCGGTTGCGTATTGAAAGAGCTGGTTACCAAATCCGTTGATAATCTGAACAACAATCAAGGACAATTATCCAGCGAGTAAAGTGTGCTTACAAAATATTGAATCAAGAAAATTCGTAGTAGTCGACAAGAACATTAGGATACATATTTTCTCTCAAGAGGTCACTCGCGTTCGCAGGTCTTGGCTCGAGAACCGTGCTCAACAGCAAGTCATTTACAAAAGATGCATCGTTCATTACAGTGCTAGGAAACAATGTTCCCCATTGCATCTTTTTGACACGCTCGGCGATTGCACCAATTTCAAAAGCGACGGGTTGAAGTCCGGATTGCACAGCAATGGACAGTGTATATGAAAACGTTTCCGGCCACACAGCAGGGAAGAAAGCCATGTGACATGGATTGGCCGCAAGAAGATCGTATATCTCCTCCTCTTTGTAGGGACCGAGCTCAATTAATCTAGCCGAACTGAAATTTACATTTTTCTCGCGTTCACCAAAGAGCACGAATTCGATCGGTAGTTTTCTGTCAACGGCATCTGCACAGAGGTCACGAACCAACAAAGCGCCCTTGTGTTCAGCAAGAACTCCAATCAACGCCACGCGTAAAGTCTCACCGCGTTGCGGTGGTGCAAGTGCGAGCGATTCGCGAAAGTTGCAAACCTCTTGGTGCGGTCTAACGGAGGTGACCACACCTTTATAGTGCTTGCGAATGCGATTGGAAACATCTTCACTAGGAACAAAAACTCTCCTTGCAGATGAAAGAAGACGGTTATAGCTTTGGCGCCAGCTTCTAATCGAAGGGCTGCCAAAGTGCGACCCATTTTCCTCGAGACAGAGTTGGCACATTGCTTCTTCTGGCTCGCCACAATAAACACCGCTGTCATCGATTAGAAACACACGCGGGCAAATTGAGAGATATTCATGCAGCGTGACATCATATTTGATGCCGAGACGCGCTGCAATCGCAGGAACCAGATCAACGATACGCAAATCCATGTCGAAGAGACTATGAACATGAATATGCTTGATACCAAGCCGTCTTAAGATATCCACCAATTCGTCGAAAGACTCAACGAAATCGAAAGCATTCAAGTTGGGAACAAAGAGTTTTGGCGACTCAATAAAAAACTTAGTACGGTAACTCTTGATGGGACGCAGAAACAACACCGGTTGCCCCACACGCTCAAGAGCTTCGACCATTTCTTGCATGTGGCGTTCGGTACCTCCACCAAGATCATGACAAATAAAAAGAATCGGATTCGGTTGAGTCTCGCGAATGCGCGCGATATCTGCAGCTCGACGCAGTTCACTCGCTGGATCGAGTGTCGACCAGCGAGCAACCGATGGTAAAAAATCAGGATAACGCTCTCGAAGCGTCTGTGAATGAACCCGCTGCAATTCATTGCGTTCATGCCCAAACGAAACACTGCCGACGTGGCGGACATAAACATCGCCGGCCAAAAGGTGCTTCCAGCCAGACTGCAAGGCGCGACAGCAAAAGTCGTTTTCTTCACCGTAGCCTTTACCAAACGCTTCTGCATCAAAGAGTCCCACTTCTTTTAGACAATCACGCCGAATATACATGCAGAATCCGACCGCAGTTGGAATCTCAACGGACTGCCGCGCATTTGCCGAGGCCATGATCTCGTCCAACTGAGCTGGTGATACTTCTAGCGAAATGTCATTGTCATCATAAATGAGTGGATAACTGCACAAGGTAGCATTGTCGGAAAATGGAGTCACCGAACCGACACGCTCTCGGCTGTAAGCTTGTTCCCTCAGGCGCGCAACCCAGTTGCCATAGACGACAGTGTCTGAATTGAGAAGGATGATGTCGTTCTCAGATCTGGACATGGCATCATTTACAGTCTGCACAAATCCTTTATTGACCGAATTTCTAACTAAGGAAATGAGTCCTAACCCCGACAAGTAATCGAGCATGTCGGACAAGCTGGGCTCAGGAGATGCATCATCGATAACAACTATATTCGTCTGAGAACGGGCATCTGTCCTTAACACACTTACGAGACAATCGAGGGTAGTTTTCAATCCTCTGTAGGCAGGAATGACAAGATCGATCAACGCTTCTTTTTTTTCTGACACTGCAGACAGTGACTCAATCGCAAAAGAATCAAACGTCTCTCGCACAAGTTCTTGGTCCGTGCTGTTTACGGCTCCGGCATTAGACATGACGGGATATCTCGATTGATTTACCGCGTTTTTTTGAGATCACTTGTCTCAGATTTCGTGCCGGTCCAGTAACAGCCTTGCCCACACGCCAGGCCCACGACTGAGTGAGATTCTGCACAAGGTGGTCTAGTCCGGCTGCATGTCGCTGCGATGCCGTGAGCTCAGCGCGGAGTCGCAACAGGCGTTGCTTCATCTTCTCTATTTCGCGACGATGTTGCACATCAGAAACATCACTTCCGTTCTTGAATGAATCTCCACTAAGAGCTTGATTGTCACCAGCGTTAGCGAGGGCGACTGCCCATTCAGAAGCCTCTTTAGCCAGCTTCACAAGATTGGAGTCTGGTAAACTCTCACGCTTTTGGTTTCTAAAGATCTCGAAAGCCTCACGAATCTCTTTCACATGTGAGGACAGTAGCCAATTTGTTCGAACGTCTTCAAATGCCTTCCGCCCGATTTTAACCCGCAAATCGCGGTCTTCGATAAGAGCGCTCAATTGCTTGTGCCATTCAAGCAAGTTACCGGCAAGCAATCCGTTGGCACCATCTGTAATGACGGTCTCGTATTGGGTTCCACGTGAATATACACCTGGCACTGATAGAGTGCTGTACTCCAGATATTTGAGAAAGCTTTTGCACTGATTAAAGTGGCTCTGTGTCAGTGGTGCAACAAAAATATCGGCCTTCTGTTTAGCGAAGAATGGAACAAACAGATTGTATTCACCGGGGCAGTTGGCTATGTGCTCAACGTACTTGTTTTCTTGCAAGCGCCCAACCGGTTCAACACCCCAAAGTTTAAGTTTGACCTTTCCCGCATACTGATTGAGTAGACTGACCAGCACAGGTTCGATCGAATGTAAATCGTTCGCATGGGTTACTGTGCCCATGTACCCGATAATCACAGCTTCATCGGAAGAGGCCTCAGGAACAACAGCGAGATCTTTGAGATTCCACATTGAATCATCGAGATAGTTCGGAATAACTAAAACGTTTTCGTTATACTTTTTGACGGCGTTTTTCAAAGGCTCGTTGGTGACTAAAACCCAGTTCGCCTCCAACATCGCAGTCACATAGCGAAATTTGAAACTGGAGTAATGACGCCATTCAGGATGCTCTTTTGGCAAATCGATCAACAAGTCATCGGTTTCGTAAACTATAGGCTTATCGGCAGATCGCGCCAATGAGACGATCGCTGCGTACTTCTCAGGCTCATCAGCCGGAAATTGACGGTTAAAAAATACTAGATCGCAGCTCTCGACCGCCTGCTTCAGGTCACTCAAGTCAGTTTCAAGCTGCCCTCCCACCGCACGCAAGGGGCTCAATAAACGCAAATACAGGCAGGCACTAATCCAACTCGTACTGCAGCCAAGAACCTTGAGACTTTGCATAACCTACTCCGCTTTCTCAGCGGAAAAAACTTTCTACACTACTGCCGGACGGGTTCTCGTAGCCGCATTCCCCGAAAGCCTTCCACGCCGATAATTGTATGCTGTCGCTAGAGTGGCGCACAAGCTTAAGTTGATTCCTTTTTAACTTTTTTTGTTATGTACACTTTATCTAAGTGAAGATATCTGTTTCTAAACAGCACCTAACAAGGTCTTGGGCAGTATCATTTAGGTCTCGACTAGTACAAGTGCTGGTATCCGGTAGTTGTTCTGTAGGATCTTGCACCAGGCGCGATGGCAAAACGGTTTGCACATGAAGCACCATATCCACGTCAAAACCTGTAAGAAACCTGAGATATTGCGGGAGTTTCTTACAAGTTTCGAGAAATTCGGTTATGCCGAGAGCGAAAATATTCTCACAGTCGGAGACGATAATCCGGGAGAATGTCTCGAGATATTCAAGCAATTTCCTTGGATAGATGCCTATCTCACGGGCAACACCAACGCTATCTGGGCTAACAATAACCGGGGCATAAAATACTTCCTAGAACACACTGATGCAGATGCGCTTATGCTACTGGACCACGATGTCGAGCTTCTAAAAACAGCATTGTTCGTAGAGATCGAGAGAGCCCACATCTATGAAAAACAGCATCACATAACCGGATTCGCTAAAGGACTCGATGGAATCGATGGGCTGCAAGTAGTTTTCCCTTGCGTCGCCGAATCGCAATTTTTGAGGTGGCACCCGGGTTGTCACGGAGTAATGCTCTGGCAGACGAGAGCACTCATCGAGCAGGTTGGCTATCAACTGTCATTCGACTATTTTTACGGAGCTGAGCACGCCGAATACTCACATCGGTGCCTGGTCGCACAAGGGCAGTCAATGAAGTTGTATCCCGTCCTGAAAAGATCTGATCACTTCTTTCAGCTCAATCCAAACGACTTTTCAGCCTACCCTGTTGATTTTGAAAGAGTTACCGAAACGAACCAACAAAAAATGCTAGATCGTGACGCCGACACGATCCGAGGGAGAAATCTCAGGCAAAGGGAACACAACCTCGACAAAGAGATTATAGTTAAAAGCCGCGACAGACAAACGGCCGAAAGTATAAAGAATTCGCTGCTCTAGTCTGTAGCGCCTGATCCGCAACGGATATATTCTCCAATAAGTGCGATGATTCCTCAAGAAGCCCAACATTATCAAAGCCAAGGAAGCTCCGACCAACGGCAAGACAGGAAACAAAGCACGCAAGAGGTGCTGATTGTTTTGCCACAAAGTCGGTTGATCGCTGGCGGTGATCTATTGGCTAAATCTTTTTTCAGTTTAGCAAAAGGGCTAAGCAGCGCGGAAAGCAAAGTCAGCTTTCTCATATTCGACCACGGTGAGCAATCGAAAGAACAAATAGGTGAATTTCTGGCGCAATGCTCGCTATCAAACATCGAGCTGCAGTACTTGATTCCAGACAGATTCCCGTATCTGGTTGGGCCCGCAACCGCGTGTACCAGTTATCTTTTGTACCTCTGGCTGATAGAAAACGACAAATATGATGTCGTGCACGTGCCTGATTGGCAAGGACTGGGATTCTTTGCTCAACTAGCTAAACATCAGGGATTGCGTTTCCAGAACGTTCATTTCGTTGTAGACGTATATGGGCCATCTTTCTGGAGAGCTACGGTCGATCAACGTTTCACTGCAAGCCCACTCTCGCTTGCGACTAACTTCATCGAACGAGAGTCAGTGCGCTTGGCAGATTCTATTTTTGCACCGCTACCACTCTTGTTGAAGGTGATGGAAGCTGAGGGTTGGACACTGCCCAACCGGCAATATTGGCTGCAGCTTATGCAGAGAGAAAAGCTCGGTCACATTGCGGAGAGTCTGTCAGCCACCAGTGGAACCCAAAAGCTCACCGAGATTATATATTTTGGGCAACTGGATCAACGAGACGGATTAGCCTCATTTTGTGACGCAATTGATGCTCACGTAGATTTGTTACGAGAGCGTCAGGTTACGTTCAGGGGCGAAATACCCCATTCTTCGGAATCTCAACTACGCACCTATCTCGAAAAAAGAAGTAAAAACTGGAAGTCACCATGGCAATTCATACCAACTGAAGATCTATCCTCGTTCGATAGTCTAAAAGGTGATGGAAAATTAGTCATCATTGGCGGTACCACCCGCAATTCACTGGTGCTTGCGATCCACTGTTCGCTAATGGGGATACCACTGCTATATAACTCCTATGCAGCGAGTGCCAATGCGCAACTCATTCCAATAAGTCCTGCTGCATATTTTGATTCCGATAAGACACTCCAAGAAAAACTCAAGCAGGCCATTCAAAATGGTGTCTTTAGAGGCGAAGAAACGAATATCTCAAATGATCACAAACAATGGTGGAAAAATGCACACGCTACGATGTTCCGCACGTGCGATGTGCGCGAGGATGTTAGTTCAGAACAGCCGTTGGTCTCTATATGCCTAGCCCACTACAACCGTCCGAAACTTCTCCAGTTAGCGTTGCAGTCCCTTGACCGTCAGACTTACACCAACATCGAAGTAATAGTCGGAGACGACGGAAGCGACGGACCAGGCATCCAGCAAGAACTAGATAAACTCCAAGAAAAGTACCAACACCGTGGGTGGAAGATTCTCAGGCTTCCGCACAGGAATGTCGGTATCACTCGAACAAGCGCAGCAACCGAGGCGAAAGGCGAGTATCTGCTCTTCATGGACGACGATAATATTGCACGCTCAGATGAAGTCACCACTCTCGTCGAAGTGTCATTGCGCACCGCGGCAGACATTGTAACAAGCGCGTTTGACGCATTTGAAGACAAAAATGACGAGCCTGATGACAAGCCACTCTATAGAAAGATCTTTCTTGGGAACGCTGTTGAATGTGGGCTCACAGAAAATGTGTTTGGTGATGCCAACGCGTTGATCAAGCGCAGTTTATTTTTCAAATTACACGGATTCGATGACGAGCCAGCAGTCGCCTGGCAGGACTGGGATTTCTTTGCCAGAGCGGTCCTCAGCGGAGCGCACTTAGAGGCCGTTCCAGAACCATTGTACTTCTATAGAACATCCGAAACCAGCATGAACAAGACCTCATCAGAATGGCGCAGCGCACAATCTATCATCGGACAATACAAGAAAGCGCTGCCACGTCAATTCGGTGCGATACCGGAGCTCCTTTTTGGTCTCAGCCGTATGAGTCCACAATTAGTTCCGTCCGCAGCAATCGAGGCACCTGAGCAAGCGAACATTTCAGATGAACCGCGTCCACCAATAAAAACAGTTAGGACTGAACCAATATCAACAATCCGACCGCATCCGGAAAAGACAGAAAACGAGAATCGCAGCGCAAAAGATCTACCAAAACCGCCACTTGGTGAAACATTGGCAAATCTAGGGTCGCAGCCGCAATCATTGGCTGCACGACTGCGGAACAATCGGGTCGCAAAAATAGCATGGTGGATGTGCACGGGAAAACTCCCGGGCAAAATTATCGAGCGACAGCGGCGTCTCAACCAGATAAGCACCTCGCCATTGTTCGATAAAGAATGGTATCGGGATAAATATGGGGCAGAAGATCCTGTCAAGCATTACCTGGCAGTA
Source organism: Oculatellaceae cyanobacterium (assembly GCA_036702975.1). Lineage (GTDB taxonomy): Bacteria > Cyanobacteriota > Vampirovibrionia > Obscuribacterales > Obscuribacteraceae > DATNPX01. The sequence goes on from DATNPX010000026.1 coordinate 111,787, forward strand.
GGTGGCGCGCAAGGTCTTGATCCTGGACCGAACTTCAACAGTCGTTGGTACAGGGAACGATATCCGGACAGTCAATCACTTCTGGTTACTCCGCTCGAACACTTTATCGAGGTTGGCATTCCATTGCATCGCACGGCTAGGCCTGAAGACGAGCCAGACTTTGCTGAGTTTGATGAGCAGTGGTATCGCCGCACAAACGCGGACTTATCGCAAAGCACTATCATGCCGTTTGCGCATTACATGTTGTTTGGCAAAGCGGAAGGTCGCTCACCCAACTTCAAATCCGAGCCAGACTTTCCTATTTTTGACTTCCAATGGTATCGCCAGGAATATGGTGACCTCGGAGAATCTGATATACAGCTATTCATCGACTATTGCACCGAAGGCAAGCAAACCGGTAAATTCCCGAATGCTGATCTAAAGTTGCGTTCGTTATTCAACGCAGATTGGTACAAAGCAAGTTATCTGGACAGTATCGAAAGCGAGATAGATCCGCTGGAGCACTTTTTAAAATACGGACGGGAAAAAGGATTTGCTCCATACGCGGAAGCCGATCCGGAAGCGAAAGACTTTGACGAGGAATGGTACCGTTATCGTTACCCTGATATAAACGATTTAGAGTTGCCACCATTGTGGCACTACTTACTATATGGTCGGCGTGAGGGAAGACTAAAAAAACCAGTAGATGGGCCAAGCTCAGTGGCTAGCGCTATAGCAAACCGGTTCCCGCTGCAACAACCGATGCGCATGTTTGCGCAACGCACAGCGACCAAGCGCTTAACAGTTTTCATTGATGATATAGAAGAGATCAAATGCGCAGGACGATCAGGAACGGCGATAGTACTTGCAATGCTTTGTGCCGCACAGAACAACCTAGGTCTGAGAATCGTCTCCCGTGATTCATCAAATGTGGGGCCGCTACTCACTCGGACCGCCGAATTCTACGAAGTACAGCTATCGAAGTCACCCGAAATCGTGCATTACAACGATAAAAGTGATGATTTGTCAATCGGTCAATCGGACCTCTTTTTAACAACCTCGTGGCAGTCTACGCTAAGCGTTTCGAAAACTGTCCCCAGTAGACAGATAGTTTATTTGGTGCAGGATGACGAACGGCTTCTTCTCCGCGGGCATGACGATCTACTGCGCTGTAGCGAGGCTATGACTAAAACGGATGTGAGATTTCTCGTCAACACAGCGCTCCTATTACAGCATCTTAAGAACAGCGGACTCGACAGCTTCAATAGTCGTGCGATTTCATTCGAACCGGCATTTCCGCCGAAACACTTCTTTCCTCGCAAGCAACGAACAATGCTTGGCAGTGGCAAACGCAATTTCCTTTTTTATGCTGACCCAGAACGTTCAGAAACGATCTACTATCGGGGACTCGAGGTCATCGCAAATATAGTTGAGCAGAATATCTTATGCGAGGAGAGTTGGAATATTTACTTCGTAGGTGATAGCAAAACTCCACCCACATTCCCAAGAAGTGCACACATTAATATACTGGGGCACCTAACTAGCGAACATTACGCACAAGCGCTGGGAGAGACTGACCTCGGTCTCGCGCTCATGCACATGCCGCATATTGGCTACCCAACCCTTGAGCTAGCGGCTAGTGGTGCTATAGCAGTAACCAACAGATTTGCGAACAAAGTCGTACTCAGCCACATTTGTGAAAACATAATTTGTGTGGAACCATCCGTAGAGGCGCTGACCGAGGGTATCTTAAAAGGAGTGACTTTGGCCACTAATCAGCGCGCACGCTCGGCTAACTTCGCTCAGCGAAGATTGAACACCGATTGGACAACTAGCTTTGCCCAGGTGATTCCATGGTTGCTAAAGGGCAAAGCCTAATCATATGTTTCTAGGACTGCCAGAAAAAAAGCACCACTACATGGACCCTTGGTGGACAACTTTCGAAGACCGTGCGAGTCAACTTAATCGCGGTGGAAGAAAACTTGTCTATTTTTATGAGCGCCCAGATAGCAGCACTTTTCGCTATCGCGTCTATAACATGATCGAATCGATTAATTCGACTGATAACGGATTCGCAGCCGCACATTTTACACGAGATGACTTACCAGCGATGGAGCGAATAGTCAAACGGGCCAGTGCGCTTATTTTATGTCGAGTGAGTTATTCGGATGCAATAGCTCAATTAATAATGATGGCAAAAGCAGCAAACTGCAAGGTTTTCTACGACGTGGATGATCTAATCTACGACCTCGATCTGGTGGCGATGATCATGGAAACGTTGTCGGAAAAACCAATCGAACGAGTACTCAATACTTACTACGCGTATGTATCTCGCCTTGGTGCAGTCTTGAAGATGTGCGACGAGGCAATAGTAACAAACGAACATTTAGCTAATCGAGTGCAGGAGTTCACACATAAACCTGTACACGTAGTGTGCAATTTTATGAACAACGCGCAGATTACCTATTCCGAAGAGTTGTTTCAACAAAAGGTCTCCAACGAATTTGGGCGGGACGAGTCACTGCACATTGGTTATTTCAGTGGCTCACCAACACATAATCAAGATTTTCAGCTCGCCGTGCCAGCGCTAATCAATTTGATGAAGCGCCATCGGAATATCAAATTGAGATTGGTAGGATATCTCGATTCTCCTAATCTCGAGCACTACGAAAGTCGAATAGAGCGACTGCCGATGATGGATTTTCTCAATCTGCAGCTTGCGCAGGCCAAAACAGAGATAAACATTGTTCCCCTTCAAGACAACGTCTTCACAAACAGCAAGTCTGACCTGAAATACTTTGAAACAGGCATTGTTGGTACAGTGACGGTCGCTTCACCAGTTTTCGCATACAAGCAATCAATAGAAGATGGTGTCAACGGTTTTCTATCTGACGACCAATCTTGGGAAGAAAAGATCGAGAACATCATCGTGAAATTTGATACCACTTACCCAAACATAGCGAAAACAGCATTTAAGGATTGCCGTGAAAGATATTCACCTGCCGCACAACAAAGAGCGATTCTAAACTTGTTTTCTTAGCGTACTGGCGCTCGGGCTTGGGGTATCACAGACTCTTGGCCAAACTCCAATCTGTGCTCAACAATTTCCAAACTGTTGTTCTGATTCCGTAAAGACTAATTCGCCACCTACAATTTAGTTGTTACAGACACCAATTCGATCCTTGCCCATCTCTGCCCGAGCGCCAGAGGTTGCTTTCATGCGAATCAAATTTTTCAACAACGACAATTCATCCGTACGAACATTCCTTAGCCTCTTACTATCGCTCACTATGGCGTTGCAATTCCAGACCTGTTGCTTAGCGGAGTCAATCACAATGACAAATCCTTCTCCAAATTCAATTAGAGGCACCACCCATAGAGGCTCACAACCATCCAGCGAGTTACAACGAACAGCCGAGAGTTACTTGATAAACGGTGATCTCGCAAAAAACGAGCAGCTACTTGCGGAAAGACTGAAAGGGGACAAGAAGAATGACGAGCTTAGATTCAGTCTTGGAATTCTTCAATTCTTGGAAGCAGTTTCAAGACTTATGGAAAGCATTCATTACTATGGACTGCGAGAATATAGTACTCAGATTTTTGGCGGTGGTTTATTTAGGTTACCGATTGCGCACAATGCTACTCCCCGTCAGATTAGCTATTTACAAATTCGCGACATTGTCAACAATCTACTCAATGATCTCCAAAGAGCTGAGAATACGCTTGCAGGAATTACTAATAGAAACGTGAAGCTACCTGTTCATTTTGGTCAGATACGATTAAGTCTGACGTCAACGGATGACAAATTAGGCGGATCAAACGATGAGTATCTGTGGAAAGTCTACTCGAATGTCACGGGCACGTCAGTTACTCCAGATCAGGCGGCAAATTTCCTCATCTGCTTTGATGATGGAGACGTACACTGGTTGCGTGGTTACCTTCACTTGCTGATGGCGATATGTGAAGTGTATCTAGCCTATGACAGCGAAGAGACGTTCAACTGCTGCGCGCATCTTATCTTTGCGAAAGTCGCCACCCCGTATAAATTTCTCTCCTCAGGCAAGCGCGTACATTCTTTGTCTGGTAGTGATGCCGACATCGTCGATCTGGTTTCAGTCATCCACACTATTAGATGGCCGCTGAAAGAGCCAACGCGACTGAAATCTGCACTTCATCATTTGCAAACGACGGTTTCGGAAAGTAAAGTTTCCTGGGCTTCAATAATGGCAGAAACAGACGACGACCGCGAATGGCTTCCGAACCCAAGACAGACTGGCGTTATTCCCGGAGCGACAGTGACGCAACCGATGATAGATTCATGGCTGGCAATGATGGATCAAGCCGGCAAAATTTTAGACGGTGAATTGTTGATACCATTCTGGCGCGGTCCAGACGGTACTGGAGTCAACTTGAGAAAAGCATTTCTTGAACCAACAAATCTTGACCTGGTGCTCTGGGTACAAGGTCCGGCGGCGGCACCATATCTAGAGAAAGGAACGCTCGCTAAATCTGAGCCATGGTTGCGACTTCCTCGAGAGTTTGGGAGTCAATTGCCTGGATTTGCCCTTTGGTTCAATTGAATTTGCTCAATCAAAATGCAGATTACGACGTTCACTTGCTTGCTCAATCACTCGGACGCGGGTAATACAAGTTCAGTTGATAGCTTCGCGTTTTCGTTGCTCAAGCTCATCTTCACTCTTATCGCGCACTGAGCGAAAATCAGTTGGTTGCGAATGATCGAAGCGCCGCATTGCTAGCAACTCGCCCGCAAAATGCCTCTGGATTTCAATCGCCAGCTTAACATCGAGACGAGCAAAGAACTCGTCTTTCTCCGATTGCGGTGCCGATGGTCTCGGTAAATCAAGCTTACGGTTCCAGTATGGAACGCTAGGCATCTCTCGATCTTCCGCAAGTCCAAGCGTTTCCCTCAACCATTTCTCAGTTCCAGCATGCGCCCGCGCATAGACAATCTCATCATTCTTCATACGCTCTGCAGCCCGAGCTTCGTCAACCGGAGTAAGAAGCTTTTGTTGCAATGTGTTGATTTCAGACTCCTTCAGCGCAGCAATTGCAGAATCGAGGCAATTGTCCGGAGGGAACTTATCCGGTCCGCGCAACGCGGCGATCTTGAAAGGACCCTTGACTGGTTCGCCATTCTCAACTTTCGGGAAATAGTTATCGAATGAGTCAGCCGAAATCACGACACGTGAGATTTTGTCCCATCGATTGGCAGCATTTGGCACGTGCCAATTCTCAGTACCAACATCGACATATCGTGCGAGCAAGCTTCGCTCCTTAGCACTAAATTTTAAGCGATATCCACCAAGCGGATCTTTCTCCAGTTCAGAGGCAAGTGGATCGGCCATCATTTTGCGGATGTTTTCAATTGAGGAAGCATCCTCATCAGAAACAAACTTGCCTTCGCGTTGCTTTGCCTGCAGACTCTTCAAATCGATACCATAGACAGGTTCGCCTGCATTGATGCGGCTCAGGGCTGTATCGATCAAATTCTCCCGCCATTCAAAATCGTTCTTCAATTTGGTTAGTCGCTCTAATTCTCGCTCAAGATAAAGAGGCAACTGACCTCTCATCGGTTCAAGCCGTGTGTACAACTCCTCCTTCCGTTTGCTTAAGCCAGAACGAATCAGCTCCGTATAACGGTCAGCCATAAATCGGGGCGGTCCAATCTGATGCTCGAGAATCGCATGAGTAATGTCGCTTAGATCTTCATTAGTGAAATTGGAATCGAGATACCGCGAAAGGACGGCTTCGGCGGCGAGCGCACCATCGAGGTGATGTGTGAAGAAGTTGCCACCAGATTCAGGAGACCAACCGGCTTTAGAAGAATCCGAAAGCATAGCTGCCAGTGCCGCGTTTTGTGTCTCCCGTCCGTCAAGTCCGTTAGCTTTTGCCGAATCTAGAGTCTCACTTAGCTCGCCGATTGTGTGCAGATAACTTCCTCTTTGTTCGGGGTTTATTGCACCATCTTTGTCGCGTATAGACACATATCTCTCGCGAACCTCAGCGAGTACGTTTAAAATCATCTCTTTCTGATGGCTTGTAAGATTCTCGTTTTCGCATACTTGCTCCAAAACGCTCTTACCATCAGCACCTTTGTACTCGCTCATGTCGCGTCGCAGCTCGGCGCGCGCGACTTGTGTTTCCAGTTCAGTCAGAGGTTTGAATTGGTCGGCAACACGAATAGGATTCTTTTTCTCTAGAACCCGTCCACTTCTATCGACTTCTTTAGGGCGAGGAATCCTAAGACCCAGCTCTTCTCTCAACTCTTTATTGCGATTGAGCTCGTCATCTGAAATCTTTTCCAATTCTTTAGCTGAACGCCCGGGGACCCAGTCGCTGTAACCGATGCTGATACCAGACATAAGTTCGCCCGCCTGCAGTTCCTCACCAGGTCTCAACTCTCTGATATACACCCGGTTGTCTTTTTGACCGACCGCAACTCGGTAATCTTGTAGCTCTTTAGCAAGTCGAGTGACGTCTTCGCAGTCTGGCAAGATAGCCATGAATTCATCACCACCCAACCGCGCAAGAACGTCGGTGTCTCGGAAACCCGTTACTTTGGTCGCGCTCTCGGTCGGAGTCTCTGAAGACGCTTTAACCAACTCTCCGCGTTCATTGAGCACATAACCTTGCATTCTTGCCGCAAGAGTACGCAACAGCAGATCGCCGCCAATGTGACCGAAGGTATCGTTAATCGGTTTCAGACCATCAACGTCCATCATCATCTGTTTGAGCTTAGGAGCTGGAAGACCAGCCTTTTCATTTGCGTCTGCAAGTCGCTCATACCTTTTTACAGTGCGATGCAGGCATCGTTCAATCTCGGCTTTGTTATAGAGTCCAGTTAAAGGGTCGTGAATCAGCGTTTGGATTAGCTCACTGTTACGGGCTCTGCCTCTCTTGACGATTTCACGAAGGGCTGCGAGATCGTTGACATCAGCGCTAAGTTCTTTGCTCGGCATCGAGCGACCGACTGCATCGCGCACTCGAACGTGTGAGTGTAAGGCTTCATCAAGAGCCGCACTCAAATCAGAATTACTTTGAGGACTCAGTCCTTGGCGCGCGAGGGCCTTGCGTTCGTTTTTGTCTGCTAACTGACGGTCGTCAGCAATTTTCATCAACTGCTCGGCACGAGAAGTCTCTTTGGTCGGATCAATCGAATCTTTACCCCAAGTGGCAAAGCCCACGCTGACCCCAACCACAAAGACGTCGGCACCGCGCTCCGGTATGGCATCCGGCTCAAGTACTTTGACACCGCTGGTGGACACCTGTAGGCGAGTCTGTCTAATTCTTTCGACAACCGGAGTCGGGTCTAGCGTATTGGGAAGAATGGCAACAAATTCGTCACCACCAAAGCGTCCTGGAATGTCACTCGTTTTCAATTTCGTCTTTAAGAATTCGCCGAACGCTTTGATTGTCCTGTCACCAAAGTCATGGCCAAGGTTATCGTTGACTGGCTTAAATCCATCGAAATCCATCATAAGGAAGGAAACTGACGTATCTGTACTTTGTTTACGCTCAACCACTTTGATCTCGTGTTCTAAGTGCTCGCGAATTCCCGCTTTGTTTGGCAAACCTGTCATATCGTCTAGTTTCGCAACCCGGTCGAGCTCATATTTCTCGTGCAAGACGCGCTCATATTCGGTGATGAGCTGCTGAGGAGTCATGCCATCGACCAGCGGGTTTTTGTTCTCCTGATACCTTTCGATCAAGTTAGTGTAGTAGTCACGAGTTCCGGTCTCAGGATATTTTGCTTGCAACTGTCTGGCAATGCGATCATCAAACAAATGATTGAGGCGATTGCCGGCTAGATTCGCCTCAAACTCCCAGTTATTGCTTAAATAGTCCTTCCACTTTCTGCGAGATTCTCCATCGCCGGCATCGTGGAGCGCTTCAGTCAAAAGCTTCTTAGTCATTTCAACTGTTCTAGGATTATCAAACTCTCGTCCAGCAGCAACATCCTCGTCGTGCATGAAGACAAGCGCCTTTAGCATCAGTCGAATCCGCGCTTTAGCAAAACGCGGTCGCTCCTCTTCCGACAATGAATTCGCCCATTGCTCGAATTTGTAGGTCAACACTTTCTGGGCAAAATTCTGCTTAGTGAATAGCAGCTCTTGAAACTCCGAGTCGGCAAACTTGGCATCCAGCAATTGATAGCCAAACAATTTTTCTTGATAGGCTGGATCATTGATCAGTCTTTCGACAAACTCATGCGGCGCGAAGTTGTGATTAGAATCAGTAATTATCTTGTCGATCTCAGAAAATCTTTCCATCTCAGGATTGAGGGCAAGCTCTGGTTTTAGCGAGTCCGCCAGGTGCCTAGCACGAGCATATTCAGGGTCTGCCAACAAGGATTCATCAGTTAACGCTGCTCTCTCCTTGATCCAATTGATCTGACGATCGTGCAGAGCCTGCATTTGCACGGCACGATGAAGTTCTCTGTAACGGAGTTGCTTCTCCGTCGGAAGATGCGCTAACGCATTCGTCAAATTGGTATCACTGGGATTGGCAGCGCGCAGAGCGGAAACAAACTCTTCATACTCACGAAGCTTGTTTGCATCTTGAGCAACAGGAAAGACTTCGGAAAAACGCTCGGGTGATAGCTGCACATCAACAAATCGACGATTTAACGCTTCTTTATAGAACTTGAATACCTGGGCTCGCCCGAAAGCGTAGAATTCGTCGAGGTCGCCTTTGGCACCAGTGGCGCGCCAGGCATCGAGCATTGCATTTCGCAAAACGGCAGCGTCTTGTTCCCCGTGCAAAAGTTCATGATACAAGACGCCGATATTGATGCGAGCGGGTTCGCACAGATCCCTCTCGCGTAAATAGATGTCTCCGGTTCCGCTGTCATATGTTGCAGTGGCATCCTCTGGCAGAGGTTTGTCGACTCGCAGTCTTACGGACGGCAGCCCCTGTTCAAGGGCAAACGCATTGAGGCTCTCTTCTAGCATTTGGCGCCGCCGCTCAACGAGCGGGACGAGCTCGCTTCGCAAAGGATCAGTTTCTTTGTCTAGAACAGCCAATCGATCGTTGAGCTGCACCATTTCCTCTTGAAGTGCCACCAATCTCTCAGTCGAAAATCTTTGTGTTCCTTCTCGGAACGCCAAATCTGACTTAAGCATCTCATCATGCAGCGAGGTCAACCGCTTCTCAATAGTCTGCGATTCATGCTCTAGCGGAGTCAATTCCGTCTTCAACCGCATCATCCGAGCATTTACTTCAGGCAACCAACGCGGAAGCACTGAAATAATATGATCGTGGAACCGTTCCATGGTTGCTGGATGGTTAAATGGATGATTTTCAAAATCATTGAGCCGACGCTTGAGAAGGTTTTCCAGTCCTGTATCGCCAAGCTCGGCAAGATCGGGGAACGTCCATTTTCCAGGATAGGAACGCCCGCCATCACCGGCATCCAAAGCTGGGAAAAGTCTCTCTCTCCTTAGAGCTTCGAGTCGCGTGTGTTCTTGATAGGCGGATTCAAGGTTAGGGCGTCCCTCAATAAAATCGAGGAAACGCATCTGTTCCTGCGGCTGCATCGCTGACAAGCTGCGACGAATATTCTCTGAAATCTCTTCGTTGCGGAGGAACTGGTTCAGACGTTCGCTAAAGTCTTGCTCGCGTGTACCTTGTTGCCTTGTGTCTGAATGCTCTTCGTGCTCGTGCCTGTCATTTAGTGGTTCGAGACCGAGCTGCTCACGCACCGTTCCACTTTCGGTATAGTTGATCTTCGGCTCCTCATTCGCATCATCGGTTTCCCGATGCGAGGATGAAACTGAAGCGAGAAGAGAAGCAAAGCGCTCAAACGGATCACCATCGTCTGTTGACTCCTCATCAACGCTGCTGTTCAGATGGGTTGGCCCGTCGCTAGTCTCATGCGCACCATTGGCTATTGGTAGAGTCTCATCGGAATCTGCATGCGCGCCACTGAGGAAACGGGCCGACGCACCAGATTCTTGTGCAGAATGAGTCGCTGAGGGTGGTACATCTTCGACCAGCTTGGCTCGCTCCAGAACCTTGTTTGCTCTATTTATGAAGCGCCGCAAACGTAACTCTTCGTGTCCAGCCAAAGCATCGGCCAAACTTGAACCATCCCAAAGTTGAGATTCCTTTTCTACTTCCAGCGATCCCTTTCTGTTACGAATCAACGCATCGCGCTTAAGTTCGAAAATCAGCTTGCGCGCTTCATCGGCAGAAATGCAGTTTTCGTCGGGCTTTACTGTTTGCCGAAATTCCTCGATAACCTTAGGAATCGGTTTGCCTTGCGCTTGCAGCTCGGCACACCTTTGTTCATTGTTCCTGCGCTGGCGCTCCGTCTCAAGCCGCAAACGAACTAGCTCTAGTTTAGCCTCAATATCATCAGGGTGAGAAGCGATCCGCTCTCTAACCATAGACTGCCGTTTGATGTCCCACCGAGAAAAGGACATCGTAGCCAGCTCCGTCAGTGGTATCACGGTCTGACCATCAGGTTGCCATTGATTGTCAATTCTCAGCCCCATCGTTTCAGGAGACGGCTCGCCAATATGCTGTCCAATGGACTCCTTATCAACGATTCCAATATAGTGGCCGCCGCCATGGCCACCTTGCCAAAATCTATCGCTAGAAACAGTGTCAAAATTTAGGATGGCCGGAAATTTAGTCTTCTGGATAATATCGAAGAATTCAGCTTCATTAGAGAAGAACTGCTCCCCAGGTAGACCACTACGTGCACCACCCTTCTGAATGATTGTCAGGTCTTCTTTTCCGAAAAGCTTTTTATATGCACTGAGCAAGTCTCTATTGTGTAGACCAATGAACTCTTTGATCTGTCCTTTCATGTTGCGCAGCGGAACCGGAGGATTCTTGGACATGTCAACCATAATGTCCCGCAGACGCGTAGGCTCCGTCGGGTCAACGACTTGATCGGAGAGTACGCCTAAATTACCAGCACCGACTCTTTCTCCTTCGTAAAAATCTTCGTTGTGGTAAGCAGCAGCGAGCACACTAGTCTGGAAGATCTGGCTAACGGCGAGGCGCCTGCCACCACGGGTGGTTGAGACTTCGTCTTCCAATTCTTGAGGCATACCTTCGCGCCACATAGTTGACGCATCTTTATCGCGAGTAAACTCGAACTTGTCACCGCTAGTAAACGGTCGCAGAATCGTTCCATCAGGACAGATATACTCTCCGCGAATGGCAATGTCCTCGACGACTTTCAAGGCATTAGCAGGGTCAATCTGGTAGTGGCGAGCTTCAATACTTGCTGGGCCACATGTACTGTGTGTGCCTTGAGCAGTAAATGTCGGATTTGCTAGCAGCCATAGCGCTTCTTCCGCAATAGACTGTCTGACTTGCAGATCTATGGCCGAATTTTCGTTAGGCTGCAAGATATTTCGAACGCGCTCGAGACACTGATTAAAGGTCTCGGCACTCATATCTGTCAGGCGAGCTCGTTCATTGAATTGGTCGAGGCTCTTTCCGATTTCCCCCCAAGCCCGGTCACTGAGAACGTTGGCATCTATGAACTGCTGGAACGAGAGGAGAGCAGCGTCTTTTTGAGCGGCTTCGGCACGATGGTTCAGCTGGGTCTCGCTGCTACCACGAACCGATTCAAACGATTGTGGTACGTCATCACTGAATCGACGCATCCGAAGCAACTCATTCGTAAACTGCTTCTGTATTCGATCTGCGAATTGAACTTCTGGTCGCGCCGCGAACGCGGCCTTTTCTTCAACGGAAGCACTGGCACCAGGCAACTCTAGTTTGCTGTTCCAGTAAGGCACGTCTGGCAACGGAACATCCGGCGCCAAGTGCAACTCCTCTCGAATCCAAGCTTCAGTGCGTGCCTTCGCATCGGAGTAGATCATATCGTCATCTTGCATCCGCACTTTTGCGCGTTCAACATCGGCAGGTGTCAACAGTCCTTGCTTCAGAGTACTCTGCTCTGAATCCTTCAAAGAAGCGATTGCTGCGTCAATGTGGTTGTCAGGCGTAACACTCAAAGGACCTCTGAGCCCTGCAATCTTAAATGGTCCTTTAACCGGAACACCATTTTCAGCACGTGGATAATAGTTATCGAACGAGTCGGCCGAAATCACCACTCGAGAAACTCTGTCCCAACTATTCGTAGCGTCAGGTACATGCCAATTCTGAGTGCCATGTCCGATGTATTTGTATAGAAGCGTGCGTTCAAGATTGTCAAACTTGAGCCTAACGCCTCCCATGGAATCTGGTTCAGTTTCGGAGCCAAACGGATTGGAGATCATTTTATGGATATTTGCTAGGGCGGCAGCCTCAGCATCAGTAACGAATACACCTTCTTTTTGTCTTGCTCTTAGGGCATTTATCTTCTCGCTCAAAGAGGGGTCGTCAGGGGTTGCGGCTCGAGATGCCTCAAGAGCTTTAATTGCCAGATCACGTTTCTCATAAGCGCCTTTCAAGTCGTTGAGCGATTGCAGCTCCGCGTGAGTCTCAACCGACAGCTTGCCATCACGCTCTTGCTCCAATAAACCAGATAATCTCTTTTGTGCATGTTCGTTTATTTGTGAACGAATCTGGCTCGTGTAGGCAAAGGCCATAAACGATGGCGGTCCGATCTGATGCTCTAATATCGAATGTGTAATCGCATTCAAGTCCTCGTGGGTAAAGTTGTCACCGAGATACCTCTTAAGCACCACTTCGGCAGCGAGAGCACCATCGAGATGATGCGTGAAGAAGTTGCCTCCAGACTCTCTCGTCCAGCCGGCCTTCGAGGAGTCAGACAACATTGCAGCCAGTGCAGCGTTCATTGTTTCCTGACCAGATAAGCCGTTTGCTTTGGCTGAGTCGAGAGTTTCGCTTAGTTCGCCGATCGTATGAATATAGCTACCGCGTTGTTCAGGTGAAATAGCGCCTTTGCTGTCTCTGACAGACATATAGCGTTCCCGCACCTCAGTCAAAACACTCAAAATCATTTCGCGCTGTGATGGTGTCAATGTCTCAGTGCCGGACAACTGCTGCAGGATATTTCTGCCACCGCTGCCTTTATACTCGCTCATATCTCGTTCGAGTTCAGCACGTGCAGCACGGCGCTCAGACTCGTGCAATGGCTCAAATTGCGCGGCCACCCGTTCGAAGTTGCCATCAATCACAGGTCGACCGCTCTCATCGGACTCCTTATGAGATGCTTGCTCTTGAAGTCGTTCGCGCTCGGATTGGTTTTCTGTGAATGATTTCGACTCAGCTCTCTCCGGTCTCGTCTGAGTTGTGTCTGTCGGTGCGGGTGGTTCAAGGATACGACCGTCTTGTTCGACGTGTAGCCTTAATCCGCGCGACGCAGAATAGTTAGCGTTTCCATCTGCAAGAAAGGAGGGATCTAAGATTCCAGATTCTCGGTCACGGCTGCCAGCATCAAATGTGGTACCATGCTCGCCCTCAACGACGAAACGCGCTTGGGGAATCTGCATGCCATCTAGCATAGGCTCTGAGGCTTTAGCCGTAGTTTTCTCTGCTCTGGGTTCGACATCGTATCGTGGATACCCAGCATCTACCGTTTTGCTCGAGGCTGATTCCAGTGTTGACTCCGACAGCGGAGTCATCCTGCGTGGATCAACGATGATGTCACGGAATCCACCTGCTTCAGGCACTCTCACCCGAACCCAGGCATGAGGCTCGCGCATCTCTTGTCCATGTTCGTTGAGAACGACTCTATCCCCACGTTCGAAAGAGACTTCAGCACCCGGAATGCCACCAATAGTGTAGTCAAGCAAGACTTTTGCCATGAGGGCTTGCTGATTGCAAATACCCATTTTTTGATCGACAAACTGGCCTAAAAGCACCTGTTCACCAGTCCACTGCTTGGTCAGCTGTTGATACCACTCTTGTTGTTCTTTGGTCGGAACACCAACCGGCTCCATCGAACTCCTGACATAACCGGCAACATCATTCAGATATCCGACGAGCTCTGAGTGCTTGTCACTCCATGGCTTATCAGCACCAAGTTGCGACAGGTGCGGATTTTCACTAATCTCTTTGACAGCATTCCTAATCGTCGGATCATTTGTCAAATCCACGACGACATTAAAATCGCCATGCTCGCTGTAAGAGCGCGCCGACTTGTAGGGAACTCCATTTACATCCTGAGCACCAATTCTTGTTGATACTCTAACGCCATCTTCAAGCGGTTCGCTGATTCTATTTTCAATCTCTATCGTGCGCCGTTGGCGCTCGGCTTCTGAGCTGATTGATTCATCAGGCGCGGCTGCCGGCTGCCTGGAGATTATCTTCTCGAATCGGCCACTCCGAATACGTGCAACGGCGTCCTCACCAGCCATGGGGCTGCGCTCACCGTTATTACTTACCGAGCCATCGGAAACAACGCGCGCAGTCTTCGTGGTTTCGAAAACCGAACGCTTGCGCACTCCTTCTTTAGTGTGAGCTCTGATCCAATCGTGCAATTGCTTGAATCGACCAGTCGATTCGCGCGGACCTTGCGTCGCAGCATACAATGTCTCTAGCGCAATCCTCCGGCATTTATTTTCACCGTATTGATTTTCAATCGTGACTGTTCGAGTTGTCGGATCGTACTCTCTTATGACCACCCAATGCTCGCTGCTACCACCTGGGTTGTCCATCTTGAAGGGCTGGTGCGAGTTGTGGACAACTATGGCCACCGGCTTAGAATCGGTCAAAAGTCGATGCAGCTGCTCGGCGTTTGAGAATCCCGCGACGTTTTCCCAATTGCGAGTTTCAGACATCGGATGCGCACCATCGCCTGGAGGCACAAATGCCAGCATATGACCGGAGGCATCACGACCAGTGAACTGGTTGTACAACTCCTGAACGAAAGAGCCCGACATCGCGGGCGTTTTTACAGCGTTGCCCGCTTGATCTTTAAGCTCAGTAATACGAGCACCAAGATGACCATCCTTAACTTCGTAGACAGCAAGCCGTTCACCATCTTTTGGTGAAACCAACTCATAGCGCACTTGAATGTCGCGAAGCGGAGGTTGCCCGGATCTATGTCGCTCTGCATTGACCGTCTTCAAGATCTCAGCGCGCATATCATTGTTGTAAGCCCGCGTGACTCGTTCGGAATACTCGCCGCTGAACGCTCTTGACCAGTGAATGTTCGCAAGCGTCAATTGAGCTATCTGACTAGCAAACGTTCTCTTACCTGGGAACTTAAGATAAGCAACTCCGGTAGGCGAGAAAGTGCTTGCCTCCGCATCAGGTGTCAGCGCTCTATCAGCACTCAAGTCTATGTTGGTGCCATCCGCGCAAACAAATTGACCAGTAGTTGCAACCTCCTTTAGCATGCGAATGGCTTGCGAAGGCGATTGGCGATAAATGAGGTTCTCGCAGACCAGAAGCGAGCAGGTGTTGTTGTTGCCCTGCTCAATTGCCTCGGGGTGAGCCGCTTGCATTATCGCTTGCCTGGCTAGAAACGTTCTTTGTTTCGGATCGGAAATAGCAGCAACACCTTCAAAGGAAAGCAACGCACGAAACTCGTGCAGAGCCATCGCAATTTCGTGAGGAGGTAACCCGTCAGCGGCTCCTCTTCGCATAAATTCCCTCATGTGCTTGAGGGTCTGCTTCCGCTGGCTGGTGGAGAGTGCATCAAGACTGTTCTCCGCCAATTCACTCTCTTTAGCTATGTCAGCCCATACCGGCGTGACACGCACGTTGCCCTGTTTTACTTCGCGATACTCGATACTACCATCGCTCTTGTCTTTCACGAGTGTCTTGCCAGCACCGAGATCGAAGATCTCACGACCGTGCTCCTCCCGGCCAGATACTGCAACACCATCAGGTCGATACACTTGCAGCCCAAGACCTGTCGTACCGCGTTTGATGCGGAACGATTCATGGGTTATCTGATCTCCGCTGTATCGTAGTGAGTCGCCGTCACTGTAACGAGAAGTTCTTGGTGATGCCTCACCAGCCATGGCGACGCGCTCGCTCCGTGCACCGGCCGACTGCTCATTGAGGTCCGGTCTATTTATAGAGAAGTGCGACCCTTCACCTGCAACTTCCTCGCTTGGTCGCGTCAATTGCAGTCGGGAATCAAATCTTTCTATGTCACCATATACAGTATCCAGCTCGGCTTCTCGCCGCATCCTTTCGCCTCGGTCGAGACTTCCGGCTGCCGCTATCTGCTCCTCAATATGACGCTTGAACACAAGCATTTCTTGAGCCTGGTGCCTGAATTCCATCAGTTCCTTTTGAATTGAAAGCTGAGCATCTTGCACCGACTTAACGGCAGCAGGCTCCATGTCAGGAGTTCTGCTCAATCGCGATTCAGTAGCGGTCAGAAACATCTGCTGACTCAAGAGTTCATGCTGCCGCGCATTCTGCCTTTCTTCTTGGAAATTAAGAACTTGGAGACTGTTATCGAGCGCTTTTGCCTGCTCGGCATAAGCGCCTTGCAAGGCGGATAGACTTTCGTCTTGCCGCCGCGCGGTCTCCCTCAAATTGTTCAATCCGCTCGGCTCCAGCAACAACTCAAGCCTTTCGCGCAGACTTGCAATGCGCTCATTACCTGTGCTTACTTGATGCTCGAACATCGCAACTTTTACCTGCGCAAGTTTAAGTTGCGCGGAAAGCACTTTTGCAGTTTGTTCAGAGAGCTCATGTTGGGCCTTTTCGACCTTGACGGTCGCCTCTGCTACATGAATAACATCCGATTCACGTTTGCTGTTCTGCAACTCCTCGTTTGTTTCGTGTAGGCGCGCCTCTGCAAATGTCGTCTTTAACCTTTCACTTTCAAGTAGTGCCTGTTCTCTATGAGCAACAAGTTTCCATTCGTTTGCAGATGCCCTCGCGCGTGCATCTGCTACTACATCTTCAAACTGGGTAATCTGGGCTTCTAATCTCTGTTTTTGCTCGAGTAGAGCATGATTATCGGGATCAGTCGCCAGTGCTGAGTCGACTTCAGCCAAACTCTTAGCCGCATGATTGACTTCCAGTTCGGCTGAACCTATTTCTATCTGCGCTCGACGCCGCTCAATCTCTATGTCGGAGTCGATGCGTGCAACCCTCTGCAACTGAATTTTCGAAACTGCAGCTTGCACTTCGCGATTAGCCACCTCAACTACATCGTGAAGATTCAAATCCGTAGGGTTCGTCATCAACTTCATATGTGCATGTGCCAAATCCACAAGAGCATTCGCTCGTTCTTGTGAGGCCAAAGATTCGGCCGCAGATAACTGCGCGTGTGAATCCGCAGCCAGACGAAGCAATTCGGCTTGCTGTTTGGCTCTAGATAACGCGCTTTCGTGTTCAGCGGTCGGTTCAAATTGATACAGCCGCTCCGCATCACTCACTCGTACATCTGCCACATGTCTCAAGCGTGCAGCTTCTACTTTGCCATTCGCTTCAGTCACTTTCGCAAGAGCCGAATTGTAGTTTGCTTCTTCCTGGGCTCTAGTTGCGGCTAGCTCTGACTTTGCGGAAGTAAGTTGACTCTTCAGAGCAATCTCTTCTTCGTGGTTCAAAGTTGATGAAGCAAGTCTGTCGCTGAGACTTTGGATTTCTACGTGAACTCGCTTTTCCGTCTCAGAAATGTTTGCAGACGCTGTGTTTTTGACTTTCTCTAAATGCTCGGTAGCGAGTCTAAATTCTTCCTTGGCCACACGCTGCTCTGGCGTATCAATCTTGTCTAGGTTTCGTGCAGAATTTATCTCGACAGCCTGCAGACGTTTTTGCGCTTCCTCGACCAAGTGAGTCTTAGTAGGATCGAGCATCGCCTCGACAGTCACACTCTCAAAATTTTGCCTAGCCCTTTGAGCCTCTCTCTCTCCACTCGCCTTCGCCCGCGCGAATTCGATGTCCGTTTCAAGGTGTGCGATGAGGGAAGGTGAACCACCATGCTCTCGCGCCTCTTGCAACTTGACCTGTAAGACGCCGATCTCCTTATCGCTCTGGAATGAACGAAGCGCTTGTTCAGACAGCGCTTTCTGCTTGATCTGGGCAAGTTGCAGATCTGTTTGCGCCCGCTTTACAGACTGCTCGGACTCCGCAGTCTGATTTTTTGCAAGAACAGACTCTGCAATTTTTAGCTTTTCTTGAGCAACTTCAACTGGCCATAGCTGCGCCCTAAGCTCCTGAACATTCATGCGCTCGCTTTCGAGTTTGGACTTAATCCCGTTAGCTTTCGCTTCGTCAATCTTACCGGACTTAAGTTCATTCTCCAGCTGACCGATGAGTTTTCTAGTAGCAGAAAGATGTTCCAAAAGCGGAACGCGTTCCAATTTCGCGCGGTTAGCCGCGACTTCAAGGTGACCGCTAGGTCCTATGCGGGCGACCATACCTTCAGGGGTAACAGCTTCCCTGACACCACCAGGCAGGGAATACCAGCCCTCAGAAGGAATACCGAGTGCATGGGCTACGTGACCTTCAACTGTTAATTGCGACACCGCCTTCGGTGCACCGTTTTCGATAGTGGTCCACTTACCTCGCAGCCGTCCTTCCTCGGCGAGCGCGTAGGGTCCTTCAGGAGTGTGCACAAGCGCAGGTGAGAAGGAAAAGCAGTTGTCATGCCCAGGAAGAATGACACGTTCAACAGCACCATTTCGCACTGAATATTTTGGAGACTCAATGTTTGCATGTGTCAATTGCTCCATAGCCATGTGTGAGCCCATCGCCATAGGGTGCATGGTCATCGCACCAACAATTGCGGATTGAATTCCACCAACTATGTGCTCGCCCATAGCGGCCATATTTTGGTCGAACGACTTGTTATGGTCCCAGTTTTCGAGGCCTTCTAAGAATCCAGAACCGGTGCCACCAAACAGGCCACCACCGGCAGCCATTCCCAACCCTCGCGCATAGCGCGCAAGAACATGAGTATTTTCGCCTCCGAACTCCACTAGTCCTTTAAGAAAGTTCGTGCATTGTGCTTTACCTGCAGCGCCGATACATTCGCTGAGCTGACCACCTGTCTTTTCCATAATCTTCGCTGCTAGCGCATGCTGAACGCGGGCCTCGACTTCCTTTTCGACCATTGATTTTGGAAAGATCTTGGCGCCAAGCCCTAGCTCCTTAAGTGCATTTGACTCAGCATCTCGCTTTATCAAATTGACAGCATCCGCTCCAAACCGTTGAGTAGCGAGTTCCTCAAGGCGTTGTTGAACAGCGCGTTCTATATTGTGTTCGCCACTTGAAACCACTTCATGTCTCAAAGCTGCGGTCAAAGCTTTTCCAGCGGCTCCGGTCAATGCCTCAGGAGGAATTTCGTGACCACCTTGCACCATTATTCCGCGAATGGTAGTACCGAATTCGGTTTTCAGCGTTTGCTCGAAGACCTGTTTACTTTCACCCTTCACCAAAACGTTAGTTAAACCCAAGCCCTCTTTTTCAAACAAAATACCAACAGCATCGTGAGCAGCGAAAGCAGCGGTGCCTTCTCCAAGCTGAATAGCCTTGCCGAATGCAAGAGGTCCACCGATCTCCATCATTTTTCCCTGGACGGCACCGTTGAGCATGTCACGAAGTACGTTACCGTCACTATCGTTACCCTCAATTGACATTTGCAAGCCCGTGTTAATGAGCGCATTGCCGCCTGCCGATTGACAGAAATTCACGGCTTTCTGTATACCAGGGATGACAGTTCTAGCCGAAAGTGCGCACCGGGCAAGGAACGTCAGCTCCACAACTTCCTCAGTCTCCCCTGCCGCCTCGGCAGCTTCAAGTGCGACAAGAGACTCTGCTGCCAAACTGCTACCAGCAGTAAGGACTGCGCCAGCAACAGTCAAAGCAGCCATTACGGCTTGACCGGCATATTCAGCAGCGGCGGATTTCGACGCTTTGAAATTAGTTAAGTCCTGATGAAACGAGTCTACGGCGCTCTGAAGATGCTCTCGTAGCATCTCCTCTTGATGCGGCGATAACGGCTTGCCGGTTTCCTTTGACTGAGCGAGGATAGTCGTAATATGGCGCACACTTTCATCTAACTGATGGCCGGTGCCAACATTGAAAAAATCGGTAACAGCGCTACCGAAGCCACTACGACTATCTAAGTATTGATCTCGCGCATGCCGGAAAAGATCTTCTGCGCTGCTGGGCTTGTAGTACATTTCGTTTACATCTGCAGCTTCAGATTTACCGAGTTTCTCGTTCAAATCTGTTCGCAAATCGCGACCGTATTTTTTCGAATATGCAGCTGCCAGTGCGTCTAGCTCTTGCGGCGGCGTGTCATGCAAAAGCTCCATAATATTGGAGGAACAGCCGGTATTCACAATATAGGATCGGAGTTTATCCTCAGCCTCGACTTTTCCAGTTTTGATGACATTGTCGAGAACTTGTTGATACGGAGCGTTATTGCTGATGTCGCCAGCATCCCCTTGAAACAATCCGCTCGCAACAACCTGATTCAACTGTTGCCGCAGCGCCGAATGCTCATTTTGCAATTGTTTCAATTCGTCAGGGCGAGCGTTTGCAATATCATTGAGAATGCCGACACGGTCAGTTGAAAAATAGCCAGTCTGCATCTCGATTTTCTTACCCAGACCGAGTCGCCCGTCTGAGCTTTCCATCAAACTCTTACCATATTGGTTCCAGTTGCTGTAGCTCCAGTCCGGGTTTATGCTCAGCGAATGTTTTGCCAGCTCCGTGTACTTATCCGAGAGCGCACGATCATCTGCCGTAAGTGGGTTTTGCACACGCTTCAGCAATTTCGGATCATATTTGAATCCTTCTTCCATCACATTGATAGTCTGCCTTGCATCGGCAGACCATTGAGATCGAATACCGGCAAGCTTCGCCATAGAATCTTCCATATCGGGTGACTTACCGTCTGCCAGCTGTCGCATCATGCGCTCGGCATTGTCTCTTGCTTCGCCTGGCTTCATTTGGGCAATTTGAGTTTCTAAAGACTTGAAATTGGTAGGCTGCGCGTCAAGTTCCTTTTGCGCTTTTTCCCTTGCCGTGCCTTGTGGCATCTTATCTATTGCAGCTTGCCTGGTCGCAATATCCTGACTGATCTTTGCAAGATCAGAGGTGCGAAGATTCATGCTGTTGACTTTTCGAAGCTGCCCAAAGACGCCATGAACATCATCTTGGTACATACTGAGCATTCGGGATGCTTGGTCATAAGCATCCTGATTTCCATATTGGATAAAGTGTTGCAGCTGATCGTAAACTTGCTCACGATATTTTGGGTCTTCGCGAAAATGCTGCTGCTCTTCTGGTGACATTTGCGCAATAGCCTTTAGCGCCGCCGAGCGGTCGTTATTAATCCAACCGCGCTCGGCCTGCAACTTATCGATTACATCACGCTGACCGGATACACGACTATCTACAAATGTATCCGCTCCCATTTTCTTATCGAACAAGGTCATGATCTTATTGACCTCGTCATCACCTATGCGAAAACCTTTCTCCTCGCTCAAAGTTTTCAAAAGTTGCTGCCGATATTCCGGGTGCGCGGCACCATTTGAGCCTTTTATATAATCGTGGAGGTCCTGCCATTGCTTTTCGGACATGTTTTCGAATTTGCTTAGCTGGTCTTGCGCACCGGTGTTGTAGATATGGCCTTGACCTTGAGAGATTTGGAAAACTAAGCCGCCGCCTTTCACATTGATGCGATCTTCCAACCCCAAAACTTCAGCAGACATGACGGAACTCTCCAACTGTCCATGCAAGGTCTGGTAGAAATGCAAACTACTTTTTTGCTCGTCAGTGAGACTCGCAGGATCAGAGTTGGCTAGCTTCTTTCCTTCACTATATTGATACCGCTCTTTATCGGTCATTTTATCGATTGCACTATATACGCCATCCCGATTCGTAGAAGTTGTGCCAGTGTTGATGGCAATCTCTTCGGAAATGCGATTGACTCCATCAAGTGCAGCGGAATGTGCTGCAGAATAGTCACTACCGCTTCCAAATGCAGCCCGCAAATGGTCCTCACCACCAGACGACATGAACTTGCTCCGGACATCATCGTCCGAACCGGACATAACGTCCTTGAACATATCGATGTTCTTTGCATTTAAGGCAATTTGTGCCATCTTCAGCTTGTCATCAGCCGTCAAGCGGTCGACACCCTTCAGATATAGTGGCAGTGCGTCCCTGAACTCTTGCGGCACCTTTTCGTTTGAGCTAATGGCGATGGTCATCTCCTCGCCATACATTTCACGATACTTCTTGCGCGCGGCAGTCCACTGCTCGCTGTTGAGATGATTCATTGTAAGGCGCATATCTGTGTTAATGGACCAATTCGTAGTAGTCCACTCACCATGCTCGGCAAGACACCTGTGAATACGAATCGCCGTATCGGTATCATCATCTTTGTAGAGAAGCTCTTTAAGGCGGTCCTGACCGGAACCTGTAAATGCATAGCATGCGCTTAGATCGTGCTCTAGACTGGCACCCGAATACTCATTTGCGTATTGAGTACGAACTTCGTTAATCTCGGCTTGCGTAAGGCCTTTGAGAATATTTTCAACCTTATCGCCGCTTGCGTATTTGAGCGTGCTACTGTAACCTGCTTCATATCGCAATTGTTCGGCAACGCTTTTCAGCCTCTGCTTGTCGTCCTCACTTAGCTCCTGAGGCTTCGTCTCAGGTTTGTCGGGATTGCAACTCTTCTGCATCTGGTCGGCAAACTTCTCGATAGAGCCGGCTTGCTCGGCAGACAAATTCGGGACGACTTGACCATTTTGAGCGGCCTGAACGACTTTGCCGTCCTTCAGCGAGTATGTGGTGGTAACTTCCGGGCCTTGCTGACCTGGAGACCGCAAGGTTATCTCAACAGCTTTACCGGTAGTGGCATCAAAGTGAACATGCTGCGCAGCACTTTCAGGTGGAAACTGCTTATTCTTCCCATTCTCAAATTCATAATAGTCACTGGTCTTCCCATCTTTGTTCACGACTTGATAGCGGACCTTCTGATTTGGATCTATTTTGTCTGGGTCAGTCGTGGGGAAACCAGAGTTGTCTGAGTATGAATAAGTGCCTTTCGATGGCGCATTTTCGCCTGGTGCGTAATGTTCGTCCCAAACTTTGTAGCCCTTTGCGTTAAAACGGGTAATTGATGTCGCACCGGTCTTTTGATCTATCTCAAGCTGCTGGTTGGAATCCGCATAGTAAAAGCCACCACCTTCAGTTACTGGTGGCTTAACCTCGATGGTTTGCGCGTGCAACGAATCATCACCATAGGTTATATGGACATGGACATTGCCCTTGGTCTGATCTGTGATGCGCCCTTTATCATCGCACTTGAACTGAGTTCCAGTGGCATCTATAAATTCTTTCTCGCCTTTCTTCGCGCGCTCGGCGGCAGCATCCTGATTCGCTTTATCATCTGCAACTGTTTCGGACGGTCGAGCTTCTTCTTTCACTTTCGCTCGAACATCGAACTGTACATGCACATCAGACATGTAACGCGCCGCGTCAGTAGAAAGATGTTTGATCTCCTCTGCTACTTTCTTCGCATCTTCTTCCTTAAGTCCACTAACTGATAGCTCTTTTCCATCTTTGAGAACGACGGCGCTACCGTTTTTCCTCTCCACAGTTCCGTCTTTATCAAACTTGAACTCATAGTGGTGTCCATCCATCTCTGTCTTGAGAGACACTGGTTTACCATCGCTATTGAAATCCGCCTCTTTGTGCTGCAGAACCTTGCTTTCTCGAACTGCGGTGGTAACGACCGACGTCTCGCCAGTTGCAGTCACCGATTTGCGCGCAAAATCTTTGGCTACAATTTTGCCATCTGCGTATCTATATTCTTCATCAGTGCTGCTGCCGTTCGCGCTATCAAGCGTTCTTTTGCTACTTGCTAGTGGCACTTTACCATGGCGGAGATCAAAGCTTTCGGTGGTAAGAGTGGTGACGGTGCCATGTGTTTCTTGCCTCGAATCTGCCTCATAAACGGCTGACTTTCTCGTACCATCGGAATTCAGATCGTACGTGATAGCCTTTTGAATCTTTGAGTTTTCTTTTGTCTCAACTGTAACATCTGTCTCGGAAACGGCGTTTTTATGCCCAGTGGTCAGATCGTACGTCACAGACTTGGTATTACCATTGGTTTCATAATGAATGTCTGTTTGAGTGGCAGGTTTCCAATGCTCGGTATCACTTAAATTGTTGAACTGATATTGATGAACTATCTGACCCTTGTCATTCTTTTCCACGCTCTGGCATTTAGTGTGCGGGTCCATCTTTTCCGCTAACGGCGCTGAATAGTGGTATTCAATTGAATGGACTTTCTGCTCCCCCTTCTGCCCTGGTATCGAAAGTTCTTTTGCCAGTCGATGACCATGAAAGGATGTAAGAGTAGTCTTGGTTCCATCATCGTTGTACTGTTCATCAACATTCAACGATTTGCCATCTTGAGATTTCTGTTTCGAACTGACCCGCACCTCGCCATTTTCGCTTACGTGGATGGTGCGCTCTTTATCTGCTGATACCTGCCACTCAACTTGAGAGCCGCCGCCATTGGGATTCGTTCGCTCGACCTTCATAGACGTACAATGCGATTTGCCATCGATGTTCGCTGCATATTCGAGATGAGTATGCTGTCCTTTTGCCGTAACGATATCTGTTACGCGATGGTGCTCGTCTAGAGAAAGTACTTTGGAAGGTTTATCACTGTCTCCCTCGTAGTGGTTTTTGGTCTGCTTTCCACCAGGAATATCTGTCTCTGTTTCGCGTCCATGTTTATCGTACTTATGGGTAACTTGAGTCTCTGGATCTTTGTATTTACCAAGGTGTGCGCGCTGTTCACGGGTTAGTTTATCGGCGCCTGATTTGTGTGCTTCCGAAGGTGGATGGATCAGCGCTTTCTCGGCAGATTCAACCGCCTTTTTTGTGGCGTTGATGAAAGACGAAATATCAAATTTCGACCCAACCTTTCCAGACTTCGAACCGTCGTGACCTCCATTGCCAGCCTTCGACTCGGCTTCAGGTCTCTTTGTCTGCTCGTGCGCCGCCCTTTTCGTGCCCTGGACCGACTGCTCGAGTTTCTTCTGCGAAGCCTTCATCGCTCCGTGAAGGTCTGTACCGGCAGGCTTTTTTGTTACGTGCCCACCCTGATGGTCTGATGCGGAAGGTTTGTGGTCGCTGCTGTGACCGGTGCTGCTATCTCCGTGTCCGGAGGGCTTTGCCTTTGGTTTAGCTTTGCCTTCGCCCTCTGAGGACTTCTTTTTGCTAGAAGGGGCGTCTCCGCCTTTAGCCCCATGTGCGTCTCCCGCCATCGGTTGTCCCCGCTTGATAGTAGCTAGATACTAGTAAGATTCAGGCGCGCAAATCCAGAACGAAATCGGATGGGTTTCTAATAAGATTTTCCCGGCCCTATTGGCATTAAACCGAACCATCAGGTCAATCTTGGGTCAATTTCTGGGTATGAATTTAATGTTCAAGACTACAGGTTCTGTCGCGTATAAGCAACAGGAACCATAGAACAATCACGCTGGGAGAAGTTCAATGGGTTACGACGACGATGATGATGAAAACGTGACCGCTCAAGCCTTCGCTGGTCTAAAAAAACATGTTGATGGCTACAAGTCTTATATGAACAAGCTGAAGAAGGGCGCAAAAAGCGGAATTAGTCAATCTTTCGGAAACGCTGCAGAACTCTTACCGAGAGAAGTTCTCTCTCAAGTACCAAAGCCTAAAAAGCCCTTCGATGGCGACGCCTTAATTCTTCGAAAAGATGCTGATCCGGCGCAGGTTCGTCGTGCGATGGAACAACTGGTGCTTATGGCTGATGCAGACTCCGATTATTCGACCGAACGCACAGATGGACGACAGGTTATTGGTGTGATGTTCGAGGGCGACAGAAAGTTGCTGATGCTAGATGACTACAGTGTCGTAGAGGCAGGTGCCGGCGCACTACCTCATGAGCCTGAAGTTCTCGCGCCAATTCCTAACCAGACTGCGCCGGCTCAACCTACATTCACGGCAACTACTAGCTACGCAGCAAGTCCAGCGACAATCGCTCAGCCACAAACTACGCCAGCATCATACCAACCAGCGGTAAGCATGCCTCAATTTGCGGCTGCAACTCAGACACCATTGACGGCGCCACCAATAACTGCCACCGCATCATCCACTACTTCACTTGAACAAACCAGTTCTGCAGCGACAGAGCCAATCAACCACAGTGGGGCGGAGTCTTCCGCCGATATTCACGTAGCCACAGCCAACGGACAACCGCTCTGGGATATATTTCTCGATGATGAGACGGTCGCACTCATTCAATGGGCTGATGGCACCAATATTCAAAAGACTGAAGATGACAACTACGTTATTTGCTGGGCCCTGAAACCAGGACAAAAAGTACCACAAGTCGAAATCGTCAAAGATGTCACAGCTGATCCGGAGACAGGAAACGTCTACTACCAGAACCTAAGCGGGAAACAAGCAGTTGCCCTTCTAAATAATGGATGGCGCATCGACCAGAAGAAGATAAATGGCGCAGACGACGAATTTTATGTCACCGAACCGCGCCGCCCAGGCCAATCACAGCCAGAAGCGTTTCAGGTTATAAACCTGGTTATTGACCCGTCAACCGGAGACATTATCTACGATACTATGGACGGTGGTGCATCAATGACTCTGCGGTGTCGAAAGCTTTAGCCACAATTCACGGGACGCAAAGTCCGCACATGCTCACAAGACCACAAGACTTCATTCCAAGTCAGTCTTATATCCAGCATGAGGCGGAATCGCACCAGCCGCAATCACCGACTTAGGTTCGTCGACACTTCCGTCTTTGTTGTAACGAGTAGTCTCGTTTGTATTTTTGTTGACGACAACCTTAGTACCATCAATACTGCAGGTGGTTTGTATATTCGTGGCCGTTTCAACCGCTACAATGGACTTATCTTGTGGATTGAATGCAACGACGCCTTTCCACTCTGGTTTTCCGGCAGCGCTCCAGCTTGCATTACCGTGACCATCCGGTTCGCCGTGGCGGGACCATTTCACGTTTGCACCATCAATCCATTCATTTGGCTTGCCGTGCGCATCGAACTTTATATCAGTTATGTTTTTACTATTTGGATAGGTAATCTCACTAATCTGTCCTTTAGCCGTAAGTGAGATCACACCACCATCTCCATAAGCATCAGTCTCTGAGCCATCGAGTTTGAATGTTTTCTTGCAAGAATCTCCATGGGCTTGCATCGAAACTGAGCCATCAGAATTGTTAAACGAAACGATACCGTTGAACTTCTGCCCTTCAGAAGTTACGTAAACGCTTTCTCCATTTGCGCCTGGGTTTGTCTGTCGCGTCCACTTGACTCCACGTGCATCAGTCAATTGAGAAGCGTGGCCTTGAGCATCAAATTGAACACCGCGAATGTTTTTGCTGTCTTTAGGAAATTCAACGCCGCAGCGACCATCGGTATCGTGAGTTATCGTGCCACCATCTTTTCTCTTTTCTATTTCACTTCCATTTCGATTGAAAGTTTTCTGAACAGCGGAACCATCTTCCTGCTCTGTGACGGAGTTATCCTTCGAATTGAAGCTAACCTTCCCCTTCCAGGTCGAGTTACCTGAAACCCAGGTTGCCTCGCCGTTATGCGGAGTTCCTTGTCTGATCCAGACACCGCCTGTGCCATCCGTCCACTTATCCGGCTGACCGTGTTCGTCGAATTGAAGTGATTGAATATTTTTACTACCGGGCGGATATTTAATTTCGCGAACATGGCCGTTAGCGGAAGTAGCAACCTGACCCTTGTCGCTATAGGTGCTGACGACATCTCCTTTCTTTAGCGTTCCCTGATCCTGCGCAAGCGGCTGACTCTCGGCCACCTGCACCCAAGTCGATTTGCCACCCTGATGCTCAATCTTATAGTGCCCGCGGGCTGTGTTTGTCTCGGGATCTATAGCATATACATCATTTGAATCTTTGTTTGGTTTGACTAGCAAACAATCATGGTTTCCTGATTTGGCGTGACCGGCGATGACAGTTCCTTCGGGTAGTAAATTTTGAAAATTCTTCCTTAGCTCGTCTAGCTCACGATTTTGGATGCCGAGAGCGGTTCTTTCCTCTCGGTCCTTTTTGTCATGAATGTGATTTTCTTGCGCGTCTTTGACGAGCGTGTTATGCCTGTCGCCAGCCAAAACACTTTTCAAAAGGCTCGCTTCGTCTTTATTGAACTTATGACTGAGCGCATGATTGGCGTCAAACTTCTCTCGGTGATCGGTCATTGCTTCATCTCCCACAATGCAACTTATCGTTCGAGGTGTCGGGTTTCAGTAATATATTCACGATTTGGGTCAAATTTAGGACAAGCCCGGAGATTAAATGTCCGAGCCGCACTTTGTAAGTAGTTCGATTATAGATCTTGGTCGTCAATCGAATTAATCATGAAATCGACTGAATTCGAACTCATTGCCCCACGGGTCGGCAAACACTATGCTGCGAAGATTCGGATTCGTAAGCCCGTCCAAAAGTACCGAGCAGTTCAGGGACTTCGCGCGCTCGATATACGGCGGTAGTTCATCGTCAGCAAATTCAAACACGGGAACGCAATTCGATCCTGCAAACTTGTCGCCG
Source organism: Oculatellaceae cyanobacterium (assembly GCA_036702975.1). GTDB lineage: Bacteria > Cyanobacteriota > Vampirovibrionia > Obscuribacterales > Obscuribacteraceae > DATNPX01. The sequence continues at coordinate 140,246 of DATNPX010000026.1, forward strand.
AAATCGTTAAGGACAAAACCGAGGTTGATGTTCTCCAATCTAAACTCTGAATACTTCTCACCGAACTTTACCGGCTCTAGTTCAAGAAGCGATTTCCAAAGTTGAACGGACTGAGACATGGATGAAACTTTGAAATAGCAAGTTCGAATTTTCACTATAAATTCCTGCGTTAGCGTAACCAGAGCCTTAGGAATGTGCCTTCACAAACAGCGCAGCCCCCGAAGTAGCGCAATCCATTTTAGTACAATAGCTAGCCTGACAGGTAGAACAGAGGATACCGATCGATGAAAGTCTTGATTCTAGGAGCAGGCGCTGTTGGCGGATATTTCGGCGGACGCCTGGCGGAAAAAGGCGCAGACGTAACCTTCCTGGTCCGTCCGGAGAGAGCTAAGCTGCTTCGCAAAAACGGACTCAGAATCGTCAGCAGTTACGGTTCGTATGAGTGCGCTGATTTGCAAGTTATCGAAAAGCCAACCCAGACCTATGATGTCATCGTCTTGTCTTGCAAAGCGTGGGATCTCGACAGCGCTATTAACTCAGTCAAATCAGCCGTCGCCAAAGGCACAGCAATATTTCCACTGCTGAACGGCATAAGACATATGGAAGTGCTCGAAAATGAATTCGGCTCAGGTCATGTAATTGGTGGTTTGTGCATTATTTCGTCTACGTTAGATTCGGAAGGCAAAATTCTTCACCTCAACGACAAACATTCGATCAAGTACGGTGAACTCTCCGGAGAAAAAACAGAGCGAATTGAAAAACTCGATGAGTTGTTCAAGAGAACTAACTGCGACGCTCAACTCAGCTCGAAGATCGAATCTGATATGTGGGAAAAGTGGGTAATGATCTCATCTTTGGCAGCTCTGACCACGTCGATGCGTGCAACGATCGGAGAGATAGCGAAAAGCCCATACGGAAAAGAACTGTCCGCAAGGATTTTTAACGAATGCTTGGCCATCGCCAATGCCAATGGATTTAGCCCCAATAAAGGTTATGCAGATAGACTTCAAGACACTGAGTCGAAATTGACGGCTTCCATGCTGCGTGACATGCAGAGCGGCAGCAAGATAGAAGCCGATCAAATTCTCGGCGACTTGATCGCTAGAGGCGAAAAGAAAGGTATATCGGCACCAAACCTTGAGAGTGCATACTGCAATCTCAAGGTATACGAACTTCAAAAGCAGACCATTGCCGTTGGGGTAGGCGTCTAATTTCAGTTCAAGTCAGCGCGCACTGTGAGACTAACTCTTTCCGGCATATCCCATAAGAAAGGTAATAATGACAGAAGTGCTATTCATACACGCATGCGCAACAATCGTAGGAATCAACGAGCGGGTGCGTTCATAGACAAAAGCGAGCAGACAACCGGCGGCTGTCAACTGCACAAGCTGCCCCGGGTCTGCATGAAACAATGCGAAAATAGCGCCGCTGATTAAGACAGATATCCAAACAGAAAAGCGCTTACGAAGCCATCCAAACAAGAGGGCCCGGAAGACCACCTCTTCGCCGACTGGTGCAAGAAAACCAATAGCTAGCAATGAAAAAGTGATTGTTCCAAATGCCGGCTCAGTCGACCACGTAATGAGTTGTGCACTGACAGGATTGTTCGTGGTGTCGTGAATATAGGCTGAGGATAAAAACGCCCAGGCGGTATCAAACAGTATCAATGTGCCGAACGCCCCCACTCCAGTCGCAATCAAGCGTGGATATTCGCGCGGCTTGGCATCGAGCGAAAGCAATTCCCAGGCTGATGTTGTTTTCAGACCTCGCAGTAAAAAGAGATACAAGCCGGTAAAATATCCGGCGATCATTCCACCTACACCAATTGCAAGAGACAATTTTTCAGCCATGGCAGTGCCCATTATTTTTTCGGTAATGAGCCAGCCAATGCCCATGACTAGAAGTTGGAAATAAACTGTGAACAGAAAAATTCCATAGACTTGCCTAAAAGTAGGCAATTTCGAATGAAAATTTTCGCGATTCGGCAAAAATTTTGTCCTACAAAAAATACCAAGAAATAATGCAATCACGCCGATGACGTTCACGCCATACACAAGCAAAAGAACCGCCACAAGTGCGGGCAAAACTTCAGCAGACCGAGCATCTCGTGCTGACTCAATGGCTTGAGCAATGGAGCTATCGGCAAATTGTTTGCTCGCCAGCAAACGCGCGGTGTCTCGATACCATCCCTTGGGAAGATTATCTAAAGTCGTTAAAATTTCGTCTTTGTCTTTGTCTTGGGAATTGTCTTTGTCCTCGTCTTTGTCTCTGTCTTCGCTCGTTTGTCTGGTCAAGTCTTTTTTGCATGTCACCGCTTCGACCGTTGCGACCAAACCAGTCGAATCCTCGCGCTTTGACTTTTCCAGAATCGCACAAGCGGCATCATCCTCGCCAAGCGCACGCGTTACCAGGGCATATTCGGCACACCAAACAACATATTTTGAAAACCACTTACTTTTTCGTTTTGGGCGGTGCGCAGTTCTCTCTTTCAAAAAGGCTTGTGTTTCTTTGAGCAATGCCTTTTCAGACTCAAGCGGATAGCCAAGGTCTACTCCTGCCTTAAGAAGTTGGCTGCGCTTCTCTGCATATGGCATGATGGCAGCTAGATTGAGTGATATAGTCGAACTTTCAATCCCGGCCTTAATTATCGAGTCACGTCCTTCTTGTCGCAGATGTGACACTAGAGGGATACAAATCAGCGCCACTAACGGCACAGTAGCAAAGCCCAGTAAAAAATTTATGGCGACTGTTCGAGCCTGCCCCGTTGTGCAAAAAACGACTATTAAAGCAATGATCGATGCCACTGCGAACAGTCCGCAAATAAGCAACAATAACAGCACCGGTAATAGTTCTAAAAAGCTCTGCAATTTCGGCTCTCTGGTTCACATCATCATCTTAGAATGAAGGTGAAAAAACGGCTGCAAACAAAAGGTACAGTACTCAACAGTACTCATTTAATTAGCCCACGTAATTCATACCAATGCAAGACATGGAACTGATAAGCAGCTCTCTCCAAAAGTGACGAATATCTTCCCTTCCTAAAAGACATAGATTGCATGCCTTTTTGAGTCGATTCACAAATTTCAATGTCTTGCTGCTGCACAATATGTGTGCTCGCGATGTCTTCACGGATACGTTTGCGCGATTCCCAGTCTTCGAGATTTTCATAGTCGAAGAAGAAATCGAACGTTACACGGCAACGGTCGACGGCGAGGGGTTCTACGATATTGAACTCCATCATGTTTCCATAGCGATTGATGAAGAGATTCGGATATAAGAAGCAGTAGGCTACTTTGTTACCGAGTCTGGGATCAGGATTTTTAGTAGGTCCATATTGCACTGAACTGCGATTGAATACCCGCACCTCGAACTTATCTAAATTCAGATGTTCAGCCAACTGTTCATGCGCATAAACGCAGTGATAGCAACCATCAAGAGAGTTATCTACAAATACTTTCCAATTACAATTAAATTCATAAACGACGCGTTTAGAGTATTTCAACTTCGTCCAATTAGACGCCTCCAAAATCTCATTTAGGTCTTTCACGTCTTCTTTCAGGTTACGCGGATTAGACAAGCCGCCAAAAGGTCCGTCTAAATCGAGGAAAATGAGCGGCCCCCATGTATCAACACAAATAGGAGGTAATCCGGCTCGCTCTTTATTGAATTCACGCTGAGGACCAATCAGTGGTGCCTTTTTCAAACTTCCATCGTGGTTGTATTCCCAACCGTGGAATGGACACTGAAAAAAGGAACAGCTTACATGGCCACCTTCTTCCTGCCTGGCGACAATTGCACCCTTGTGCCTGCAAACATTATGGTGAGCATACAACTTACCATCATCTGCACTCCGAACGACTACAAAAGGGTTGCCAGCAATTTCGCCGGTGAAATATTGACTCGGATTCTCCACCTGGTCAAGCCTACCGACCGGCAACCAACAACGTTCGAAAATGCGCGACACTTCCTGCTGATAAAATTTGGAATCTGTGTACCATGAGCGAGGAGGAGTCGTACTATCTTCTATTCCTCTGCTAGGGTCCCACTGCTCGAGCAGTTCGTCAAAGTCTTTGTAGACCATAGTCAGTCACCCATCCGCACGTTGTGGAGACAAAAAACAAAAAAAGAAAGATAGGCAAAGGTATCTTGCCTACCCTCTCAAACTATCTAGCCCGTCGAGCATATCGCCTAAACGTAAGCAGCATTCCTGCTTGTTAAGCGCCCTTAGACTTTGGTTGGATCCACCGGTGCATCGTAATCGACGCCAGGAAATCCAAAACCAAAGAGCCTGAGGAACTCTTTTCTATATCCGTCGTAATCAGAAATCGACTTCAAGTTCTCAGTCGTTACTTGCGGCCATAGACTCTCAACTTCCTTCTGTACATCGTCTTGCATTTCCTTATCATCAACGCGAATCCGACCTTCCGAATCCAACGAAGGCTTGTGGTTATTGTAAAGCTGGTCGGCGAAGAGACGATACATCTGTTCTATGCAACCTTCATGCAATCCCTTAGCCTTCATCACTTTGTAGAGCAAAGAAACATATAGGGGTACAACTGGAATAGCAGAACTGGCTTGTGTTACAAGAGCCTTATTAATAGACACGTAAGCGTGAATATCTTGAGCCTTGAATTTTTCGGTGATATCGCGGGCAGTGCCTTCCAGATCTGCTTTCGCGCGACCGATGGTTCCATCTTTATAAATTGGCCAGGTTACCTTAGGTCCGATGTACGAATAGGCAACAGTAGTCGCGCCTTTTGCCAGCACTCCGGCGGCACTCAGCGCATCCATCCACATCTTCCAGTCTTCACCACCCATAACAGCAACAGTGTCATCTAAATCCTGCTGGTTGCCTGGCTCAATAGTTACTTCTTTGACCAGGTCTTTGTCAGTGTCTAGAGTTTTGGCTGTGAAGGTCTGCCCAATTGGCTTCAACGCCGAGTTATATGTGACTTTGGTCTTCGGATGCGTGCGGCGTGGAGAAGCAAGGCTATACACAACTAAATCGACTTGACCCATGTCAGCTTTGATCGCAGCAATGGTCTGCTCCTTAATCTCATCAGAGAAAGCGTCTCCATTGATGTTCTTGGCGTATAATCCGGCTTCCGCCGCCTTTTTGGCGAATGCTTCCGAGTTGTACCAGCCAGCTGTGGCAGGCTTCGAACCATCTGGCAATTTTTCGAAGAAAACACCCAGAGTTTTTGCCTTACCGCCAAATGCGGCTACGATGCGCGATGCCAGCCCGTAGCCAGTAGACGAACCAATGACAAGCACGTTTTTTGGGGCACCTTCGATAGGAGAATTCTTCTTGACATAATCAATCTGCTCCTGAACGTGCGCTGTACAGCCAGTCGGGTGCGACGTTATGCAAATGAAACCGCGGATTTTGGGCTTAATGACTACCTGTGGATTTTCTGTCGCTGTGCTCATAAAACACTCTCGGTGTGGGAAGTCACTGATCTTCTCGTGAAACGGCTGCGGCTGTCAATTGTTGGTAAATGCTCGTGAAATCGACTGAAAGTCCGTCCTGAATGAGCGGCTGAGTTCGTGGTTTTATTCGGCATGTATTCCGCCTTCGCTAGTGCATCCAATTGATTTGTTGGAAAGACAAGTGATATCAAAAAACTATGGGTCTCAAACGCGGCAGGGGTGTCTATGCGAGCGAATACTGTTTCATCTGTGTTGGTTGCGGTGACTGATCAATTGCGTCGCACGCGGATCAAACACACGCTCGAACTTATCAATTCCGCCAATGTAATTGGCGACTCTGTCAACGTCTCAGCACTGTTGCAGCAGTGCACACAGCGACAGCCCGATATCGTGGTGTTGGACCTCGACATTAGCGAAGCCGAGATGCTCGAGTTGGCATCGCAGATTCAAACGCGCTCTTCCCAAACCAAGATCATTCTTTTAGACCATCAATGCGAATCGAAAGAGCTGATGGCTTGGGCCGCAAGAGGAATTCTGGCCTATGCGTCGAGCGAGATGGACGCTCATATTCTGGAGTTGGCAATTTCAACTGTGGTGGCGAATTCGATCTGGATCGGTGCAAAATTGGCAAAATGCAACGAAACAATCCTCGAAGCGCCGGCATTACAGGCAGCAGCGCTAAAGTCCAAAAATATCGACAGCGCGCTTTTGAGCACGCTCTCGGAGAGGGAGAAAGAGGTGCTGCGCCTGCTGGTGGCAGGACACAAAAATTTCGCGATTGCGCAAGCACTTGCGATTAGTCCGGAAACTATCAAATCGCACATGCGACGTATCATGGAAAAGTTATCGGTCCGGGACCGCACACAATTGGTAATCAAAGTGCTTCAACAAGGCGCTGCCTGACCCGCAGCTTCCCGGCGCACGAATCGCAGTTGCTTAGGCCATAGCCGGCAGCTGCTCTGCGCATTTCAGGCTTGCCACATGCTCAGAACTCGAGGCTAACGGTAGACAGCAAATGTACTCGACTTACTGTTCTTCAGTTCTTTAGGCGCTTCGAACTTGCGCGCAGTTTCAGTCACTTCTTTTATACGGTCAACTCGGAATATCAAGGCTTGGTCGAGTTCATGGCAGTAAGCAACCATCTTCCAAACATTTTCATCGAGATTAACTTTAAGCGGATTGAGTGTGAGTGCGTCCACGGACTCACGTGCAAAACTGTAGTACTGGACAGACACCGAATGATGGTCCTTCAGGGCTTTTTGAAGGACTGGCAGACTGAGATCCGTAGAATAAATTGGGAAATTGTAGCTGGCGTTGTCTGGCGTCGCCTCAACAAATTCAGGGTCGCTTTCGCTGTCTTGCATGCAGAAATCAATGTCGTCTTGTTCGTCACATCCCAACACTGATTCAACAATGGCGTTGGCGAGTTCGTCCGACATCGACGCCAGCTCAGGTGAAATAGCCATCGACAGCTTGTCGATGATTTCATGAATCAGCTCATCGCGCTCCTTCGCATGAATAGTGACACCGGCCACAAGTTTGTCCAACAATCTCGCACTCGTCAGCAAGAGGATCCCTTCTTCCTGACTGAATTTCAGGGAAAATTTGTTATCCATGTGCACATTCCTAGGAACTAAGCCTTATTTAACTAGCATACGCTTAGTCGTGAATTTGCGCACGGTCTTGGATTAAATAGCGGGATTAAGATAGCTGGGCTACATTCTGTCCGGGGCTGAAACGCCAATCACAGCCAGGGCGTTAGCCAACACCTGCCGAGTTGCGATTATCAGACCCAAACTAGCTTTGGTGGCAACCGCATCATCTGTAATGACACGGCTAACTTCGTAGAACTTCTGCAAATCATTGGCGACATCGAAAGCAAAGCGTGCAATCCGCCCAGGTTGCCGATTTATCGTCGCTTCATTAATTTCAGCAGGGAACGATTGCAACGTCATCACGAGCCGTTTTTGATGAGCGAAAATCTCGGGATCGCTGGAGAAGGCAGGCTCGAAGACAGAGGCGTCTGTCTTGTACTCCTTAAGGTAAGTTGCGAACTGCTGTTCAGTGAGCACTGGTGGCTCTTCAGTGCCTTTATCTACATTAACTTGAGGCTCAAGCGCTCTTCTTAAAATTGCACAGCATCGCGCGTGAGCATACTGAATGTAGAAGGCCGGGTTCTCGCGACTAGTCTTCTTTGCCAGTTCCAAGTCGAAAGCGATCGGGTTTTGCGGATTAGATTCAGCCAGGTAGTAGCGCACAGCATCGGCACCGACCTCGTCCATCACATCGGCTAGCATGACCACGGTGCCCTTCCTCTTCGCCATGCGCACCAGCTGTCCGTCTCTGGAGAGGCTGACAATCTGAGTAAGCACTACTTCCAATTTATCGGCGTCCTGTCCAAGCGCCGTCATCGCGGCCTTCAGACCAGGCACCTGCCCGTGGTGATCAGCGCCCCAGATATTAATCATCAAGTCATAGCCACGGCGATATTTATCTAGATGATAAGCCGCATCGTTTGCAAGATATGTTGTAGCGCCGGTTCCTTTACGTAGCACACGCGGTCGCTGGTCTCCAAGCTCGTCAGCCTTCAACCAGAGAGCACCTTCAGATTCGTATGCATAGCCATGCTTGCGAAACTCCTCCAAAACCTCAGCAACTTTTCCCTGTTGATGCAGGGTCGTTTCAGAGAACCATCTATCAAACACTATGCGAAGCGCTCGCAGAACGTCTTCGTGTTGCTGCCGCGACTTGCTCTTAGTTAGTTCGCCAAGTTTGGCCCGACCTTCTTGGTCAGACAACGAAAGATACTTATCACCAATGTCGGCGATAATGCTATCAACATAATCTACTAGCGAGTCTTCCGGATACCCGGTCTCCGGATACGGCACGTCTTTGTTCTGACGGCGCTGATAGATAGCCCAGGCGCATGCGCCTAGAGCATTCATTTGCTCGCCGATATCGTTGATATAAAATTCTTCCTCTACATCGTAGCCAGCAAACTTCATTAGATTTGCAAGGCAGCTTCCGAAGACAGCATTACGTCCATGCCCTATATGCAGCTCGCCAGTGGGATTTGCGGACACATATTCGATGTTGATCCGTTTGCCTTTGCCCAAATCAGTACGGCCAAAATTTTCACCTTGCTTGTGAATTTCTCGCAGTGCAGATGCGAGCCACGCCGTGCCCAACTTAAAGTTCAAGAAACCCGGAGGAGCCACTGCTACGCTAGTTATAGCGTTGACATCAGTGCGCGGATTTTCCCTAACATGTTTGGCGATCGCTTCGGCAATTTTGATTGGTGGCATTTTGGCACCACCAGCTAACTTTAAAGCGATACCACAAGCCAAATCACCATGATCCGCGAGTTTCGGCTTCTCAATTACAACTGGCACTTCAACGTTTTCTAGCGCACCAAGACTCTTCTCTTTGACAGAAGCCTCAAGAGCGTCATCAATTATTCCTTTGAGCTGTTCGCGAATTAACATGAAACCAGTCCCGGGTAGCCTGGGGATACGAGTCGGGTCGACTTTGAAACCAAAGTCAACTCAACGATACCCAATGATAGTACATTCGCCCGGCGGGGCGGGCTCACAGTGATCAATAATGAACGGGACTTTTCAATGAAACGTATAGGCAGCCCCTGGGTGGCATCCCCCCAAAAACAGCGCCCAGCCAATAGTGGCTGGGCGCCGTCTCACCATAGGTCGGTCAGAACGTTAGTTATGACCTTCCATGCTGTGAGAAAGATCGATATTGTAGCCAGTTAGCTCTTTTTCGAAGGAGTCACAGTCTACTTTCAAGTAACCCGCATTCCGAACGCTGCATTCCTCGTTGTCCAAAGCGGCAAGCCTGTTTTTTAGAGGACCAATCTGCTCAGCAGGGATCCAGTTGTTGGCGATGCCTTTGTCCAACTGCTCACGCAGAAGGCGCAGCCGCTCGCCGTAAGCAGGGCGATTACCGAGACTGCTCGATATGAATGTCGAGCGAGAGGTGACTGCCGGTCGGTCACCAACTATCACCGTTCGGCGCTCAATCGTATCATCAGCCAACGCTGGCGCAGGGCTGACCAGTACAGTGCTCGCTTCCGGTGCTACCTCTACAGTTCGAGTTGTGGTGGTTGTTGTCGGAGTGACTAACAGACCAGGTACAGGTGCCAAAATTACTTCGTCCGCCTGAGCAGGCATCGACAAACCGATTGTCGTCGCCAATACGCCAAGGCTCGTGCCAATGTTAAATGCCTTCATAACCTTCATCCCTAACGCCTCCGTCATCAATTCACTTATTTGTTTCTCTGGCATGAGGGGACGCAACACAAAACGACCCGGTTCCGAAATATGGAACTGAGCATAGAATTTGATACATCCGCACAAGAACAGACCGGTCTAGCAAGGGCTATGGGCGCTGCTTGCCGGAGGAAAGCTCATCAGAAAAAACGTCAGAAATTGGTACGGCGAAATTTTCGCCTTTTTCTTGCAAGTCGGACTATCTATCAGCGGCCTTCGGGAAAGCGTTGTGGACGCGTTCTAACAAATCTTGCACTCCGTTCGGTACTTCACTTTGCCCCGAACCAGGATTTAGCTCTTGCTGACGGCGATTGATTTCAGCGTTCATCATCACTTCCAGGCTGCGTTGTTGGTTGTCGTTGAGCACAGCCCGCTTCTTCAGGAAGGTCATCATAGCTGTCTGCCGCAACTGCATCTGCTGGCGGTCAATAGCATTGTGCAGTTGAATTATTTCTAGTTGGTCGCAATGTTCGCCGATTTTCTTCCTGAGACGTTGCTGCTCATCGGCTATCATAGGTGCGGTTTCAGAATAAGTCTTTAACCAGCCGTCTTCAATTTGCTGAATTTGCTGCGACTGTTGAGGCGACAAGTTCAGTTTGTCCCAATGTACATGGCAGTGCCCATCGGCAAGAACAGGAACAGTCACTGTCAGCACTGCCAGACCAGAGCCTGTACTTGCCGCAATGACTATTCTTCTTAGCCCGCGCACGCTGTACTTATTGTTCCGGGTCATAGATCACTGCCTCAGCGATTTCAGTTGGTTGGGACATGCTCGACTCGATCAAATAGGCTTCCGAACTCAACGGCACTACTTTGTGCTTTGTCAGCCCGACAAATGCAGTCGTAGAAGCCACCATCAATACTACCACCGCTGCGGCACTGGCCACGAACAAGCGAGGAGTTTTGAACTTTGTTTTCGTTTGCGCTGCCGGAGCAGCAGTTTGTTGTTCCGACTTGAGGGTAATTGGCACTACCTGTAGTTGCCGCTTCACTCCCGGCCACAGGTCGAAATCATCGGCCATCGCCGGTCTATATGAGTCTCTGAGCAATTCACCAACTGAAGAAATCGACTCAAAACTTCCTTTGCATTCTGTACAATCAACTAAATGCTTAGTGATTGTTCGGTGACGCAGAATTTCTACTTCCTGGTCAGCATAAGCGGAAAGCTCACCCTGAATCAACGCACAGTCTTCATTCAGCCTGGCTTTGACAGCTGGCCACAAATCCACCTTGATACTTAAAGGCAATTCCAAATTTTTAGCAATCAGCTTTGTGACGTTATTAAGTTCCTTGTAGGTACTCATACACGGTAGACACTCTTTTAAGTGCTTGTCGACGCCTTCATGAGCAGGTGGTGGCAACTCACCGTCAATAAATGAAGAAAGGTCATCGCGAATAACGTCGCACACAGAGGGCAGCTCGGCCTGCAGTAAGTCCCATATTTCGGGAACGGCGACATCATCTGAGAACATATTCTCGCCGAGGAATTGCTCGAGCGATTTTAGTGTCTCGAATTCTTGTGAGCACGATTCGCAGTCGGTAATATGCGCCTGCATCTCCGTCTGGACTTTCGCGTCTAGTTGACCGTCGACGAGCGCTGATAGCTCGGAACGATACTTTACACACACATCTTCCATCTAGCTTGAGACCTCGTTGGGGGAAGTCCGATTCTCGAGATAGGGCTTCAAGAGTTCTTGCAATTTTGTTCGCGCCCGTGCGATACGGGATTTAACAGTGCCCATTTCCGTCTTGGTGATGACGGCAATCTCTTCGTAACTAAGTCCTTCCACTTCTCGTAAGACGATGGCAGTTCTAAACTGTTCCGGTAGTCTGAGCATGGCTTTCCTAATGACGTCGGTCATTTCATGGCTCAATGCTTTTTCATCTGGCTGCGGCGAAGAATCTGCGATGTCATGCGTCGTTTCACTTTCATTGTCGGCGTCTGTGGGCTCATCCATAGACACTGTTGGCAAGCGGCGTGGGCGCTTTCTCAATTCATCGTAAAAAAGGTTTGTAACAATCTGAGTGAGCCACGAACGAAATGACGACGGATTTCTCAGGTTGTTGATTGACCTGTAAACCCTGATGAATACTTCTTGTGCGAGATCGGACGTGTCCGTCCAATCTGGTGCCAGTTGATAAATCAACGCATAAACTGTGCGTTGATGACGCTTCACCAACTCTTCAAAGGCTGCCGGTTCGCGTTTCTGACACGCCAAAACCAGGTCACGATCACTCTTTTGACTATAAGCTGTAGCCATGCTTTTGGTACCTTCCTGCATGCTATCTCACCATCTACTATTTCCCGAGCATCTTTCGCATTTTTGCTTCAGTTCGGATCATTAAAAAGAAGCGGCAATGAGCCTATTCGATATATAGCCAGGATTGAGACAGGGACTATTATCCTATCACCACAAGTGAGCTAGCCGAATTAAGCCCGTTCTCCTTGTATCTGTTTAATTCGTCAATATTGAAAAGTGCTAGCATACGAACTTAGATCCACATATATACGCGGGCTGGTCGATGAGATCACCCAGTATGGGTTTCAGAGGAATCTCCGTACAAGTACTAGTTTCGAAGAGGCGTCCGGTGCCGCACCACACGGAAACAGGAGTCGCCGCATCGCAAAAGGAGCGGTAAATTGACTAAGACTTATCTTTTCACTTCCGAATCTGTGACGGAAGGACATCCAGACAAGATTTGCGACCAGATTTCGGACGCAATTCTGGATGCGGTGCTCACCCAAGATCCTCAGGGACGCGTAGCAGCGGAATCATCTGTTGCCACAGGTCTCGTGTTGCTCTTTGGCGAGATCACAACTGACGCAAATGTTCCTTTTCAGGACCTGATTAGGAAAGTTATTAAATCAATCGGATATACAGGCGAGCACGGTGGCGGCTTCGATGCTGATTCCTGTGCAGTTCTCGTTGCTCTCAACAAACAATCTGCCGACATTGCTGCCGGCGTAAACCAGGCTCTGGAAGTACGCGACGGCGACGGACAGGATATCGGCGCTGGAGACCAGGGCATGATGTTCGGTTTCGCCTGCAACGAAACACCAGAGTTCATGCCGATGCCGATCTCAGTCGCACATCGCATATCGCGCCGTTTGAGTGAAGTTCGCAAGTCTGGCACGTTGCCGTATCTGCGCCCTGATGGCAAAACTCAAGTAACCATCGAGTACGTAGACGGAAAACCTACAAGAGTAGACACGATTGTTATTTCCACACAGCATGATCCAGTCATTGACGGCTCTGACGATAACGAGAAGATTCAAGCCCGTATTGCGGCTGATCTCAAAGCCTACGTCGTCATGCCGGTGTTCCACGATTTGAGCATCAAGCCTGACGAGAACACACGCTATTTCATCAATCCATCTGGTCGCTTCGTGGTCGGTGGACCGCACGGTGACGCAGGTCTTACCGGGCGCAAGATTATCGTCGACACCTATGGCGGCTATGCGCGTCACGGCGGCGGCGCCTTCTCTGGCAAGGACCCAACAAAGGTCGACCGCTCGGCTGCATATGCTGTACGCCACATAGCAAAAAACATCATCGGCGCAGGCTTAGCGGAGAAAGCGGAAGTACAGGTTGCCTATGCAATCGGCGTCGCCCGCCCTGTGTCTGTAATGGTCACAACATTTGGAACCGGCAAATATCCTGATCACGAGATCACCGAAGCAGTCAACAAACTGTTCGACCTGCGCCCAGCGGCTATCATCAAGACATTCGCGCTGAACGAGCTGCCGAAACAAAACGGTGGTAAGTTCTACCAAGATGTCGCCGCCTACGGTCACTTCGGCAGACCCGACCTGGAACTCCCTTGGGAGCGTCTTGACCGGGTAGCTGATTTGAAAGCAGCTTTTTTTCAACCAGCCACTCTAAGCAGTAAGAGCCAAACGACAGCGCAAACACGCTAGCTCTAGCTAGCGATTTAGCCTAAGAGTGGCTGAGTTGGACAGATCAAATCAATTGAGAGGACCGACCCCTTCCGGGCGGTCCTTTCATTTTCTAAGCCAAAAACTGTCTGACTGATCTATCTATTCTGACTATTCTGATCTATCTATCTATATGGATCAGTTTGAGGAGGCAGGTAAAGTCTCTCTTATATTGGTAAAAGCCTAGCCCAGCCAGCAAATGCCACTCTTCCGCCCGGGAAGTGTTTCAAAGAGATCTACAGACGACTTCATCGTCAGCGTAAAACAACTAAATCCCTGGTATCGCTTTCGTCGGCTCAACTGAAAGTTGACGTTATAATGGGGCTCGGGCTAACCTCCACCCTGTGAAAGCTTGTCGAAAACAGTTTAGGGTCCCGGCAAACCTGCACTAGCAAGATTCTTAGTTAAATGAAAATCGGCACAATCACTGTCAATCCTGACTCTCCAGAGAAATATTTGGTAGAAGTTGAGGAAAACGAGATATTGCAGATTGGACGTAAACCCGCACCAGATGGGAAGCGGAAGCTTGTTTTGCCGTTTCCGGAAGTCTCCGGGCAACATGCCGAAATTCGCTGTAAGCCAAATGGCTGGACGCTCGTCGACTCCGGCAGTACCAACGGAACCATGGTCAACGGGCTAAGACTCACTCCCGGACGTGAATACGCTTTGCAGAACGGCGACCGGATTCAGATTGCTCAATACGACCTTGTCGTCGCGCCCCATCAGAGCAATCAGTTGCCTGACGAACCGAAAGAGGCACAAGACAAAACACAGTTCCGCATCAATTTGATCAACGCTACCATTCTTGTTGCCGACATCAAAGGCTTCACACGCCTTAGCGAAGATTATGCTAACAAGCCAGGTGACGTGATGCAGGCAGCTCAAACTGTTTTCGAAGTAATGAACCAGCAGATCGGAAAGAACTTTGGCAATCTCGAAAAGATTGCTGGTGATGCGATCATGGCTTACTGGACAGGTGATGATGGCGGCGTAAATATGCAAGCCTATCAGGCCTGCAAAACAGCCCTTGAGTTGCGAGCGATCGCAGAGCACATGGCTGAGGACAAAAGTGTATGGCCGTTCGAGGAGCATCCACTGAAAGTAGATATGGCGCTTGCAACGGGTCCCGTTGCTGCTGGTGCACTCGGACATGCCAATACGAATACTGCATTGCTTGGTGACACCGCAAATCTAGTATTCCGGCTAGAAAAACTGATCGGCGACGAAGACGCTGGTGCCATCATAGTTGAAGCTGCTACTTATAAATTGGCCAGCACTCACTTTGCCTTCAAACCACTAGGCAACTTCAATGTAAAAGGACGTCAGCGAGCAGTGGAAGTCTACCGTTTGCTCGGCGCACTCTAGAAAGGTACTCACTCAATGACCTCTGCAAAAGAGCTGCAGAAGGCAGTCGGCAAGCTTATCCTCGGAAGGCTGCCTGGCACTGAATTGGATGCCGCCAATCAAAACTTGCTGGAGAAAGGCATCATTGGTGGTGCAGTACTCTTCAAAGAAAATGGGCGTGACCTGGCACAGCTGACCCAGCTGTGTGATGAGATCCGTAGCAGTTCATGCCATCCAGCCATTATTGCAGTGGACGAGGAAGGCGGGGCGGTTCAGCGCTTCGATCATATACTTACGCCTATTCCATCAGCCATGGCGCTTGCCGCTACAGGCGATACCAGTGTAATTTCGGACCTAACAACCGTCATAGCCACTGAGTTGAAGGCAGTTGGTTTCAACTGCTTATTGGCACCGGTCATGGATGTCCTTTCGAACGCAGTCAATCCGATTGTTGCCACAAGAGCATTTTCTGACAATCCGAAAAAAGTGGGACTGCTTGCCGAGTTAGTCATCAACGCCATCTCAGAAGTGGGACTTGTAGCCGTCGGTAAGCACTTTCCCGGACACGGCTCGACCGATCTTGATTCCCATCTCGATTTGCCAGAGAGCAAGTTGAGCAACACTGGACTCTGGCATTATGACCTAATGCCGTACAGACATTGTCTAGAAAAAATCAAAGCGATTATGACGGGGCACATCTGGATCAGCTCCATTGAAGAAGCGCCAATTCCTGCCAGTCTTTCACGCAAAGTCATATCAGGCATCTTGCGCGAATACTTCAACTACAAGGGCGTCATCATGACCGATGACTTGACGATGAAGGCGATTACAGATACATGGGGATTACCAGAAGCTGCTGTATTGGCGCTGGAAGCTGGAAACGATCTTCTGCTTGTCTGCAGTTCTCCCGAAGAGACAAAAGAAGTCAACTCATATATATGCAAGGCAGTGAAAAGTGGTCGCCTAACAGAGCAAAGTTTGATTGATTCGGCCACCCGCCTAGATGCAGCATTCAAGCCTGTCACGTGCACTGACGAAGACCTGAAGAGCCGCCGTGGAGATTTGAAGGAACTCTTGTCGTATGAAAAAGCGACGAGTCTCAAAGCCTCACAAAGAGCGATTGCATTATTGCGCGGTAAGCTGCCAGAGATTAGTTCAGGTAACTGGCTCGTTGTGGTGCCAAACCATGCACGCTATCCGATGAAAATTGTTTCGCACTTGCGGGAGTTGCTCAAGAAAAGCAAATACGCAAAAAAAGACAAAGACCTCAGTCTACAGTTCACCGAAATCAGATATAGCGTTGATCCCTCAGATGAGGAGATCAAAGAGATTGCAACTGAATGTGTTGAGAGAAACTGCATTTTCTTGAGTTACAGAGCGCTTAGCAATCAGGGTCAACTCATGTTGGGAGCACGCATCGGCGAAAACGCCCGAGAGAAAGTGGCCGTGTGTTCAGACGTGCCTTATGATGTGCTCGGACTTCCCTCCTTTGAAAACGTGCTAGCAACCTTCGATCCCTCAGAACAGGCTATGCAGGCACTGGCGATAATGCTGTTAGGTGGCGAATCGTTCCAGGGAGAATGCCCTGTAAATCTTGAATTCCAAATGGCGACCGGCAGCTACAGACCATTTATTTGATCGGCTCTCGAAAAACAAAGGTGGATCATTGATGATGTGCACGAGGATGCGTTCCATGTCCACACCGAATTTGAGCGGAAACCAGGGAGTTAAGCTGCGTAGTCCGGACGGAGCAGTTTTGGCTGAAGGAGTAGTGGCACTGTGGATGGTGACTGTCGGCGTCGTCTGCGGTGTCATTCTTTTAGTCAACGCCGGAATGTACACTTTCTACAAAGAAAAAATCAGCTACATCGGGAATCAGGCAGCGACAATGGCGGCAGCCCTGCCTGTCGGCAGTGATTCACGAAACAAAACGCTGCAGCTCGTCAAGGATATGCTGAACACCATGAATCTTCCGAATGACGACGTAGAAGTGAGCATCACCTCGATAAGACTGGCTGACAAGCCAGGTGTTTCGGTCGAAGTCAAAGTCAACAACTTGCCGCTGATCGGTAATGGTCAGATCTGCCCTATCAAAATCGGCTTGAATGAGAAATCTGCTGCACTGTGCAAAGGCGCCTCCAGTGCTGATGCTTATTTGCTTCTTCGCAACCGCGTTACCGGAGGGTATATCGTTCCATTGATCAGAATGCCGGCAAACGGTCAATCTGGTTTGGATGCACCGCTGATCCCCCAGTAGCAGGCTAGGTCTGGCAGTAGTGGGCTAGGTCTGGCAACTTTTGCAGCCCAGCACGATTCTTTCTTACGAATTGTTGTCATCCAAGGCCCTGTCAGTCTTTGCAAGTAGACAACAGGAAGCTAACGAAATAAACTTGTGCAACTTTGTCAAAGTGGAGAAGCGAAAATGTTTGAGACGATTTTGAAAGGTCTAAGTGGCCGCTGGGGAATGCTTGCATTAGTTCTGGCATTGACTCCTACCGGTCGGAAGCTCACCAAAACTGCTGTGAAAGAGCTTGTTCGCGCTGGTGTTACAGCAAGCGAAAAGATCAAAGAACTGACCGACGAGATCAAAGAAGAAGGATACGAGATAATCGCTGAAATCAAAGAAGAGCGCAACGCTGAAGAAAATGGCGCCGCGAAAGGTAGCAACAGCAAGAAAGAAGCCTCCACATAACCTCTTGCCGATTGAACCTATAGCGTGGGTTCGGTCTCGCATGGTTTTGATAGGCAGTTACATCATAGAGGCTACATGAGTCAAGCATGAAGGCTCAGATTTTGGCGTGCACAATGGGAGTTTGTTCTGACATGAACGAAAAACGAAGCCTTGGAATTGAAGACGTTCGAGCATTCCTGAATGACAATGGAATGAACAACAAGATCGTTGAACTTGCAGATTCAGCCCGCACAGCCGAAATGGCGGCAGCATCAATCGGAACATCGGTCGGTCAAATAGTGAAATCACTTATTTTCCGAGGAGTACAAAGTGGGGCACCAATATTGGTGCTAGCTTCGGGAACAAATCGCGTCGATGAGAAGAAAGTCGCTCAAGTAATTGGTGAACCAATAAAGAAAGCAGACGCCGACTTCGTGCGCAATCGCAGCGGCTTTTCGATCGGCGGAGTGCCACCATTTGCACATCTCGAACAAATGCTCACGGTCATTGACGAAGACCTGCTGACCTATGAGGACATCTGGTCGGCGGCCGGTCATCCACATGCGGTTGTTCAGTTGCTTCCCACCGATTTGGTTTCGATTAGCAAAGGTCGGCAGGCTGATATCAAAGTCGCTAAATGATGTCTGCTTTTCTGGCTATTAATTAACGGAACACTAAAAACGGAACGCACACTTAGGATATCGGCACAAGAATCTCGGTTATGAGTTTGTCCTCGGGAGTCGATTTCGGATCATTCACATAATGCTCTATATTGAATCGCTCTTCGGTTTTGAGTTTTTTGGTCGCCACAATTTCGAAAACACGACCGCAAGCCTCCGGCATCTGGCTGTAGGAGCCAGTTAATACGAATCGAGCGTAGCGGCCACCATCGAAATGCATGTATTCAAGACCGCTGGGAATGTTGTCCGGCTTGGCGTCAAAACAGAAACCGGCTCTGTAAATCTGCGGACCAACCTTGTAGAGACTCATGCCTTGCTTCATCGCTCCCAGTTTTGCGAGTTCAGGCACAACCTTCAAGACCTCCTGCCAAGCCTTAGGAGCGTTTTCCATGAAAGGTCCGACCTTCTCAATGTAAACGTAGTGAGTCGCAGGAAAAGTAATAGTGTCGTAATTTTCGTTCAGACTCATGAATGCCTCTCCGATTGATAGTTCCCAAGAACGCAGGAGCGATCATACCTGATAGGGGGGGCAAAATCTCTCGGCTAAAATTAGTACAGTAGCGAACACTCCACAACATGGTGTGTCATGAGCCTGAGCACATCGATTGACATCGAAGAGAAAACAGAACAAAAGCAAGACAAAGTCGTGCGATGCAAAAATTGCAACCATACGATCACGCGCGCAGCATTTGCAATAGAACCTCACGAACATACGTTCCGCAATCCAGCCGGTTATTCGTTTCACCTACTGTGCTACAGTGATGCGCCTGGTGCTGGAGAAACTGGTCAACCAACTACGGAAGCCACATGGTTTCCAGGATACGCATGGAGTTTTGCGTTTTGCCAAGAATGTCTGAATCACTTGGGATGGTGGTTTAACGGCTCGGATCGCTTCGCTGGATTGATTGCAACTAGAGTGAAGAGATAGAGACGGAAAACTCTGCTGAGTCGCAGCAACGAAACCTCGCGGCGCAATTGTGCAGCATCAGCACAAGGTCCAGCATGGTGAATACCAGGATGGCGAGCTGCAAAAGCCTTCACGGTATCGAAAAACCTGTCACCCAACTCTTCTACGACGGATGGCTGTAAACGCGCAATCGTTCGGAGTCGCTTCAAAAAAAGCGCATTCGCTGCTGCACTGACTTGATCTTCATTCGTTCCCGGTGGGGCGTCTCCGACCTCAAGTAATGCCGATAGGAACAACTCCTGTTGCCTAGCTAGTTCGGCTCGCTCTTCATTCAATCGCGATTTCATTTTCACTTCACTGCCGCCTCTAGTGGTTCATGAACGGTGACAGCCTTTCGAATAGCATCCAGCTCTTGATTGAGAACAGCTTCACCGGGAAAGTGATCGTCTCGTTCAAGCATGACCATGGGAGGAGTATGCATCCGGCATAACTTCTGGAGCAAGTCGTACACTTGCTGCGAAACAGGATGCGCATGGGTGTCGTGATACATGCCACCTTTCTCAATACCACCAGCTACATGAACATAGGCAACGCGGTCAAGTGGAATGTTGCATAGATAAGCAATCGGGTCGAATTTATGATTGATTGAATTCGCCAGAAGATTCGCCACATCAAGGAGCATCAGTGAATCAGTTTCTTCGAGAATTCGAGTAATAAACTCAGCCTCGCTCATCTGGCTATTGTGCCACTCACAAAGATTGGCAATATTTTCGAGCACCAGAGGCACCGAGAGATGCCGTTTTGCAAACTGGATATTCTCGACTAGAACCTTCACCGCACTCTCCGTGCGAGGAACGGGAAGTAGGTGTCCTGACTCCAGCTTAGAACCTCTCACGAATGCGATATGTTCGCTAACGAATTGAGATTCAAAAAGCGAGCACAACTTGTTGAGTCTGCGCAATCGCGTCAAATTTGGCAGTTGCGCTCCGCCTAGCGCAAGAGATATCCCGTGTGGAATGACAGACACTCCGCGCCTTTTCAAAGCCATAAGAGGCTCTGGTGGTGAATCCACCGAACAGTTCTCGGCAACTACTTCGACAAACTCAACGTCTTGCCGCCGCTCAATAGCTAGAGCCAACTCCGGCCGCCAACCAATTCCTAATTTGCAATGTGGGTTCATTTGACTATTTCCTATTTTAAATCACTTCAGTTACTTCAATCACAGGCTTCGCACTTCGAATCATCCACCACAGCCGCCGCCACAGCCACCACCGCAGCCTCCACCACCGCAACCACTACCACCGCAGCCGGATCCGCCACACCCGCTACCACCACATCCACCACCAGCACTACCGGGAGCCAGGGATTTTCTGGCAGTTGCAAATGGACTGAATGCTGCTCCGGCAGCCGCTCCAAAAAGTCCCCATGCAAGCGTCAAATCTGAATCAGCAAGTACATGAGGGCACGTCAGGCTGTTTGACTGCAATGCAGCATTATCTTTTTGCAGTTGTTCGATGACCAAATTTCCACGACTGGTCAGGCGTGACTTTGCATTGGCAATTTGGCAGACCACACTTACAAACAAAGTTGTAATCAAAAGTGCCGTTAGAAATCCAACCGGTCGGCCCTGCAGGCAGCCACCTATCAGCTGAGGCATCCCCACAAACAGCGGCAAACTGAATATGACAAACGCCGAAGTCCATGCGGCGTGACGATGTTGTTCATTGGAGGCAAGCAGCTTAATTGCAATCAGCTTTTCCCTGATTGGCAGCAACTTCTGTTCCATAGTTTTGAAAAGCTGCTTGGTTGAAGTCTCACGTCTACATTCATCCAATAAATCTCGCTCTATGTTAGGTAACAGCACACTCTTGCTTGATTGGTTGGGAACCATGGTCTTGAGGGTTTCATTGATAGTGAGCATGTTCCTCTGTGAGAGTGACGCCGCAGCAGTTAAAAAGACACGTGCGCTCCCACCGCAGAGATAGGCAATCTCATATGGTTCCAATCGAGGAATCATTTTTTGCTCGTCGGAAACAGCCAATGCCTGGCGATAGGCAGTCCTGGCACCAAACAACGAAACGATGAAGAACAAACCGTACAGCATCAAAAAGGCGGGTCCGTGTATATCAAAGAAATTCATTTGTATCGCTCCTTCAGGCGAGGTGCGACGCACGCTGCAACGGCAATACGCTGCAACGGCAATACGCTGCACGTCACCGGTATCTGTGTTGGATTTTCTAAAACTGGTGCATCGCAATCGATGCTTTTAAACAAAAATGCCGCCAAATCTCTGGCGGCATACATCATCGTCTTTTTTTGTTTTCCTCGAGTCCTAACGTCTTTTGGGACTCATAAAGTTGTCTACTCGTCATCATGTTTTTCTTTTCCGTTTTCTTTTTCTTTTCCGTTTTCTTCTTCTTTCTTCTTTTCTTGACACAACTATAGATGAGACCCGGTTAACGCGTAGTTAAGGAACCAGTACTAATGAGTCAGCGACTTACTTCGCCGAAGCTATTGCAGTATTTTGCTCGTCCGTTACAAGGTAAGCAAAATAGAATGGGATGAACTCCTGAGATTTAAACGGCGTCGATCTAGTAGTAAATACACAAACTAGCAAAGACAAAAGAAAAAAACGTTTGGCTCATCTTCAACGCCTCTGGAGTAGCCAAAGCGCTCCTTTTTAGCCCGTTATCGATTTTTTCAATCCATTTAGGTCTGCGCATTTCGAGTCACAATTCCGTTAGTGTTGTTAGCCATCCAATACTATTTGCATTTTTCGGCAATGGTTTGCATTCTGTCCAGCTCGATACGACGATACTACGCCTTTGTCGACAGGAATCTGCACAGGCTCAGAATTGCTTAACTTTCCCAAAACGAACTCCTAACTCCATGCCAGTGAGCACAAGCTGCGCGTTAGTTTTCAGGATTTGATTTACTGTTCAATAGGGCACCTTAGACCTGACGCCTGTTGAAGGTCCACTCAGCTGCATAGGCTGATTGGCTGATTTCCCACCGATCAGCCCGTTGTTATTCATTTGCGTGGCTGGCGCACTCGTAGTGGGCAATCCGAGATTAGCGGGTGAATTGCCGACCGATGAATTGAAATTCGTAATCGGAGTCGGTGAAGTCGGTGCATTGGGTTTGGTCCCATTATTCAGCTGCGCATTAGCAGAGAGGCTGTAACTAAGGAAAAGTGCTACGAGAGTGGTAGCGACACACAACGGTCTACGCACTGAATAAACCGCGTTTCGCTTTTTCAGATTAAACATTCTTGCCTCCTTAAGGCGCGTCTCGAAAGAAGTTCGCTCGTTAGAGGCTCTCGACGTGAATCTAAGACGCGATTGTTCCCATGAGCATCTCGAACGCAGCTCAACTGAACGCTTTTGCTTACATCCAAGCCTTACTAAAAATTTTCAAGCGCCCGAAAAAAGTGTCACCAGGGCAATATCGACTCTTTGTCTGAGAATGTGCCGCTCGGTCCATCAGCGCCAATCAGCGCCAGCCGGACAGTTTCAACAGAGCCTTCCTCAACAGTTTGGGAACCAGAATGGTCATTCAAGTCGGTAGTCATGCTCTAAGCTTCATGCGAGTTTGGGCAAAAATGGCAAATGGATGGAAAATCGTTGCCGGCTGCATGATCTGACAGCACTTCAATTATACGTTGGGCTCAACCATTTACTCGGGCGAAAAAATCAGAGTCGATCGAGCCAGCACCAAAACTTAAGCATCTCTTTCTCATTTCCGATCTAGTACACCCACAAGGCTTTGACAAAATATTTGAGCGAGTCTTGCTGCGAATCCCTGCTGGGGCTCGTGGTCCAAAGAAGTTCATAGATATGGAACCATTGTGCATCTCCAGCATCGCGAAACATCCTATACCGCGATTGAGTTATCGCACTGAAGATTGATTGCGACAAAGGACTCCAGCGCTAGATTGAAAGTGTCCCGGAGGAGAAAGAGATTATGTTAGCCGATAACAAAAACGAATTGAAATCAATGAACAACGAAGTCTATCACTTTAAAGTATTTCAATCGCATGAAGACTTTGCACACATGCTAGGGTTCCTGCACGTCGACAGAAACAAAAAGAACATCAGTATCGCTAACCTTCGCTCTCACGAAGTCGACGAGAACAGCCAGCCAATAAGCTCAAAATCAAACGAAAATCTCAATTCCAGTTTCGAAGGCAAACACATAAACCACTACCGAGAGCTCCTCGAACGCCACCTACCACAGTCGAAGTGGCCACTGTAGATACTGCGCAGAAAAATACAAGTTAACGCCACTCAGTCTTAAACTAAAATGACTTGTGCCCATCATAAACTGCGTTCGCTACATCTTTGGAAAATTTGCCAAACAACCCCTCAAAAGCGGTGTTTGTCAATTCTATGACTGTTAGTTCTTTCTCCGGGTCCATGAACCAATGAGAGCCATAGGCACCACCCCATTCCAATGTGCCTTTCGAATAAGGATATTTGTTATTCGTCTCGATCATCACACCGGAGCCAAATCCAAAGCCCCAGCCGGGGGTTTGCTTTGCTTTGAAATCTCCCACTTGGTTTGTTCTCATTGCGTCAATCCACTGTTCGTTTAACAGCGCAGGATTTTTGGTGCGAATCGCCTCAATCAGTTTAAGGTAATCATCGGCGGTGCCAACGAGTCCAGCTCCACCGGATTGGAATGACCGCCTATCGAACACCCGAGCCGGCGAGTATATAGTCTCACTGTCTTTTGACTTAACCTCTTCAGGTTCGCCCATCCTTTTCGGCTCTGATTTTCCATCACAATATGGTGTAGCAAGTCTCTTCACATCGGCCACAGTGAACGAAGTATCGTTCATCTGCAGCGGACCGGTAACTGCCTCAGCAACCGCATCAGCTAGACTCTTACCGCTCGCCTTTTCGATTACACCGCCAAGCACATCGATCGCAAGCGAGTAGTGCCAATCGGTACCTGGTTTGAATAACAACGGGCAAGAAGCGATGCGCTTCAAGTCTTCAGATAGACTCAATCCGGGCTGATCGAGACCATCAGATACATTGGCTTTGTGATAAGGTCCGCCATCTGGTTCAGAAAATCTGTAGTTCAATCCGGCGGTATGAGTTAAGAGTTGCCGAATAGTTATCGTTGGTTGGGTTCCATCTGGTAACTTTGGGGTAAATGCGGGAAGCCACTTTGTGACGGGATCGTCCAAATTTAGCTTACCTTGCTGAATCAGATGCAACGCAGTCGCCGACACAGCCGTTTTAGTCATTGAAGCCAACCGAAAAAGAGTGTCGGGTTGAACGGCAATTTTATTTTCTCTGTCGGCAAACCCGGCCGCCCGCCGATAGACAACCTTACCATCTTTAGCAACGACAACCACGGTACCTACGATGCGGTGGTCCTCTAGAGCGCTGTCAATCGCTTTATCCAGATGCTTTCTGACAGCATCTATATCGAATGCCGCGTCTGATCCAGATCCCGATTCAAGTTCGCCCTTCCCTGAACTCTGAGTAACAGCGGTGGTGTCAGTAGCCCCAACAGACTGCTGTAGGAACACAGTTCCAAATAGCTGGGACAAGAGAACAATTGACACAATCCGAGTATAGATATTCATCATAAAAAACCTTACCAGTATTATTTGAGACAACCAGTAGTGAGATTGTTACTGTATTGTCGCATCGCCGCCACAGCAATGAATAATAAACCAATTTGAACCTATATCCTTCAGCTTGGCACGGTCTGCTGCATCGAGATTCTCAAAAGTTTTCCGTAAAATCCCACCTTTATTGCAGCATTACATCCAATCCACCGGCAGCATCCAGCGCATAAAGATCATCACAGCCACCGATATGCTTGCCGTCGATGAAAATCTGAGGAATAGTCTTGCGCCCGCCGGATCGTTCGAGCATCTCATCCAACTTCGCCGCATCAGCTTTAACGTTGAATTCTTCGAATTGAGCATTTTTGCGGTTGAGCAGTGCCTTCGCTCGATCGCAATAAGGACAATTGGGACCAGAGTAAACTGTAATGTGCGCCATCTATCTATCCTCGCGGGCTGCCGGCAAACATTATCACACGCTGCATTGCAAAGATCAGCTAGCTGACAGTTCTAACCTTGGCTGCTCGGCGGCTTCTGCGAACCGGTAGACTCTTGCAATTTTTTAAGTCGCTCTGTCAATTCGCGGCGCTGATCGCTCGGGCAGTTTTTCAACATCAACTTTAGCTTCGCGACTGCTTCTTCATTCCGATTTGCGTATTCGAGCCACTCGGCTTCCGATGCGTCATCATAATAAGCATGACTGCGCACCAACATATCGAAATAATCCGGATGTTTTCGATTGCTTTCCACGAATCTATTTCCATCCCAATCGAAAACGTTAGGTGAGTCAGCGCAATCGCCAGTGTGCGTGACGATCTGCGGCCTGCCTTCTTTCCCTAATTGAGCCACCTCAAAGTACCCGCACTCCACTAAGGGACGAACATTCAAAACATTGTGCTCAACGATCACTGGAAAAATTTCTTGCGCAAGTCCGCCGGCTTGTGCAACTACCAGATAAACTGGAGCCGCCGGAGATTTTGAACTGGCGCCACTCGACCAAAACTGTTTGACGATTACCTTCGGATCGTAGAGAGGTTGCTGGTAGTACCAAGATAATTGTTTGACGCGCCCGTTAGACATTTTGTGCGCCAGCTTTATCTCGAACTTTTGGTCCGCTCGACGAAAGGCTATGAGTTTTACCGTTCCATCCTGATTGATGTTTTCACAGGCCCAGTTGCCATCACAAGAATTCGCCCTCTTCGACTTCCCCCTCGGCACTAAGACAGAAGCCCACTCGAGCGGACTTGGTTTCTGCGAATTAACAGAGTTGTACAAAATTGGATAGTTCAGCTTCTGCCCAGCAAGAGCTGTTGCAGGGCTAGTTTCAGCTTTTTCGTCGCCAGCCTGGACTGCCTGCAAATCAGCCGAAACAGCCAAAAAAGCGAAGATGAAACCACAAAAGACAGGATTGAATCCACCGGCCCGAGAAGGTTTAAACATATAGGCGGACACCCTCACCATAGTTATCAGCGTATGATCCCATGTGAGCCAAGGAACGGATCGCGCTTCAGAAAATTCTATACAGTCGGTAAAGACAACAAAAGCAGGTTCCGGAGGAAATACGGTCAATCAAAGCTCCCATTGTTAAGCCGCCATTAAGGTATAAAGGTTTAGCTAAGGCTGACCTATAGTGGACTTATAACTCTCGACAACAAACAAATGGAAATCAGTACCAAATCAACAAGTAGATTCGAGTCAGGGAACGGTTCATTTTGTTGTGGGCGAAGCTGAACAAATCAGCGCCACTAATTCGGTGAAAAAAACTCTATGCACGATTCCTCAACCCAAGAGAGCGCCAAGAAGTGTCCGAGCTGCCGTCAAACGGATTACACGAGTTTCAGTACCTGCCGCTTTTGCCACACCAGATATGATGCTGTGATCAAAGACACTGGTGGCGGATTAGACTACCGAATGCTGGCATCGGTATGTGTGTTCTTTTTAGTCGTCGGATGGTCATTCTGCGGGCAAAATTTTATGCACGAGCAGCGACAGAAGAAACTGGCACCGCTTGCAGCAAGCGTGAAGGCCTCGCATCGACCGCGCGTCATGGAGTTCTACGCACATTGGTGCGGAGCGTGCAACTACTACGAACCAATAATTGCTGCTGCTCAATCAAAATACCAATCACGCATTGACTTTCAGCGCTTTGACGTCGACGACTCCGCATCGCACGAGAAGGCAGCGCTGATAGGAGTTAGCAGCATTCCGCGAACTTGCATCTTCGACAGAAACGGTAACATTGTCTTCGACCGTGCCGGAGTGGTTAGCGAAAATCAACTCTCCGAAATTCTGAGCAAGCTGTAGAATCAGCGCCTGTGATGTGTTAGCGCACGTCTCAATACTTAGGTGCTTTCAGCTCTACCCGACCTGTGTAGCCAAGTTTTACAGCTTTAGCTTTATCCAGACTTCCCTGATTCTTGTTTCCGGCTCGCTCATAGGCGAGTCCTCGATAGTAATAGGCATCGGCATCTGAGCTGTCTCTTCTGAGCGCTTCATTGCAGTATTTGACGCAGTCTGCATATCTTCCGTATCTATACATAACTTCCGCAAACGCTTCGTATCCACTGCTCTCTTCTGGTTGCAAACGAATTACCTGCGAAGCATCTCGTTGCGCCTCAGGCCACTTGCCTAGGCGATTGTATGCAAGTCCGCGATTGTTATAGAGATCGCCCTTTTGAGGTTGCAGTTTAATTGCTGCACTGTACAGCGCGATGGCATCTGAATATTGACCTTCCAAAACAGCAATCAACCCGAGCAGCGACTTTGCATTACTGTCGTCGGGGTTAAGCTCCTCCGCTTTCTTCGCATCAGCCTTTGCCTCGAAAAATTTGTGGTCATAGGCATAAAGTGTGCCTCTGAGAACATAAAGACGATAGTCAGTAGGTCTCACCGAAATTTGCGCAGTGCTGAAATCGATCAGTTTCTGGCGCCCCTTGGGATCGTTCACATCACTCATTTTGATCTCGCCACTGTCATCAGCCAAACAGGGCGCGAAAATGCCAGCCAACAGTAAGAAAACAACTACGACTACATGCGAGCGCATGTTTTTGTTCCTCATCCCAACTCCTAGACGTTATGAATATTAGTGTCAACTGTTGACGACATTCTAGCAACAATATCCGACCGGATGAGCATCACGCAAAGACTGTGTATATTAGATGTAATGAGAAGTAAAAGTTGGCGCATCCGAATTGGTGCACCTGATAAAATTCAGTAGCTAGAAACAGCTCCCTACTAAATTCTCAACGGAAATCAGCGATGCTCGATAGAAAAACTTTGCTCGCTTGTTTTGGCACCAGCTTGGTTGCTTTCACTGGATTTTGCTCAACTGTAAGTGCAGAAGCCCTCCGCACCGGACAAGACGCATTCACTGATTACTCCCAGGAAGCGCCCGGGGTGCGCCGCAAAATCACTCCGACAGACTTGCCAAAACCATATCAAACAGAATCAGCAAACAACGGACCAAAGATTGTACCTCGCCCAGCCGATGCATGGCCCAAGTGCCTACCAGGGTTTAAGGTCGACATGTACGCCTCCAAATTGCACAATCCTCGCCTTATCCGAGTAGCGCCAAACGGCGACTTGTTTGTTGCCGAAAGCGGTCCAGGCAGAATCAAAGTCCTGCGTGGCACCACGGCAGAAGGCAAAGCTCAAGAGACTTCTGTCTTTACAGAAGGTCTTCGACAACCCTTCGGAATAGCATTCTATCCTCCGGGGGCAGATCCAAAATGGGTCTACGTTGCAAACACCGACTCTATAGTGCGTTTTCCATATCAAAAAGGTGATACCAAAGCTAGTGCTCAAGCGGAAGAGATTGCCAACGACATACCGGGCGGTGGTCGGCTCCAGGGCGGCGGGCATTGGACTCGAGACATAGCATTTTCAAAAGACGGAAAACGCATGTTTATATCCGTTGGTTCCCGTTCAAACGTCGATGACGTTGATACCCATCAGCAAGAATTTCACAGGGCAGACATTCTGGAGTACACCCCAGAAGGTAAGTTCGTAAAAATATACGGCTCAGGAATCAGAAACGCTGTAGGCATTGCCGTGAATCCGACGACAGGTCAACTATGGGGTTCAGTGAATGAGCGCGACGGGCTTGGCGACAACTTGGTGCCAGACTACATAACTCACATCGAGGATGGGGGATTCTATGGATGGCCATGGTATTACATCGGTGGCAATCAAGATCCTCGCCATGCAGGCAAGCATCCAGAGCTGAAGAACAAGGTGTTAATTCCCGATGTTCTCCTGCAACCACATTATGCATCGCTAGAAATGACCTTCTACGATGGCGAACAATTTCCGAAAGAATATCACGGAGACATATTTGCTTCCGAGCATGGGTCTTGGAACCGCGCGAAACGTACTGGTTATGAGGTAATTCGTGTACCTTTGAAGAACGGCAAAGCAGATGGCAGTTACGAGGATTTCCTTACTGGTTTCACAACTGAAGACGGAAACGTCTGGGGTCGCCCGGTTGGTGTCGCAGTCGCGAAAGATGGATCATTGTTCGTCTCTGACGATGGTTCCGGCTCGATTTGGCTTGTACGTTACACCGGTAAATAACACACTGGATGATGATTCAATTCGATCAAATCATTAATCAAGACGAGACGGAAAGCTCAAGACTAAGTCTGAAAAAGGTCGGTCTTACATTTCTCTTGTACCTGATAATTTTTGTCGCCCTATTTTCCCCGGTTATTTTCAGCGGGCATTTAATAGCTCCGAATGACGGCATTATTCAAAATGTGCCAAATTTTCTTGGTGTGCGTTCATTGTGGACTCAATGCATTTACAGTGGCTATCCATTGTTAGCCGATCCGCAAGTACAGTTTTTCTATCCACTGCCATTGATTCTCAGCCACCTACCTGAAGGTTGGAACATCTATGTAGTTTCTGGTTATGTATTTGCTGGTACCTTTCTCTACATTTACCTAAAAATGGTAACGCGTTCAGAATTTGCCTCTTTGGCCGGCGGCATTTTCTTTGCGCTGTCCGGCTATATGACTTGTGAAGCGATGCACGTACATGTAGTGCAGAACTCGATGTGGTTCATCGCTATGCTCACAATATTCGAGGGGTCCGCGCGCAACCTACTAGCGAAAAAATGGGCCTTGCTGCTGGGGTCCATCGTGATTTGCATGTGCTCATTTAACGGTCATATGCAGACGTTTTCCTACATGCTCGGAACGATATCTTGCTATGCGATTTTGAGGACCACCTCTCTAAAAGACAACGCAGAACGATTGCACTATCTCACCATATGCTATGCCAGTATCGGTCTTGGTTTAGGAATGTCAGCAATACAGCTTCTACCGAGTACGGAGCTCGTTGCATTTAGCGCAAGAAAATCGTTTACCTTTCAAGACTTCCTCGCGTTCGACATGCATCCGCTGGAATCTTTCGGAATCTTGCTGCCTTTTCTATTTGGTGGCGCACCAGACGGATTCGTCAAACAGCCATACTTCGGCAATTTTATTTGTCCACCGCACTTTCTCTATCTCGGTTACATTCCTTTGATTCTTTCGCTCACAGCAGTTATCTCGTTTCCCAAGAACCGATTTATCATCTTCTGGAGCATCTTAGCAAGCATGGCTTTCTTACTGTGCTTCGGCGACTCAACACCGTTAGCATGGTGGCTCTATCATTTACCGCCGTTTTGCTCATTCCGATGCCTTCACAGAACGCTAGCTGTGGCATCACTCGCAAACTCCATACTTGCCGCATCGGCTATTGCCCTGATAGAAGAGCACACGCCGGTCCGAAAGAAAATGTTGATGGTTGCAGGTGTTATCGTTGTTCTCTTTGTTGGGGAGCTTTGCATAGTGCCGATGGAACTCGATATTCTCAGCGGTCAAGCAACCAAATACGGTATTACAAGTCTCGGTGGATTACCGTGGAACAATCCAGCTCTAGGAATATCAGTCGTGATGTTCTTGGTGTCTTGTGCTTCACTAATCGTATTAAGCATCCGCCCCAACACTAAACTTGCGAAGTGCTGTGTATTGACTGCTGTACTGGCGGATCTATTATTTCTCGGTTGGAACGCCCAAGGAGGAGGATGGCGCATAGACTCAGCAGATCCTAAGACGATCACTCCGCCCGCCACGGCAACTAAGTACGTTCCGCTAGCCTCTCAAAACGGCAATAGAATTCTCTCAGTGCGTGGTGGTTCCGGTAGTCTGGAAGAGCTGCCCTGTAATCTGAGTAGGTTGTGGAACGTGCCCTCGGCAAGCGGATATGAGCCTCTCATGCTGACAAGATACGGCGATCTACTGAATATGACCGAGGGAGGATTCCTGCAGCCTTCTTGGCCTTATACAGGAAACAGTCGCGCATTCGATCTTCTGAGCATCAAATACGCCACCACTGCTGCCAACGATTCACGGCTGGAAGAACTTGTCGATGAGAAAGGCAACGTCGCATGGAAAAAGATTGATTCAATTGGAGGCGCTGGTATTCATGAGAACGCGCGCGTGCTCCCACACGCATGGCTCGTTCACAAAACAGAAGTATTGGTCGCCGGCGACGTACTTCAAACTATAAAGTCGGCAAAATTTCCCGACGGAAGAGAATTCGATCCACTGGACGCAGCATTAATAGAAGAAGACAAAGAACTAAGCGTCAAGCAGAACAGTGACTGCTCATCCAAAGAGGATGTAAAAATAGAGTATTTATCAAATGATGGTCTGAAATTAAAAGCGACCGTCAATAGTCCTGCGATGCTTATCGTCAGTGATATCTTTTACCCGTGGTGGCGTGTCACCGTTGATGGCAAGCCTGGCAAGATTATAAGAGCCGATTATGTGTTAAGAGGCGTTCCCTTGGAGAAAGGTGAACACCTAGTGCAATTCAACCTGGTGGCTGACAGCCTCACTAGAGGAATTATTGTGAGTAGCATCTCCTGTTTCTTGTTGTTAGCAGGATTCTTCTATCTGCATCGCGCCTCAAAGAAAAAAGGTTAAGAGCGCGAGCGCATTACTCTCGAAACGCGGCCCTGCTCAGACGGTCGTGGATGCCGCTCCACCCAGTATCTTTGTCTGGCGGAGACTCAACCACAATCAGATCTCCATTGCGTTTATCCAGCAATCTGAGTGCACCATAAATCTGCCTGGCAAACTCCTCCGGCTCTTGCGCCAATGTAATCCATGACGACGGTTCAAAACCACTGTGTTGAGGTTTGAATGAAACCACCAAAACCCTTCGGTTGTTTTTCGCACATTCCTCCAAAAAACTATAGAAATCATGTGATGGCACCACATGTAAAGGCGTTTCTGGCGCGTAGTGACTGGCCAGGGCACCAGGAACACGAATATCTGAACCTGTATCTGAAGCTGTATCTGTAGCAACGACTTGTGCCAAAGCGTTTTTGGCGTTGGTAGCATGCGTCACGGAATTAGCTGGCGCTTCAACGTCACCGATTACAGATGACAGCATATCCACACTTATCATGCCTGGACGCAAAATGCGCGGTCGGCCGCCACTTAAATTGATGATAGTTGATTCGATACCAACATTGCACGGACCGCCATCAAGTACCATCGCCACTTCATCTTTGAATTCATCGATAACGTGCTGAGCCAGTGTCGGACTTAAGCGTCCGAACTTGTTTGCAGATGGTGCCACTAGACCGCCACCGAACGCTTCCAGCAGAGCAAGGGCAATCGGATGTTTCGGAATCCTCAAAGCAACAGTGTCCTGCCCCCCCGTTACGGCATTCAGCACCGAGTTCGCTCTTTTGAGCACCATCGTCAGGGGACCAGGCCAAAATGACTCAGCCAACTTGAAAAATTCAGGCGGAATATCAACCGCCCAATTGCGCACAGCATCAAGCGAATGAACATGAACTATGACAGGGTGGGTAGAGGGGCGACCTTTAGCCTGATACAACCGTCGGATCGCAGTTTCATTGCTCGCATCTGCGCCGAGACCGTATACGGTTTCGGTCGGGAAAGAAACAAGCAAACCCTCTTTGAGAAAAGAAGCTGCCTTCTCGATCAATGCGTCGCGCACGTTTCGACTACTTCCGGTTGTGGTTGTGGCTGCGGCTGGCTCACATTCAGTAATTCGCCCCGGAAAGCCCAAGCATTAACAGCTATGATACGCACATCGACAAAATGTCCAATCAAACTATCATCGCCAGCGAAATTGACGATTTTGTTCGTGCGGGTGCGTCCAGTCAGCCGCCCGTTGCTACGCTCACTGCG
Source organism: Oculatellaceae cyanobacterium (assembly GCA_036702975.1). Lineage (GTDB taxonomy): Bacteria > Cyanobacteriota > Vampirovibrionia > Obscuribacterales > Obscuribacteraceae > DATNPX01. The sequence continues at coordinate 173,295 of DATNPX010000026.1, forward strand.
TCCCTCGACCAGTATCTCTTCTACATTGTTCAAATATCGTTGATTTTGCTTGTTCGCAACATGCGTGACCACTGAATTGAGAAAACGGAGACGCTCATCTTTTTCAGCCTGAGGAATTTGCTGTTCCCAGTTTGCCGCAGGCGTGTGCGGCCGTGGCGAGTAAGCAGCAGTGTTGCAGGCATCAAAACCAATCTCTTCCACTAGATTGACAGTGTTCATGAACTCTTCCTGTGTCTCACCGGGGAAGCCCACAATCAAGTCGGACGTGATTGACGCATGCGGAATTTTCGCCCGAATATTTTCTATCGTCTTTTTATAGAAGTCGACTTGGTAACCGCGGGCCATTCGCCGCAGTGTGCGATTGTCACCAGCCTGAATCGGCAAGTGGAAAAATTCGCATGCTGTCTCTAATTCCGCGACAGCGTCGATAATTCCAGGATGCAGATCGCGCGGATGACCAGTCAGAAAGCGCACTCTCTTTATGTCAGTCTGCTTGTCGATCATTCGCATTAGATCACCAAGATGCAATTTCGGATCGAGATCATGACCGTAAGCTGTGACGTTTTGCCCTAGAAGGGTAACTTCTTTGTAGCCGGCTTCAGACAATTCATCGATCTCTTTCAAGATCGTCTGTGCAGTTCGGCTCTTCTCGCGTCCTCGAACATAAGGAACGATGCAATAGGTGCAGTTGTAGTCACATCCGTAAATTACCGACACCCAAGCGCTGACTGCACTCTGTCTTATCACGGGGACCTCCGGCAGGTCCTCAGGCAATTCATGAGCAATTTCAACGACCGGGCGCTCCCCTTTTTCAGCCCGCAGAACGAAGTCTGGCAATTTGTGTAAATTATGCGTGCCAAAAACAATATCGACACAAGGAGCCCGCTTGATGAGATGAGCACCTTCGTCTTGTGCGACACATCCGCCGACAGCGATCATCGTTCCGGGGCGCTTACTCTTGAGCTTTCCCCAGGCACCAAGATAGCTGAACACCTTATCTTCAGCGTTCTCTCGAATTGCACAAGTATTCAAAATCATAAGGTCGGCGGACTTCAAATCTGCAGTCTGCTCGTAGCCTATCTCATCGAGCAAGCCGAGCATGTGCTCGGAATCAGACTTATTCATCTGACATCCGAATGTTTCGACATAGACGCTTTTGCGTAGCGCGGCTACAGCAGACATGAGCAAATCCTCATGGACAGTTAGAGTTCGAGACGGGACGAAATGAAATAGCTATTTTATCCCGTTCGAACATGTCCTGCAATAGCGGCAAAAGCTCCGCCAGCAGGATATTCGGCAAGCTACAGATTTGGTTCGCTAGGCCGATACGTCTCGTATGCTTTAGTCACACCGTGCAAGAGAACGTCCTCACCGAGAGGATAGTGACGCACATTGTACAGTTGCGTTGCGTCGGCAAGATGAATCGGCTTCCGTTCAGCGACTGACGGGCTGGCATCTAGGTCGCCGATAATCTTCGGCGCCAATATCCAGTGAACTTCGTCAATAAGTCCATTGTGCAAAAGCGAAGCGGCTAGCTGGCCACCGCCCTCGCAAAGCACTGAATTGACGCCCAAAGAGGCTAGCTGATTCAAGACAGCATGCATATCGAGAAAATTCGAATCAGATTCAGTCTTTACGCCAAGCAATTTATAGGCACCATTGCTGGCACCACTATCTTCTTTCTCCGCTTTAGCCGCGGCACTTTCATTACAAAATACTACTGTCGAACCACCTGTATCGGCGCGGAAAATACGCGATTTCTTTGAGATGGTCAGATTCGAATCGATGACTGCGCGCATCGGATTGCGTCCCCGCGCAACATCACGAACGTTGAGCGCAGGATCGTCTGCAATGACAGTTTTCTTTCCTACTAAAACGCAGTCGACACGATTTCTCAAACGATGAACATACTGTCTCGCATCTGGTCCGGTAATCCAGCGACTTTTGCCAAATCTGTCGGCGATGCGTCCATCAAGAGTTGTAGCCAACTTCAAAATCACCCACGGCTGCTTCTTTGTGCAAGCCTTAATAAATGCTCGATTGAGCCAGGTGCAATCCTCTATGAGCACACCAGAAAACACCTCGATTCCAGCTTCCTCGAGCTTCTTGATTCCGGCACCATTGACGATATCGTGTGGATCTTGCATGCCAATGACCACACGTTTAATACCGCTGGCGATCACTTTATCAGTGCAGGGAGGCGTGCGTCCGTGATGATTACAAGGTTCGAGATTTACATACAATGTGCCACCGGTAGCAGCCTCACCGGCATCATCCAAAGCGGCAACTTCGGCATGTGGCTGTCCGGCAGCCTGGTGAAACCCTTTACCGACTACAGCACCTTCTTCGTTAACGACAACGGCTCCAACCATCGGATTTGGAGCTGTTCGCCCCTCAGCCTGTCTGGCAAGGCTCAGGCAAAGTGCCATAAAGTCGACGTCCCATCGTTCGAATTTCTTCTTATTCATTGCTTAGCCGAAACTACTCCGCCCATTTTCAACAGATCCATATCAAGAGGCAAGAGAATGGCAACAACGTCAGGCAACCAGTCGCCAAGGGGTCAAGTAAGCCTCGATACTGAATTTAAGTATACTTGCGCTTCAGTCTTGATGAGTACATTTCGGCTTACAGCAGCCAGTTCCACTGTGTCGCGGGGCTTGAAAACGCCAAAGGCGAATAGGTCCAGCTGGAAGTAAAAGTTAGTGACGGCTTCAGGCATTAAAGCTTCCCAAATATCGGGGCGCTAGCGTGCTTCCTGCAATACATTTATGTCATGTCTGTTATGTCTAAGTTTGCATGCACAGCCCGCATGCTCGTTTTGCAACATTTGAGCTCTGCCGAGGAGGACCCTTGAACTTATACGAGTACGAAGCCAAACGCATTTTTGCTGAATTCGGCATTCCTGTACCACCATCCGCGAGAATCACTAAACCTGAAGAGCTTCGCAAGGTGCACTTCGGCTATCCGCTGACTCTCAAGTGCCAGGTTATGGCTGGCGGCAGAGGCAAAGCTGGCGGTATCAAATTCCCTAAAGATCTGGCTGAAGGAGAAAAGATCGCCAAAGATCTTCTCAACCTGGTCATCAAAGATTCCAAAACCGAAAGCCTCCTGGTTGAACCCAGAATGAACATCAAACGTGAACTGTATCTAGCAGTCACACTTGACCGCAACCAAGGTTGCCCGATTTTCATCGGCAGCGCGGAAGGCGGCATCGAAATCGAATCGTCCTCAAACGTGTTGATGATGCCGATTCACCAGCCCTACAGCGCCTTCAAAGGTAGAGAGTTTGCAAAGAAGCTCGGCTTAAGCGGCAACTTGTTAATGAAAGTGGCAGATATTGCCAATAAGCTCTATAAGCTGTTTGAAACACGCGATCTCGACCTGGCTGAAATTAACCCACTCGTAATCACCGAAGGTGAAGACGTGGTGGCCCTCGACGGAAAAATCATCGCCAACGACGACTCTCTTGGACGCCAGAAGTCTTTCACCGGGTGGCAAGAAGCTCACTTGACCGACCTCTCAGATCGCGAACGCCGCGCAGTGTTGAACGGACTGAATCTGGTCGAACTCGATGGCAACATAGGTATTCTCTGTAACGGAGCCGGTTTGACAATGGCCACCATGGATATGGTCAAAGCGTTCGGTGGTGAACCTGGCAACTTCCTCGATGTCGGTGGTGGCTCCGATCAAGCAAAGACGCTTGCCGCACTTGAGATTGTCAATGAAAATCCGAACGTGAAAGTGATTCTGTTAAACATCCTCGGCGGTATCACAGCATGCGATGAAGTAGCGGGTGCACTGGTCGACTTCATCAAGAAGTACCCAGACAGACAGATGGTTGTTCGCTTGAGAGGCAACAACCAGGAAGCCGCCGAACAGATCCTGGCAAAATCAGGCTTGAAGTTGATACCAGACTTGGAATCAGCCGTAAACGAAGCCGTAAGCAGATCGAAAAGCAAAGAGTTAGCCGGCGCCAAAGCCTAGTAGGCAACGGACAAGCACAAGTTTAAAAGGAGATTGTCGTGATTCTGGTAAACAAAGACACCAAAGTGATAGTCCAGGGCGCCACTGGCAAAATGGGCTCATCACACACCAAGCGTATGAAGGCTTATGGCACCAACTTAGTTGGTGGTGTCACGCCTGGCAAAGGCGGCACAACCGTCGAAGGACTCCCGGTTTTCGATACGGTAGCTGAAGCCGTAGAAAAGACTGGCGCCACTTGTTCCTGCATCTTCGTGCCACCATATTTGGCACTAGACGCAGCCAGTGAAGCAGTCGACGCGGGTATCAGCTTAGTTGTGCTAATCACTGAAGGCATGCCCCCCCAAGATACGGCCAAACTGGTGGACTTGATCAAGAGAAAAGGCGCCAGATTAATAGGACCAAACTGCCCAGGCATCATTACACCGGGCGAGAGCTTGATTGGAATTCTTCCCGGCTCCATCTTCAAGTCTGGTCCTATCGGCATGGTCAGCAAATCCGGAACACTGACCTACGAAATCGCGCTCGCTCTGAGCGATGCTGGTCAAGGTCAATCAACCTGTATCGGCGTCGGTGGCGACCCGATCAAAGGTCTAGATTACCCGGAAGTACTTCGCTTGTTTGAAGAAGACCCGGCGACTGAAGTGATTGTTTTGATCGGTGAAATCGGCGGTACGGCAGAAGAAGAAGCTGCTGCCTTCATCAAGAAGAACATCAAGAAGCCGGTTGTCGCTTACATCGCGGGTCAAACTGCACCACCCGGAAAACGCATGGGTCATGCTGGCGCCATCATATCTGGTGGCAAGGGCACCGCCGCTTCCAAGATCGCTGCTTTCAAAGAAGCCGGCGTTACGGTAGCAATGACACCTAGCGAAGTAGCCAAAGTCGTCACCGAAGCCCGCAAACAGCCAGCTCGCGCGTAAGCGTCGTAGACAGTCTGTTTGCTCGACCGACGAGCGCCTTCGCAACGAGACAAAATGCCGAGAGGATCACCGAACTGGTGATCCTCTTTTGCTAATATCTTTTGCTAGTACTTTTTGCTAGTACTTTCGCCGGTGCTCTAGTTCTTACTCGCTGTCGCTGTCACCGTCGCCACGAACGGTCTTCTTTGATAAGTCGGGAGCGATACCCGGCCAACTCATTCCTGAGACGCTGCGAACTTGCTCAGTCGAAAGATTCCCTGCGTCACCAGAGTAACGTCCATTAGGTGGTCCGAGAATGGCGAGCATGTGTTCGTAGTTGCCGCGAATCCGAGTGTCCTGAATATCTTCTATATTCATGCGCACCAGATGGAAGGTTATGAGCTCACCATCGCGTCGCACGGTCATGTCAACTGAAGTCCCAGCTTTGCCAGCTGCGACATACCAGAACGTGATCTGGCCTTCACGCTGCCGAGGCTCGTGACCGCCAAGCATCACCACTTCATCTCCGGGCTCGATTCCGGCCTGCGCCGCCGGACAAGTAGGAAAGACTTGCTGAATAGTTGGATGAGGACCGTTGAGCCTGAAGACGACTCCAAGCACTCCGTATTCCATCTTCCGATAGTCGTCTGCCGTCAACGGGATCGGGCGACGTTCAGAGGCTTCCGCTCTGGCGGCACGAATCTTATCAATAAAGTCTTGGATTCGATCGCCTGTGATATTGACGCCGTTGATGAAGATGCCTGATCGATGGGCACGAGAATCACCTTGACTCGCGGCAGCATCCGAGGCCGCGGCCTGACTAACCTGACCATTGAGCAAGCGCGATTCTTTTTTAGTTTCTGGAGCGGGAGTCGACATGTCTATTGCAGCCTGTTGAGACTGCAATGGAATATCCTGCGCTTTAGCGGGCAGCCATCCGATCATCTGACTTGTGAGCAGACTCAATGAAAAAAGAGCTGCTCGATTCTGCTGGCTTCCGAATATGCGCTGTGACCATTTGCTTAGTCTATTCACTGTCGTCTCTCACAATCGGGACCATGGATAACGAGACTCCTAATGCCGCCAGACTACTCGGCGTTTGTGTAGATTGCGTGTGATGCGTCTGTCTCTTCGAGGGAAAAACTTACCACTTTGCTCTGAAAAACCCGGCCAATTCTGTAATCGGCATTTTTACGCTAAACTGGCAATGGAGATTTGGTATCTAGAAAGAGAACTATTAGATGAACAACGGCTCTCATCCCTCAGCTAACCAGCATCGCCCTAAACGAGCGCTGGTATTGCCAGGAGGGGGAGGTCGCGGCGCATATCAGGTCGGAGTCTATAAGGCTCTGCACGAAAAGGGCATCAAATTCGACCTGGCGTTCGGCACAAGCATTGGCGGTCTGAACGCAACAATGATTGCGCAGGGGAATCTGCAGCGACTAGAACATCTCTGGTCTACTTTAAAAGCAAACGACATTTTTCATTTACCCTCGGCGTCGATGGTCGGCCGCCTGGTGCTGGGGCACAAGCTGGGTCTATTGGATACAACACCTTTGGAAGCTCTCTTGCGGCGCGAATTAAATTTGCACGCGCTGAAGCAGAGTTCTACCAAGGTTGGTCTTTGCACGACTGATTTATGTAGCCTCGAGACTAGGCTGATCACCATAGATGATGTCATGTCGACCAACGAACTTGTAGATGTTCTGATGGCTACTTCGGCGATTCCGATGGCATTTCCGCCACGCCATATTCACGGCTCCGGACTTTGGGTTGATGGTGGCCTCGTGCGCAATACGCCAATGGAGACGGCAATACAGCTGGGCGCAGACGAGATATTCATGGTTTTGCTGCATCCGGAAAAGATCAACGTCTGCCCGACGAATATGTTCGAAGTATTAGTGAGATGTCTCGATATCGTGCTGGATGCATCAGCCCGGCGCGAAATTCAATCAGCGGAGCTTTACAACAGGTTGATCGCTACTGGATCGGCTGAGTCTCTAGGGCGCAAAAACGTCAACATAAGAGTGTTCCAACCACGCCGCGCAGTAAATACAACTCTGCTCGAGATCGACCCTGAGCGGTCGCGCCGATTGATCTCGCAAGGCTACGAAGACGCCATGACACAGCTTGAGAATTACTGTCCGAACGACGCCGACAGTGGACACATGGAGCCTGAAGAAGGCTCTGAAATCAACGAGATCAGAACCTCAGAGCTCGCCTAGTCGTCCAAACTAAAGTTGCATCCGCAAATAATTTGATCGTCTGCAACCGACAATCGAGAACATCGTTACGCCGAACGTCCATCTAAGATGTAGTCCATACGCGTCAACTCATAGATTACAGAATAACGGCAGGGCAACTCTAAATGTTCGATGCGACAAGGCACGAACCTATCTTCCAGATTTGCCAGTGAGCCAACTTCCGGTTTTTCATCAGACCGATACGATGCCGAGCATTCCAGAGAAAATTGCATGATAAATCCTCCGTCCGCACTGCTGTGCGGTTCCGTCTTCGCCTTGACATCGAAATCGTATATCCGCAAGGACCTCTTTACAATGATGAAACAATTTAGATTAGCCCTGCGTTATTTTCAACAAAATCCCGAAACCTTCTTGCAGAGCCAATTTCAATTTCGCAGGCATAGTATCAGTATTTTGGCGGTCGGCGCTCCATAAAGGCGCGCACGGCTTCTTCAAGATCGGCTGAATGAAGAAAAGCCGAGTTCCAAAGTGCAACATTTTTAAGGCCGTCGGCAACTGATGAATCTCTGCTTGCATTTAGAACATGTTTGGTACCTTGCACCACCAGCGGTGCATTCTCCGCAATCTCAGCAGCGAGAGCCTGTGCCGATTGCTGTAAGAGATGTGCGCTCTCATAAACGTCGTTGACCAGACCGATCTCTCGGGCACGTTTAGCATCAATGTTTTTGCCAGTAAAGGCGAGTTCACGTGTATAGCCTTGCCCAATGATGTGAGGAAGCCGCTGAAGGCTGCCCAAATCAGCTACAATGGCTACTTTCACCTCGCGCAGACTAAACTTGGCTTCGCTTGAACATAGTCGAATGTCACAGGCCGCAATCAAATCTAGTCCGGCGCCTATGCACCACCCATCGACCGCTGCAACGAACGGTTTGTCAGAAGCCTCTATCGCCGAAAAACATTGCTGCAATTGCAGGGCAAGGTCGAGAAACTTTCTCCTCTCGTCACCGAGAAATTTGCCGCGTGCTGCCAGATGCGGCATCATCGCGGGCAGATCGAGACCGAAAGAGAAATCTTTGCCTTCTCCTGTAACAATCACCGCTCTCACAGCTGGATCGCTATCCACAATTTTCACTGCTTGCGGAAACTCCGACCAGAAATCTGGTCCCATGGCGTTGCCTTTGCCTGGTCCTTTGAGTTTTATCTCCGCCACTGCACTCTCAATTTTGACAGCCAGCGACTTGAATTCAACAGCCTGAACTGCGTCCGAAACTTCCACTGTCATGGTTCTCCCTCGGCGTAAATAAGACTAAATTGAATGCACTTCAGACGTAACCCGAAGACTAGTATTGAAATCCGTTTTTGCGCAAATGGATCATCGGCTCGTTGTCGTTTTCCATCGTGTTGCCAGCAACTATTTGTGCCACCAAAACAAAGTGATCGCCAGCTTCAACACGACCCGTAACAACACAAGACATATATGCAACAGCGTCTTTGAAGTACGGATTGCCGTTTTTATCGACTTCAACATTCAACCCTTCAAAGCGATTCAAATCTGGCGTATAAGGCTTGGCAAAATTCTTGTAGATATCCATATTGTTCTTGGATAGAACACTGACTGTAAACGTTGCGCCTTCCGGTAGTTTCGAAAGAATCTGGCGTCCCTTCTTAACAGCGAGTGAAATAGCCGGCGGCTCGAAAGCGGCCTGGGCAATCCACGATGTCAAAAGACCGTCGCGCTCACCGTTGCGATCCATAGCGATTACGTGCACACCGCTGCCAATGCGCCCAATTGCGCGACCGACGGATTCTTTGTCCAAAGTTGTCGAGGTGCTCATTTCGTTCTCCTACACGCGTGAAGTCGGAACGTTCAAATGACTATTATAAACAGTCTGCGACTTTGCTAGATCGCCGACTGAAATCATTTATTGTCTCGGGTGCTGCGTTTGGGTACGGTATTTGTGGCCACTAAATCAGCAGATTTAGCACTAGCCGCCGGCGCTGCATCTTCTTTAATAGCCTTGCCGGCCTTGACCGCTTCCGCTGCACTTGTATCAAGTCGCTGGTGACGGACTGGTTTTGTGCGTCCTTTTCGTCGGTAAAACCAGAGCATGATTACACGCGCGAGCGTATCAGGGTCGTGATGCAGGTGCTCAGAGGTGCTGAGCAAAGGATGAGGCTCAGGTGTAACGCCGAGTTCGACAATCTTCTCCGGATCGTATTTGACCGGAAGTGGGGCATCGGCACCGAGCTCTTTTTCCAGGTCGCGACTCGGTGGCTGGCTGTTTACCAGCACTGCGTCAACGAAATCTTGAACAGCAGGACCAGAAGCGTTTGCGTGAAGAAGAAGCGCCTGTACGTGGTCTGAAGCGGAATAATTTTGACTTTCGCCTCGCTGCGTCATCACGTTACAAATATAGAGTTTTTGCGCATGCGAGTGCTTGATTGCATCAGCAACACCATCGATGAGCAAATTTGGAATTATAGAAGTGTACAGACTTCCCGGACCAAGAACTATCAGTTCGGCATTTGCGATCGCTTCGAGCGCAGCAGGAGTGGCATCAGCCTGCGCCGGTTCGGTGAAAACGCGCTTGATCCGCCCTTTTGCATGAGGAATCTTTGACTCACCTTTCACAATCTGCCCATCTTCAAATTCAGCCACCAGTGCGATCTTTGTCAAACTGGATGGAAGAACTTGTCCACAACTATTCAACACCTTGCTAGCTACTTTTACGGCTTCCAGCATGTCACCATCCGTAATGGCATAAACTGCGCTCAAAAATAAGTTGCCGAAACTGTGCCCTTCTAACCCTTGCCCAGACTGGAAGCGATATCGGAACAACTCTGTTACTAATTTTTCTTCATCGGCAAGTGCAGTGATGCAGTTGCGAATATCACCAGGCGGAAGAACACCCAACTCTTCTCGCAATCGGCCTGAACTGCCGCCGTCGTCGCCTACGGTCACAATTGCGGTGAGGTTGTTAGTATAAGATTTCAACCCTTTCAAAAGATTAGAAAGCCCCGTGCCACCGCCAATGACAACGACTTTGGGTCCCCTCTCCAAATGTCTTCTTCTATAAAGAACATCTGGAATAGACTCGCGTTCATCCGGCAAGTAAGCGCGCAGAATATCTTGCGTCATCTTGATCAAACCGACGACAATGACGAGAGCACCAAGGCTAATCGCGAGAACTCCCGAAATGCTGTGTGGTACCAGATGTGTGAGATCAGACAAGGCCTCTCTGAGAAACTCCAAGATCACCAACACTGGGTGTTTCTTTGAGAGCAGCAACACACCCATGACTAGCACAAACGTTCCGATCAGCATCACAGCGATCCAACGTTTGATACCGGGCAGCATCAAAGCTTGGAATCGTTTCAACGAGAACCGCGCTTTCTTCTCAGTGCCTTTCAAGGAACTCACCGGTTTAGCCCCACTTGGTCTAGTTCACGATGGGCGACGGTAACTTTATATTCCGGAAACATCTTCATCAAGTCTTTGCCCAGTGCTTCTACCAATGTTGCCGAACGGTGCTGACCACCGGTACATCCAAGAGCGATCGTATAACGCTCAATGTTTCGCTCCGCCATGTGCGGCAATATCTTTTTCAACATCGTCGTGAGAAAGGCAAGAAAATCCTGCGCTAACTCTTGTTTTAAGACATAGTCCTGAACTGGTTGGTCCTTACCGGAAAGAGGTCGCAACTCTTCGACCCAGTAAGGATTCTGCAAGAACCTTACATCAAACACTATGTTGGCAGAGGGCGGAGCACTTTTCTTATAACCAAAAGAAGTGATTACGAGCTCTAACGGTTTGCCACTACTTATGGAGTCATCCATATCTTCTTAACCAACCAAGCCAGACTAGAAAATTTGCAATTGTATTGTATTGATCGCACAACCTAACCGACGACAGCGCGCTCACCTTGGTGGGTCGATATTAGGTGCTCTTCTTCTGCTTGCTTTTCGAGCTTGATTACGTCGCCGTCACCAAAACCGTGCTTTGTAAGTTCAAGATCAGCCGCCAGTTTAGAAACTGCCTTATCAACAAAAAGCTCGCCGTCAAGGTGGTCTATTTCGTGTTGAATAGCGCGGCAGAGCAAATTGCCTTCGGCTTCCAACTTCATGTCTTTGCCAGCCACGTTCTGGTACTTAACAACGATTTTGTTTGCACGTTTAACTTCGAAATAGACTCCTGGAAAGCTGAGGCAACCCTCCAAGCCAACTAAGTCGCCCTCTTTCAATACGATAGTCGGATTGATAAAGACTATCGGCTTTCTCGCTTCGTCTTTGTCTGCAGTGTCGATCACCATAATTCTTTTTGAGATACCGACTTGCGGCGCCGCCAAACCGACTCCGTCGTTTTCATACATTGTGTCGAGCATGTCTTGCGCCAATTTGCGTGTGGAAGCATCGAAGCGCGTAATTTTCTTCGTTGGTTGTTTCAGCACGTCGTCTGGAAAATATCTGAGCTGAAGTTTTGCCATGCCTAACTCCTTGAAAGTAACTCGTGCTCATGAGAGCTTGCAATCTGTTCCTGAAAGCGCGCTATCGTCAGCTTCTTCGCCGATATTAGCATAATTGCCCCAATATTTCACGCAGCCGTCCGTCCACGGTTACTTCAGGTTACGAGGCGTGCTCGAATGTGCCAAATGTGTTTAACTTATTTGGCAAGTTCCTGATTTCAACGTCCATGCAGCATTCAAAGCAAAAACCAGCAATCACAACCAATCGGTTTAGATGTCCAAGGGCGCTATCAGCCGCCTGTGTCACAATGCTGAGCATATTCACGCCTTTTTCCAGCGCCTTCGCCTATGACTGGGGCTACGACAGCCCGCCCTCTCAAGCCAAAGAGCAAAGTAAACCGGCACCGGCCTTTACAGAAAACGACCAACTTATTCGCCCAGCTTCGAACACAAGCAAAGTGAATACGAGCACGGTGAGCAGCACTAGAGTCAAAAGTACCAAGGCGGACAAACCAACCAAGGTTGCCGCATTTGCACAGCCAGACGTCATTGATGTCGATAAAGCCGTGCGCAGTAAGCAGGCTAGGCTCGACCTCCAGCATCAGCAAGACTTGGAGAAATATCAAAAGCTCGCCTCTAAGTGGTTGGAACTCTATTCTCTGGTTTCGGCTGAACCATTGACAGACGAGCAAAAATCGCGTCTAAACGAAAAGCTGCTCAAGGCGGCAAGCAAAAACAGCCCTGGATTTGCGGCTATCGATAAGTTTTGGCCTCAGGTGAAAAAGGTTTGCCTGGCAAACACTGAGCAGCAGGCAAACTACAGAGATCTGTTACGTGCTCTGTTCCGGTTGGAACTGCGTGAAGCGAAAGCAAATTCGCTCGAAAACGAGATAGTCTCTGAGGTAATCGGGCCGGAGCGAATTGCCGTACCAGATAAGCCGCCTCTAACAGAAGATGCAGTCGAGGCCTATGCTGACATGACATGCTTTATCTATAACCAGACCCACCCCGGTAAAACAGTGGACGCGCTGGATAATCGCACGGTTTTTGTTGGCACCCTCGAAAAACGATACATGAACACAACCAACCCGCTAGAGAAACTCGCGATGTCTAACTTCGCGCTGAAGTGGAGCAAATTCAAGGTGCTCTATGCCGATGCCAGCGACACGGACAAAGACAAATTGTTTAAAAGAATCTCTGGTGCCTCTCCGGAGAGTCTGCGCAAAGATATTAGCAATCCAGCATTGGACGCGCTCATGAACAACGGTCCATGGGTGCACGCACTGACGACAACAAGTGATAACAAGCCGGTCAAGCTTTAAGAGACAACTGCAATCCGACACAGCACAACCAAACTCGACTCGCTGCTCTGGCAAAAGTTTGGTTAAGATTACCAAGCAGGTCACGATAGAAGCGAGCCACGACATTGTGCGGAACAATGCCCGAGCCAACTTCGTTTGTGACGACTATAAATTGTATATTCGGTTTACTACCGATCGCCTCCAACAACTCCTGGCAACGAGCATCGATGTCACTTTCCACTGTTGTGAAATTGTTGTCACCGCCGGCTTCATCCAAATGCGGCAAACAGTTCGCAAGCCATAGCGACAAGCAGTCTATTAGACATACGCTTGAAATATCAGAGTCAGAGAAAGTTCGAATTCTCGCAGCGAGATCGAGTGGCTCTTCGATTGTCTCCCAATCGCCGGGACGGCGCGCCTGATGCTTCTCGATTCGCAAGGCCGACTCACCATCAGCGCCACCAAGTCGCATAGTTGCTATATATGTGACCCTATTGGCTAGAGACTTCGCAAGAGCCTCCGCATAAGTGGATTTGCCCGACCGGGCACCACCAGTGATGAGTGTTAGATTTGAGAGTTCACCTGTGGACATACAAACTATTTTCCAAAATGCTCGCTTAAATACTTGCCTAAGACCCCGGAGAAACTTATGCTAATAGATATCGCGTGAGTTTTGCTTAAATATGATGGCCAGACAATTTAAATCCGCCCCCAACCAACGAGACTTGGAAGTGGAGCGTGAAGAACGGGCTAGATTTGAAGCATATCAGGCTTTCATGATCGGTTACGTTCGTCGCATCAACGAAGCCTCGTTCAACGTCACCATAGGCGGAGTCAGGATCGGTTCGGCAAAATACACGAGATTGGCGCAGATAAATTTACAGTCTCGTATCATTACTTTTTCAAGATTTGCTGTTGAAAACGTACCCGAGAGAGGCAGGCGATATCTTGTATTGCACGAACTGGCCCATGTGAAGGAAGCAAATCACAATAAACAATTTTGGCAGCACGTTGAAAGATACGAACCTGACTACAAAAACGTGAGCAACGAACTCCAAACTGCCTTTAAGAAGAACGTTCGCGAAGAACAACAGAAGATAAAGAGAGCAGCCCTCTCACAATCACATCATGCAAAAGGACGGGAGCTCAGTGGGTCGACTCTCCCCGCGAGCAACAGACTTCTAAACTACAAACTGGAGCGAGGACCAGAGTCCCAAGCCCATCACGATTCAACCGACAAGAGCATAATCATTCCTCCGCGATACGGAAGCGGAAGCTATAACGGCACTAACACCAACTGCGGAGACTTGCAATCGAAGATTGATAACGATGAAAACTTTGAATGTATGGAAGATGAATTCGACCTATGGGACTTGGATGTGACCGATCTTAGTGGTACTGTAAGCGGTGGCTCTGAATTAATTACTCTGCCTGACGACTATCTGCAATCGGAAGGAGATGCCGTCCAATTGAAGTTATCCTTCGGCTAGCAATCGGTAAACTGGTTAGTACTCTTGCTGCAGAGCTCGACTTTGCAGCCAGTTTCTAAAGAAAATGGGAAATGAGGACTTTGGTCCTCAAGCATGGAAAGCATTGGGTGTAGGTTGAATGAAGACCCTCTAGCGAACGCTTTGACGTTCAGCGGATGACCGCCCGCGATCAGATTTGCGAAACGTTGCGATAAACTTGACTACCCGAAAAACGGCATAGCATAAGGGCATCAGGACTCGGAAGCACTAATTTTTTATTAGCTTTTTTGCGAGACTCACACATTAGGACATGCCGTCAAGGTAGAATTACTGGTGGTTTGGACGGGGCTGCGGTCAGCTCATGGTCTTTTCAAGTTAGTTACGAAAACGAGAGCATAATGCAAAACCGGCGCGTTGTTGTTAGCGGAATTGGTTGCGTCACCCCTGTCGGCATTGGGCGCGAAGATACCTGGAAGAATTTGTTGGCTGGCAACAGCGGCGTCTCCAGATTGTCGCTCTTTGATCCCGATGCTATTGGACTATCAGTCAAAATCGCAGCTGAAGTCAAAGGATTCAATATTGCAGACTATTATCCAGACCCACGTAAAGTCGGCTCGATGATGAAGGAGATGGACCGCGTCACGTTGTTTGCGATGGCCGCATCCAAGCTGGCGTTGGAAGATGCCAAGTTCGACATTCGGGCGCATGAGCCAAACCGTGTCGGAACATTCATAGGAACGGGCGTCGGCGGTCTAATTACAACGACAGCAGACCACATCAAACTTATGGAAGGCGGTCCCAAGAAGATTGGAATTCGTTCTATCATCCGCCTCATGCCCAATGCGCCATCCGGTCAAGTTGCGATTGAATACGGCGCCAAGGGTAGAGCAAAAAGCGATGCTACAGCCTGCGCCAGCGGTCTAGACTCACTCTTCGATGCCTTCATGTACATTCGCGACAACCGCGCTGACGTGATGATTTCAGGGGGCTCGGAAGCTTGCTTGAACTCATTTGCAGTAGCCTCATTCAGCAACATGATGGCGCTCTCTAAGCGTAACGATAAGCCAGAAGAAGCCAGCCGTCCGTTCAGTGTCGATAGAGATGGTTTCGTCATCGGCGAAGGCTCAGTCATCCTCGTATTGGAAGAACTTGAGCACGCACTGCGAAGAAACGCCCCGATATATGCAGAGATTATCGGTGGTGGCGCCACATGCGATGCATCACATATAGTAGCACCAGAAGAGACAGGAGATGGAGCCGCAAGAGCTATTCGTGAAGCGCTTAGAGACGCCAATATCACACCGCAAGACATCGACTACATCAACGCTCACGGTACTTCTACCCCGTTGAACGACGAGCGCGAGACGCTGGCGATCAAGAGTGTGTTTAAGGAGCACTCGTACAAGTTGGCAATTTCGAGCACAAAGTCGATGGTCGGCCATCTACTCGGTGGCGCCGGAGCTATCGGTGCAGCAGCAACAGCTCTCAGTCTGCACGATCAAAGAGTGCACCCAACGATCAACTTGCACAACCCTGATCCAAAGTGCGATCTCGACTACGTGCCGAATGTCTGTCGCGATATGAAATTAGACCATGCGCTCGTAGAAGCACTTGGCTTTGGCGGGCACAACACCGTTCTCGCGATGAAGCGCTACGTGGCGTAACCGGACCGGCTATTCACCGTTCATTACTTACGAGCTTTTATTAGACTGCAACTGACTCGTTTCGTTCAGGCGCTGCGTTTGGTAGTGGCGAACCCTGAGGATCGGCAGAACCGGCAATGCTAACGGGTGAAGCAGTGCTTGGATCAGAGTCTACTGAAGCAAGGTTGATCTGTGCTCCGGACGGCGTCGTCGAAGTCGTTGCGCCACCATTGCTCGCTTCATTCGTTAAATCGACATTGTTCATTATTTCGCGATTTACCATGCGGCTCAGTCCAGCTGGAATGCGGGTCGATCCAGACGGTCCACCTTGAGCCATGGTATTACCGAAGGTGCGAGCACCAGTTGTATTGTCTGCAAAAACCGATAGGAGTCCACCACGACGTCTCGATGCAGCCAGATCGTTCAGTTTCTGCTGAGCAAAACCGGGATAAACGAGACGTGGCTTCACGTCAGGCGCAGATGTCGGCGCCGAAACGAATCTACGCGGAGCAACATAGGTAACCGGTGCGACGCTGTCTTGAACCGTCTCAGGAGCGAATGCTTGCTGGAAGAAGCCGCGAGCTTGATTGGCTTGCTCCCAATTTGATGCGAGAGTTGGATTATAGTTTCTTGCGATTGCAGCCTGAACAAACGGCGACAATTGCGGTTCTGTCTTTCCGCTGAACGCTGCTTGGCTAGAAACCGTCGGCGAGTTGGTGGCAGAATTTCCAGCAAGAGCATCAGAACCAGCTTTACCGGGTTGAACACCATTTGTAAAACCGAGAGCATATGCATCGCTGGTAAGTGCAAAAGGCAGCACGCCGGCAGCCACCAGGGCGGCTGCGCCTGGAGCGAAGCTGCGATATCCTGCCAAATTCATGGCGCGGTCCCAAAGATCGCTCAGTGTCTGACCGGGAGTGCGCAGACCCAAAACCGGGGTCAATGGGTCTCCTTTTCCAACCGAGTGAACGGCTTGTTCAGCCTGCAGTTGTCTTTCGGCAGCGCGCTGAGTTCTTTCAACTTCTGCGAGTCTGTCGTTGGCGGTCTTCACCAGCTGAGAAGTTGCCGTGCCTTCCGGAACCACTGCGTTGAGTACTCTCAGGGCTTCCCTTGCTTCACTCAGATCAGCTGCCCGTTTCAACTGAGTATTGACCAGATCTGCAAGAGCAGCATTAGCCGCCGCATCGCTCCGGCGCAACTGCTCGATTGTTGCAGCCAATCTCTGTACAACCGGAGCCTCAAGCGACGGAGCCAAGACTGCGAGTTGTTCGCTCAACGAGCGCAAAACTGCAGCGCGGTCTCTCGCTTCAGCCAGACTGATAGCACCAGAATATAGTTCAGCAATCGTTGAACTCATTCCTGGAACACTCAGCTGCGCCAATTGATGCGCCAATCCTTGCGCGTCAGCAGACATGGTCTTCAATGAACCATCAAGCGCCAACATCTGATTGTGTGCGGCGATAGATGTGCTCAAGCCGTCGACTCTCGTTGCAAGCGCGGCAGCTGCTTCCGGCGGCAATCCCGCTGCTTCAGATTTCAGTAATGCGAAGTTAGGCGCTCTACCTGCGGCAGCGGCGTCCGCCATTTCCTGGCGCATGGCGGCCAGCGCGGCTTCAGATTTCTCGACTTCACCACCGAGTCTTCCGGCAGTGTTGAGACGATAAGCTGACTCAATCGACTTACTTAAAGTAGCGGTGTCAGCAGCCACTTTCTCAGAAGTTTCAGCCAGGAGTCCGGCTCGTTGAGCGACGCTCAGTTGCGGCTCAACCATCTTAGTCGTGGCGGCATCAACCTCCGCTCCAACCTTTTTGGCGCCATTCTCAACTAAAGCAGCGTCACCAACTACGCCAGACTCAGCCACAATCTTATTTCGGACCCCGTGCAATCCTTCACCCACCGCCGGCTCCTCAGCGAGCGGACGAGCTTCGGTCATGTGGATGCGGTCACCACTGGCGGCATCAAGCACACCCTCAGTAGGCTTGCCTTGTGGAACGCGCTCGCCTTCAGGTAAGCCCGCATGTTCTTGTGCCAGCGGCTTGCCAGCCGGCGTTTCTTCGCTTGCGGCGTGAGCGACATTGCTCTGTTTAACGCCGCCTGGTGTTTCCTGTACACCTGGTCTTTCCTGTACAGCTGGTCTTTCTGGTACACCAGTTTCTTGCGTTCGAGGCATTTCTTGCCCTGCTGGCGTCTCATGCAAAGCACTCTGGGGTCTGACTGTATGCTCGGCAAGAGAAACTCCGGATTCGTTTGCGCTTACCAGCAGCTTTTTGTCTGCTGTTTCGAGAGCCTTGTATTCCGCCGCTTCGGCTTGGGCAGATTTGACTTCGCCAAAAGACTTGCGCAGTCCGGCGGCAGCATCTTCTCCAAGCTGACTTTCGACCTTTACTAGTTGCGAATCTACCTTCGTTAAAAGTGCTGTTTGTCGCTCTGCGCTTAATGCATGGAAAGTCGGTGAATTGACCGCAGCGGCTGTATTCTTCAATACTTGCAGTTCAGCTTGCTGTTCGCCTGTAAGACCGGGGCGAGCTAGGACCTGATCGACTTCTTGAGTGAATTTAGGTGTTGCTTCACTAAGTTTGAGTTCGGTATTTGCAGCGTTGAGACCAGACTCAGAGGCTCGCATCGCTTGCAGCGAATGTTCCATCTCTGCCACTTCAGTCGACGAAACTGAAGCGCTTTTCAGAACCTTTAGGTCGGCTTCCATTTGGTCTAGAGCTACTTTGCGTTCAGCGGCGGTAGCGGCTGCAGGATTAGCCAACTTGGCAGAATTCATCTCGAGACGCTCGAATACCTGAGTTATAGGTCCTGACTCAGTGGCGCTCACGCGAGCCGCTTTGACAGCGGTATTGAATTCGGTGGCAGAGCCTTCCAACGCTTGTTGGAAGTGTACGCTATCGGCACCACGGCTCGCAGTGCTAATCTCAGCGACTTTCGCCTCAAGTGATTCAAAGGTTTTTGCATCGGTTGTGGTCTTGAGTTTCTCAACATTGTGGCTGAGATCCTCTACAGCAGCCCTGCGAGCCTCACTGCTAACGCCAGTGGTGCCGATTTGCTCCAAAGAGTGATTGATGGCTTCAGTTGTTGCACGGTCGGCATTCGGAATCTTGCTTACGACAACTTTGAGATCTTGCGAAGCAGTTGCTACCGTCGTCTCTGAAATGTGCGTGACAATGGCATCGTTCGCGGTGCGCAGTTTAGCCACGTTAGTTTCGAGACCTTCGAGAGCCGTTTTCGAACTAGCTGCGCTGGATTCAGCTTTCAGAGTCTTCATGGAGGACTCTACTTCCTCCATCGCCTGACGCCGGGCAGAAACGCTCATCATTTCCGCACCATCAGCACTTAAACGACTAAGGTTTGTTTCCAAAACACGAACAGCATCCGCCGCTTTTGGCGTCAAGGTGACAGACGCCTTGAGCGCAGTCAATTCTTTAACTGTAGAAGCCGCCGTTGTTTGAGCTTCAGCCTGGACAATGTGCAAGTCTTTGGCGACAACCGTGGCATTGACAGGAACCTCCGACGACACCTGAGAAAAGCGAGTGGGGTGAATATCACCGGTTGCAACCGTGGTCACCGGCGGAGTTACCTCGCCATTCGGGTGCGTTATGGGTGCTTCCGCTTGACTGGTAACCACCGACTCATGAGTACCCTGACGAACGGCGGTCTGCGCGCCGGGTTCCGGATTAATCTGACCTGGTCTGTGAGTGAGTCTATCCTGTGCGACTAAACCAGGTTGATCCGCGCGCGGAATAACTTCGACACTGGTCTTGCCTGGCACAGTTGCTTTAGTGAGAGCTTCCGGAGTTTCTTGACCAGCAACCAGTTTTCCGGGTGTCGTTTCGGGTGAAACATGAACAGGCACTGGTTCAACTACCTGATGGTGCACGGGTGGCTCGCCGGTAGTGAGTTCTGGCTTAGCAACCGGAGTCTGCGGTCTTTCTAACTTGAGGGGTGCTTCATTTGCACGTCCAGTTAGGTTTGAAGCTGGTATGTCACCAGTGTGGGCCGTCGCATGAACAGCCGAATGCGGTGCGCCTTCATCGACTTTCAAATTCAAGCCTTTGACACCGTCTGCAAGCGTATGTTGACCAGCAGCAGGCAGAACCTTCCCGTGCGGCACTTCTGTCGACAGGTGTGGGGCTTCGGTCTGCACGTGTGACCCATCAAGCTGCACGTGTGCCAGTTGCGGACGCGCGTCCGGCAATTCGGTCCTCTGAAGCGGCATTTTGGGCTGCACGTGAAGCACGCCAGCTGTCTCGTCTTTAACGGCTACAAGGCCAGGAGCCGATTCAGCAATAATCCTGGGAGCAGTATCGGCCGTTGACAGAATCTTTGCCTGAGGGTGCAGACCGCTCGCCTCGCCCAGAGGCTTAAAGGCGGCCAAGTCATGGGCTCCTTGAGTAGGTGTAAATGTAAGCAGTCGAGGTTTAACGAGGTCAGACGTACCACTCGTCAATGAAGTGGGAATTCTCGATATCCGTGGCGATGGCACACCCATGGAGAGTTTGAGCGGCTGTGCGCTAAGCAATCCTTCGGAACCGGTCACCGCAGTATGGGTGAGGTCTAACTCGGTTTTTCCAACGCGCAGCTCGGTTGCCGCAACGCGAGCCTCGTTCAGGGTACCGTTAAAACTGGCAATGCTCTCAGCAACTTCACCACTTTTTGCAAGTTTTGCAAGATTGGCTGCGTCCGCACCCAGAATGGCGTGCGTTATTCCGCCTTCCTCGGCAGCGCCTAAACCTTTGACACCAAGCTTCTCTATTTCTGGTGCGACTTTGATACCGGCAACAAGAGCGACTGTACCAGCAGCAGTCCAACCTGGATGGTCTTTAATAGTCTGGACAATCTCGTTGCGGTGCACAACTGCGTCATACACAGCCTTGATGTTGCCGACCCCGGTGAAGTCGGTTGCGCTGAGGGTATTGTTATGAAAATTGGTATTAATTGTGACTTTGTTGGCTTCCAGATACTGATGTACCGAGTTTGAGATATCGGCTGGAGCGGCTTTAACCCAATTTACGACCGAGTTCCAGGTGCTCTCAGTCTTGGCCGGAGTTGTGGGAGCTGGCGTTTTGGCAACCTCTTCCTTTTTTGCAACGGGAGCGGCGGTTTGAGTAATAGTGACTTTAGCCGTGGGGGCGGCGGAAGACTGCGCCAGCCCCTCTCTTTCGGTCGAAGCAGGAGCGGGTTTCGCAGCCGATGCCGTACGCAGGCGGTTTAATTCCTCCTGCCAGGTGCTGTCGGTTTTGACGGCTGAAGACTTACCCAGCTTATCTGGCGGAGTCTTTAGGGCGTCATGTCCCGAGTTAGTTATCGGTTGGTCGCTCATTACGCGTATTCCGAACTAGTACGAATATCGAGTCCTTCACTTTACATCCGTGAGCAGAATGTATCCGATTTAATCTTTTCCTCGACATCCTCTTAGAAATTTAATCCAGGATAATCTTTTCCCTCAGTGTTTTAAATGGGAAAGATACGCCAAACTGCTCTCATAAATGGTCGTGCAGCTGATTCTTATTCAATTGCCATCGCCCCAGCAGTTACCTTTATGACACCTATTTATAGATTCCATTAGAAGCCGTTTTTTAAACCCTTGACAGCCCGAATACAGCCAGCGGAGAGCCTCCAGACCCGATGACTATCCATCTCCTAAACGAAACAATCGACAACATAATGGCCAAAGACCCTGCCGCACGCAGCCGTCTGGAAGTTGTCCTCTGCTATCCGGGTTTCCACGCTGTGGCATTGCACTTTTTGTCCCATAGCCTCTGGCAAAAGGAATTGACCACGCTGGCCCGATTTGTATCGCACGTAAGCAGAGTGCTTACAGGTATAGAAATCCACCCCGGCGCCACGCTGGGACGCAGAGTCTTCATCGACCACGGCATGGGCGTAGTAATCGGTGAAACTGCAGTTATCGGCGACGACGTAGTGATTTATCAAGGAGTAACTCTGGGTGCCGGCGCCGCCGCACGGATGGGAGCCGCTACCCGCGGGCAAAAGCGACATCCAACGTTGGCTAACGGAGTCATTGTCGGCAGCAATGCGGAGGTGCAGGGCGACATCGTGGTCGGCGAAAATGCACGAGTGGCATCCGGCTCGATTGTGCTCAAGGATGTGCCGCCCGATTCAGTAGTTGTTGGGGTTCCGGGGCGCGTAATCTACCGAAACGGTCAAAGGGTTCCCGACGAAACCATTGACATTGAAGCGGAAGCGATAAAAAGCTTGAAGCAGAGTATCAATGGATTGCAATCACAAATGACACTTTTGAACAAGAGACTGACGAAATTCACAGGCCAAGAGATTTCGGATGAATCGATCTCAAACAATGGCACGGGCGACAACGATGCGCCAAACGAGCCACAAAACGACCCGGTGGAGATTTTCTTACACGGAGCAGGAATCTAAGGACAGCCGCCCCGGTCCTGTTTCTAAGTGCATTCGAATCTCGCAAGCAGCTCTTTTTGAGGGATACCATTGGAATCCTGACGGCAGGCGGCGTCCCGGATCGAATTCTCACTTACAACCTGTAAAATAGATTCAGCAGCAGTGACGATATCGCCGATGCGGGTATTATTGTTCCAGCCCCCAAACCGACTTTAGACGAAAGGAAACTTGCATGGCAGAAAGCGAGCTTGAGAAAGCCTTTTCGACGCTGGCTGAAGCGCTTACTCTTACTGAGACTGAGATCAACGAAGAGATAAATGCCATTCAGCAGCAAATTCAAGAGCTCAAAGACAGAATCTTGCAGTTGGGCGGACAGCAGCAGACGCTCGCGCACGACCGCGAGTCGATCTCGGAAATGTTAAACCGATATTGTGCCACTGAAACCGGTGCGGGCAAAGTCGACTTCTAATGGCTTGAAATCAACAATGCTATAGTGAACTGGCAGACGTCTAGTCGTCAGTTAGGAATTCTCTTTCAATGCCAGCAGCTTGCCCATTTTGCGGCACAACCTTAAATTTCGGGTTGAAGTTTTGTGTAGTATGCGGCAGGCATACTACTAGCTCCGAAATGACTAAGATGGGTGGATTGAAAAGTGGTATCAAACAGGGCGAAAGCACAAGACGTCTTGACGAATCAATTTCATCTTCAGACTTTGAAACCTCGAGAAAAAAGCCACTACGATTGGCAAGACACATTAAGTCGATCGGCGAGCAACTGTTTTATGTGCTGATCGGAGTAACCCTTCTGTTTTGCGCCTTCCGTTTCGCGCTGCAAACTTGGTTTCCAGGAAAAGTGCACCAGCTTCTCTCTCCCATCCTGGGCAAGAACAGCGACATAATCGAACAGACACTGACCGGCACACCGCCACAAGTCGCAGATGCAGACAGTGACACAGACGATACAAAACCGGTCAAAGACGACGCAAAGACCCAGAAGCAGAGCGCGAAACAAAACAAGCAGACGAAAAACAACAAGCAAAACAAACAAAAGAAATCATCGCAGTCAAAAACGATAACAGCTACGAAAAGCGCGCAGAACAAGCCTCAAACAGCGTCAAAATCAACGCAATTTGGTCAACCGTCGCCGCCTAAAACGACTGCAGCCCCATCGGCCACTTCGAGCACAACCACAACCACAAAGAAGCCTACAAGGTCGCGACGGCATGGACGCCGCCGCTGGCGCCGTCGACAAAGGACTCAGCAAAAGAGCACGACGCAAGCACATCAAACATAACGACTATACGCTATTGGTCATCGCTTGCGGTCAATTCAGTCGCGTTCAGGTTGAACAGGAACAGGCGGCTTCTCGCCATCATTCGCGACACGCACCATTCCCATCTCGATCAAAAGTTTGAACTCTTCGAGCGTCCAACTTTTTTTAACTTTCGGTGAGTGATAAAGATTTGCTCTCACTTGCTTGTCACCAGCGCTGTGCACTTCGTAAAAGTATTCCTTCTCGAAGTAAGGTGGCGCCTTTACTACGATCAACTGCCCTTTTTGTACAGGTAGTTTCTCAGTCACAATAATCACACCAGCAACAGCTCTCGACCCATTGCCGCTTTCAACTCCAAACTAGGTGGAATGAAGCACTGATATGTTTTGGCATCTCGCATCAACTTTTCTACTGGATATTCTTTCGAATAGCCGTAGCCGCCATAGACCTGCACAGCATCGGTCGTAACTCGCATTACCATCTCCGAAGCAAAAGTCAGCGCTGCAAGCCCAGCGCGAGAGGAGGAGCCTCCTTTATCAAACAGGATTGCAGCCTGCCAGGTCAATTCACGCGCGGCTTCAATATCTTTAGCCATGTCGGCCATCATGAAAGCAAGGCCTTGATGTTGTGCGATCGGTTTGCCGAATGTGTGCCTCTCATTGGCATACCGTTTGGCATTTTCAAAAGCAGCCTGCGCTACTCCCACCATACCTGAGGCGGTCAATATTTCTGCTGAGGTTTCAATCTTCTGGCGGCATATCCCGTTTCGTTCTGAACATAACAAGTGCTCAGGCGAAAGCTTCACATTGTTTAGTTCGGCAGAACAAGTCGCAGAACATTTCCGACCGACTGAAAAATGCTTCTCTTTCAAAACGAACCCAGGCGTCTCTTTCGCTACAACGAAATACTGACTGTCGCCCGATATCTTATCGACAGCTGATACGATGAACCAATCAGCTTTTTCAAAGTTGTGAACCTGAGCGCAAGGTCCATTGAGAATATAATCATCATTCTTCTTGGCGGCCGTAATCCAACATTTCTTACCGAAGAGCGCATCGTTCGAGACACCTGCGAATGCGACTCTCTCTACAAGCGGCTCGAAATAACGTTTTTGCTGTTCAAGATTGCCTGCTACCAATATTGGTATCTGTGCTAGGGCACTGTATTCAATGGCAGAATAGATGCTGCTGCATCCTTGCGCCAATCCTTCCGCTATTAAGGCAGCATCCCACAAAGGCAAACCCAAACCACCGTTTACCTCAGGTATCTGCACGTTCATCAGGCCTGATTCAAAAACCTTTTTGTAAATGCCTTCGGCTCGCTCCGGATGTTTGTCGCAAGACTCGGCTGCCGGCGCCATTTCTCGAGCGCCAAATTCACGCGCCAATTTGCGGAACTCTTCTTGCTCGTCGCTCAACTTAAAGTCCATTACTTAAAAGCTCCGTAACAACCGAACCAATCTGCAGAGATAAATTTTCTCGCCATCGCTATAGCTTAATCGTTGTGAAGTCTTGAAATCGGCGATTATTAGGCCGATCTGGCTGAGCAGAGTAAAACATTTTTCATCTCAATTGTGCAAACCTTGGATGGTTCCACTTGACCGAATATCGGCAGGTAGTCATGATATGCAGCGAAAGTTGCAAGCTATCTTTAGATGGAGATGGCGGCTCTCATCCGCTCGGTAACTGAAATGACAGTCTTGGTAGCGCCTTCAATACTCTCAGCTGATTTCTCAAAACTCGGCGAAGAGATAAAGAAAGCAGAGAACGGAAAAGCAGACTGGATTCACGTCGACGTCATGGACGGACAGTTTGTGCCCAATTTGACAATCGGTATGCCGGTCGTCAAAGGCATTCGCCCGCATACAAAACTGCCGCTAGATGTGCATTTGATGATCGTCGAACCGGACCGTTACCTGGATGAGTTCGCCAAAGCTGGGGCTGACATGCTGACGGTGCACACTGAGGCTTGCATACACCTACAAAGAACACTTTCGCACATACGCGCTCTCGGCAAAAAAGCAGGCGTTGCCCTCAATCCAGGCACATCGCCAGACTCGCTGCGTTATGTGCTGAACGATATTGATCTTGTTTTGGTTATGACTGTCAATCCGGGGTTTGGCGGACAGAAATTCTTGAGCAGCGTTTTGCCCAAAATTCGCGAAATACGCCAGATGTTTGATGATGCCGATCTGCCTGATGTGAACATTTCAGTTGACGGGGGCATCACACCCGATACCGCAGCTCTAGTCTTCGAGGCAGGCGCAAATGTAGTGGTAGCAGGCAACAGCATTTATGGACAGAAAGACGTTGCTCAAGCCATTGCCCAATTACGTGCAGCAGGATCGAACAAAACACAGGCGCCAAGCTCTTCTGTCAAAGCGAGTTAGATACGACAAAGAGACTTTATTCACGACAAATTAGTTAGAATGGCGATAATAGCTGGAATCCAGTAGAAAGGAGTTGGTGATGTCGGGTAAATTTATCAAATCAAGCAAGACTTTGATAAGCAGTCTTCTGGCAAGCTCAAGTGTCGTCCTGCTGGCGGCAGGGATGGCGAGCGCGAAAGAAGACTTTTACGTCGACACTTCCGCCATCGGTCAGAGCAAAGATGGAGTCGTCCAATCCGATCAATTGCTCGAGTTGGGCACACCGACAGCAGACTCGCTGCGCCTTGAAGGTGAGCAGTTTTTGCGCATGGGTAACTTAGACCGCGCCATCATGGTTTTGCAAAAATCAGTAGAAATGGCACCGTCTGACATGGATGGTCGCATTCTCTATGCGACTGCTCTAGAAAAGAAACTAAAGAGTCAAGATGATAGAGATCCGCAGCTGTACAACTTTCTCGTAAAGCAGTGGCTTTATGTGCTAAAGAAAGCAGATTTTCTCGATCAAAACGCAGTCGGTCAGTCCCATCTTGTGGCGCTCACTGGCACATATCCTCGAAAATATGAGTCGAGAGCGAGGTTCTTGTCGCGAGTGATGCTGCCTCTTAACGATGACGCGCGAGAAGAGCTGAACAAACGCAAATTCACGGCTGCTAAAACTGACCCCAACACCTTCTAAGATTAGCCCGGTCCTGCGGTCACCAAAGTTTGAATCTTGACTCTAGCTCTACGGCTATAGTCTTAGCTGGCGAACGGCGCGTCCAGTGGCATCGGTTGACTATCTGAGCTTGACGATTGATGTACGCGATTGGCGGTCGATCAGCATCAATGTGTTGTTCAACTCACCGACCATTCGGAGCACGCTCAGAGCGCTTCTCAATTCATGAATCGACTTTATGCCGTCGTCGATCTTTTTGATCATCGCTTTGTCATTGCTGTTGTTCAATTGCTCGTTCATCGTTCGCCCCTCGCTACTGCGCGCTGCTTCCATGTCTAATGTTTTAAAGCAGAGTTGTTGCAGGTTTATTACAGCAGCGAAAGTTCTTTTTTATTCTGATCTCTTTTAAATCTTCGCCCTACGTATCTCAAAACCGATAAGCATCAGACCAGCCACGGTGGAAGTCACTATGGCCACCCCCAGAGCCAAACTGGGCTCTTTCAGACCGGCGACCTGAGCCCAGATCAGGAACGAATTATGACAGGCATGCAAAATCATTGCGGGGTAGATAGAACCACTCCAGGCGACCAGAGCAGTCAAAACAATTCCTAGACAGGCTGTGCTCAAGAAACGATAGGTGCTTAGATGGAAGGCACCGAAAACAACACCGACAGTGACAATCAATACTCCAAACTGGAGTTTGCGTCGCAACAAGCCGAGCACAGCACCTCTAAATAAAAGCTCTTCACAGATACCCGGCAAAACGCCAAAGACCAGGAGCGCAACAGGTAAAGAGCGTCCAGCAGGCATGACCATTTCCAGAAAAGTCTTTGAAAGACTCTCTGGCACTGGCAAAATCAACGACTGTAATTGCGAGACAACTAAGGACAAAAGTGCCATAGCCGGACTAAGAAAAACTGCAGCAACAAGTAGACGCCAGGAAGGTAGCTTCAACGAGAGCGTCTCCTTGAAAGGAAGCCGGAGAAAGCTCATGGCTAAGAGAGCTGGACCAAGAACTCCAATTAGTTGTGAGGCAACCGTGCCCCAGAGAGCATCCCAGGCCTGCAAGGACTGTCCGGCGTAAAACATAAGAAGGAAGGAGACGGATAAAAGGACGACTACTTCCGGCAAATAGTCACCGGTACGACGCCGCGCTTCACGCGGCATGCTGGAACGGTCGAGTAGATCTAGCCGGCTGAAGGAGTTCACGGTCAATTTACCAGCAACGAAGGCATAAAAAGATGAGACAAGAAAGATCAGCAGTAGTCCAAACCAGTCTTTCGTGCCAACAATCACCTCCCTCATCGCGAAACAGATATTTCCTATTGGCATGAGCGACAATGCAGACACTAGTTTAGTGTCGTGAATGTTTATCACCGCAAGTGGTGCCATGACCACCATCATAAAGGGAAGATA
Organism: Oculatellaceae cyanobacterium; assembly: GCA_036702975.1. Lineage (GTDB taxonomy): Bacteria > Cyanobacteriota > Vampirovibrionia > Obscuribacterales > Obscuribacteraceae > DATNPX01. The sequence goes on from DATNPX010000026.1 coordinate 201,374, forward strand.
GTATCCCTGCGCCTGCTGAAAAGACTTGCACTTACTGGCAAGAAGAACACTAAGGGAAGACAGAATTATCACCAAAGGAATCGTCAGGACAAAAAGCAAGAGAAGAGATTCAGAGGAGACACCAGCGAATGAGAATATACGGTCTTTGCGATGTGAAAGCATAGAGATCATTACATAGAAGCTAAGTAACCCAAGAGAGACAGCTGTCTGACCCAAAAGACAGACAACGGAAAGTTTTGCCAGCACGACATCACGAGTCTCTACCGGCGATACCATCAAGAGTGGCATAGTGCCTCGTTCGTTTTCACCCGTGAATAGGTCGATCGAAGGACTCAACAATGTGATTACGATTACGAGCAACAGCATTAGAGGCAAGATGCGCGACATGTTATATGTGCTTGTAGAGGCAGTTTGCCCGTCTTCGTGAAATTGAAGATGCGGTTGTGGCGGAATCTCAAGCCCACATTCTTTAATACGTTCATTCCTCAACTTGCCTTGCAGACTGGCTAGAGCCTTGCTCACTCGAGCAAAGGCGAAAATAGCGTTACTATGCTGCGCATCATAGATTACCTGCACGGCCGGTGTTGCATTCATTTGGCGAAGCGAGGGCCAGAAGTCCGGACCAATCTGAATAGCAAGATCTATATTGCCTTTTCTAACGCTAGCGTCAGGGTCACATCCGGCAGCCGGCGGAACAAACTTGATCGAAGGATCGATAGCTGACAACGAGTCTCGCAATTTATTGTCACTGTCCTCCCCGAATATAGCTACTGAAAACTTCTGGCGTTCGATATGGGTGATTGATCGGTCTACAACTACTTGAGTTCCGGCGATGAGCACCTGTAGGAAGACAATCGGAACAAAAGCCATGACAAGCAGATTTTTGTAATCACGAGCAACCTCAATGATCTCTTTGCGAAAAACAGTTCGAATATCTGAGAATCTCGTCAATTCAACCTCGCTGCCTGCTAAATTACTTCGCCAAATTTCTGCTTTACGATTGCGACAAAAATATCTTCGAGATAGTGCTCGCCGGTTTCCACTCTCAACTCCTGCAATGTGCCGACAGAAAGTAGCTGCCCACGATGAATGATGCCAATGCGGTCGCACAACTTCTCAGCCTCACTCATGATATGAGTAGACATAAGAATGCACTTCCCTTCATCCTTACATTTCACGATGAACTGCTGCATGGCTCTGATCGTTAGAACATCCAGTCCGGAAGTAGGTTCATCAAGTATTAAAACAGGCGGATCGTGAACTATCGCCCTGGCGATCGAGACCTTTTGACGCATTCCAGTGGAGAGTTTTTCACAACGAGTATCAGAGAACTCGTTCATGCCTAGGAGTTCAACAACGGCTGCAACGCGCTCTTTCAATTTCTCTTCAGGATAATGACTCAGACGACCGAAATATGAAAGAAGCTCTCGTGGCGTCAGACGCTCGTATAAACCTGTCTCGGCAGAGAGATACCCGATCGAACGCCGAACATCTTTCGCCTGAGTCAATATGTCGTAGCCGCAAATCTGTGCAGTGCCGCTAGTCGGTTTCAATATCGTGGCGATCATCCTGAGAGTTGTGCTCTTGCCAGCACCATTTGGACCGAGCAAACCAAAGATTTCACCCGGACCGCACTGCAGGCTCACAGACTTAACCGCAAGCACTTCCCCCTTGCGTGCATCATGAAACACCTTTGTCAAATCGTGCAAACGAATTGTCATTTACTTTCTGCACCGCCTGAAAACAGTTCCTTAATCTGCACTTTTCCTTCCAGAAAATCCTCACGTCCAACAATCTTGCCAATGAGAGCAAAAGCGAAAATTATAAGAACAAGATTTTCAGAGATGGCGAATGCGCAAAGTCCATAGTCGAGGGGCTCCGAGAATGCTTCTCGTAAGCACAAAACCAGGTTAAATCCTGGAAAGAAGACATTGCTCGACGACAATTCTAAATTTGGATAGCAGAGCAAAATCGGAATCACCATCAAAACCAGCACAGGAACAGTAAGAATGTTCTGCGCTTCTTTGAAAGAACGCGACGATTGAACCATGAGCAAAAAAACAGAGACAATCTCGAGCGTAATCGTCACAAAACAAACGAACATCAAAAGTAGCTGATCGGGATGGAAATTACCGAACAGGCTGCCACCACCGAGCTTGCTCAATAGCCTCTGCGCTGCTGGCTGGGCACTCAGAACGCCATAAACCATCAGCATACTCAGGAAGTTGACTGCGCCGGAGATCAATGCAACTGTGGTTGTGGCAATACTTTTCCCGAGCACAAGCGCATATCGGTCAACAGGCAAGATGAGTGTACTGTCTAAAGTGCGTTTCTCACGCTCCTCCGGAAAAGCACAAACGGTCGGATAGATCGCCCCCACGCCTACCATTAGCAGCGCAAATCCACTGATAGCAGGAAGCACGTAACTAGTGAGCTCAGACATCGGGGCAAGGTTCTTGAGTTTAATTTTGAAGATCTGCAAAAAATCTGGGGAGCGATGAGCAGCTTTCAGTTTTTCATCAATAAGATTTTGGTGGCTCTCATGAACAAGCTGCAGCAAACGGCCTTTCACCATTGCGGTGTCAGTTGACGTGCCATTTAGGATGACGTCAACATCTTCAGACTCAGCATTTGTGCGAATAATCGCGTCTACCTCACCGGCGTGCAGTGCAGCGAGCGCCGCTGCACCCTGCGCTGTCGATTTTGATGCCTCTTTGAATAGCTGTTCCAGTCCTGTCGGTGACACCTTAGTCAAACTTGTGGAAGGTTCAAAAGCGACGACCAGATGTTTATTTTGAGAGAGACTCTCTTGCCACAGTTGACTCTCGAAGGTTCCAATTACCAAAAGCGGATACCCGACCATAGGCAACAACACAGAATAAATGAGGACATGAGCATCGCGAAAAAAGTGCAAAAGCTCCTTTTTGGCGATGGTGAAAATGTCAGCGGCTGTAGAGTGCATCTCGCTATTTTGTCACATCCCGGTATCATCTTTGGCATCGCATAAATTTCGCACAGTTCAGCTGGACTACAAACGCTGACCGGCTCTATGACAGCGCAAATCGCCTGGAATAGCCGAAAAAAAGTAGGCTCCAGTTCAGGATACACCTTTCAAGTGCTCGTCACTTAAAGGAGGTTTGGCGGCTTTGCGCTTGGCAAAAAATAAAATTGTGTTTTTTATCATGCGGAAGGCACCAAATAGAGTGCACACCAATCCCAGCGCCATCCAAACCATCGATGGATGTGTACTCATCATCATCAAACGAGCGGTTCTCACGGCCGGTGGTAAACAGTCATCAGGTAGATGATAACCAATCTCTAAAACACAGCCGATGCCGAAGTTACAGATGCCGAAAATGAGCCACGTCCAACCAGCTGGATAGAACCACAAGAGCGGGAAAAAACCGAGAAGAAGAAAAAAATCGGCAATCCAGCTTAGGTTTGAACTCGGTGGCAAAACGAAACACAGGCCAAACCCAAGCGTCCACAAAACAGCGGAAACGATGGCAGAAAATTTGCCCTGGTTGGGGCGCGAAGATTTAGTTTCTGTTCGCGTTTCCTGCATTTCCACAAATACTGACCAATAGCTGTTACCATCGTATCGCAAAAGGATCTACCAGGCTACTTCGAAAGACCGGCAATTAACTCTTTAATTGGCAGTGGAATTTTGGCTGTGTCACACACATTTTTAGAGATGACACGTGCGAAACCAGTCTTATCAAACGTGCCTCGATTGCGTTTTCGCCATAGGCGTTCGAGAGAATCCTGATTGCTATCTCCGAGCAAGTCTTGTGCCGTCACCTCTGCATAAATTGCCTCGCCACCGAGCTCGGCAAAATAAGCATTTGTCAAATCGACTATAAGCTCTCGTGGGAATTTCTCTTCAATTGCACCTCCTTCTAGTACAAATAAGCGATCGCCGTTTTTCAAAACGGCAGCAATCGCCTGAGCCTGACTTTCAACATCTCCATCGAGAACACAATCGATAGGAATTTTCACGCTAGCCCGTAAGGCTGGATATCGCTTAGTGAGCTGATTTGCACCGCCAACAGGCTGCACGAATATCGCCCGTTCGTTCCAGCCGGCTTGAAGACACTTAGCAAAATGCGGCAGTAGAATTTGTTCTGTCACACCCTCTACTAGTATGACGCGATTGGGCAAAAAACCTGGAGGGAGTGAGCTTCGTCTTTGTGCTAAAACATCAAGAAAAATTTCATTGAACTGGCGAAAGTTGTCATCAATTGCACTATATTTGGTACTACTAAGAGTCGACTCACTGTGCTGAAGGACAAGTGCCACAAACTCTGCTCGGGGATCAAAAGTCCATTCTCCTGGCTGCAGAAGCCGAAACCAGTCCGGCGAAGTGGCAACGCGGTGCGCTACGAAGGCAAACTGCTGTGGTTCTAATTTATATTCGCTCAAACCTGCCAGTAGCGATTTAACGAAATCATTTGATTTTTGCTCCAAAGACAACTGACGCGGTCTTGAGAGACAAAAATCAAAAGCAGACTCATGAAAAAGGATAAGCTCGCGTAACGCTAGCCCAGCCGAGAAAAAAGCATTCAATATTTGGCGTGGGCTGCCGCAATCAGCCGGCGCAAGAGCGGCGGTCTCCGCTGAAGCACTGAGTCCGTAAACGCCTGCAAACAGACTCTCCTGGAGAGATATCGATTCCACATCCAATCCGGTTTGTGCGCGCAACCGACTAAGATTTTTCAACAACCGAATCCAACGATTGTGAGGTTCTTCAAATGTCCATAGGCGCTGAATAGCGGTCCAAAATTCAGCATCGGTGGCTGTTCTGCGTTTTTCAAACACGCTAAAAATATCCTTCAGGCTAACGAATTATGAATTGCTTATCTGAAATACACGGTCGCCCAAAGAGCTTGCATCCCAGGCGTTTGCGGGAAGCAAGTGCATTCATATGTGGATTTCCCCATTTTCAACCGCCAAATTATTGATTACTCTAGTGGTTCAGTCATTTTATCGCAGGCCGTAATAGCGGCTCATCTCATGATCGCCACACAAGAGCTAGATCTAGAAAAAGAAACGAAAGTCACGGTCGATCAGATCATCGTGGAAGGCTCGACGTGGGCTGCTATCTGGCACATGTCCTGGCCACTCCTTTTGAATATGATGACGATATCGTTTGCCAGCTTCGTCGACGTATGGGTCGCTGGAAAATTAGGTCCTGATGCTCAAGCAGCGATAGGTATAGGCGGCCAGATCTGGTTTCTCATGGTCATTTTAGCCGTTGCTTTATCGGCTGGCACGACCGCACTTGTAAGTCGTTACTGGGGTGCAAAAGACTATGAGCAGGCAATTGAGGCTTGTAGGCAATCGCTGCTTTTTTCATTGATCTTCGGCATCTGTTCTACCGCCGTCGGTTTGCTTTTTGCCCCGATACTGTTGAAATTGTTAGGGGCGTCACCCTCGGTGCAAGAAGTGGGTTGGCAGTTTATTCGTGTCGACCTGCTTTCTCAGACGCCCTTCACCATATTGTGGGTGCTTAACGCCATCTTCAGGGCGAAGGGAAACGCACGCGTTCCCATGTTGCTCTGGGCGATCATGACCACATTGATCATCACTCTTGATTTTGTACTCTGCCTGGGTCCCTTCCACATTGGCGTGGCAGGGCTTGGATTGTCGTGGTTCCTTGCCTCCTTCTTCGGCCTCGGTCTGGGACTATACATCCTTGCCAAATCAGATATTGGTGCCTGCTTAGATCCAAAGCTGTTCATTCAGCACGGCATCTCCAAAGTCTGGATCAAAAGAATTTTGAACGTAGGTCTTCCAGCGTGTGTGCAGGATCTCGCATGGGTAGGCGGAAACTTCGCCCTCTTCCTGATTTTTGCTCACACTGCTAACCCTACCGCCACACAAGCAGCTTGGGCTGTCGGATTCAGGACTGAAGAAGTCTTTGCCGGCATGCCAATCTATGCCCTGAGCATGGCGGTTGCAACAATAGTGGGTCAAAATCTCGGGGCCAAAAAGCCTGCTAGAGCAGAGACCGCCGGTTGGCAAGTCGCCACTATTGGTGGTGCATACAATCTGCTCGTGGGAATTGCCATGCTTTTTCTCGCCAAGCAGTTTGGGTCGCAAATGAGTGCTGATGCCGCTATCACTACTTATACTACTCAATACTTCCAGATATGCGGGCTCACCCAACCGTTTTTCGCCGTCTGGTTGATCCTCTTTGGCGCCATGCAAGGCGCCGGCTACACTAAGTGGCCTATGTGGGTCGGCACCTTCTCTATGACTGCGTTAAGACTCCCGCTCGCCTGGTTGTTGACATTGAATATGCACATGGGTCCATCAGGAACCTGGCTAGCAATGGCAATTTCAACGGTCGTTGTCGGCTCCCTCGCTCTGTGGCGATTCAAAACTGGTGTTTGGAAAACCCAGGAAATCTAGGTTTGCGCTGACCTGTCAGATTTTGCTCGCACTTTGCTGATGCAAAGTTTGCAAGATTTTGAACTCTTTGCACCAAAATTGCGTATTAAGAATTGGAAAGCACGCAGCTGGTAACTTAGCTCGGGAGGTTTTGGCATGGCCACGAAAAGCGACTTGGAATCACGCTTGAGCTATCAGATACCAAAGATCAAACTGGCCCTGGTCAAAGAGAGGTCCAGGCGAAAAGAGAGAGTGTCGATACGTGCACCGCACGATGTGGCCAAATTTCTGGGTCCTTTGAAACACGCATCAGAAGAGCATTTCGTCAGTCTGCACCTAAACGCAAAAAACGAAGTAATCGGTTTGCATGAAGTCTCGCACGGCACGCTTTCATCTAGCCTGGTGCATCCACGGGAAGTGTTCAAGGCCGCTCTTCTGGCTAACAGTTACGCCATAGTCGTATGCCACAATCACCCGTCTGGTGCCAGTATCACGCCATCAAAAGAAGACATAGACACGACTAAACAGCTTCTGCAAGCGGGCAAGATTCTCGGCGTCTCAGTTATCGACCATCTGATTGTTGGACCCACGCACGAAGAGGATGCTGTTTACAGCGTTCGCGAACATCACGCGGCTCTCTGGGACTGAAAAGCGATGTAATTTTTGTACAATTGGGCTCTCAAATGCAGATCCTCAAGGGCTTTTGGCATAAGATCTGCGCTAGTAAGGGGGAAGCGGAGCGAACTCATGTATAAGGGAAGGCGCACAGCCCACGTAGTCAAGATCGGCAATAAATTGCTCGGTGGTAACGAACCGATCGTTGTTCAGTCGATGACTAATACACCGACCGAGGACGCCGAAGCCTCGGCCTCACAAATAGAACAGCTGTGGGAAGCAGGCTCGGAGCTTGTTCGTTTGACAGTGAACACGCGAGAAGCGGCAAAGGCGATCCCGAAAATCGTCTCCTTGCTCGAGAAACGGAACATAGAAGCGCCCCTGATTGGCGATTTCCACTATAACGGGCATTTGTTGCTTTCAGAATTCACTGATTGCGCTCGGCTGCTGGCCAAATATCGCATCAATCCGGGCAATGTAGGTCGCGGCGAAAAGCACGACGAAAACTTCCAGAAAATGATTGACGTAGCTTTGAAGTGGGATAAGCCCGTACGCATTGGCGTTAATTGGGGCTCTCTCGACCAGGACCTGTTAGCCAAAATGATGGACGAGAATGCCAGACTTTCTCAACCCAGAGATGGGCGCGATGTACTCAAGGAAGCCATTGTCGGCAGCGCCATTCAGTCAGCGCAACTTGCCCAATTATATGGGATGAGCAAAGACAAACTGGTTCTGAGCGCGAAAGTGTCTGAAGTTCCAGACTTGATAGACGTGTACAGATCCATGGCCTCGCAATGCGATTATGCCTTGCATCTGGGACTGACCGAAGCAGGCATGGGTAACAAAGGAGTAGTTGCATCGACAGCCGCACTCTCTATTCTTCTAGCCGAAGGTATAGGCGACACGATTAGAGTCAGCCTGACTCCCAGGCCGGGCGCTAGTCGCACCGAGGAGGTCGAAGTCTGCCAGCAGATTTTGCAAGCACTGGGGCTGCGCACTTTTTTGCCGAGCGTCACAGCCTGTCCAGGTTGTGGGCGTACGACGAGTACGGTCTTCCAGGAACTGGCGCAAGAGATCGAGCAGCACCTGGCAGCAAAAAGAAAAATCTGGAAAGAGCGATTTCCGGGCTCCGATCAGCTAAAAGTAGCGGTCATGGGCTGCATCGTCAACGGTCCCGGAGAATCGAAGCACGCCGACATCGGCATCTCCCTACCGGGGACTGGTGAAGAGCCTCGTGCACCAGTCTTTGTCGACGGTCAATACGTAACCACGTTATCCGGGCCGACACTAACAAACGACTTCATTGAAATGGTCGACTCATATGTCGCCCGTCGATTCTCGACAGATGCAGCTGATCAAGCAGTCGTTTCGGTCAGACAACAGAAGTAACCTGCCCATGCTAGGGAGATATGCTTTGCCTGATCGGAGTACTCGTCTCGACAGGCGGCGGGTAGACACCGGAGGCATTGGTCGCAGACTCGGAAGTTGCGGGCACAGTTGACTGTTCAGGATAGGCAATGCGCTCTCCGGCAGGTGGAGCAGCATTTGCAGGCTGCGCCGGCTCGGAATAATCGGCGGGATTTGCATATCCGGAAAATGGTCTGTTGCCGGAAGGTGTTAGACTCGAAGCGCTGTCTCTCTGAAAATCCTGAGCGGCCTGAGGCATCGCTTTGCTAACGCTAACGTTGATGCCGCCATGTCGAGCGAGCCAGCTTTCGATCGACTCTTCTACTATCGGCTTTATGAAAGACGTGCCAATCAGAATGTGTCCGCAGCCAGGCAACATCAAGATGTTTTTGTCTGTACTATTTATGCTGCTGAGAAGGCGCACCGACGAATTAGGATTGATTATCTGGTCTTCCTTTCCTTGTATAAGCAGAGCAGGCAAAGACCGTGGAATTTGGCGGGCAAAGGTGTCTCCTTGCTGAATGAAATTGAACGTGCCGAGCAATTCCAGCGCTGATAATTTGTTGCGACCGAGCGGATCATGCACCATTTCGTATGCAACACGACTATCATCAGACGAATAGCGTGTCATGAATTTACTCATGTCGACTGGTGTCGTAACGTGCATGAGCTGTCGATAAAAATCTGGTCCCATAGAGCCTGGTGCGTGGAGCTTTGGCTCCGACCCCGCACTGCAAAGAATTATGCCTTTTACCTTTGAAGCGTCGCGTGCAACGGCGCTGAGAACCACTGTTGAGCCAGCACTTTCGCCTATACAAAAGATGCGGCTTTTTGGGTGCTCATTACGCAACATTTTCAGGATGTTGAACAGATCGTCGCAACTGCGGTCGAAATCACTAAATGCGCTGGTTGGCTTCTGTGTCGTCATGGTGTTCCAGCGTCCAGAGCCACGCAAATCAGGAGCAACAACAAGATAACCGATGGAAGCAAGCGAACGAGCAAGTGCTTCGACAGCTGCGCCTTGCTGGGCCGCCCCATGGATTACGACAACAATCGATTTTGGCTCTTTGACGCTCGAATCCTTCCACTCATACAATGGCACACCACATTTGCTTATATCGACGCTGTTGTCGCTGCGCGAGACCTCGGCATAGGCGGTATTGAATACAGTACCAAATACGGCAAGACCAGTTAGAAGCGACAGTCGAAGTCGGCGGACCAAGCACTTCTCTCTCGTAAATTTCGACACTTGCTCAGCTTTAGGTTGTTTCAGCATCAAATCAAGCGCGTCCATAGCTTACAAACATAAGACAAAGTCCATTATAGTCGCTCTATTCCCGTACACTCCATACAAGCAAATTGCGCTCGCACTGGCCAGGCAGTACAAGCGCAAATAGAGACTGAAAACAAACCGATCATAGCTGAGTTTATTGACTCAGCTATAAATCAGTCAGTTAGTTGTTTTCGTGCAGACGGCGAACCTCTTCAGTCACCTTCGGCACAATCTCAATAACATCACCAACAACGGCATAATTGGCAAATTTGAAGATCGGCGCTTCTGGGTCTTTGTTGATAGCCACGATTACTTTCGAAGAAGACATGCCGGCAAGATGTTGAATAGCGCCGGAGATTCCGCATGCTATGTATAGCTGCGGGCTGACGGTCTTACCGGTTTGACCGACTTGATGCTGGTGGTCGATCCAACCAGCGTCGACTACCGCGCGAGAAGCACCAAGCGCTGCACCGAGAGCGTCGCACAATCCTTGCAGTATCGGCCAGTTTTCAGGACCTTTGATACCACGTCCACCAGAAACTATTACAGCAGCTTCGCTCAATTCCACTTTTTGACCAGCAGCAGCATGCGTTTCGACAACCTTGGCCTTTAAGTCTCCAAGCGATACACTGACCACTTCTAGAGCACCAGCTTTGGCACTTTCAGTAGCAGCAAAGACATTCGGTCTCAAAGTGATGAAGGCGATTGGAGAATCGAATTCAAATAGAGCAAGCGTCTTACCCGAATAGGTCGGCTTCACCGCGAGCAATTTGCCGCCATCTTCGCGCAACTCCATCGCATCTGTAACGCAAGGCGCATCGAGTCTTGCGGCCACACGAGGAATCAGATCTTTTGCCATTGAAGTATTGGCGGCGAAGACGTATTTAGGATCCGCTTTTTTTACTGCTTCAGCTAGAGCCGCTGCATATCCTTCGGTCGAATACTCTGCCAAAGCCGCGTTTTCGAGAGCATAGACGGTGTCTGCGCCGTACTTAGCCACTTGCGGTGCGAAGTCTTTGACATTGTCGCCGACGATGGCAGCAACAACCGGCTCATCTTTTGCTTGACGGCGAGCTTCCGAAAGGGCTTCCAAACTGGATTTTCGCAATTGCCCCTTGCGTTGCTCGATAAAAACTACAATACCCTGTGCCATTGAAAAATCTCCTGAAAAACACTGCAAAAAGCAGTCGAGTGCCTGGACTAGAGTTGCTAAATCACATGTGCTTCCGAACGCAACAGTTCAACCAGCGTCTTAGCTTGCGTTGAGGCATCGCCTTCGATGCGCTTGCCAGAGGGACGCGCCGCAGGCAAAGTAATCTCGCGCACTCGCATCTTGCGTTTGGCGACTTGGTCGGTAACACCCAGAGCCGCGGCATCTTTTACAGCGATCTCTTTCTTCCTGGCAGCCATCACACCTTTGATTGAAGGGTAACGAGGCTCGTTCAGGCCTTTTTGAGCACTTACGACCGCAGGCAATAAACCTTCAACGAACTCGTGTGCCCCCTCGATCTCTCTTTCGGCGCGAAACTTGTTATCGGTGATCTCAAGTTTGACTACGACGTTCGCCTGCGGAAGACCGAGTAATTCTGCAAGCATCGATGGCACCTGACTATTGTCACCGCCTGAACCTTGCTGTCCGCAAAGCACTAAGTCAAAGCCACCATCCTTGATTGCAGCAGCCAAAACCTTAGCGGTAGTCAAAGGATCTGCATTAGCGAAAAGCGGATCTTTCAAGTGCACCGCAGAATCAATACCGCGAGCTAATGTGTCGCGCAACACGTCGGTCGCTTCATCACCGCCAAGAGCAAACGCTACCGTTTCGCCACCGTTTTTCTCTTTTAAACGGATGGCTTCTTCAACGGCAAATTCATCATACGGACTCGTGATGTACTTCACACCGGCTGTTTCGATATTCTGCTTGTCAGCCCCGATAGCGATTTTCGTCTCGGTATCAGGCACCGCTTTTACACATACTGCAATTTTCAAGAGCAAATTCCTCCTAGCGAGAACAGGCTTCGGTCTCACTGAGAGCAAATTATAGGATTGCACTTCACAAAGTCAGGCTTTTTACCATATTCCTTAATCACGTTGACACTTGGCAAAGTGCTTCCGATAACGAACGCAATAACACGCGCCCTACGAAGCAATCAGCAGCTCCAGTGCGTGACCTTCCGGCAATTGTCCAGTTTTCACGAGGTGCTCCAATCTCGTTAGTTCGACCTTCTTACGGATTAAGCTGGCACTTGTCTCTTTTGATATACGTTTGAGGTCATTCTCAACAACGACCGGATGCGACTTCACTTGCGCCGATACACGCTTTACCAGCTCAGACATCGGCAGCTCGCGCTTACCAGCGGTTCCATGCGGGGCCTCCAGATTGTATTTTTCGCAGAGCATCTTCATGTGCACCCATTTACTCAGCATCGTTTGCAACATGGCGATAATCGGCATTCCACTTTGTCGAGAGAGAAGCTCACGCAAACTATCATATGCTTCAGTTGTACGGCCGCTGATCCATTTGTCTGCTAGAACGAAGACATGTGAGTGAAACGGTGTCAAAGTCTGAACGATATCGAGAGTGATATGCGTTTTTGGCAAAACAAAAACAGAAGCTTTTTCCAATTCATTGGATATACTGCGCAAATCAGCTTCCAACCCATCAAGCAGATAGGTTATTGCCGCATCATCTATAGTGGCACCGAAACGTTTCGCTTCCTTCCTGCACCAGGTCTCAAGCTTCGGATTTTTGCTACCGACAAAATAACGCTCTTTTTCGAAGCGCTCAATTCCTACAGACTTAGGCACCGCCTTAGATGTCTTAAGCGTGGAGTCAAAGTTGTATGGGCAACTAAACAGCAAAAAAGTATTAGGAGCTACAGCCTCGAGGGCAGCTTCAAACTGCTCGAGACCAGCGGTTTTGTCTTTTGCGGTCTCCTTCTTCGCAGATTTAGCAGCAGAAGCATCGTCATCACTTCCCCCTTTTCCGCGCTTCTTAGTAAAGAGATCGCAACGCTCAACGAGAATGACTTTGTTTCCCGGTCCAAAAGGCAACTGCGCAGCAGCATCGACTACCTGCTGGACGTTTGGGTTGTCCAGTCGAACGAAATTGAAACTAGCCCAAGCCGGATCAAGCAACTTATCGCGCAACGCTTGCACCCGGCGCGATAGCTCGAAATCTTCATCTCCGGCAAGAATCAATACTGGCAATCTATGTCTACTCCAAATGCTCTAAGGTTTCGTTGTTTATTCAGGAGCCGATCTTCTGTCCGGCCGCTTTCAATCGCGTGCCGGTGACGATGAAGTATGTCCGTTTACCGACGGAAGTACAGAGATCACCCATGCGCTCAAGAAAGCGAGTGCAGAAAAGGAACTGTGCGGTCATGTGCGCTTCTTCACCACTTTGCACACCGAGGTCGGCGAGCAATCGTTTTGAAAGCACCGCATCTAGATAATCGATCTCTTTGTCACGGTGAAGGATCATCTGCATCTTGTCTGCAGCATCAGTCAAAAAGCTGAGCAACACATCTTGCAGAATCTTGTGAATAGCTTCCGCCATGTCCGGCAACTCTGGTGGCACCGTCACTTCGTCTTCTTTGGCCCATGAAGCAATACGTGCGACCCGATTGGCATGGTCAGCCATTCTCTCCAATTTAGCTGAAATAAGTGTTCCACCGACAAGAGTACGAATCTCCTTGGCTGCCAGTAGATCTTTTTCCAGCAGCAAGTCGAGACATTTCTCTTCAATATCTTGATAAAGTTGATTGATCGACTCTTCCTGGTCTTCAATCAAACTAAGACTGGCACCAGATTCCTTGCGCAGCAAACGTGCCATTTCCGACACTGTACGGGCAACCATCTCTCCCAGGTGGAGAACGTCTTCTTTGTAAAGGGTAATTGCTTCAGACTTCAAGTCTGCACCTCATGGATTTCGGTCTGCTTTTGTTGGATTCTGTTGGGTTGCCTATTTAGGTAGATTGAAACGATAACCTGAGCGATGAACAGTCTGCAAAATCTCAGGATTTTTTGGATCTTTTTCGAGTTTTTGGCGCAACCATCGCATATGCACGGCCACTGTTTTCACGTCGCCTGCGAAGTCCGCTCCCCAAACTTGATTGAGCAGAGTTTCAGTAGTAAGAGTCTTGCCGGCTTGCACCATTAAAGCCTTGAGCAAAGCAAATTCTTTTGGCGAAAGATCAATGTCGGTACCATCTTTAGTGACTGACTTTGCATCATCATCGAGAACAATCGAACGCAGTTCTAGACGCACACCCTTTGGCTCTATGCGCCCCTTACCGGCGCGGCGCAAAAGAGCCTGCACGCGGGCCAGCAATTCAATCGGGCTGAAGGGCTTAGCCAAATAATCATCAGCGCCACTACCCAAACCGGTGGCGATATCGTTTGGTGTACTGCGGCCGGTGAGCATCAAAATCGGCAGATCTACTGAGCGGGAACGAATCAGTTTGCAGATTTCTGGTCCAACAAGATCCGGCAGCATCCAGTCGAGAATGACCAAATTAGGTGCAGTCGCGTCAAGCTGAGCCAGCGCCTTTGTCCCATTGTTGAACGTCACAACATCAAAGCCGTGCCGTTTCAGGTTGTACTCAAGTGTTTCGATGATAGTTTCATCATCGTCGACTAGCATGACTCTTGTTGCCGCTGGCATTTCTCACCGTTTGTTTCAGTCCAATGGGATTCCAACCGATCTGATTGCTCGACTCGAAATCAAGCAGGACCGGGAAAAGTCAACTCAAAGGTAGAGCCCTTGCCCTCCTCAGATTTGACGTTAATTTTAGCACCGTGTAATTCAACAATGTGTTTGACAATAGACAGCCCAAGGCCTGTGCTTCCGCGCGACTGAGCTCGGTCAACGCGATAAAAACGTTGAAAGATTTTCGGTATCTCATGTGAAGCAATACCGATGCCTGTGTCGGTAACGCTAAATTGCCCGGGTTGTCCGCCGCTTATGATCGTAACGGAGCCACCAGACGGCGTAAATTTGACTGCGTTTTCCAGCAAGTTGAGTAGAATTTGGTCGAACATTTCCGGATTGGCATAAACATTGTGGTCGGGCGCAATCTGGGTGCGGATGTCGATTTCCTTCTCAGAAGCCAGTTTGCGAACAGTTTCGAGAGCATAATCTACACGGCTTGAGAACGGCACCCATATGCGATGCACATCCTTACGAGTTGAGGCGACGCGTTCCACTGAAAGCAAGTTGACAACGAGACTCTGCAATCTGTCGACTTCAGACTTGGCACGAGTGAGCATGCGCTTCGCTGTCACTTCGTCTTCAAGAGCACCATCCAACAAGGTCTCGACCAGAAGCTTCAAATTAGCAATGGGCAGACGCAATTCGTGTGAAACTTCGGCGATCCAGTCGTTGGTGTCTCGTCTCGCCTCATCATGAACCAGCCCTCGTTGAGCACCAGAAGCTGGGGACTCCACTCCTGGTTGAGCGCGCATGGAAGTTTCTCCACCGGTCTGCTCAGTTTCGCCAGACCGCCGATTGCTCTTCCACTTCCTGCTTTCGAGAGCCATAGCTCACTCATTGAGGATTCGTGCTCGGTAATCGATATCTGAAGGTATCCGGCGTACTATCTGACTTGCAACAACAAACGGAACCGAGCAAGAGCATTATACGAAACCTTCGATAATGAAATTACTAAGGAATGATCCAGTTTGAAAGGGAGTTTCGAGAATTGGCTAAACAGAGATAAAAACATTCTCGTGTTTAGAGGTGAACTTTTACCTTCACTTACACAGCGCTGGCTCAATCAGGTCAGTATCGAATATAGTTGTATCCCTTCGATATACGATTCCCGAGCAAAGGCGAAATAACGTGCCACCAGTTACTCTCTTGATTTTGGACGGTTGGGGTCATTCCCACGAAAAACGTGGAAACGCGATTCTTTTAGCAAAGACTCCTAATTACGACGATATGTTAAACAGATTTCCCAACAGTCTTGTTGAAGCGTCTGGCACTTGCGTCGGTCTACCGCCTGGACTGATGGGCAACTCCGAAGTCGGGCATCTGACAATAGGCGCAGGTCGCACAGTCGTGCAAAAGCTAACGTTAATTAGCGACACGATTGCCGACGGTACTTTTTTCAAAAATCCGGTTTTGCTGAAGGCATTCGAGCAAGCTAAGAAACCCGGTGCTGCATTACATATTACTGGCTTGGTCTCCGACGGCTGCGTGCACTCCAGCCCCGATCATTTGCAAGGGCTTATCGCTTTTGCAAAACGAGAAAAGATAAACGAAGTGATCGTGCATCCGATTCTAGACGGTCGCGATACGCCTCCTCGTTCTGCTTTGCGCTTC
Organism: Oculatellaceae cyanobacterium; assembly: GCA_036702975.1. Taxonomy (GTDB): domain Bacteria; phylum Cyanobacteriota; class Vampirovibrionia; order Obscuribacterales; family Obscuribacteraceae; genus DATNPX01. Next base: position 217,384 of record DATNPX010000026.1, read on the forward strand.
ATGCGTGAATTGCAGGAGCATCTTGAAGGCGTTGGCAAAGTGGGCGTTGTTTGTGGCCGCTACTATGCGATGGATCGCGACAGTCGTTGGGAACGTGTTGAAAAGTTCTGGCGCGCTATCGTCCTGGGCGAAGGACAGCGCGCAAATTCGGCGACGGAGGCTGTACAGAATGCCTACGACAACAATTTGAATGACGAGTTTATTACACCATATGTCGTAACACCGAGAGCAATCAAAGACGGCGACGCTGTCATATGTTTCAACTTCCGCCCAGATCGAGTACGCCAAATCAGCCGTGCCCTTACTCAACCAGATTTCACCGGTTTTGAAAGGCCGGTCACACCATCTATCTACTATGCATGTATGACCGAATACGACCAGTCGTTGAAATTGCCGGTGGCCTTCGATCCATCAGTGTTGCCTTCGCAAGATATTGAGATGACCTTGCCGGAGTGTGTTGCCTGCCATCACAAAAAGCAATTTCACACGGCTGAGACTGAGAAGTATGCGCACGTTACCTATTTTCTAAACGGCGGTCGCGAAGCAGCTTGCCATGATGAAGAACGGTTATTGATTCCATCTTTAAAAGTAGCGACTTACGATTTAGCTCCCGGTATGCAAACCGAAAAGATATGTGATGCAGCTATCGAAGCGATACATTCGGATCAGTACCCTCTCATCGTTCTCAATTTCGCAAACCCAGACATGGTTGGACATACCGGTGTTCTCGAAAAAGCAGTTGACGCAGTTCAATCGGTCGATGAGGCCTTTGGTCGTCTGATAGAAGCGACAAGCAAAGCACAGGGCTCTCTTATCATTACCGCCGACCATGGCAATTGCGAACAAATGATCGATCTAAAAACCGGTGAACCACATACTGCGCACACGACAAACCCAGTACCAGCAATAGTGGCAGACTTTCAAGCCGGCGATCGGCTGGGGCTGCGCAACGGCACGAAAATGAGAAAAGGAACATTGGCGGACATTGCGCCTACAGTCCTTGAATTGATGGGGCTTGACAAGCCAGAACAGATGAGCGGTACATCCCTTCTCACTCGCTCTTAGTCGCGGACAAGATGCGTTTTCAGCAGCACTCCAGCTATAGCACGATGTAAATTCTCTGCTAAACCGTGAGCGTGAATTAGCTGTTTCAAGGCATTATCGGTTGCTCACATTGGCGCGACGCGTGGTTGCTAAGCGCCGCTCATAGTGCATGTGTACTGTTTATAAGCCTTCAAACTAATACTGCGCAATGAAGCTTTAGCAAACATTCCAAGTGGTTTGACTCGCATTCGATAACCTGTATAATTGCCGCCGTATCGCATTGGCTAAGGTTACTAGTTTGCCGCTCGTTCACCGAACGCTGTCGAGACAAACACTTAACAGGATAAGAAGGAGACGATTCAGCTTTATGACTTTGAATTTCCAAACAATCGCACTCGCAACGGCAAGCATTGCATTAGTGGCCTCATTGACGGCGTGCAGCGGCGGTGAAAGTTCTTCAACAACTTCCACGACCACTACCACCACGCCGGCTGCGACGGGTACAACCACTGATACCACCACCACTACATCGACCACCACTGCTCCTGCAGCAACTGGTGCAGCAACCGGTGCAGCAACTGGTTCCACCACCGCAACCACAACTAGCAGCACCAGCCCCTAGTTGATAAGTTGCTCGATAGAGTGTAACTAAAAAACTTCGACCACTCTTTGGGAAACCAGAGAGTGGTCTGTTATATATAGACTGATCAAATCTTGCAAAGGTAACCAATGGCATCAGACAGACGCAATACCGACAAAGTTTATTGCTTGACGAAAAAGCGAGTTCTTTCGACGCTCTTGCTCGGTATGTCGTTGACGGCGACAGCTCCAAATGCCTACGCCGACAACGGAGGGCTTCTAGCGTGGGGGCACCATAAGAAAGACAAAGATTCACAGTCTGATACCAGTACCAGCACGCCAGGCAGCACCGGCCGCGGTACTGGTGTTACTAATGGTGCAATTCCACCGACAGCCGCACAAACTCCCAGCCCTTCAAGCGACAACGGAAACCCTATACTCGTTACGCCGTCAACTATGGTTGATTTGAACTCGGCTCGTTTTTCAAAACTAACAATCGATTTGCAAAACGCTCAATTTCATGACACCAGCATCGAACGAGGCACTGTCACGGCGAGCGATATGGACTTTACGCAAGGCGCGCTGAACGGACTAAACATAGACGTGATCGGCGGTCATTTCCAACAGTTTGTATTCGATGAAATGACATTGAACACGTCCGGCAATTTGCGATTCGATCCACGGGTTCTCCTGCAAGAGAAGGTACTGCAATTCACAACTCCCACTCGGGCAGACGTTGCCGTTTCGGTCTCTCAAGAGAGCCTGAACAAATTCCTCTCAGATCCTCACACTCTGGCTAATTTGTCCGTCACAGTCAGCAAAAGACTCGGTGCACTGGCAAATCTGTTTGGGGCCAACGTCTCTAATCTCGGCGTTACTTTGAAAGAGGCGCACGTGATTTTGAACAAAGGAAACAAGATGCTGATCGCAGTCACAGCCGACCTCGGCATGGGTGGAGTCGGTGTTCCACTGTCGTTCGAAATCGATGCGCAGCTAGGAGTCAAAGACGGCTGGGTTGATGTCTCTGACACTCACTTAATGACAAATGGACAAGAGATATCACCGCAGCTTTCTGAAGTGCTCGTCAAAAAAGTAAACAGCCTCGCTTCTTGGGGTCATAAGTCCGACGACATTCAGTTCGATTTCACGGATATAAAGGTCATTCCAGGAAAACAGTTTTCGGTAAAAGGCACAGCGATGATCAAGAGATTGAGGCTGACAGCGCCTAGAGATGAAGGGCAACCGAGCTCAGTACCGCCGACCCAGGGTGCGCCGGTTGCGCCAGGAATGTCTGTGCCGGGCGCTCAAGTCATTCCTGTGATGCCGATGAAGCCGGCAACGCCCCAAGTTCCTGGCACACCTGGACAAATGGCACCGGGAATAACGCCAGAGAACACGGTACCGTCCAGATAGCGGACAACCAATTCGGTTTTCAACACCAACAAAGTCAAGTCCGCGTATATACTGATATGCGTAACTTGGGGTCAACACGAAAGCGAGACTAAATGTATCGGCGGCGCGACAATCGTCAATGGGATCAGTTAAGACCGGTCAAGTTCACCAGACACTTTACGAAGAACGCTGACGGTTCAGTGCTGGTGGAGTTTGGCGATACTAAGGTATTCACGACAGCAAAGATCGAAGAGCGCGTGCCGGCGTTTTTAATCGGCAAAAGCGAAGGTTGGGTAACCGCAGAATATTCACTGTTACCGGGCTCCACGCTGGTGCGTTCGCCCCGTGAAGTAACGCGTGGCCAACCATCAGGCCGCACAAACGAAATTCAGCGCTTAATCGGACGTTGCCTGCGCGGAGTTGTCGACCGCCGGGCTCTAGGCGAACGAACAATCACTATTGACTGCGACGTTCTTCAGGCTGATGGTGGCACACGCGTAGCCGCCATCAACGGTGGCTTCCTTGCGCTATATGATGCTTTGACCAAGTTGCGAAAACAGGGGCTATGGGACGATCTCCCGATCGCCGAACACATGGCCGCAGTCAGTATTTGCCAGGTCAAAGGCGAGATACTTCTTGACCCAAACTACAATGAAGATTCGCAAGCTGAAATGGACAGCAATATCGTACTGACAGAGTCAGGCGATATTCTCGAATTGCAGATCTCTTCTGAGAGTAAGCCTTACGATTCGACCAAGCTGCTTGATCTACTGAACCTCGCGCAAAAGGGCATCAAAGAGATAGTCGAGATGCAATATGCGGCTCTGAAACAGCGTTAGACCCAAAACTGATCGCAGCGACCGATATTACCTGCTGGCAACTTATTACGAAGTATGTATTGCACTCTTTAACGGAAGAGGGCGAGATGGCAAACAAGCGTAATAAATCAGCTTAAAATTTAAGCACATTTTCAGCCTGCGAACGTCTGTAAAAGTAGTGGATATGGACTTTAACGCCACTCGCGGACATCGAGACGCGAGTTTGGCTCAGGGAGTAGTTATATTTTATGTACGCATCTGCTGACAACGAGGAAGTTACGCTTACACTAGTAGCCAAGAGCTCAACCACAGGACCAACTTCTCTTTTGTCCAGTAAAGCCACTGAATCGAGTTTTGACCCCGTCAAAGAGACCTTCCGTGACATCAGCACTAAAAAGCTGATCATGTCTTGGTGGCGGGTTTTCTGGCGTATCTACAAGCTGCAGGGCTTCAAAAACGCCTTGCGGGTCTTTCCAATCGTTTTCATGATCATCAAGACGGTGCGCGGATTCGCCAGATATCACGCCGCCCAGTTTGCGAAAACGTCCAAACTGCCAGATGACCATGACTGCGAAGAAGCAGCACTGACTAACGAGGAATACGAAGAATATCGTCTCCTCGGGCGCTGGTTGTGTCGAAAATTGCACGACTTGGGTCCAACCTTTATCAAGATCGGACAAACATTTTCCACTCGAGCCGACCTGTTGCCACTACCGGCAATGCTAGAACTGGCGGTACTACAAGAACAAGTCGCACCATTTCCGACAGCCATTGCGCGCCAAGTCATCGAAAGAGAGCTTGGCGGCGCCCCCGAGAATCTATACGCCTCATTCAACGATGTCCCTATAGCGGCTGCAAGCTTGTCACAAGCATACAGAGCGGTTCTTCACGATGGGCGCGAAGTCGTGGTGAAAGTGCAACGCCCTGACCTGGCGCAGCTTATTGCCCGCGACGTGCAGATACTGGCAGCCGTTGCAGACGAAGTCATGACTTATCCAAGCATGTGTCGCCATACCGATTGGCCATCTATTGTCGAAGAATTTGCGCACACAATATTCGACGAAATCGACTACATAAGAGAAGGCCGCAACGCTGACACTTTTAGGCACAACTTTCGTAACTTCAACCAGATCTGCATTCCCCGCATCATCTGGCGTTTGACCGGTCGCCGGGTACTGACGATCGAATACATTGAAGGCGTGCGAGTGACAGATCTTGCCGCTCTGAGGGAGCAAAACTTAGAGCCAGAGGAAGTAACGCGGATCGGCGCCAACTTCTACCTTCGTCAGTTGTTGGAAGATGGTTTCTTCCATGCCGACCCTCACCCGGGCAACATGCGTGTCATGGCCGATGGCCGCATAGGAATTTTCGATTTCGGCATGGTTGGTCGCATATCTGGTGAGCTAAAGCAGCACCTAGTAAATGCCTTCATGCACGTGATTCAGCATGAATACAGGCTTTTGATTGATGACTTTATCGGCATGGGTTTTCTTGACGCCAGCGTAGACAAAGAAGCCCTCTACCAAGACCTGGCGCCCGTAGTCGAAGCACGTTTTGCAGAAGGAATGACCAAAGTGCGTTTCCGCAAGATGCTCTTCGACTTCTCAGACGTCGTCTACAAATATCCATTCCGACTGCCAACCGAATTCACCTTTGTCATGCGTGCTCTGCTCACATTGGAAGGTGTCGCGTTGACAATTAATCCGGACTTTAATTTTATCGATGCCGCTCTTCCATTCGCTCATCGCATCATCCTGAAGAACAATGGCGTTCTTGGTCAGGCCCTCTTTAAAGAAGTCTTCCAGGACGGGCGCTTCAATCCACAGGCAGCACTGAACTTATTCAAAGCCGCTGCGAAACTGACCGTACAACGATAAATACGGAAAACGCTTACCGTAGAGCTCTCTTGAGTGCTTCGAGCAGGGGTTGTCAGTCTCTTTTTGGCTCTCACTCTTCTTTTTGAACTGCTGCCAATGCCGCTTTTATGCAGCCGCAGACCACTTTTGACTAGCTGGCGCTCACCAGTCGAAAGCACATAAAGCCCTGAATGTGGCGATCTCTCCGAGCATTTCGTATTAGCTATTTTTATGTTGCTTGAGCCGTAAGGCTGGAGTAACTTTAGGAACAAGGATATCGGACCAAATTTTCAAGTGGGGTTTTTCCCACTGAATTCGATACTTCTCCAAGTTTTTGGCTCACAATAGGACCGGAGTCTAAAGGCAACCAAGTTAGCGAGAGAGTTTCTCTACTGGAGCGGAAAGAGACATCATGGCTCAACTGCAAGCTAACAATTTTTCAAATCTTCATCAGGGCAATGTACCGACGCACGGTCGAAGCTGCCATCACTGTGGCTCGCAGCTCACGCACTTCGCTCGATTCTGTGGAGAGTGTGGAGCATCAGGCTTAAACACCGGCCCGAAAAGCGTCGTCAATTTTGCCACAGTACAGGCGCTATCGCCGATACAAAATCTACAGCCAGCACCTCATCCGGAAGAACAGGTCCAAAACCAATCTGGCGCATTTCCCCAATACACCCAACAGCCGGCATATACACAGTCCGAACAGTATGCTCAATACGCACAGCTTGAACAGATCGATAGCGGCTTCCAATACTCACACAATCCGAATCCGGCTTTTGAAGTAACACCGCCGTCAGTCAGTCGAGCCCACGAGCCGGCTCCGCGGTTTGCCAAAGTAGCCCCGCAGATAACTCACGTAGACCCAGCTCTAAGAGCGGAGCTTGCGAAAAACATCCTCTTGCTGGCCCGCGAACGTATGTTCCTCTACATGCACTGCCTCTTCTTTCTTGTCATCAATTTGTTCGGATTCTGGCTCTCATTGAAAGCCTACAATGAATACAATGCCGATGAACTGACCAAGACGGTCATCGCCCTCACACCCTTGATGTTCATCAACACTTTGGGCCTTGTATGCCTTTCACCTATTAAAGGCACAAAGCTTGAGATTTCGCGATTGAAAGAAAAAATCAAATACATTCGCGTCCAGATCGAATACCGCAATATTACGCTCTAAATTCGCATCTTTTGATTTCGCTGTCGAAGCGCCGGAAGGCCTAGTTAGGCTCCCAGCGTAGATTTGGTTTGCGAGCAGCCAATGCCTCGTCAAGACGCCCTACAGGTGTTGTATGCGGTGCATTGCGGACAAGGTCAGGCTGGGTTTTGCTCTCTTCGTCAATTGCGATCATGATGTCGGCGAATTGATCGAGCGTCTCTTTCGACTCAGTCTCTGTCGGCTCGATCATGAGTGCTTCCGGTACCACGAGAGGGAAATACACGGTTGGTGCATGCACACCGAAATCCAAAAGACGCTTGCCTATATTGGTAGTACTGACGCCACGCTCTTTCTGTAGCGTGCCAGAGAGAACAAACTCGTGCATGCAAGCTTGCTGATGGGGAGCATGGAAGTGTCTCTTCAATTTATGCTTGAGGTAATTGGCACCGATGATGGCATCACGCGATACTTGGCACAAACCTTCGCGTCCATGCGCCAAAATGTAACTATAAGCTCTAACCAGAATGCCGAAATTCCCGTAGAAACCTTTGATTTTTCCTATCGATTGTGGACGGTTCCAATCGAGCAAATATCGCTCGCCTTCACGACGCACTACCGGTTTAGGCAAGAACGGCTCAAGCTGTTCTCGGCAAGCCACGGCACAGCCGCCAGGACCGCCACCACCGTGAGGGGTGGAAAAAGTTTTGTGCAGGTTTAAGTGACAAACATCGAAACCCATGTCGCCTGGGCGGACGAGACCCATAATGGCGTTCAAATTGGCACCATCGTAATAGAGTAATCCACCCGCCGCATGGACGAGTTTTTGCACCTCCTGAATCTCTTCTTCGAAAAGTCCCAGTGTATTTGGATTAGTGAGCATTATTGCAGCTGTATCAGGGCCAAGTACCGATTTCAAGGCATCAATATCGACTAGCCCTCGGTCGTTTGATTTGATCTCGACGACTTCAAAACCAATCATTGCCGCAGTAGCTGGATTGGTACCGTGGGCAGTATCGGGGACTATCACCTTGTTGCGTTTGGTATCACCTTTGGATTCGAAATAGGCTTTGATCAACAAGAGCCCCGTCAACTCACCATGAGCTCCGGCTGCCGGTTGCAGCGTAACGGCGGGCAATCCTACAATCGCCGAAATCATCTCTTGCAATTCGAAGAGAAGCTGTAGAGCCCCTTGAATTTGATCTACGGGCTGATAAGGATGCAAGTCTTTGAATCCCGGCAGCGCAGCCATTGCATCATTTATCTTCGGGTTGTACTTCATGGTGCATGAGCCGAGCGGATAAAAACCTTTGTCAATGCAATGATTCAGATAGCTAAGGCGAACGAAGTGCCGCATAACTTCTAATTCGCTTACTTCAGGCAAAGCCGGTGGCGTTTTGCGAATAAATTGGGCCGGCAGCAGGTCGCTAATCTTCTTTTCTGGCACACCTGGTTTCGGCAATGTTGCCGCGCTTCTGTTCTTTTGCGACTTATCGTATATCAGCTGTTCCATTTCGTTTTCCTTGCGCTCCCGCAAATTAATCGCCGTGTGTTCTCAATTTTTAGTGTTCGAATACGTTAGTGAATCCCTTCATGTCTAAATCACATACGACTGGCAAGCACTCACAGACGCGCTTGGCCAGCGGCAAACGTCCCTCTCGCTCAAGAAGACTTTTTATATGCTCATAGATAGGAATGAGCACTCGTACATCGTTGGCCGCATATTCCAATTGAGATTCCGTCAAGTCATCTCGCGCCCAGTCGCTCATCTGGTCACTCTTGTCCATCTCCTTGCGAAAAATCTCTCTAACAAGGTCTTTCAGACTGTGACGGTCAGTATAAGTGCGCACAAGTTTCGATGCGATTTTGGTGCAAAACACGGGATTGGTCTGCGCACGTAGATGATATTTCAAAACTGAAATGTCAAAACGAGCATAGTGAAAAATCTTGAGAATCTTTTCGTTCTCCAGCAGTTTCTTCAAATTGGCACCCACCCCCTGCGCGGGGTCAATTTGATGTTTATAACGCACAAGGCTCACTACACCTTCGTCATCACAGATCTGCACAAGGCACAATCTATCACGATGAAGATTCAATCCGCGCGTTTCGGTGTCGAGAGCTAAAAGCGTCTTGGTCGAGTAATGCTGAAAGCGCTCGTCTGGCAAGTCAAGCTCATAAAAGTCGGGCTTTAGCTGCTTGATCAATACTTCGGTCACCTGAAACTCCCTGCTGGCACCTATGAAAGCTCAATTATAGCCATTGTCAGACAGATTCAGTGCTGGTTGTGGCTTAGATGCACCTCAGGGTCGACCTGCAAAACCTGTCAAGTGTAGTAGCGAGCAAGGAACTCACATAGGTGCTCGACCTCGATAGAGAGCCCTCGGCGCTTGACACCTGCAGCCAATTGCAACAAGCAGCCTGGATTGGTAGTTAAAACGACATCGGCGCCAGTTGCCTCAATGTTGTCCATTTTCATATCGAGAACCTTTAAGGCCATCTCCGGATGCAACAAGTTGTAAATTCCAGCACTGCCACAACAGTGCTCGGCATCTTTCAAAGGCACTAGCGTGACTGGCTGAGTTATTGGAACGGCCTTCGGATCAGGTCGGCTTGAAGCATCGCCTGCGGCTAACTCCACAGCACTGGGCGCTGTTGCCGTGCCACCAGATATGACACCAGGCAACTCGCTCAGAAGCGTAAGCAACGATTTCGGTGCGTTGCGTACCGATTGAGCGTGGGCAAGATGACACGCCGCGTGGTAAGCGACTTTTAGCCGCTTCTGCGTAACATTTGCGCCAAAATCCTGCGTCTTGGGTGTGAAACAGCCGTCTGCAAGGGCTTCGGTTATATCCACGACACGCTCAGAGAAGTGCTTTGCCCGCTCGCTCCACTGTGGATCATCCTTCAGCAAGTGTCCATACTCTTTGAGCATCGCTCCACAACCGGCAGCCGTTACGGCTATCTGCCCTGTGGTCTTCTCCAAGAGAGCAATGTTTTTCTTCGCCAAACTCAAGGCGATGTCACTCTCACCTGCATGAAAAGCGAGCGCACCGCAACAAGTCTGTTCAGGATTTTCCGCCGTTCGATTTTGAGCTACTAAGAGATTCATTGCATCATGATTGACATGATTGTAAAAAATATCCATCATGCAACCAGAAAAAAGTTGGACAGCACCAGATTCTGCCACGATATTCTGCTGGATGCCGGTCGCGCCTGAAGCACGAGAAGAAGCTATTCTCGGTAGTTTACGAAATGGAGGTACTGGCGGAAGAAATTGGTGCCATTGCGCGAATGCCAGAAAAAGACTCTTCTTCTGCGGTATTAAATGTGGTGCTGCACCTTCAGATTGCTCAGCTTTCTTTTCCGCTTGCTCGGCTACTGAGGCGAGCAAACGGTCTATCTTAAGAGCCTGCCAGAAGCGAAGAAAGACGCCCTGCATTCGCAAAAGTAAATAGTTTGGCAAGACATATGCGAAGACAAAACGCATTATCCAGCGCTGTGCGCCTGCTCTCTTTTCAGCTAGTTTCGGTCTCGCCTGATTGATTATCTGCTCGTATTTTACCCCTGATGGACAAGCCGTTTGACAGCCTAAACAGCCAAGACATGTATCAATGTGCTCGTACAAATCTTCGTCAAATGGAAGTTGACCGCTAGCCCACTGGCTGAGCAGATAGATACGCCCGCGAGGAGATTCAGTCTCTCTAGCGCTAGCAAGATATGTTGGACACGCAGGCAGACAGAGCCCGCAATGAATGCAAGCGGACAACAAACCAGGATCTATCAAAGATTGCGCGGATTGCTGTTCTACTGGCTCGCCCATGTTACTCCCATTCTCCATTCAACAGGCATTCTACAACTTTGCCAAAGGATTCATTATTCTATGAAAGTCGAATCGTTCCTTGATGCCCTGTTTTAGTTTTACGACTTCCGGATCGTTCTCAGGCAGCCGCTCAACTCGATATTCAAAATCTGTGTCAGCATATGCGACGGCTAAATCAACCGAAGTGGATGTGCAGTAATCGCGCAATTGCTCAATCGCCATGGCACGGTCATCAGGGTTTTTAAACTTCAGCCTGAGCCTGCCGACACCCGGACGGTAGTGCACCGACATGGTCAATTTCGCCTCTAAGCGCTGCACTAACGATCTATATTGCGAGCGCGAGCAGCTTACAGAGAGCGCGGAATCGTCTAGTTCAAACGCAGTCTCGAGTGTCTGCAAAAACTCAGAAAATACACTACCTTGATGTTCATCCAGCTTCCTTAGTTCGACTTTGTAAGCTTGCGCGAAGTTTTCCAATTGCGGCACGAGTTCATTCACAACTTGTGTGTGTTCAGCGATATTCACGACCAGAAAATCACGAACCTCATTAACTTCGCTCCCTAAAACGATCTCGACACCTGTGAATGGCAATCCGGATTTGATCAGATCAGAGGCCAAATCGCTCAAAGCGTTGAAGGTTCCACCGGAGACAATGTAAGTGAAGGCTATTTCCGGTGTTGCGAAAACCCGCAAATGAGCCTTTACAGGTATGCCCAAAGTGCCGCGCGCACCGACAAAAAGTTTTGTCAGGTCGTAGCCTGTAACATTTTTCACGACCTTGCCACCAGTTCGAATGGTATCACCGCTGGCGAGCAGCACCTCCAAACCGAGCACCATAGAACGAAGTGAATACGAGTGCTCAAGATAGCCACGGTCGCCGAAGTTGATCACGTCCAGCAGCGTCGACTCTTTCTGAGCAACGTGAGGAAAATACTGATGATTGAGAGCGAGAATCTTCTCGAGCGAACCAAGCGTAATGCCTGTTTCAACACTTATAACCTGGTCTTCTTGCCGGTATTCGAACACTTTGTTATGTGGATTTTGCTGGTTATTGTCTCCGTTTTCGCTGAGGTCGACAAAGAAAGGCTTTAAAGCTGGACGGTTCCGCAAGAGCTCTTGCAGAACTGAGGATGGTCGCCGTCCTTGAAAAATCGAAAAACCATCGCTTATCTTTTCGCGCAATATTGTTTGCAGGGCTTTAGTTGAATTTACCGGCACAAAAGATCCGCCTGAACGCAAGAAGCCAAGATCCTCAAGGCACCTGTTCATCGAGTTTGCTCGTACAAAATGCCATCGACTAGTTTAGATGACGAGAGAGAACTAAATTTCCAAATTGAACAACCGCAATCTATTAGAATTAATTACATGCTGGTGCTCTTGGCTTTCGGTAGAGGAAAAGCCGTCACGCAAGCGATGAGACGCTAGACAATTCGATCACAGGAGTAAAGACATCGCTTAAATGCCCGTGTTAAGCAGAGAATTGGTCGTCATATCCGGTTACTACGGATTCAACAACCTCGGAGATGAAGCCATCCTCGAGCAGATAACCACCGAGCTGAAGGAGATTATCAGTGCCGATAACATCGTCGTTCTTTCGAACAACCCGCAGCGTACAGCATCTCGCTATGGTGTGAAATCTGTTTCCCGATGGAGATTGGCATCTTTAGTCAAACTACTGCCGCAGACAAAGCTTTTTGTTAGCGGTGGCGGCGGTCTCTTCCAGGATGTAACCAGCATGAAACCGCCTCTTTTTTATGGCGGGCAGATATTTCTAGCCAAACTATATGGTGCCAAAATCATGGTGTTTGCACAGGGGATTGGTCCGCTCAAGTCAGGTCTGAGCAACTTTGTCACTAAGACCTCAATGTGGTGCGCGCACGCGTTGACGGTTAGAGACTCTGATTCATGCACGCTCTTGAAAAAGTGGGGCATCAACGCAGCTCTCACTGCAGACCCTGTGTGGAGACTGCAAAGCTCGCCCCTGCCTCAGGGTCTCGACACGCAATTTCGCAAGATGTTCGCCAATCGTCCCGGCTTATTAGTTGGATTGTCGCTTAGAGAGAGCAAGAACTTCCAACTTGACCACATGGACGCCCTATTGAATGCGATGGCTGAAGCCCTGCCGAATGATGCTGAAGTTCTTTTGCTGCCCCTGCAGCGCGAGCAAGATGCTCAGCCATTGGAAGATTTTCGCAAACGATGGGAGGCTCGTGGGCGCAAAGCACAAGCGATGAGTCTCACAGATCTGGAGAAGCCCAGTCAATGGCTAAACCTACTTGGGAGGCTGGACTTACTAGTCGGTATGAGGCTACACGCAATTATCATGGCACTAAAGAGCAGAGTGCCTGTTGCCGGAATTTCATACGATCCCAAAGTAGAACGCGTGTTGAGGGAGTTCGAGCAACCTGTCTTAAATCTTGAAAATACCGAGAACGGCAGTCTGCAACGGGAATGGGAGAATTCTTTGAAATTGGCAGTAGCTGAGCGTACAGCCCTGGCAAAGCACGCCGGGGTGAAATCAGAAGCTGCAAAAAATCTCGCTAGACAGAACTTCCAAGCGCTAGCTAAAATTTTGAATAAGGAAGTCCCCCAAGAGTAATGTCGAATATGGCGTTTCAGTGGGACGATCTAGTTTACCCAGGCGCCCTTATCGATGTCTGCCTTGACTGCCACATACAAAAATAGACAAAAAGTACTGGGCTACCCGGTCGACATGGTAAGCGAGCAATCTGCGCTCGAAATCATCAGCGAAGCTTGGAAAAACGGCAAAAGCCTTCATGTCGTCACCATCAACGCCGAAATGGTGGTGACAGCCCAACGAGACCAGCAGCTAGACCGAATCATTCGTCATGCGCATTTGATCGTCCCAGACGGTTCCGGCGTGGTATTTGCCCTCAAGCTAATAGGGCAGACCGTAACCAAGTTACCTGGTATTGAGCTTGCAGCGGCCGCGCTGAGAGAAGCAGCAAAAACCAATCGTCGTATCGCCTTGCTTGGTGGCAAGCCCGAAGTAATGGAGAAATTACAGAAAGTGCTTATCGAGCAGTATCCGGGTATCAACATAGTTGCTAGCCACGATGGATATTGGTCAAACGACACCGAGGACGAAGTAGTGAACGCGCTTTCAGTGGCTGAGCCAGACTTGCTACTGGTAGCAATGGGCGTTCCCAGGCAAGAATATTTTTTAGACCGCTGGCATGCGGCCTTCCCTCATGCTGTAATGATCGGTGTAGGCGGCAGTTTTGACGTATGGACCGGAACGGTTAAAAGAGCCCCGGCATTATTTAGAAAATTGCACCTAGAGTGGCTCTACAGGCTGCTGGCAGAGCCATGGCGCTACAAGCGCATAGGCTCGGCGTTACCAAGTTTCGCCATCCAGGTATTAGCTGAAGCCGCTCGCAATAATATGCAAGCGGAATCAAAGCATGGCGAGCGACGCAATTCAAAGCGCCACAACAACCACGACAAGTCGAAAGAACGCTCGAAAGAGAAATAAGGTGAGCCTCTTTTTTACCGAGCCGCATCAACCAGGTTCGGCGCTGGCATTGCCGATAGCTCTTCTGGCTCACCTGGGCGACGCTGTCTTTCATCTCTACGAACGTGAACGGGCTATTTTTAGCGCCAGTACGGCAAAAGAGATGCACAGGCGAGTGAACAAGCGTGTAAATGCCGAGAAACAGGCGGATTTGCTGGATGCGATCAGCGAACACCTGAGCGAAAGAGAGTTAGATCTAGTTAGGCGGGCACGCAATATAAAGGCAAGCAATTTAAAACGGGCTCTCCAAGCCGTTTCACGCAAAGCAACAGCATTTGAAGCCTTGTTGGGATACTTATATTTAGAGGACCCGACAAGGCTTCGGCATGTTCTGGCTTTGACGACAACGGCCGAATAAGGCACTAGCGGGGGCATGGCGCAATTTAGGCACGCCCATTAGATAGTTTTACACGAGGAACTTAGCACTCGGAAATACTTGACAGTGCCCGTCCCGAGGACGAAACCTTAACAATAGGTTGCTAGGATGTGTTCCTCGGAAAGATGGTGTTACTTTAGGCTTAGAGACATTTTGTTCTTTTGATCGCCAATACTGGAAGCTAAACCACTTGGTAAAGCCTGAGGAAATCTATCGCTGCCTCGTTCAACACACCGCTGATGGGCTAATTATCAGTGATCCCAAGGGTGTGATAACCGCCTGCAACCCAGCTTTCCTGAAGCTGGTCAATCAGAGCGAGCAACAGTTAATCGGCCAGCCAATCTCGACGGTTGTCGACATAGAGGCTTTCCAGCAGTCCGCACAAGCTCCAACGCCGGAGAAAAGCAAAGGCACCAAAAATGGTGGCAGCGGTAAGGCCACGGTGCAATCTGAAGCGGCAGTGTCGGAATACGCACCAAAGACTGTGAATATCTATGCACGTGGCGGCGTAGAGTTGACTATGCCCGTGAGTCAGATACCGCTCAGTCCAAACGGTAGTAACCTCGGTCATATGACGCTCGTCTATATTGTGCAAGCGAATTCAGTTCAACAGGCACAAACTGAATTTGTCAGCACTGTAAGCCATGAGTTGAGAACTCCGCTCACCAGCATCAAGGGATTTGCCGACACGATTTTGCGCTCTGGTGACAAAATCGAACCAACGCAACAGCGCCGCTACATCGGTATTATCAAAGACCAGGCGGACAGATTGGGCAGACTTGTTGAAGACCTGTTAGCGGTCTCACGTCTCGAGTCGAAAAAAATGCAGCTTACGATTCGCGCAATCGACCTGGCCGAAACCGTGCAACGGGTGCAGCGAAATCTCGCAGACAAAGCACGCAACCACAAAATAGTAAACAAGATTCCCATGGGGCTGCCTCAGGTTTGGGCTGATGCAGACCGTCTCGAACAGATCCTGACTAATTTGATCGACAATGCGATCAAGTATTCACCTCCGAAAACGACCGTTCAGGTAACTGCTCGGGACGTCGAAGGCAGTACCGAGATGGTTGAGTTTTCTGTTTCGGACGAAGGCGTTGGCATTCCGCAAGAACATCTGCCACAGATATTCACAAAATTTGGGCGACTGGATAATCCGCTCGTGAGACAGACCGAAGGCACTGGTTTAGGACTCTACATAACACGTTCACTCGTGCTGGCGCTTGGTGGTCAAATAAAAGTCACGAGTGAGCCAGGGAACACGACATTCACAGTACAGCTGCCAGCCGCAACGTTTGAGCTTCAGGCGGAACGGGGGCGCGACTAAGATGCTTCCGACTCCCATTATCATGGTAATTCACCAAGCCCGGTCGGCCGCCGATTACGCTTCGATACTTGAGAAAACAGGAGCGCGCGTGCATGCTGTGGCTTCGTTCGAAGAAGCGAACGAACTGCTCTCTTTCTTGCATCCTGACTTGATAGTGCTAGCCGCTAGCATGCCAGAAGGCGATGGCAGGCTTTATTGCCAGCAGATTCGTGCCACCATGGTGCACCCGCGACCGGTTCTCGTTCTTCTGCATGGTTCAAATGATGTAAACGAGCGCATTAGTGCCTTCAGATATGGTGCTGACGACGTGCTTGGCGATCCGATCGACAAGAATGAGCTTGCTATCCGCGTTCTCGCTCACTTGAGAAGGCGGCAAGAAGAGTTTTGCAATCCACTAACACAACTGCCAGGGCCCAACTTAATTAGACGAATGCTCGAGCAATCGTTGGTGTCAGATCGCCCATGGTCGGCAATGTCTATCGACTTGAATAAGATTCGCGTCTACAACGAAACCTATGGCGACCTCGCAGGCGACCAGCTGATTAAGGCTCTCGGAGCCATTCTCAATGACATCGCTGACGACAATGACTTCGTCGGTCATATTGAAGCAGACGATTTCTTTATGGTAACGCAGACTGAAAGTGCTGAAAAGAAAGCCGACAAGATCTGCCAACAGTTCGACCACATTAGTCGCCGCTTTTATCCTCGGGGCGACATCGAAAGAGGTTATCTTATCTCGGTAGGGCGAGCCGGAATTCGGCGCCGAGTGCCACTGATTTCAATTGCAATCGGTATCGTATCCAGCGCCAAACGGCGGTTCCAAAGTTACGTCGATGTGCTAACCACGGCTAGAGACTATCGTTATTTAGCAAAGAGAAAACAGGGTTCGGCTTATGTAAGCGACAACATGCCTATTGAATCACTGTCCCTTAAATTCGCCGAACGCAACGCCAAGAATTCTGCAAGAGGCGAAGCAGTGAGCGAAAGACATCCCCGAATTCTGGTGGTGGAACCAGATGGGGCCATGGCTTTGCTTTTGCAGGAAACCTTGTCGCTTGAAGGTTATCTCGTGCAGGTAACGAGTTCAGCCGACGATGCCCTTGAGCTGGCAAACTCGCAGCCACCGGATTTGGTGCTGCTGGAATCTGCATTGGCGGACCGCCAGATGGATGGTTGGGATCTCTGTCGTGCCTTTAAAGAGAGCGCCACTCTGTGCAATACCTGGGTCGTAATGGCAACATCACATCCGGATCAATCAGCAGCTCTTGAGGCTGGAGCAGACCTTTATCTGCCCAAGCCGTTCGACATGCCAGCACTACTCAATGAAGTCAGCTATCTCTTGAAGATAGGCGTAGGAACTTAGCTCTGAGACTCCAGATCATGCAAACGCTGCAAGATCCAGTCGATGCCATCGACTATGGAACTAGCTTCGTAGTCAGGGCGCACAACCCACTGGTACTCGCCCTTCAAGACGGCTTCTCCGTAGCCAGTTCTGACTAGCACGCCTAACGAGTTGCAGTTGCGGGCCAGGTCAATATCAGAGGCTTTGTCCCCAACCACAAATGAGCGAGCCCTATCAAGCTCGGCGTGGTCAGCAAATGCTTTCTCGACCATCCCTACCTCCGGTTTACGGCAGTCGCATTCAATCGCATAGGGAGCTACCGTACCTTCAGCTAAGTGCGGGCAATAGTAAATGTCGTCTAGATGAGCGCCCTGAGCTGCAAGCAATTTGGTCAATCGTTCATGCAAGGCGTGAATATGAGACTCAGCATAGTAGCCACGTGCTGCCCCGGTTTGATTGGTCACAAGAATCGCCGCAACACCAGCATCATTCAATTTTTTGAGAGCTAAGCCGGCACCATCAATGAGGTTCAAATTGTCGACCTCTCGAATATAGCCCGCTTCTACGTTTAGCGTTCCATCTCTGTCGAGAAACACTACAGGTCGCTTAGGGCTAGTGGAGATCTTCGAGTCGTTGCTAGAGTCTGATTTTCCCATGAGTACCATGATCACATATTTCTTGCATCTATGGATTATTACCTTTTACTATAGAAACTCGTGAATGCCAGGAAAAGCTGACCTAACGGACGTTTCAGAGGCTACTTTCACAGTGTGCTGCGTGTGCGTATTGAAGTTCGCTGTGTTACGATCGGACAATCATCTTCTTGAAAGGCGCTTAAACACGGCATGAGACTACATGACGAGAATGCCTCGTTTCGCTTCAATCAGACCGGCTTGAGAAAATTTCTCGGCGATCTTGAATGCGAGATCATGGAGATCGTCTGGAAGAAAGCATCGCCTTCCGTCACGGTTAGAGAGATTTTTGACGTCCTCAAGAATGAGCGACAAATCGCCTACACGACAGTCATGACGACAATGGCGAGATTGGCGGAAAAGGGCATTTTGCGCCTTACTGACAAATCGGGTTTGGCCAACAACTATACGCCACTCGAGAGCAAACAAGAGTTTGTCACCAACGCAGTCGCACGCGTGCTAGACATTTTCACTAAAGAGTTTCCGAAAGAATCGGCTTTGTTTTTTGAAAAATACAACGGTCGCAAAACCGAGAAACGCCCAACTACCACCAAAAAGAAATAGGCGTTTGCGGCTTTGACAGCGGTTTGCCGGAACTCGGTCTTGGGCTGAGCTAGAATGCTTTGCCTGCAAATTGTTCGCTAGCGAGGCAAAGAAAGAAAAAGGGCAACCTTCACAGATTGCCCTCGATTCTTTTTGTACTCGTTCTGTATATACCGGCTCTACCGGACTCAGACTATTCGTTGTCTGGAATCGGTGAACCTTCCGGTAACGTCGGTGACGT
>DATNPX010000032.1:0-170279 GCA_036702975.1 Oculatellaceae cyanobacterium
TTGCTTGCAGAACCTTACCGAGAATATTTACAACCATGAAAAGGGCGTCGCCTATACCAAGCGAATACGCCATTACATTGGCAATTTCAACCAGGAAGGTGTCACGGAAAGTATCACGCTGAACAACATCGTTGATTTGAGCGTGCCTGATAATGTCATTCAATTCTCCCAAAATGACACGGATAGTATTTGTTTCATGCTGAGTGATCGGCGCATGACGGTTTAGGCTGAGCGACCCCAAAGTTCTTCCATGCAAGGTCAACGGCATGGAAAAAGCAGGAACAGCAGAAAAGTCGTCTAACTCACCGGGCTGTTTGTACTCGCAAATGGAGGTAACGTTAGCATCGAGAGGGTTGCTCAGCATGATCTGGCAGACATCAGCATTAAAGCTGTCCGCAATCTCCTTCACAGTCGTTTCGAGGATTTTTTTCAAATCTCGAACACCGCGAAGCTTCTTGAATAGATCGCTCATTCCCTCTTCGTTGCTGATGATCTTCTCCTACGCTTCCGAAGCCGAAAACTGCTGCACTCGATGACGAGTCGCGCTACTAGTTAGTATCCCAAAAAAACTTCCAAATAAACCATAGACAATCATAGACCGATAATAAAATGAGGCAGGACGGGGTTTGTTCCGGCAGAAAATGCGGTCTGGCCAAAACAAAATACGACATTATTTCCAAGACGAGAATGGTCAGAACTCTTGGCCAGCACAAGCCCGAGTAGCTTCCATTTCATCTTGGCCAGGCGACCGATAAATGGTGAATTTGGGCACCTCAAATTAGCTTCTCAGATTTGAATCTCGATGCCGGTCAGGGCCAGTACTTCGACCACATTTTTGGCGAGCGGATATTCAAGCAACTTGCCGAACGGAATCCAGCGGGCTCCGTGCACTTCCTCGTTGTCAACCAAGGCAGGCAAAGCTCCAGCGCCTGAGTCGTTTACGCGCGGGCGGCATAGATAGGCGATATCCACGTGATAACAAGGGATACCTTTCTCCACTGCGTACACAGCGTGCATGCACAGCGGTTGCGGCAAAAGAAAGGCGTCAGGATCGCCAGTGTCGATGAGCTGCGGACTCAGGACGTCGACAGTCACGCCGGTCTCTTCAAAGACCTCGCGCACGACCGCTTCGTGGGGCAACTCCATCTCCTCGACATGTCCGCCCGGCGGCAGCCAGGCGCCGATTCTCTTGTGGTGAATCAGCAAAACATGGTCTTTGTGCACAACAACACCACTAACCGTCAAATGCTGGGCGGTCGAATGACGTTTGGGCATAGAATGAACTTGGCATTCTTCTAAAATTTTCAAAGTAGCGAATTTTTCCACGGCTAAATCCAGTTTTCAAATTTTGGGCTGGCGGACAGCAAGACGATTAATATCACCCCGGTCAGTGCAGTAAGCTAAAGGGACACCGCAGAAGAGATGCTCAAGAGTAAATCCATGTGCATGTAGGTTATGTCCTGCCGGGGTCCGATGACGGTCCGAACCATTTAACACGATGCTGGTCCGAATGCCAACTGCATGAATTTTCCAGATATTTCAGAACAGATAAAGCAAGTGGCGAGCGGCTACAGCTACAACAAGCCGCCAGAATTCCTCAGCGTCTTTCAGGACATGCTGGAACGCGTATTGCGGGTGATTGCGGACCTTCTGGATATGCTTAACATTCACGTTCCGGCGCTTACAGACAGCCGCTCCGTCAGCAATCTAATGCACATAATTCTCGTGCTAATCGGAATAGGCTGTTTCATCGCGTTGATCTTTGCAGTTTCTTTGCGTATTAGGCAAATTCGCTTCTCCGAAGAACGCATGAAAACGCTAGGTGCAACAACAAATATCCTGCTCACTTCGGAAGACTGGCAGCGCGAGTCTGAGAATCTCGCCGCTCAAGGGCAATGGCGTGAGGCTTGCCGCGCCCTATATTTTGCGCTTTTACGCCTGCTCGACGAACGTGAAATTCTAAAGTTTTCGCCAACCAGGACCAATTACGAATATTCGTACGCGCTTGTGCGCCGTAAAGAGCTTGCCGACGGCTTCAAAAAGCTCGTGGGAGTTGTCGAAGCAACTTGGTTCGGCAATTATCAAGCGAATCAAGAAGACTTCGACCGATGCAAGGCTCTTGTCGCCAAATTAACTAAGTCGCTAGATACTCGTGAAGAAAAGACCAACTGATACCAAATATGATGGCACCTTCTATCGGCACGAACGACTTATCCGCACCCATTGTCAAGGCGCAAAAGCTCGACCGCCGGAGCATGCTTCTGGTTGTGTCCTTCGTCCTTGTCAGCGCAATTCTGGGATGGGTTGGACTGTTCTACGACGAAGCGATTGAAAAATGGGCACCGGAGCGCATACCTTCTGCCTCCACTTTCAACAAGAAACCATCTGGCACATCCGGCTTCATGGAGATCGCCGAACGTGCCCATATCGCCTGCTCTCGTTGGGTGCTGCCCTACCGGCAGCTGCGAGGAGAAAAAGGAACCTTGGTCGTATTTGCACCGCGAGAATCACTCAAAGATTTCGAAGCAGTCCAGTTGCTCAACTGGGTCAAGGAAGGCAACAAGCTTGTCTACATGGACCATTTCAATTTCAGCCTCACCCGACATCTGCTGGACAAGCTAAATATCGAGATAGCTGACGGAATCAAGCTGAAGGACAAAGCAGTGCCCAGCCCGAATAACAGCACCGATTTCAGTCACGTAAAAGCAGTAACATTGAGCTGCGACACACGGCTGAAAGGCGGCAATCCGATTCTCAAAGACGTGAGCGGAACAATATTCACGCGACTCAGCTGCGGCAAAGGCGAAGTCGTGCTAGGCACCGCCAGCGATATCTGCACCAATAAACGTTTGAGCGACACGAAGGAATGGGACAACTTCCAGTTTCTGACCAACCTCTGTTATCCGCCAGAAAAAGGAAAACTGCTATTCGATGAGCGCGCGCACGGTTACAGCCAGTCAACGAACGTTGCAGTCTTTCTCGAGAAAAATGCTCCCGGGTGGTGCTTCAATCAACTACTATTGATCTTCTTGCTTGCTGTAATTAACTCATTCTGCCGTTTTGGCAAGACCAAAGACAATATCATCATTCGCAAATTAGCAAGCACTGAGTTTGTCAATGGTCTAGCGAGCGTCTATCAAAGGGCGAAGGCGAATCAGCTAGCGCTCGAGATCATTTCCCGCAACTATCGGACCAAGTGGTGCAAGGCGACGAGTACGTCAGCTCACGAAACTCTTAAGGAGCAGCGCGAGAGATGGAGCCTTGAATTCGCAACCAATCCACAAATGAAACAATGGACAGATGGTGCCGGAGCCTTGCTGGAAAAGTGCGAACAAGCGGAGCACACCAGTCATTTAAATGACGGCGACTTCCTTAACTTGGCGCGTGAGCTTGAAGGAGCCGATGCGCAGCTGGAAGCGCTCTTCGCGCGCCGGGAAAGGGAAGGCGAAAAATAAGGCGAAGGGTCCGTGAAGCTCGGTGTGAGGGCGCCTAAGTTGAGATTTTGAATAGAACTTTGAATAAAGCGAAGCGATGATTTTGAATAAAGCGAAGTGATGATTTAAATGGCAAAGCATGATTTTGAATAGAGCAAAGCTAAATCGAGACTTTAAACTTATGCAAGAACAATCAAAAAAGGAGACGGGTAGGTAAAGATGTCCAAAATTGCGCAAGTATTTGGCAATCTAAAGGATCGCCTGAACGAGTACATAGTCGGGCAAGAAGCTGTCGTCGACCAGCTTCTTGTTACGCTGCTCGCCGAAGGTCACGCGCTCCTGGAAGGCGTTCCCGGAACAGCGAAGACTTTCATGGTAAAGACACTAGCATCACTCATAGGAGTTGAATTTACCCGCATTCAGTTGACACCAGATATGCTACCATCCGATGTCATTGGTACAAGCATTTACGATCTCACGACTAAGACTTTTACGTTGAAACGGGGTCCTATCTTTACCAGTTTGCTGTTGGCGGATGAAATCAACAGAACGCCGCCAAAGACACAGTCTGCTCTACTGGAAGCGATGGAAGAACGGCAGGTGACCATGGATGGGCAAACTCAAAAACTGCCAGAGCTCTTCATGGTCGTGGCAACCCAAAACCCGATCGAGTTTGAGGGGACATACCCCTTACCCGAAGCGCAGCTTGACCGCTTCATGCTCAAGATCGTGATCGGTTACCCGCAAATCGATGCGGAAAAGCTTATGTTGCAAAACTGGCAAAATGGAAGGTACGGGCGCAAGGGACCGGTCATCGAATCAGTCACAAACGCCGAGGAGATTGCCGAGTGCCGCCGCGAGTTAGATGCCGTTAAAGTCGAAGACAGCGTTCTCTCTTACTTATTGGAGTTGGTTCAGCGGTCGCGAAACACATCCGATCTTCAGCTTGGTGCTAGTCCTCGTGCAGCCTTAAACTGGCTAGCAGCGGCAAAGGCGCACGCGGCTCTTGATGGCAAAGACTTCGTTACTCCAGACAACGTAAAGTTCGTCGCTGAACCAATCTTGCGCCACAGGCTTATCCTGATGCCGGAAGCCGAGTTGGATGGTATCACATTAGATCAAGTAATCGCTAATTTGCTTAAACAGATACCGGTTCCACGTTGATTGGTACCAGGCGCCGAGGGGGAGAAGATAGGGCACAGCCAGTGAGCTTCCAGAAAATTGGATAAGCTGCCGGAGTTATAGGCGGACTTACAAAACGAACCGACAATGAAAATAGTATTCAGCAAATTGACATTCGCAGTCCTAACGGTCATAGCCGCGGTATATGCATTGTCGGCGTGGCTTCCTGTTCTCAAGCAGCTAGCGCTTGGAGCGAACCTTCTTCTCTTGCTCGCTTTCATAGTCGATCTTCAGCTTACGCAAAAAGCCAATAAACTGACGGCATCTCGCGATGTGAACGAGCGACTTTCAATAGGGCGCAAGAATCTTGTCACGATCCGAGTTTCAAACACTGGAACGGCTCCATTGCATTGTCTTGCAAAAGATGACTATCCCGAGGTGATGGAAGTAGACTACAAGAACTTTCGCTTCGATCTTGTTCCGTCCGGACAAGCTGTCTTGGAATATAACCTCATGCCCAGACGGCGAGGAGCCTATCGCCTTGGTAATGTCACCGTTCGCTATCGCAGCCTTCTTCATCTATTCTGGCGCCAGGTAGTTTTCAAAATCCCGGAGAACATAAAGGTCTACAGCGATTTGCGTGCGTTGCGCGAGCTGTCGTTGCGATTGAGTCGTTCGTCAGCCCAAGGAGAGTTTCACCAGCGAAAACGTGGACACGGAACAGACTTTTCTAGCTTGCGAGAATATGCTGTCGGAGATCCGGCGGACAAGATCGACTGGAAAGCGACTGCACGCAGAGAGCGACCAATCATACGGACCTACGAGACCGAGCAAGACCAGAGATTAGTCATTCTCGTAGATGCGGGGCGAATGATGGTATCAGATCTCTCGGGACTGACCAGATTCGACCATGCCCTAAATTCAGCTCTAGCACTAGCCCTAACTGGACTCTTCTACAACGACCAAGTAGGATTCGGAGTATTTGCAGACAAACCGCTAGCATACCTTCCGCCTCGCCGCGGCAAGAACTATCTCAAAAAGATTTTGGAAACGACGCATGCACTCGAGCCGCGACTTGTCGAACCTGACTACAACGGCGCGTTAGCCCACTTCGCATCGCTTCAGAAAGGAAGATGTTTGATCGTCGTGTTTACTGATCTTATCGATCCGCTCGGCTCCAAATCGTTGTTGCAAGGTTTATCGAGCATGAGTCCAAGGCATCTGCCATTTTGCGTCACGCTGACAGATAAACAGATCGCGGCGAAAGCCAATAGCAAACTTAGTTCGAGTGAACCCGAGCGTGAAGGTCAATTGCATATGCTCTTTGAGCGCGCGGTAGCGCTTGATCTTCTAAATCAGCGCGAACTTGCTCTATCAGTTCTGCAAAGGCAAGGATGCCTGGTACTTGACTGCCCACCAGAAGAACTTACAACAAATTTGGTAAACAAATATTTGCAGGTTAAGGCGCGGAATAAGTTGTAGTAGCTGGCCCATGCCGCGACGGCTAAAGCGCCGTCAGGTACCGCGATTGCGCCGTCAAAAAAGTGCTCAACCGATATCGGTTGAGCGAAAATTTTCTGACTCGCAGCGACAGCAGAGGTCAGAAAATAACCGAAATACCTGACACTCAAAGAGCACTCACGCTAATCCGTTGTCACATGCGTATTTGACAAGAGCAGTTCGGCTCTTAAGCTTTAGTTTTTTCCGAATCCGTGAGGCATGCAACTCCACGGTAGATTCGGTCAAGAACAACCTCTGAGCAATTTCACGATTGGCTAGTCCAGAGGCGATCAGCTTCAGAACCTCCAACTCCCTCAGGGAGAGGGGAGGCGCATTGAACGTTTTACTTACTCTCTCTTCTGATGGCTCAGCCTTGCCACCAGGTCCGGTACCACCAGTTCTGCTCACGAGTTCCAAAGTATTAGTCAGTTGCTGGGTGAGATTCCCGAGAAGATTCATGTTGAACAGTTGGTCTTTTAACTGCAGATAGGACTGGCAATGTCCCAACGCAACAGCCATTTGAGACGCCACCAGTTCGAGCATATCCAACTCTCGCTGAGCCCATTTACGACTTGCTTCCCGCTCTAAAATGACGATGACACCATAATAAGCACCGTGATTAGTGATTGGCGCACCAGCAATGCAGCAAACTCCATTTTCTGCAAAGTATTCGTACTCGTCTTCGCGAAGATCGCCCGAATTTTGCAGCACTGCCAAATCAGTGATTGCAGCAGCCTTGTGGCGAAATGGCATGATAGCAGCGAGAGGAAAAGGCCCGGTCCTCCCCAATCCCAATGGCGAGATGTCCGGTTCTACATATTCATGAGTGACCATCGGCGATGCCAGTCCGTCCGTCCTCACAATGAGGCAGCGGCTGGCACCGAGACTATGACCAAAACCATCAACAACGCTTTGAAGAAGTAAATCTCGGTCAAGTGTAGCGTATGACTTGCAGATGATTTGACGAACGAACCGCTCCCAACTCAGTTGCTTAGAAAGATTCGAGATTACTTCCTCTGGATTATCGAAGTCGGTAATTTTGCCGGCGTGCCCCACAACTCCGTTCGATTCGTAAGAAAGAAATCTTGTCTCCTCAAATTTCAAACCGATGAGCTGAGCCAGAATCTGAATAAGCTCCATTATTTCGCCAGAAACATGGCTAGCCCCGTGCTGGTAAACGATAGCCAAACAGCCGAGCACCTTTTTTTTAACTCTAACCGGGAAGAGAACCACACCCTGACTAGTGGCATCCTCTGAAATCTTTACTAGGTCTCGTGGCTGAGAATCGTCGCTCGATAAACTAAGCTCCTTAAGAGGTACGGGTTTTCCCGTCTCCAGCATCGCCAGCAGTTCGGAAGTAGCCTGAACCCTATAAGATTTCCCCTCGCTACTGCTACCGGAAACAGAGTAATCACCGGCAACCACGAATTCCTTACTGTCGATGGATTTTTCGGAAGAAGCAAGAAGAACCGAGCAGCGGTCTACCTGCAGCCGCTTGCCAATAATCATTGCCACGCTGTTAAGCGCAGCGGCCGAGCGATTAGTACTATCAAAACATTCGCCAACTTGTCGGATCAGCTGGATTACAGACGTCGAAGCGAGCAATTCCGCCATTGAAAAACCTTAGAGAGACCAGAAGCGAACAGGCTGTCAAGAAAGGGAAAGCAGATATCCCATTCCATTCCAAACAGTACCACAGGACCAACTTCCCAGGGCATCCCCCATCTGTCGGATTAGTGGTTATCCTGAGTCACGGCAGACTGGGCACGGCATTCAGTTCCAAATTTCTGAGTGGACACGAACCCTGGAGACAAACCCTGACTGGAGCACTGGGTGACACACTTGGTGGGCGCAAAAATGAATCGAATTTCCAGGATGGCTCAGGATGAGCGATTGCCGACAAGCGCCAAAATTAATCTTTCCACTCATCCATTCAACTCATGACTTCCACGCCTTTCTCCCACAGAACAAGGGTTTGCGAGCTTAGCATTTTCAACAAGTTTGTTATAGAATTAATCTATGTTCGCTTTTGTACTTACAACAGGTATCCGTCCGTGAGAAATCTTAAAAGGCAATTTGGGAAGCGCTTGGTAGAGGCAGCCTTAAAGTCGCCAACTCTAGTGCAGGACATCGAGCGAATTCGGAACGAGGGCGTCCATATTCGCCTAGTGGATGGTCCTTGTAGAGCCTATTTCGACCGCAAGAAACGAACGATCTATATTGGTCGCTGGTGTCCTCGCAACTACAAACTGATTAGCATTGCTCACGAGTTCGTGCATGCGCTCCTTAAGCCTACAGTGGACCCAATTCCAGGCAAAACCGGAAGGCAGGAATTCATCGACCGCTGTATTGAAGAGGAGACTGAAGCAATCGTTCACGAAATCATCATCGTAAAAGAGTTGATGCAAGCCGGAGTTAAGGTCGATCCGAAGGAACTGGAGTGGCTGAATCGTTACAAGAAAGGCGGACGCAGGGCTATCCGCAGGGCGCTGCAGAAAACCATTACTTCGACTACAGGTGAAGACTACCCTGAGTATTATGGAAGCTGGTATGACGAAATAGTGCCAGCCTGGCAGAGGCTGCCATAGAAACCTGACGAAGGGGTTTGCCAGTACTTGGCAGCAGATTGTTTACGAGAACCCGTAAGCCATTTCTGGCGGCTCGGTAACACCGACCGAGAAAGGCTCAGTAGTTAACGCTCTGGCGTCACCAATCATACTGCGCACTTGTTCGGCAATTGCTTTGGCATTCGACATGTGCGGATGAAGATGAATGGTTTGATAATCAATCGGCACGCGGGTGCCGTCAAGCGCTGTTACCTCGCCATAATTGATGAGTTGAGCCGCTTGAGCAAGAATCTCCTGCTGTGATTTGAGGACTGCACGACTGTGCCCATGGGAGAGCAAGTGCCCGTTAGCATCGTAGGTCTTGTCGATCCACGCTTCGCCTGCAACCCTGATACCTGCTTTGTCTCCAGCTGCAACCAGGTTTGGGCAAGCTGGTCCAACGAAAACGAGCCAGCGGTCATATTCGGAGATAGCCTTGGCGACAATCGTGGCAGTGCGAATATCGTGCCAAATCTGTCTATACAGGAAACCATGTGGACGCACCTGGGTAAATTCGAAACCGAAAGTACGCGCTAAACCAGATAGCGAGCCAAGTTGGAACAGAATCGACGCACGTAGCTCAGCGGGAGTGAGATGAATCTCACGGCGCCCAAACCCTTGCAAGTCGGGATAACCTATATGCGCACCTAGTGCCAACCCGTAATACTTCACTTCCACTAACGCTGCTTCTATGTGACTGGGATCGCCGGCGTGAGCCCCACAGGCGATGTTCGCGGATGTCACAAACGGCAGAATGTCCGATTCCCCTTGCACTGAATAGGGTCCGAATCCTTCACCAAGATTGGTGTTGAGGTCGATAGGGTGGTTAATAAAAACTCTCTGGGCACTTGCTTGCTGGGGGGCATTGTGCAGTCCCTGGTTGGCGTCGCGACCGCCACGCCCACGATTTTGTCTTGTCCGTCGCATCTTCGTTTAAGGTCCTTCTATAAATCCGGTTGACTGCCCGGAAAAGCGATTTTAGCAGGATATAGCCAATTCCGCCGCGTCAGCCAGTGTTTTTCCGCTGGCTTTTGTCTTCATTTTCCGTAAAATGGAGTTATCCCGCTCACGAGTAAGTGATGCTTTCGATTCGGCGACCAGATGCCACAAGTTGTTCTGCTTTCCCGCCCTCTCTCCTTAAGGGCTGGCGGAGGCTGGCTTGTTTAGCTATTTCCCTAACTCTGAGCGCATCATTGCAGAACAGTTCGAGCGCGGCAGACGGAAAGTCCACTCGGAAATTGCGCGCTCAAGCGTTGGAATATGTAAATGCCGGAAACATCCAACAAGCCATAGTTACTTACGATACCGCCATAAAGGCTGCCTCCATAGAGTTTGGGAAGGAATCAACGTACGTTGGCGAACTGTATTTTGAAGAAGGTAATCTCGCCCGCAAAAACGGTGCCGCCGAGCTAGCCAAGAAATGCTACGAGAAGGCGGTTAATTACAGACCTGCAGATGTATCTGCGCGAGTACAGCTGGCAGAACTCGAACGGAATACAGGAAACACGCGCGGAGCCTTCGACAATGCAAGACTTGCATACGCTATCAATCCAAATCTAGCTATCTCGAGGAAAGAATTGTCGCTGTGCCTGCAGCTTTCCGGGCGGCCATCAGAAGCATCGCAAATTGCGGCAACGCTTGCTCGGACAAGCAAAAATGCGCCGGCACTTCCAAAAGCCAGCAAATTTAAAGTAGTGGCCACGCCGATCCAAAGTGGGAGCCAGGCAGAGACTAAACAAACGGATAGTAACGCGAATTCGAACGGACCCGTGATAACTAGTACCACAGCTGGTGCCAACAGCGCCTTACACTGGAGTCACAAGAATCCATTAGATGAGGCAGCGAAGAAAGCAAAAGAGCAGGCGGCTGCAATAGAAGCGAAGCTTAAAGCCGAGGAAGCAGCAAAGGCGCTAGAGAAGAAGAAAGACGAAGAAGAGGCAGCGAAGAAGGCGAAACAAAAGCAGAAAAAAGAGGACGGCAAAAAATCAACGAAAGATAAGTCGAGCAAGGATAAAGCCGGAAAAGACAAGCAGTCAAAGGGCAACACGCAACAATTTGTCGAACCTGAAGCCGCCACAGCCAGCTTAAAAACTAGCGCCACCACGCTTCCCAAGCCGGGCGAAAAATCGAAAGTAGAAAAGTCAGAAAAGCAGGATGAGAAGGCAGAAAAAACAGACAAGGCAGAAAAAACTGCAAGTAAGTCACACTTGAATGTTGGCGCGGTAACGGACAAGTCCGAGAAGCCACAAGCGGAAAAGCATGACAGCGGACTCTCAGAGAATGAGCCGGCAAAGCCGAAGAATCCACCCATTGAAAAAGCAGCCCCTGCCGCAGTACCACCGGTAGCACCACTAGTGCCAATTTCGATTCCCGTAAATTCCGGCAAACCGAGCAAACCGCACCTCGGCAAAGGCGGGCTGGTACCACCACCACCACCGACACCAGTGGTTATTCCCGGGGGCATGGTAATGCCGGTGCAACCGCCACCAGTCGCACCACCAGCACCAGCGGCAAAATCTAAGCCGAAAGCCAAACCACCGACAAGCGATAAAGCAGACAAGCCCGAGAAAGCTGAGAAGAGCGACAAAACTGAGGAATCATCGACAGCCAAGCCTCACGACGAAGATCCAGATTTCCTCATCAATTGGGGTGGCGCGGACAAGAAGAAGAAAGCCAAGTAAAGCTATTTGTTTTGCGTATCGGCCAATCGCTTCTGATCGTTTTTGTCACTCTTATCGGATTTATCCAGTTCAGCACGTTTGGCTGGCTGAGCCAGTGCCGGAGGAGACGGAGAGCCATCATCGTGCGGGCGATTGGCGATCTTCACATCTTTTAGCTTTTGCCGTTGTTCTGCTGTGAGAAGTGAACGGATCGAGAGAAAATCGTTCAGCCGCAAGTCCTCAAGCTTCTCCTGGACTTGACGAACTTCATCTCTCTTCGCGCGAATCTGCGTTTCGTTGACATCAGGATCGAACATCAAATCTCGCATCTGCGTCGTCAAATCCCGTCGCTTACGCATTAAGTCGCGCATTTTGGCGCCGTTGTCCCCATGCATTTGAGCAATCTTTTGCTTTTGTTCGTCGGTCAAGTTAAGAGCCGTCAAGTCGAGCGGTCCTTTGCCAAACACACCACCGGTCTCACGATTCCCTCGCCGATCACCGCCGGGTCCAAAACGAGCCTCTTTGTCTTTATCATTGGCGACTTTTCCTGCATCAGACTGAGGACGAGTAACCTTCTTCGGTGGTGGCAAACTGGCACCACCACTGGAATCAGAAGAGGAGCCATTAGAGGATATACTGTCCGACGCAGTATCAATTTCGACCTGCTTCTTGTGACGATTCTTGCGCTGAACACTGCCGTCGGCCCCTTCATCGCCTCCTACAACCACCTGATTTTTCTTTTTTGCCGGAGCCGGAAGACTGGCACCATCATAAGAGGCGTTGTCACACACCTGAACCTTGTTCTGAACTGAACCTGATTTACGTGTCTCGGAGTCTGCCGAAAAGACTGGCTGAGAGAGAGCCGACAAACACAAGAGGGTGGCACATACACCAGCCCAAATTAATCTATTCGAAGTCTCCCTTTTGACGTTCAGCCCTCTATCGAGACAGCCTCTGGCGCGAATGCTGCACCACACCTCACATCTTGATGGCATACAATCCGTCCTCATCTGTAGAAATTCCTAATTCCTCGGGAATGCTGTTGGCTTCAGGTTCGTATAAAGCAACCAGGCTGTGCTTGGGAGCAGCGTTATTTGCGTCACTAGCAATAGGCTGGTCCGCTTTACCCGCAGCTTCCGATGCAACCGCCGTTCTAGCTCCGGCTAAAACACCGCGCTTGCGCATCGAGTCGCCCGGCGCAACCGATTGTTTCTCAGTCGGTGTCACCTTGCCTGCCGAACCTTCCTCACCCGCCCGAACTCCTGAATTTACACCAGGTATATGGTCATCTCGGCTTGGAACTGCGGCAAGCTCTTCAGCCTGCAAAGTCTTGCTTACTTGATTGACTGGAGGTTGTGACACAGCCGCCACCTCATTTGGTGCAGCATCATGCCTAAAAAACAGTTGACTAGCACAAACGCAGAGAACAAATGCTGCAGCGGTTGCCGCTGCCAGTACGAATCTGCCAGATATGACATTAGATTTCGCAAGAGTCACGGCAGGCTTCTCCTGAAGCAGTCGAGCCTCGAACTTGTCTGCAAAATCGTCTCGCATCTGAACAGGAGGTATCGCTTTCAGTGTAGCAACCAGTCTGCTCACTCCCGTCAATTGAGTAGAGCATGCTGAACATTCATGCAGATGCTCATCTACGCTATTCTTCTCGCTGTCGTTCAGCTCACCGTCATGATAAGCATCAAGAAGAGGGATAAATTTATCGCACTTATGCGAATTGGCATTCATGACTAGCTACCTCGAAG
Organism: Oculatellaceae cyanobacterium; assembly: GCA_036702975.1. GTDB lineage: Bacteria > Cyanobacteriota > Vampirovibrionia > Obscuribacterales > Obscuribacteraceae > DATNPX01. The sequence continues at coordinate 13,080 of DATNPX010000032.1, forward strand.
CGGTTGATACCGTGGAAATGGAAAAATAGGGTTCCAGTAACTCTCGTAGTTTGACGCGTCCATAATGCAGCCGCGAACGAACGGTGCCGATGCTGGCGCCGGTAATCTCTGCAATCTCCTGATAGGAGAAACCTTCTAAATCATGCAAAACCAAAACCGTTCTTTGAAAATCTGGCAATTTGGTAATAGACTCGGCGATCATACGTTCTTGCTCCTCGGAATCGAGCTGCTGTGCTGGATTTGGTGTCTCATCTGGCAAATCACCGACGCGGAACGAAACATTCTCATCTTCTCCTGCTTGTGGGTCGAACGAGATAAGATGGAATATGTTTTTTCGTTGCTTAGCGCGCATCATGTCCATGCAAAGGTTGTGGCTGATTCTGAACAGCCAGGACGAAAAATTCGCGTGCTCTTTGAACTTGTCCAAGTTTTGATGCACCTTAACAAATGTGTCCTGAACAATCTCTTCTGCCTCTTCGGCATTGCCTAAAATGCGGTAGGACGCACTATAGATTCGATTTTGGTACCGCCTGATCAGGGTCTTGAAGTAGATCAACTCCTTGGTCTTTAGGAAGTTCTCGATCAAAGCACCATCTGTGAGCTCCACCTAAACCCCCTGCACCAACCCCAACGCACCCTAAAACGATTGGATTGGTCTCTACTCTATATAACGTTCGAATTGAGAAATAAGTTCAAAAGAAAACACGAGATTAGCTACAGTTAATATTCATCCAAAGCTTTAGTCTTTATGGCTTCTCACTGATACTAGTTTATGATTTGCCTCACATATATGTTCAAATCAACACTTTTTGGAGGTCTCCGTTGAAAAGTCCATGGTCAGTGCGAAAGGTTTTTCTCTTTGTTGGTCTTGCCGTCGCGCTGGTCAATTTAACGAACCAGACTGCGCAATCGCAGGACGTTAACCCATCAAAAGCCAGCACAGATAAGGCTGATTCTGGCTTTCGAGCAACTTCCACAAGGACAGAGCCCGCAAGCGGAGACGTTACCTCATCGTCTGCAAGCTCATCAACTCATTCCTCAAACACTGCCGGGGGCCAGAACACCACCAAAGCGTCGAAGCCTGAAAAATCCAAGGTCAAGGCGGACTTGCCTAATTTTCACGAAGTGCACCCGTATCTGTATCGAGGTGGAGAGCCAACCGAAGAAGGTCTTCATCAATTGAAAGCGATGGGAGTGGGAACGCTCATCGACCTGCGCGCACCTTCCGAGATGAAGGTAAATGAAAAACAGATTGCCACACGACTCGGGTTGAATTACATAAATCTCGTCATGGACTCGCACGCTCCAACCAAAAAGCAAGTAGATAGAATGTTGCACGAAATTGATACAGCAAAAGAAGCGAGCGAATCCGGGCGCAAGAATCAAGCTGTCTTCGTGCATTGTGCACACGGCTCAGACCGCACAGGCTGCATGGTTGGGATATGGCGCGTCACGCGCGAACACTGGAGCTATCCTGAAACTTACCAGGAGATGCGCAAATATTACTTCACGCCAAAATTCACCAAACTTTCAGGCGCTGTCGAAGAATACGCGAAGAGCGCGCTTTGAGAGTAGGAATTAGCGAGCGTTATTGACTGGAGCGAAAATAGCTCGAGTAGACTGTTTAGCTTGATTGGCAGGTGTAGCAACCGTTTGGTTCTTTGAAGGTTGGTTGGTCGGCGTCAGACTACCAGTCTTACCGGGTTGACCATGATTAGCGGCCGAACCAGAAGAGCCCGCGCCGCCACCAGCACCGTTTACGGTGGCACTAACGGAGGAAGTAGATTTTTCAGTAATTGCCGCCAACTTGTCCTTGGCCACCTTTGACCACGGATAGTAGCGGATAATGTCCTTTAATGTTGATACTACTCGTGGTGTATCATTAAAGTTCTCACTCAACTTAACCTGATACCACAAAGCCTGCCAATTATCGGGATCAAGAAAGAGCGCCTTTTCAACATACTTCTGCATCTCAGGGTATTGTCCAGCCCTGTAAAGATGCACGGCAACGTCAACATTGACGTTCGGGTCATCCGAAGCAAGCGAGAGCCCGCGTTCCATAGTCGTTCTAGCTTCCTGTTGCTGTCCGTTATCAGCGTACAACAAGCTCCAATCTGCCAAGATTCGCCCTTCCACGTCTGACCATTTTGCCTTTTGTGCGATATCCTCAGCCTTCGAGAAAAAATCGTATGAAGCTTTAGCGTGCTCTGGACGCTTCAAGTCTTTTGCCATCAAGCGACGTAAGTTACCCAAGCGACCAAGAAGACGAGCTAGCTCCTTTTGATCATTCGCTCTCTCCGCGACCATCAACGCATTTTGATAATTGAGCTCAGCATCGCGATAATCGCGGTGGAGCGTGAGGGCTGCGTCGCCGGCGGTCAAACATTTCTGAACCGCATCTTTCGCGTTGAAGCCAGGATTGTTGCGCAGGTATAAGCGCTGGTATTTTGAATCTATAGTGACGATAAAGTTTTGCCAAAAAGGATTCCCTAATATGCCGCAGCTCGAGTCTTGGAAGAAGCTTTGTTTCTGGTTCTGCTTGCCGGGCGGAAGGTGAGACGGTGCCAGGGCGGAATCGGCTCGAACTGGATAAGTGAGGGAAACTTTTTTGGCCATAAAACCACCTAAAACAACTTTTTCAAGCGATACAGTACCGAGACGCACAGGTTGTCCATCAAGACCGGTGCCTTCGATAAAATGACGATTGTTCGCGTCACCCGTAACATATCTCTTCGCCACGGCTTCCGGTAAGTGGTTGAAGGCAGCACCAGTATCGACTAAGAAGTTACACTGGTCTGAAACGCCGTTTCCGCTCAGTGTAGCGCTGATAAACGGCGCATCTGACTTTACGAAAGTAACTGGCTTAGCCGCAGGGCGCGCACCATCCTCGGCATCAGCGAAAGTGATGCTAGGTCTGGAATAGTCGAATGTAACTAGGTATCGTGATAAGACATTCATCCCGATTATTCCAGCAACAGGGCGTCCCAAATGCTTCGATTGCCCAGACAGATCCAAAATACGCACAGGCACATCATTCACTATGAGCTTGCCCAATTCCAATCTTTTCAGCGTAGAACTATCAGCCGATACAACTCCGGACATCGCAGCAATGCTGAAAGCACCGTCTTTGGAGAGAAAGTTTTCAGCTGCTATACGCCGGTCGATCAAAGTGTCACTAGCACCAGTATCAACTAGAAATTCAAGCTCGTCGCTGCTTGAGTTAATACGCCCTTTTACAACAATCTCACGTTGCGAATAGTCAAACGGCACCACCATCTCTTTAGATAAACGGCTAATTGCGCCAGGACTCGAAAGAATGAAATACGAATCGGCAATCTCAGTCGACGTATCGACAGACTTGAGATTTACCTCGTAGGTAATCTCTTCATCTTTTTGAGTTATCTGCTTGAATGGCCATAACGTACCAGAAACAGGTCTGTATTGAGAGAACTCGGTCGTCGAAAACGAAGTGATGCTATTACCTGCGCTGCTAATTTTAATGGCGTTAGAGCTAATTGCCACAATTAAAAAATTCTGCTGGTCAATAAAAACGGTTGTTTTGGAAGGATCGCTGCCCGACTGAACATCTAATGCATAAACGGGAGTCTGCCTGAACGCGGTGGCGCGAGGAGAACTGAATCGATAACCTGATTCCTGCCAATGCAGCAAAATTAATGGCAAGTGCCAAACCATGTCTTTAAGGTTCTGCACTTCAGAAGGAAGAAGCGGTGCTGATTCTTTGCCTTTTATCTGCCAGATGTGACGTCCGTCAAAAGCACATGTGATGCGTCCAGAAGCTGCATCAGCAGATTGAGTATTTTCGCCGGACGCAGAATTTTCGTTTTTGTCAAGGCGCCACTTTTCAGCCTTTATCGACAATTTGAACGAGGAAAGGACACCAACCCCGGCTGTCTTCTGCTCACCATAAAAAGTAGAATTTTGAGCCATACGCGAAAGTGCGTCCTTGCCACCGTATGCAGTGACAGAACTCGCGATCAAATCATCGACAGACGGAACCGCGGAGACCGCTGCGCCGGCCGTCAGCTGACCCTGACTCTGGCCAGTCTGAGCCAGCTGTACTCTAGGAGAGATTTTATCGCTGGCATGCACGGTTAGACTCAGAGTCAAGCTAATAGCTGTGCTCAGGACCAAGAATATGAAAACCTTGCGTGCATCCCTTGCATTCAACGTATTCAATGTATCCAAGGACCGCAAGTAACCGCATAATTCAGCGCCACATCGCATGGCAGAAGTGCGATATCTTCGGACCGAACGCAAAAGATTGCTCATGCAGTTGCTCACTCGATCTTCAGTTAGCAGATACTGGTTGCGGACACTTACCAAATGCAGGCAGAGTCAACTCGGGCAAAGAGTTCACAAGGTGATTCAATTTCAAGCATTGACTAATCAGTTCCTTTGTTTGGGCCAAAGGTACTTGGTTAGGTCCATCACTCAGAGCCTGGTCTGGGTTTGGATGAACCTCCATGAATAGTCCATCACAACCAGCAGCCACGGCCGACTTCGCTAGCGTAGGAACATATTGACGCTGTCCACTCGTCGTGGTGCCACCACCACCTGGAAGCTGTACGCTATGAGTCGCATCAAAAATAACAGGTTTACCAAACTCCTGCATCATTGGAATGGAACGAAAGTCCACCACGAGATTATTGTAACCAAAGGTGGTACCGCGTTCGGTCAGAAAAACATCGTTATTGCCAGCATCTGTCACTTTGCGAATGCCATTGTGCATGTCTTTCGGGCTGACGAACTGTCCTTTTTTGATATTCACAGCTTTTCCTGTTTGAGCTGCAGCGACGATCAGATCAGTCTGTCGGCAAAGAAAAGCCGGTATCTGCAAAACGTCCAGCACTTCTCCCGCGGCAAGACACTGAGACACGTCATGTACATCACTTAAAACAGGCACACCCACTTGGCGTTTGATATCAGCAAGCATGTTCAGTCCTTCGACAAGCCCAGGACCACGATAAGAATCGATTGATGTACGATTCGCCTTGTCAAACGATGATTTGAATACCAAAGCAAAACCAAGCTCCTTAGATAAATCTTTCAACATCGTCGCGGTGTTGAATATGAGCTCCCACGATTCGATCACGCATGGACCAGCGATAATCAAAAAGGGTTTGCCTTTTCCAATTTCAATATCTCCGATTTTGACGTTCACAACAGCTCCTCCCAGTGGCAAACATATTGTAAGACATATATGAATTAGCTTCAGAAGCCACTTGCGCAATTTGCGTCATGATTACAAAGCGAAAAAATGGTGTTGTATTGAACGTTTTGGCCCAACCAGGCAGCAAGGATCTCGGTCTTATCGGAATTCAAGAGAACCGCCTCAAGATTCGACTAACGGCAAAAGCTGTGGACGGCGCAGCAAACAACCAGCTATGCGAGTTCCTCAGCAAAAAGCTGCACATTTCTAAATCATCCATAATCTTGACATCCGGCGCTCTTGGACGTCGAAAAACGCTTTTTATTGAAGGTGACAGCGACGCAATTTTGAAACGATTAGAACTCTTGTTGGCGCCGCCTATTAGTCAATGAAAATTAGAACTGGTGGGATTTTTCGGCTCGAGAGCCCACTCGACATCCCGGACAATTAATTGCTTAACCGATATCGGTTAAGCAACAGAAGAATCAACCTTTCAGCGTGGTCCCAAATATTTCACTAGCCGATAAACCGTATGCCCGGCTCGTTGACTTATTGGCATCACCAGCCCAAGTCGTATTGCCTCAGCCAGAATCGGACGCAGTGTGCGAATCTTCTTGAGTTGACGCGGTCCACCCGCCATTTCTGGCAGCGTCATACCAAGCTGATTTTTCTCCAGCAATTTGACTACCTTATTTTCAGCGGGTTTTGCGTCTCCGGGCTTTTTCTCAGCGCCACGCGCCGGAGTCTTCCTAGCTACCGGTGTTGCTGCCGGCACGGAACCCCCCGGAGTCGACACCGCTGGCGCAGCACCGGCGGGTGGCGCCGGTGGCAGTCCAGTGGATGGTGGCGCTAGCGCCGCGTTCTGATCAGTTGCTGAGCTATCCGACTCTGTCAATTGAGTTCCCTCACTCGTTATTGGAGCTCCTCTAAAAGCATACACTTCAAGAATAGTTACGGATTTGAAAAGCGAAGTAGGCAAACGGAATATTGAATTGCTATATATTTTGAACGCACGCCGAAGGAGCTGTAAGTGAGCGTTGGTTCGTTTGTTTTCATGCTGCATAGCCACCTGCCCTATTATCGCAAGGCAGGGATGTGGCCGTTCGGAGAAGAGAGTGTCTACGAATGTATGGCCGAAACCTACATTCCGCTTCTGAATGCCATCGCCGACCTTTGGGACGAGGGAATTCCGGCAAAATTGACGATCGGCATTACACCGATCTTGTGCGAGCAACTCTCAGACCCACACCTGAATGCAGGTTTCGATAAGTTTCTCGGCGACAGAATTCACGCCGCGCAGCAAGATGAAAAACGCTTTAGCCCAAGAGGCGAAGCGGCAAATGTAGATTTCCTTCACCTAGCGAAGTTTTACACGAACTGGTTTGAAAAGATTCGCCGCGATTATCATGAGCGCTGGAATCGCGACATAATCGCCGGATTTAGAAAATACCAGGACCTTGGTGCTATCGAAATTACGACTTCGGCAGCCACACATTGTTTCTCACCACTGCTAAAAACTGACTCATCGTTATTTGGTCAATATAAGGCAGGTGTTGAATCATACAAGCGACATTTCGGTCGCGCGCCTAAAGGATTTTGGCTTCCTGAATGTGCCTATAGACCAGCTGAAGGCGACCGCGCAGGTATCGAAAAATGGCTCTATGAGCTCGGTTTACAGTACTTTTTTACCGAGTCGTTCGTAATTGAAGGCGGCCAGACAGTTGAATTGCGTCGCGTGTTCGGACCGTATGGAAGTGTGGAATACATTCCAGTACCGCCACGCCCAGCGACAGGTTTGAATACCTTCGAAGCTTATTGGCTCAAAGAATATCCGGTCGCGGTACTCGGACGTCACGAAAAAGCTGGTTACCAGGTCTGGTCTGCAGACCATGGTTATCCAGGCGACGGCAATTATCGCGAGTTTCATAAAAAAGACGATGTTTCCGGATTGCACTTTTGGAAATTGACTTCAAAGACAACCGATCTTGGAGAAAAGCAGCTGTACAGTCCGGAAGCAGCAGCGCATCGAGTGCGCGAGAATTCCGACCATTACGTCGGATTCCTGCAAGAACAGTTGACTGACCATCTCAAGAAAACAGGTAAGCCTGGTCTCGTGATGGTTAGTTTCGATACAGAGCTTTTCGGACACTGGTGGTTTGAAGGCGTGTCGTGGATCAAAGACGTGATCAAAAAATTGCGCACTTACACTGCTGTCACCATGAGAACAGCGAGTGAATTCCTAGAGTTCCAGCCTCCAACGCAAGCAATTGAGATCCCGCAATCATCATGGGGATCTGGTGGACACTGGCAAGTTTGGCTCAACAACGAGACCGAATGGATGTGGCCGCTGATCCACGACGCGGAAGTGGCGATGGAAGATATCGCAGAAGCAAACAATAACAAGTCGGATGCGCTGACGCAACGAGCACTTAAGCAAGCAGCTCGCGAGCTAGTGCTTTTGCAGTCTAGCGATTGGCCATTCCTAGTCACCACGGGACAAGCCAAGCAATATGCCGTAGAACGCTTCAATCAACACGTGGAGCGTTTCAAGAATCTCGTCGAGATGTTGCGTTTCAACAAACTGGACGAAGCAAAAATCGCCGAATACGAGGATGTAGATAACCCATTCCCGACGATCTCCGCCTCTGATTTCGCTCGTCCGCAACAGCTCGATGCCACTGCGGCAAGAAGCTGAAAGTTAGAAGTTGATAGTCAACCATCACCATTACGTTGACAACATAATCCGACCAGAAATAGGAGACATCTAATGGCTCGTACTAAGATCATCGCGACGATCGGTCCGGCGTGCCGAAGTCCGGTCATGCTTGAAGAGCTGATCAAAGCGGGTATGGACGTTGCTCGTATCAACTGCTCCCATGCTGACCACGACTCGATCGCGTCAATTACCGTCGACATTCGCGAAATCAGTCAGCGTCTCGATAAATCTGTTGGGATCTTGCTTGACCTGTCAGGTCCAAAGATCCGGACTGGCACGCTGAAAGACAGCAAGCCTGTTGAACTGGAGCAAGGCAAGCACTTCACACTCACAAACCGCGTGCTAGACGGAACAAACGAAATCGTAACGACCAACTATGCCTTATTGTCTCAAGAAGTAAAAACCGGCGACACCATCCTTCTGGACGACGGTCTCATCGAGCTCAAGGTGATCAAAACAACTGACACCGACGCAACTTGCGAAATCGTTGTCGGTGGCATCCTAAAAAATCATCAGGGAATAAATCTGCCTGGCGTCAGACTGTCGATTCCAGCCATGACAGAGAAAGACAAAGCGGACCTTGCATTCGGACTGAAATACGATGTCGATTTCGTCGCCCTCTCCTTTGTTCGCGATCCGCAAGACATTCTCTACTTGCGTGAACAAATAGGCGAGCACTGGCCGCCGGTTCTTATCATCGCAAAACTGGAAAAACCAGAGGCGATGGATCACCTTGAGGAGATCCTTGATGTCGCCGACGGTGTCATGATTGCAAGAGGCGATTTGGGCGTCGAACTACCACCGGAGCGCGTTCCGCCAGCCCAGAAGCTCATAACTAAACGCGCTAACGCCAAAGGAAAACCAGTCATCACCGCCACACAAATGTTGGATTCGATGGCTTTGAATCCACGTCCGACCCGCGCTGAAGCCTCGGACGTAGCAAACGCTATATACGATGGAACCGATGCCGTCATGCTCTCGGAGGAGACGGCGACTGGGAAGTATCCACTCGAGGTCGTGCGCATGATGCGGCGTATTGCCGCAGCCGCTGAGGGCAGCATGGACATGACTAAACTGCACCAACACGAATTGCCTACTTCCGCTCACGCGATCGCACATGCAGCTTGTAATATGGCCGTAGACATGAAAGCAAGGTTAATAGCTGCATTTACAAAAAGTGGCTCCACTGCTCGCCTGATTTCGCAATTTCGTCCGCCAAATCCGATCATCGCGCTCACTCAGCACGTGCACGTCTATCGGCAGCTCTCTTTAATTTGGGGAACAACGCCGCTTATGCTGACGGAAGTCTCAGACTCTGAATCTACGCTTTCACTAGTAGAAGACACACTTCTCAAACGCGGTTTTGTCTCGCCTAAAGAAAATATCGTAATCACAGGTGGGTTGCCGATTGCAGCTCGCGGCGCCGCGAACTTCGTCAAACTCTCAAGTGTGCAGCCGAAGGTTCCATCGAGCTATTGGGAATTGAAAGGCATCTGACCAACCAGGCGACGTCATAGGCCGAGCGGTGCTCGCCCACGGGCTCAGGAGCCAAATCCGAGACAGAGGGTTCGCTGTGATTCAATCACTTTAAGATTACGCGGCGACGAATATAGAAGAATCTCGGCATAAGAGACAGGTAAAGACCGAAAACACGCACAGAAAAGCTGCTCGGAGAACCAGCGTGTTCGGTCCTTGTAACACCAATACGCAGCGAGATAGAGCTGAATATATTTTCTACTAACGCCGTCAAAGTTTTGAAACAGAAAAGTTGAAATTCGAATTTGCAGATCCGTTTCCTCGAATTCTTCTTCAGGACTTTTCTGATTGCTTCTCCGAATGTCGTTATCAGCGTTTTCTTCCCAGCTTTCCTTCTCCCCGCTTTTCTCCCGGCTTTCATCGGCAGTTTTTTCGCCACTTCCACCATGACTCTTGCCAAAGTTCCTTTCGTAAACATTTTCGGTGTTCCAGGGAGCAACAATAAAGAAGTCAGCATCGAAAAATGCTGCTCTTGGCTCATTCTGAAGACGTCTGGGTCCGGTGCTTCCTAGGGCACCATGTCCCGCCGCTTTTGATGGCGGACGACCCAATTTACCACCAGGCACAGAGCGCACAAAGTTATTGGCAAATGGACTCTCGACGAAATCATCAAGTTCCAGCATGGTTATTGCGGCAGCTACTTTGCCTGCCGCTAACCCAGTTCTGGCGCAGATTTCGTCAATGGACAGCGGAATCACGTCACTAAGAGCTTCAAAGACAAGTTTCTCCGTCCCTGTGAGATTTTCGATTTTCTCTTGCCACAGCTGGCTGACCACGTCTGCGCCATTGGCTTGCACAGGTTGCGCACCAGCTCCGGGGCTCTGGTTCGCGGCATGTTCATGGTCACAGCTACTTAACTTACCGTGAACATCCAGCGATTCGCCATCGGAGCCTCCATGCTCGTTTTCTCCTAGCGATTGGTCCTCCGTCATCGGGTGCATGTTGGCTGGTGTGGCTCGGCTACGCTTCGTCATAATCGGATGGAACTCTGAATGGGGAAATACTTTGTCAGGTTTCACCATAAGGCTTTCAAGCACGATCCGCACTTTGCGCAAGATATTCAGTGCCGTCGATTGAGCGACTCCGACGAGTCTGTGAAGCCGGTATGAACTCACGGCAAATCCGCGCTCCATGAACCAAATTGCAGCCAACCAAGGTTTCGCAAATCGGATCCTTTCGAAGAGATTTCCAGCAGTCACCGATGTTTTGAAATGGCAGTTGGAACAAAAGATTCTTCGCCCCTTTCCCTCTCCAAATTCCGTACAATGACAAACTTCGCAGCGAAATAGCTCATTCGCCTTAATGAGTCTCTTCATTTCCGACCAACAAGACTCTTCTGTTCTAAAACGCCTATTAAATCGACGCCACAGGCGCTGGAAGCGAAGCTCCTCACTCGTAGCTTCAGTATCGCCATATTTTCTTCGACAAGAAAACAGGTTCATTAGAAGAGAACACCCTCAAACTTCTCTACTTCTTAATACGATCAAGAGTCGAGAAAAGTTCAATCGGTAGATAAACTTGAACTTTTCTGACTAATTGCCAAATTGCGGCTGGGCTTGCGTTTTCATGCTCAACCGATATCGGTTGAGCACAAATCAAACAAGGGAAAACCGCGCCCTATCTTTAAACAGCGGTGAACTACTCTGCTTAAACCGAGCCATCCTGGTCGGCATGAACCAAATAAGCGCAAACCGGATCGTCTTTTAGCATGTACTTGGTTCTGGAAATCTTCACACCAAGCAGATCTTCCATGAGACGTGGTTCAAGTACACACAGCTGACGATAAGTGTTCGCCAAATCATGGACAGAGCAATGATGCTGAAAAATGATGAAGTTGCCATCATCCAACTGTTTCCAATCGGTCATGTAACCATTTTCTGAGAAAATTTTAGATACTTCCTCTACACGCTTTTGAAGCGATTTGTTCTCGACTCGTGATTTGAGCCGTTCTGCAAGCCGACTATTTCGCTTGGATAAAAGGTCCATCACGCCCTTGTGCCCGCTTTGCTCAAACACAAGATCGAGCAAATCCGCCGCTAAGTTCTGGAATCCCGATGGAAAAAGCGATTCGGACTTTCCGGTCAGTTTGTATTTGTACGTAGGGCGCCCCCGAGATTTCCTTTCCAGCCGAGACTCAACCAATCCATCTTTTTGAAGCGAAGCTAAATGGCGGCGCACGGCCATAGCCGTAACGCCAAGCACTTCTACCAGCTCTCCTACGGTCAGTTCGCCGCCACGTTTCAGGTAGAGAAGCAGCGCCTCCTGGGTTTTCTCTGGAACTTCATTTAGCGGCTGAGTGACCATTTTTGAACTCTTTATAAACTAAATCCAGCTATTTAGGATTCTAGCAATGCAAACCAGCATGGCCAGTGAACCGAAGTGTCTATAACAGCGCGTCGCTTCTGACAGTTACCGCACGTCGCTTCAATTTCTCCAGCTCGACAGGCACTTTTACCATTAAATAGAGCAAAAACCACAGTTTTGCGGAGGTGTCTTGATTGTTCTCTGCATCCTGGGAATTTGAAGCTACTTTCATAACCCTAACTCACGAAAGAGTGCCAGTCACATTGGTGGAAACCCCAATCCAGCCGGGCTTCAGATGTAACCGTAATAGAAACTATTACTAAAAATCATACACCCGGACAGATATTTTTGATACTATTTTATCTATAAAAGCCGTCCGGCCAATTGTTGGAGATCCTTAAGGAAGCGGAACCGGGGTTACCGCTCGGAGTGAAACGACTGATGACCGCTAAAGAACCATTGTTACTGATTGAGAATCTGCACGTCAGTGTGGAGGATAAAGAGATTCTGCACGGAGTGAATCTGAAGATTTATCCGGGCGAGATCCACGCGATTATGGGCCGCAACGGGTCTGGTAAGTCCACGCTGTCTTATACGCTGATGGGTCATCCGCGCTATCACATTACGCAGGGCAGTGTCGTATTTAAAGGGCAAGATATCACCGAGATGACCCCTGACCAACGCGCAAGACTTGGTTTAGCACTTGCTTTTCAGTATCCGGTCGCCATCCCGGGAGTGTCAGTTTCGAATTTTCTCAGGGCTTCGCTTAAGGCAGTGCGTGGACGGGAGATTCCTGTCAAAGAGTTCCGCCAGGAATTGAAGGTGCAAATGAAGAAGCTCGGTGTCCGTGACGAATTTCTCTCGCGTTATGTCAATGATGGATTCTCTGGTGGCGAAAAGAAACGCCTGGAAATTCTTCAGTTGGCGCTCATGGCACCACAACTAACAGTGCTCGACGAGACCGACTCCGGACTCGATATCGACGCCCTCAAAACGGTCGCCGAAGGCGTCAACAGCCTGGTTACGACCGATACAGCGATTTTGCTGATCACTCACTATCAGCGTATTTTGAACTACGTCGAACCTCAATTTGTGCATGTTTTTGCTGACGGACAGATTATCAAATCTGGCGGCAGCGAACTTGCCAAAGAACTGGAAGAGCGTGGCTATGAATGGGTAACCCAAGAGCTGACGCCATCAGGCGTTGCTTAGGAACTGCTCTAAGGAGGCAATATGTCCGCGGAATTAGTTCAACACCAGGCTCTGCAAGAGATCGGCAACGATTACAAGTATGGTTTTTCGGACAAAGAAAACTATACGTTCAAGTCAGGCAGGGGTCTGACTCGCGAGATAGTAGAGAAGATTTCGGCTATGAAGAAGGAACCTGAGTGGATGCTCAAGTTCCGCCTGCGCGCGCTCGACATTTTCCTCAAGAAGCCGATGCCGACTTGGGGCAACTGCGACATGCTCAAGAGCATCGACTTCGACAATATCTTCTATTACATTCGTCCATCCGAAAAATCCGAGAAGAGCTGGGATGACGTTCCGGAAGGCATCAAGCAGACTTTTGACCGACTGGGCATTCCAGAAGCCGAAAGAAAGTTCCTCGCTGGTGTCACAGCACAATATGAATCGGAAGTTGTCTACCACTCCATTAGAGAAGATCTCGAAAAACAAGGCGTGATCTTTTTGGACATGGATTCCGGATTGCGCGAGCACGAAGATATTGTGCGCGAGCATTTTGCTTCAGTTATTCCGGCAGCGGACAATAAGTTTGCGGCTCTAAATTCGGCAGTGTGGTCTGGAGGAAGCTTCATCTGGGTTCCAGCTGGTGTAAAGGTTGAAATTCCGCTGCAAGCGTATTTCAGAATCAACGCAGAAAACATGGGTCAGTTCGAAAGAACTCTCATCATTGCCGAACCTGGCAGCTTCGTGCACTACATCGAAGGTTGCACTGCACCGACCTATTCGACAGATTCTCTGCACTCCGCAGTCGTCGAGTTGATCGCTAAACCTGGCGCGCACATTAGATATACGACGATCCAGAACTGGTCTAAGAACGTATACAATCTTGTAACTAAACGGGCTGTGGCTCATGCTGATGCCAAAGTTGAATGGGTTGACGGAAACCTTGGCTCCAAGCTGACCATGAAATATCCGGCCATCTATCTCGTCGGACCGAGAGCGCATGGCGAAGTATTGTCCATCGCTTTCTCAGGCGAAGACCAACACCAGGACGCGGGTGCCAAAATGGTGCACGCGGCACCTGATACGACATCCATTATTGTCTCCAAATCCATCTCGAAAAATGGCGGGCGCACTTCATACCGCGGACTCGTCAAAGTTTATCCGGAAGCGAAAAACTCAAAATCGAGCATCAAATGCGATGCCTTGCTACTTGATGAAAAATCGCGTTCGGACACATACCCGACAATGGAAGTAGATGAGAAGGAAGTGACGATTGAGCACGAAGCTACGGTTTCTAAGGTCGGCGAAGAACAGCTCTTCTATTTGATGAGTCGTGGACTAACGCAGGACGAGGCAACGGCAATGATTATCAACGGATTCTTCGAACCATTCACTAAAGAATTGCCGCTCGAGTACGCAGTCGAATTGAACCGCTTGATTCAGATGGAGATGTCAGGATCGGTCGGTTAGATTTGGACGCCGCGACTTTCTCGAAGCCAGGCACAGCGTGGCTAATGCGCGTCGACACGGTGCAACGGAAACAGTCCATGGACGCAGTCAAAGGATACGGTTAGAAGAAAAACAGCTAGAAAAACTGAGAAAAAACAGCTAGAGAAAACTGCTAGAAAAAACTGAGAAGGGAACTGTCAAAAGGAACAAGAAGGGGAAAAGCAGGAAATGTCCGAGACAAGTTCAGTCAACACCATCGCTCGCGAACGCATTGATTCGATTGCGTCGCGAAATGGCGAGCCAGATTGGCTTAAGGACTTGCGTTTCAAAGCATGGGAAGCTTATTTCAGGCTTCCTATGCCTACTAATCGAGACGAAGATTGGCGGACCACTCAGGTCGAGACCCTTGATTTGAGCAGCTTGCAAGCCGTCGATCTCACAAACGGCAACGGCGCCAAAACGGCTCCATTCTGGTTGCAAAACGCTCTGGCCGCTCTTGATGCAAAAGGCGGAATAGTTGCTCAAGGCGTTGAGGGCATTTATCATGAACCGCCCGAGTCTTTAAAAAAACAGGGCGTCATTTTCTGCTCGATCAAAGAGGCATTGAAAAATCACAGCGGACTGATCGCCCCTTATGTGGAAGGCAGCGAATCGACGGCCTCGCTCGACAAGTTTTCATTGATGAACGATGCCTTGTTCAATGCTGGTGCATTCCTGTATGTGCCAGCAAATGTCGTAGTCCCGGAAACATTCGTGACCGTGAACAATGTCACGCTTTCAGATAAAGAGAGTGATAAAGGTGTTGCCGTATTCCCTCGTGTAATAGTCGTGCTGGAAAAACACAGCCAAGCAACTCTCGTAAACATATTCGCCTCGAATCGCTCAGGGGCTAAACCCGCGGCACATGCAACGTCTTTGTGCAACGCAGCTGTCGAAATTTATTTGCGCGATGGCGCTCATCTAAAATATCTCGAGTTGCAAAATCACGACGAGAAGATGTTTGCAGTCACACGTTGCAATAACGAAGTGCACCGCGATGCACGCTTGTCCTCATTGACTGTGGGATTCAGAGGACTTCAACTCAAGTCAGATATCCGCACAAGCCTGCGCGGCAACGGCGCCAGCAGCGACGTGCTTGGCATCATATTTGGTGACAAAAAGGAGAGTTTCAGTTTCAACACCATCCAGGACCACAACGCGCAATCGACTCGTTCCAACATCAATTTCAAAGTCGTACTGAAGGACGAAGCGCAGTCTATCTATCAAGGCATAATCAAAGTCGATCATTCAGCTCAAAAAACAGACGCGTTCCAGAGCAACAAAAATCTGCTCCTCGGCTCCTCAGCCAAAGCAGATTCAATTCCTAAATTGGAGATTCTTGCTGACGACGTAAAGTGCTCACACGGAGCAACCGTAGGACCAGTAGATAGAGAGCAAGTCTTCTATTTAATGGCGCGAGGCTTGCCTGCCCGAGAAGCAGAAGAACTGATCGTCGGCGGCTTCGTCAGACAGGTTCTCGAAAGTTGCGAGATCCCCGGTGCAGCGAATTGGATCGAGTCTTTGATTTCGGAGAAAATTCACACAAGTCAGCCATCAATTGGAAAGAGCAAAAAGAGCACTGGCAGCGGTAAATCCAATACCGTATCCGGTAAGGCAAAGAAGTGAGCGCTAAGTTCACGCCAAGAAAGGGTCAATCATGTCACTCGCGAAAGTAGCATCAACTTCCGAAGTAGCTGAAGGAACAGCTAAAGTTTTTACCGTGGAAGGCACTCGTATAGCGGTTTGCAATGTTGATGGGAAGTTCTATGCCATCGATGATGTCTGTACGCACGATAACGGTCCACTCGGAGAAGGCGAATTAGTAGATGGACAAATAGAGTGTCCGCGACACGGAGCGCGCTTCGATGTTAAAACGGGCAAAGCCCTCTGCCTGCCCGCGGTGAAACCCGTCAACGCCTATCAAGTCGAAGATAAAGACGGAACACTTTGGGTCGACATCAAAGCAAAAGCAACCACTTAACCAGGACGCAGCCATGTTGGACATAAAAAAAATCAGAAAAGACTTTCCGATACTCGACCGGACCGTCAACAGCAAGCCATTAGTGTATTTGGACAATGCGGCAACTTCGCAAAAACCGAATCAGGTCGTTGACGCAATCGTAGACTATTACAAACGTTATAATGCAAACGTTCATCGCGGTATTCATACGCTGAGCGAAGAAGCGACCGCAGCTTACGAGTCGGTTCGTGACAAGATTCGAGACTTCATAGATGCGCCGGAGTCCCGGGAGATCATCTATACAAAAGGCACCACAGAAGCCATCAATCTGGTCGCATACTCATGGGGTCGTCAGAACGTTCTTCCCGGTGATGAAATTGTTCTGACCGCAATGGAGCATCATGCGAATCTGGTGCCATGGCAACAGTTAGCAATTGAGCGCGAAGCCAAACTGGTATTCCTAGAACTAAATGCAGACGGATTGGTAGACGTCGAAGAAGCGCACCAAAAGATTGGACCCAAGACAAGAATAGTGGCTATCACCGCAATGTCCAACGTGATGGGGACGATTGTCCCAGTCAAAGAGATTGCCAAGGTAGCGCACCAGCACGGCGCAGTCATTTTGGTGGACGGAGCACAATCTGTCCCACATCTTCCGACATCGGTAAAAGATTGGGATTGTGATTTTCTCGCTTTCAGTCTACACAAAATGCTTGGACCAACAGGAGTGGGAATTCTCTGGGGCAAAGCATCGATCTTGGAAAAGATGCCACCATTTATGACCGGTGGTGACATGATCAGTTCGGTGTATCGCGAGAAGTCTACCTGGAATGAGTTGCCGTGGAAATTCGAAGCTGGCACGCCCAACATCGCCGACGTCATAGCCAGCGGCGTAGCAATAGATTATCTACAGAACCTAGGCATGAAAAACGTGCGCGCTCACGAAATCGAGATGACCAGTTATGCGTTAAAAGCATTGCAAGAACTCGGCAACGTCAAGGTTTACGGACCGCTTGATGCCACTAAACGCGGTGGCGTAGTTTCATTCAATTTTTCAGAGGTTCACCCCCACGACCTTGGACAGATCCTGAACGATTCCGGCATCGCCATAAGAGCTGGACATCACTGCTGCCAACCGCTGATGCGCGACCTCAAAGTGTCCGGAACCGCAAGAGCGAGTTTCTACATTTACAATACGGAAGAAGAGATAGACGTACTAGTCAAAGCCTTGCAGGGTGCCGATAAGGTAATGGGTCATGTCGCTTGTAGATGAGCTATATCGAGAGACAATTCTCGACCACTATCACCACCCACGCAATCGCGGTTCGATAGCCAATCCATCGGCAAAGGTGGAGGGAATAAACCCACTTTGCGGCGATGAGCTGACTTTGTATTTAACAGTTAAAGACGGCAAAATCGAAGACGTAAAAATCGAAGCTAAGGGCTGCTCCATTAATATGGCATCAGGCTCGATGATGAGCGAAATGGTGCTTGGCCAGTCCATCGAACAGGCGAAGAAAGTCATAGACACTTTCAAGCAGATGATGATGACTAAAGGTGAAACGCCGGAGCTTCCGGACGAACTAGAAGATCTCGAAGCGTTGCAAGGCGTTAAAAAGTATCCAGTGCGCATAAAGTGTGCGCTTCTACCCTGGAATACTCTGCTTCAAGGTATTGATTCAGCGAACGAGACAACTGCTACATAGAATGCGATTGCAGTAACCCAAGTATGGTGCTGCGATATTGCAGGTGAGGAGGAAAAATGTCGACATTACAAGAAGACGTTGTAAGAGAGAGTCTGCGGACCGTAGTCGATCCGGAAATCGGTGTCAATATCGTCGACCTCGGTCTCGTCTACACAATCGACATCAAAGACGAGGGGTTAGTAAATATCAAAATGACGCTAACTAGCCCCGCTTGCCCTTTGGGTGCAGTCATTCAAGGACAAGCACATCAAGCGATAACAAAATTGCCTTGGGTGAAAGAGGTCAAGGTCGATCTGGTCTGGAGCCCACGCTGGGACCCGAGACAGATGGCCAGCGAAGAGGCAAAGATGGAACTGGGGATATTCTAAGTCTCGTTAAGTCGACGATATCACCAAGAATCGACTCCGCACCTGAGGCTGCTGAGTCTTTTGAGCAGGTTTTTCAGCTTTTCGTCCGGCTGGTAGATGGTCAAATGTCCCAGACCAGCACTCTTATCGATTATCTCTTTCACTTCACCCAGAGTCACGTTCCGAACCTCCAAGGTCAATGACTGCACAGTTTTCAACTGAATCAATGCTGCCACCAGTTGCGGTGTGACTGTATCAGTTTTAAGCCTCAGACCAAAGAGGTACGGACAATCAGATAGAGCCGCCAGAGATTTCGGTTTAATAGAGTCGCCTTCGGCTATCAGCGAGCGTAACTTGTTTGACGGCGGTATCTGCTTCAGCAGCGGCTCAATTTGGGAGTTCACTAGAACCAGCGTGGATACATTGCGAAGAAAATCATGCTTGGACAGACTCTCGATTTCAATCTTGGTATTGGAGAGTTCGAGCGCTTCAAGCTGATTCAACTTCTCCAGTGCCACCATAGCTCGTTCGTTCAACGGAACATCCATCAGCCTGAGCGTTGATAAACGGGGCCATTCACCGGCGACCTCCAGAAGCTGGGCGACGTTGTCCGCCAAAGTCGATTTAAACGGTTCTTGCGCCACATACTGTTCAGGTGGACCAACGATTGTGAGACCCCTCATTTCGCCAGTGCCAATCTTCTTCAACGTCAGTGGTTTAAGTAAAGTGGCAGCAGAGTGCTCTCCACCTATCTCAAGCATCAATGGACGGGCGGGTGTGTCTACTCTTCCCCCAGCGTCTCTGGACTCTCCAACGTTATTTTGCACCGGCAATATTGATGAATCGAAAAATATCCTGCCGATGGGAACATCCGGGAATTTGAAGGAGCGCGGGGTAAGCACTTTCTCGGTCATTTTGGAAGTGATTACCGGCACTTTGGCATAAGCTTGCTCAAGCATCTGAGCAACTTTCACGGGTCCGTAACGCTGGCGGTCAGAGAGTGTGAGAACGGTATCGGTATTATTCTGCTCATCACTAGCGGCATTCATCGACGGTGAATTAGCGCGAGGAAAGAGCACTACAGACAGTGCAGCAGATCCGATAGCGACAGCAACGACGATGGCATAGAAACTTGTCACTGTCATGGTTATTGTCTTAGCAGTCTTTGCTGTCGATTTCTTGCTCGCAGCACTCGCAGTCGTGGCTTTTCCATTACTACGAATCGCAGCCAGCTCGTGAGCAACTTGGTAGAGATTCGAGTAACGGTCAGATGCATTTTTACTGAGCATCTTCTGAACAATCTTCTCCAAGGCATCCGGAAACGTCCTTCCAAGCGACGCTTCGCGAAGCAACGGAGGCGGCACAGATTGATGAAGCATCATTGTGCGCAGAGCATTTTGCCCGACGTGAGGAGGAGTACCAGTCAAAGTCTCGAACAAAGAGCACCCTAGTGAGTAAATGTCGGCACGGTGGTCGACCAGCTCTCCACCACACTGTTCGGGGCTCATATACAACGGGCTACCAAATATTTCTCCTGTCTTAGTGAGAGCCTGAATCTCTCCGCCCTCATGATTGGTCAATTTAGCGATGCCAAAATCCAAAATTTTGACACTACCTTCAGTGCCGATAGTCATAGCGTTAACAAGCATGATATTGCTAGGCTTTATGTCGCGATGCACGACAGACTGCTGGTGCGCGAACCCAAGACCAAGAGAGACTTGCTCAAAAAGTTTTACAGTCGGCTCGACCTCCATCGGTCCGTCATTAGTGATGTGGTCAGCAAGCGTAATCCCATCGACCAAATCCATAGCTAAATAAGGTTGATTTCCTTCAAGTAGACCAAAATCGTGCACTCTGACAAGATTAGGATGATTGAGAGAGTGAGCGGCTCTTGCTTCCAGCTGGAACCTGCGCATCTGCACCTCATCAAAAATCTGGTTCCGATAGAGAATTTTCAGTGCAAACTCTGTTTTCAGAAAAATCTGCTGAGCCCTGTAGACAGTTCCGTTTCCGCCTCTGCCAATCACCGACAGAAGCAAGTACTTACCCGCCACCGTCTGACCTATCTGAAAATTTTCCAGGTCATTCATGCATTATGGCTCCAAGTGACGCGACCGAGCACTGGTAAGTCATGCCCCCGACGGAGTAACTTCGTCGGCGTAGTTAGTAACTCATGACCGGCGGGAGAGGAGAAGGGAGTAAAGAGTGGGGCTAGCAAAGCGAAAGAGACAAAAGACGACTTCTATATATGTGCCCGGGTCCGTTCCTGAGTCCTCAGATTTTTTCGAAACTGGCCAGGCGATGATCCAGTCGCCCGTTTGAAAGCCTTGCTGAAGGCCGCCTCAGATTGATAGCCGGAGGCGACGGCAACCTCATGCAAGGAATACTCTTCGGTGTTCAGCAGTTTTTGCGCCCGATAGACTCGCCAGGCCGTCAAATAATCAAGCGGTGTCATTTTCACGAGTTCTTTGAATTTGGGCGCAAAACTTGACCGGGACATATTAGCTTGCACGGCCAATTGAGCTACAGTCCAGGGAAAGCTTGGGTGCTCGTGAATCGCCTTAAGCGCACGGCCAATATGCATGTCGCCTGCCGCGATAAGCCAATTGGAGCTAGTGTTCTCCTGCTGTTCTCGTGCAATGTGGACGCGCACAGCCTGAACAAATATGAGCTGCATTAGACCACTTACCGTAATAGTAGACCCCAGTTTATCGGCCGCGCACTCTGCTGCCAAAAACCTCAGTGATGAATCCAGCCAGGGTTCAAACTGCAGGTCCTCAGACTTCACGTGAATAAAGTCTGGAAGCGAACGAACAAACGGATTATCAGTGCTTGTATCCAAGTCAAAACAGCCCATGATGATTTTAGTCTGAGTCCCATTCCCGCCGAATCTTACGATTCGGTGAATTGCATGAGTTTCGGCGGTAACTAGCACATCGTCGAATGCAACAGGAACGGTTCTAGAAGAGTCACACAGCGTATAGCTCCGTGCCCTCGGAGACATAATGAAATCGCCTGGCGCTATAGAAATTACGCCTTTTGTCTGACCGGAACCACAAGTGATCATTTGGCAGCTGCCTCGCAAAACCATAAAAAAGCCAGCGCGGTTCGTACGTCCACTCCAGACCACCGACCAGGGAGCGGAGAATTCGGACTGGCAAATTACAGTACCCTTAAATTGGATGCTACCGAGCACATCAGCCATCAAATCCATTGTCTAAAATTCCCCGGATCATTGGACGATTGAACATAAATTCAGGATTTTACAGCATTAATTGTCCAAATCTGCAAATGTCATACTTCGCTTTGTATCGCTCAACCGATATCGGTTAAGCGAATCGCTGTTGCAGCGCTGGCGACGTTAACCGAGCAACAGAAGCGGCTCGCCAATCCCTGATTTGCGCCGTAATTGGAATTGCCGATGTACGGCTTGGGTATCGCGGCTGCCACCATTGTCGGGCAAGATCTTGGCGCAAAAAAAACAAAAGCAAGCAACAATTGGCGGACCCTTTGCCACCATATTAGGTGCCTGCATATGCTCTGCCACTTCGACTATCGCGGCAGGCCTGTCATCTTCTCTTTCAATATTATTTATGGCATCACAACAGTCAGTAAGCCTGGAATGCACCGAATATCTGCGGTTAATCAGCATCGAACAACCATTTCGGGCTTGTTGGGTGATCCTGAGCGGAGCATTTCAGGGAGTAGGCTATACGGCACGCCCCATCCTGGTTGCGGTATGCTGCTTCGACCTCTTTCGACCGCTGTGCGCTTGGTTATTATCCACAATTGCAGGACTTGGCTGCCGCAGCGTTTAGATAACCGAACTCCTAAGCATTGTCCTTGCTGCACTCTGCCTGCTCTGGGAATGGCACAGAGGACAATGGAGAGAGCAACTCATCTGATGTCACACGGCTCAATCCCGGACAGCGCAACAACAAACAAAGTTCAGATGACGCCAATTTTGTAGCTATATTTATTCGAGACGAAAGTCTAAACTAGTACGCTGATTACACCCGCCTCAAAGTATCGAGAATGACAGTTTCGGAAATCTCCAACAAGTCCAGAAAATCAAGATGCACTACCACCTACTTGCTCAGCATTGTCTTACTGTTGTTTGCACTATTTCACGCGCCACAGCCAGCTTGGGCCAAGAAATTCGTTCGAGTTCTTCCTGTCGACGGCACATGGTGGTTCGTTGATTCAAAGAATCGCACTTTTATCTCAAAAGGCGTGGATTCAGTAAATATCAATCAAGATTACATTGGACACAGCAAAGAGTGTCCTTATGAAAGGAATGCAATTGCACGCTATCAAACCACTGAGAGTTGGCAGAAAGCGGCAGGAGATAGGCTGCTGCTTTTGAATTTCAACACGTTAGGGGCCTGGTCGGACAGCAAGGTGGCACTGGAAAGCACAGGAAAGAAGAAGCAGCTTTACTACACGGTCATACTGCACGCTGCTGATTCTTTCGATAACTGGAATCATCTGGGCCTGTGCGATTTCTTCGATCCGAAATTTGCGCTCAGCACCAAAGCGTTGGCAGAAAAAATATGTGCCCCACTGAAAGACGACGAGAAACTGATCGGCTACTTTGGAGACAACGAGCTGCCATGGGTATCGGCGGGCAATCCGCTGCTGCTTCAGTATTTGAATTTTGATGCTGAGGCACCGGGAAGACGAGCCGCGGTGGCGTTTCTGCAGCGTCACTATCCAAGCTTTATTGACTTCAATCGCGTCTGGAACACGCAATGTCACTCATGGACTGAACTGGACGAGGCAAAAAATATCACCGCGCCATCAGGAAATCGGGAAATTAAGGATCGATTCGAAAAAGACTGTGAGGACTTCGCGAGCCTCGCCGCAAGCCGTTATTTCGATATCATTGACCTGAGCATCAAAGCCGCCGATCCAAATCATTTAAATCTTGGTTGCCGCTTTTCTGGCTACCCGGGAGCTCCAATTTTGCGGGCTTGTGCTTCACATGTGGATGTAGTTTCTTTCAACTGCTATGAGCCTGATCCGCGCAAAACGATTAGGAAGTATGCTTCTGTGGGGAAGCCGCTTCTAATCGGTGAATTCTCTTTTCGCAGCCAGGACAGCGGACTACCAAACAGCAAAGGAGCCGGTCCGATAGTTCAAACTCAAGCGATTCGCGGCGAATGGTACGAATCATATGTCAAGAACGCACTCTCGTGCCCGAACATTGTCGGGTACCACTGGTTCGAGCACATCGACCAGCCCAAGGAAGGCCGGTTCGACGGCGAGAATTCCAACTACGGTATTGCCAACATACACGACGAGCCATATGCAGAACTGACCCACGTAATGAAGCAAGTCAATCTTGAGGCTGAGAATCTGCACGATAAAGCGGGCGATTATTAGCTGGCAAAATTTTAAGAAGGGGTTAACAACAGTAGCCTCAAAGGCCCCAACTAATGAAATCGAGTTAGCGTGACAGTAAGATAGGGCTAACCTGATTACAGTTGCTAAGAGACGACGTCGGCCGACATGGCAAAACCGGTAATACATAACCACGACGGGCATGTCGACGACATACTTGGTTGTGTGCTTTTGTGGCTGTCGCCTGAAGTATCGCTACAAGCGATTGGCATCACCAACGGTGACTGCTATTTTGACCAGGCATACGAATCTATGCTGAAGATAGCTACCTACCTAGATCTCGAAGGTCCGGAAATAGCAGTCAGCGAAGACGAGATGCCGCATCCATTTCCGGATAACTGGCGCAGAGAAAGTTACATAATCAACGAACTTCCACTCTTCAGCGCCAACGATTTCAAGAAGCCTTACCAGCAAGGGAAGGGACGTCGCATAGAAACAGCCTTTGCCGATTGCTTGAACCATTCCAAAACACCAGTAACGGTAGTGATCACTTGCCCTATGACGAATTTAGCGAACACATTGCGCGAACAGCCGTCGTTGAAGTCGAAAATAGCTGAGGTGATCACCATGAGCGGTGCAGTTCACGTGCCAGGGAACGTCGATGAAGAGGGTTGCGATGGTTCCGCGGAATGGAATATCTATGCCGATCCTATCGCATTCAAAGAAGTTCTTGAGTCCGTTCCAAGCATAACGATGATTCCACTCGATGTGACCAACGAGCTAAAAGTGACACCAGAGTTCTTAGCTAGACTGGAAGAACAGGTCGATAAATCCAAAGCATCAATGCTGGCTTTCAAGCTTTTCTCCCTCGTCAAAGGCTTCGAATATTACTTCTGGGATACAGTAACAGCCGCCGCACTAGTGGCGCCTCAAATCTTCACGTTCAAAGAGATGAAGCTGGACGTCACCACTCAAGGCAAGAGCCTGGGACGCGTTGCCGGTTCGCTTTTCGGCGGTCGCAAGGTGAAGGTCGCCATGCAAGCCGACCGGGAAAAGTTCGAGGACCTTGTTCTCTCCATCTTTGCGCGGAATTAAGCTGATCCGCCTGCATCAGACTGTCACCACTCCAGAACCTGTGCTTTAATAGAGCCAGCGAGCGCCTGAGGCTTGCTATCGAACAAATATGCAATCCACGACTAAAACAGAAGCGAGCCCGCAAACGCGTTCCAATGTCACCAAGACCGTCGGCCTCGTCGCTCTGTTGACCGTAGTCAGCAAAATCGCAGGATTTGCCAGAGACGTCATCGTCTTACAAGTCTTCGGAACGACTGCCATAGCGGATGCATACAACTATGCATGTCTGTTCACGAGCAATGTTTTGATTCTGTTTGGTGGACTGGGGGGACCATTTCACTCCGCCACTGTTTCGGTTTTGACTCGAGAAAAAGACAGGCCTGAAGCCGGATTGTTGATGGGCCAGGTTGTAGCTGTAACCGCAGCACTGACTTCTTTCATCGCCTTGGCATTCTTTCTGCTTGCACCGTATTTAGTGCAGCTTGTAGGCAAAGGTTATGCCTCCGAAGATCCTATAGCACATGCAACTTTTATCCAACAGACAGCCGAACAGCTAAGATGGATGTCTCCTCTTGTCGTTATCTCCGGACTAATTGGAATCGTCTACGGCATCCTCAACGTTTTCGAACGCATTTTCTGGCCTTCACTTTCACCGCTACTGGCCAGTGTTGCCATTATAGCTGGTGTTCTTCTCTTCGTAGACCCACATAACCCAGTAGCCTTGCCACTCTCCATTGCCACCCTGATTGGGGCAATCGCGCAACTGCTCGTGCAGTTGCCTGATCTCTTCAAATGCAAAATACCATGGAAGTTTTCCTTCAAAGCAGATCCACTGCTCAAAGATTATCTGTTGATGTTAGGTCCAGCGTGTTTTGGCACTCTCATCGGACAACTCACAGTCTATATCGATTCAAGTTTCACTGGGCAGATGCCAGGACAAGGTGACTGGACTGCAATTATGAATTCAAATCGCCTGGTTCAATTACCGCTCGGCATTCTGGCAACGGCGATGCTGGTGCCCATGCTTCCGCGCTTTGCCGAGCTAGCACACAAAGACGATGCACAGGGAATCAAGCATGATTACAAGAAAGCATTTCAGCTCCTGATATTTTTGTCCATGCCGCTAGCAGCATTGTTCGTCGCACTGCCCGAACCAATTGTCGCAGTCTTGTTCAAACGCGGCAACTTCAACGTCCACTCGGTAAATCTTGTCGGTGAGGCGCTGTGGTGGCTTGCACCCTCGATAATGGTCTATCTTGGCCGCGATTTAATAACTCGTGTCTTCTATGCGTACAAAGATACGCGCACACCTTTTATGGTGGCATGCATCGCCATCGCCGTCAAGTACGTATTAGACTGGTTCTTCATTACCAGATGCCATTGGAGCGTGGGGGGCATATCTCTTGCCACGTCCGTCATTACTGTTCTCAACCTCGGTTTGCTCACTTTATTTCTGCGCAGGAGAATTGGGCGATTGGGCACAACTTCGATGCTGAAGCCAGTGTCGGTCATGGCCCTTGCCGGTATCGTATGCGGTGCACTTTCCGGCGCAACTTTCCTGGGATGGGAGAAGACATGCGCTTTTGCTTTCACACCAGAGCATCGAATAGTCCGGGCAGAGTCGGCAAGCGAACGCTTTGATTTCCGTGACTTTCGCATATCGATGATTGATGACCAGCCAGACCCCGAAAATTCCCGCGCAGTGCACGAGAATTTCATCAGTTTTACAAGCGGACTCTGTCTCAGCGCCGGCACTGGAATGCTCGCATATTTGGCCATCTGTATGGCGGGACGATTGGATGAAGTCGACATGGTAAGGCGAAAATTTCTTAAGCGGCAGTGACTCCCGAATAGATTAAATCGAGAGGGTTTTACCCTAGAATCTCGCTATCCGCAACTACATTGACACACCTTCAACAGGAAGGTAAGGTTGTCTTACTGTGCCTTACCAGTTAATCGTTGCCTACCAGCTGCCGACCTGTGGCGTACTGGTTCATCTTAAAAACGGCCGCGAGTCAGTTATGCTCGTTGTAATAAGGACGACAACAGAATGAACGAGACAAGAGGGGCAGAAAGGCAAACGAAGCTAGGGCATTTGCACGGCATCAGCATATTCGTGCGAGAGAAGATTCTCGGCAACAAGCACTACAAATGGTATCGCCGCAGCGTATGGGCGATTTCATTGCTCTGGGCTGGATACGTGACAGTGCAGAGTATTCCGTTCTATACGTTTGTTGGTGCAGGAGAGCAAGCTTACAAACGTGGTGACTACCTAACAGCTGAAGAGCAACTGCGTGCTGCTTATAAAGAGTCCGAGAGATTTTCACCGAAAGACCCACGCAGAGCCAAAGCTGCAAATAACTTGGCGGAACTTTATCGCACCCTGGGCAGATATGCCGAAGCAGAGCCTTACTACCAGAAAACTGTCACCCTCGCAGAGGGTCTTGGCGAGAATCGCAAGGAGTACCCGATTAGTCTCAGCAATCTGGGCACCCTCTATCGCGACGAGGGCAAATATCAAGAGTCGGAAAAGACATTCTTGAAAGCGCTAGACATCTGGGACAAAAAGATCAAACAACCGGACGACCCATTGCGGTCAGCCATCCTCAACGGGCTTGGCAAGCTGCGCCGCGATGAAGGACGTTACGCTGACGCAGAGACTTATTACAAAGAAGCGCTGCGCATAAAGCAAAAAGCATTTGGTAACAACGATGTCGAGATCGCAGGAATGCTAGACAATCTCGCCGGTGTTTGTCGAGATGAAGGGCGCTATGCGGAGTCTGAGTGTTTTTACCGGCGTGCGCTTTCCATCGATGAGACCGCTTTGGGCAAAGATCATCCGGAAACTGCAACAGACAAAAATAACCTTGCCGGTCTCATGCGCGAAATAGGGCAATACAAAATGGCGCGCCCCCTATACAAGGAAGCGTTGCGTGTGCGCCAACTAAGGCTTGGCCCAGCGCATCCTCAGGTTGCTAAATCGCTCTGTGGTTTAGGCGAGCTCGATCTTGCCAGCGGCAATTCTGATGATGCCGTCAGGCTCTTTAAGCAAGCCTTGAAAATTCAAACCAAGGCGCTAGGTCTAATGCATCCTGAAACTGCCACCACAGAAGATGCGCTTGGAATGACATACTTAAAGCAAGGCAACCTGACTCTGGCTAAGGAATACATCGACAAAGCGATTGAAACCCGCCAGAAAGTTCTCTCCCCTCAGCATCCGGATTTTGGCACGAGCTTGCGCCACGAAGCGACTCTGGCGATGAAAGAAGGTCACCAAAAGGAAGCCGTTGCACTTCTGCAAGAGTCTCTGAGCGTATTGAGAGCCGCTTTAGGTGAAAATCACCCGCTCACAAAGTCCGCAGAGTCAGATCTAAAAACAATCTCCGGATAGGATTATCTCCTGTGCTAGTGCTAGTGCTAGTGCTAGTGCTAGTGCTCTTGCTTAATTAAGTCTGTTCTTCATTTAAGCCAATTGCGGATAGCCGAGCGAAATTGCGCGTTCTTCGACGTCCGCGACAAAGTCATAATACTCTTGTTGAGGGATAAACTCGAAACCATCAAGAAATAGAGCTTTGCAAAACTCCAAGTGCGCAGCACCGGATGCAATATCACGGAGGGCAGCTTGTAACGCGAGCACCGTCTCGAGCGGAGTTGAAGCCGCAGTAATCAAAGGTAATCCAGGAGAGTCCACAGTCTGCGCAATCACCTTTGTTCTCCCGATGAGCGCAGACTCGAATCTTTTCAAATGCGCATAAGTCACACAATCGATCGCAGCCACATCAGCGCCACCATTTGCGACACTAGAAAGACTAGCGTAGTGAGACCCACTAATCGAAACGCTTTCGAAGAAGCGCGAATTCAACGCAAGTGGCGCAACGAGATCACGAAGAAGATTGGCGCCACTATTGGAGTCAAGCGAATTTATCACACAACGACGGCCGCGGAAGTGAGTGAGTTCTTGCCCCGGCTCCTCAGCGCGCACAACGACAAAACTGCTATGAAAGGCACCTCGACAGCCAGGAACGGAGTACTTGGGCGTAGCAACAACACGCACCGATTCGCGTAACTCCCGATAAAGCGGGTAGCCGCATGTTTGCGACAAAAGCATCTCTTGGTTAAGCCAGATGGAGTCAAGAGGGAGGTTCCTACTTAGTTGCCTTGGAACTTCTTGGATGCCTAATTGCACCAGTCGCTGTGCAATTGCCGCCCAAAATTCATCATTGAATCGCCGCAACGGTTCGAAATCGTACATAGGAAAAGCAACGATGGCGCCAGGTTCCGATTGCTGACAATCTTGCAAACTCTCAGGAGCACACGTATCAGACGTCGATGCGCATGCTGTAAAACTCAATGTCACGACGATTGCTTCTCCAATTGTTTCTCGAAAGGATGGACGAGGCTATCGTTCGCTCTCCAGAGAAAGCGCCTTAAAATCTGAGAATAACCAGAGTACACGAGACCTCCGTTTTGCTGAATGAAACTCTCTTTGTTTTCCTCATAAAGCCGAGGCAGAAGATACCAGGGCACCAACGGCTTTTTGTGATGCGCAAAATGCAAGTTGTTGTTCAGAAACAAAATCGAAAACAAGGACTTGCTCTCGATAATTGCTGTTCGATGGTCTATCTCTTCTGAAGCGCGATGCTCAGCGAAAGAGCGCAACATCAGAATAGCTGTTCCAGGGTAGAGAAAGGAACCCAAATACTCGAGCAGACTCAAGTGGCAAACTGCAATTAACCAAATAAGAATGACACCAACACCAATGCCATGAACAAGCCAAATGCCAACATTCCTATAATCACCATATGCAATGGCACCGGCTTCCCGCCAGAGAAATTTTGGGATCGTCGTGAAAGGTCCAAGCAGTATCCGTCCAACTAAAGTCGCTTGCAAGCATTCGAAGACCTTGCCTAACAAAGACAGTCGATGCCACTGTCCGCGGCTCAAATACTTCGATTCTGGGTCGTCATACGGGTCAGTTAGCCGACTATCGATATGGTGCAGTCGATGCGTCGTCCGGTAAATTTCGAATGGGAGCCACAATGACAAAGGCGGAAAGCCGAATACCCGGTTAAGACGCCACCATCTTGTCGGATGCCCGTGCACAACCTCATGCTGAAAGGAGCTCTGCCAAGCGATTGTCATACCACCAAGCATAAAAACCAGAACACCAGGAAGACGCGCATGATAGTAGGTGAGAGCCAGCCAAGCGACGTAGATAGCGAGTCCAAGAAAAACAGTCGGCAACTCAACGGAAGCGCGCCTGAAGCGAAACTTGTTCTGTACTGACGAATCCACCGTGTCCGTTGCCATTTGGAAAGTCATTTTGTATTTCCTGAGGTTCGATATGAACGTAAAGTGAGTGTGACGGCAAAAACGAAAACTCCCTTCACTTGCAACCCGCAAGAGGAAGGGAGTTCAATGCACGAAATTTTGCTGACCGCTAATTCATCCTGTGCCGATACTCGCCTTCCGGACGGAAGTCGCGACAACACATACACATAGAGCACAGTTGAACTTGAGGCATGACTCAATTATGCCCGAGCCCGACAGAGTGTCAAGGAAAGCGAGCAAAGTATGAAGCTTTATCGGAATATTTGGTAAAGAAGCGCGGTTGCTGGGATTCGAAAAGTTATGATGTGGCTGGAATGGCAGAATGTGTGCATCGGCACATGACAAGCTGCAAGTTTCCAATCATCAGCTATCAGGTGTGCCAATGTTTGGAGCAAAGAAAGAAAAGTTAACTGCAGATCAGGTGAAAGCGGCGTTATCCAAAGTGATGGACCCGGATCTGAACACGGACATCGTGACCCTCGGCATGATTTCGGACATCAAAGTCGACCTGCCCAAAGTCTATTTCAAATTGACACTCACCACTCCGGCCTGCCCAGTAAAAGAGAAAATCGAACAGGAGTGTCGAGAGGCCGTTGGTGCACTTCCGGGTGTTGAGGTTGTCGATCTGGAATCCGCCGCAAATGTCGCCAATCAAAAACGCGTTGGCGGCAAAGAACCAGTTGAGGGCATCCGCAATATTATCGCTGTGACATCAGGCAAAGGTGGCGTGGGCAAGACTACAGTCTCAGTCAACCTCGCGGTCGCTCTCTCCAAGTTGGGTGCAAAGGTTGGCATTTTGGACTCCGATATCACGGGTCCAAACGTCCCACTCATGATGGGATTGGACGATTCGCAACCGACAGCCAAAGATAATCGCATTATTCCCCCCGAGAATTTCGGTGTCAAAGTAATCTCTATGGCGTTCTTCGTGTCCCGCGACACGCCAGTAATCTGGCGCGGCCCAATGTTGGACAAGGCGATCAAACAGTTTTTGCGTGATGTGCAATGGGGCGAATTGGACTATTTGATTGTGGACATGCCGCCGGGCACAGGCGATGCTCAACTCAGTATGGTCCAGTCGACAAATATAGCCGGCGGCGTCATCGTTACAACTCCTCAGGATGTAGCCCTCTTAGATGGACGCAAAGGGCTAGCGATGTTCAAGATGATGGAAGTTCCGGTGCTCGGATTCGTCGAGAACATGAGCTACTTCCAGCCACCGGGCTCGAGCGAGCGTTTCGAAATCTTTGGTCATGGCGGCGGAGCGAAGTTGGCCGAAGAGGCTAATGTGCCGTTTCTAGGAGAAATTCCACTGGAAACAGCAGTTAGAGTTGGAGGCGACAGCGGCGCGCCGGTTGTAGCATCAGATCCGGACTCCAATGTGTCGCAAGCATTCATCAACATCGCCAAGCAAGTGGCCGCTCAAGTAAGCATAAAATCGCTTGCTACTGTTAGCTAGCCGAAGAACCGCTTTAAAGACTCAAACCAGCCAGCAGTAGACCGCTCCCTAACCGGGAGGGGCTAAGTTAGCACTCTCAATTGACATCCCCTCAAGCTGGCCACTATTTGTTTTCTGACGAATGCCGGAGAAGCTAAGTCGGTGCGCCATGGCGTCCGCAGCGAATAGCTCAACCGATATCGGTTAAGCACAAAAAGTTGCAGTGAAAATTTTTTCTTACGAAACCCCAAACCGCGATGCGGCAGGGATTTCGCAAACTTCGGGCTCCAAGGTGGTCGAAAACACGAGTCAGAAAAGCCACAAAGTATTGCTCCGGCTGCTTTTCGCGTACACAGGCAAGTACTAATAGCCAGTACTAGTAATAGTAGGGCGTCTGAGCTGTGAATTCGCTCTTTGGAAAATTACCATGCAGTATCTGGAAGCATTTTTTCGAAAATTGTGTCGTTCGCTTCTCCGAGTGACCGTAGTGCGAAGCACGCACGGCCAAATGCAAAGCTTCAGGCAAACGAGGATCAGACATGTGCAGAACCCCATAGGCTGCCACAACCTGGCACAAGTAAGTGGGAGCAGAACCAACAGCCAGCAATCGTTTCTTCTCTGTTGCAGCCGTCTGAATGTCGGTCCTAGAGAGAAGTTCCGGAAAGATGTCTTCTTTCAACTTGCTGCGAACAATCTCACCTTTCTCCTGATAAATAACCTCTTGGTCTGGTAGACCCGAATCCCACCAATTATCACTATAAGTGTCCATCTTGCCTATAGGATCTACTCGCGGAGCGTCACTGCGAACATACGGGCGCATGCCGGGGTTTTTCAAAATCAAAAACGACGCCGCAAACATCCTGTCTGCCTCGGTGCCCTGATCTGCAGCTTTGATCAATGGAGCGAGATTAGGAAAATCGCGCTGCAATAGTGGAGAGATTTTGTTCCTGGAAGCGGCGTCGTTCAAAATGACTGCTCGAGTCCAGGCGGCCTGATCAGCATCTGACTGCAGCGGTTTCGGAAGTTTTTGCGCAAGGCATATCGCAACTAGTTTCGACAGTGGCATACGCTCATTCATGAATCGCGCATTATCACTACCAAAAACAAATTTTGGCGCTGTCTTTTTGTCGGCAGCAGATGGAGGATTGAATTCGTCTGAAAGGTACTCATCAAAAACGGCATATGCTGCCGGTTTTCTAATAGAGTTGCTTATAAACTGTTGCAGATTGATAGGCATAGTGCCGCGTAAGTTCATAATCGCGTTCACAGAAGACCAAAGTTGTCTTTTAGTGGCAACATCCCAAAGTGCCCCAATCTCTTTAACGCCCTCCTCAGCTTCCCCACGAAGCTTGCGCACATGTGCAGCTTCGTAGTTTATGGTCAGATATCCCGGGTCTCCGTGCTCAACTTCTTCAGCGCCTTTTATTACCTCATCGGTTCTAGATTTTGGCGATGGAGCCAGGTGCAACGCGACTAACAACCAAGCCTCATTTTTCGACTTTCTCCACTTGTCGACAGCGTAATCGTATTGCTTTGGATCGTTGCGTTCCCATGTTGTGATCCAGTCAGACAGATCGTCGTTTTTTACGAATGACGGAAGCGGTTGTTTGGGCTTTTTCTCCGTAGCATAGGGATCGTCAGCGCCACCTTCGACATTTAGTAACAACTGCGTATAGTCATCCAAACTGTGAAAATAAGATGTCGGTGAGACATCTTTATTGTCGGCGAGCAACTGCTCAGAGAGTTCTTTGAGCCTAGCAGCTGAAT
Source organism: Oculatellaceae cyanobacterium (assembly GCA_036702975.1). Classification (GTDB taxonomy): domain Bacteria; phylum Cyanobacteriota; class Vampirovibrionia; order Obscuribacterales; family Obscuribacteraceae; genus DATNPX01. The sequence goes on from DATNPX010000032.1 coordinate 46,448, forward strand.
CGCGGCGAAATTCGACAAAACCTAAAAGGTCGCTGCAAGATGAATGGAGCTCGTTCATCGACTTATCGTCAAGCATTTCGCGCAAGAGCTTTGCTGCATCTGCGAGAATCGCACGCTTTGCGTCCTCTGGCATCTTATTCAGTGTCGCCTTGCGCGTCAGACAGCGCGGCACCATCAAGCGGGCAGTCTTGGCATAAGGACTGCTCGCATCACTAGATATTTTTTTGAATTCATCGGCAGCGCTGTCGTACTGCTTGGCGTAAAACAGCGCGGCAGCATGCTGGTATTGACGGTCATAGATTGATTCTTGATCGTTTGCATCTTTCGGGGCTTCTGGGAAAGCTGGTTCGGAAGGCTTCGTAGCTTTCGAATCCGAAAAAGCGCCTCCGGGTGTTCCGCAGTGGCAAAAAACCAGGTCCTGAGCCTTTATCCAATCTTTCACAAATGGACTCAGAGCACCATGCTTGGCTACTTTCTCCGCCAGTATGCGGTTGGCATTCGTGAAACTACCAGCGGTGCAGTTGACGAACGTATCGAAGTTGTTAGGATCGCCAGTAGCCACTCGGCGGTCGACGTCTATCTGCGGCTGGTTCTTCTCCCCCATAATCTTGGCTCTGGCACCAAGCCACTTCTTTGTTGGGTCATCTTCAGCGACGCCATTGCCATCACTGTTACTGAAATAGTTGTGGCCGATGCGATGCCGCCACAAAGAGTACACCCCCTCCTGCTCATGCTTGTTGAGCGGCTTGTGCGACAAATATCTGTAAGCAACAACGAGGTAAGATTTAGCGAAGTCTGGGCTTATCACTCCGAGTTCGCCAGCAAGATATTTCTTCAAGGGCAGGTCTGGATTGGTGCCAAAAGTCAAAACCACGTCATCTAGAAAAGGACCGCAAGCAACCCCCACCGGTGTCAACGAGCTTGCGAGAGTGGCGGCAACCACAAGAGCGGAGATCCATTTGGATTTTTTCATTCGAACCTCGACTGATTTGTAAGAGAGATAGCGGAAGACTTTTGCCACTTAATTGGCGAAAAAACATATATTCGTCGGGCGGTAAAGGGCTTCAAATCGAATAATTCGTCAGTGCAAACACCTATACTATCTTGGCACTTGCACCGTATTTGATGCGCTAACAAGTCACCAGAAGTCAGTTTTTGTAAATAGCGCTGGCGTTCACTCTCATGCACCCCCATACGAAAGAACATTGGCACAGCCTCATCTACTGGCAGTCCTTCCAGCCAAGTATCATCGACACACCATGACAAAAGAGCCGTCATGCTCAAAGGAATTTTGTTGGGCAAGCGAGCTCTGACTGCTGCAAGTAGACGCTTATATCCTAGTTGTTCGTTCTGACGGGCATCGAAATCAATCTGTACAGCTCTCACCGATTGATTCTTACCAACGTCCATAATCCTTTCGCAGAGCTTGTCGATTTGTTGTTTGCTAAACGCTGCCGGATTATGCTCATCTGATTCCAAACGAACAACTGCCATTACATAAGTACCAGCAGGAATTTTCATCGGCTGTCTGCGGCAATCAACACGAATAGATTCGCCGGAAAGAAAAATCGTTCTATCTAAATAAGCGACACCAAACTTTGATGAATCCAACCAAGTAAGATCCTCCGGGCGTTCCCAAACCCACAGCATCCGCTGAGGGCAAGCAGCCAAGGGCAACTGTCGGTTTGCCACCAAGATACACAAACAGCACACGAAGCAAACGACAAAAATGACCGAACACGTGATCAGGAGTTTCGCAATTGACATCCGCTATTTCTACGACCGATTGGCTAAAAGGAAATCTTATTATGTTGTGCAAGCAATCGGTCTTAAAAGATATATCAACGGACGCAAAGTTGCCACTTTTGGCTTCAAATGCTCTCTGTCGCCACATCCTCGTTTGCTTGTTCACGCAAGACGACGCCAAGCGCAATCAAAACAATCAAGGACCCGATGATCGTTTTAGCTTCAAGTTTCTCAGACAGTAGTATTGCCGCAAGTGCTGCCGCAAAGATCGGCTCCAATAGTGTGGAAAAGGCAACGGCTCGTGTCGAAAAGAAACGCAGCGAAGCATTTATTCCAGTATGACCAAGCATTTGAGAAAAAAGTGCCATACCCAAGATCCCACCCCAGGAAACCCAGTCCGCACCCGGAGGATATTCATGGTGCAAAAATGCGCCAAGTAGTAGTACGACTGCAGACCATAAGTAGGTTCGACCGACAATCAGCAAGGTCGGATAAGAGTGGACAACAGAACGCATAAGAAGGAGATAAGCTGCAAATGCCAATCCTCCGGCGAGTGCAAGTGCGGCTCCAAAGTTTGACGATTGAGAATGTGACGGAGACACACTGCTGCCTAAGATGAGGCCAGTGCCAACTATGATGAACGTACCAACTGCACCAGCGAGAAGGGCGCACCAGAACCGACCGCTCAGCTTTTTCTTCAATACAAAAACGTCGTAGAGCGAACACCAGACCGGAGCTGTCGAGACGAGCAAAGTCGAGACAGCGACTGAAGTGAACTGCAAAGAAGCAATCCAAGTGGCGAAGTGGATTGCTAGAAGGAAGCCGGCCGCAACAAAACGCACCTCGTCCGTGCGAGCAACCGCTATCTGCTTATGTATATAAATGCCAGAGAGAAACATCGGCACACCGGCTATAGTCAACCGCAAAGCTGAGGCTTCGATAGCCCCTGTACCGTGCAGTGCGTAGCGAGCAAAAATTGCAGCCGCGCCAATCGCTAACTGCGCACCAAATAACATGGCGTATTTCATGGCAGCATTCGGGGCTGATTGTTGTGTTCCAGAAACTGAGCTCGTTGGTCGCGAAGGTTGCAAAATAACCCCGAAATTTGATCAACAGTTGAATCGTAGTTAGCCCTGAAGTTGGTCCCGAAGTTGGTCCTGAAGTTGGTCCCGAAGTCTGGTCCTGAAGTCTGGTCCTGAAGTTAGTCCGAAACTCAGGCGAAAGTCGGTTCTAAAAGGTAAACCAAACATCAGTCCCAAAAGTTAGAGCGAAAGTTAGAAAACGCCAGTCGATTTCTGACTGTCAGAGAATACATATCAAAGACTACCTCAATCGATATCCAGTCGCGGAATTAGTCTCGAAATCTTTGCACTTCGACGTGCACAATCGATTTTCTGAGATATGATAATCGCGTCAGCAATGGCATTCATGCTGAATTTGACAGATCCCCGAGCAAAAATTCTTACATGCTAGATAACATCGTCATCAAAGACTTTGCCCTAATAGAGAAAGTTTGCGTCGAATGGACGCAGGGTCTGAATGTCCTTACAGGTGAAACTGGTGCAGGCAAATCGGTTTTGATCGACGCACTGTATGCGGTACTGGGAGGCAAGACAGGTGCCAGCGCTATCCGCATAGGCAGCGAAAAAGCAAGCATTGAAGCAACGTTCGTTTGCTCACCAACAGTGAGTGCGTGGCTCAAACAGAACGAACTCATCGATGACGATCCAGCAAAAGCCATTGTCTCGCGCGAGATCAGCAAGTCTGGTTCACGTGTCAGGATCAACGGAACTTTAGTCAATCACGCTATGGTGCAAGAACTCGGTACCATGCTGCTCACAATCCACGCGCAACATGAAGCGCATACATTGATGTCAGCCCAATACCAAATGGATATGGTCGACAGCTCAGGCGACAGCAATCATAAGCGCGACTTGGAAAAATTGAAACTTCTCTATCTCAAAAGGAAAGAGTTGCAGGTTAATCTGAAGGAGCTCAATGGTTCAGAAGATGAGCGATTACGGCGACTGGATTTCGCTCGATTTCAGTTGCAGGAACTTGAAGAAGCAGATCTTACTAACGAAAATGAGGACGAAGAGTTAGACCATCAGCAGAAAATTCTCGCCAACGCTGCATTGCTGGAAGAACTAGTGAACGGTGCCTATCAGGCACTCAATGGTGGTAGTGATTCAGAAGAGACAAGTTGCGCCTCAGATTTATTGCAAAAGAGCATTTCAGACGTCGAGAAGGCCAGTCGTTTCGACACCGAGCTGAAAGAGATAGTGACCGCGCTCGAAGCAAGCCAAGCACATATAGAAGAGGCTGTATCGGGTCTCAGACGTTATGCTTCTACGCTCGACAGTGATCCGCAAACGTTGACAACGGTCGAATCAAGAATTGCAGCGCTGGTTCAGGTCAAAAGAAAATATGGTCCAACCCTTACTGCAGCGATCGAACATCGCAATGGACTGGTGGTCGAGATTGACAAGCTCGACCACTCGCAAGTGAGAATCGCCGAGCTTGAAAATGAATTAGCTGTAATCCAAACAGAACTATCCCAAGTGGCGGACAAACTTTCAGAACGCCGCAAAAAGTTGGCCCAGGCGCTAAGTCAGACGATTCAGAAAGAGTTGAGTGAACTTGGCATGGCTCAATGCAAGTTCAAAATCGAAGTGAGTGAGTCGGACGAAGTTGGTCCATCTGGGCAAGACCGGGTGGAATTCTTGATTGCACCGAATCCTGGCCAACCGCTGATGCCGCTCGGGAAGATAGCCTCCGGCGGTGAGCTATCACGAATCATGTTGGCAATTAAGTCTATTTTTGCCAGTTCGGACCAGGTGTCGACAGTGATTTTCGACGAAATCGACACAGGTTTGAGCGGTAAGGTATTGCAGTCAATGCGAGACAAGCTAGCGCGTTTGGCCAAGTCACATCAGATACTTTGCATTACCCACCAAGCAATCATCGCCTCCGTGGCAGACAACCACATTCAAGTGGAAAAGACTCATTCACAAAACGCCACAAACGTCAGTACTCGTAAGCTCTCGCAGGACGAGCGTACAAAGGCGCTCGCCGCCATGGCCAGCGGTGAGGGAGATGCAGAAGTAGCTCTCAACTTTGCCCGCTCCCTCATCGACCAAGCCAACCAGCTAAAGTAAAGGCTAAGAAGATGGGGCTTTCGCCTATGCCCTGTTCTAATAAATAGTGTTGCGATCCTGCAATAGAGTGAAAACTCGCCTACTGTCAGATTTGACAGGGGCATTCATTCTTTTCTAGAATGGACCTTCCACCCGACCTGTTGGGGCGTCGCCAAGTGGTAAGGCACCTGGTTTTGGTCCAGGCACTCAGAGGTTCGAATCCTTTCGCCCCAGCGTCTCAAGACCGGAAACGGTCTTCGTTTTTTACACTTAACAACTAAGGTTCTAGGATTATGGAGAAAATTAAGCTAGCGGTAAAAGAGCGGGAAGCAAAAAAGCCCAATCAATTACGGCGTGAAGGTGCCATTCCAGCAACTCTGTATGGTCCTGGACAACCTGCACAAAGCGTTCAAGTGGATGCTCGTGAATTCAGCCGATTGCCCGATGCAGCTCACTCGCACATGATCGAGCTGACCGTGGGCGGCAAGGGCACCAACGCCATCATCAGGAACGTTCAGCGCAGAGCGACAACTCACCAAGTTTTGAACGTCGAATTCTATAGAGTAGCGATGGACCGCAAATTGACTTTGACGGTACCGCTTAAGTTTGTAGGAAGCTCACCTGCCGTTGCCAATGGCAACCAACTGGTTGAACTTTTCCAGGAAGCCGAGATTGAGTGCTTCCCGGCTGAGATTCCAGACACGCTGGAAGTCGACCTCGGCAAGCTCGTTGAAGTCGATGACGCGATTCACTTCTCAGACATCAAGCTGCCAAAGGGTGTGGAGATTCTCAATCCGCACGATGAAATCGTCGCCAAGGCCGTAACGCCGCGTACAATGGCTGAACCTGAAGAAGAAGCGGCTCCAGCAGCAGCTGCCGAAGCCGCACCAGCCGCCGAGCCGCAAGCAGCGGAAGCCTCTGCTTAAGCGAATCTGCAGCATAAACGAAGTCCATTTTGTTGCCTAGAAGTTTCCAACAGATGTGTTGGAAAACCAGTACCTGTGCGCCGTTTGGAAGAACTGCATATAGGGAAAAAGAGACTCGGGAAGATCGAGGGTCGGCTAATGGCAAATAAAGTGTGGCGGAACAACAGCGGCAGACTTATCAAGCGCTCACAAAGGGGAAGCAACCTGGCGGAGTTTGGTCCTGCGCTTTGGCTTTTCTTTCTGGTCTTCTTATTTCCTCTGTTTAACCTTGTTCAGTTCGCTTGTGGTGTAGCGACCGTCGCTTTGATCGCCAGGCAAGCCGCTGAGGCGTGTGCGGCATCGCCAGATTTCAACACTGGCTTAACAGCGGCGAGAACCGCGGCGTCCAGTATGGCGAATTCAGGTTTTGGAAAGTTCGCCTGCTTAAAGCCGGCAAACCAATATGGCATTACGGTTTACATCGGACAAACCAATATCGCATCAGGAAATCACACCGATGGCACAGCCGACACGCCACTGAGCACAGCTGTCGATCCCAATAACAACATTTACCAGATCGAGACGCAGTGTTTGTATGACTTGGGTCCAGTTTTTCCGATGACGGGATTTCCGATTATCGGTGACATCCCATTAGTAGGGAAACCATACAGACTGGGACTGACGGCCGAAAGAGCTGCTGAATTTCCGGATGGATTAACAACAGTAGGCAACGCTTCGAGTGGTTCCGGCAGCGGAAGCGGAAGCGGAAGCGGAAGTGGTAGTGGTAGTGGTAGTGGTAGTGGCTCGAGTGGTTCCGGTACCGCAAGCGCTAGCCCCAGCTAACTGGCACTGCCAGCGGTGCGCTGGAGAAAAATGAATGAGAAGAATAGAAGAACAATCAGCGCGACAAGCAAAAATGCAGCCGGTCGAAACCAACTGCATTTAAAACGAGGTAGCAAGCGCAGGGAGTAGAATCTTGGGGGAGAGAAGCCACTCGGCGGAACCTGCACATGCCGCTCTATGTGCTTAAGATAAGGCCGACGTCCCAATTTGTTGTTGTGGAGTTGTTAACTCAGAAAATTTTTGCCCATTTTAGCTGGCAACAGTTTTGTCCCGGGTTTCTTTCTCTCTCTCTTTTTCCTTTTCTTTCTCTTTCTCTTTCTGCGGTTCTTTGTCTTTTTTATCCATGATTGGCAGGCGAACCGTGAAAGTCGAACCCTTGTTCAATTCACTCTCCAACTCGATTTCGCCTTGGTGAGCTTTGATAATAGTCAAGGCGATAGCCAAACCCAACCCGGTGCCACCACCATAAAGTCGGCTTCGTGTACGGCTTCGTTCTACTCGATAAAAGCGGTCGAAAATTCGTTGCTGGTCAGCTGGAGCGATACCAATGCCGGTATCAATAACTCGAATAACTGCCTGGTTGTTGCTCGATCGCAATGTAACCGTGACTTTGCCACCGGCCTGCGTCGCCTTGATCGCATTGTTGATCAAATTGAGAAAGACTTGTTTAAGCTTGTCTCCATCGGCAAGTACCTGTATCGGCGTTTGACTGAGGATGAATTGCACTTCCACTTGCTCGGGAGCGATGACAGTAACGGTGTCTTCGACACTACCGAGAACATCACGCAAATCGACGGGTTCCTGCTTGTTGATGATCTGCTGTCCAGCGTCGGCACGAGCCAATTGCAAAAGATCTGATACCAAACGAATCAAGCGCCCGGATTCGTCAGAGATAGTCTGCAATGCTTCCGCCAGCAAATTGGCATCAATATTGGAACCGCGACGAAGTAGAAGTTTGGTATAGCCTTGAATAGATGTGAGCGGAGTTCTTAGTTCATGGCTGGCATCCGCCACGAACTGGCACTGAATATTCAAAGACTCTTCGAGCCGGTTGAGGAGCTTATTGAACGAATTGCGCAAGTCGAGCGTTTCAACTGGTTCGTGCGGATCGATATCTAAGCGCCCGCGAATGTCCATCGTTGCAAGCTCAGTGGTGCCACGCAAAAGTTGATTTATCGGTTTCAGAATGAATCCGGAAAGTCCCCAATTTATGGCAATCAACATCGGGATGAGCGGCAAATACCAGAGCAGATCAGTCACTGCGATACCTGAGGCACCAGCAACGATCGTGTGACAAATTATGATCGGCAAAATGCCAGAAATGGACATGACCAGAGCCATCCGCACACGCATCGATTTGCTCCAATCGGATTTACGCATAGATGGCAGACCCATTCAACGAGACTCTCTCGACAAACGCCAGGAAGAGCCGAAATTTAGATTTCGTCATTTTAACGTGCTTTGTACAAAACCGGCGCGCTTTGTCTTGCCTTGTATCGTAGCGAAATCAAGAGCCTCGATGGCGAGATTCTCGACTATTTTTGGGGTACCTTTGAAGAGCTAAACCGATATCGGTTTAGCAAAACCTCAAACCCCAATTCACCTACCCAATAAGGCTTTAAGAAATTCATCATGAAGAACCTTATTCGTTATTAAACAGCTTCCGGTGTATATGGAATCGCCTCCAGCGAGGTCGGAATAGGCTCCGCCGGCCTCTGTAGTTAGAACCCGAAACGGCGCCAGATCCCAAGGTTTCACATCTACTTCCAACTGAGCTTCGGAACGTCCCTCCAAAACATTGGCAAAACTGAGATAGTCGCCGGGAGCGCGCTGGCGCCCAGTCATTTTGGCAATCTTTTCCACACCAGGCCAGAGTCCTTTGCTGATGATGCGGCTGAGCCCACCAAAATCGAATTGGGACTCACTGATATTGCTATATGTTGACACCACAAGACGCCGTCCATTCTTCCAGGCACCTTTTCCCTTTTCGGCCCAAAATGTCTCTTTGGCAGCCGGCGCATGCACAACACCAAGAACTATCTCACCGTCTTCTTCCAGAGCTAAAAGAGTAGACCATACCGTGCTACCACGAGAGTAACCATATGTGCCGTCGATTGGATCGATCAACCATTTGCGTTTCGGACCGCTTTGAACCCCACTGTGTTCCTTGCCTTCTGACGCGCCTTCTTCTTCACCAAGAATGGCGTCATCAGGATACTTGGTATTGATCGCCTCACGAATCAACCGTTCGCATTCTGTGTCGGCAATAGTTACCGGTGTGCCGTCATATTTGATCGTGGCTCGAACGCCATCGTTGAAATGACGCATGGTGATTTTTTCGGCGCGTTCGCAAATATCGAGTGCGAAAACAAGTTCTTGCCTGAAGGCAGAAGATAGCTCCACCAAAATGCAACCCTCACATGAGTGGTGACTACTAAGTGATGCGGCCTGCGTATTTTGCCACTTTCATAGTTTTGATGCCACTTTGGTGCACACTCTCACGATTGGCTCATTGAGACATGCTACGCGCAGGTACATACAATGTGGCTTATATAGTGGCTTATATACCACTGAAAATAAAAACGAACTCCCGCGAGCATAGCTGAAGCGGGAGTTCACTCTTAGATCAGATCACGTAGACGCAAGCCGTGCTACCGAATTCCAATTCGTACTACTTGTACTTAGTTTTGTACTGCGCGTACTTTACGTACTCGTCGTACTTACGTACTCGTACTTATTGTACTTAGAACAAGAATTCGTAGATACCGCGAGCACCGCGGCCAACGCCGACCAAAATGTCGCGGGCATCAATGAACGTACCTTTGACCAAGCGCTCATAGAGGAAACCCTTCTGACGCTCAGCGTAGGCAAGCCTCATATCTTGCTCGATATTCTTGTCTTCGACGGCCTTCATGCGTGCTTCTAAGCTATCGACACGCGCTTTCAACTGATTGAGTTCACCTTTGAACTCATCTAGCAATGCGGCAAACTTTTCCAAATCGGCTTTGTCAGCCTTTTGGTTGAGTCGCTCAGTAATGCACTGCTCGTACTTGTAGAGTGCGGCTGCCAACTCAAAACGTGTTGCAGACTTTTGTCCACGGAACGTTCTGTCCGGATAACCAACTAAAATGTGACACTGATTGTTTACGAGTTCCTTCAGCGCGTTGTAGGCCCATTCGTTGCCTACGACGTCTGTCAACTCACTCACGTTGGTAGCGCCTTGCGCGCTAGCAGGAGTGACGTTGATCAAGGTGCTCGCGCTTACGGCAACTAAGCCAGTAAGTAAGGCTGCAAACCCCTTTTTCATATGGTAAATACTCCCTTGCAATGACCTGCATCTAACGGTCGCCATCATAGCCTAATTGTTCCAGCACGTAGGGGTAATGAAACGCCAAAATTCGCGCATAGCTGTAAAAATTGTGTGAAAAGCGCATCCAGTGCTGCATCTTGGATTATTAAATAACGTTAATATTTTACAATCACATCGCCCAAAATATATGCAGTCGAAATCTCCGAAAGCCTCATGGCACGGCGATTCATGGCAACCCCTCGTCAAGGGATTCAAACAGCTAGAAAGCCGCAAAGATTATCGGACGGCAATCACACTTGACTTCACCGGTGGTGACACAAGATTCTGTGCAACCACGCTAAATTTTGAACATTTCGACGCTATACCGAATATGGTGTGATGTCATATTCAATACCACTATTGAAATTCTTACAAAGCAACCGCCCTACCCGATCCGACTAAATCGAAATCAGTTCTCGAACTCAGTTCGTTTGTTTGTTTATTGATTGACTACTTACTTGATCGATCACTTAGATGTCGGCCCAATTGATTGCCAATTAGCAATTACTGAAACGTCAAATCAGTCAAATCAAGTCACTAGTCAAGTCAAATAATCAATTGGGATCTGAGATCAATTGAAAAGAACGAAAAATCGAGTTGCGAACAGTTGTTTTGCACAATTTTGTCCTGCAGCTTGTTTGGAAGAAAAAGATACAATTATTTCCAAGGCTGTCAGGATATTTTTTGGTCAGTTCAGTCCAACTGGTTCTGACGGAAAGCAAAGAGGAAAGTTTCATGGAACTGCGAATCGGACATTTGTATGCTCACTTCCTCAACATATACGGCGACAGGGGAAATATCGTCACCCTCACAAAGCGTGCCGAATGGCGAGGAATTCAACCGATAGTCAAATCGATCGGATTAGGAGAAGAGATCGATACCGACTATTTCGATTTGTTTTTCATAGGCGGCGGTCAGGACAAACAGCAAACTGTAATCGCTCAAGACCTTATCAAACGCAAAAAGGCAATTCAGACAGCTGTCGACCAGAAAGCTGTTATTTTGGCGATATGTGGTGGTTATCAATTGCTCGGACACTACTACAAACCTCACCAAGGCGAAGAACTCAAAGGCATTTCCGTACTAGACGCCCACACAGTGGCTGGTAACCGCCGCATGATTGGCAACGTCCTCATCAAGAGAGAGGATGGAGTTGCGTTGGTCGGATTTGAAAATCACAGCGGAAAAACTTACCTAGGAAAAGACGTTCAAGGACTTGGAAAGGTGGTCGTCGGCAATGGCAACAACGGAGAGGATGGCTTCGAAGGTGCCGCCCAGGGTTCAGTCTATGGGACATATCTGCATGGCTCTTTGCTGCCGAAGAATCCACACTTTGCAGACACACTAATTACTCAGGCCTTAGGTAGACGCTATGGTAAGGTAACCTTGACGCCGCTAGACGATGCAATTGAACTTGCGGCACACAAACGAGCACATAGTTTGCCCGCCTAGGCTGAGAAAGTGAAAAAACTGTCAATCTTGATTCCGGTCTACAACGAGAAGGCAACTATCGTTGAGGTTCTAGAAGCTGTAAAAAATGCTCCATGCGACCCGCTTGTCAAGGAACTCATTGTAGTAGACGACGGCTCAACCGACGGCACTCGCGAAATTCTGAAAGAGATCGATGGCACCAAATACGACGCTAAGATTTTCTTCCACGAGTTCAATCAGGGAAAAGGCGCGGCACTGCGCACAGCTCAGGGTCAGGCAACTGGCGACATCATTCTGATTCAAGACGCGGACCTGGAGTATGACCCCCAACAGTACCCGGCTCTGCTGAAACCGATTCTCGAGGGACGCGCTGACGTGGTTTACGGCTCACGTTTATCCGGGGGGTCAGTTACACGTTCGTTCAAATTAATGCATTTGCTTGGCAACAAATTTTTGAGCCTGCTAACCAATATCCTTTACAACAGCACGCTGACAGACATGGAGACTTGCTACAAAGTCTTCAAGGCCGACATCTTCAAAAAGGTCTCGATCAAGTCAAACAGATTCGATTTCGAACCTGAGATAACCGCAAAAGTTTTGAAACAACGAGTTCGCTTATACGAGATGCCGATCGCCTATTACGGTCGCGACTACGCTGAAGGCAAGAAAATCACATGGCGTGACGGCTTTGCCGCACTCTGGGCTCTGGCCCGATTTAGGTTCATGGATTGAGCCAGAAGGACCGGTTCTCGGTTCTCGGTTCTCAGTTCTCAGTTCTCGTCTAAGTCCAGCCGGCGTTTTTTCCAGTCGATCTCAGCGAGCTGAATGCGATCGTACAGTTCGCCACTCCATTCGGCATGCAAACCGGCATCACACAGTGCTTTAACCACAGCGGCACCAACTTTGAGCGCAGTCTCCTTATCACCGTTGAACGCTCCAAAGGAGAAGGCGATTTCACCAAACTCAACCGCATTTTCAGTGTCTTGGGCTGTGAAAAACACAAACCCTTCAGGTTCTGCATCTTCTGTCTTGACCAACTTGCGAATTTCATCGCGTCCACTTTTCTCGTTCACAGCGACATTCTGTCGCGCAAAAATTCCTTGTTTCCCGAGAACAGAAAAGGCATCGTCAATTTTGTCGCAATCGGTTTTTCCTACCCAGCTATTCTGAATATATAGGTGCTGCCTTATCTGTTGCTTCGTCAGTTTTTGCACCTCAGTAAGGAGCTCCTGATCGTCAGGCTCTGCGTCTAGTGCTTTCAGCACCAGTTCAACAACAAGCTCTTCGGAAGGGAATCCTTCAGCAACAATCTTCTCAACCGTACCCTTAATGATGCCCTGACGTTGAACACGCCCGACCGTCGAACGGACCATTCCCCCGAAATAATCTTGCATTCCCCACTCCACTAGACGCACTCATTCTTCCACCTTCCACAAAAACGCAGAACTCACTCAGCAGCGAGCATTAAACGAAGCGGGCTAGCGCAACATTTAGTTAGTTAGTTAGTTAGTTAGTTAGTTAGTGCCGCCGCAGATGAGGTAGGCTTTCGCAAACGCTTCAATTCGTTTGCCGCCAATGACTTTGTGGCAATTTGATATATAGGTCAAGAAAAAGCGATTTGCTTGCGCTAGCTTGGCAACTTGACTTATAGTCTTAGTAGTGGGTTCTCCAGCGTTTTCACTCTGATTTCACCCTAAATTTCATACTCTCTTTGTATTACCAAAAGCTCTAAGCAGGACCGTAGTTATATGTACGCTCTCAAAACCATTACGACATCGGAATTGAAAATGACTGTCCGGTTCCGGCCCGCAGCGCTTTGGGCAGTTGTGGCAATCGGATTGTCGTTGGCAAGCTCACTCCCAGGCTCAGCACAAGGGTCGTACAGTTACAGCTACGGAGATTCGCGCATCGTCAATTCAAATCAGAGCGGGCTGGTACACCCATCCGGAAGTTACATCGGTCCAGGAACCATGAGCCAATCGGCAAGAGGCTACTACGGAACTGGTATACAAACCAATCCAGGTCTGCCTCGCGTCAATATGGGAGCGAACGTCGCAACCCCCGGTGACAATATGTACGGAAATAATCCGACTAGAGTGGCTGCGCCTGCAGCCCCCATGCAGGGAGGTTCTAATCCGGGATTACCAGCGACTCGTCTGGGCGCAAACGTGGGAACAGCCGGAGACTCGATGCGCAGCGACTTGAATGGTCCCAATCAAGTGAAAAAGGAAGTTTTTCGTACTCGCTACAATACGCCAATGATCATGCAGTCGCCTCAGCAGATGCAACAAATCCAGCAGGCAGAAGGTTCGGACCTTCCGCCAGTACGCATGGGTCCGGGCGGCGTCGCAAGCTACGACGACGTGCAAATGAAGCAAGGCATTCACTTTTAGTGCTTCTGTGAACGCTCAAATATGAAACATTTGGCGACGTCGTGAGACGTCCCAAGACTCTTTTCAACGCGATTCGGAGGAAGACTCAAAGGATCACTGTTGTCCGATATGAGGGCGGCTGGAATGCCAACCTGGCAAGCGATTCGCGTGCCGCGGAATCGCTAAACCGATATCGGTTTAGCAAAAAATTTCGGCAAAGCAAAAATCGGCAGGCCCATCTTGGAAACCCGCATTTCTCAGCCACTATATGTGGTGATTGCGCACCTGTCCTAACGGCACCATCGTCAGCCACAAAATCTTTCCAGATTATGAGCTTTTCAAAGTTGCAGGCAATTAGCCAGAGCCGTAAGATATCCAAAGCATATTCACATCAAGGGTCGTTTACAGGCTGGTTTTCAATGAGCGCACAAAAAAAAATTGTTGTCATCGGCGGTGCCGGTGCTATGGGTCAAGTGATTGTTCGAGATCTACTCGAAAACTCAAACGTTGATAGCATTGAGATCGCCGACTTCGATAAGCGGCGCGCAGAAGAGATGGCCGCCGGATTAAAAAGCTCCAAAATCACAGGCTCTTTTACCGATATTCGAGACCAAGCAGTCCTTGCCAAGACACTAGATAGAGCGACAGTCGTCGTTAATTCAACGCCTTATTACAACAACGTCGATGTCATGAAAGCCGCGCTAAAAGCCAATTGCCATTATATGGATTTGGGCGGACTCTTTCATGTTTCACGCAAGCAACTCGAGTTGCACAATGAGTTTGCAAAGGCTGGACTCATAGCAATTTTAGGTATGGGAGCAGCTCCCGGCTTGACCAACGTCATGGCTGCCAGCGCTGCGCTCGAGCTTGATGCAATCGAATCGATTGACGTCATCGTTGGTTGCGCTGATTTTGCAGTCACCGATCACCCATTCCTGCCACCATATGCAATTGAAACCTTGCTCGACGAATACTGCAAGGAACCAATGGTCTTCGAGAACAATCAGTACATCGCAAAACCGCCGATGTCTGGAGAAATAGAGGTGAACCTTCCAGCTCCAGTCGGAAAAGTACACGCGATTTATACACTGCATTCGGAAGTACTAACTCTGCCCATAACTTACGAATCCAAAATGATCAAGCGCACTACATTCAGATTAGGACTACCGCTTGATTTTCACAACAAACTGAAATTCCTCAGCCAGCTGGGATTCGCAAATGCGGAAGAAGTCAAATACTCAGGCGGTTCATTCGTGCCCCGCAAGATTCTAGCCGAGATGATCAAACGAATTCCTTCTGAGGCGGTCGATCCCGATGATGCTGAAGTGATAAGAGTAGATGTCACAGGCTCATCTCAAGGCAAGCACAAGTTGATCAGACATGAGTCGCTTATCTACACCGACAAAATACGAAAAATATCTTGCGGGGCTCTCGACACCGGAGTGCCACCATCTGTGGTTACAGACATGATCGTCAACGGTGAGATCAAAGGTCAGGGGGTGCTTGCACCAGAAACCTGTGTACCGCCTAAGCTTCTCTTCGAACGCCTAGCCAAGCGCAATATCGTCGTGACAAAGGAAGAAATGGTCACAGAATCAGTATTTTCCTGATTGGACCCGGGCAACGAACCAAACGCAGATTCAGTTTATAGTTCATTAACCTATCTCAAGCTCGAGCCAAATCCACAGCAGAAGCCGCACCGAACATCCAGAACAAGCTCAAACTCATCCCTGTATTTGAATTTAAGAGAGAGCCGAGCATGCCGCAACTCCGTGCATGTTACGCTGAAGAGCGATTTGACCGCCACGCTCTCGGAGTTCGAGTACGGCGGACTCGGTCGCTAACCAGCTTGAATTCGCGGCGCAAAGCAATGTGGAGCAGGACTTATACTTCTTTCGTTATTGCTCTTCTGACCGTGCTTCTGCTCTTGCCAAGCGGCAGTTGTTCCATGGCGAATGCCGCCCGCGACAACACGATAAGTGGGGAAGCCTCAACTACGCTGCGACAAGCAATCGCTCCGCTCTATTCGCTCAGCGCGGCCGTGGATACCGCGGTAAGAAATTACCCGACACTGCGCAACGTCCAGGCTCATTACAACAGAACTAGTGCGGAAGTGAGTCTTGCTCGCACCGCCTATCTACCATCGTTAGATCTTCTCGCGCAAGAGATAAGAAGCACCACCAACAACATTCCAGGCACAATTTTTCCGCAACCGCTAAACGTCATCCCAATGCAAACTGGAGAAGCCAACGACACGTCGACCTTCAAGAGCGTATTCGCGAGCAACTATGGGGTGAACTTTTCCTGGCTCGTTTACGACTGGGGACAACGACACGCAAAGGTAACGGTGGCACGCTCGCAGCAGTCGCAGGCGAACGCCAATATCCGGCTGACTGAGCTTGATATAGCGGCTGCCACAGCTGAAGCCTATCTCGGTACCGTAGAAGCACGCGAGACGATCAAAGCGCAACAGGCAACAGTAGACCGAATGCAAGCCTGGAATCTAGTGGTGCACACTCTTGTCGACAAAGGTCTGCGACCAGGTGTCGATTCATCCCGCGCCGATGCAGACTTGTCGTTTGCCAAGATCTCTTTGATCGACGCCGAGCGTGCGGCAGAACTTGCCAGCGTTGATTTAGCGGAATCTATGGGTATTGCCGGCGTTGACGTCGGCATTGACGATACACCTTGGGTGAAGCGTCCCGCTAAAGATTCGATTTTTCGCGTGGCGGCTCCAGAAACACATCCGCTGGCGATTCTGCGCGCCGCAGAAGTGTCAACGGCACACTCGGAAGTTATCAGCGTTCAAAAGATGTATCGGCCAAGACTCTGGTTTCACTCGGGAATCTGGGCTCGCGGCAGTGGAATACGCGTAAATGAGCATCCTGTGGCAGACGGAACGTTGCCGCAAAATGCCAACTACGTTGCCGGATTGGGCATCGATTTTCCGATATTGAATTACTACCCGATTAAGGCGAGAGAACGTGGTGCGCGTGAGACGGAAGCTGCACAACGCGCTAATTACGATTTGGTAATTCAGCAACTTACGCAAAAAGATGCACGTGCACGCGTACTTCTGGACAAAGCAAAACGCTTGGCGGAAGAGACTCCGGTTCTTGTGAAAGCAGCAAAGGATAATGAATTGAAGGCGTCCGAACGCTACCGCGTTGGCTTGTCCAATGTTATGGAGGTGGCGGAGGCGCAGCGCATTTTGCAAAACGCGCTCGTTCAAGACTCTGTCGCGCAAATTCGCATCTGGCGTGCTTTGCTCGCGACCGCCTATGCACACGGCGACCTAAAACCATTCATGGATCTGGCAAAATCAGCGGAGGCGGTAGCGAAGTAGCATGTGGCTTCAAATAGTATCGATGAAGCATCCAGTGACGGTTTTCGTCACCGTCATAAGCATCATGCTGGTTGCTATTTTCGGACTTTCGTCGATGAAGGAAGATATCTTCCCAGACTTAAATCTGCCCGTCATCTATGTGGTACAAGGATTCGGCGGCATGGCACCCGACCAGATGGAAGGCTACATAGTATCAACCTACGAAGTACACTTTCTCTACATCCCAGGTATCGACCACATCGAGTCGCAGTCTATCCAGAACGTATCGATGATGAAAATATTCTTCCACCCGGGAACGAATATGGCGGAAGCGCTGTCCACTTGTGTGGCCATGGTCTCCCGGGCCCGATCGCTTATGCCACCAGGAATCATAGAACCATTCGTTCTGCGGTTTGATGCTGGCAGTTTGCCTGTTGGTCAACTGGTTCTAGAAAGCAAAGAAGCCAGCATCGACCGCTTACAAGACCTTGCTTACGTCCGAGTTCGTCCTGACTTAGGCACCATACCTGGCGCCACAGCTCCGCCACCATTCGGGGGCAACGTTCGCACCATCGTCATAAATGTCAACGCCCAGCGGCTACGTCAATTCAATATATCAGGTGACATGATCGTAAAAGCATTGGCGACGGGGAACGCCGTCATTCCAGCCGGCAATGTACGCATCGGCGATTACATGCAGATTACACCAATTAATACCGATCTGCCTGATATTCATCAACTCGATTATCTCCCGGTCAAAATGGGACCCGGTCCCACAGTCTTCTTGCGGGATATCGCGACGATTACGGACAGCAGCGACATTCTTGCCGGATACGCGTTATATAACGGGCGGCGCACAGTTTACGTGCCCTTGATTAAGCGCGCAGATGCCTCGACAGTGTCAGTTGTGGATGCACTGAAGGCACATCTTCCAGCCATGCAAAAACTGCTGCCTGAAAATGTTCACATCGGCTATCACTTCGATCAATCGAAGCATGTGACAAATTCAATCAACGGACTGCTCTTTGAAGGGGCTCTCGGCGCCATTTTGCCTGGTGTCATGATCCTTCTCTTTTTGCGCGACTTGCGCAGCACCTTGATCGTGGTCACGACGATTCCTTGCGTTTTGCTCGGTGCCTGCTTGAGTTTGTATCTGACTGGACAAACAATCAACATTCAAACGCTATCCGGATTGTCGTTAGCTATCGGCATTCTTGTCGATGAGGCAACCGTGGACATTGAAAACATTCACTCTCACCTGGCAAGGGGAGAACCGATTACGCGAGCCACGTTGATGGCCGGAATTGAAACTCGCGTACCACGATTACTCGCCATGATGTCGATAATTGCGGTCTTCGTCCCGTCGTTCTTCATGACTGGAATCGTGCGTTCCCTGTTTGTGCCGCTTTCGTTGGCGGTCGGCTTCTGTATGGTCTGGTCATTCTTTATGTCCAGCTCACTTGTGCCAGTGATGTCGGTTTACCTGATCAAACAGCAGAAGGAGGAAGAAGACGAGGGCTTGTTTGGAAAATTCCGCAGCCTGCATGAGAAAGTCGTGAAGACATTAATGAAGATTTCTTATATCGTCATTCCCGTCTACTTCATCTTTTTCACCGTTCTTAGCTTCAGCCTCTTCCCGCTCATCGGGCGCGAGATGTTCCCCAATTCGGACACTGATGAATTTCGAGTGCGCATACGATGTGCAACCGGTACGCGCGTCGAAGTAACTGAAAAGAAAGTCCTGCAAGTGCTTGACGTTATCAAACGCGAAGCCGGTCCCGGCAATGTGCAAGCGACACTCGGATACGCTGGACAACAGCCTGTGCAATTCGTGCTCAATTCAGTATTTCTGTGGACAAGTGGCCCGCACGAAGCGGTAATGGACGTAAAGCTTAAAGAAGAAGCAAAAATCGACCTGCTCTCATTCAAAGACCACTTGCGCGAAGTCTTTTCAAAAGAGATGCCTGACATCAAATTCTCATTTGAACCTGGAGATCTCGTAAGCCAAATCATGAACTTTGGCTCCAATACACCAATATCGATTCAGATAAAGGGACCGGACCTGGATGTCTGCCGAGACTACGCCGAGAAAGTAAAGTTCGAGATGTCCAAGATCAAATACCTACGAGATCTGATGTACGGACAACCCCTCAACTATCCGACCGTTGATATAAACATCGACAGGGAGCTTGCAGGCCAGTTCAACTTAACGCCTAAACAAATTGGAGATTCGCTCGTACCAGCGACATCTTCAAGCCGATATATATTGGAAAATTTCTGGATGGACCGAAAGACTGGTGTCGCTTATCAGGTACAGGTGCAAGTGCCGCAAGATCAGATCCAATCGGTTGAAGCGCTGAAGAACTTCCCGACGATGTTGAGCGAACGGACATCTCATCCGCTTTTAAGAGACATTGCGGATGTGCATCCGGGTAAATGTGTCGGCGAATATGATCGAGATAATATGATGCGCCTAGTTTCAGTCACCGCCAACATTTCCGGAATGGACCTGGGCACCGTCGGCGATGACGTGGCGGCCGCTTTGCGCCGGGCAGGAGAGACGCCGCGCAGCGTGCGCGTAAAAGTAGCGGGTCAGGTTCCTGTTCTGCACGAAACATTTTCGCATCTATTCACCGGTCTCGGTCTTGCAGTCGGCGTCATATTTTTGATGTTGACCGGTTATTTTCAGTCGTTACGCATGGCAGCAATTGTCCTATCAACGCTGCCGGCTATCATAAGCGGTGTACTACTCTCACTATTCATCACGCATACCACGATCAATGTTGAATCGTTTATGGGCGCAATTATGTCCATCGGAGTTGGCGTATCGAACGCCATCTTGCTAGTTGTGTTTGCAGAGAAGAGTCGCGTGGAAGGCAAGTCGTCCTTAGAAGCAGCCTTGCATGGTGCGCAGGAGAGACTGAGGCCGATTCTGATGACATCGAGCGCGATGGTGGCAGGCATGATACCAATGGCATTGGCATTGAGCGAGGGAGGACAGACCAGTGCGCCTCTCGGTCGGGCGGTTATTGGAGGCTTGCTTATGTCTACGCTATCAGCGCTTACGGTCTTGCCGCTCGTGTTTTCCGTCATGCAAAAGAACAGCTCGACAACATCCCCATCTGTCCACCCGGATGACCGCGGAGAGTAGGAAAAAACTTTGAAGAATTTGGTGAATTTGAAGAGATTGAAGAGACTGAAGAGATTGAAGAACCTGAATAACTTCAGGAATCAGGATAACCGGAAGAATCCGAAGAGCCTGAAAACATTCAATGCCGGACTTACTTCAGCGCTCCTCCTCGTAGGCATCGTTGGTCTTAGCGGTTGCAGCAAAAAGAGCGACCTGCAAAAGGTTGACACAACCGAGACACTCCAAATCCCCGTGGCAGAAGTAGTGAAAAACACACTCTCGCGTGTTGACCAATTGCCAGGCGAAATCAAAGCCTATCAAGATGTAGCTATCTATCCCAAAGTACCTGGTTTTATCAAATGGATAGGGGTGGACCGAGGTTCGACTGTTAAAGCCGGACAATTGATGGTACAGCTTGAAGCACCGGAGTTAGTGGCACAGAAGGATGAAGCGAAGTCGAAAGAGGATGCTTCGGGCGGATTGGTCGAAGAATCGGCAGCCAAACTATCTTCGGCGAAAGCCTCACTACTGGAAGCTGACGCGCAACTGGCAGGCGACAACGATACATACGTGCGCACAAAGGAAGCATCGCGGGTACCAGGCGTGGTGGCACCGAACGACGTTATTGTCTTGGAGCAAAAAGTAAACGCCGACCGAGAGCGAGTTAGAGCATGGAAGCAAAATGTCGACGCCGCACAACATCAACTGGACGTGCAGAAGAGAACCTTTTCAGCGGCAAAAGAAGCGGCTCGCAATCACAAAGACATTGAGGACTATCTGAGAATAACCGCACCATTTGACGGTTATGTGACCGAACGCAACATGCACGTCGGCAGCTTTGTCGGTCCTCGGGGGCAAGATGCCTATCCGCCCATCATAGTCGTTCAACAGCTCAATCTTCTGCGCATCGTCACTCCGGTTCCGGAAATAAACGCAAGCGGTGTCGTTCCAGGAGCGAAAGTCGAATTTACGGTTTCGACGCACCCGGGCGAGCGGTTTGTAGGAACGGTGGCACGAATTGGCAATTATCTTGAAACGAAAACAAGAACAATGCCGGTGGAGCTCAACTATTGGAACAGCGACAATCGCGTACTGCCTGGTATGTTCTGTGAAGTGCTCTGGCCAACTCGCCGTCCACGCCAGTCATTCTTCGTTCCAACAACCGCGGTAGAAACACGCTCGACGCTTGAAACATTCGTAAATCGAGTTAATAAAAACGACGAGATTGAGTGGGTTCCGGTCAAACAAGGCGAACTCATGGGCGATCTTGTCGAAGTCTTTGGGGACTTGAAAGAGGGTGACAAGGTAACACTCAAAGGCGACGATTCACTGAAACCAGGTGTTAAGGTTCATCCCGTCGACGTGCCGCGAAAAACTGCTAAATCAAATGAAAAATCCACAAAATAAACAACGTTCTAAAAGGGCAAGCAGCCGAGTTTAAAGCCGCGTCAATCCGCCTTCACGCAACGCTTTTATCGTCGGATATCCATTGATCGCCATCAAAAGATCTGCTTCTGCAAGAATCGAACGCAAAACATGAACGATTCCGTTGACGCCATCTAGTGCAAGGCCATAAGCATATGGTCGACCGATTCCGACTGCAGTTGCGCCCAAAGCTAGCGCCTTCACAACATCGGTACCGGATCGCACGCCAGAGTCAAATATAACTGGAGTCTTTCCGGCCGCCTCTACGACCGCAGGTAACATATCGATTGCAGCTCGCCCACCATTTGCCTGACGTCCACCGTGGTTGGATACATAGATACCATCTGCGCCACCATCAATAGCGCGGCGTGCATCCTCCGGATGACAAATCCCCTTTAGGATCAGAGGTAATTTAGTCAAGGAGCGCAGCCATGGCAGATCTTCCCATGTAAGGTTTCTACCGAAGAGTTTCACCCATTCAAAAATGGCGGCAGGAAAATCTTCCTCCGGCTTTTTCAATAAGGCACCTAAGAAGTGCGGATCAGACAGATAGTTAGCGAGAGCGTATCCGCGCAGTTGGGGGAAGTTGGCTGTGTTCAGATCCCGTGGGCGAAATCCAGGAACCCACGTATCCAATGTGACGACAAGAGCTTTGTAACCAGCTTTCTCTGCTCTTTGGACGAAACTTTCAGCGAGGGCTTTCGATTTCGGTGTATAAAGTTGAAAAAATCCGACACCTTCTCCAAGATTCTTTGCTACGACTTCCATCGGATCGTTAGTCAATGTCGACGCGATCATCGGTACACCACTCTTTTCCGCTGCCTTTGCCGTCGCGATGTCGCCATGACCATCCTGACTGCAAAGCCCAATCACGCCAATTGGCGCCATTAATAGAGGAGACGGCAACTTGATACCGAAGAGCTCGACCGAGAGGTCCCGTTGAGCGCAATCAACCATCATCCGTGGTGTCAGACCCCAGTGATGGAAAGCCTCTACGTTTGCATCCTGTGTGTGTTCATCGCCGCAACCACCTTTGACATAAGACCACACCGATTCCGGCAAAGCTAACGCTGCTCGCTCTTCCAGATGCTTAAAATCTACCGGCAACTTTGGCAGTACACCGCGCACTCCATTGCCGTATATTTCGTCTTGATAATCACCAAAGTTACGCATGTCCACCGATCCTTATGTGTCAAGATGTGTCAAGCAGAGAGATTCGCCATGGGAATGAACTAAAACTAAAAGAGTATCAGAGTCGAAGAGATCATTGGTGGATAAAATGTTTGCATATAATCTCTGCAAACTCTCATACTCTGCACATGACTTGTGCAGCAGAGTTCGCCTCATGTACTGAGAACCGATGAAACAGACTCAACAAGCTTATTTCATGCACAGCGAGCGAATCGGCTTCCGGACTTGGACCGAGAGTGATTTCGACTTGGCATTTAAATTGTGGAGCAATCCTGAGGTAACACGGTTATTCTACAAGACACCACTGTCGGCAGATCTAGTGCGTGAACGTCTAGAGAAAGAGAGCGAATGTGAACGCATGCACCACATACAATACTGGCCAATCTTCTCTCTTGAGACAGATGAATTTCTTGGTTGCGCTGGGCTGCGTCCACATAAAGATGAACAGACCGAGTTCGGTGTCCACTTGCTGCCCGAATTTTGGCGCTGCGGTTACGCAAGTGAAGCCGGTTCTTATTTGCTGAAATACGCGTTTGAACGGCAAATCACAAACACTATATTTGCCGGTCATCATCCAAATAATATCGGTTCACGACAGACGCTACTAAAACTTGGTCTCATCGCAGGCGAAGCTGAATTCTACGAACCGACTGGTCTCATACACCCGTCATATTATGCCTACAGAGTCCCACCCGAAAATGTTGTACTCAAACCTGTCGGAATGAACGATGTCAACGGTCTAGCCATCGTACATCATTTATCTCTCAAGGCTACTTTTGATGGCATCCTGAACGAATACATGGCAGCACGTTCGCTTCCTTATTGTGAGGAAGGCTGGCGAAAACTGCTACAAGACGACACCACTGATTCGGTTGCTCTCTTGCGCGGTAAACAGATCATAGGATTTGCGTCAGTCGCTCACTCTCAAGACCACGACGCGAAATCAACGGATGGAGAGCTCAGTCGCATCTACTTACACCCAGACGTGCTCGGCAACAGTTATGGCCGCACCCTTATGCAATGGGCCGAAACGACTCTACGACAGAAAGGCTATCGAGTCATGCGTTTATGGGTGTTCGAGGTGAACAGCAGAGCGAGAGCCTTCTACGAAAGGATGGGTTTCACGCTTGACGAGATGGAGAAAGAAGACTTCGGCGCCAAATTATTGCTTTACAAAAAGAATATTCAATGAGTTCGATGAGTTCAAATGAGTTCGATGAGTTCGATGAGTTCAAATGAGTTCAAAGGCTCAAGCCACTTAAATCTCTAAGTTCTAACTCGCTCCTGGTTCTCGCTTAGCTTTAGCGAGAGAGCACAGTTTCCTTCAGACCCTCAATAGTCGCCTGCAAGGTTGCGGCGTCTGAGACGTTGAACAACTTCATGCTCTTGTCTATCTTCTTTACGGTTCCGACGAGAACTTTTCCCGGCCCGATCTCTACGAAAGTGTCTACGCCTTGTGCGATCATGTATTCGACCGAGGCACACCAGCGCACCGCGTTGTCCATTTGCTTTGTCAATTTGCCGCGGATTTCACTGCCTGTGGTGCTTGGCTTACCGTCGAAATTTTGCACGACGGGACAAACCGGCTCCTCAATTGCCATCTGATCTAATGTAACAACAAATTGCCCGGCCGCTTTCGTCATTAGCGGGGAATGAAAGGCACCACCTACCGGCAGTGGTATCACTTTTCCTCCGGCAGCCTTAGCCAATTCCCCCGCTCTAGCAACAGCTTTGGGATTTCCAGATATCACCAGCTGGTCACGAGTGTTGAAGTTGGCAACGATAACTACAGCTTCAAGCTCGTCAGCACCATCTATTTTCAACTCCTCGCTCGCCTTGCGGCAGCACTCTTCAAGCGCCTCAGAAGCGACGCCGAGAACTGCAGACATGGCACCAGCTGGACATTCTTCCATGAGCACGGCCCGCTCTTGTACGAGAACTACAGCTTCTTCGATCTGCATAGACTCTGCAGCGACCAGTGCGGTGATCTCACCGAGACTGTGTCCGGCAACAAAGTCTGGCTTTGGTCCACCGAGAGCCTTATAACAAGCCCAAGCCGCAAGCGACGCCGCGAGTATGGTGGGTTGCGTATTGATCGTTTTCTTCAGGTCCGCTTCCGGTCCTTCAAAACACAACTTGCTGAAGTTTTGAGCGGCGATTCTGTCAACATCAGCAAAGACTTCTTTCGCCACTGGGTAGTTGTTGAAGAGATCGAGCCCCATGCCAACGCTCTGTGACCCCTGACCAGGAAAGACGCACGCTAACTTGCCCATAATCGTTGCTCCTCCAGCTTTAATCGAGTGTTTTGGGACGTTGCTACTGGTGTTCGAGACGCTTATCAGTTGCATTCCAACGAACAATGGCCGCGCCCCAGGTAAGGCCGCCGCCAAATCCAACTAGAACACATGTTGAGGGCGATGTCACTTGCTTCTGCCGTATCGCCATCCAGAGAGCGAGTGGTATCGAAGCAGCAGATGTATTGCCGAGTTCATCTACGTTGCTGACGATCTGTTCTTTCTTCATGCCCAGTCTTTCGGCTGCAGCATTTATGATTCTTCGATTAGCCTGGTGTGGCACAAGAAAATCTATATCTTCGACGCGAATTCCAGCTTTGGCAGCTGTTGCTCGAACAGCTTCAGGAACAGCATTGACGGCAAATTCATAAATTGCGCGTCCGTTCATTTGCAAAAATCGATCGACAGATTTTGGTGGCGTTGCCCCTTCATGCGGATAACCCATTCCCGTATTGGGAATCCACAACAGATGCGCACCGGTACCATCAGCACGCAGATAAGTAGCCAGAATATCGTTCTCGTCCTCAGAGGCTTGCAAAACAAAAGCACCGGCACCATCGCCAAAGAGAATACAGGTGTTGCGGTCTTCCCAGTTCAAAAACCGTGAGTGAATATCGACACCAATGACAAGAACAGTCTTATATGTTCCTGTACTAATGAACTGTTGCCCCACCGACAAAGCATAAATAATGCCGGTGCAGGCAGCTTCAAGGTCGAATCCGGCAGCGCGATTGGCACCAATGGCAGCTTGTACGAGGCAAGCTGTTGAAGGATATAAGTTGTCTGGTGTCGAGGTTGCGACTATGATCAAATCGATGGTGCCAGCGTCTATTCCGGCAAAAGCGATCGCATCTTTGGCCGCTTCAATTGCCAGAGTCGATGTCGTTTCATTCTCACGCACAATTCGGCGTGCCTTGATGCCCGTCCGGCTAGTGATCCAATCGTCGGACGTATCGACTAATTTTTCGAGGTCGGCGTTTGTTACAACGGCACCCGGTACTCCTGCACCAACGCCGGTGATTTTAGCGCCAACAAGTTTTGTCACGTCGTAGTTCCTGCAGGAGCCAAGCTGAGCACTTCTTCAAACTTCTGTATGATTTTAGCCTTTGCCATGGTATTCGCCACCCGAATGGCATTTTTTATTGCGGTGTGTTTCGAGCTGCCATGAGCAATCACGCAGACGCCCTTTACGCCAACGAGCAGGGCACCGCCTAATTCATTGTAATCAATACGCCGTCGCACTTCCTCAAAAGAAGGTTTGACCAGAATGCCTCCCATTTGAGTGCGCACCGTACTCATGATCTCTTGTTTAAGCATGGTAGTAATCATGCGAGCGATGCCTTCGGCTGTTTTAAGCGCGATATTGCCGGTGAATCCATCGGTCACCACTACATCGACTTTGTTCAATGGGAAATCCCGACCTTCGACAAAGCCGATGAAATTGATCTCCTTGTGTGCTTTCAAAAGTTTGTACGTATCTTGAACCAGTTTGTTGCCCTTGCTCTCTTCCGTGCCAATGTTGAGTAAACCAACAGTAGGATTAGCAATTCCTTGCATGCCTTTAGCCAGAATCGACCCCATCAAGCCAAATTGCAGTAACTGATGCGGATTAGATTCAACGTTGGCGCCAACATCCACGACAATGACTTGCTTACCTTTGGTTGTCGTTGGCATCATGGCGGCAATAGCAGCACGCTCGACATGAGCAATGCGACCCAATCCCAATTGAGCGGCGACTCCGGCGGCTCCAGTTGAGCCGGCAGCGACCATGCCATCTGCCAGACCATCGTGCACAAGCTTGGTTGTGACTACGATAGAAGAGTCTTTCTTTTTAATAACGGATTTAGCGGCCTTCTCACCCATCTCCACGACTTCGGAGCAAGGCACGATCTCAATCGTTAGACCTTTAATGTCATGCCGTTTCAACTCAGCATTGACAGCCTCTACTGGGCCGACCAAATGGACAGCAACACCATATTCTCTAGCGGCAAGAACCGCTCCATGAACGACTTCACGGGGGGCATAGTCACCGCCCATGGCGTCGACTGCAATCCGAATCATCTCTGGACTTCCCCGCTTACGACTTTCTCAGACTGCAATCGATATTAGGCAAGAGCGCTATCGCGGCGACGAGCCGGGCGGCCCTTGTAATAGCCACAAACGATGCAAATCTGGTGCGGGCGTGCGGGTGAGCCACAGTTGGTGCAACTGGTGATTGTGGCTAAGTCAGCCTTCCAGTGCGCTCTGCGCTGGTGCTGCTTCTGATGCGATGTCTTCTTCTTAGGGCAAGCCATGACTAAACTCCATAGGTCCGGAACTCTGTATTATCTACTACTTTCATTGAGAATCATTCTTTGGAAACAGAGTCTTTAAGTTCTTCCATCTTGGGTCGGTATTATCTACCTCACCGTTTCCATCCCCTGACTTCCCGTTAACACGGACGCTGCCTGTAGAGCCCGACGTGTTGAGGCTATCCGACTCTGACTTAGCCGGCGGACCAGGACACTCAGGACCGCAACGACAGTATGACGGAGTTGCCAATGTTACAGCTTGATACACAACATCACTGATGTCAACAATCCCAGAGTCTGGAAGAGTCTCCACAAAGTCGTCCGGTTGCAACTCTTTTTGCATTCCGGAACTGCCCACTAAATCGCTTGGTACGAACTTTTCATCGATGATAACCGTCAGGCTTTGAAAATAAGGATGCAAACACCGATCGCACTCCAACTTTAGAAGCGTTTTAACCTCGCCCATTATTTTCAATCCGGAAGCACTGGTCGATACTGTCAAGGTGCCAACCACAGGCTTATTCGTAGCCAAACCGGGCAGAGCTTCTTTGAACTCCAGCGTTAGCTTTTGCCCAGGCAGCGATTTGAGTTCGTCGACACTTACCTTCATTTAATCAATCAACCAATTAACCGATAAATTGAGGCCGAGGGAAATTAGTGGTGCAAGACGCTCAGTTCGCACAAGTTCTGCAAAGAACGTGCCGTGCTGGGCAATGACACCTGTACAGACAAAAATTGCCGCTATAAAGCCGCAAACGATATGTCCGAGTGCATGTATGATACAGCATTTCAGGAGTCTCTCACTGGGGCACCGCTGGGCGGACCTGATAATAGATTTTCAGCAAACGCGATGACCATCAATTTGAAACTGCTTACGGCTCGCTGGGTGTTACCAATATCCGCCCCTGCTATAGAGGATGCGGCTGTAGTCATTGGTGACGGACGCATCAAAACTGTTTGCAAAAAAAGCGAGCTTGCTTCTTTTTATGATGAAACAGCGCTGCGCGAACTGAAATGGACAGCAAGCGACTACGGAAACGCCGTTATAACGCCTGGTCTGATCAATCTGCACACTCACCTTGAATATTCTCTCCTGCACGAACTCTACTCCGAACAAGATGAGTCAATGTTCGATTGGCTACCCAAGCTGGTTGGCGCCTCATGGAGCTGGACCCCAGATAAGTGGAAAAAGTCGATTTTATATGGTGCCGAACGCAGCCTCGCGGCAGGAACCACATGCATCGTTGACAACTCGTTCACCGGACAATCAGCGCGAATATTAGCAGGCATGGGTTTGCGGGCAGTAGTTGGGCTGGAACTTTTCGGACAAGACGAAACGCTCGCGGAGAGCGCATGGAGCCGTTGGCTCGAGAAATACAACAAAGTGCGTTATGACGCCGACCCACTGCTGCAAGACGCGATCGAACACGGATTGATGAATATAACCGTCGCTCCACATGCACCGTATACGGTAGCACCGGCCCTCTGGAAAAAGGCCGCAGCTTGGGCATCATCAAACAAACAGCCAGTGCTCGCGCACGTCGCAGAGTCTGTCGCTGAATGCGCATGGGTAAGAAATTATGATGAAACAATCGACCGATATCTTCGCCACATGCGCGAGATGCAAGTAAAAGCTGGTATCTATAAAAGTGCTGACGCTCCAGCGACGCCTTGGCGCAGCAAAGGTCGCAGCCCGGTACAAATGCTGGCAGACAATGAACTGTTAAACGACCGCCTGGTGGCAGCACATTTGGTGCAGGTCGATGAAAAGGACTTGCGCTTGCTCAAACAGGGGAAGGTGAAGATCGTTCATTGTCCCCGCAGTAACAAACATTTGAGCCATGGGTTGGCACCTCTGAAAGGTTTCAAAAATATAGGTGCAAGTGTCGGGCTAGGCACAGACAGCCTCGCGTCTTGCCCTGACCTAAGCATGCTGCAAGAGGCGAAAGCTGCCATACGCATGCACGCGGAGGCACCTGATCATTATCCGTTGGGAGCCGAAGAAGCCTTGCGCATGATCACCTGGCGTGCCGCTAATGTTATCGGTATGCAAAATCAGCTAGGCACCATAGAAAAAGAAAAGTTGGCTGACCTAGCAGTTTTTCAGTTCGACCAGTCCGTGGAGAACAACGTTCCCCACGAGACTCTTTTTGGCAAAGAGCCGCAGGCAGTAGCGGCTTACGTTCAGGGCAGGCTAGTGAGCGCATAAATCAGCGCGTAAATCAGCGCATAGAATCAAGCAGAATAGGGAATGTTTTTGCAAGAACACAAAAACAAAAAAATACAAGAACAGAAGAACAGAAACCCAGCTTAAGAGCAAATCAAGACCAACCAAAAGACAAAAGAACACCGCCGGCGAAAACATCCGAGGTTTACATTCTGTGACCGCCAACGATCATATCTGCACTGGACCAACATGTATGTTCTGCCGTGTGGGCTCGAATTTGCCTACATCAACACCAACGCCGGCTCCGCGCAGAAGAACGTCAGCGCCTAGACTCGGTCAGCGCGATACTCACGTCAATATAGAAATTCAAGTCCTGGAACGAGTCAAAGAGCTCGAACAGCGCGCGATTTTAAATAATTTAGACCGCAAAGAAGAGCTGAGCAAAGATGAGGAAGTTGAGCGACTCGCTTTTGTCGATGGACTAACAAGTCTCTACAACAGACGAACCTTCACAAAAGAGATGGCTTTTGAAGTCAAGCGCGCTAAAAGATATAAACGTCCAATCTCACTGTGCCTATTGCTCGTCGATAATTTAAAGGAGATTAGTCGCAAATACGGTGCACTGACGGCCGATATGACATTGAAATCAATTGCACAAGTGATTCAGAGTACTGTTCGAGAGATTGACATCACCTCTCGCTATACATCTGATCATTTCGCCATTCTCATGCCTGAAACTAATGCCGCAGGTGCCGCCGTGGTGACGGACAGAGTGCGGCAACGGATCAAGAAACAGGCGATCACGCACGGGCGCCTTACGCTAAACGTCACTGCCAGCCTGGGCCTTACCTCCTTCCCGAGCCAGGCTAAAGATCTCGAAGATCTGATCGCCCGAGCCAACGTCGCCCTCGAAACAGCCATCGAAGAAGGCGGCGACCGCTATCTTCTTGTCTGACTTACCGAACTTGTCCAATTTTCTTCTCTAAGTTGTTTAAGATAATTTATGCCTTTGCAGGCATTAACGCCTAATACAGCGGCGTTCGCCTCGGTAAGTTAGAATGAAAGACCTGAGCCGGACGTTTGTCCTTTATTTAAGCTTGCGCGCTCTTTCGGTTCGTTTTCGAAACTCAAATCATCGCTCTCATTCATTATCTTTTTCATGGGCACACTAATGACATCTCAACGGAAACCAAAGTCCAAAAAGGGCTTTTCGACCTCGCTCTTCAAAGACTGGAAACCTTGGGCCGTTGTCATTGTTCTCGGTTGGTCTCTCTTTAACTTGATTCAGGTGGCACCACAAGCCATCTACGATGACTGGCAATATCTCGGAAGCTTGCCACCAGATCAGCTGTCGGATGCCATTGGCCAACGCGCTATGCAGACGCCAAATTCAGACAAGATGAATCTATACGAAAAGGAAGACCTGGTCAAAGGACTACAAGACCAGGCACAAATGGCCAACAACATTCAACCCTTCGGTCACTTTCATTTCAACAAGACAAAGTACGTCGTTTTCACAAACCTCAAGTTGGGCCTGGACCTCCGTGGCGGTAGCCAGCTGCTCCTGCAAGCGCTTCCGGCACCACCCTTAGTACCAGAGATCACACCGGAAGTCATGCGTGGAGTGGAGACGGTCATCAACAACCGTATCAACAGCCTAGGCGTATCAGAAACTCTCGTTCAGCGCTCCGGCAAAGATCGCCTAATTGTGGAATTGCCTGGTATCAAAGACCCGCAACAAGCAAAAGATCGTATCGGCACAACTGCAATGCTTGAGTTCAAAGAGTTAGCCTGGACTCCTGATGGACACCGTTACTGGAAAGATGTCGGGCTTACCGGTGCAGAGTTTAAGCACGCACAGGCATCACCAATGGTGTCGGGAACAGGTACCTGGCGTGTCACTTTCGAATTCAAGCCTGAAGGCGCGAAGAAGTTCGGTGAATTGACTACCCGTCTGGTAGGTCAACCGATCGGTATCTTTCTCGACGGTCAGCCAACCGAACGAGGGCAAGACGGTCGACCTATCTCCATGCAGGAATATCGTGGTGTAAACGTGCACGAGCCTATTCTTGGCGGCACCGGTGAAATCACTGGTAACTTTTCCAAAGACCAGGCGGTAGATCTAGCCGTCAAATTGAATGCTGGCGCGTTGCCCGTGCCGGTGAAGATTCTGGAGGAACGGACGGTCGGTGCAACACTCGGACAAGACTCCATCCAAAAGAGTTTAATCGCCGGGAGCGTCGGTATCGCAGCCGTAATGCTCTTCATGCTCGTTATTTA
The DNA here is from genome assembly GCA_036702975.1 of Oculatellaceae cyanobacterium. Taxonomy (GTDB): domain Bacteria; phylum Cyanobacteriota; class Vampirovibrionia; order Obscuribacterales; family Obscuribacteraceae; genus DATNPX01. Next base: position 78,334 of record DATNPX010000032.1, read on the forward strand.
TGGACTGCCTGGATTGGTAGCAGATACAGCTCTCGTTTTATATACGCTGGCGACACTGGCAGCTTTCAAGACGATTCCGGTGACTTTAACGCTAGCTGGAATTGCTGGATTCATTCTCTCAATCGGTATGGCTGTAGACGCGAATATACTTATTTTCGAACGCACGAAGGAAGAGCTCAAGCTTGGGCGCTCGCTATACATGGCTATCGAGAACGGCTTCAATCGCGCATTTTCGTCGATTTTCGACAGCAACGCCAACAGTTTGATCGCCTGTAGCGTTCTTATGTTGTTTGGCACATCTATCGTTAAGGGCTTCGCCTTCACACTAGCGATCGGTGTATTGATTTCGATGTTTACCGCAATTACCGCAACAAGAGCGCTATTGCATTTGGTGCCTCGCAATCTGGCAATTTTTGGTGCGCGTCATTCGTCGTCGACACCTTCGAGCAAAAGTTAAGGAGGCTCAGTGTCAAGTTACCGCATAGATTTAGTCAAGTACCGCTGGCTCTGGTTTGGAATTTCTGGGGCGATCCTTATTCCAGGAGTTATAGGCATCATTGCCTGCTGCATTAAATATCACGCACCACTGAAACCCGGCATCGACTTCACCGGCGGTTCCATCCTGCAGTACCAGTTCGACAAGCCGGCTCCTATCGACAAGGTTCGTGAGGTTCTGGACAAGGCCGGTCTACCAGGCTCGCAAGTTCAGCAAGCGACCATCTCCAATAAAGATGTAGTGGTGATGCGAACGAAAGCCCTTGACGATGAGTCTCTTAAGCACAAACTGGACACCGATCTGAGAAGCAGCTTCGGCGAATTCAAAACGTTGTCGGTTGATAAAGTCAGCGCCACGATCGGGCCGGAACTGCTCTCGAGCGGTTTACTCGCCCTCTTCATCACCTTTGGGGTGATGGTAGCTTATATCTCATATCGCTTTATGTTCGACTATGCGGTCTGTGCCATCATCGCGCTCTTTCATGACGTGCTTGCACTCTGCGGTATATTCGCTTTGCTCGGGCTTGCACTTGGCACAGAAGTAGACAGCTTATTTATAAGCGCAATCTTGACAGTGATCGGATTTTCTGTGCATGACACTATCGTAGTCTTCGACCGTATTCGTGAAAATGCCAAGTATGTGGGTAGCAAATCTCAAGACGCCGAAAAAGGTTCAGATTATCGCAAAACATTCGGCGACGTTGCCAATGACAGCGTTAACCAGACTCTGGCTCGCTCCATTTATACTTCCTTGACAGTAATTATTACGTTGACATGCCTTTACTTATTAGGTGGGGTAACCACAAAAGACTTCGTTCTAGCCATGTTAATCGGAATCATTTCGGGAACCTACTCCTCTATCTTTAATGCCAGCGCGCTCCTCGTCTGGTGGCGTGAAATGAAACTGAAAGGCAAATTGAAGCCGGCATAATCGACAAAACGGTGCCCAGTACATCCGATACCTGTACAATGATATTTAATACGTATCCAGCGAGCGTGCCAAATGAGCGAACCCGACCACAAGATCACTGATGAGGAAAAATGGGAAGTGCTCACACGTCCGGAAAAGCTCGGCGAGTTGCTCTTGAAACATGGCAAACTGAGCCTTCAGCAACTGGAAGACTTAATCAAAGAACAAGAAGAGAGCGGTATGCCGTTCGGTGAACTTGTTCTGTCGAAAGGGATCATGTCCCGAACAGACCTCTTAAAAGCTCTTGACTGGCAACACAAGAGCGACCAAGTCATTATTGACTCGCTAACTGAGCTGATCAATAAACAGAAGAAAGAAAGTTAATTGATGCGCATCTGAGGTCTGGAAGGCAGATGCCCCAGCAAGCGATGCGGCTCATGAGCATGTGCTGCAGGTTGAATGCGTCCCGAGGGGACAACATTTTTATATGTTGTCACTCCGATACAACAGCTAGCACCGTATAATCGTTACCAGTGTGATGAACTAGAAGCGGCACAACGAGACGCACTGGTCAAATCCTGAAACTCGCACCCGCTGTCACCGGCATTTCCAATGAGCAAAACCACTCGGATCTTACTCGCGGAAAAATTAGATGCTCAACGAGAAGTTTTACTGGCAAACCTCTACGAATGCCCAGGAATCGAGGTTGTGGGTACAGCGAAGAGCACCAAGAAAGTCGTCTCTTTCACCGAGCGCGATAAGCCAGACATACTCCTTCTGGACATTTATCTGCTAAATTCCCAATCCCACGACTTTTGCAAGGAACTGCGAGATATTCACAGTGTCCTAAAAATCGTGATGACGACGGTGTCAGAGAGCGAAGATGAAGTCTTCACCGCGCTTGCATCTGAAGCAAACGGTTACTGCCTGAAAGACGTCGACGCCAAAGATATAGACAGAGGTCTGCGCACAATTAAGCAAGGCGAGTTCTGGCTCGATCCTAAAATCGGCAAGCGCGTCATCCGTGCCGTGGAGCAAAGACTCAGTCGTCTAAAGACCGCACAGTCTAAAGTAGCGGATGCCGAAGCGCTTTCACTGCGAGAGCTTGAGGTTCTCAATTTGATTGCGAACGGAATGTCGAATCAAGAGATTGCCGAAAAGCTATCCATCAGTCCTGAAACGGTGAAAACCCATATCAGTAACATGATCAAAAAACTCGCCGTAAAAGACCGCACGCATGCAGCCGTCAAAGCTGTACGCGAGGGGCTTATTTAAGCGTTCTACAAACCGAGGTTAACCGCGCGATGAGACGCGCTTCGCTACCTTAACGGTCTTTCCGCTTTTTGCCGAACTGGCTCGGCCAGTGGCCGGCTTCGCAGCTGTTTTGCGTTTTGTCTTAAAAGGTCCTTCAGAAGCTAACTTCTTTTCGGCCAAAGACAACATTTTCGATGGTGCCAAATCTAACGCTTCAGCTAGTCTGCTCAAATTTTTCAGCGAAAGATTTCGCGAACCACGTTCAAGATCTCCAATGTATGAACGATGAAGACCGCTTTTTCGCGCCAAGTCACTCTGTGAAATATCCAGAGCTTCACGACGATCACGCAATATCAATGATACTGCAAATACTAATTGCTCATGTACTGCCAATGTTTAAGCCCTCCCCCTAAATAAATCTTGGCATCAGATCCACCAATTATGATCACCCGATTGGGTGATCTTCCGTTAGGCCAATTGACTACAAAAGTCAGACAAAGAGGGCAAAGCGCCTGCTGGCACATAGCTGGAAACCATCTATTGGCAAGCCTTTTCAGCGACACTTTAAAACCTCCTGCATCATCTTTGCAGCAGCGAAGTCGCGCTCGTCCCGGACCATTTGATCCAGTCGAGTGGTCGGTACGAGAGAAGAAAATGTCAACGCCCAAAATGCATGTTCTCTCAACATCGCGTCTGGCTCTGCCTTTGCCAGCCGTTGCAGTTTTTCGGTGACAGCCTGACTCCAGAGAGATTCGCTCTTGGAGACAGCGGACTTCTTGGAAATCTCCCGCAAATGGTTGCCAGCTACGACAAGTGCATTACGCAGTAAACCACGCCGTTTGGGGCGTCTCAGCGGAGTATGCCCAAAACGTTTAGTGAATTCCGTGTCATCAGCGATATCTAAAATCCGACACAAGTCAACCTCGTGCCCGACTCCTTTTTCCGGTTTAAATTCCTCCCACATTGTTTGGGGCGGTCGCTGATTGTAGGGACAAACCTCCTGGCAAACATCGCAACCGAATAGCCAGCTGCCTATTGACTGCCGCAAAGCCAAGGGGATGCCTGCTCTGTTTTCTATAGTTAAATAGGAGATGCACAAGTTTGCGTCCACATGCCCGTCAGCTGTAATCGCCTGCGTGGGGCAGCCAACTCCACAACGAAAGCAACTACCACAGGTACCTTCATATGGCTCATCAGCCTCAAGCTGCAAGTCGGTAAAAAGCTCGGCCAGGAAATAATAAGAGCCGTCCAATTTTGGTCCTATAACCATGGTGTTGCGACCGGTAAAACCGATACCGTGCCTGGATGCAAAGGATTGCTCGTGCAAGGCGACATCATCCGTATAGGCCTTGGCAATTAGAGGTCGCCCAAGTTGCACTTCGATCCGCGTCTTCAGGTTACGTAAGCGAGCTCGTATAACTGCATGATAATCAAGCCCAACGGCATAGCGCGCGACTCGGCCTGCACTCGGAAAGCTCACATCAGCCGGCAATTGGTTGTAATAGGAGACCGCGACGATGATAGCCGACCGGCTACCTGGATAAAGCAACTGCGGAGATGTACGCAATCGGGAGTTGCGTTTGAGATATTCCATCCCGGCAGCAAAGCCCCTGTCGAGCCATTCTTCATAGCTCCGCGCAGCATCAGATAAAGGCTCTAAAGAACCGATCGAAGCGCGATGAAAGCCTTCTTCCCGTGCCGCTGCGAAAATGAGCTCCTTTATTTTCTTTGCGCTCACCCCGCAATCCTCGTTCGTTCAATTGAAAATTCCGCTAGTATGGTCTGCCATTATCCATTAGATGTCACCGCCCTGAAAGAGCACCATGAGCGAGCCCATCAAATCTGGACCGGCAACTGAGACCACAGATCTGAACGATTACTCCTATGATCTCCCAGCAGAGCTCATCGCCGATAAGCCCCTCTCGACCCGTGAACATTCAAAGCTCCTCGTCCTTGGGCGAACAAGCGAGACGGTCGAACATACTCGCTTCGATGCTTTGCCTAGCTTTTTGAAGGCAGGTGACATGCTCGTTGTAAACGACACTAAAGTAATTCCGGCGAAAATATTCGCCCAGCGTGCATCAGGAGGCAACGTCTCCCTGCTTTTAATCAAGCCCGAAACTAGCCGCCCCGGTTTATGGCAAGCGATGGTGCAGCCGATCAAAAGAATCAAGCCAGGCGAATATTTGCAAACCAGCACCGTCAGCGGTGTCGTTTATCAAATCAAAGTAGTAGATATCATCACAGCAGATGATGGTTACAAGCGCCTAATCCTCGATCTGGGCGGAGGCAGCAATGTGTTTAAGCTTTTGAGCGAGATAGGCAACGCACCTTTGCCGCCTTACATTGCCCGCGACAAGGGCCCGGACAACTTTACAAATACGGGACGCTCGGATACCCGCTCATTTGACCTCGAACGGTATCAAACAGTTTTCGCCAAAGCACCAGGAGCCGTAGCTGCACCAACAGCAGGTCTACACTTTAGCGACGATTTGCTCACTAAGTTGGAACAAAACGGCGTACAAATCAAGTTCGTAACTCTTCATGTAGGACCTGGAACCTTCAAACCGATAGAGGACTCGGTAGAAGACCACTACATTGAACCAGAGATCTTTTTTGTTCCTGAGTCAACCGCAGCAGCAGTCAACAAGGCAAAACGAGAAGGACGCCGAGTTATCGCTGTAGGAACCACATCGATGCGCGCGCTCGAGAGCGCCGCCTCTAGCGATGGAATCAGGGTCGTCGACGGAGAGTCGACAAATCTCTACATAAAACCAGGTTACAAATTCAAAGTGGTAGACGCTTTGATCACAAACTTTCACCTAAGCCGTTCGAGCTTGCTTGTGCTTGTCAGCACTTTCGCAGGAAAAGAGTTGATCATGAGGGCATACGAAGAAGCGATTACACAACGCTACCGTTTTTACAGCTATGGCGATGCAATGTTTATTTGCTGAAAAGTCAGCCTAACGCCATTAGACGACTGTCGTGAACGCTCACGCATATAGCTCGGAACTCATTGGCCAAATCCTTGCACTAATGTGAAAGGGAACGAAAACACCTAAAATAGACTTTCGATTTAGCGTGGCTGACCGCGAGAACTACCTGGGAGTTACCGATGAACCAACTTGCAGACAAGAGCGCCCATGTCCGAGTAGTGCAAACCAAACCGTTTGGCGACCAAAAGCCGGGCACGTCCGGTTTACGGAAATCGGTCAAGGTTTTCAAGCAAGTGCATTACCTTGAGAACTTCATTCAATCTATCTTTGATGCCCGCCAAGAGAACAAAGGGAAGGCACTCGTCCTAGGTGGCGACGGACGCTATTACAACCGCGAAGCGATACAGTTGATTCTAAAAATGGCAGCGGCCAACGGCTTCGAACGCATCAAAGTAGGTCAGAATGGCATTCTCTCTACACCAGCCACTTCTTGCGTAATCCGAAAATACAAGGCTGATGGTGGCATCATTCTTTCCGCCAGTCACAACCCAGGCGGACCAGATGCCGATTTCGGAGTCAAGTACAACATAGCAAATGGCGGTCCGGCGCCTGAGAACGTGACTGAAGCGATCTTCGAACGCAGTAGAACGATCGAATCGTACAAATTGTATGAAGCTCCGGAAATCGATATAGACAAGCTTGGCGAACAGAGAATCGGGGACATGGTCGTGGAGGTCATTGATCCGGTCAACGACTATCGAGAGCTGCTTGAAGAACTATTTGACTTCGATGCCATTAAAAAGCTCTTCAAATCAGGTTTTAGACTATGCATGGACTCACTGCATGCAGTAACCGGTCCTTACGCTCACAAGATCTTCGAAGAGACCCTCGGCGCGCCGCAAGGCACCGTGCGTAGTGGCACACCGCTGGTCGATTTCGGCGGCGGACACCCCGATCCAAATTTAGTCTATGCCCATGACTTGGTCAAAATCATGTACGCAGAGAACGCACCCGACATGGGGGCCGCCTCTGATGGTGACGGCGACCGCAATATGATTCTCGGCAACAACTTTTTCGTAACCCCTAGTGATTCGTTGGCCGTACTTGCCGCGAACGCCAAACTTGTTCCAGCATACAAGAAGGGACTTGCCGGAATCGCGCGTTCGATGCCGACCAGTCAGGCCGCTGACCTCGTCGCCCAAAAGCTCGGTTTAGACATTTATGAAACTCCAACTGGTTGGAAGTTTTTCGGCAATCTGATGGATGCGAACAAGGCAACACTGTGTGGAGAAGAGAGCTTCGGTACTGGCTCTAATCACATCAGAGAGAAAGACGGATTATGGGCGGTCGTTTTCTGGTTGAATATTCTGGCTGTAACAAAAAAATCTGTGGAAGAGATTGTTCGCGAGCATTGGAAGACTTATGGACGCCACTATTATTCACGTCACGACTACGAAGGGGTCGAGTCAAGCAAGGCGCACCAACTCATGGAAGAACTGAATGCGCAACTTCCAGCACTAAAAGGCAAGAAGCTCGGAGAAAAATTGGTGAGAGTAGCCGACGATTTTGAATACAAAGATCCAGTCGACCACAGTGTCAGCAAAAATCAAGGCGTGCGTATCCTCTTCGAAGACGGTTCGCGCATCGTCTATCGGCTATCAGGAACTGGCACGCATGGAGCCACTGTGCGCATCTACATTGAGAGATACGAGCCAGACACGAAGAAGCATGACCAAGAGACGCAGGAAGCACTGGCCGATTTGATCAAGACCGCCAACGAGCTGGCCAAGGTCCACGAACTGACTGGCATGACTGAGCCAACAGTCATTACCTAATCGTGGCTAGAAGCTGAAGCCTGCAGACAACATAACCGTGGGACGTCTGGATTGTCCAGACTGGGCATTCAATGGCTGTTCGGCAGTGGCTCCAACAAAATACCTTCCGGAATAATATGTTGCACCAAGCACTCCATATGTACCGATGGGCGCGTTTCTATCTTTGCTCGCCTGTAAACCTGCACGGAGCAGCAGGTGACCGTTGTATTGCTCGAGCCCCGTCTCAAGCAGCTCTTGCGTTCCTCTAGTGCCGACACCAAACGCACCGGCAAAATAAGCAGAAGTGTCACCGAAGGCAGCGGCGCCAGAGTTCAGACGATGTGTTGCGTCAAATTGAGTAGAGATGCTGAGTCTATCAAAACCCCGCTCGGGCAGATCGGTGGACAACAGGTCTGAACCTGTGCCTATTCCAAGCTTTAGATTGGCACGAACGATATTAGTATCGTTGTTGACAAAAGTGAAATTAGGACCTGCAGTTAAGTAGGAGAGCTTTCCATCGCGCAAGTCGCCTCCGAGTTCCACGCTTGTTCCAGTCATAGAGCCATGTGCGTGCTTGAAAGTATTGTCGAACGTGATGCGTGCCCCCAGAGGTTGTCCAGGCGAACTGACTGTGCTTGCCTCCATCGACGGCTGCGCAACGTTTTTTGATTGAGCCGCATCCAGCGCGGCCTGCGCCTGAGCGGTGTTTTTGTCGCAAGGTTTGTCGGCCGGCTTGTCAGCAGCTCTGTTCATGACCTTGTCCTCGGACTGACCGACCAATTTCCCAACTGAACTCTCTGCATGCGTCGGTGCAGGTTTTGCTGTTGTTTCACCAATCGTGGACGTCTGCTCTACTCGCTCTTGAACCGGCGCGACAAGCTTTCCTGAATCGGCCGGTAATGATGACTTTCCGTCTGTTTTATCAGTTTTCACAGGCTCTGCTTCAGACTTAGGCGCCACTGCCGGTTGTGATACGGCGGTTTCCACAGCGCCCGGCACTACCACTTTGGAATGAGAGACTTCAATTGCAATTTTCTTGACACTCGGTGATGAAGCAGAAGCGGCGCTCTTCACCTCCGTGAGATGATCGATAAGCCGCCATTTGTGCACGCCATGGTCGACTGGACCAGCACAAGTGATAAGCTCAAGCTCTTTGTGCTTCGGATCGCCAGCCCCAAAGACCCTATTCCAAACTTTTTGGTCGTTGGGATTTTTGACGATCTCGCGTCCACTAAATTGATAAGTGGTCTTGTGTCCATGCGTGTCCGCTAACGTCACGCGGTCAGGAGTGCCGTTGTGAACACCGAGGTCATGTAGTTTATAGAACGGTCCGGGAGTGCCACCAAAGACAACGTGCCCCACGATGATAGTCTTACCAGTTACCCCGGCATCGCTGTATTTCCACACGCCTAAATGCATCGGGTCTTTTGGTGCCACCATCTCGGTCTGGTGATGCTTCATTCCACGGTCTTTGCCTGTTCCAACTGGCTCAACGTCAAGGATAAGTGGATCTTTGCGCGCTCCCGACTCTTGTCCAAGTTCGTCGCAAATCAAATGCTCAAAATGGCCATTTCCTTGCTTACCCCCACCATAGATAGCCTTGTATTTACTCTCCATCACCGCTTGTGAATGAGAGGCACCCTGCCCTGTGAAGACATTTGTGGGAATCTTTGGATGCCCAGGTGGTGTCTTGTGCGGTACGGTATCATGCGGAGGCGTGGACGGATGGGGCGGTGGTGGCACATCCTTCGGAGGAACAGTGGTGGTCTTGGGCGGGGGGATCGGAACATCTGGCGGCGGCACTAACGGCTTAGTAGGCACTACCGGTGGCACTACCGGAACATCAGGTGTGCTCGGCTTCAGTGGAAGCGGTTCCAGCGGCGGCGGCACGAGAGGCGGACCGTCAGGCGTCTTCGGCTGAGGATTATCGTGATGCTTCGAATGATGCTCGTGCGGGGGAAGCGGTAAGCTGATAAATGCAGGTGGCGAATACGGGGACACCTCAGGCTTATTCTGATTTTGATTACCAGGATTTGGCGGGTTACCTCCCTCTGTGGACGAACCTGACGGCGGTTTTGGCGCAGGAGGCTTCTCAGTCGGAGGCGACGAAGGTGGTGGAGTCGGCGTTGGCGGTTTTTCCGGTGGCTTCGGCGTTGGCGGCTTTTCAGTCGGTGGTCCGGATGGTGGCGTTGGCGCCGGAATTTTTTCCGGAGGAGTTGTCTGAGTCGGCGCCGCCGTCTGTTCTACCGGTGGCGAACCTGGTGGCAAGACCGGAATCGGTCCCGCATCCAAGCCGGACGCTCTGGTCACCCCGGCTTTATCCGAAGCACCACGAGCGCCACCAGACGATTTCGTATCGTGAACCTGGTCGCCATGCGTAGAATGACTGCCGAAAGGCTTGTCGAGGTGGGGCTTCAGCTGCGGCATTACCCTCTCGTAGAGGTTGTGCGCTGCGTGAGAGCTCGGTACTTCGTTGTTGATTCTGTCGAGAGCCATTTTACTTCTCCAGATGGTAAGGGTTTGCCATAACCGCTTCATGCGTTTGCGGCTACAGCTAGTGATGTGCGGAGAGTTCCAAGGAATCGCCTTGAACTGTGTCTCACTCTAAAGATCAAATTCGTCAAAGAGTTGGCACGAACAAACAAACAAACAAACAAACAAACAAAACACGCCTGCAACTATTTGGTTTTGATAATCGGGAATGTGTAAGTCTGAACGAAAGTCGCTTTGCCATCGGGTAAAAATCTAGCGCCCAAGAACTGAACCGGACCCGCCGGAATTTGCGAAACCGTGGATGTAGTCACTTGCACATAAGGCGCCGTCTGACTGTTCGGGGGATGTCCTCCAAAATCCACATAGTTGATGGCTCCTTGTATCATCGGTGGGCTCATATAAGCCACAGCGGGAGAGTGTGCCAGCAAGGCAGCCTTCGCCAGCTTAGTTGCACTGGTAATATCGCTTCCCTGTGCCGCAGCCCGAGCAGCATCCCGGCAGGCGCGGTCGTTTAGGTCGGCACAAAAAACTAGCAATCCAAGATCGAAACTCGTTAGCGAGAATATAAGAAATAGAAAGGCTCCGATACCTAACTCAATCACAAGATCGCCACGCTGCGAACGATAGACTTTTGAACTTTTTCGCATGGCGCAATTATCCTTTTGCAACGAGTTCGACAAGATGTCTGGCAATTTTTTCAAACGCAGCCCGCAGGCTAGCACTATCAGTGACAAGGTTAAATGTTCCGCCGTGTCCTGCAATGCCTGCCATTCCACCGGTCGAAGGGTTAGAGTTGGCGTCAGTAAGAATTGCAGTTTCGGCGGGAATGATGGCTTGATTCTGTGCCAACCCGATCGTATAAATAGGAATTCCTGCATTCCGCGCTTCGACAGCCGCCAACCTGGCATTGTTATCGCCATCTGTGCTGTCGAGAGGTCCACTAGGCTGAGTAGGCTCTCCATCGGTAAATAGAACGATCGCTGGAACACTACCCTTGCGCCGATGAGCTTTAATATCTAGCACAGCCTGATGCACTGCAGCACCAAAGTTTGTCGAACCAAGTGAAACACAAGACGCAATAGCGTTGTTCACTTGCGTATAGTTAGTGGTTCCAGTAGCAGAATTTAACGGAATTGAAGGAAGCGGATAGTTTGCATTTGAACCGTACCAGTAGTCTATGGACGGCCAAGATTCCGTCGATGTCGGCGAGGTACCAATGTCTCCATCAAACGATGCGAACCCAAAGTGACAATCAGTATCGGTGTTGAGAATATCGATGAAAGTTTGCGCGGCAACAATCGAGTTGTGGATCGGTTGCAACTGATTGAGAACTGCATTTTGATAAGCATGCTGGTAACCAGGCTTCGGCTGTACCATTCCCATGGCAGTATTGGCACGGCTTGACTGATATACAGCCTGATTTTCCAAATTTCCTCTAGCAGCTTCCACCAATACAGCGTATGACGGAAAGTCATAACCATTTATGTTGATGCCTTGGAAAGTTGTGTTACCATCAATATTTACTACGAGGTCGGTAAATGTAGGGAAGCCATCATATGTAGCTGCATTTCCGGGCGGACAATTGCCCGGCGGAGCGCCGGCATCGACGGGATTGTTGAGAGAACGCAGACCACTCGAATTCTCGGCATAATACCATTTCAGATATTCGGAAAACTCAAATCCCAGCTGATTGTCGTCTCTGATAGCGGCCTGGTCGAGAAGCTGCGGCGACATGGCATTTAAACTGGTGCCCTTCTCTCCGGGCTGAATGATATTATATATGGTGCCTTGCCCCGGTCCGCTGACGTCAACCGGAATGTTGTAGACGACCCGATTCAGATTCTCGTTCCATTTGCGACGCACAAGGGTAACAGGTGTCTGGTCGTCCATCGATCCAGAGACATCGAAGCAGAGAACAACATCAAGTTGTGGCACGGCGCCCTTCGCTAGAGCAGTAACGCCGTAGTTGCCCAAACCTAAGAACTTCCCGAAGGCCGGCTCCAAACCATAACTGACATACAATCGAACTATTTTGGCGCTGGGACTGCTTATGGGCTGCACTACTCCAGTTATTGGGTCGACAAACTCGAAATACAAAGACGCCTGACCGGTGGAAACGCTTGCGCCTTCAGTGCTCGCGAGACTGGAACTGGTTAGCAACCGTCCCAACACCGTATTCTTTTGGAACACACCGAGAGCAGCGGTAATGGCGTCCTGGTGCGCTTGTGTCGGGCTTGTATTGTCGGCGCTCGCGAGTTGCGCCACGGCAGTTAGTGCGGCAGCATCAGACGCGTTTTGCAATTGCTGCTTACACAGCATCAGACGCCCGATCTCGAAACTCGTCATGCCAATCAATGGAATAGCCATCATCGAGCAAATTGCAATCAAAAGAATGAGTGACTGTCCGCAAGCGGAGCGAGAACCAGCACATAAGGTCGAACGATTCCTGATGCTAACAGCTGAACGACGCATGGTAAGGTCTCTCCAATAATTCAAAAGTTTCACAACGGAAGTCCAATAAATTTCAAAACACCGTTCTCCAAGCCTAAATATTTAGTCCTTGCGGATTCTCACAGAACTGTCTATCGACAAAGGTCGCAGGAATCGGCGCAGTGAGTCCGGGAATCGCGCCAAAGAAACTAGAGCGGTAATTGAAGAACGGCTCGAACGCTCCCTTCACTGCCACCTCGATCTGGTAAGTGTTTTGCGATGTATCTGCCGGCTGAGACAAAGGCATACTCTGTCTCGTTATAGTCATCGTGTTCACGTCAGTGGAGACGATATTTACAGTCACCTGACTGATTGTAATGCCAGAGAATGCTGCAATAACAGCCTGAACTTCATCAGCAGCCAATTGAACTGCGGAAGGATTACCGTTGACTGCGGTTTGAAAAGTCTTCGCTCTGGCAGCTTCAAACGTAGCGGTGTGCACAGCCCAATAAAGAAACGTGGAGCGCATGCAGATCGCTGCCAAGTTCATGCACGGGAAAAAGAAGACGAAAAAAAGGACCCAGAGTGTAACCGGCGTCTCAGCGATAATGCTACCCCGCTTTCTATTCAAGCGGTTCGACCGAGACAGTTTGGCGGTACGTTTGCAAGGGAAATTAGCGACGCGATGAGACATTACTTCTTCCTCGCACTCTCTAAGTGATTTTGGGCATGCCCGCAGGTTGGAGCCTTAGGTGGTCCCATCGTCGCCACACGCAGAACATTGGCCAAGCGAATTTTCAGTCGTTCATCACGAACATTAGGCACAGCTCGAAGTGCCACTTCACGGGCCAATGAGAAATTTCTTGTGGCAAGGGTAGCTTCTACTAGGCGCAACTGCGTCTTTTCATTTTGCGGCTCGAGGTTAGCGGCTCTCGAGAATTCATTAGCTGCAGCATTAAAGTCATTCAACTCATAAAGCGACTCTGCAAGCCAATAATGATCGTACGCAGAGTTAGGCTCCTGCCCACATAGTTTGTTGTATGCTTCGCGGGCGGCTCCAAACTGCATCGTTTGAAAGAGATTCATAGCATCATCTTTCTGCTTTTGCAGACTTGCTCCACCAATCGGTTGCAAACAGGCAATCTGAATGTTTCCGGCGGGCTGATTATGTTGAGTACAATATTGGTTGCGCAGTGCAGGCGAAGTAGCATTTGCATTTTGTGCAACCGCCGAACTTTCGAATGTCACAGGAGCCATAAGTAATACAATCAAAATAAGAGGAAATCTGGCAAATAGCATCTGGCAGCCTCGGTTGGTCATCGCAACTCATGCTAGCCAGCGGATTTGTCAAAAGTTGGTCACACCGGTACAGCCCATGGGAAGAATCCCACACCCGCCTGCTATTGGTCTTAAGTAATGACCGTTTGCACTACACAGTCGAACGCTGTAAAGATGGCAATACTGCCCGTTCAAAGAGGTTTGATGTTTGATAAACAATCAAAGACGGATCGATAAGATCATGTGCGAACGAATCGGTGGTGTAAATGGTGTCAAACCGTCGGACCAAGGGCGCCAGTCCTTTGGAAAAGATACCATGCGTAACGTAAAGCGACAGCTGCAGATCATGACCTTTAAGAGCCTCCGCAATACCGATGAAAGTGCCACCACCATCGCAGATATCGTCAATCAACAAGACATTCGCAGTTGTAAATTCTTGCTTTTCCGGAACAGAAAACTTAGAAAGTTTGCCAGTCACCTTATCGCGAATCTTGGCACAATGCAAAGCGCCTAGTGATAGTGATTGAGAAAGCTCCCCGTATCGTTTTTTCGCTCCTTCATCCGGAAAGAGCAATGTCAATTTTTCAGTTCCGCAAGCAGCCAAGTTATGTCGTATCGCCTGCTGTATAAGAGGCTCCGGCGTAAGCGAATGTAGACGACGAACAAGATCAGGTGCTTTGCTAGAGTGCACATCAAGGCAATAGACGTCGATCTCAAGTCCATTGACTATGTGCGCGAAAGTTTCCAAACCAAAACAGTCGCCTTCGACAAAGCGTCTGTCAGCACGAGCATAGGGAAGATATGGTAGCACCAGGACGATTCGCTTGGATGGCTCGCTTTCACCTTGTGAGATCAGGCAGCCCTTCAATGCACCGACAAGAAGACATGCCTCTATCAACTCTTCACTTGAAGTTATTCGAGCAGTCAGCAAAATCTGGCCAGCGGAATGAAGCTCTTTCAGAGATGCCGGAAGCAACCGCACCTGCAGCTCACCTGCAGGATACTTAAACTTCTCATATGCCCGGTGGTCACCGAGAGTGATGTTAAAGAGTTTCACGAACCCTTCTCCTAATCACATCAAATGACTCATCAACCAACAGTCGTCCATTCTCGAAGACCTTGACGAATGCACAATTGTCCAGATCTTCCGGATTGGACCCTTCTTTGTATGTATAAGCTCCGCTCTCGCCATACACAGCTGGAATTCCTCTATGCGAAAATTTGCCACCGCCATCGGTGACTGGCTTCTTAAAAATCGGTATGACTTTTCCCTCACGCCGAACAGCTGTTGCCTTCATGGCAAAACCATAAGTATCGCGCGTTACGTATTCGTAAGTATAGGAGCCAATGCCAAAGACCATATTGAACGGAGACAATTTGAGCTCATTTACAATACGATTGAGGATTCGTTCAGCTCTCTCATAACTAATCGAATCACCATATATAGCACCAGCACCATTAATAATCGGCAAGCCGCTTCCGTTGGCAGCCGTACCAAGGGCTTCTGCTAGAAGCTTGAGAGTGCCTTTGCGAGCGTATTCATCGGTTGATTCCGGATTGCCACAGATGATCAGATCTGGCACTCCGCTGTCGGGGCGGATCACGACCTTGCCAGATCTCGACTTGATGACAGAAGAAAGGCGAGGAATATAGTCGCTTAAGACCTTCCACAAATCCCAGGTGTCACTTACAATCGACACAATTCCGCTTGGATAAATGTCCTCAATTAACCGACGAAAAGTTTCAAATTCACCATCTTGTCCACCAGCGCACATCACTGAGTGTTCGGTTGCAGACACCGAACCGCCGCAATCGAGTGAAGCACCGTAATAATGTTGAGCGGCAAGAATAGCCGGAACAGTATCTGTGCCTCTGAAACATGTGAGATGTCCGAGCCCCGAAAGTATGGAATCCTCAACGCCACTCATCCCACGCATAGAGAAGTCGTGTCCTTGCCAATCAACAAACGACATGTCAATCTCACCTGACTGCCTGGCAAAGCGCTCGAACAGGGACCTAAACCGTTGCGCGGTAGTCGCAGACGTGGACGGCTTCCAGAGATAGGCAGAAAGCATCGTTTCAAGATAGTTGGGCAACCAGAAAAAGCTCGGATGAGTGTTCGTCACAACTACCGCAGGACAATTCAAAGGCACTGACATACCTTCCGGAACAGAATAAAAAGCAATCGGTAAATACCCAAGACTATGAAGTTGGCGAATATGATCTGTGCGCGGGTTGCCAATGCCAAGTGTTGCGCGAATCACCTGTTCGTACTGCTCAACGGCAACCGAAACCGGCAATGCAAAAAAATTCCCGAACAGCTCAATCAAAACTCTCTTCAAAAAATACTGCAAGCCAAAGTGAACGACAGTTTTTTGTTCTGGAACGCGAGTAGTTCGCGGCGTCCAGTTCGACCAGATTTGATTTATCCCTTTCGGATATTGGTCGATGTGCCCTACTTTGTAGAAATCGATGTAATAGATGGGATCAAATAAAGGCACCGACTTATACGGCAAACCATCCGGCAGTCCACTTTTACTTGAGGACAGTTCAGGCTGCGTGAATTCGCTTGTCTCATTAATCATCTGAATATCCTACTTTCTTTTGCTATCTGTATCAAAGCATTAGAGCAAACGTAGATTATACGTTTAAATATACGCTTCAAAGAGGAGCTTGTCAACCAGTCGTTGCGCTTATCAGGCACCGAATACTCATTTAGCATCTTGAAGCCGGCAAGAGCATTAATAGTAGGAATCGGCAGCAATTCAAAATCATGTGACCACACCGGCGCTGATCGGAATGCACGGAGCTAGAGAAGAAATCGTATTTTACACGCTTATACTTGTCTTACACCAGACGTCGAAAAGCCAAAGTTTTTGGTAACCCCAAAGATGCATCCCTTGTCTAATGCCAGTATTGGCGGGAAACCGTGGCAACATTGTGTCAGCGGGTGTCAATTAAACGTTGAAAAGCGTGGGTCATCTCAAAAAGCTGAACCGATATCGGTTCAGCTTTTTTCGCTAGCAGTCAGAAAATATCGCCAATGTTCTCTCAATTTTGTTCAACCGATATCGGTTCAACTTTTTCCGAACCAAGGCCGTGACACCGCAATTTGTCAGAAAAGAAAAAATCTCCTTACAATCTAATCTAGCTGAAACCAAGCGCATTCTTTTATCTGCTTTGCTGACTCGGCATCAAAACGCACTGAGTTTGAATCCACAACGACCATTCCACTAGGATGCCCAGCCACTGGTTCGAGAACGACAAAATGTCTACTAAAAAAATCAAAACCGCGGGACATTATGCTAAATGGATCATAACCAACACCTTCAAGCCCCCATGTTTTGCAGAGAAGATGCAACGTTACGCCAATAGTCGTGCTGGCGAGTGCCCATAAGCGTCCTCGTCCACTACTGTCGTCGAAAATCCTCGTCCGCTCAACTTCTCGATTGTCTGTAAATGCACTCGTCACTTGGTCTACCGAATCAGGCCACGAACACAATCCAACAGATGAAAATAATGAGAGTCGACCCGCTCCAATAGCAGTGTGACCATGTGGCGACTGGCTTTCCGCATCATAGTTTGTGAATCCCATTATTCCTATGAAACGCAAATGATCACCAGGGAATTGATCGTCGAGTAAAGATTGCAATTTTTCGAACAGCTCACCGCCGCCAAGTTGTCGCAATACGTCAGACGACTCTTCGCAACGCACAACTTCGACCACAGGTTTGTCGTTTTCATCTGCATCAAGAGTAAATGTTCGATATCCGAAACCCGCTTGGTTCATTGCTTCAGCAGAAAACGTTTGTACAAGCCGCCCGGCAACGCGCAGCCGGTCAGCAAAATTTTGCTTATCATCGTCAAACTGCGTCAAATATCGAGTATCGCCATCAGCGCCTACAAAGTAGACAAGCTTCACTTTGTGGGTATTCTTCAGCGGCTCATAGTAAATAGTCCGCTCAATCGAAGTCGTTCCAGCGGCGATCATCATTTCATTAGCACCGACCACAAGAGGTACAACCAACTTATACTTCCCTTCATATGCCGTTGTCTGCGCAACGATTTCATTCACTCGTGTGCCATTGCCATCGGCGTTGGCATCGACGCGGCCAGTGGCATTGGCATTGGCATTGGCATTGGCAGTGGCATTAGCAATGCCACTACCAGCACCATCATTGCCGCAACCACGAAAAGCTTTCACTAAAGTGCCATTTGCAGCAGTTCCGCGAATAACAATAACCGGATAGCGGCGCTCCGTATCTTTATCCACGTTTGCGACTGTGAACGCACCACCGTTTCGCTCAATTGAATCTTCAACTTGGACAGCTTGAAACCAGGGACTCAGACTCAGTAGTGCAGCGGCCTCGGCGTTCCAGCGAGCCGCGTTATCGCCAGGCAATAGGTCTGTGACTTTGCCGCTGGACGAAGGCTCTGTCGAAACGAAGTGGCGATTGAAATAGTCAAAACCTCGCGACATGATACTGAACGGATCATCATAATGCCCAAGTCCAAATGAGTGTCCGAGTTCGTGCAACGTGACACCGATTGTAGTACTAGCCAAAGCCCACAGCCGCGACCGGTTATTCGTGTCATTCCAGATTTTGCCGACATCGACCGGCGTTGTGTTGTTGAATGCTGCCGCAACGTTCGGGATATCAGCCGGCCAACTACACATGCCATTACAAGAAAAAAGCGCCAGAGAAGGTCCTCCCAGCGCCGTATGCGCTAGCGGCTTCTGCTTTACCGGATCGTAACCAGTAAAAGCCATTATCGCTAGATTCTTCTCCCGCTGATCTGGAAACGCACGCGACACTCGCTGCAAACATTTCATGTACAGATCGTCTTCACTGAGGGCACGCAGACTCTCCGCCGAACACTCCATATTCAAGACATGAATCGGAGCAACTCCGGAAGAGTCGTATGCCACTGAGAATGTCTTGTAACCGTGCCCGGCGGCATGCATCTGCTCTGCGGTGAACGTCTGCAGAAGTTTAACTGCCACAT
This sequence comes from Oculatellaceae cyanobacterium, assembly GCA_036702975.1. Classification (GTDB taxonomy): domain Bacteria; phylum Cyanobacteriota; class Vampirovibrionia; order Obscuribacterales; family Obscuribacteraceae; genus DATNPX01. The sequence goes on from DATNPX010000032.1 coordinate 96,951, forward strand.
CAAACTTGTTGCGGTAGTCCTGACGGTCATTAGCAAATTGTGTAAGATACCAAGTTTCACCAGTATCGGCGGTGAGGTAAATCGGATTTACTTTGTAGACTGTTGGCAGTGGACAATAGCGCAGCACTAATTTCAGTTCGCTAGACTTAGCTTTTAGTTTTATCTTATTCTCGCCTGGTAGCAGCTCTACCAGCACTTTAAAGGACCCGCGCACAAGAGGCACTTCACACGGTTTAGTCTTACTGCGCAAACTTTCGTTGATAGCCGAGACTGTATTTCCTTGTGCAGACCCGCGCAAAACTACAACGGGGTAGGTCCGTTCGTCTCCATCTTTGCAGTTTGAGAGGGTGATCGAGGCCACAGACCTGAGCTCAGGATGGTGGCTCGGACAATTCTGGTGCGAAGCACACTCCATTGCCGCCGCGGTCTGCAACTATCTCTGTCGCTAAGTCAGCTTGAGCAATTAGCGACTCGATATCCTTGCCGTGTCCGGGAAAATAAGCGATGCCGATACTGGCATTGACCCTGATAGTGTGCCATTGGTGCTGAATGGCAATACCTTCGAATTTTTTCCGAATACGTTCTGCAAGCACCATCGCACCACGTCCAGGAGTTTCCGGACACAATACGATGAAGCGATCTTCCATATAGCGTCCGACCATGTCGACGTCAGAGCGGCAGGTATTAATTAGCACATCTGCAGCAGCGGCAATTGAGGAGTCCAGAGCAAGAACGCCATACTCTTGCCCGATGCGATTCAGGTTATCTACTGCAACAACGAGAATCGAAACGTAACGCTTATAGCGGTATGAACGAGTCAACTCCCGACGGAAGTTGCGAACCAGATAGCGAAAACTGTATGTGGGCGTTTGCCTGTCGTAGAAGGCACGCATGTCTATCTCGTCATCCGTCAGCTCTCGAACGGGTTCAGGCGGTGAAAAAATGTTGCGCTGAGTGTCCGGATTCTTCAACATTTCCAGAGCCTCTTTTTCATTGAGGTTCCAGACTGTCTGATTGCGAATACTGGTTACTCGTCGATTGAACAAATTGTCTTTATGAACGTAACCTTTGTCCATCCACTTGTCGTCATTGTTTGCCATTAGATACTCAATCCAAATCAGGTGTCACTGCGAAAAATCGCAATCGCTCTGGTGCGGTCTACCGACAAGAAACTTAGTCCGATAAGTGGACAGCCCCCCAATAGAACCACCACTTAGAAGTCTTCTGCCACGTTTTTAGAAAAAGTACACCTGAAAACAGCTAATCGATTTTAGCTTTATGCAGCAAAACCGCTCTTCAAATGCGGCTTCAGGAATTCCAGCAATTCGCCTAGCCTGTCGTAATTTAAGGGATTCGCGGCAGCATCAACGCTCTCGGGATCTTCAGCAGGGTCAGTATCTTCAAGCGGCAGCCCCGGACTGCGTGCCGACTTTCCTATAACTCTATGCCTACCGGACTCGTCTTCGGCGACCAGGGTCCAGTGAACGCCCTGCAGGACCTGGTCAGGTGGAAGAGTAGCCTCTTTTATATGGAGGACACCACTGGCTTTAGCCAGTCTTTCCAGTTCGGCAGCTTGGCCATGCGCCATCGAGGGCGTGGTCAAGGTACAACGCTGCCAGGTGGAAAGAGTTCCCTGATTTCTAGTTTCGCTGTAGGAAATAGTCAGCATAGATTTGAATCTCCTCCAACCACATGGTTGTTACGCTGTCCACGCCGGTCACAGACAGCTAGACTGCAATCGAAAGAAGAGAGTTCCGAAAGAACGTTAGCTCAGCCGCACTGCCGGAGACAAAAGCGAAAACACAAGCGCGGGGTTTCGGGAATTTCAAGTAGCCACTTCAAGCCTTAGCTGAACCTACGGCACCTGTATTCAGTTCTTGAGGAGCGAGCAAAGCAGGATCGAGCAAATAAAGTCGCACCATATTTAGTGCCTCTTGGGCGGTTCTGAATCTCACTTCACTGCGAATCGAGGCTTTGCCAAGTCTCAACGTCTTGCCGGTGTAGAAGTTTTCAGCTGCTAGCCCCAAGTAGACTGTGCCAATAGGCTTCTCGGCAGTGCCGCCATCTGGTCCTGCGATGCCTGTGACCGAGAGAGCGATATCGCCGTATCCGAGTGCTAAGGCGCCTTTTGCCATCTCTTCCGCACACTGCGGACTAACAGCCCCATAAGCATCAATGGTTTGCTGTTTCACTTTAAGCAGATCTATTTTCGACTGGTTCGAGTACGTCACCATATTCAGTGCTATATATTTCGAGCTTCCAGGCACATCAGTTAATCTTTGACTGATTAGACCTCCGGTGCAGGATTCCGCCAGAGACAGACGTAGATTCTTCTCTTTCAACAAGCGGCCAACAACTGACTCGAGAGTATCGCTATCGAAACCATAGCAGCGCGAACCGCTACCCGACTCAATCTCCGCTACAACCGGTGCAGCCAGAGCCCGCGCTTCTTCCTCGGTGGCAGCCTTAGCAGTAACTCTTAGACGACATTCAGCATACCCCGCATATGGGGCCACAGTCGGATTACTCAAATCGAGCAAATGAGCGAATTGCTCCGCCAGCGCAGATTCACCGATGCCAATATGTTTGAGTTCGATAGACCAGAGAACACCGCTGCCATAATTCTTGACTAGATATGGTGCAGCCACCTCGCGCCACATCGCATGAAGTTCGCGCGGCACACCCGGGAACGTCAAAATCAGGCGTTCACGGTCTGGGTTAGCAATGCCTATCTTTGCCAATTCGTTGTGTCCCAGCTTCCAGATGATGCCGGGAGCCGTTCCGCGAGAATTACTCAGAATTTCGGCTCCAACAGGGCGCATAGCTTGCTTGCGATTGCTGTCAGGCATCTTGAAATTGCGCGAAGCAAAGAGTTTTCTTATATGCTCAAAAACCTCTTCATCAAAGATCAGTTCGGTCTCCAAGAGCTCGGCGATGCATTCTGTTGTCAAATCGTCAGCGGTGGGACCAAGTCCGCCAGTCGTAATCAGGATGTCACAGCGTTCAAGCGCCTGCCGCAAAACGGCGCGAATGCGCTGCTTATTGTCACCAACGGTACTGCGATAGTAGCTCTCGATGCCGAGCTTGGCGAGCTCGACGGCCAGAAACTGCGAATTTGTGTCTAAGACTTGTCCCAGCAGCAGTTCAGTGCCGACCGAGACGACTTCAGCGCTAGGCATGATTATCTAAGCGATTTTCGCCTGCTGTGAGTGGGGCACGTTTTGCGGCATGACCATGCCGTGGTGGCCGCCTTCAGGCGCTGCTTCCGGTGCATTGGCGTTGTAGGTAAACGCGGCAAAAACACCGATTGCAAAGACGACCATCCCAAAGCATATAAAAAAGAAAACCAACCATTTGCTGGATGGATCCTTGTGATGTGCATCTTCTGCCATTTTTCTCCCCTTTCAGTATCGAATTACTTCGAATTGCTCGAATTATAAGCTCGTTTTAAAAGCTTTTCGCACTCTTCAATAATGTCATGACGGTATCGAGATTGAATGAAGTTCCGAAGGGTTCCAGCGCCGTGATAAGAATCGTTTTCTTCTTTTCTTTAACGCAAATACAACCTATCATTCCTTCTACTTTTCTTTCGTCCACGTCCTTTGGATCTTTGAACTCTCCAACAATATACGCCATCTCTTGCCCAGCGATTGTTGTTTGTCCTTTAGACTTTACTGCTTGAATTTTGGGAGTCAGGTAACTACCACCGCCCACTTCCATGGCGCGGTCCAGGTACTCGCGAGGCTCAAGAGTCTCTACCTGACCAGAGAGTGGGTCACTGAATAATTGGATACTCAAGTTGTCAGGCACATGTTTGACGACCAAAATATCCTTGCCAGAGCTTGGCACGAGGGGAATCGCGATCGAAAGAGCTTTGTCAATGGAAAAGCCAGCCGGCAAGGGATCTGGGAAATCGGCTACATGGTGAGCTATCGCCTTCTGCTTGGACGGATCTAAGCTCTCGCGAGCGGCCTGCTGAAGGAGCGAAACGCTACGAATCGCGGTGTACAAGACTCCGACAATGCTCGCGACCGAGAAGGCGATAATGATGCGAGCCCAGGCCGGCAGCTTCGCTTTCATGAGTGCATCACCTTAGCCGTTGCGCAGATGCTCTTCGTAAGCTAAAAACGTATTAGACAAAAGCATAGCGATAGTCATCGGACCGACTCCGCCGGGAACGGGAGTGATAAAAGCTGCATGCTTTCTCGCTTCCGGATACTCGACATCACCGTCAATGACTGAGCTACCATCGTCATTCTTGGTGTGGTGGATACCGACATCGATTACAGCACTACCGGGCTTGACCCATGAGCCTTTGACGAAATTACGGCGTCCGGCTGCGACTACCAGGATGTCAGCATCACGACAGATATCTTCTAAACCTTGTGTGCGGCTGTGGCAGACTGTGACGGTGGCATTGCGCTGCATGAGTAACAGCGCAATCGGTTTGCCGACTAAATTCGAACGCCCAATTACGACGGCTTTCTTTCCTTCAATCGTAATTTTGTAGTGGTCGAGAAGCTCGATGATCCCCATTGGAGTGCATGGTCTTAGCCCTTTTTTGCCAGCAAGGAGAAGACCCATGCTCAAGGTGGTGAGGCCGTCGACATCTTTGCCTGAATCCAATGCCTCCAACACCGTGTCAGATGAGATGTGTTTGGGCAAAGGCAACTGGACGAGAATGCCATCTACACTTGGATCGCCATTGAGCTTGCGCACACAAGCGATGATTTCATCTTGTGTCGCTGTAGCCTCGAACTTATGAAACGAACTCTCAATGCCCACCTGTTTGCAGGCCTTAATTTTTCCCTGTACATAGAGGGCACTCGCCGGATCATCGCCAACAAGCACAACAGCCAAACCTGGTGCGCGCTTGCCTTTCCCCACTGCTTGAGCAACTGATTCTTTCAGACGCCCGCGAACCGCGGCTGCTACTGCTTTTCCATCAAGCACATTAGTGGCGACTTCTTGTGCGCGCTCTTCTTTAACGACCATCTGAACTCCTCATCCACGCATCAAACTAAACAATCGAAATAAGCTAATCAGGCTAAAACAGCTAACAACTAGAAATGAATCTGCTGAAAGGCGTTATCTAAATCTAACTTGGCACCTTCTTTGCCCGCGTTGCGCAAATTGACGCCACGTCCCCGGCTGACTCGACCAATCACAACAAAATGCGTCGCCAATTCTTGCTCCCAATTGTCCCAGATTTCTTTGCGCAAACAGCCAACCAATTGATAATCTTCACCTCCATAGAGAGCCCAATGCAAAGGGTCGACGCCTGCTAATCCAGCCAGGTTCCTTGTTTCCTCATGCACTGGTACCGAAGACAAATCTATATCCATCGATACATTACTGGCGTGGGCGATCTGCACAAGCGCGTCAGCCAGCCCGTCGCTCGCGTCCATCAAAGCTCCTTCTGATGCGGTGCGTTTAACCAATGCCCAACCGGCAGTCAACTTAGGCTGTGGACGCCTATGAGCGGCTGCCGCATGCGGAAAACAAGGGGGCGCACCGGGGATAGACTGCGAGTTGTTTCGCAAGTACCAGAGCCCAGCAGCACTAGCACCAAAGTCGCCGGTTGCAATAACGAGATCGCCATCTTTTGCCCCGCTACGCGTCAAACAACCGTTTTCATGCCAGCTGCCGAGAGCCGTAAGTGAGAGAACAAGATTGGGTCCAGCGGTCAGGTCACCCCCTGCAACCCGCGTCTTGAAGGTATTTGCGCAATCTATGATGCCAGAGTAAAGGCGCGAAAACTGCTCACGGGTAAACTGAGCAGGCAAAGAGATAGCTACTAGCAGGTATTCGGGATATCCGCCCATGGCCGCAATATCGCTCAAATTAACGGCAACAGATTTCCAACCAATATCCTCAAAGCTGCTTACAGAGGTCAAAAAGTGGGTGCCTTCGATAAGACTGTCCGTAGTAGCCAGTTGCTGTCGGGGAAGCATGGCGCAGTCATCACCGATGAATCTGCTGTTCGTCCAAGTCTTAATTTGTTGGACTATTGAATGTTCTTGTGAATGTTCTTGGGTCAATTGAACAGCCTGTATGGCGCTTTCAGCGAGCGAGCAAAAGTCGAGCAAGAATAAGTTTAGATGCTACAATCAGCCTCAAGGGAAGTCTACACACAAATACTTTCGCTAAGCTCATTTGAGGCATGTAAACGTATGGTGGTCGCGCTGTTACAATTTGTCGACGGGCTCTTCGGGATTCTCAATCTTTTGATTCTTGTATGGTGCTTGTTAACCTGGTTTCCGAACATACGTTGGTACGACCAGCCGTGGAGCACGCTTGATAAAATAGTGTCGCCTATTTTGGCGCCGTTCAAGAAATTAATTCCGCCTATAGGCAATATAGACATCTCAGCCATTGTGGCAATCTTTGCATTGCGTTTAGTTCAGACAGTAATCCACCAAGGCCTTGTAGCATTTATAAGTTGACTTCGTCGGATTAGGAAAGGCAATCGATTACATGCTTTCGCGCAGAACCTTCTTAATAGGTGGGTTAGCCTCGGGGTTAGCCATTTCGCTAGATCCGCTTGCTACTGCACCGTCTTGGGCGAAGAAGCACGCGGCAACAACAACCAGTGGACCACATGTAGTAGCGAAGGACGACTGGCCCCCGCCGATTGCACCATCGCAAATTGGCGTTACTGACAAGAACCTATGTTGTTTCACTGACGAATTCGGACGTTTGGCTCTTATGGACTTTCGTCCGAAGAAAGGCAAACCGATGCAGCTGCTAGGTAAGCTAAACGGGCTTGGCCGCAAGGTGTTGGACTTTCGTGTCAGTGGCAACAAAGCCTATGCATTAGTCTCCGCCGAGACCGATGGTGGTGACAGCCAGCTGATGCTTGTCGGCATCAATCTTGCCACGACACCGCAAATCGTCTCTCGCACAGTTCTCGACAAGTTCAACGAGGTGACGTGTGTCGCCTCCTCACCGCAGCTAGTTTGTGTAGCAGGCACATCCATCAATGGTGAACCAACCATCGCACTCTATTCTGAAGCGAGATCGGGGCGCGCAACAGAACCTACTTATCAGGCGAACTTTCCGGTCACAGCGCCAGTTCTCAAACTGGAAATTCTAAATAGAACTCTCATTGCTCTAGTTGGACAGCAAAATTCAGTTTTGCAATGTATTAGTGCGGCAATTCCTTCTGCTCCTGAGTTGCACAAGTCTTTGCCTCTGGGCGGAGACTTCATCAACATGAGTGCGTTCGGTGACGTGATACTGGTCGGCGGATCATTCGAATTGGAAGGCAAAAAATCGAGTAGTAATGAAAGCTACGTGGGTGTGAAATCAGTAGCATTATCGCCAGTACCACATGTAGTGTCACAAATGCAGATCGATCCGCTCATGACGGTTACCGACATGGCCGCGACGCGCGGGCGATTTATGGTGCTGGGCAACACGAGCACCGATATGACAGTTGTCTCGATGACTGTGACAAAATTAGGTGTCTTATCCAGAGACCGTGACAACGATCCGCCCCGCTTAGGTTCACCCATCGGGCAAAGCTGCCGCTTAGCATTGCGCGACAGAACTGCTTATGTGGCATCGGGATGGATCGGTTTGAAGATAGTCTCACTCACGCTCACAGGCTGGAAGACAACTTACGAGTATACAGTTCCGCGCTATGCCGCTTCGAGCATTGCTGCCTGGAAGAACTTGGTAGTTCTGGCCGGCCCCGACTTGCGCCTCTACGATATTTCGCAGACCTCAGCACCGCATTTGGTATCAACAACCAACTTGCCCGCCTATTCTAAAAACGTAGTTGGAGCAGGATCATTTCTAGTTTGCTTGCTGAAAGACTCACTTACTTTGCGAAAGATGCAAAGCTTGAACGAAGTTACAGCGAGCCTGCAACTAAGTGGAAACGAGTTATGCTTTGATCCCATACAACAGAAAGTTTATGTGCTACAAACTTCCGGACTGAAAGACGCTGATGAGACAGTGCTTGAGACTGTAGAAGAAGGCGGCAAGGGAAAGACAAAAGACTCTGAGCAAGCCAAACAGGTAAAGCTGGAACGCCAGAAAAAGCACGCCAAAGACGTTAAATCGTCTAAAGAGACAAAGATCATCAAGGTTCAAGCTTACTCAAACAGCCTCGTGAACGAGCAGACATTCACAATTCCGGGTGTATTCACACAAGCATCCGCTCATGATGGCGGCATTCTTTTAATCGGTCTCAATGATGTGTCACTGTTTGACGTAACAAAAACAGAGCCAGAGCTCATAGGTTCTCGTCACTTTGAGAACCTGGCGTTGCGGCAAGGTGTTGTAACTAAAGATCACATACTTTTAACCGCTGTTGATCCACGCTCGAAAGGATTCTTCCTCGTTCTTTCTCGGTCGGATAAAGACCTTCGAGTGATCGGTTCGACCGAGTTGCCAAACGATGCAAGAGGGCTAGCGGCAAGCAAAGGAAAAGCAGTCATAATCGGACAGCAGGACGGAAAAGACTCCGCAGTTGTCGTCGATTACAAAGCAGAAGCGGCACCGAAAGTAGTGGCATCTGTTCCCGGTATAGAAGAAGCGGCGGCCGTTACGATCTCGGATGATTCAGCAATCTTATGCGGGCGTGGAATTGAGATTGTCAGTCTCAGCTAAACACTCTTTTGTATCCATTTTACCGCTGGCCAATTAGCTGGCCGGTGATGTCGCGCTAGCACAGAGAAAAGGACTGACTCATGCAAGCGCTACAACGGAAGCGAAAACGCTCAATCGTAAGCCCTGCTCTATCGACATAAACACCAAATACAGTATCACACCATATTCAGTGGCATGATAATATGGCATATATCAAGCGCGACCTCATCTCGGCGTTGTCAGCAGATCTTAATAATAGTTTCGAACCAGTTGAGTCCATTCATTAATGGGTAAGTAATTATCGGCGTCCAATTCTATTTTGCCGCCGGGTGTTGCTTGCTGAACTTGCTGCACGAGTGAAAGGAAGCAAGAGTGTACAAAACGGTCGCAATTGGTTACAGCGATTCACGATCCGGACTTTTTACCATTCACACCTTCACAGGAACATCGTCTTGCAAAAGAGTTTCTTGAAAAGTCTCCCCAAACGGTGTCTCATCTTTGCTATGGCTCTATCCCTCAGCCTGTCGCCATTTCTTAGCAGTTATGCGGGCGACGGCGCCGACTGCGGAAAAACGCAGCAGGTAATCGCTAGCCAGTGCCCGGCCGTCGGTGCGCTAAATAGGGAGACCTCGCTGCCGACCAGAAAGAGCCAGAAACAGGAGCAACTAAGCTCTGACGCACCTCCGCTCGTCTCCGAAGAACGAAAGGGCAACAAAACTTATGCCGTCGGAAGCGTTGTCGTCAACGCTAAAGCAGAGCACATTTGGCAGTTACTGACAGACTACAGCAACGCTCCGGAAATTTTTAACAATGTCCAGAAATGCGAAGTCGTTCAGGACAACGGGCAGACCAAGCTCGTTAAACAGTCAATACATCCCAAAGGCACTCCACTGAAATTCGAATACGTTATGTCTATCAAAGAGACAGCGCCGCGATTGATGGAGTGGCATAGAAAAAGTGGTTCCTTCAAAGATGTTGCCGGTTCCTGGAAGTTAGAACAGGACAGTGAGACTGGAATGACCAAAGTGACATACTCAATCTTTATTGACGGCGGACTGCTATTGCCACCCTGGCTGCTGCGTGGACAATCCAAAAATTACCTCCCCGACCTGCTTTTGTCTTTGAAGCAAGCATCAGAACGCAAACAGACCACAGCAACCACCAACCAGCGCAGTAACCGCGGCTGAATCAAAGCTGAGTACAGTAAACCTTACAGTTTCAATAAGGTTAGTTTGCGCCATTTTGGGCTCATTCGCTGATTGCGAAAAGGTTCACCTGTCGGCAAGATACAGGGTTAACACCGCAAAATTCCTATCGTATTTATCGAGGCGCAAAGCGGGTAGAAAGTTATAGCATTGCAGCATAATAGAGATTACCGCGGGTTCCCGTAATTGGAGGAATTTATGAGCGTTATACAGCCTACGACGAGACGCAAATTTCCGCGCATAACCTCTTCAGCGTTCGAACATCCAGCGGATAGAGCTGCTTTAGAAGCAGTGAAAAAGATCCCGGTTATCGACAAAGTCTTTTCCAAGTTAATTGAACTCGGCTACGAGCGCATACTCAGAGTACAGTTGCTCGGTGGTTGCGTCCATGTGACGCCAAAGCAGTGCCCAAAGATCTACAAAATGTTCAAGGAAGCAGCCGACATCCTTGATATGCATGAACCAGATCTATTTATCGGCAACAGCCCATTTCCAAACGCTGTGACAATGGGTGTGGAGCGCCCATTTATCATGCTCCACTCCTCTTTAATCGATCTGCTCGAAGAAGACGAGTTGATGGCCGTCATTGGACATGAATTGGGTCACGTGAAAGCAGGGCATGTACTCTACAAAACTATAGTAGTCTTCCTCGCCAGCGTACTCCACGCCACTATGGGCTTAGGCAGAGTAGCCACGGCAGGCTTAGAAATCGCACTCTATGACTGGAATCGCAAGTCGGAGTTAACAGCTGACAGAGCAGAGCTTCTCGTCGTCCAAGATGTGGAAGCCAGCATCCGCTTGCACATGAAGCTGGCATGCGGTTCGAAGACTGTCTACAACCAAATCAATCACGAAGAATTCTTGAGACAAGCCGATGCTTATGAAGAACTCGACCACAGTACCCTCAACAAGATTTACAAGTTGCTGCACGAGATATGGCTCACCCACCCGGTTCCCGTGTTTAGAGCCAAAGAGGCCAAAGCTTGGTCAGAAAGCAAGCAATTTAAAGAGATCATGGCCGGACGCTATCCAACCGAAGAACCGGGTACTACAATTAGAACCTGCCCCCACTGCGGTGCTAAACTGAGCCCATCATTCTTTTTCTGTCCGGACTGCGGCAAAAATGCTCGAGTTTAATGCAACTCGTAGGCGTTTGGTTGTAATTGATTAGTCAAATAAATCCAAATCCACTCAGGAGATAGACAATGTCAATTTTTGATGACTTGGTTCAAGGAGTCGGTCGCGAAGTGACAAAAGTACAGGCGCGCTCGCAAGAGATGTTGCATGCTTACAACTTGCAAAACCAAATCAAGGACATTGAACGCAAACGCACTGCCAAATTACTCGAGCTTGGCCGCATGGTTTGCGACAAGTATGTGCGCGGAGAAGAGATATCCGAAGACGTATTCAAAGACAAAGCGAATGAAGTAATTGCATTTGAGCACGAGATAGGCATTCTGCAAGCGGAGATAGATCAGTCTAAAGTCGCCTCCGATCCCAATGCATCCGCTTCAGCTAAGGCGGAGGCCAAAGCTGGATTTACTCCGACTCCAGGTTATCAATGTCCCCGCTGTCAGGCGCCGGCAAGCCGAGATAAATCATTCTGCCCAGTCTGCGGCGAATCGCTTAAGAAAAGCTCTTCCAGTTCAGGCGATGACATTATCGATGTCGAGCCAAACAACAATTAAATTAAGAGCAATCGGTCACTATTTGCAGTGACTAACTAACTAACTAACTATTCACCGACAAGTGAACGATCTTTCTGTTTTGCCTGAGACGGAAGAAGGCTACGCCGAGTTCGTCCGTCAGTTTCGAGAGTGCACGCTGCCGAAATCACGTTGGCAGCATGCAGCGCACCTGCTCATCGCATTGTGGTACGCAGACGAATACAAAGAGGATGCACTGCCAATGGTGCGGCTGGCGATCCTCAAATACAACGAAAGCACTGGCGGACGAAACACGGAAACGGAAGGATATCATGAGACGGTAACGGTCTTCTGGATGCGTATGGTCCAAGTTTTTCTGCGCGACAAAAGAAACGAGCGTCCGCTTCACGAAGTTGCCGCTGATTTGATAGCCGAATACTCATTCCGAAAAAATCTTTTCAGAGAGTACTACAGCTTTGACCTGATGAAATCCACTGAGGCGCGGCAACGGTGGGTCTCTCCCGACCTGCGCCGGCTGCCGCTCTAGAATCGCTGGCCTGCTATGATCATCACTCGCATAGCACCAATCGGACACGAGGATGAGTCGAAGCTCGATGAACAGCCAATCATCAATTACGATATTTACAGACGGCGCTTGCAAAGGCAATCCCGGGCCAGGCGGCTGGGGATGCATAATCGCAACACCAGATGGCAACATTCGAGAGATGGGTGGCGGAGCCAAAGATACGACAAACAATCGTATGGAAATGGCTGCAGCAATAAGAGCGTTGGATGCGCTGGAGCTGAAGTCCCCTTGTCCAATATTGCTATATACCGATTCCACTTATTTGATTCGCGGCGTCACTCAGTGGATCTGGGGCTGGCGTGCGCGCGGATGGAAAACTGCAGAAGGTAAGGATGTTGCAAATCGCGACCTTTGGCAGGACATCTTGCAAGCAGTCACGCGATTAAAGCCCTCGACTATTGAGTGGAGATACGTGCGAGGACACTCAGGCTATCCAGGCAACGAACGCTGCGACGAGATTGCCGTGTCTTTTGCCAGCGGCAAAAATGAACCGTTGTATACAGGCCCAGGTGACGGGTACTTTGTCGACCTGACGCATTTACCAGAAGCAGAAGCATTGCCAGAAGGAAAAAAACTAGGCAGCGAACGCGGCAAGAGCGAATCGACGGGGAAAGGGAGCGCGGGCAATGCAGTCACATATCTGAGCTACCGCGGAGACGAAGTAACTCGCTTTAAAACGTGGGCTGAATGCGAACGTCATGTTAAAGGACAGCCTAACGTCAAGTATAAAAAAGCGAAGTCAGCACAAGAAGAACGTGAGATCCTTATCAGTTGGGGATTGGCACCAACGACTAGCATTCGCAACTCTGGCTCTTAGTAGAACAGAATCGGCGGCGAGTTTGCCGCTTTGAACAACGAATCCGACTCTATAGTATTAGGTTTCGGCCGAGGAAGCAGCCGGCGAAGGCGACTTCGCAGGCACGGCACCGCCGTTATCAACAAGAACTGTCGAAGTCTTTACTTGATTGCGACCACTCTGCTTCGCGACATAGAGAGCTTCATCAGCTCGTTTGAGCAAAATATCAGGATCGTCTGCGTGATGAGGGTAGGTTGCGACTCCGATACTGGCAGAGATATTCCCTACATCAGTCAAAAAGACGTCGTTGATCAGCCGGCGAAGCCGTTCCGCAAGCTGTTCTGCCATGTCGAGGTCAGTGTTGGGCAGCAGCACGCAAAACTCTTCGCCTCCGTATCTGGCTGGCAGATCGACAGAACGAGAGGATTGACGCAAGACACTGCCGATAGATTTAATCGCTTCATCACCGGCCTGGTGCCCGTAAGTATCGTTTATTTTCTTCAGATGATCGAGGTCGATAAGGACCAATGAAAGCGGCTGTTCATAGCGTTTCGCACGCTCAAACTCGCGTGCCAACATTTCGTTGAAACTGCGGCGATTTGCAACTCCGGTCAAACCGTCTATGACGGCCTGGCGTTCTCTTTCCTGATGCAATTCAGCATTTTCAATCGCCACCGACAGATGGTCAGCAAGCGAGCCGAACAAACTCATATCATCAATGCTCCAGGCTCGCGCATCTATGCAATCCTGCAAGAAAAGTACGCCGAGTACACGTTCGCGCATGATAATTGGAACGACCAAGCCTGAACGAATACCAAGTTTCGCCAAAAAGACTCTGTCGTAGGGGCATTGATTGTCCGATTCCGGTTCAATGAGGACTTCGGGCGTAGTGCGAGTCAACGCCACTCTTGTAAAATCGGCTCCTTCTTTGCCAAGAAACAGCTCGCGTACTGAAGGAAACGTGTCTTTTGCAAATTCGTAAACCTGCACACTATCAGCATTCTCAACAGCGCGCAATAGAATACAACGACTCAAGCTCAAAGTGGTGCCAAGTCGCTCAACTGTCGTATCAAGAACTTCTTGAATGTGAACGGAGCTGCGAACAGCGTTGCTTATCCAATAGACCATCTTCTCGCGAGCCAGCTGGCGATTGCGCATGGTATCGCGAGCGGTGAGATCATGAATCAACTTTATCGTTTGCTCTTCGAGCATGCTGGTTTTGTCTTCCATCTGCTCATATTGGCTGCGCAAGCGCTCGTTTTCACGTTGGAGCTCGCGATACTCCCAGGCGTTTTTAAGAGCTGTGGAAAATGGATAGGTCTGAAGCTCAGGCTCGGCTTCTTCTTCGTCAAGCTCGCTGGCACCAAAAATAAGAATGCAAGCACAAAGCTGTTTGTCATCTCGCACCTGATATGCAAAAGCAGGCGAAAGCTCTGAGCTAGCACCGGTCTTCAGCTTAAACTCGGCAAAAGGCTCATCTTCAGACTCTGCTTCATCGAAATCATCGACAAAGGTATCGCAAAGTTTGGGCAGGTCCCGTTTCCGAGAACCAAAGTAAAAGCGGTCGCCAAAGCTCTCGAGGTCTGAATCCCACATGAGAACTGCAATTCCCGGCGGGTCTTCAGCGACAGCACCGATAATCTCGGCGACGCAATCGGTCACATCGTCGAGATTGATCGACGAAAGCAACTTTATCTTCAGTGTAGGGGTGTCGTTCACGGTATGCATTCTGCAATAATGTGCCCAGCACTGCCACCGGCGAATCATTTTATGGCTTCTCACGCCAATGAAGGCAGATCTTGCGCATTTTTTTGAATTAATTGGACTTTGGCAGGAGCGCCAGCACACAGCCAAGACAGTGAAAATCTGCTCGCACCGCTTCCGATAATTGCTAAAATTAGTTGTCAGCTGAGGATTAGAGGTAGCCAGATGCCTTTCACGCCGAAATTCGCACCGAAATATGCACCCAAATTTGCCGGACCGACGGTTCTCGAGAGGGTGATTGCCGGGTTCTGCTACTTCAGTTGCGGATTGGTCGGTCTCATCTACATTTTGTTGACAGGACAAACGGGCAGGCAGACAGACTTTTTCCGATTCAACTTCCTGCAGTCGATCGTGCTCGGACTGCTCGGAATCCTGGCTGGCTATGCAGGCAATCTGGTCATACAGATGCTTGGTGGAGCTGTTGGTATTTTCAGTTCAACAGCGGCAAATATGATGACAAGCCCAATAGCCCTTCTGCAGGCTCTACTGCAGGGACTTTATTACATACTAGTACTGTACGGCGCCATCTGGGCATTTTTAGGAAAGCAAGCGCAAATCCCACTATTGACCAAGTTAGTTCGGCAACAAATGTGATCGATACAACTGAAATAGTTAAAAGAGCAGGCAAAAGACGCAGATTTCGCGTCCTCGCCTCCGGCTCCGTCTTGTTTGCGGCCGTGGTTTTGAACAGTCAGGTGGCGCGCTCACAACCTCAGTATGTTGGTCCAAGCATTCTCCCCCCCGCACCGGATGCGATCTTTGGCGGCAATCCGTTTCAAGGACTGGGACGATCCGATGATCCAGGTCCCAGCCGCGAGAAACAATTTGGTTACCCCACCTACAATGATTCTGCCTTTAACGCTAATCATATGCAGGATCAGCCAGCACCCACTTTTTACTCAAACAGCTATGCCATGTATCCTCACCCAGAAGAAGCAACGACGGGGATCGGCACAGGAGCAGGAATAGCGCCTTTCCCTGTGAGCGGGCCTGGCGGTGGAACTTTCGCAAACGAAATAGGAACCACAACCGGAAGTGGCTCGCCATCAGGTTCTGGCATTACCGCAAGTGACCGCCTGAGCCAAGGTTATGGTGCAAGCGTTGCGCCTGGTACAAGCCCACAGCCAGGTGGCGGAGGACTTGGAGGATCTGGTGGACCTGGTGGAACCGCCGGAAGTGGCGGGGCTGCTGGAGTTGGTGGATTCGGGCCGGGCAGCGGCGGAGCCAATCCGAATGGGCTGCCTGAAGGCTACGTACCAACAAGTTCGCTGGATACACCGACAAAGCAAACGAGTACGCCACAGGAAAACGGCTGGCCATCTGGGAACCCGGCAGGAACATCAACATTCTCAAACAATTCGACCTTCGCACCTGGCTTTGGCGGACAAGCAGGATATGGCACACCGCTGACTCCAGACGAGATAACTCAAAAACAAGCAGGTAATCCGAACACCGCAGCCAGACAAGCATTTATTGACGCCAATACCCCTCAAACACGGTCAGCAGAAGCGAAAGGTAACCGCTTATTGACTGACTTGGTCGCGCGCCGGGGTCAGAGTGGCAATAATAGCGTCGGCGGAAACGAAGATAAAAAATCACCATATGCGATACCGCCGCAACCAGAGACACCACTTTCCTACAGTGGCATAAGTGGTAAAAGCGACATTCCGGGCAAGCACCCTCTCGGAGAGGCAATAAATGACATCAAGGGAGGGCGATTGCAAGACGCCATGAATCACCTGAACGAAATATTGCAAAACGACCAGGACAATGCCAACGCACATTACTTGAAGGCTGTGGTCTCAGTCTTAACACGCAACTTCGACCAGGCGAAAGAAGAGTATCAAGAGACTTTGCGATTGAGCCACAACGGCGAACTGACTCGCCGGGCTCAACTTGGTCTTAGCAAATTGACTCACTAACGAGCGTCAATTGGTCAAGAAATTCAATCAGTCCATCGGGATCATCGGTGATGATACCATCGACATTCGCCTCTAGCGCCTGCTTCCAGTCGTCTGGTCCGTTGACTGTCCATGTATTCACTTTCAACTCGATCAAGTGCGCCTCTTCGACCGCATCCGGGCGCAATAACTCGAACTCTGGATGCCAGAAGTTCGCGTTCAAGGCCGCGCTGTAACCGCTTATATCATGCAAAACGCCGGCGCTCAAAATAGCGACTTCCAGATCGCTCTTCTCCGAGACAGCCTTGAGAAGTTGATGGTCAAAGCTGCTTATTATCAATTGATCGGGGTATTTGTAGTGCCCGATTGTCTGCAGTAAATCGTCTTCAATACCAGGATAATCGACTGGGCAGTTTTTAACTTCGATGTTGACCACTACTGTTCCATCGACCAAATCTAAAACTTCCAGAAGCGTTGGAACGCGCTCAGACTCAAACTCTGGACGATACCAAGCGCCGGCACTCAGCTTCTTCAAGTCATCGAGGGTGGTATCAGCTAGACGTCCCTGCCCATTTGTCGTTCGAGCAAGAGTGACATCATGAAAGACAACGAGCTCCCCGGAAGCACAACGCTGGACATCAAGCTCGATACCATGCACTCCGGCTTTCATTGCTCCTGCAAACGCCACCAGAGTGTTCTCAGGATAATGTGCGCGCCCACCGCGATGAGCAAAAACCTTGACCTTTGCAGGACTGATCATTTCATTTCATTTCATTTCTTGTCTTGTCTTGTCTTGTCTTGACTTGACTTGTCTTGACTTGTCCGTCTTAGACGTTCATGTCGTCTTAGATGCTTACGACCTTTTGCGGATGAAGTATTCCCATCTTTACTGTCACGATGAGGTTTGGCGGCTGAACAAGAATCTTCTCCAGAGGCAATTCGATGCCGTGTTCGACCCCAACTAGACCTTGGATATTATTGAGGACAAGGCGGCCCTTTTCGAGTCCCACTTCGAAATTGATGCGTTCTTTTTGCTTAATCAAGAAGGCGCCCCACTTCTCGGTCGTGGGGTGTTCTTTGATGATATCGATGACATTAGAGTACCGGTAAATCTCGCGGACATGCCCGGCCATAATCTTAATAAGCGCGGGAATCTCTTCATTGCAAAAAGTTTGCTGCAAAACCGTGTTGATCACTTTTCCGGGCAGCGACTTATTCTCCGGGCGCTCGTGCAGGAAATTGATCACACCCGTAAACGGATCACTGGCGGTCTTCAAAATTCGCCGAGCGACCTCTACAAGTTCTGATTCCATTTGAGCCAAAGTCTGACGTAAGTGACCGTTATTTGATTCTTCGCAATGACAATCCACAAGACACCTCATCTTTCTAGAGTCGCTCGAGTTTCCGGTTTCGCTTCAGGTTTGGCTTGCGCCAGAGGAGTGTTTAGTTCACGCAGGAGCAGTGCGTTTTTGGACTATGGAGCTGTCACGCTGCAAACTTAACTTCAAAGTCGGCTGAAGTAAACACCTGACATCTGATAAACCCGCTCCCGTCATGGTTAAAACGATTTTCTACCTAGTCCGATAATTAATTCTCAACTTCTGCCGGGGAGGGCTTTCAGAGCCGCTGCGCAAACAGCTGGCCGGTATTCCCAAAAGGCTACGCCTACTGGAGATTACGGTTTATATAGTTGAACAGAATGAAAGAAGTGATATCAGCAGGATTTGTTTCCTCAAAACCCTCTTAGAGTCTAAAAAAACCTACCTAATTGAGGAAACGAAACCAATCAGAGCTAAAATTCTAGTGCGCGGCAGTGATGTGCCGTTTGATCAGTCAGGTTTGAGTGAGAGGTCTCATGCAGTCGAATCAGTTGAAAGTGCCGCATAAGGCCGGAGCAAGAACGCTCAATCTAACAGCACAGGTTTTACTGCTGGCATCGGCACTTAGTTCTGTGTCGATACCAGCACAGGCGGCGGGTGAAGGACGTGGTGCTCGTTATGCTCCGGCCTTTGATGCTTCTCGCAATTCGACTGCGACGATGGAACCGAAAAACGTTCCGGACTTCGCTTCGAGCCTCGCGCCTGCAGCACAAGATCAAGGAGCGAGTCCACAAACGGCTCAGCCCGGTACTCCTCTAAGAGCGGGAGCTGCATCCACTACCATCCCCGTTGAGACTCGATTGAGACTGATTTTGGAATCAGCTGTCGATGCCAAAATGAGTCAACCTGGCGACATTTTCGAAGCTCACGTCAAAGACGATCTGTTCCTAGGTACTACTCTTTTGCTCGCGAAAGGCAGCTTCGTTCGCGGCAGAGTCTGTGAGGTCACAAAGCCTAGACTGCTTAGTCGAGCGGCAAAAATCGGTCTCAAGCTCGAACAAATAGTGACACCAACGGGCGAAGTTATACCACTCGATGCCGGTCTGGAATTCCACAAGGGTATGACTAATGCTAAAGGTCAGCTTGATCCGGGCACAAATCTCGTCACGCATATGGGCAACAAGGTCAAGCAAGTGACTGGGGGAACCTCACAAGGTTCGACTCGAGATGCACTCATTGGATTGAACGTCGCGACACTAGGAGCTCCAGCGATAGCAACCGCCATAGGCAGCGGCGCCATCGGTCTTTTCCGCTCCGGTGACAACGTTAATTTGACTCCGGGCCAGGAACTGGAAGTACTGCTCACCAATGACCTCGGGCTCCAGCTAAACTAACTGATGAGCTGCGGTAAGCACTTTACAGCCGCAATCAGATGGCACAGCCAGTCTAGGCTTTTACAGGTTTGCGCTTCAGTTTGTAGCGAACGTGGTCAAGGTTGCGGCTGAACTGCGGATTTGAAGGGTCCAGCATTAAAGCTTTCAAGAATTGCTCTTCCGCTTCTTCAAGGTAGTGACGCTTCTCATAAATGACGCCCAAGTTGTTGTGGACCGAGGCGTTATTCGGAGACAGTTTCGAGCACGACTTGAGCTCCTTGAGAGCGCCTTCCAAGTCATCCTTCTCAATCAAAACCGTTGCTAAATTGTAGTGAGCAGGCAACGAATAGAAGTTCTGCTCCAATGCCTGGCGGTACTCGTCTTCTGCGTCATCAATCTGTCCAAGCGCCCTATAGCAAATACCAAGGTTGACGTGAGCAACAGTCATTTGAGGATCGAGATCGAGCACTTCCTTGTATCGTTTGACGGCTTCGGTGGTACGCCCTTCAAGCTGGAACAGAAGCGCACCTTGATAGCGCGCCGGCAGCAGATGCGGATTCAGATACAAAGCTCGATTAACTTCTTTGAGAGCATTCTTGTAGTCGCCAGCTTTCGTGAGCCGCAACGACTTTCTGTAGTGAGGCATCGGATCTAACGTGCGTGGGTCCGGTGTTTCATCCTTCTGCTCGCTGGCAGATTCTCTCGAACTTTCTTTGCTCTTTGAACTTTCGCGAGACACTTCAGCGCTTTCCACACGCTTCTTCCTCGGCTTTTCTACAGCGGCCTTGCCGTCATCCTCAAGAGGAACTTCTGCCTCCAGGTCGTATTCAGCGAACTTATTCGACTTCTTCGCACCAGTACCGGTACTTGAGCCACTGCCAGCCGGTTTTGATTGAGCAGTCGTCGAACCATTGGCTCTGCTGCCTGAGTGCGACGCAGAGGCCCGTGTCGTGGTGGCGGAATCGTCATCATCTTCGACAGGTATTGCTTTGGACTTCGCCGATGCTGATGCGCTCCTTGTTGCAGGCGATTGACCTGGAGACGCATCGTCGGGAGCAACAGTAGTAACAGGATGGGGACGTCTATATGGTTTCTGCGAACTTTCCACTTGCCTTATGAAAGTAGCAAGATCCGCTGGCGGCTGAGGCACAGAAGGTTTCGGTTTCGCTACGCCAGTTCCTGCTGCGGTAGCTGCGCTCGGGGCTTTCGCGCCCCCCGGTTGTCCAGGAACACCAGGTTTGACCTGGCCAGCACCAACGCCTGCCGGAGGAATAGCAGCAACAGCCTTGGCTCCATTTCCAGCCGCAGCACCGTTCTGGCCAACCTTGCTAACGCTCGTCGCTGCACCGGCAGCCGTTTTCACGGAAGAAACCGTGTTCACACTAGTAGCAGCGCCACCGGCGGCAGTACTAGATTCACCTCGAGGTTGAGCAGCAGACTTACTAGCGCCTTGAGAATCGGTCTTAGCGGATGCAGACTTTTGCACCGGAGTCGGAGCAGAAGTTTTATTGGACTCGCCTTCTTCGTCGCCGGATTTCGGAAGCGGAATAATCGAACGCCACCATGAGCGGTGAGATTTAGCCGCAGGAGCCGGAGCGGGTGCAGCCGCAACTTCTTTCTTGCTTGCAGGAACTGGCGTTACGGAAGATTGCACAACCTTCCTTGCCGGAGCACCAGCTTTTGGTGCCGGTAGAGCACCCGAGGGAATTGGCGCACCCAAAGTTGGAACAGGCGGGCTTGATGCTGTTGATTGGCTCGACGATTGCGCATTTAACGACGCCTGCAAATTGCTAGCAGAGGTAGCTCCGGCATCCTTAGAAGCTGGTGGTCTGGTTGCCGCAGCTCTCACTGCCGCTGAAGCAGCCGTCTTTGCACCGACCGGAGCCGGTATGTGTGCGGAAGGAATGGCGTTGGATGGAGTGGATGACTGACTGCCGTCAGCGTTTGCTCCGGAACCGCCGACAGCCGATTGATACGGGCGTAGAGTAGCTCCACCGGGAACCGAGAGTGAAGAATCACCACCGGACTGCGCCATGGCAACTGTACCAACCAAACACAGCGTCGAAGCCAGTGAAATGGCAAAGGTTGT
This sequence comes from Oculatellaceae cyanobacterium, assembly GCA_036702975.1. Lineage (GTDB taxonomy): Bacteria > Cyanobacteriota > Vampirovibrionia > Obscuribacterales > Obscuribacteraceae > DATNPX01. The sequence goes on from DATNPX010000032.1 coordinate 118,228, forward strand.
TCTGGCAAAACTTTCTTTCATCTGGATCAGCCCGTTCGTGTTTGGAAGCGAAGATTTAGCTAATGTTTCAAGCAACATTCTTCGACAAATAGAATTCAAGCAGATACAGGGGGCGTAGAAGCGAACTGATTCTCTAATATCATTGTCACCGGACCGTCGTTTACAAGAGACACCTTCATGTCAGCGCCGAATTGGCCTGTCTCTACGGTCACGCCCAATCGCCTTAACTCGCCGATAAAATGTAAGTAAAGCTCGTTACCTCTGGCAGGCGCAGCAGCACGGATGAAACTCGGGCGTCGTCCCTTGCGCCAGTCGGCGATTAAAGTGAACTGTGAGATGACCAGAATCCCGCCCCCGACATCGAGTATCGATTTGTTCATTTTTCCTTCCTCATCCGGAAAGATTCGCAAGTCGACACTCTTTTGCGCGAGGTAGGCGGAGTCCTTCTCCGAGTCGCCCTGTTCCACGCCCAACAATATGAGAAGCCCTAAACGGGTTTCGGCGCCGGACGCATCGTTGCCGTCCGCACCAATACCAATAGCACCCAGGATTTCCCCATCGACTGTCACTGACGCCGAAGAAACGCGTTGTAACACTGCCTTCACAAGGACTGCTCCAAAATCTACGTCCGCCATCCATTTGTAACAGAGCTAAACTCATATTCAGAATGCGGAAGCCATTTATGTTACCATTCCATTCGCAACGTACTGATGCGCAAGCAATTCAGTGCGATAATTGCTACGTGACGCGGGGTGGAGCAGTCCGGTAGCTCGTTGGGCTCATAACCCAAAGGTCGTAAGTTCAAATCTTACCCCCGCAACCAAATAAAAGCGTAGTAAAGCCGCCAGTTTCGAGAGATCTGGCGGTTTTTTATTGGGGTAGCCTTCAGAGCGCGCCTTACCCTGACGAGATTAACTGAAAAACTGGTTTCTCCAATTTTTCCTTCATTGATCTCTCTTTTTCAAATTTTGCTGAAATTAGCTCTGGCTCTCACTGTCACCAATCCGTAAATAATCGACAGGTCTGTTGCGCTACCGTCCAGAGCACTACCCGTAGTATCAATTGAAAAGCAGGCGCCAAACCCCTCAGTCGTACGGGTATTGGTTCGTGTTTACCACAGCCTCATCTCTTCAGTGGCTGATTATCGTGCCAGGTTCTCATCGTTTTTAGCGATTTAATCGTTTTTAGCGATTTTGTGCCATACTAACCATAAGCCAAGGAGTTTAGTTATGACAGCAGCAACAATGACCTTCGTCTCAAAAGAGGAGCAATCCGCGCCAATTCAAGGTGTTGCAGAGTCGATGCATAATCAGCCAGAAACTGGGTTCTCATTGCTTTGCCCTGACGGCGGTAAAGTGCCATTGCCCGAGCCGCTTGCAAGAGTTTTAATGGCGGCGGCTGAGGCATTGATGCGTAAAAACGCAGTAACCATGGTAGTGCGCAGCGCGTGGCTGACTACAAAAGAAGCTGCCGACATGATGGGTTACTCAAGACAAGTCGTCGTCGACTTGATCAAAAAAAACAAATTGAAAGCGACAAAATTCGAAGGGACAACCCATCGAAGAATCAAACTATCTGACCTTCTTGAGTACATGAATAAAGAGGACAAAGAAAGATCCGACGCATTCGCGAAGTTGGTCGATATGACAGAAGAATTCGGCGGTTACGATCTGGAAAGCGAGAAAAAAGAGCGCAAATAGATGGCATTTTCTGCAATTTATGACGCTTGCGTTCTTTATCCCTTTGAGATTCGCGACGTATTAATGACAGCAGCGCTTACGCGCTGCTTCACTCTTTATTGGACCGAAGCCATTTTGGACGAATGCGCTCGCAATTTGATAGCAGATGGACGTGCCACAGAAGAAAACATGAAGGTCATGATAGACGGCATGAATTCCGTCTATCCGTATGCCAATATACCGCTTGCCGACTACGAAAGTCTCATTCCAGTCATGACAAATGATCCTAAGGACAGGCACGTTCTGGCTGCCGCAGTGGCAAAAAAAGTAGACGTAATCGTCACTGTCAATTTCAAAGACTTCAAGCCGGAAGCATTAGAACCCTATGGAATAGAGGCTCAACATCCGGATGCATTCGTCCGGCACGTGCTCGACCTCGAAGCAAAAAGCTTCGTGGCTGAATTTCACAAACGCAACGAACAGCGTCGAGCCTGGGCAGCCAAAAGAGGAAAGGAACCGCATTCAGACGAAGCAATTGCCGCTCATCTTGCCGACGCGCAGCCGCCGATGGCCGAGACGAGCGACTTCCTTCTTAAATGTCTGAGAGATTCACGTTTTAAAATACAGTAGCCTCAATCATTGAGCCGAGAAAGGTCAGACAGATGGCAAAGAAGAACACAAACAAAAGCATCGATAAAAATACAGGCATCTGGTCTACCACCGGATCAGCAGGCAAAATACTCATCTATTGTTGAAACCAACTTTGCCTCAATGCAGCTGAAATAGCACCTAAAGCAAAGATTGAGATTCGACTGCGAGGGTCAGCGAGTCGTCGACTCCTTATTGCGTTCTTCCGCTAAGGCATCGAACGTCGAGACGTTCATCAAAAATGCAGTCGGTTTAACGCCAAAATCTCCGAAAAACGGCGTGCTATACAGTGCAACGAGATAGATATTCAATGATAGCGTTACAGACACAAGCACCGTCATTAGTGCCTGAGCGCGAATTGAATCCAGAGCAAAGAAATAAGTGAATACAGTGGTCGACAAACCCCCGACTATTAACACCGCCCATAGTACCGGCGAGACTTTATTCGTTGCTGTGATCAAACGCTCTCGTCGGCAATCTCCAAATTCGTCCATGGCCGAGAGTATTTGTTGATAAAAGGATTTTTGACTTTCAGTCTGCGGCTCATAATTGCGGATAGAAGACCAGAGCTTATTTACCTGCTGCCATCCTGCAGAATTCGGTTCATCCTTCTGCATTCGATGCCATTCTTCGTCAATTACAACGTGCACATAACGTTCACAAGCTGTCTGAATTTGAACTCGATTTTTTTCAGGGAATCCCTCCGCCAGCCTAAATACATCGGCAACTGCGTTGGCCTCATGTTCAACGTTCAACCGCGCTTGGTCCATGTCTTGTGAAGCACTAACAACCACGAATCCAAGAACAACAGCATAGAGAGTGCCCAAGACAGAGAGCATGTAGCCCCCGACTTCATGGCATCTCTGCAATTTTTCAGGATGCACGACCTGTCGCACCAAAAACATGCCTAGCACAGAAAGTAACGTGCTTCCTCCAACAACCAGTGCACCAAGCGTTAAGGAGTTCAATTTTGTTCCCCACTTAATTTATTAGTCTGCGTTTTTTTGACTGACGTTAGCTAGATAAACATAAGCCAAACGACCTGCTCATCATATCGTTAATAATCGAGCAAATGTAGTGAAAGAGCTAGAGCAATTTTTCACAGGCCAGTCCACAAAATTTTTTCACGACTTTGGTCAATGCAAAAAAGTCAGCTACAGGAGGCTCCAGCACATCCTTGAATATTATTTTCTAAAACAAAAGATTTACGGGAACCTTGTAGCGAAAGTGCGATCATCCCCCGAATTAGAAAACCGGAACCCTTGCAAACGTCCTATTTATCGAGATTTATAAACGTCACACCGCAGACATCTAAATCTGGTTTTCCATAATTGATGATGCAGGCCAACGATGAGATTATCGATACAAGAAAATCGAAATCATAGCAACATCGGAGAAACGGAGGGCGGACCATGTGGCGAGACCTAGCGCAGTCATTCATTGACAGGATAAAACTGTCACGAGCTACCGAGGATGAGCGAACAAACTTAGCAGACAACGTGAGCCGCTTAAGACGCACAGCTAAGACTGCTGCGGCACAGGAACAGCTTTCGACTGAGGAAGCGCCCGCAGACGAATTAGAAGGCAAATTACCTGAACAAGTTCACGGTTCACTCTTTGACTCCATCTCGACGGCAGGCTCGACACCTAGAAAAGAACGTCGTGCGGTAGGTCACTGGTTTACGCACTCAATGGCAGCGGCCAGAGAAGGTGAAGAGGTAAGAGCGGAATGCTCATATGATGAAGACTTCGCCGCTCCAGTCGAGCCACAAGCGGTTGCTCTAGATACATTCCTATCCAGAACAGCTCAAGCTTCGGCCCTAGAGACTTTCATCCTAAAAAAACACGAGCCAAAACAGTTAGAAGAGTTTGCAGAATATACGCTACCAGAAGATTACACTGACGATCCACTGTTCAATCTCGCGAGCAGCCCCGATGTAGACGTCCGTCGCTCGGTCGCGACTAACGAACACCTGTCCGTTGGAGCCATGTGGGCACTTGCAGACGACGAAAATTTCGACATCAGACTTCACCTGATTCAAAATCCTAACGTGTCCATTGCCATGCTAGAACATCTAAGTCAAGACTCAGACCCAAGGGTGTCTCGAAACGCAAGGGCTCGGTTGCGCTCCATGTATGAAGAACATTACGGCATCGCAACCGGCAATCTCGCTACTGAGAAATCTGAAAACGATGGAGTGAAATTTTCACAGTCGGCTTGAGCTTTTTCCACAGGCTGGGTGGCTGAGTAGTTGAGCCGCTGCGCTTTGATTCCTCATTCCATGAAGCGTATGATAGTTCAGCCGCTTCAGAAACGAGGACAAAATGAGCTTTAGAGATACTTTTGGTATCAAGTACCCGATCATTCAAGCACCGATGGCTGGCTCGGATGATCCGACACTGGTAGCAGCGTCTTCAAATAGCGGCGTGCTGGGCTCGCTCGGGGCGCAATACCGTAGTCCGGAAGAGATTCGCAAAGCGATTCAACACATTAGGGATCTGACCGACAAACCGTTTGCCGTAAATCTTTTTGCCCTGCCCAAAAACTTGCCGCCAACAGAATCTGAGATCAAAACAGCGACGAGACCGCTTGAGAGATATTACGCTAAGTTCAATATTCAGACACCGACGCCAGCGTCCATCAGATCCACGATCGATGCTGAAGCACAGCTTCAGGTATTGCTTGATGAGCGTGTACCAGTTTTCTCTTTTACATTAGGAGTTCCTGACGCGAAATGGCTCGATGCATTCAGAGAGAATGATACCTTGCTCATCGGGACAGCAACCAATATTGACGAAGCACTTCTTTTGGAGCGCAGTGGAGTGGACGCACTCACAGCGCAGGGAACAGAAGCCGGAGGTCATCGCGGTACTTTCATCGGTGCACACGAAGATTCGATGATCGGATTAATGTCTCTGATTCCGGAGTTGGTAGATACAGTCAAAATCCCGGTAATCGCTGCCGGTGGCATCATGGACGGACGCGGTATCGCCGCAGCTTTTGCTCTTGGAGCCCAGGCGGTGCAACTTGGTACTGCATTCCTGGGTGTGAACGAATGCAGCGTGCACCAGGCGTACAAAGATGCACTGAAAACGCACACATCCAATCAGACAAAAATCACAAAGGTCTTCTCCGGTGGTGCAGCACGCGGAATCGACAACGAGTTCATGCACCAAAATGCCGAGATGCCACTGCTTCCCTTTCCGTATCACAACTCTTTGACTCGACCGATTCGCAAAGTGGCGAATGAGCGTGGTCTGACCGACTACACTAATCTCTGGTCAGGACAAAGCGGACGTTTGCTACGCGAAGTTAGCACCAACGAACTGGTTAAAGCACTAGTAGCTGAAACAAAATCTGCGGTCGATAATTTGTTCGCAGCTTGTGTAGCAATGGAACATACCGATTAGCGGCTAGGCTTTTCCAGCACCCACAAGATGCTGAACGAGCACTTCTCGCCAATCTTGTCGTGCGATATTGCCCCCGCATATCACAACCCCTACTTTCTCGTTCACTTTCGGTCTGTGATGCTTTCTGCTCAAAGCGGCAACAGCAACGGCTGCCGCCCCTTCAATTAACATGCCTTGATTATCCAGATATTCAAAGATAGTTGAGCGGATCTCAGATTCTTCAATAGAGACCCAGTCATCAACAAGCTCTTTGGCAAGTGGGAAAGTGATTGCGTCTTCATCGAGATTGCCGACAATGCCATCAGCTATCGTCTTTTCGCAATAGGATCGAACAATTCTTCCGGCATTTATGGACGCGAGCATCGCTGGTGAATTCGCCGCGACAACACCTATAACCTTGATGCCAGGATTGATTGCTTTGGCCGCAAGAGCCATGCCACCAACTAAAGCGCCGCCACCACAGGAGACCACCAGCGTAGTAAGCTGTGGCACTTCCGCTAGCATTTCTATTGCGACGGTACCGGCTCCAGCGACGATCTCCGGATGGTTGTAACCAGATAAAAAGTATGCGTTCTTTTGGCTCGCCATGCGCTTTGCGAAAGCCTCGCACGTCTCTATGTCTTCACCATGGTCGATAACCGATACACTGTATTTTTTTAGGCGCTGTTTCTTACCAGGTGCTGCAGTCGTTGGCAAACAGATCGTAACGTCGCTGTGCGTATGAATAGAAGCTTCGGCAAGAGCCAGTCCGTGATTTCCGGAGGTAGCAGAGAAGAGCTTGGCGATGTTCTGTTCCTTAGCCCAGAGAAGTGCATTGAGAGCGCCACGATACTTGAAGGAACCGGTGACTTGCACGTTTTCCAACTTGAGAAATACTTCCGCCTGCGTACTCTCTGATAGCCACTGACTCTTCAGTAACGGAGTCTTATTAATGAAGGGAAGAATTCGTCGATGAGCAGCGACTACATCGATCAGTTGCAGGTTTTTTTCAGACACGAGATGGCTCCAGTCGGTCGACTTAACTTGAGCGAAAAGATATCAGGTTTGAACAAAAATTTGGAGCGGGTAGCGGGAATCGAACCCGCGTGTGCAGCTTGGAAGGCTGCCGTTCTACCATTGAACTACACCCGCGACTTGGTCGATCCTACCATAGGCCAAGCCGCGGGCAAAGCAATTCACACATTTTTATAGAGAATAATGGCTGACCGGGGCAACGTCGTATCGCCAGCGCCTCCATTCAGACATGGTGCGCGCTCCGAAGTTAGCATAGAAAGCCTGTGCTTGATGATTATCCGCTTGGACCATCCAGTCAAGCTGTGTACAGCCTCGCTCCCTCGCAACCGATGACAGCCGCTCGAGAAGAATCCGACCGACACCGCTTCCTCGCACATGCGGCGCAACAAACAAATCTTCCAAATACAGACCTGAGCGCGCTTCCCATGTTGAGTAAAAAGCATAGAAAAGAGCAAAGCCAACAGCTTCTCCATCCAGTTCAGCAAGCAAACAATCAAACGGAGGCTTCTCCGATGCGAGTTGTAGCCTCAGACTTTCGGTCGAAGCTCTGACATTCGCGTCATGTCCTTGAAAGTGAGCCAGGCTGTGAATCATCTGCTTGATAATCTCAGCGTCATCTGCCGTCGCAAACCGAACTGTTACTTCTGACATTTACTCCTCCTGAATGTTTTGTTGCCCAGCTGACTGGTTGGCATCGGCGCCAGCGTTCCGTTCGTATGGTGTGTGAGTCAAAAAGTTGAACCGATATCGGTTGAACTTTGTGAGGACAAATTACAACTCGATGGGATAAAAGTAAAATTTCTGGTGTTTTTGCACCAATCCAAGCAATTTGTAATAAATAATACAAAGTGGATTCGAGGTCTGAAAATGCGAAAAGTCTCGGACGCTGTCAGAGAGAAATTGCTTCGATGCGAGCCGGAACTGCTCTGTCTCGGCAATGGAGTTCTCAATCTCTCAGCGTTTGCTAAGCAGATACAAAAAGACATTGAGTCCGCAACTATGAAGCCGGTCAAACTTGGAACGATAGTGGCCTCACTCGCTCGCTTAGAGAGAGAACTAGGAACACTCGAGCCAATCGCAACTCCAGTCCGCCTACTTGATATAGCGGTGAAATCTGGACTCTGCGAAATCGCATTTGAGCAATCCGAAACTAACAGAGAGCATTTGCAGAATCTGTACGCGCTGCAACGATTTTCTGCCAGTGAGTTTTTCACCGCTACGCACGGCGTCGGTGAGTTAGCAGTAGTTACAAGCGAGAAATTGAAGAACACAGTCCTGGACACGTTCCAACAATGCAAGCCAAAACTACTTCTTGGTGGTCTTTGTGCGTTGACCCTGCGTTTTGAAGAACACTATATAAATGAGCCCGGGCAAACTTTCTGGCTCGTCAAGAGAGTGGCAGTCGAGCGCATCAACATCATAGAAGTGATTTCAACATTCACCGAGTTGACCTTCATTCTGCAAGAGCGAGATATCAACAAGGCATTTTCGTTGTTCACACCATTCCTCAAATCGCAGCAATAGTCGGTAAAGTGACAACTCAAATGGCCTTCCGGACAGCACACATTACAGAGGGCTAATATCTTTGGAACCGGGAATCGACAAGACCGGCTTGGAAACTAAATTTGCAGAAAATTCAAATTATTTTGCAAAAGCTTAGACTTTTTCTATAACAGTGCAAAATCCCCGTCTTTAACTTGTCTTCAACATCGTGCAATGATACGTTACACATACAAACGATCATCTCGCGGCTTGGGAGAAACTTCCGGGCGGCCCATTATTCTCATGTTTGAGCGAAAATATTAAAGGTGACTATGGCAACTCACATACAACAGCTTGCAGCGATGAATGATCCCAGACAACTATCTCTCGTTCCGTCCGGGACACCGCCGAAAAAGCTGGTTCCTCCGCATATCGAAGCGCTGACGCCATATCAGCCTGGACGTCCGCCAGAAGACCTCAAGAAAGAGCTCGGACTCGACAGAATCGTTAACTTGGCCTCCAATGAAAACCCGCTTGGCCCTCCCGCCAGCGCCGTCGCAGCAATTGAAAATTGTCTGACAGAAATTAGTCGCTATCCGGACATGGGTGGTTTGAAACTGCGGAAAGCGCTAGCGGCGCGACATGACGTAAGCATCGCAAATGTCGCCATCGGTTCCGGCTCAGAAAGCATCATGGCGAACATCGTCCGAGCCTTCCTGCATGGTGATGATGAAGTCCTCACATCACAAGGTACTTTCATCGGACTTTACGTATTGGTTCGCGCTCAAGGCGTGAAACTAAATATGGTGCCATTGAAAGATTACAAGTTTGATCTCGATGCAATCGCTGACGCAGTAAACCCTAGAACAAAAATCATCTACTTGTGCAACCCGAACAATCCAACCGGCACAATCTTCACCCGCACCGAGTTCGAGAGCTTCATCAAAAAGATTCCAGAACACGTGCTCGTCATTTTGGATGAGGCCTATTACGAATTCACAGCTGGCAATCCGGACTTCCCTGACTCAATGAGCTATAGGCTCGACAATGTTTTGACACTTCGCACCTTCGCCAAAGCATACGCGATGGCAGGATTACGCTTAGGATACGGACTCGGTCACGAATATCTAATTGATTTCGTCAACAGAATCAAATTGCCTTTCGAGCCAAATATTCTTGCGCAAGCCGCTGGACATGCAGCTTTGAACGAGCCAGATTTCCTGGAACGAACGATCGCCAATAACGACGTCGGTATGGCCTACATAACTGCTGAATTCAACAAACTTGGTCTGCATTATGTTTCGAGTTCTGGCAACTTCGTCATGGTTGAAATGGGACGCCAAGACCGCGTCACACATATTCATGAGTCGTTGCTGCGCAAGGGTATTGCCATTCGTCCACTGGCAGCCTTCGGACTACCAACATGTTTCCGCGTTACCATCGGTTTGCCTCACGATAATTCCATGTTCATTCGTGGGTTAAAGGATGCTTTAGCCAGCCTTCCGGTCTAGAAGCCAACGGCGCTCCCGAAAAGAGCGCGAGGAATTTGCCTTGGACCCGCTCGGATTCGCCGCTGTAGTAGCAACGTCGGTTGCTTTAGCGGCTTGGGCAAGAAACTGGCGGAGGATCAGGGTTTCAAAAAGTACCGAATATCCCATAGAGATCAGTCTAGTTTTCGACCGCTTGAATTCCGCGTTCACCAACAACGCTCTATTCACCAGTAATTCCGCATTCACCAACACTAATCCTGTTGAAAGCTCCGCGTACAAATGGCAGCTGAAAGACACGCTCAAAGATAGCTTTATAACGGCAGAATTATTGTTTCCAGCCAAGCCAAAACAGGACGGAAGCATCCGTATAGACCTCACCAACCTTCAGGCCGAACATACACTTATCAATTGGACATTCGAGTCGAAACACCGAGTCAAAAGAACAAACGCCGGCCAATTGGAGACCGCAATAACCGCGTGGCTCGAGTCGATCGTGACAGGAGAGATCGATCCAGCTACGCCACTTGAGCTGCACAACAAAGATGAAGAAAAGAACCAGCACAAAGCCCTGTCGGCAGTCGCAAAGCTAACAATCAAAAAAAAGACCGGCATAGTTTCATCAGAACCACTTGAGGTCGCTAAGCCAGTACAAGTTGTTTACGCACAGCTCTTGAATGCCTGGCGCACACAAACTGGTGAACTAAATACTGTCACGATAAAAGTGACCGAATCGGTAGATGATGCTTATATAAAGACAGAGGTGAAGTATGCAAACCCATACAATCCGACAAGGTTTCAGGGTAATCTACACATCGACCTTTCCGAGCCAGCCCCAGATAGCACGAGGATAAGATGGCACGCAAACGTTTCAGGCGAGGGCGACGCCGCACGCATCGTGAAGTGCATCAACGAAATGTTGATAGATGCGATGCGGAAAGCGCCGAGTGCAGCTTCGAATACCGAGTCATCGGCACGCGTTGTTCATGTCGATTTTCCGTGTGATGCGCCGAAAGAACTCGCTTACGCCAATGTCTATCAGCAGATCACAACCTCTACTCCAGATTTCAAATGGACTCTGAACGAGTGCTACAAGGGACAGTCAATCAGAGCGACCGTTGAATGCACAATGCCTCCATCGGCAACAACACAAAGAACAACATCGGAAAGAACAACATCGGAAACACCAACGCTAGCAAAAACAGAATCAACTGGTGCAGTAGCCCACCCCTCGAACAGCGTTTGCAAAGCGAACGTAACTATCGAGTTTAGGCAGCTCGCACACTACACACGCGTCGATATCAATTACTTGTTTTCACAGGACAGTGATGTGAACATCATTTCTGCGTTTGTCAAATTCACAAATGAAAGACTGCGAGCGCCTTTCAAGTAACGAGTTGTTTAAATAACTAGTTGTCTAAATAATTAGTGCCTAAATAACGAGATGTCTAACTTCGCAAACTCAGTTCGGATTGCGCGAACTCTGCGAAGCATTGGCACCAGTAGCGGTGCTGGAAGTACTGTTGGGACTGGACGCCGGCTTCTTATCGCTAGTTTCCTCTGGCTTACGGTGTGCCCAACTATCAGTGCGGAACGGCAGCAAAGGAATATCGTCTGAACTAAAGACGTTTCCATCGGGATTGTCAGCCCATGAATAGCGCACAGCAACTGGCTTTTTCACCTTCTTGCTATAAACAAGAATTGAATCACCATCGATGCGCGCGTTTGCCCAATGAAAGATCTTGTTGTCACCGGCAATCTCAAAGCCCTTCGGGGTCCCGCCACGTGCCATCAGCTGTTCAGCACGTCGTAAATGCACACGAATACTATTACCTTCGATTTCCATCGTATCGTAGGTCGGTCCGAAACATTTGAGCGCCTCCTTGTACTGTGTGGCAAGAACAATGTTCGCCAAACGATGCGCGATGGTCTTCTTATCCCGCGGGTGCATAGGAATGTCATTTCCACGACCAGTATCGGTGGTGATTACCATGTATGTATAGGGAGCCTTTTGAACCTGAGATTGAGATTCTCGAAGTTCTGCATAATAGCTATCTTCGGGTTCTTCTTTTTTCGTTCCGATCGGCGGTAGCTGCACGAAGTAGAACGGCAGCGTGCTAAACCTGAAACGGTCGCGCATATCCTGAATCATAGCGAGGAAGAGTTTGCCAAACTTCAAAGGTTCGCCGATATCGTTTTCTCCTTGATACCAGAGAACGCCCTTAAGTTGATAAGGCTCAATCGGCGCAATCAATGCGTTATAAGCGCAGGTCGGAGCGTTCACTTTCTTTTTGAATACCTTGACCTGTTTTTGCAACCGCAGAAGCTCTTTCTGCTCTCCGTTTGCTTCGGCCTCTTTGATCTGCGCCTGCAGTTTTTTGAATTGGTCGAAATTTTCTTCAGTCTCGCCGATCGTTCCTTTGTAGGGTGTCTTCTCAAGCGCTTCGCGCGACACCCAGGTGTGCATAGCAGAACCAGCACGGGTAGCCTGTATCAAACCCAAAACACCAGGTCTTTTTTCTAAGATTTCGCGACCGAAAAAGTAACCGATTGCCGAGAATTCCTTCACGGTCTCCGGAGTGCAAGTCACCCATTTGCCACCACCGTCAAATTCCGGTTCGCCAGCGCAATTTGGCTCTTCCTTGAAAAGTCTCAGGTCCGGAAGGTTAGCTTGTTCGACATCCTGCGGAGTATGGTCGACCTCATTCAAAGGGGCGTACATATTCGACTGACCAGCACACATCCAAACATCGCCTGTAATCACGTTGTGAATGTGAATGATGTTGTTGCCTCTAACCGTAATGTCGAAAGGTGCAGTGCGATTCTGCGGAGGAATTTTTACCCACCAAGCGCCTTTGCCATCAGCTGTAGTAGCATAGCGTTTGTCACCGATAATTACGGTCACGATCTCCTCTGGCTCCGACAATCCCCAGAAATAAAGGAGCCGGTCCTTTTGCAAAACCATATTGTCGCTAAGAATTGCTGGCAGTCGCACGTCCGCTAGCGCCGGAGCCGACGAAAAGGCAAGACAGCACAATGCAGCGCAAACGAAAGCAGTGCACGCAAAAGAAGTGCTGTTATGTATTGCTTTGGAAAAAAAGTTGCAGACGAATTGCACCGAACTAGCTCTGTTTCTATAGGTTTCCGCGCTTGGCTTGATCACGCTCGATAGACTCAAACAGCGCTTTAAAATTGCCTTTACCAAAGCCTTTGCATCCTTTCCGCTGAATCACTTCGAAAAACAGCGTCGGACGGTCTTGCACCGGTTTAGTGAAGATTTGGAGCAAATAGCCGTCATCATCGCGATCGACGAGGATGTTCAGCTTGGCGAGCGCTTTGAAATCTTCATCAATTTCGCCGATGCGCTCAGGCAGAGCATCGTAATAGGCCTGAGGGACGGTGAGAAACTCAACGCCACGAGCCTTCAATTCACCAACTGTATGAATGATATCGCGGGTGGTGATGGCAATATGCTGAACACCTGGCGCAAGATAATAGTCTAGATATTCCTGGATCTGCGATTTACGAATGCCAGCAGATGGTTCGTTTATCGGTAGTTTGATATTACCGCTCTTGTTAGACATAACCTTGGACACCAATCCGGAATACTGTGTACTGATATCTTTTGCATCGAATTGTTGGTAGACGTAGAATCCGAAAACTGATTTATAGAATTCCACCCAGTCTTCCATTCGTCCAACTTCTACATTCCCGACGCAATGATCGATTGATGCCAAGCCGATTTTCGAAGCCGCTGGTTTATGCGTATTTTTGAAACCCGGCATGAATGCGCTATAGTTCTTACGTTCAACCAGGCGGTGAATGGTATCACCATAAGTGTGCACAGCAGCGCAAACCAGTGTTCCGTGCTCATCTTGCGTTGTTATTGGCTCATGAACCACCTTGGCTCCGCGAGCGACAACGGTATCAAATGCTTCCTTCGCATCACGAACTTTCAAGCCGATAACTTTGACGCCGTCGCCATGCTCATGAACATGGTGCGCGATAGGACTGTTTGGGCCGAGAGCGCTGGTGAGAACAATAGTGACATGATCCTGACGCAACACATATGACGCTGATTCACGCTCACCGGTCTCCAATCCTCGAAAACCAAGAATGTCGAAGCCGAACCCATGGTGATAGTAATAGCAGGCTTGCATCGCGTTGCCTACGTAAAACTCGATGTGGTCGAAACCGTCCACAGCAATCTCAGGCACCAACTTCGCTTCTTCCTTGGATACCGTTAACGTTTTCTCAGTCATTTGCTATTCCCCCCAACACCACTTTCCAGTTCAGTCATTTCAATCCAGTCTTCTATTCAACCCTGCATTATCGCGCGCGAAGCGTCTTGTAGATCATTCCTTATTGAGCGCTTTCGTTTGAATTTTAGTCTGCATCTTGTTTTGTGTTGCTTGCCGTACAGCAGGTGTTTCCAACATAGTTAGTAAGGAAGCTGCTTCTTGAGCCATTTTGTCCTTACCGTCTTTATCCTCATCAACAATTTTCTGCAAATAACCTTTTGCTTCTGCCGAATGCGGCTCCTGCTTTAGCAAGGCTTTGGCTAAACCAAGGCGACCAGCTGTGAACATTGGAGACACCGCTAACAGTCTACGATAATGTGTGACAGCCTGCTCCGTCTTGCCAAGCTCTCGCTCCAACTCGGCAGTCTTGTACAACTCTGTCGAATCGAACTCGTTACCAACAATGCTCTGTTTGTAGTATTTAAGCGCGTCATCCTTGTGCCCGGCATGCTGCTGCACTTGTCCTTTCATCAGATAGACCGTTTTTATGTTTGGATACTTTTTATCCAGCGCTCCGAGCGCAGCCATAGCGTCATCGGTCTTCCCCGCAAGTTCCAGCCGCCAAGCGCGAAGCGACTCATTGGAAATCTCGGTCTCTGCGGCATAATCAAGACAACGTTGGCGGTTCGGATCTGCGCATCCTGCAGATTTATTCGCTGATGAGTTGGCAGAACTCGGGCAGTTTGCTAAATCACCACCCATCAATTTTTTCTGATTAGCCAAGCTTTGTTGTGTCGATGCAGACATCTCAACACGACCACTTGCACATCCATGCAAGACCAGTCCACAAATTGAGACAGCAACACAAATCGTCAAGCGACGCATAAACTAGTCCTGTGCCAAACTTTTTAGGCGACAGTGGTTAAGCATAACAGCTTTGCAGCTCCGAAATTCAGGACGATTCAGAGCGACTCAAGTCAGATTCAAGGCAATAGTTGAGAATGTCCAAAATTCTGCATGACCTTAGCGTCTTTCAGCTGGCTGGCTGAAAGACTACGGCGTAGGCTTGACTCTGGTAAAGGGAGTGGTGCCGCATCTGCCTCCGGTTCCTCAGATTGGACTTTTTTCAAAGTCTGCTCTTCTTTGTTCTTGATGAGGAGGAAGTGAATACGCGCCTTTACGCGAGCCAAATATTTTTCTGGAACACTGTTTGCATAAACTAAATCATTGAGAACCTTGGCCGCAGGGTAAAGTTCGTCCTTCTGCTCCAAAAGTTCAGACAGAGCAATGCAGAGAAGCAGTTCTTTGGGATGGTGCTCCTGGAGCAACTTCAAGCGGTCTATCGCTTCTTCAAGCTGTTCCGGACGAGCTTTGCTCAACGCGAGCTCGTGGTAAACAACATACATTGTCGGGTCTAGCTGTGATGCATCCAAATACTCGGTCACCGCTTGCGATTGCTTGCCAGCAGCTCTCAATGCATGTGCATAGTTGTAGTGAGCTTTGGCTGAATTTGGAGCACCATCCACCGCTTCTCTCAAGGAGCTGAGTTCAGCAGCACTGGGAACGCGCAATCCACCAACTTTTGAGCTAGGGACTGAAACTTGTGGCTCAACTTTCGTTTCTGTTTCTGAGATAGAGCCGCTCTCAACTAGGGTGCCGTTCGCTGCAAGAGTCGAATTGACAGTGACTCCCAAAGCCGCGCTCAACAAGATAATGTTGGCAGTTAGCCCAAACCGACCCAATAAGCCTCTTTTTTTGCTCGTTTTGGCGATGGTAGAAAACTTACGCATGTAACCGCTTTCTATAAATGACTCGTCGTTCCGAAACAATTGATCTGTGCTGTTTATTTATACTGCACAAGCTGTGCGCTGTGGACTTATACGACTCTCAATCTCGACAGCGCCCAATGGTCCAATACTGTCAGGGTTTTGTCAACCAAGCCCACCCTGACAACCGCCAATATTGTACACATATTCGAGGTCTACAGACTTTACACGGTTCTCAGGCACTCAAAAGCATTACTCTGCAAGAGATTAGGATGTTTTGTCAGACCTTGAGCCGTTTCTCTGACTGGAAAACACGCAACGTATCGTTCTGTTTAAAAAGTTGAACCGATATCGGTTCAACTTTTTAACAGAACGGATAAGCCCAACATTGTCAAGAGGCGCAATTGTCAGTTTTTTCAAGCAATGGCATGACATAGCGCTGGATAAAAGGAGGCATACTTGTTCCAGCGTGATCGCCAACGTGCCAACAAGACAACATGCTCGCGTTCCACTCCACCTCAACAATCCTTGCGCAGTCGGCATCATGCTCAAGCGTTTGTGGTTGTGGTTGAGCGAATCCCACTAGGCCCGCGCTCTTTCCCTTAACACCATCTGCAGTACCAAAAATAGATGTTCCTAAACCGAGAAAAAACAGATCTCTGGGAGACCAAAATGAATACACGTCGTTGCGAGCAGACCTTAAAGACTTCTCCAGCGGAAAGCCGGGAGAAACGGCTGGAGCGAGCAGAATAACCCGGTCAAGAACCCGTTCAGGTAGCTCTGCCATCGCCCACAACGCAATAGCGGTCCCAGCACTTTTAGCTATCACGTGAATCTGATCGCCGGGCCGCGCTTCACGTCGTGCCAGAATTTGAGCGCTCAGCTCTCGAGCTCTGATGCGGTTGGTCTCTCTGTTAGTCAGGTCTTTGATGATGCGCATATAACCCGCACTCCAGCGAAAGTGCATCATCTCCCAACGACTGTCGGCCAAAATACCCCGCATCACAAAAGGCAGGAAGCCGGAACCACCAGCTCCGTCTATTACATAAACGACTCCATCTTTTGATCGCACTTTCGTTCGCCTAAATTTGCCCAACGCTGCCTTCTCAGCTTAGAAGTTGCTATTTACGAGATTCTCATACAAAGAACGATCGCTAAAATAGCATCGTTAAAATAGCAACCTATGCCTTTTGAATCAGCACTTTGTAGTGTCCCTCGGGACTTTGCTCGGAGCTGTTGATCTTGTGCCCTTCTTCCTGCACGCTAAGCGTGACATTTTCGAAAGGCTCACCATCATCAAGGAGAATCTCTACCGACTCACCTGATTGCATCTTATCCAAAAACAGACGAGCCTTTACGAAGTTAGTTGGGCAAGGGATGCCACGCAAATCGAGATGCAGGCTCATTGCTTGACCTGTTGCATACCGCCGCCGTTGCTCCCAGCTGAAGTCTGCGAGTCGGCTCGGATCGGTAGACGTCCATCGGCTCCGCTTGTGAGTGCAAGGAATTGTTTGTCATGAATTAGAGGTTCGAAGAATTTGTCGACCCTCGCTTCCATCATTTCCTTTGCACGCACGCTTTTGTAGCGCTCGTATTGAAAGAAATGACGTTTAAGAAGAGCCAGGGCTTTCTCCTTGTTTCCAGTTTGTGTGTAGATAGCAGCAAGATTATAGCTAGCAGGCATTAGATTTTCGTTTTCGCGAGCTATTTTAAGAGCCTCGTCCCCTCTGCCATTGGCCGCCGTAAATGTGGCAGCAAATACGAGGTTGAACGGATCTTTCGGCTCTTCTTCTAATGCCTTCTCTGTGTACTCTGCAGCTTTTTTCGGATCATTTTCGCTATTCCAATAAACTGCGAGATTTCTGTATGCCATTGCCAGCGGATAAACAGCAACCGATTGTTCGATTAATTCGACGCCTTTCTTGAATTGACCGTTGTGAATAGTCATCTTCCCTAACCCATGCAAGGCAATCGCTTGTGATAGAGGATCAGTATGCAGTTTCAGAATTTCATTGAAAATAGCAGCAGCCTTGTCCCAGTCACCAAGTTCGTGGCGATACAATTCCCCTAAATATCTAAGCGGAGTAGGGTCCGCAGGATCAAGCTTGTGCGCAGCTTTATAGAGCTTTTCAGCACCAAGATAGTCGTCTCTCATCTCATCGGCGATCGCTTCTTTCAAGTCGGCACCAATGCGTTTACCAACGGCGACATCAAAGTTGGGTGAGTCCGGCACCGTCGTCACGTCACTGGCCCCAAGCTTCTTCAGACGACGAGCAGCGTCTCGTGCGCGTTTAGGAAAGAGACACCGTTGTTCAACCACTTTTCTGTATTCGGCAATAGCACCATTAGCATCGCCAGACTTAGCCTTATCATCAGCTGCATCCATTGCTGCTTTGATGGCGTCATCACGCTTTTTGTATTCAGCAGCAACTAGTTGCTCAACTTGTTGAACAGCCAAAGGTCCATCGGCGCCTGTGACCTTGCCGATTAAGTTTCCATCAGACTGGAGAAGAACAGCCACTGATTGGCCATTTGGCGCATATTCCTTACCAATCGGTGAATTCGGATTATCGATGACACAAAGCGCCGTGCATAGACCAGCATAAAGCGCCAACACACGAGAATATCGCAACGTCGATTTTTGATACTCAGCATCAGAAGCGGGTATCCAAAAGAGCACCAGCGCATCACGTGCCGACACATCTTCTCGCGAGCGGACGTGCTGCCACGGCACATAGTAAGCTTCCAGGCCACCCATGCCACCAACGCCGCCGCCGCCACCGCCTCCGCAAGTAGCAAGGCTAGGCACTCCGCTCGATCCGGTCAGGATTATAGAAAGAGCGATTTGAATAATATTTTGTTTCTTCATGGGCAGAATTTTAGCAACCCCGTGTTCTAATCGATTTTGAAACAAGTTTCCAGGTAGCAAGTCTTAGGTTGCGGGCAAGAAGCACGCTCAGTGTATTTGAACCATTCTTTACGGAAACACTGCCGCGACAGCACATATTCTTTTATGTTCGCCAAAACATGTTCGCCACTTGTGTCTGATTGTTTTCCAAGACAAACCAAACAATACATGTCTTCGTCATGACCCAAAGCCAAACTGATAGTGCGCTGCCGGATACAAAGCACCGCCCCACAATCGACACAAGTACACTGAGCGCTTGCTGTCGCGCTCGTTTGTTGCTCAATATCATCGGTCATCATGGACTTCACAGCCAAATATCAACTCCATGCATTTTAGCCCGTACAATTGCTTGAACGATGGTTTGAAACCGAAAAGTGCAAGCAAAATATTCCCAGCCCAGACGTTTATCGCAAACATTTAGAATCGAAATATTCGCCGCGTCGAAATATCCGCCGCAAGGCGCAGACCAATTGCTTACTTTTATGTAGTCAATGTAGTCACGAAATGACGGAAAGACACACGAGACCTCCGAAACATCCGAAAAGAACCTTCATCGTCAGCACGCTAGTTTCGAGTGCGCAAGCAGTTAGTTTGCTCTTTCCGACTCAGATACTGGCGCAGGACCAAGGGGGAACGCAAGCGGGAATGCAAGGAAGAACGCAAGCGGACACGGCCGAGCCTAGACAAGCGCACCCGCGTTCCAGCCCAGAGATAATCGCCATTAAAGAAGCTGGCAAACAGAAGATTCTCAATCACGATACGGCAAATGCGCTTAAAGACCTAGATAAATATTGCAAAACCGACTGGACTGATCCCGAAGGTCATTTTTGGCTGGCTTATGCACTATCCGAAAGCGGTAAGCCTGATGAGGCGTTGAAAGAATACGACCAAGCGGAGCAGAAACAGACACGTTTTTGTATGGATTGCCCGGAGTTGCGGGTCAATCGCGGAAATCAACTCTTCAAACTCGGGCGTATGAACGAGGCGGAGCGTGAATACAAGCGCGCCCTCGAGGTAGACCCGTTGCTGTACGACGCGCGCCTCAACCTGGCACAACTGCTTTTGTTGCAGAATCGTGTGGACGAAGCCTTTACCCAGCTTAGACAATGCTCGTATACCAAAAGCAAGGATGCCAAATTTTGCCTACTGGAAGGAATCGCAAATTTAAAAAAAGCACAAATTAATGTAGCCATGAGCTGGCTCGAAAAATGTCAAATAACATCAAATCAATATAAAGCAACTTCACGATCGATAGATCCTGTTTGTGTTCAGGCTCAGCGATTGTTGCAATTCCTGAAAGCTCCACAGTAAAAGTGATTGAGCGGAGGCAACTTTTGATTTTCAAACTAGAGCGCCATGACGAAGCTTGCTCATAAAAATTTATTAGAGCCTAAAAAAGGATCTATGAACGAACTTGACAGGTATAGTTGTGCCCGCTGTGGGCGGAGTTTGCCTGCGCTTTGAAAGAGTCCCGGAAAGCATGCTCAGGGGTCATTAGACGCGATCGCGGACCCCTCTGCTTAAAACGCAAACGTCCCACGGAAACAGGTATCTCGAGCCTTATGGCAAAAAAGAACGACTATCGAGCAGAAAGAGGAACGCCAGATAGGCAGTCGTTACTCAATGGCAATTTATTCAACAGCAACCTTTGGGGTACCGAGACAGAAAAGTTTCGAGCGTTCGCTGTCACCACTGTCGACTATAGACATCAATTATTGGAAGCAATTCTCATCGTAAAAAGAGCAGCAGCTTTAGCAAACGCAGACATCGGCATGCTGGAAGCGACACAGGCTCGCAGTTTCGCCGAGTGTTGCGATGAAATTCTCGACGGTCAGTGGCGCGATCAACTACAATTGAATGCCCTGTTTCCAGATGGAAATTCATTCTTGCAAACTGCCGTTGATGAAGTCCTGGCAAATAGAAGTTTGATGATCCGGGGCTTGCCCGCAACTGACTCTCAGATCGCAGCAACTGTCTCGGAAATCCAACTCAATCAGAAACGAGAGCATGTTCTTCAACTTTCCTTGAGAATCGCAATTGCTGCAGCGTCGCGAAATCTACGGAATGGACTGTTGGACCTGGAACGACTGCTGCGCAGAAAATCCCTCGAGTACGATCGTTTCAAGAGACGTGACGAATCGAACGGCCTCGATGATAGCCACGACGAATCACAGACAGCCAAACAACTGAACCAATTCGCTGTAAATATTCAACACAGCCTCAAACGTTTAAACGAAACGATTCAAAACTTCTTGCTTGCGGGCAACAACAGCACCAGCAGCACCGAATATAGCACCAACCAAGAATTCTCAAAAGCGTTTTTTCAAAGACTGACAACGGCTTGTAACGTCAAAATCCAGCAGGATTTAGCTGATTCGAATGCGTATTCAAACCTATCACAGACAGACCTGCTAGAGCTTTCCTCAGCTCTTAAAATGCTAGCGCTCGAACTTCAACGACTTTGCCAAAAACTTCGCCCAGAAATTATCAACCAGTTTCCACAATCTGCATCATCTCTGAAACAGAAGATCTGTTCTTCAGGACGTGCACCACAAGTGATAATCGAAACGATAATGGGTGACAAGATTGTTGCCGGTCCGCTCAAGCCCGAAACCGTATTCAACCAAGCCGAGAAAGGCGAACGTGGTGATGAGCAGGAAGGTTCCGACGCTACTGCCACTAACGGCATGTTCTCAAAGGGTGTCTCTGCTCGAGCAACACCGGAAAATGACGACGAAAGTCAAAAATCAGTGAGTCTGCTCCCGCTCGACACACTTCACATGGCGGCTCTAGATCTGCTTGGTTGCGATGCGGTGGTGACAGCCTGTGCGCATCATAGCCCAGATGAATTCAATCAGCTATCCCCTCTTATGGCGAAAGCATTGCTCTCCTGCGTAGACGCACTTGGTCGCTCGCTAATTGTATTCAATATAAAGACCTTAACCGCGATGCGCCCCGAGAATAAGTCGCTTGAAGTCGACAATGCAAAAAACTATGCGAAGACGGCTTCACTACAGGAATCTCTGCCTACACCAGGCATGAACAGAGAAGTGCAAGAGCCTATTTAAAGGCAACAGTATTGAAAGAAGATATCGAAATCAAATATTCAAAAGAGAAAGAGCAGCGAAACTGGAAAAAAATCAGATAAATCAAGAACTGGTGAGGCTTGAGGAACAAGTAATACGGGACCACATAAAGAAATATGAAACTAGAAATTCGACGCAATTGGTTACTATTTAGCAACAGATGAATTGCTCGTGTGCCGCCAAACAAGCGCACCAGGTGAGAAACGCATAGAAGCACCACACGATCGCTTTTACATATCGAACAAATACATCAACAAAAATTTTCCACGGAGATCTGGACACTATGTATGGCGGTTATCGATTCGAAATGATTGTCGGCTGCATGAATGCCGGCAAGTCGAGCGAACTGATCAGGCGCATTGAGCGGGCAAGGCTTGCCTATCTGCCAACTATAATCATTCGTCCAGCAACAGACACGCGCTCGAAACCGAATTGTGTCGAGTCTCGTAACGGCAGAACATCGCAGGCCATTGTCGTCACAGAGGCGAAGGAGATCCTCAAGTATTCGTCACAGGCAGTAGTGATTGGTTTGGATGAAACTCAGTTCTTCGGAGAAGATATCTGCGATGTAGCTATTGCACTGCTCAATCAGAAGAAAAAATTGATCGCATCCGGACTAGACCTAGACTACATGGGTAAGCCTTTTGGTCCGGTGCCCAAGCTACTTGCCATAGCTGACCGAGTAGATAAGCTTCTCGCTGTTTGCAGAAAATGTGGTTCAGATTTCGCTTGTCGCACCCAACGATTGGTGCAGTCCTCCGAACAGATTTTGGTAGGAGATGGACAATATGAGGCGCGCTGCATCCACTGCTTCGATCCGCCCAGCGATTATCAGCTTCAACTGCCTCTTACTCAACGGGAGACACCACAATTAACTCTCGTCTCTAGCAGCCCAGACTCAGCAAGCATAAATATGGCTCCTGCGGGCAGTGGCGTGGTCGCGTCAACCTCTCAGGTAATTGATGCATCCCCTATGAATGTGAGCGCCGTCTAAACATTTAATCTTTTAGCGTTACTCCTTCGGGTACATGGGCAAATTTAGCTCGTGTTCACCTACGGAGAATCCTGCAATGTTTTGTTCTTTGCGCACCAAAATTTCGCAGTTTATAGCGAGAATTACTGGGCGGGGGGCGGAATCCGAAAGGGACGACGAGCCCATAATCTTGCCGGAAGGTCACAATCCCTGGCAAGATAACTTGAAACGTTTAGCTGATGAGAGGGCAGCTCACGAAAGAGAAGGGCTGGATGAGATTGCAAGCTTTGTGCAGGACTTGCGCAAGGCCGCTGGTGCAGTCGAACCCGAAGAGATCGTCGCGAAAAAGAAGCGAGAGACTGATGGTACTGTCACCGATATCAAGTCCTGGTGGGCAATGTCGGTGGCGACCTATGATCCTCTAAATGGTAAAAACCTGGACAGCAGCGACCAACGAAAAGCCGGACGTGCAGAAAATCGCTGGCGGCAATAACGTCAAGCGACCGCAGCAGAGCACAAGGTGCTCAACCCAACGGACACGCTGTAGAAAACCAGGAAGGATGCGCTCGGATTAACCGGGCGTATCCTATTTTTTTACAGCGCCTTTTTGTAGCGCTAGTTTCAGCATCAATTTCGGCACGAATTTCAGCCTGGAATGAGCGAGCATATGCGCCTACCGACTTAGCTTGTTACCAACCGGACAAACTTTCTTCTGCCGACTTGCAAAATCCTGGACTGGCCAGGAATCAACTGTACCGCGGTCATAGGGTCTTTAATCTGCTCGCCGTCCAAGCGCACCCCGCCGTCAATGACAAGTCTTTTAGCTTCTCCGGAACTTGCAGCCAACTTACTGTCAGCAAGTATTCTGAATAACGGGGTCGAAGCATCCACCACATGCGATGGCATCTCGTCCGGAGCTTGCTTTTGCGAGTGAACCTTTACCCAGCTGGACAGTGCATCTTGCGCCGCTGCTTCACTGTGGTACTGGCGGATGATTTGTTGGGCGAGCTTCTGCTTGAACTCCATCGGATTGCCGCCGGACTCAAGAATCGCCTTGATAGAATCGATCTCTTTGCCACTCAAACTCGTGGTCAGCTCGAAAAACTTGATCAAAAGACTATCCGGAATGCGCATAATCTTACCGAACATATCTTTGGCAGTATCCTTCAAACCAACATAGTTGTTGTATGACTTGGACATTTTCTTTTCGCCATCGGTGCCTTCAAGAAGCGGAAGCAGCATGGCCATTTGCGGTTCCAAACCGAAATGCGGTTGCAACTCGCGTCCTTGCAGAATATTGAATCGCTGGTCGGTGCCACCAAGTTCGATATCAGCCTTGATAGCAACCGAGTCGTAGGCTTGTAAGAGCGGATAAAAGAGTTCATGGAAAAAGACAGGCTGTTGCTTGTCCAAACGTTCTCCAAAAGCTTCTTTTGCGATCAAACGATTGACTGTGACTTTGCTTCCCAATGCCAGCATTTTGCTGAGGTCCATATGAGCAAGCCAGTCGACATTGTTAGTCAGCTCGGTCTTCTCGATATCCAACACCAATCCAGCCTGATCGAGGTAAGTCTGAGCATTCTCAGCTACCTCTGCTGCACTCAATTGAGGTCTGGAGGAGTTGCGTCCACTGGGATCTCCAAGCTGTGCGGTAAATCCACCGATAATTACCACTACTTGATGCCCATACTCCTGGAAGCGCTTCAGTTTTCTCAATACGACTGCGTGTCCTAGGTGCAAATCCGCGGACGTGGGATCCACCCCGAACTTAACCCTGAGCGGTCGTCCCTGCTGTCGCAGCAAATGGATCTTGGCCGCCAAACCATGCACTCCGTCTGGCAAAACCTCAGCCCCCCGGCAGAGCTCACTGGCCTCTTCCAGAACGGCTTCCGGCAATCCAACTTTATTGGGCAAAGGTCCCTCGCTGACCATCCCGGCATTCTCCTCATTCGAATTCTGTTCTGAGTCTATTGTGATTTTCGTTTCGCTTGTCATTTGCTTTGTGCGCCGGCCAATCCAAGAGATGCAACTGTCTACGACAGTCAGACATACTGCCCAAAGCTCTTACAGAGACGGCGATATAGCGCCGTGGGCAGCTAAGAATCTTAGCATGGCAGGCAGTTCTCTTGTTCAGGTGTGGCGCCTAGGCTAAGATTTCTAGCTTGGGCATGGTCAGTCGCCAAAAAGTTGAACCGATATCGGTTCAACTTTTTACAGACCAGTTTAATGTGCCCGGCAAGCCCTAAAACCACAAGCGGGACACACATGGTAATCAAGAACGAGAACGGAGTTAAAACTGGGTTGACCAATCAGTATTGCCCTCAGGACTTCGAAGAGAAGTGGCAGAAACACTGGGAAGAGGCTGGCATTTATCAAGCCCACGACAACGACAAGCGAGAAAAGTTCTACTCTCTCGTCATGTTTCCATACCCATCGGGCGATCTGCACATGGGGCACATGCGCGTCTACACCATCTCCGACGTGATTAGCCGCCAACGTCGCATGCAGGGAAAGAACGTACTCAATCCCATGGGATGGGATGCTTTCGGCTTGCCTGCTGAAAACGCCGCTATCAAGAATAAAAAACATCCAGAGCAATGGACCAAATCCAACATCGCCTTCATGCGCGACCAGCAGCTGAAGAAACTTGGCACAAGCTTCGATTGGCGAAGAGAAGTGACCACTTGCGACCAGGATTACTACCACTGGACGCAATGGCTCTTTCTCAAATTCTACGAAAAAGGTCTTGCAGTCCGAAAAGAGGCTCCCGTCAATTGGTGTCCGCAGTGCCAAACGGTTCTCGCAAACGAGCAAGTTGAAGAAGGCTGCTGCTGGCGCCATCCGGAGACAAAAGTCGAACAAGTGCAGATGAAGCAGTGGTTCTTGAAAATCACTGACTATGCTGAACAACTACTTGCCGACCTGGATAAGCTAAAAGGTTGGCCTGAGAAAGTTAAGATCATGCAGCGTAACTGGATCGGCAAGTCACGAGGAGCCGAGCTTTCGTTTACGGTTGAAAGCACGCCAAATATCCAAATCACAGTATTCACCACTCGCCCTGACACCGTATTCGGTATCAGCTATCTCGTTCTAGCACCAGAACATCCACTGGTGGCGAAGCTGACCACAGCCGAAAACCAGGAGTCAGTCAAACGTTACGTCGAAGAGACGAGCCGCAAAACCGAGTTAGAACGTTTAACCGGCGAGAAAGTAAAAACAGGAGTGCCGCTGGGAACGCATGTCATCAATCCTTTCAACGGAGATATCGTACCTATTTGGGTGGCCGACTATGTTTTGTTTAACTACGGAACCGGCGCAGTGATGGGCGTTCCGGCGCACGACGAGCGAGACTTCGCCTTCGCAAAACTCTTCAACTTGCCAATCGTGGAAGTGATATCACAAGACGGCAAAGCCAAGAAAGAAGGGCTCAAAGAGGCATTTGTCGAATCTGGTGTGATGATCAACTCCGGACAGTTCAACGGCTTACCTATGGAAGAGGGAAAGCAAAAGATCATCGAATTTGCCGAGGATAACAAATTCGGTTCTGGTAAAACCCTATTTAGACTGCGGGATTGGTTGATCAGCAGACAAAGATATTGGGGTTGTCCGATCCCACTGGTGCACTGCAATAAGTGTGGCATTGTACCGATTGCGGAGTCTTCATTGCCCGTAGTTCTGCCGATCGAAGGCATCGAGATGACGGGCGAAGGTGGCTCGCCCTTAGCGCGCATGGAGTCTTTCTATTCTGTCGCATGTCCTCAATGTGGTGAAAAAGCTCGCCGCGAGACCGACACGATGGATACATTCATCGATTCCAGCTGGTACTACCTGCGTTATGCAGACGCTCAAAATCCGAAGGAGGCTTTCTCCAAGGAGAAAGCGAATTACTGGATGCCTGTGGACCAGTACGTAGGCGGCGTCGAGCACGCCATCCTGCATTTACTCTACTCACGCTTCTTCACGAAGGCTCTCAGAGACATGGGACTAGTGGATTGCGACGAACCCTTTACAAATTTGTTGTCGCAAGGCATGGTAACTAAGTTTTCACCAACGTCAGGACGCATCGAAAAGATGTCCAAGTCGCGCGGGAACGTTGTGGGTACGACAGATTTCTTCAAGAAATATGGTGCTGACGCTGCACGTTTGTTTACGCTGTTTGCGGCTCCTCCCGAACAAGAGCTTGAGTGGTCGGAAGAAGGCGCGGTTGGTCAATTCCGTTTCCTGTCACGCATTTGGCGGTTGGTTGAAGAGTTGTTCGAACAAAAAGCGATAGTGTTAGGCACTGTCGATGATACTGAGTTCCAACTTGACTCGCTCGATCAGCCCGGACAGCAACTTTTGCAACTGGTGCACAAATCTGTCAAGGCCGTCTCACTCGACTTGAGCCAGGAACGATTTATCTTCAACACTGCAATCGCCCGTTGCATGGAGCTCGTCAACGGACTCTATAAATACCACGGCGAGCGTTCGGAAGCAGCAAGCGGAAAGAGCACCACAGCATCGGTTCAACCATATACAGCCGAACAGAAGTCACTGATCACATTCGCCATCAGCCGGCTGCTTTTGTTGCTAGCCCCAATGGCACCACACACAACCGAGGAGCTCTGGCAGAAATGCCAGTTCGGAGGCACCAACTGCGTATCCATCCACGTCACAGAATGGCCGGCCTACTCGGAAGCACTGACAGTCGATAATCAGCTCGAGCTCGTATTTCAGGTAAACGGCAAGGTTGTGAGCAAAGCTGTTGTCGCTCGAGGAATAAAAAAAGAGGACGCCGAAAAATTGGCTCTCGCGGACGCGAAAATTAAGGCAAAAATCGAGGACAAGCAGGTCAGAAAAGTGATTGTGGTCCCCGACAAGCTCGTTAACGTGGTAATTTGAAAAAGGCAGGCGGGCGCCTCTTGACTTAACGCGACTGGAAAATCTGTTCGGGACCGGTCATTATTTAGAAGTGCATTCTCTTAATTATTTCGAGGATGTGGAAATATTATTTAGAGAACGGGTTTTATTTCAGGCGGTGCAATGACTTTACAACGATTCGAACCAGCTCCAGGGCCAGGCGGCAAAGTCGAATTTGACGAAAAAGGCAACTCGGCGGCCCTCTTCACGATTCTCATGATTCTCGCCGTAGCGGGTTGCTACGCCATGGGGGCCAAAAAAGAGGAGTTTTGGCTCGCACACAACTGCTGGTCAATCGGTTCAATGGCCGACCTTATTCAAAGTCACAATTATGGCGCCCTGATCAATCCTCTCTTGTTGTCAAATTTTGCTTCATTCAACATGCTCCACATGGGCTTAACCATGTATTTCTTTTGGGTATTCGGCGGTCACATAGAAAGTCGCATCGGCACGGCGCGGTATCTTCCGCTGGTTCTCTTCGGTTGCACTTTGCCCTGGCTGCTATTGCAGTTCGAGGCCGGCTCGATGAGGTCGATGACGTACTTTGGAGCGTTGTTTATCCAGTGCGCGATCATCGGTGGTTATGTCGTCATACCGCCCAAGCCACTCAAAGCGTACGGACAAGGCACCGTACAGCCGAAAAATCAGATCTTCAAAAAAGAAGAAAGAAAAGATCCAAGAAGTAAATACATCGCCAATCCCTTGACCTTTATCGCTGTTTTTGTCGGCTGCCAGGCATTCTTCCACTTCTGGTGCAATACAGGCATTCCCAATCCGATTCAGCAGGGCACCTGGTGGCTCGCACCCTTTGGCAAGACATTTGACACCTTCAGACTTTTCCCATGTATTCTGGCGTTCGCCATAGGCTATGCAGTGGCCAGCATGTCGGTGGCCAGCGCTTCTCAAGCACTGAACGAGGGTCCGCTGGCGGTGCAAGCGCTTCGCCGCTACCGCGAACTTCTAGACCTTGACGTGAAGCACGAAGAGGCCTTGAGAGGAACCGCGAGAA
Organism: Oculatellaceae cyanobacterium; assembly: GCA_036702975.1. Classification (GTDB taxonomy): domain Bacteria; phylum Cyanobacteriota; class Vampirovibrionia; order Obscuribacterales; family Obscuribacteraceae; genus DATNPX01. Next base: position 146,831 of record DATNPX010000032.1, read on the forward strand.
CGCTCGGACTCTCCTACGACAAAACAAAAGAGTTGATTGCGCGTAACAAGAACAAAATGCGCATTAAGTAAAATTCAAACAATGCCTGGCGGGCAGCAGTTAATGAGGCTGCTCCTTTATCTTTGCATCCCAGCTGAAGCCTAAATATTGCATAAGTTAGGACCAGTGGCACTGGTGCTAATATAGCGGCTCTTGACCTCTGCAACTTAGACAGTGATATAGGCGATCGGTATTTAGTTTTTGAACTCACTCGAGCCAAGCGGCAATAGAAACTCCAACGACACAACCAGACTTTTGGAAAGCGCTTTGAGAGCATCTCCGGAAACCGAGTCGTCTTGGATTGGGCGCATACGCTGGATGCGCGTCCTGCAAATAGTATTGGACGCCCTGCTTACCTCGATATCATTCTGTGGCGCCTTCCTCATTCGCTTCGACGGCCGCCTCGTTGAACCAGCGCAAGGCTTGACTTATGTTCACCAGCTTCTCTGGTTACTGCCAGTCGTTGTCAGCTTGCGCCTATCCGCCAACTGGATCTGCGGTGTCTATCGCCGGTTATGGCGTTACACTGGATTGACCGAGGTAATGGAGTTAGGACTGGCAGTTCTTTCGGTCAGCTCGATTCTTTATGTCGCCCGTGCGCTTGGCATGTTGGCAGTCGACAATAATCAGCTCTCATTCGGCATCATCTCAATTGACTTCGGACTATGCTTCATCATCCTCACTGGGCCTCGCGTGCTCAGACGACTACAAACCGAGCACAATCAAAGGCGGCACTGGCGTCAGCCCGTTAGAAGACGCGCACTGTTAGTTGGAGCTGGAGATGCCGGACAGCTCGTTTTGCGCGAACTTGGACAACGCTCAGACCTCGGCGTGGACGTCGTCGGATTGCTCGACGATGATCCGAGCAAAGTAAAAAAACGCATGGGTCATCTCACCGTATTTGGTACCACTAAAGAGCTACCAAAATTGGTCGAAGCTCTCTTCATAGACCAGGTGATAATCGCCATGCCTTCAGCCCCTCCGGCTGAAATTCGCCGCATCGTCGACATGTGCCGCAAAGCGGAAGTAGAAACACGAATTCTTCCCGGACTTTTTGAATTAATCAATGGACGCGTGAGCGTGAGCCAGTTGCGGGAAGTGTCACTTGAGGATCTGCTCGGGCGCGAACCGGTAAAGTTAGACTCAGCGGCAATCGCAAATTACATCGAGGGACGCTGTGTCCTCGTTACTGGCGCTGGAGGCTCAATCGGCAGTGAACTTTGCCGCCAGATCATGCGCTACCAACCAGCAAAAATGCTCTTGTTAGGCAAAGGTGAAAATTCAATATTTGCCATTCATCAAGAACTACAAGGCCGCCCGGAACCAGTCACGCTCGTTCCGGTGATCGCCGATATCCGTGACCATCAGCGCATCACCGGCATCTTCGATAAACATCAACCACAAGTCGTCTTTCATGCGGCTGCCCACAAGCATGTTCCGTTGATGGAAGCGAACGTATCCGAAGCGATAAACAACAACGTCGGCGGCACTAGAAACATTGCGGAAATCTCGGCAGAGTTTGGAGTAGAGACTTTCGTGCTCGTGTCCAGCGACAAAGCCGTAAATCCGACCTCGGTTATGGGCGCAACAAAGCGTATCGCTGAACTTATCGTGCAAGACCTGGCAAAACGTAGTAAGACTAAGTACGTAGCTGTCCGCTTCGGCAACGTGCTAGCTAGCCGAGGTTCAGTCATTCCGCTATGGAAACAGCAGATTGCCGGCGGCGGCCCAGTGACCGTCACTCACCCAGAAGCGACGCGTTACTTCATGTTGATACCAGAAGCAGTGCAGTTAATTTTGCAAGCCGGTGCGTTGGGTAACGGTGGTGAAATTTACGTCCTCGATATGGGCAAGCCTGTGCGGATCGTAGATCTCGCCCACGATTTGATTAAATTCTCGGGACTGCGTCCGGGGCAAGATATCGAAATCAAGTTTATTGGGCTGAGACCGGGAGAGAAGCTTTACGAAGAGCTATTAACCGCAGAGGAAGGCTTGACGAAAACGGTCTACGAGAAAATATTCGTTGGACAACCACAACCGATCGATTCGAGTGTCCTTGCTCGATCGCTGACTGGTCTTTTCCGTAACGCTCAGCACGATGATGAAGGCGCGATTCGACAAGCTTTGCATGAGCTCGTCGGCGGCTCGCTCATACCGGAGAAGTTGTCGGTTGAATTCGAACATCAACGTGAGGGACTGTAGCCAGCCCCGCCACCAGATATAAGGGCAAGATCTTGCACAATTTAGGCGAGATATATTGCTCTAACCGTTCCCGCGTCAATGATTCAAACTGCAAACAAGCCTCCAACAATGTACCAGAGGACCAATAGCTTCTGTCAGCACGGGTCCAAAATGACATCAGGTACATTTGCAGATACTTGCGACTGACGCCATGAAAGTTGTGCTTAAGAAAGAGAATTAGCTTGTCTAGGAACTGTTGAAAATCAAAGTCCTTGCATCCATCAAACACACCGGCGGTAGTGGCAGAATTAGTAAGTGCATTCACCAACATATTTGCTTCATAATTGGCAATCCAATGAAAGCCAGGTCTGTTGCAGTTGAGTTGGCGCCGATTATAATCGGGCTCATGTATCAGCAAACGAAATCGAGCACCGCCAATGGCTTCAATCTTCCCGTCAATCTCCAGGATGCTGAGAGCCACAGAGAGCTGTCCAGCCGTTATCTGCATGAGCTCACAAAGTTGGTCAAAATGCATAGGGCCTTCGGCGAGCAGCTTTAAAATAGTAGCTGCATGGTCAGCACTTGCCGAACTGACAAACTGAGAACAGGAGGCTTTGTCCATAGGGCCTGACGACTGCTCGTCCGACTGACAATAATCACTGGTGCTCGTTGTCAAGTCGGCGAAATTGACCTCGGTATCTCTTTGTAGATTTTCGTTGTCCTCCTCAGCACGTGGGTGAAATCTAGCCGGAGTCTCACGACTTCTTTTACATACGAAGGCAGCCAGAACTGCAGAAGAGGCCATCAAAGAATCCGCTGGTAGCTCGCGTTCAATCACGAGAGAGAGCTTGCGAAAGACGTTCCAAGCAGTCGAATAGGCGACTGTAGCAACTCTATGCAAGTCGAAGGCGTTGAAAGTGATACCACGCTCAATCATCCAGATCGCCCCCAACCAAAGGCTTAGGTTTCTGACGCTGCGGAGAACGCACTGGCCCGTGATCCAGACCTGGCTCTGGCAATCCGGACAGCGAAAAAACCGGCCATTCAAATCCGCTGCTTCAGATTGAACAAGTCCGCATTTATGGCATCGAAGGAGCCCTGCCTTTAACGCGCGTTCCAGAATCTCTTGCAGACAATCTTCATCGTTAGGAAATGCGTTCTTGTACTGACGCCATGTCTCATTGACGTTTTCAAATCTACTGGCTTCCGGAGTTTTGTCAGGTTTCTGGGCGTTCTTCATACCGTTTTCCCCTCTACTTTATTAACGTAAGAAGGCGATAAAAAGTTCAATTGGAGTCACAGAATCGACTCAGACTCTGACAGTATTTTGGCGCGTCGCACCTGGTATCGAAAAATTGTTGAATCGATATCGGTTCAACAATTAAAACGGACCCACAGCATACGCCGCTTTACAGCTAAAATAAATCCCATTGCGACTAGGAAACGATCACATCTTCGAAGAGCGCGTGTTGCAATACTTTCACTGCACTCGCTTTTAGTTCGTCTGTCTGACCATTCTCAGAAAACACGCAGGAAATCATGAGTCCATGCAAAATCGATAGCATAACGTCAGCCAGCGATTGCGGTTCGTAGTGGCGTACGTATTGCTTTTTCATGAGTTCCTGCAACACTATCGCCACTTGATTGCGAAACAAAGTCCGCGGACTAGTCTGTTCGCATCGGGGTTCCGGCATTGATCGCTTTAGAAGGGCAAGCAGATCGCGCTCCTCTTTTCCTATTCGGAGGCTAAAGTCAACCAACGAATCAATGCCACTGGGATCGTTCAGTTGTTTTATCAAATGGATAAAGTTTTCACCGAGCCGCCCAAAGAAGTCCTCCCCAATAGCGCTAGCCAAAGCCTCTTTGGATTCAAAATAGAGATAAAGAGTGCCTGGAGCAACACCAGCTTCGGCTGCGATGTCAGACATCTTAGCCGCACCATAGCCGTCTCTCAACAAAATCGTGCGGCCTGCAGTCAGAATTGAGGTTCGCTTCGCGGGATCTATCTTTCTCGCCATTTAATTATTCGGATTAACTACGGTGCCAGAAGTGTTTAACAAAAAGCGCCCACCACAGCAAAGCTCTCATCAACTCAGTTTAGCAGTGTAATCGATCAAACGGAGTGGCACTACGGTTAACAACCATCAGGCGCTCTGTAAAACTTCGCACGCGTTCTCGAATTTTAAATAGTTCACGATTGGCGAAGATCCAGAACAATAGCCCATAGACAAAGGTCACAAAGGTAATTTCCATCTGGCTGGACTCACCTTGGCCAGAAATTATTCTCACAGTCCCCTGAGCGAGCCAATTTGATACAAGCTGCTGCACAACAGCTCCAAGAAGAGCTATCGTCTGCTCAAGCAAAAATGGTGCAAACTTCTCGCGTTTAATTTGTTCAGCGACAACCGGTCCTTCAACGCCAAACAATTGCGCTCTAGGCGGCTTGTATTGGTTCGACGTAATTCTCAACTGAATCCCGTTCCCATCACTGCAAGACATAATAGAACTCTCCAAATAATCAAATAAGTAAATAGCCCAACAAATCGCTTACGGCTGGGGAACATCGCAACTCGCTAGTGCAACGCGATAGTTGAACATTTTTTTGTCGTGTCCAAAGCGCCTAAACGGAGTGTTTGGGGTAGACGTATTAGCGGAATTGATTAGCTCTATATTCAACGTGACTTGGACTTTGTCACCGACCAACGCTCCGCCTTTATCGAAAAAGCCGATAGATATGCCGAAATCCTTACGGTCCAACTGCGTTGAAGCAGATGCAATCAACCGCTTCTCCCCATCGAGCGAGACAATTTCCTTCAAAGGTTGGGCGTTAAGGTCTATTTCGCGTGCATAGCCATGCATTGAAATAAGACCTTTGATTTTGAAGGCACCACCGTCCTCCGGAACTATCTTTTCCGATTTAAAAGTGATGTTCGGAAACTCAGCGACATCGAAGAAGTGCTTGCTGCGCAGATGTTCATCTCTCTTATTCTGCTTAGTATCAATGCTTTGCGTTTCGATAGAGGCTTCAACAGTAGAATCGCGGAGATTCTTTCCATCATATATAACCGTCCCAGCAACCTTATTAAACCGCCCAGAAATCGTCTCCCAGGACAAATGCTTCACCTTGAATGTGACGGCAGATTGCGCCGAATCGATGGTCCACACATTAGAATTAGCCGCAAACGTCGGCGTGATAGCGAGAACCCAGGTCGCTAAAACAGCCGAAATTTTTTTTGTCATCTTTATCATCGTGGTTCTCCTTGTTGAACCAATGGATTTGAGTTCGCTTGCTTTCAGGTCCGAATACCGCGCCCAGTCAACTCGAACAAACCGCAAATCCACAACAAGAATAATGAATGAATTCATTTATTGTCAATACTAATAAATGAATTCATTCATTAAAATCGAGTAACGCCTGGTCTCGCTTTTGTTTCTAGTAGAATTCAGAACAGACGGCGTTTTTGACGGAAATATGACTACTGATACCAAAAGACTGAAGGCTGAAGAACAGCAACAGAGTGACGAAATCGCGGAAAAGGAAAGCCTACTTCTTCAGACCCTCGAAAAGACAGGCAAATTGATCGTGGCCTACTCCGGTGGAGTGGATAGCTCGCTGCTCGCTTACTACGCGCGCAAGGTTCTTGGCAAAAACGCCAAGATCGTCATTGCAGTGTCTCCTTCGCTCGCCCAGCACGAATTGGACGCGGCCAGATCTCAAGCCATTTCTTTCAATTGGGAGCTCATTGAAATCCAAACTGACGAGGTTGATAATCCCGAATACCAGCGCAACGACCAAATGCGCTGTTACTTTTGCAAGAGTACGCTTTTTACCGTTCTTGACCGCCTAGTGGTTGATTGGAACTTCAACCATATCGCCTACGGAGCAAATGTGGATGATCTGAAAGATTTTCGTCCCGGACACAAAGCAGCAAGAGAATTTAAAGTGCTGAGTCCCCTGCAAACAGCCAATTTAAGCAAAGCGGAAATAAGAACATTGGCACAACGGGCAGGGCTACCGTCATGGAACCGTCCTCAGGCAGCCTGCTTAGCGTCTCGCTTCCCAACCTGGCAGCCCGTTACAGTAAATCTTCTCAGCAAGGTAGAAAGAGCTGAGGATTATCTACACCAACTTGGATTCACGCAAGTTCGAGTCAGACATTACGAACATACCGCGCGCATTGAGTTGTCTCAAGAAGAACTACCACGGCTGCTGACCGATAGCGCCATACAAAAGTTGCTCATAAAGCAATTGAAGAGCTTGGGCTATGAGCACATTACAATTGACCTGGAAGGATATAAACAAGGTTCCTCCAATCGGCTAAGCAATTCCGTGGAAAAGTGATACTGACTTTTTTGCGGAACATCGATCGACTAATTCGTTTTACAGTGCGCGGGAAAAACTCCACTAAATAATGGACACAACGGAACTCAAAGGACTGCTCAAAAGCGTTGCCACCGGCACGGTTGCGCCGGAATTAGCTTTCGAAATTTTAAAAACATCGACCTATACAGATATCGAGTTTGCCAAAGTCGACACCTACCGCAAGCTGAGACAGGGAATTCCAGAAGTTATCTTCGGACCAGGGAAAACAGCGCTTCAGATTGCGAAGATTGCCGCAGTTCTTTTACAGCATCACAACATAGTTGTAGCAGCAAAAGTTGAGCCATCAGTGGCATCAGAAGTGCTCGCAACTATGCAAGCCGGCCGCTATGACGAAACAGCGCGCATGCTTGTGTTCGGTGAACTTCCGGCAACCAAGGTAAGTGACAACGTATGTGTAGTTACAGCTGGTACGGCAGACGTACCGGTGGCCGAAGAAGCGGCTCTCTATTTGGCGGCGAGTGGTATTACCGTGCAGAAAATTTTCGACGTAGGCGTCGCCGGAATCCATCGGTTGTTTCCTCATCTACAGCGACTAAGAGAATGTACTGCCGTTATCGTCATCGCCGGCATGGACGGCGCTTTAGCGAGTGTCATCGGAGGATTGACCGATGTTCCCGTCATTGCAGTTCCCACCTCTGTTGGCTACGGAGCGAGTTATTTAGGACTCTCCGCTTTGCTTGCGATGTTGAATAGCTGTGCCGCCGGTCTCACCGTCGTAAATATAGATAATGGTTTTGGAGCAGCAGTAGCAGCGCTTAGAATTATCGGCAAAAAGTCTGACAGTGGCAGTATGGCTGATAAATGATTCCCCTTGAGGGCTCAGGCATAACTGTAGGTATGAAAAAGTTGAACCGATATCGGTTCAACTTTTTGATGTAAAGGTTTGGTCCACACAACAAAATCGGTGGAACCAAGATGTAGTAAGCTTGCGCCCTTGACTCTTCATCACCACGTGTTGGGCCCGTGCTACAAATTAAATCCAAAACAGCGTTCACAGTAGGTGCTTTTGGCATTGAAATTTTGCTGTTTTTGGCAATAGGCTGGCCCACTAAGGCTGAAGCACAAACTAACGCTCCAGTTCACACAGCCAAGATTGATCATTCTCGCAGTTTGCACAAGGTCGAACACATTCTAGTTGATGACACAAAAAGGGATTTGACGTTCGAATCGTTCTACAAAGATTTGACAATAGCGGCACAAAGACGTGACAGAAAATTCTTGATTGAGGTTCTTTCCCCAGATGTGTCAATGAATCTTGGCGGCGCCCGAGGAGAAAAGGCATTTCTAGAAGAATGGCAGAATCTATCCCCAGACAGCGCATTCTGGCCGCGTCTGAACAAAGTACTTTCGCATGGTGCACAGTATGATTCCGAGTCCGAAGAATTTCATGCACCAGCTATCTCATTTGAAGACAGTCATAGTGAGCTTCCTCAGTGCATAGCATGGAATCGGCTTGCCGCACTTAGATCGAAACCAGAGAAAAATGCGACACCACTGAAGTCAGTATTTAATGAACAGCTTACGGTGGTGGACCCAAAAGAGCCTGAGCCAATAACAGCTGCATGGATCAAGGCGAAAAGCAGAGACGGCACTATCGGATTCGTAAGCAGTAGTGATGTTTATGGAGCATACGACGAATTTATCGTCTTCGCTAAGCGCAACCGCAAATGGTGCATCACCTGGTTCGGATACGCTGGACTATAAACCAACCATAAAGCCTCAGATTCCCCGTCTGCGGACTAGCATTAAGGCGAATTCGAACTCAAAAGGCACCCGTACCGGCTCCGAACCGAACTAAACTAAACTAAACTAAACTAAACTAAACCACCGCCCAACCCACCGCAGCCCACCGACATAGCACGCCCTAAAGCAGTTCGAATGCGGGCACTAGGCTTCTATTGCTTTAGGTCAAAGGTATCGTGATTGACAACCCATTGCCGTACACGATTGGCATAACGCTCCTCATACAGGACGCTGATGTGGACATCTTCCAATGCACGCGCCAAGGTGGACTCTCCAAACGGTACCTTGTGAGTGGCGAAGAAGCTCTTCAACTCTTGCTCGTCACTCTTCCGGTGGAAGTACATGCATGCACCTGCAACATGTCGCATACTCGTTGGCGGAAATTGTTTCACGAGCTTTGTCCAATTTGTTTTGGTGAATTCCCAAGCCTGATGTTGCGTATCAAAATGCTCTAATAGACTACCAAGAATCGAGGGGGCGTCCTGACCGCGAATTTGACCGCTGACAATCAGAGCGAGAACCTTCGACACTATCTCTGGTTTTCTAAAGTGAGTCAAAGATTGCAAAAATCGCTTCTCGTCTTCTGGTGCTTTAGCTAATTTCCAAGCCGCGATCATCTCATCATACTCGGCGTCCGACCCGTTGAATGCTACAGCAGTGAGCATGGCTGTGACTACGTCCGGACTGACGCTCTTCGAATCCTGCATGTAACGGTGATACTTCTCGAATGCTTCGTCGATGGTCTTTTTGTCTTGACCATAAGTGCCAAGCTGCGTAAGCACCTCGGACCGAAGATCTTTGTTCAATTCAGGTTCGCCATCCTTAGCATCCCAACCCAATCGGTCTTTCAATGGCGACAAGTGCACTTGAACAAATCTTTGATAAGCAGGCACAGATCCTGCATCCATTGAAGGATAAGGCAGATAAAAGAGCCGAACCAAGTTAAGTAGAACGAGCGGATCGTTTTCGTCTTTAACCTTCAATAACAGGTTAAGCAGATTCTCCACTGGAATCTTGCCTGAAACAGCGAGTGCGTGAGTGTCAGAGATAAAGGACAGCCGCTCTTCGGCCGACAGTTGCGCAAATTTCGCACAGATAGTTTGAAAATCTTGTTGTGCATACATTACGCGATAGAATCCGCTGCCATCTTTGTTGGCAAATGCTGCGTCTTTCAGATCGCCCGCTTCCAAACTGCCTTGCGCTTCAGTGAACAACTTAGTCTGCACTTTCTGCTCTGCGGACGTGAATGTAGATGCAGGTGTCGACACTGACTGAGATTGAGATTGAGATTGAGATTGGGATTGGGATTGGGATTGGGATGGCTGAAGCTGCGATTGCAGAGGGTGGAAGGTTATCGGAATTTGCCAAAGCGCCTTACTGCTCGGAGCATCCGAAGCAGCAAAGAATCGCTTCTGCTCTAGCTTAATCTCTCTGTCAGGAGACTGCTGGGTAATAGCCAACAATGGGAAGCCCGGCTGGTAGACCCAAGGTTTCATAAGCTCCAACACTGGCACACTGCTACCGGTAGCGGTGGCAATAGCATCCCACAGCTCTTCTGTTTTAGCATTGCCGAAAGCGTGACTAGAAAGATAATCGTGGATGCCTTTCTGGAAAGTCTCTTCCCCGACAAAGACCTCCAGCATCCGTAGAATCGAAGCCCCTTTTTCATAGGTGATGCCATCGAACATTTCAATAGCATCAGAAGGATTGGCGACATGGGCATGAATAGGGCGAGTCGATTGCAGCTGATCGTCTCCCATCGCGAAATTTCGCGTTTCAACCGACCGAGCCAAAGCCCGCCACTCGGGACGAATTGTGTTGACTGTCTTAGTGGCCATCCAAGTAGCGAAGGCTTCATTGAGCCACAGGTCATCCCACCACTGCATAGTAACAAGATCGCCGAACCATTGATGCGCCATTTCGTGCGCTTCAATGCCCGCAATCACGCGTTTCAAAAAGTTGGTTCCTGTCTTTGAGTCCAAGAGCAAACGAGATTCGCGGAAGGTAATTGCTCCCAGATTTTCCATTGCTCCGGCCCCGAAATCAGGAAGAGCGATTAGATCCAATTTTTTGCCCGGATAGGGAATCCCGAAATATTTCTCCTGCACCGGCAAGATTTCGACGGCTGTGTTCAGTGCACACTCCGCCAGTGACTCTTTGCCAGGAGTGGTCCACACCGTAATGGGAATTCCATTAGCAGTTTTCGATTGGCTCGCTTTCAGGTCGCCCACAATCAATGCCACCAAATATGATGACATAACCGGCGTTTTATCAAATGCGACGACCTTCTTGCCGTTGCCCTGCCGCTCAATCTTCGCAACTGGAGCGTTGGAGATTACCGTATACTGCGGGTCGACGATAGCCGTTATTTGGAAAGTCGATTTGAATGCGGGCTCGTCGAAGCTGGGGAACATACGGCGAGCATCCGTGGGTTCCATCTGCGTGACAAACATGTACTTGGTCGAACCTTTCTCGTCGACGTAGGCAGATCTATAGAATCCGCGCAACTGATCGTTCAAAGAGCCCTTGAATCGCAAATTTAAAACATACTGTCCCGGTGCCAACTGCGATTTGAAAGATAAGCGCGCTTGTTCTTTGGCAGCCTCCAGTTGAACAGTGGCATTCTGCAATCCATCCTTCGGAGTTCTTATGCTCGCTTCTGAAATTGTCAGGTCGGCTGCGTTGAGCACAATCACACTCGTTTGTGCTGAGATAGTAATGTTGATATTGGCAGTGCCCTTAAACGTAAATGACTTGGCATCAGGTTCGAAAGTCAGAGCATAGTTTGTTGGTCTGACAGATAATGGCAACCGTGCAGAATCCTGTTCTACGGGTTTTGAGTTAGCAGAAGCCGAAACCGCCGCTGCAACGGTATCGCTACCTTTTGCACTGCTAGGCCGACTAGAGGTGATGCTGGCGAGCATTGAGAAGAGGCAAAGAGATGAACAAATCTTGCGAAAATTCATGTGGATTCTTCCTTTGAACGTTGCAGAAGTCTGACGTCCGGCACGACACTTAATCAAAACGGCAGCGCAGGTGGGACTAAAAAGTTGAACCGATATCGGTTCAACTTTTTAAAGAGAGACAGTGATTATATTCGGTCCGCCTACAGAGAACGATGAGGACCAAGTTATCAAAGTCCATCCGGCACCGCGTCAGTACTCAAGAACGACCCGAAATCTCGCCGCACCACTCATCATTCTTTCGTAAGCTTCTGCTGCTTTCTTAAATGGATACTTCTCAATCATTGGTCGCACATTATTGCGGGCTGAGAACCGCATGCAATCCTCAGAGTCTGCGGCAGTTCCGCTTGGCCAACCGACAATCGATTTTCGTTGTCCGATTAACTGGACTGGTGCAACATTCAATGGTTCGAAACCGGCGCCGACAATCACTAGCTTTCCGTCCACCGCCAGCGCGTCGGCCCATGGACTCATCGCTTTCGAACTCGTAACGGTCGCGAGTATAACCTTCGCCCCACCAGCCTTCTTCAAGGTAGCGATAGCACCATCTTTGTCTGAATTGATGTAAATGTCAGCGCCCAGACTCTTTGCAAATTGCGACTTTTCATCGCCTCGGGCAATGGCAACTGTCTGATAGCCCATCTTGCTCGCAAATTGCACACCAAGATGTCCCAACCCACCTATACCGAGCACAGCCACAATGTCACCGGCCCTGGCACCGGCATGACGAAGGGCGTTGAAGGTTGTGACACCAGCGCACAACAATGGAGCGGCATCAATTGAACTCAGTCCAGCTGGAACCAGTGCGCAAGCTTTTTCGGAGAACGACGCGTACTCCGCATAACCGCCGTCACATGTAATGCCTGGCGTCTCCAACTTCTCGCAAGTGATGAAGTCACCATTGCGGCAGGACGTGCAATGACCGCAATGCCCGCCGTGCCAACCTACTCCGACGCGGTCGCCAACTTTCAGCCGGGTGACTTCCGGTCCGACAGCGTCAACTACGCCGACGATTTCGTGACCAGGTACAACCGGATATTTAAGCCCAGGGAATTGACCACCAACAGAAAAACTGTCACTGTGACATACACCGCAAGCTTCCAGCCGCAATCGAACGAAGTCGCGCTGCGGTTTCGGATAAGTTCGTTCTTCGATATTAAATGCCGAATTTGCCTTCGTGAGTACTGTCGCCAGACCACTTTTCGAACCAGTTTGCATCGCTGCATTTGTCACACTCTGACTCATCGCTGTGCCCTCGTTGAACCTTGACGAACTGCAAAGCATATTGCATTTCTTGCGAATCAAGCAATGATATGCCGGGTGCCAGACAAAAGACTCCGGTTAAACCCAAAAATGTGGCTAAACGAACCTTAGCTGACCGAATGTGCCTGACCGAATGTATCTGACCGAATGTATCTGACCGAATGCGGCGGCTAGGGGCTAGTGGCTAAACGAATCGAACGTTCTCGTAGTTCGCCCCCAGAATTTGGCGGCTATCAGCGCGTAGCCAACGGTCGAGAATGGTCGAATAAACAGTCCGGAAATCAACTCCAAACTTCAAATCACCATTATCCAGGTTGGTAAGGCTGGGATAATCTCCATATAGCCCACCTTTGACCGCGCTCGAGACAATAAACATGGGCTCAGCGGTGCCGTGGTCAGTCCCACGTCCGCCATTTTCCGCTACACGGCGACCGAACTCAGAGAAGGTCATAACCATGACATCATGATCCACGTGATGAGCCTCTATATCTTTCTGGAAAGCTGTAATACCGTCCGATAACTGTTTAAGAAGATTGGCTTGAGCGCCTTTTTGTCCGGCGTGCGTATCAAAACCGCCCAAGCTGATGTTGTAAATTTGAGACTTAACTCCGGCAGTTATCATCTGCGCGATGAACTTCATACCCTTGCCAAAGCCGTTATCAGGATACTGGACGTCACTCTTGTAATTCTGCACAACTTTCAGCAAATAGTCTGCGGCTTCGACACTATCAAGTCCGACTTTACGAAGAAGGTCGATGCTCGGCTTGTTAGTGTCGAATTTCGAGTAAACGTCGTTAAAGATGGACAACTGATATTTACGGTCCTGCTGGTAGTGCTGGTCAGTGGCAAATTTGAAATCATAGACGTTAGCCACTGAGGGCACTACGACTTCAGTCGCAGACAACGTCTTTGGCAAGCTGGAATCGACGTTAACTGCTGGCAGCGGATAGTCGATTTCGGCGATCTGTCCTTTGGCGAGATCCAAATAGCGACCTAGCCATCCAGTTTCGATAATCTTCGCGGGATCAGCAGTTTGCCAAATCTCGATGGACCGGAAGTGAGAACGATTCGGGTTGGGGTAGCCGGCACCGAGTATGATACCAACCTTGCCTTCTTTGTACAGATCATTCAGCCCAGTCATGCTCGGATGCAATCCTATCTGTCCGTTCAAGTGGAGCACTTCTTTCTCCGGAATATTGATTTGTGGGCGGACCTGATAGTATTGACCAACCCCGTACGGAATCACGGTGTTAATACCGTCATTGCCACCGGCAAGTTGGATCGTAACCAGAATTTTCGACTTGCCCACCTTACGTGGGTCGAAATTCGCCGCCTGTGCTGCCAGCGCCAGAAATTGCGAAGCTCCCAACGACACAGTAACCGCGCCGAGACCGGCTTTCAAAAAATTGCGACGACTAATATCCATCTTTCTTACCTTCTCATATTAGGAACTTACTAAGCCAGTTGATATGTTGGCATTGTCATAATGAGATGCACCAAACCTCTTAGCTTTGCATCTAGCAGTTTGTCATCCGGAATAGCCGCAATTGGCTTACCTTCGAAGTCGGAAGAAACATATTTGATGAGGTCGCCGCGCGCAGAAGATGGCATATCATCATCGAGCAAAACAGAAACGAAGTAGTCAACCATCGTGCGGGCATTCGTCAATCCCTGATTTGCCACCATCTCACTTGGACTTATGTAGCCTTCCATCGCATCAAACTTTTGCTGCGTGATCCGGGTAGCAAAATTAAAGCGCTCCATCATCGTGTTCGTGGAAATCCAGGCATTGCCGCCGTCCCAGCCCTTTACAGTTGGTGGCTCAAAAAGGCTTTGCCCCATGCGAGACATGCTGGCGGTAAGATCACCGTCCAGATTTTGCACCTGCAGAGTCTTTATCGTACCGACTACTAGTTCAGCCGGACTCTTTATTTTTGCATGGAAAGCCGTTTCGCTCTTGAAACCAGGGTGCCTAAACAGCGTCTTCAAAACAGGACGCATGTCACCTTTTTCCTTCATATAAACAGCGGCGAGATCTCTCACCATTTCCGGATCAGGATCGTCCGAAACGAAGAATGCAACCAGCTTCTTAGATATGAACCGGGAGGCAGCAGGTTGGCTTGAGACGATCTGGACAATATCGTCACCATTAAAATCACCGGTTCTGCCAAGCACAGTTTTCACAGAAGAGTCGTGTTGATTTGTGTTGAAGAAAAAGGCGCCATTTTTAGTTTGCCAGCCTGTGAAAGACTTTGCAGCTTCCTTGATATCGGTCTCAGTATAATTTCCGATGCCCAAACTAAAGAGCTCCATAATCTCACGAGCGTAGTTCTCGTTCGGATTGCCCTTGCGATTTTGCTGATTATCGAGCCATATGATCATTGCCGGATCTTTCGACACAGCCAAAAGCAAGTCACTGAAGCTACCCATGCCATACTTGCGAAAAGCGAGATTTTGCAGATACATGCCATAAGGGTTATTCACCTTGCGATTGGAAGTAGCGAAATGCCCGTGCCAAAAGAGAGAAAGTTTCTCTTCCAAGGGACGTTTGGTAAAGCACATCCGAAACAACCACCAGCGCTTCAAGTCCTCGATACGAGTAAAGTCGAAATTTTGAGAAGTGGTCAAAGCATCCAGAGCACTGTTGTCGACCTGTTCAGGATGAAGCAACTCATCTAAGGTCTTGTCGTAGCCTTTACTCTGATAGTACTCAAGTTCAGCCGGCGTCGCGCCGAATCCAGCTCGACGCAGTAGATGCGGTATCAAAGCTTGTGAATCACGCTTGTTCATCTCGTTGCCTCGTTTGCATTTGCGGCTTTCCGCTCATGCGCTCCCATCTCCTTGCTGGATGCCCGGTTGTCTCGTTAAGTTCAGTTTTTGGTGTTCATCTCTTCAGGCAATCTGACACCACCACTGCTCTTTGCGCTGACTCACGATCCAACTTTAACTATCGGGTGGGAAGTTTTTGTGAATAGTTGGCGGTAGCCAGGGCCTACTTTTTTAACCACACCAATGATCACTCTACTCCAGCGAACTGGCATACGGTTTAATTACCCCACTTCCTCATCAAAATCCCGAAGCCGAAGACAAAGCTTTCAACTTGAGACAAAATACTGTCAGAAAAATTGGTTATTTTCTGAACGGTAGAGATGCGAGGGTCTAGGAAAAAGTTGAACCGATATCGGTTCAACTTTTCAGTCAGATCTCCATGCTGATGACGCATACGAGCCCAACAATTAGGACCATTACTGGAGAACGAATTCAAAGAAAGGGCAATTGCAAGAATGTCAGATCTTACGGCTGCTCATCCGAAGGCATAGGTCTTTCAGCAGTAGAACCGTCCGGATACTGTCCAACATCACAAGCAATAGCCTTAGCTTGCCCTTGTCTTAAAACGAGCAGATGAAGCTTGTCACCCACTTTATGCGAATGGACTATATCTTGGATTTCACGAGGAGTCACAACGCTCTTGCCGTCTATCTTTTGCACTATATCGCTCTGCACGACTCCTGCGGTCAATGCTGGCCCTGGATTCACTTTGCTTATGAAAACTCCGATAGTCGTAGCTGGCAGCCCCATGCTCTTCAAGTGCGTCTCATTCACAGGCTCCATCACGATTCCAAGGTATGGACGCTCGATTTTCTTATGAGAAATAAGCGCTTCGATTACATCTTTGACAGTATCTATGGGAATCGAAAATCCGAGATTTTGCGCGTCAGCGCGAATTGCGGTGTTTATACCAATGACATCGCCCGCCAAATTCAGGAGAGGTCCGCCAGAGTTGCCTGGATTGATAGCTGCATCGGTCTGAATAAATCGAACATGCTCATTAACGTTACGGACATCCCGCTCAAGAGCACTGATGATTCCGAAAGTCACGGTATGGTCGTATCCAAGCGGGCTGCCGATTGCTATTACAAATTCCCCAGGGCGTAGGCCTCTATTGGTTCCCAACCGCGCAACCGGAAGATTTTCGGCCGCTATTTTAACAAGAGCAATGTCCGTGAAGCTGTCGGTACCAATGACGGTGCCGGAGAATCTTCTGCCATCATTGAGATTAACACTAATCTTGTCAGCACCTTTGACGACATGCGCATTCGTCAAAATGTAACCGTTGGAACGAATAATGAAACCAGAGCCCATGTTTTGTCCATGGAAGCCAGGCAGTGGAACACCGCTTCGACCACCCGGCACGCGGCGTCCGTTGAAAAAGAACTCGAAAAAGTTTCCCGGATTATCGGGTAGCGATATCTGTTGAACCTTTTGGTCCACATCAATACTCACCACAGATGGTGCGACGGCTTGAGCGATGTCCGCGATTGTATTGGGACCTAGAGGCATCGTGGAAGCTATTGCGGACTGCACCGCCGTGGGGGCTGCCACCTTAGACATGGTGCCAGAATTGCCCAAAGAATTCGTGGCGTCATTTGTGGTTGTGGTAGTGATAGTGGTAGTTGTTGTTGAACCACTAGGGTTGGCAGGACTACCGGCAGCACTCATGGAGTTCGTGGAAGAAGCAGCCGAAGTGCCGGAAGTAAGAGGCACCGCGTCTGCATTCGGTGCCTGCGTAACGCCATTATCCGAAGCTAAAGCTGAACTCACAATAAGAGTCGATGCCGATAACATCGTGGCCATCGCCATTGCTCTAGAAGCCGTACCATAAGAAATAACAAATCCGAGAATCGTCTTTTTCATATCCTTATCTGCTGTTCCTCGCTAATGTCAAATGAAAACCTAGAGAGCTCAGGCGGCTCCTGAGAGCATAAGCTTTCTATCCTCGCCAAGATTCAGGAGTCAGCATAACCGCGAAACTCTAAGACCGGCCCATACCCAATCGTTGCGCATTCTGGAAAACCTTGCCCTCAGTCAAAATTGAAGGAGCAATTACGACTTCGATGTTCTGCATCTCATAGAGAGTCGCTGCACCCAAAGTCCCCATGCTTGTCTTGAGAGCGCCGATCAGGTTTTGAGATCCGTCATCTATATGAGCTGGTCCGTTGAGAATCTCGTCCAATGTACCAGACGTTCCAACTCTAATGCGTGTTCCGCGCGGAAGGACCGGGCTGGGAGTCGCCATTCCCCAGTGAAAACCACGACCAGGAGCTTCTTTAGCTCTGGCTAGAGGGGAGCCAATCATCACCGCATCAGCGCCGCAAGCGATAGCTTTGCAAATATCACCGCCAACAACCATGCCTCCATCCGCAATTATCAAAGGTGCGGCTGACAGATCGATATTATTGCTCTCGGCAAACTGCTGCTTCGCCGCAAAACAATCGGCAATGGCGGTAGCCATCGGTACACCGATACCGAGCACGCTGCGGGAGGTGCAGGCAGCACCAGGTCCAATGCCAACTAGAATGCCAGCAACACCGGTTTCCATCAATTCAAGGGCCGTCTCGTAACGCACACAATTCCCCACAACCACAGGAATTGGCGCTTTGCGGCAAAACTTGCTCAGGTTTAAGCTCGGCGTCCCTAGAACAGATTTGTGTTCGATACCAGTCACTGTCGACTGAATGAAAAGAATGTCGCATCCCGCATCAATCGCCATGGCACCATATTTTTCGGCGAAATTCGGTGTCACCGAAACTGAGGCTTTGACTCCAGCAGCCTTAATTGCTGCGATTCGTTTGGCAATCAAGTCTTCTTTAATCGGCTCCATATAGAGCTTCTGCATGAGTTCCACAAAACCATCGTTCCCACATTTTTCGATCTGATCGTAAGCGTCTTTTGGATCTTCGTAGCGAGTTTGGATCCCTTGCAGATTCAAGACTCCCAGTCCACCCAGTTCACCCATTACCGATGCCATTCGCACATCTACAACGCTGTCCATGGCTGAGGCTATAATCGGCACGGAAAAAGTATGTTCACCCAGTGCAAAAGAGATATCGCACAACTCCGGATCTAGAGTGGTGGAGCCAGGCACAAGTGCGATCTCGTCAAAACCATAGGCGCGTCTTGTCGGTTTGCCCTTGCCAATGAACATTTGATTGACTCCCAAACTGGACTGATGTTCGCGTGGTTTGTTGGTGACCATTTTTCTGCCTTTGCCTTATTCTTGTTGTTCTATGATTATCGCTGTTGGCTGCTGTTCCATCGCCTCATGCATACCGCCGACGTGCAACATGCATTTGAGCAAGTATATGATGGTAAATTTCGCAATATCTTAGCATCCAGTTTCAGCATGGCGTCTTGCCGTTTCGCATTCTTCAACAAATCGTAGTTGTCGATAGGCCATAATTGCGTCACATGGGCACATCAAAAACACTAACTGTCATAGGATTGAACAGCGGAACCTCGATGGATGGCATCGATGCCGCAATTTTTCGTTTCTCTCTTCTTAAGACCGCTGGAAATAAAGCGGGACCTCATCATCAGTCGCGCATAGATTCTGATTTCATCAAGGGGATATTGGTTCCCTTTGATTCAGTATTTCTGCAAAAGCTGCAGAAGTCAGTGGCTTCAGAACCTCAGGACTGGCGCGAGGTGTGCCTTTTGAATGCGGCGCTTGGCGAGATATTCGCAGCCGCCGCGTTCAAGGTTGTTAAAGCTGCTGGTATATCCATGGCGGAGGTCGACCTGATCGGCTCACACGGGCAGACCATCTGGCACGCTCCAGACTCGTCATCTTTCTGGGGAACACCAGGACGCGGCACATTGCAACTCGGCGAGCCATCTATCATTTCATCGCGGACAAACGTACCGGTGATCGCCGATTTTAGACCTGCAGACATGGCTGAAGGAGGACAGGGCGCGCCGCTAGTTCCTTTCGCCGACGAAGTACTTTTCGGACAAGACGGTATCGCCAGTGGTATCTTAAATCTGGGGGGCATTGCTAACATCACCGTTCTTGCAAAAGACGGTAAAGCGCGGTTGGCCTTTGATACAGGTCCCGCCAACATGATCGTCGATAGAGTGGCACAACAGTTGTTCGGCCGCGAGTATGATGACGGCGGACGTATCGCGGCTTCAGGCAACGTCGATGAACCGTGGCTTGCACAGCTTATGCAGCATCCTTACTTTCTAAGACTCCCACCAAAGACGACAGGGCGAGAACTGTTTGGGTATCAGTTTGCCGATCAGCTCATAAACAGCGGTCGCGACAGCGGAATCAAACCTGAAGATGTGATGGCTACAGTCACGGCATTGACCGCCCGAACCATTGGATATGCCTATAAAGCCTTCGTTGAGCCGGAAGTCAGCATTGAACGACTCATTCTTGCCGGTGGAGGTGCTAGCAACAGCTTTCTCATCGAACAATTAAAGCGAGCCTTACCGAAAGAAATCTCGATTTTGAGGCATGAAGATCTTGGCATCTCCGCCAAATTCAAAGAGTCCTTTCTCTTCGCCTTACTTGCTTTCACGACCTACCACGGTATCGCCAATAACGTCCCAGCCTGTACTGGCGCTAAAAAGCGTGTCTGTCTGGGGAAGCTGACGAGCTCAGCACCAAACTTTTGGCATCGATAGAATCTGTGAAATCGGTTAACAGGTTAGACGAAAAAAGTTGAACCGATATCGGTTCAACTTAAAAAAGAACACAAAGCTCAACTGTAATCCAACTAAAATCTCTTACTACCAACCAAGTGAAAAAAATGGCCGAATCGACTTCATCTGTGACACTTCACCTGCCCCAAGGTATCAATTATGAGTGCGATGGCTGTGGCAAATGCTGCAGCGGCTGGGCTGTTCCAATGACAGAAGCGGACTACAAAAGAATCAGCCCAATCGATTGGGGAGAATTGTTGCCCAAGGTAAAAGGGCGCAAGTTATTCAGACCTTTGCGTCCACACGAAAAGAAAGATACCCCATACTCCAACGCCATCATTGAATATGACGATGGATTCTGCCCTTTCCTGGTTAATAACCTGTGTTTTATCCATGGGCAGCGCGGCTCAAAGTTCAAACCCGCTATGTGCCAGCAATTTCCATACTCGTTCAACGAAACACCAAGCGGAATCTATGCCACTGTAAGTTTTGTCAGCATGGCGGTGTGCCATAACAGCGGAAAGTCGCTGATCGACCAGCGCGATTATATGGAAGAAAAACTCGCTGATTTCCAGAAGCTATACCCGAACGCTCATCCGAACTGGAGCAAATTAGAGATCACCACTGGCAAACCGATCACTTGGGACCAGTACCTAGAACTGGAGAAGCAGCTTATTTCTCACCTGCAAGAGCGAGATAAGCCGCTTGAACAGCGCTTTTTAGAGGCCTCACGCTTCCTCTCAAACCGGGCGGCCACAATACCCAGTGCGGCTCAGTCCGGAAGCACATCGGGCGGAAGCGCTGGTGGAACAGCAACGACTTCCGCTTCGGAATCTGGGGGCGGAAATACCGGCACCGGAACCGGCGACGGCACCAGCGAAACATCAGCCACAACCGGCGTTGCTAATGATTCCGGTGGCAATGGCGGCAAGCGCTTAAAATCAATGGACAATCATTTATTGCACGCTTTGCATTCGACTTATTTCCCAACTAGAATTCTCAGACCGAGCGAGAATGAGTTCCAGGTGAGCCGCATTTTGGGACAAATTCTTCTTCGCGGGTTCGGCGCGCCCCTGAGAATTTCGGTTCCCGGACAGTCCTACACACTAGCGGAACTGGAAGAAATCGAATGGCCAAAAGATGAGCCGGAAGTCGAGGATCTTCTATATAGATACTTTTTCTCCCGCGTGTTCGGGAAGCTCTACTTCGCTGCAGGCTACGGTCAGTTGAGCGTACTGGCTGGATTCAATCATCTAGCCCTGGTTTATGCGCTGCTCAAATTGCAATGCAAAGCACTAGCTAAAAGCCGTGGCGCAAAACGAGTCAACTATCTGGACCTCATAGCGGCCGTACGACAGCTAGAAAAACGACTAGGGGAAGCCAGCCTCTCAGGCTATGCTGCAGCCCTGTTTGAACTTCTCATGTTCAGCCCACAACGCCTGCAGCGGGTTCTTGCCGTTACAGACTAAAGGCTCGCCAAGAAATGTATTGTGTAATACATTTACCTGGTTGACTTCGCCCCTGCACTAAACTATTCTGTCCCTGTGATTCCAAGAGGTTGCACTTCAAGCAACCGGCGTCACCGGGAAAGTTCTTTTACTAAGTTCGAAAAAATACCAATCATTCTGGCGAGGAGGTTCTTCATGAGCTCGTTCCGTAAACTTACTATGTCGGTCATCGGTTTGTCTGTAGCTGGCGCTTGCTTGAGCGCTCCGGCTCTAGCCCAAGGGACGGGCATGGGCGCAATCAATAGCGGCGGTGCTCAAGGTGGAATGGGTTACGGCTCCCAGAGTCCCAACACCCAAACCCAGACAACGCAAGGTGGATTGGCCACCGCTCCTTCGCTCTCTGGAGCGACCAACGGTACCATCGGTCCCCAAGGCGCTGATGCCACCTACGTTACCGGCGTCAACACCGCAGGTACAGTCCGTGTCAACAACTTGGCTAACTTAGAAGCCTTGCTCAACATCATCGCCAACGGCTTAGAAATTCTCGGTATTGCCTGGGGCGGTCCTACTATGATCATGGGCTTCATGCATATGGCTGCTGGTACTCAGGATGCTATGAAGAGAGTTCTCTTCGGCGCAGCCGGTGTCACTGGCGGTTTGGCAACTCCCGGTTGCATTAACTGGCTCGTTGCTTCTGCTCGCGATGCCAACTTGTTCTCGTAGTCAAACAAGGTTTCAAGGGATACTAAAAAACGATTCCGAGGAGGGCGATAAGCCCTCCTCTTTTTTCGTCCATGCTTCTGTCTTCGTCTCCACGTCTGACTGGCAGTTACTGACAGTTAATTGGAGCATGATTGGGCGTTCAAGCATACGCACAAGGCACGGCTCAAGGTGCTTTCGCTACTTGAAGATGCAAGGCGGAATCGGTTACGGCTGACAAAGCCAGGCTCGCTGACTCAAACAAATACAAGCAAGGTGAATGGCTACCACTCCTTCACCTCCTGGCGCCACTAACGGTACAATCGCCGCCAGACCCCAATGACCTGTCTCACGAACTGCCCCTAGATAAAGTGCGCATCAACAACTTCGCCGACCTCAAAGCACAGCGGTTTTTAGCACGCCACTACATATGGTGCCCACATCGACTTACACAGCGGTTAGCTATTCACGGATATATCCGCATCGAAACGCTAAAACCGATGATCAGGCGACCCATATGGTCAGACATTTGTCGGACATATAAGAGAAGAGCACAGCAGTTAATCGGCATGATCACAGCGTTAAGAGTTAGACGTAGAGAGGATTTCGGTGCAATGAATTGAGTCGATGAAAGATCTGCAGCGGGTTTCCAAGAGGAGCGAACTACAAGCGCACATGCGAAGATCGGCTTTTTATCAGGTTCTCAGCAGTATCGAATTTAGGTTAAATGTACACTGACGCGTAAAATGCGTATTGACTTGCCTACATATTTGACATATCCTTACTGACGTGATTCAAAGAGGGGCGCACTTTTCGCGCACCAGAGTCACAAAACGGACCGTTTTTTACTATAAAAAAATTGAATTTAAATGGCAGGAGGTTCTCTATGAATATGTTCCGCAAACTTACTATGGCCTCAGTCGGTTTTTCTGTCGCTGCAGCCTGTGCGATGCCAGCATTTGCACAAGGCACTGGTGAAGATGCTTTCGCTACTGGTGGTGCTCAAGGACATATGGGATACGGCGGTGCTTTGAGTCCGAACACAGCCACTCAAACAACGCAAGGCGGATTGGCAACAGCTCCTTCGCTTTCCGGTGCCACCAATGGCACCATTGGTCCCCAAGGCGCTGATGCCACCTACGTTACCGGCGTCAACACTGCTGGTACCGTTCGCGTCAACAACTTGGCTAACTTGGAAGCCTTGCTCAACATCATCGCCAACGGCTTAGAAATTCTCGGTA
>DATNPX010000036.1:0-38186 GCA_036702975.1 Oculatellaceae cyanobacterium
CAGAAACTACAGCTTTGCTAACTTTTGGGCAGCCGTTCAAAGCCAGACGATCCAGCATGCCGCATTTTGTCAATTGCCGCACGCCCTCATCAGTCACGTTAGTACTGCTCAAGAAAAGTTCTTGTAGCGGTAGATCCTTGAGCTTGAACAAAGTCTTGTCTGTGATATTCGTGCCACTCAGATCAAGAGTTCTCAGCTGTTTAAGGCGATCGATGTTTCGTACTCCATCATCACTGATACGCATCGACGACATGCGCAGAGACTTCAAATTCTTAAGTTCCATCAATTTAGCAATGCCATCGTCATTGATACCACCATTATGCGAAATCGTCAGGTACTCAAGCCTGGGCAATTTCACAATTGTATCGATGGCGTCGTTGCTCAGCCTGTCATCCTGCACTCTAAGAGCTTTCAGATTCCCTAATTTTGCAATTGCGCGCAGGGTACTTCCGTTAATGAGAGTTTTATTCAGCTCCAAACTTTCTAGTGTGGGGATTTGCTTCAAACTCTCCAGATCGGACACTCCAGTCTGATTCATCTGCAAAACTTGCAGCGGCAAATGCGTCAAATACTTAAGACCGATACCGGTTATGCTAGTGCCACACAGGTTGAGTTTGACGATATCATTTCGCTCTCTGCACCACTTCAATGCTTCATCAGAACAATCTAGAGCCTCAAGCGAAAGCTCAGTTGTGCCGTTAAGAATAATAGGTTTTGCAAGCTCATTGGGGTCATCGAGTTTCTGCTCACGCAAATACTCCTCACCAGACAACTCATGATTTTCTTTAACAGGCGGTGAAGAGGAAGGCCAGAACGAAATTAGTGCCACTATGCCCATCGTCACAAGAGCCGCTGCCGCAACCAGATGACCAATCTTCGGTTTATTCGCCGAAGGCGCTTCAAAATCAAGATGGTGCAAAAGCGTCTTCCAGGGCGAATTTATTGCTCGCTTTAAAGAATTCAACTCAGACTCAAGGTCAGTCATCGACTGCCAACGATCTTTTTGATCTTTTGCCAGTGCTTTTGCTACCAACTTTTCGACTGCAGAAGGAAAGTGCTCTCTGGCTGCCTTTGAACGCAAAGTTGGTACAGGTTCATTGAGGTGCGCATAAAGAGTTTCAAACGCCGATGCACCACGAAACGGCACGACTCCAGTGAGCATCTCATACATTACACATCCCAGCGAATAGATATCAGAGCGCTCATCAATGCCGCGCCCCACTGCTTGCTCGGGACTCATGTAGTATGGGCTTCCGAATACATCACCCGTTCGAGTCAGTTCGTGAGGCTCGTCAGCTTCAACGACTTTTGCGATACCAAAATCAATAATTTTTACCAACTGCCCGCCATCAGGCTGTTTAATAAGCATGATATTTCCGGGCTTCAAATCCCTGTGCAACACGCCTTGCGCATGTGCGTATGCCATGCCTCTGGCAATCTGAATGCAAATTTCCAATGTCTGCGCAAGAGAGAGTTTGCGATTGATTTTTATCGTCGTTGCAAGCGATGTTCCTTCGATAAAATCCATAACCATGTATGGACGACCGTCGGTGGAAACACCAAAATCGTGCGACGTGATCAAATTGATATGATCGAGCTTACTGATCGCTTTCGCTTCACGCTCGAATCGCAAAATCGTCTCTTTAACGTGCACTGAGTGCAACATTTTAATTGCGTAAAGCTTCTGCAAAGCAGGCTGGCGGGCTTTATAGACTACGCCCATGCCGCCTTTGCCGATTTCTTCAAGAATTTCGTACCGTCCCTCAAATTCAGAGGAGACTGGAATTTCGCCTACGAAAAAGGACTGCCTCGCGGCGTCCTCTTGACTATCTTTTTTTATTCTTTCAAGGGAATGAGAAGCCAAAGGAACTCCTGATCGGGACTCCAACTACCAATAATTTACTAAGTCTGATATTCCACATAACCTATCGATATGATCCGCTCCCCAGGTTAACTCTTCGGGATATGTAGGCGATAGGCGACCAATATCGACTCTGCCTCAGCCATGAATCAGAAACAGGTTGACAAGAAACCGAAGTCAGAATTTCTCTGAAAAAAATCGGAACAATGAAACAATAACCGCGTCTAGCTCAAAGGTATTTTGCGATCCTGGAGGATTATATGAATTCGATCAAAAACGGCCTGGTAGCAGGGATGGTGGTTCTCTCAGCTCTCGGCTCACTTCCTGCACTGGCAGACCACCATCATCACGATGACGATTACCGATACAACAACAACTGGGATCGCCGCGACATCAATCACAGAGTCATGGATAACAACTTCGACCGCCACTACTATCACCAACAAGCAAAGTGGAATAACGACTGGAACAGCCAGCGCACAATGTACAGAAACAACTGGAGCCGCATTTCACGTGAGCGCCGCGAAGAACTGAACGAACAAATGCGCGCCCAGTGGATGGCTTATCACCACAACAACTGGAATGGCGACTATAACTGGAACATGTACAACGACCCAAGATTCCTGGACTACATGCACACATCCAACCCTGGCTTACTGACTACCCTGCGTAGCTACCTTGGATTTTAAGAACTGCGAATTCTGAAATCAAAGAGAGGGGCCGTTGGTCCCTCCTTCTGTTTGTGACCATTCTCTAGCCAGCGGACTTACAGCAACTATTAGTTGTCATAGCAACTTCTTTCTTACTGCTTACTGCTGGCAATCGCCGTCCAGCTTGCTGCTGACATGGGTCGCCGCAGCTTACAGCTGGCATGCGGCTAATTACTGAGGTTTTCCGGCAAGTCACCTTTATGTTTGTCCGGAGCCATTTTGTCCTGAGGAATTCCCAGGGGTCCGACCGAGCTATTCGGTCGTCCAGAAGTTGGCCGATGATGGCGGATTTGACCTGAATGAATATGATCCTGAGCACTAGTCTCATGTCGAACGTGCTCTGGAAGAGGCACTGGCATACCAGAACTTCGATCCGGAGCTGGAAGAGCTATGCGAGTGCGCTCGGGCGCCGGTTGAGGCATGCCGCTAGTGCTATAAGCTGGACGAACACCATGAAAACCATTTCTGTCTGGAGCGCTGGGTGGAATTTGACGAGTAAGTCTTTTGCCAGCAGACGCCCGGGACCCACGGGATAGTATCGTATCCGGTGCCGAGCTATTACTACTGGCACCATTCGGAGCTACAGTAGATGATGTTGTATCTGGAGTAGCACCCGAGGGAATTGAGTCACCGCCAACTTTTGATGCAGGTGCGGAGCTGGTCGAAGGTCCTGAACTAGTCGAGGGTCCTGAAGTAGTTGAAGGTCCTGAACTAGTCGAGGGTCCTGAAGTAGTTGACGGTCCTGAACTAGTCAAGGATCCTGAAGTAGTTGACGGTGCTGAAGTACTTGACGGTCTAAACGTAGTCGCCGGTGTAAGTCTAGTTGCGGGTGGATAGGTGGTTGAGGCTGAAGAACCGGATGCTGAGGTACCCGCAGGCGCGGTGGCAGATGAAGTTGCTGGAGAAGCAGCAGGTGCCTGTGGATGGTCCTGCTCTGCGGCAGTCACATCAGTGTGAGTCGCTGAAGAAGATCCGGAAGTTGAGAGCCCTGGACGTGAAGTAGCAGGCGTTTTCTTGAGAAGCTTGTGTTTCAGACGATGATGGTTAGCCGGCGCAAGCAGTGCTGCAGCCTCATCGTTCGCAGTCGGAACAATTGATTGCGGTTGCTGAACTGATTTTGGATCCGAATCTTGTTCGAACTTAACGTGCTTTTCGGATTGCTTTTGTAGCGACATCATGGCCAGGCCAATGCCACCAACTGCGATGACCGAGAGCCCGACTATCAACCCCATCAGACCCGACTGGTTCGATTTTTGACGCTGCTTGCTGCGATCGGCATAGCTGCTCTTTCCTGCGCCTCCATTGGATACATCATCCTCACGCACCGACCGCGCAGTCTGCGTTGCATCATCCGGGTACCTGGCACCAGCCTTCACACCCACTGCCATGTCCTGAGACGGCAGCGTCAGTTCCTGTGTTCTAGCGGACGTTCTTGCAGGAAGAGGAGGTAGGTCGACGTTATTTTTCGAAGTTGCAGTAACAGAACCATCGCTGGCGGTTGCTTTGCTCACCGCTTCACTTAGTGCCTGACTTGAGAACTTCAGTGGTACAGGCGGAGCATTGTTGTCCAACACTTTCACGATAGTGACTGTAACATCGTCATCACGCATGAGCACATTTCCGTCAGCACCATGAGTGGTGCGCGCTTTGTTGACCAGGGATGCAAATGCATCAAGAGAGAGCGCGGAATCAAGAGACGTGATTGCAGCGGCGCTCTGTCCGGACTCAATCTGAGAGAGAAACCAACATGCCACCGTATCAGACATCAAAATAAACTGATCGCCGGATTGCCAGCTGCCATCAGTAATCGATTGACAGCTGCTGAACACCTTGGTATTGCGCTCGGCGACACTACTTAGCAGTAGCGGGAAGTTCGAAAATGCAGTCGATTTTTCAATAGGAAATGAATGAATACATTTCTTATCGCGGATGTGAAAGATGCAGCAGTCGCCAACCGCCATCGCCGTCCACCGATTTTGGTGCTCGTGCAAAGTCAAGCCAACCATTGCGGCAAAGGCACCAAGCTCTGCCTTCTCCTCTGCATACCAGGGCAACTGCTGCCTCGACAGAAATTCAAGCCAGGCGTCTTGTTCTTCCTTTATCGACTCGGCATTGATTGCATCAGACCACTTCCCTGAGCCGTATCCAGAAGCAAGGAGTTGAGCCCACAACTTGGAAAAAATTGAATCAGTCGCACCGTCGCAAACCGAGGCACGAAATATATCTGCATTCTCGTGAGCAACTTCGTAAAGCTGCCGGGTATCCGATTGACCGGGGAAGTAAGCATCTTCGCAGTCGACAAAACTCCTTCCTGCTTTTGGCAAAGAGAAACTTTGACACGAGATACGCACTAAATGTGCTCCTTTGGATCGCTGCCGACAATGATAATGCCAAAACTGATGTCACCCGATCGCACTTCATCTATTCCCATGCTGATAGTGTACGGAAACAGTATAAGTCCAGCAGTTCCCTGCAGAGGCACCAGCGACCACCAGCAGAATAGCTTAGAAACATTCTCGCACTATTCTTGCTCGACCGCCCGGTCTGGCAAAATATGGGTAATTGCCCCCGAAATTGGGCAGATAATCAGGGCAGGAGTGTTCTATGAGTAGTTCGGCACAAGAGACAACACGCGTTTGCCTGGCTTGTGGACTGGCAACACAAGACGAGATTACCAATTGCCCGAACGACGGTTCGCTGCTTGCAGCCGGCGCAGACCCACTCGTCGGCACGACTTTTCTGGACAAATATCAAATCACCGAAGTGCTGGGGCGCGGGGGAATGAGCGCCGTCTACAAAGCCAGGCATTTATTGATGGACAGGCATGTCGCCATTAAATTTCTCAGGTCCGAATTAGTTCATGACAACGTAATGCTGCAACGATTTCAACTGGAATCGAAAGCTGTCAGTCTGCTTAAGCATCCAAACATTATCACCGTGCATGATTTTGGGCTCTCGCCGCAGGGAGTTCCATATCTAATCATGGATTTTCTGGAAGGTAAGACCGTCTCAGATATCGTTGCAGAGGAGGAGCACATTCAACCGGCGCGATGCATTGCTCTGTTCACTCAAATTTGTAACGCTCTCGCACACACACACAATAAAGGCGTCATTCATCGTGACATCAAACCTAGCAATTTGATTGTGTCAATTAATGATGAGGGTCAAGAGATCGCACAGGTAGTTGATTTCGGCATCGCAAAAATGCTTGAGCGGGAAGCGAGCGATGCATCCAAGTTGACTGCTAGTGGGGAAGTTTTCGGAAGTCCAGCCTACATGAGCCCCGAACAATGCAATGGATCCTCGATTGATGCAAGAACTGACATCTATGCACTTGCTTGCGTCATCTATAACTGCTTGACCGGGCGCCCACCGCTTCTGGGACGCAACGCGATGGAAACCGTAATGATGCATGTTAGAGACATGCCAAAAACGTTTCGCGAGATGCGCCCAGATTTGACCATCTCTCCCGCACTAGAAAGGGTCGTCTTCAAAGCGCTAGCAAAAAATCCTGATGAACGGTTTAGCTCGATGTCAGAGTTTGGCGCAGAGCTAGCGAAATCAATGCTAGTGGCAGACCCGGGCGGCAAGCCGCACACAAGTTCGTCAATACTTCAAAAGACGTTGCAAGAACACGAGATGATGGATAATTATGACCGCACCATGCCGCTAAGTTCTGTACCAAATTTGGCACCAAATGCGACACCGAATGCAGGCGTTCCAGTCCAATCGAATCGCACGCAGAATCTTCAGCCTGATGCGATTCAACCGAGCGCTGACCTGGGAAAAGCGGATCCTGTCGTCTCTTTGAAGGAGACTTCACCGCACAGTAATAGTAACGAGCCTGGTGGAGAAGGCGACGTCGCCAGGGGTCGCATGAATCCAAACGCTATGATTATGCCCGGCAGCGATCTGTTCGGCTATGAGTCCCTGAAACCTGCCGTGTCGGACCACCTTGTTACTGGAGGAAACTCCGGCAGCAACGCAGATCCACCTCAACATCCGAGCCCTGCTGCGAGCACAGCCTTTGCGTCCTCGCAAAGCAGCCCGCCTAAGCCTACACGAATTGTTGACGACATCCCGCTTGCAGCGCCACCGAGATCGCCGCTCCATATAAACCCGCAGTCGCAGACAAACTCTCAGGCACTGACAAACTCGCAGTTGCAGACAAACTCGCAAGCACTGACAAATTCACAGTCGCAAACTCGCCCACAACCGACTCACTCTCAATCTCAATATCAGTTGCAGTCAAACTCACAAATGCAAAATCAGTCGCCTCAGCAGCTCCAGACGCCGTCGGAATCGAACCCGCAGCGATTAATCCTGATACTTGGCGTAGTTTTGGCTGTGCTAGTAATCGCCGCCGTTATTTTGTTTGCAATCCGCGCCCAGGGCGGATAACGAAGTCCCAAAACTTGCAGCCGCCGCAAGCTTCGTGGAATTAATGTTGCTTAAATTTCCCGCGGAAATGCGCACGATCCGACCAGGCTCTATAATGTAGAGGTCGGAGATAAAGGTCCTTGTATGAGAACTTGCCGGGCACTTGTGACAGTTAGCATTTTGGTCGGTTCTCTGTGGAATCCGATTCATGCTGAAGCTCGAGGCTGGCAACAGTGGGTCCAGGAAGGAGCCAGCATAGTTCGACGTGGCGCGCAGATTCGCAATCAAGCGGCTGGCTACGTGAACGGCAACTACCATCAGGCGCCCCAGGAATCTCCTTACCAACCATCCGCGGGAAGCGGCAGCCCGGGCTCGAATTATTACAATATAGATCCGGCGACTATGAGAAATCCACTCAAGCATGCCGAGCCGCCACCACCTCAAGAACAGCCCGCATACACGGCTCCACCAACATACCAGCCCTCTTATACCCGGTCTGCCTATCGCACTGGTTCAGACGCCGGATCAGAGCACCCACCTGGTCAACGCATGTCTGGATACGCTGCTAAAAGGTCGGTGCATGCGCACACGGTCGTGAAACACGTTGAAAAGCCTGAAAAAGCAATGGTGGTAGTGCATTCTTCGACCGCACCGAAGCCGGAAATCATTGACAAACCAGATGTGCTCAAACCTGCCACCGCTCTCGATACCAGCTGGATTTTACCGACAGTCGACCGAGTTGCTGCCAAACTGCATAGCAAGGGCTAGAAGCGCTTTTTCTGTTTAGCTGGCAGTAACAGTGTTCTGACCGCGGGTGCCGATTTCGAGCAGGCTGGTCAAGCACGTCAGGTCCGCATTGAAGGCAAATCCTCTGGCACCGTCTGCGATGTCAAAGCGAAGTTCTTTGCTGGTCTGTTGCATTTTCGCGGGCAGTGGGCTCGACATCCGGAATAGCATGCGAGCGTAAGGGTCTGACAATTGTCCTTCCCCATTTGGAAAAATTATGCTCGGAGCATTTGTCGACGATACATGTACATTAAAGACCAGAGTGTTGCCGTTGGTCGTCTGGATGCGTTTTAGATTTTCCGCGTCTTCACTGGGATTGCCATCTGTTGAATCACCGTCGGTGATATTGAGCACCATGGGCGGATAGCAGTTAGGATATTGGGCCACAAACTTTTCGACAATTCTTTGAGCGCTTTTGAACGCTGCGCACATCGGTGTTCGACCGTTGGCGACCGGATCAAACCAGACTTTCGTGCGAATCTTCTCTATCCCTTCCGGCCTTTGAATTGTCTTTACATCGATGCGTGCTGCCTGGGCAAGGTCTGATATACAGACGGATTCAGCGCCCTGGAACTTTCCGACAAAAGCCGGTCCGACCTGAGCTCCATAGCCAATGCAGCTTATGTAGTAATACGGGAAAACTTCACCCATACCGATTGTGCAACGAATTACAAGGCTGTGAAGAAAGCGATTGAGCACCTCTGCGACGCCGTCACATTTGCGCTTGGTGGAGTCGCCTTTGATACCATCTTCCATGGACTCTGACTGGTCTACCAGGCAAATGATAGCTGCGGGATTGGTGCGGCTTATTTGAGCGTCGTAAGGCACTAGATAAACTCCTGATAAGAGACCACCGGAGAAAGTCTGAAACACTGCACATTATATCCCGGCGAGCCTTTGCTGATTAGCTTTTAGTGCAGGACAATTTGGAACGGTATAAAATCATGAGAGGAATCCAGGTTAGATTTGCGGCAGACAGGAGCGGGACTTTAGCGTGTCAGGATGGCCAGTAGCAGCGGATTACGACGAGGCGATTCAGAATCCGCACTTAAACTTTGACGACCGCGAGCTCAAAGAAGGCGAGCCCGAGTTTGACCCTTATGGGTCTCCGGCGGTTCGCAGCGGCAACTTTGCAAGCGTCTATATGTTGCAAGGCGCAAAGCGGAAAGTGGCGGTTCGATGCTTCCTGCGTGAAATTCCCGATCAGCAAGAGCGCTACGCGGCTATCAGCCGTGACCTGCTTGGTTTGGGACTGCCGTACACAGTCAACTTTGAATTTTTGCCGAAGGGCATCAAAGTGCAGGGCGAGTGGTTTCCAGTTCTGAAAATGGATTGGTGCGAGGGTGAGCAGCTAGATAAATATCTGGAGAGAAATCTGGATAACCAGGCAAAAGTCCGGCGACTCGCGGATAAGTGGCATGAGATGTCACATGCGTTGCGCAAAGTCGGAATCGCCCACGGCGACCTCAGTCACGGCAATGTCATGGTCCTCGACGACGAAATCAAGTTGATTGACTACGACGGCATGTTTGTGCCTCGTTTGGCAGGGCGGAAAAGCAACGAGCGCGGACTCGAGCACTACCAGCACCCGGGTCGCACAGACAACCACTTCGGACGATACCTGGACAACTTTTCAAACTGGGTCATGTACACGACTCTTGTAGGCTTGGGCGAAGACAAAGAGTTGTGGAAACTCGTCAACATCGCCGACAAACACTTGATCTTCAGCAAGAATGATTTTGAGCATCCTAACCGCTCGAAGACTTTCGACATTTTAAAAAGTCACGAAGATAAGACACTGAGAACATATGCGACAACGGTGGAAAATCTGCTCCTTTACGATGTCGAGCAAATTCCTGATTTTCATCCTGACAAACCAGTGCTCTACCCACCTGAAGCATTTCAGCAAAAAAAGACTGCCAGCACTGGAGTTGGCGACCGCGGCGGACTTTTTAAACCAATCGACGACCAGACATTAGGCGACCGCGGAAGATTGTTCGACAATGCCGCCACAGAAAGAGGTGGTGATCGTGGCAAATTGTTCGCTGACACTTCCAGTCAGCAAAACGAGATACCAGCGAGTCAACCTAAAGTCGACGGTGTCTCACGCTACGGAAGAAGGGTCAGCCCCGCACAAATTGGCATTGGAGTGGCGGCAGCTGTCGCTATAGTGGCTGTCGTCGGCGCCGGAATATTCATGTCGATGAAGCATGAAACTCCCGAATCGATCTTGACTGACGGAATTGATGCAGAACGACTCGGGAAATCCTTCGATGCGAGAAAGAAATTTTTACTGGTTTCAGATGATGATAAAGTCGACGCCAGGGTTCGCTCAAAAGCTCACACCTTGATGGGGTTGAGCTACGCAAAAGAAGGACTCAGCAAAGATAACAAAGACAAGATGGACGAGGCCAAAGAGTCATTCACAAAAGCGATCGCGCTTGATTCCACTAACGCCGACGCATTTTATGGACGGGGTAAAATCTATCAGGCAAAAAAGGACCTGACCGACGCCAAAAGCGACTTCGCCAGTTCTGAACGACTTGACGGCAACATAGAAGAATACAAATCTGCTTTGAAAGACCTGGACAAATGAGTAATATCAATCAGTTCGCAGAAGGATAAGAAGATGTCGCAAGACCGCGGAGAGGTACCCTCGGACAAGGAACGTATTTCAGACAGAGGCCAACCTCCTGAAGACGATCAATCGCGCAACACAAAGCCTTCGCAAGTGGCGGCAAGTTACGACATGTTCGGCAATCCGTTGATGCCGGCGGCACCTGACCGAGTGCCTGGAGGAGACAGAGGTCACCTCGATCAGGCAAGCGGCGATCGGGGCAACATGCTGTCCTCTGAAAGCTCGGCACCACAGCCAGTACCAATCGTCTACACAGAAAAGAAACCTATCTCAAACAACGTCAAAATAGGCGCTTTGCTCGGTTCTATTTTTGCAGTTGGTGGATTGGTCTTCGTGCTTCTGGCCAATCCATTCAAACCGGCAGATAACAAAATAAGCAACAACAATTCAGGCTTCCACATGCCTGAGTTGCCGAAGCAAGTCATGAGCCCCCACGACATCTTCAAAACGTGCGGACCTTCTATTGTCACCGTGCAGATTCTGACAAAAGCCTATGCAGTGTCAATTCCAAAGTTCGAGCTTGTTTCACTGACCGATCCAGATAGTCCAGTTTTAGTTGTGCTGGATGAAGACGATAAACCACACCTCTATCAGGAAGGAAAACCAGTCGCAAGTGCCGGCGGCGTCATTGTCACACCGAAAGGCAAGTTGCCTGTAGTCGTAAAAATGGTAGGCACCACGCCAACAATTTACCTGGTGGATTCAAATGGCACCAAGCGAGCTGAGTTCCACGGTAGTTTCGAAAAATACACGACGACTGCCACCGGCAGTGGTTTCTTTGTGCGCCCAGACGTCATTGTGACGAACTATCACGTTGTCTCCAACCATGATTTAGGAGTTGCCGGATATGTCGGCGGCACAGCACAGATCACAGATAACCCCGCGAAGTACGAGATTCCTCGCAAGCCTATCGCCTTCGACAAAGAACACGATCTGGCTCTCATTTATATTCCCGGAACGAATGCGAAAACATTGCCAATGCGCACTGATGTAAGTTCGCTAACGGTTGGAGAGCCTGTGTATGCGCTCGGCAGCCCTAAAGGTGTGACGGGATCGATGTCTGAAGGTCTTATTTCATCGGATAAATTGCGCGGACGAGATCCACGAGATCCCGATTTGCCAAAATTGTATTTGCAACACTCGGCGAAAATCGATCACGGCAATAGCGGCGGACCGTTGGTGAATAACAAAGGCGAAGTGGTTGGTGTGAACACAGCCGGCATCGGAAACGGGACAGTGAACCTGGCGGTAGTCTCCAAATTCATCGAGGATCTGCTCAATCAGCCGGAAACACAAGCAACGATCGAGAAATTACAGAAATCAAATCAAACTGACTTGAAAGGTTAGAGTTTCAGAAATTTCTTCATTCGCTCTATCTCCTTATCCAACTCAGTTTTAAATTTGGGGTGACGCGGTCTTTTTCCAACAAATCCTGTTTCGACTTCCAGGCGACCAGTGGCGACGCTTACGTTGGCCCAACCGATTACATCATCTTTCCAAAGCATTGGCAAAGCGTAGTATCCACGCACTCTTTTAGCAATTGGGGTGTAAGCTTCGAAGCGGTAGCTCCAGTTCCAAAATAACTCGAATCGACTGCGATCCCAAACAAGAGGATCAAAAGGCGCCAGAAAGCGCACTAAAAGCGGTGGCTCCAGAAGCGCGCCGTTTCGATCGTCGAGCAACTGAGACGGAAGAACATATTTAACTCCATCAACCTGAATAACACTCAGCTCACCATCTAAGATGAGCTGGTTGAGCACATCTTTGACATTACAAGTATCTGGTTTTGAAAATCGAAGGCTCTGCAAGTTCTTAAAAGGCGCCGGTGCAAAAATGTTGGTGAGTAATTTGACGAGTCGCACGCCACGTTCTGCAGCAGGCAACGTTGACTTGAATTGCGCGATAGAATCGTAAATTCTAATTCCCTTCTCTCGACCGACAACACGCAATAATCCGCGCCGATGCAGATGTTCGAGAGCCCTGGTGGTCGCTTTTGAATAGCCCCCCCAGGCGTTGACAACACGTTCTGTTCCACAATGTTCTTCGAGATCCCGAGGGTGCATCGCACCATATTGCCGAACAACAGACAGTACTTTTTTTTCGATTGTTGTCAGTCCATCGAGTTTTCGCGGATGCAGCAGCTGCCAATTTTCATTAGGCAAAAATCCGTACGCGTACAGATAATCCTCTTCAAGATCCAAACTCGAATACTTTCGTTCAAGATCACCGGCACGATAGTTTTTTACGCGCTGCCTGAGAATCAGGTCCTGAGCGGTGGCTGGCGATCTTATCGGGTCTGCTTGCACAAAACCTAAACGCACAATTGCATCCCGCAAAGTCGTAGCAGGAAATAGCGAATTCTGGATCGCTATGGCACGCAAATAGTGGATATCATGGGTCACAGTTCTATTCGATTCCAAATAAAAACACCACCCGAATCGCTTCGCGGTGGTGTATCTACTACTGCCTGACTGTCCTTTCGAGGGACTCAGTATCTATGCTCGCTTCAGTCAGTCCGTCACGTGCATCGGGCTCTCTGCTACGGTTTCTGGTCAGCGCCGACCTGTCGTTTCCGCATTGCCCCTCGGCTCAAAGCATTGAACATTTAAGTCAGTGCTCACCGGTTATGTAATTAGTATACAGCTGCGAAAAATATCTTCCACTACCCCATTGTGTATTTAAGAAATGATTTTTCGCTATAGCAAGATTGACTGTTTGTGCCGTTTTTCGCGATACGCGATCAATGACAAGCGCTCGGCCAACAAAGCCAGTGGATTCAAAACAATTCGCATATCCAACAATCTGCAAAGGTATATATAAACGACTATCGCGCCGATAATAGTGTGAAAATCAGCGTTACATCTCACGCACCTTCACCCAGCCTTAACCACGGCCTGTCAAAGTATGTGCATTCGAGTTTGAATTGCAGACGTCAGAAAGTTGAACTCAACTGCGCGCAATTGCACGACAACTTGACTTCAACCAATCAAATTCAGTTAGTTTTACGCGAAAGTTGAACATCACCAAGGAAACGCGGTGGTGTTTTAACTTAGGTGGAGACTTGGTTTCCGTCCGACTTGCTTTCGTTCGAAATATAAGTGCACCCATAAATAAAAACACCACCCGAATCGCTTCGCGGTGGTGTATCTACTACTGCCTGACTGTCCTTTCGAGGGACTCAGTATTTATGCTCGCTTCAGTCAGTCCGTCACGTGCATCGGGCTCTCTGCTACGGTTTCTGGTCAGCGCCGACCTGTCGTTTCCGCATCGCCCCTCGGCTCAAA
The DNA here is from genome assembly GCA_036702975.1 of Oculatellaceae cyanobacterium. Taxonomy (GTDB): domain Bacteria; phylum Cyanobacteriota; class Vampirovibrionia; order Obscuribacterales; family Obscuribacteraceae; genus DATNPX01. The sequence continues at coordinate 13,660 of DATNPX010000036.1, forward strand.
GCATTGAACATTTAAGTCATTGCTCACCGGTTATGTAATCAGTATACAGCCGCGAAAAATATCTTCCACTACCCCATTGTGTATTTAAGAAATGATTTTTCGGGATGGCAAGATCGACTGTTTGTGCCACTTTTAGCAATACGCGATCAATGACAAGCGCTCGGCCAACTGACTGCTGAGCTGGTGTGACCGTCGTATGTCCAACATGATCCTTTTGACTATATTTTAAGCTGTGATTTTTACCGATATCGGAATAAATTTCGATTCGAATTTTTACCGATATCGGAATAAGTTTCGATTTGAATTTTTACCGATATCGGCAAAAATCCATGACTGGAGAAGTCGATTTTGAAAGAGCTGGGTCGTTCAATCACTTGTCAAGCGCGTCTTCAACCAGGATTCACTGAATATCGTGTCCATATACAAGCGACCGGTGTCAGGCAAGACCGCAACAATTGTCAATGGACGTTCGCCATTTGATTCGCTATATCGAAGCGCAGCAGCGACAACACATCCACCAGAGCTACCGCAGAAAATCGCTTCCTTCTCAAGAAGCTCATGTGCCGTTTCAATTGAAGTCTTGTCATCGATGTGAATCGCCGCGTCGATCATATCCATCGACACATTGCCCGCGATGAAGTCACCGCCAATACCCTCGACCAGGTAGGAGGCCGGATGTGGTTCAGTTTTGTTTCGCCAGTCCGCCAACATGCTTCCCAGCGGATCGGCGAGAACTAATTTCACTGATGGTTTCATTTCTTTGAGGAAGCGGCCCGCGCCACAAATTGTGCCACCAGTCCCGATACCAGCGACTAAAACGTCGACGCTGCCATCCGTTTGTCTCCAGATTTCTGGACCCGTGAACTTGTAGTGCGCTTCTAGATTGTGTTTGTTATCGAATTGACTGACATACCATCCATTTCGCTCTTGTGCGATGCGTCGGCCCTGATTGATAAAATGGTCGGGATCGTCTATCAACTTTCCGCCGGGAACGACGATGGTCTCAGCTCCGAGCACCTGCATCAAGTGCACTTTGTCTTTGCCGACCTTCTCCGACATCACGGTTACAAGCTCATGCCCCGTCAATTTGGCTGCAAGTGCCAGTCCGATGCCAGTGTTACCTCCCGTCGCTTCGACAATCAACTGTCCAGGCTTGAGCGCACCTTCTTTCTCCGCCTGTTCGACCATATAGAAAGCAATTCTGTCTTTGACTGAACCTCCGGGATTCATAAATTCGCATTTGCCGAGCAAGGTGTGACGCCTGTTGCGATTGAGCTTGTTCAGGCGGACCATAGGGGTGTTTCCTACGGATTCTGCGATTGAATCCAATATTTCCACGAATAATCCTTTGCAAAGGAGCGCGCCAACAGTATAGTCCAGACTTGGTCTGCGGCCTTCCGATCCACCGATTGTGCAAACGCTGGCGCAGAAGACATATATTCATACGGTGTCTGCATACACAAGGCATGGGCATCTTATCTCTGTTAAATGCAAAGCGCGACCTATAGTCATACAATTCTTACACTGTGCAGTTCTTGAGGTAGGAACAATGTCCGAAAACGTGACGAGCGAAAACAACTCCGAAAGACCCGTAGAAAGACGTCGTGCTCGTCTACCTCAGCCGGATTTTACTCATTACAAGAAGCAGAACGCTTACCCTGGACCCAACTACTTTTTTGTGGGTCACTCATTCAACCTGGAACAAGCCGCTCAGGTGACCGATTTTTCCGAAAAGCGCGCCAAAGCAATTGATTCGGTGTTCGTTGATGACACAAAATGGGCTCCGGTAGACTCGGTTCTGAGTAACGAAAACTTCTCGCAGGTTTTGAGCCGCTTCGAAAACGACTTTCTGCATCGGTTGGATGGCGCGCTCATTGGACCGGCCATTGATAGCAACGGCAAAAACATCGCTGACTCATTCACGATCTGGCGCAAAGAAATGCGACGACAGGAACGGGAATCCGCCTAGGCTCTCAAATCGGCGCTCTCGAATCCGAATGTGTTCTCCAATCGACCGCGTTGAGAATCAGTGAAATTACTGATTCTTTTTCCATCCGCATCTGCCTGACGCCGATCGCTGCGCCAGACGCGGTTTAATACGGATTGGAGGGTCCCACTCCCGGGCATAACTCTGGAGCAGAAGTGGTCGCACGGAGCGGTAATGACCGAATTTCTCGAAAAACTAAAGTCACAAGAACTGGTTGTTACGGATTTGGGAGAGCCGGGCGACTCACCCTCAAAGCCCGCTCAGCAGACAAGTAAGACCTCTAACGATGGTGCAGCTGGCATCTTCAGGGATTCCGCTGACGAGAATTCTAGTACCGCAGACAAGACCTCTGATTCTGTAGCCCATGCAGACTACAGCGAACCGCCGGTCATAAACAATTCCGTTGCAACCACCTCAGTGGCGTCGCACGGACCACTTTCATTGAACAACCTCACCAGAACCACATCCGGATTGACACGGCACCGAGCGATTAAAGCGGGATGCATAGCGCTTTCGCTCGCGATTCTCAGTCTTGCGTTGGTTGATCTGAAAAGTCTGATTGAAAAGAAGGGCGTGCTCGATTCAAAGTTGCAATTCACCGCGGACACCTCCAAAAACAAACTGCCTCTCAGCTACGCTTATCTGGATAACGAAGCGTCAGAAGGTATGCGTCCTTTCAGGTCATCCAACTGGAGCGATAACCTGTTAGGTTACGCAGACGAGCAAGGAAACGTCGTATTACCACCTGTCTACTTGCAGGTAAGCGATTTTCACGATGGTCTGGCTGCAGTCAAGTTTCGCGGCGAGAAAGACAAAAACGGATCCTACACTTCTAAAGACGATCAGAACTGGGGTTACATCGATAAAACTGGAAAAATAGTTTTGCCGGCGACATACCGAAACGCCGGCGAGTTTCACAATGGGGCAGCGCCTGTAGTAATCAACGGCTTTGGCGCAATCATCGATAAACACGGTAGGGTGCTTCGTAACAGCACTGGTCGCGTAGCCCCAGCTTTGCTGGGCGATCTTTACGAAGTTAAAGGTCCTGGCATTCTCTCTGGACTGGTCGACTCCACGGGTGCATACGTCGTGCCGCCAATATATGACAGTATCGACAAAATTGACACAGGTCCAGACGATAAAGGGCAAGACAGGTGGCGTAAGCACAAGACTTACAATCCTGACTACTTCGCAGTCTGGCAGGACGGCAAGTGTGGTGTGCTCGACAAGTCCGGCAAACTTGTGATGCCGATCAAATTCGAAAACATCGCATCCTACAACAAAGGTCATGCTGTAGTGCTGAAAGAAGGAAGCTACGGAATTGCAGATGCCAGCGGCAAATTTCTCATCGAACCAAAATACAAATTGGTCACAATGTACGACGATGTAATCGCCACAATGGATTACGAATCCCACTGGAAATTATTCGATTCAACTGGCAAACAATTACCCACAGAAATCAACGGAGCAATCGCGCAAAGAGGACAGCAGTGGCTTTACGACGGAATGGGCGCGATCGTTATCGGAGACAAATGCGGTTTTGTAAACAATAAAGGGACCGTGGATATTCCAGCGAAATACGACTTTACCCAGCACTTCTCGGAAGGTTATGGTCTCGTTCAAGAGAATGGTTACTGGTCGTATGTCGACAAACATGGAAAAAAAGTGATGACCATGAAGTTTCCTGATGCCAAGCCTTTGCTAAATGGCAAAGCGATAGTATTGCAAGGCGGACCGCTATTTCCCTTCATCACTGCAAGTCAACTTGAACAAAGCCAATCACAGTCATCGAGCTCAGTAACAAAATACATAAATGGGGAAGGAGCATCGTAGCGTGGCGAAAACAGGTAAATCGCTTCATACGGTGCAAACCATTAGCTATGGAGATATTCTCGCGCAAATTTTGCTATGGCAAAAAGCTTTTCTCGTCGTACCGATATGGGGAGTAGTAGCGATTCCGATAGCGGGCTTCCTCTGCCGCGCAATTGGTGGCATTGCACCGGAGCTTGGCTACGGATTTATGCTCTGTCTGTGCTTAAACTATTTCTTTGTAGATTTGCTCAAGCGCAAAATCAGAATTGATGATGACTACATTTACTTCGGCTATAGAGCCGTTCCAATTCGCTCTTTAACAGGCATCGATGTCAACTACAAAAAGAACAAACTGCTACCAAGTTCACTGACGGTGCGCAGCGAGAACGGCAATGACTTGAAGTTGAGCATCGGAGGCATGTCTGAGAAAAATATCGCGTCGCTGCTAAAACACCTTGAGGTTAGAAACTCCAACCTCGTAACGGCGCCCGTGCTGAACACTCTTATAAAGTGCCGCCATTCGAAAAAGAAACTCGCACTGGAAACGGCGGATCGCCTGCAACTGCCATACAACTCTAAGCGCATTATCGGCGAATCCTTTGAAGTGTTCAAACACAGTGCCAGTCAGTGGATACGCGTCGGACCCGTAATTACTCTAATCGTTTTCGGTCCGATGTGGATCGGATTCTTCTCGAACTTGTATGTTTCGTTGAATCCAAATAGTTGGCAGCAGCTCCAATCAATTGGATTGCATCAATTCCTGCAGAAGTTCTTCGAGGCCGTCTCGCGTTGGATTGGCGTCGAATTTGGAAAAGCCGCAACAAATGCGGAAAATTTCTCGAACAATCCGATCATGATGGCCATTACAGGCGGTGCCATACTAGCCTTCGTTATCTACTTCATGAGGATCATTCTGAGACCGAACCTCCTGGTCACAGATAAACTTGGTATTCAACTTTTACTGCGGCTTGGAACCACAAACATTCCAATCAAAAAGATTGCCTGGTCGCAAATTCGGGCTGCCGCATTATTCAAACCTGGCGGCAATGCCGGTTCGCAATCCTGGAAAATCAGACTGACGAAAGCGGATGACAGAAAATTCGATATTGATCTATCGGCTCTGGCACACGATGACCGCACCTTACTTCTAAAACGCATGGAAAAGATGGTGCCTGATTGCCAGATCGACTACGAGCTATCGCAAGCAATGCGTCCGCATGCGGCTCACAGCTACACCGAGATCTGGCTGCAATCGTTGACTCAAGCGCCTGAGCGGAAAACTCTAGAGCCACTCCAGCCGGGACAGACAATTTGCGACAATCGCTACGAAGTGCTGCGCAGCATCGGCGTGGGTGGACAGGGTACCGCTTATCTGTGTAGGGACCTGTCAACGACTGCTCGTTCAACGATTGACAGCTCAAACACTGTAGTTTTAAAAGAGACCATTATTCCTGTGTTTGGAGATGATAGTCTTCGTCGCAGATCGTTGGAAAGTGTCGAAAAGGAATCTCGTCTGCTCAAATCTCTCGACAGTCCCGGCATTGTCAAACTGATCGACCACTTCATCGAGGATCATCGAGCCTACCTCGTTCTCGAGCATATTGACGGCAGCAGTTTGCGCGATGCAGTACAGAACAACGGACCGATGACTGGTGAACAAACCCATGATCTGGCAGTGCAGATGTGCAACATTCTCAAGACGCTACATGCAAATGGCGTTGTTCACCGTGACTTTACTCCAGACAATCTTATTCTGAACTCAAAAGGTCAATTAAAGCTAATCGACTTCAATGTGGCGCAACAGCTGCAGGGAGGTGCGACCGGCACCATAGTCGGGAAACATGCGTACTTGCCGCCGGAACAATTCAGAGGAAAGGCTACGAGCCAGAGTGACCTGTACGCTTTTGGTGCCACCATGTTCTTCCTCTTAACGGGACGAGATCCCGAGCCAATTTCGCAGTCGAAGCCGCGTGACGTAAATGCCGAGATTGATGCAAATCTGAATGCTATCGTCAAACGAGCCACCGCATTACAAGCCGGTCAGCGCTATCAATCCGCAGAGCAACTTGAAACTGATTTGCTGTTCGACGGACCGCTGTCAGAAACTGACACAGTCAAAAATGAGGATGAAGAGCCTACAAAATCAAAGTCTAGACGACTCATTAAGGCAGAACCCGAGGTCTATGAAATTGCAGAAGGAACGAACGCGAGTGAAACTATAACCATGAGCACACTCAAGTCACCAGAAAAAATAAAGGTAGTAGAACATGGTTGAACTGGTAGTCAGGTCACAGTGCAACAGTTCGTTGAGACGTCTGACGGATTTGACGCTCAATGTGACATTTCCTATCTGGGGCGTTGTCGCACCAATCTTCACTATCGGTCTTTTAATCAGCGCAATCAGTAGTGCTCAATCCAACAATCCAGGAAAAGCCGTTGAATACCTGGCGTTCTGTGCAGTCTGTCTTTGTGTTGCAGTCGGCTCACTGCTTCTCAAACGAGCTTTGACGAAGGACTTCATGATCATTGATAAAGAGGGCGTTCGCTTACCTAAACTTCTCGGACGCAGCCTGGTACTCAATTCATATGTGCCATGGTCAAGTGTCCAGCGCATTGAAGCACTAGTGAACTCGGATCAACCGGTGAAATCGTACATTACGTTGAGACGAACAAAAGGCGGTCCCATTCGCATGTCGACTGAGGATATCGGACACGAATTCGTTGAGCAGTTCTTACTGGCTTCGAATATGTGGGTGCCCCAGCTCTGCGACGAGAGCCTTAATCAGCTGCAAAGTACTTTAAAAATAGGCACCACGGGCGAAGACCAGACTTACACAGAGTTATGGGAAGAAGAGCTTGGCCGCCGCTTTTGCCCAACGTCATACATTCCTCTAGAAGTTGGCAAAGCACTGCGCAACAGCACACTGAAGGTCATGAGTCATCTTGCATCGGGTGGATTGTCAGCGATTTATCTGTGTCAGTTGGATGGAAAAAAACTCGTTGTATTGAAAGAAGCGACAATTCCAGAAAGTGGCGCCGAAAACATAAAAGAGAAGGCACGCGAGTTGTTTGAACGCGAAGCCAGCCTGCTTATGAAGTTGAACAATTCGAATATCGTGCATGTACTGGACTGTTTCACAGAAGGCGGTCGCAACTATCTATTGCTCGATTACGTGAACGGAGTGGACCTGCGCCAGCTCGTCAAGCAAAACGGTCCGCAGAGCGAAGCCAACGTGCTTGATTGGGCGATCCAGATAGCCAACGCAGTTAAATATCTGCACGAACGCGAGCAGCCGATCATCCATCGAGATCTGACACCGGACAACCTCGTTCTCCGCAATGATGGGCAGGTGATTATCGTAGATTTCGGCGCTGCAAACGAGCTAATTGGCAATGCGACAGGCACATTCGTCGGCAAACATTCCTTCATCGCGCCTGAGCAATTTCGCGGAAAAGCCACCACCCAGAGTGACATTTACGCTTTCGGCTGCACACTTTTCTTCCTGTTGACCGGGGAAGAGCCAGAAGCACTGTCACCTTCGATTCCAAAGGGTCACAATCCCGCCGTGTCTGATGAACTGTCGGAGTTGGTCGAGTCGTGCACTCAATCTGAAGTAAGCGACAGGTACCAGACAATTGCGCAGTTGCTGCCGGTATTGAGGCGTCTTGCTTCGCAAACAATGGTAGTTTGACGTAAACCAATTGGACAGCAGCGTAATTGCACATCAATGATCTTGCTAAACGAAAACGTCAAATGAAGACCGTCAACAGCAAAGTCATCAGAGCCGTCAATAAAAGAGTCAGGACCGTCAACGTCAACATCAGACCGTCAATAGCAAACAATACGGTTCTGCCTGTCAAAGCAGTCTGCATCTTTGCCTCTAGAGAGCTGCTGGAAAGCTCTGCAGGGATGAGAGATAATATCCATCCCAGTACAAACCAGACAAAACCAGTACAAACCAGTACAAACCAGTACTAACCGAGTACTAACCCAGCACGAGGCTAAGCGGATACTTGCAACCTATTTACCTGATTGACTTCTACAAAGTCGGTCATATCGACCAATATCCCAGCGGCATCACACAAATCTGGTCGAACTGGACACCGCGCACCAGCCGGATAAAAGAGCAGAAAACGGTCGTGCACTTCGGTCTGCAATATTTCATCAAGAAAATTCTGATCGAGGTTTTCGCCAATGAATTTTTCCAAATTGAACTTAACGAAGTAATCAAACATTATTCGGCGGTGATGCAAGCCACACTGGGCTTACAGACACCGCGCACCGACCACATTGCAAATTTGCATCAACTTGGATATTTGCCCCTGGATATTTACTCAATTCCAGAGGGAAATTCGACACCGCTCAACTGTCCGTCGATCGTGCTTACCAACACGCATCCAGACTTTTTCTGGTTGCCAAACTATTTTGAAACTATGCTCTCGGCTTATTTGTGGAAGCCGTCTACATCAGCAACCACGGCGCAACGGTTCCGCGCATTGTTTGAAAAATACGCGCGGGAGTCTGGCGAGACAGATTTTTCTTTTATAGATTGGCAGGGGCACGACTTCTCAATGCGAGGAATGAGCGGCATTGAAGATGCGATTCTATCGGGAATGGGGCATCTAACATGCTTTTCAGGGACAGATTCTCTTCCTGCCATTCTCGCTGCAAATCAATACTATAACGCGGGATTGAGCTGTGGGGGCTCGGTGCCGGCAACCGAGCACTCGGTGATGTGTGCAGGCGGACAGGACGGAGAATTCGAAACATTCAGACGCTTAATTGAGGACATCTATCCGTCCGGCATCGTCTCAATTGTGTCCGACACGTGGGATCTCTGGCAGGTACTGACAGACTACATTCCGCGTCTAAAAGAAACTATTTTAGCCCGCAATGGAAAAGTGGTAATCCGCCCCGATAGCGGAGTTCCGGATCTAATTATTTGCGGAAACGAAACAGCTGAGGGGCCAGCTAGAAAGGGCGTGATTCAGCTGTTAGCGGAAGTCCTCGGCACCAAACCAGGCGGCGCTAATGGTGCTACCAACGGTGCCGGTGGATTGCCATTGATTAACAACGGTGGCGCTATATACGGTGACGCAATTTCCTACGAGCGAGCAGAAAAGATTCTGCACGGCATTGTGGAAAAAGGCTTGAGCCCCTACAACATGGTCTTTGGAATAGGCTCATACACGTATGAATACGTCACTCGCGATACATACGGTTTTGCCATGAAAGCAACTGCTACGAGACAAAACGGTCAAGTAATTCCAATTTTCAAAAAACCTGTCACCGATACTGGTGGCAAATTCTCTCACAAAGGAATACCGGTTGTGACAGGCGAGTCAGGGAAATATGTCGTCAGCGAGCAATCGCTGCCCGAAGACCTGGATCGCTGCGCCTTCGAAAAGGTGTTCAGCAACGGAAAACTACTTGTAGACAACTCGTTTTCGACCATAAGGAACCGCGTTCGTGCAAATCTATAATATCGAGCAAGGCGATAAGGCAAAGTATGATCTGATCCGCTTTCCTGGCGGTGAATTGCATGTCCGCATTCACGAACCGGTGATGGCAGAGGTCGAGAAAGCTGACTCGATCGCAGTTACGTCGCGCGTCAACAACTCAGATAAATTGATTGAAACGTTTTTGCTTTGTGATGCCGTTAGACAAGACACCGAAAGGCAAATTTCACTGATTTTGCCATACTTACCCTATGCGCGGGCCGATCGGCGTTTCAGCAGCGGCGATTGCTTCGGCATTGCGACTTTATCCAGGTTAGTCAATTCAGCCAACGTTAACGTTGTCACTTTAGATGCGCATTCGGCGCAAGGACTTCAATGTTTTCATCGCATTATGGATCTGCCGTCTGATCCGTTCATTGAAAAAGCCTATACGTTTTTCAGCGCAAACAAAACAGAACCCGTGACGCTACTATTTCCTGATAAAGGTGCCAGACAACGTTACGGCTCTATCAGCGATTCCTACGAGCACGTCCTTCACTGCAGTAAAGAAAGGGACTTGCTGACGGGAAAACTCAAGGGTTTTAAAGTACCGGAAGCTTCTGAATTTAAGACTAAGAAGGTTCTGCTTGTCGATGATATCTGTGATGGTGGTGGCACATTCAATGGCATAGGCCACAGCCTGGAAGAGTACGGTCTAAGTTTGGCGCTCTATGTCACGCACGGAATATTTTCGAAAGGTCTGGACGAATTGAGCAAGCACTTCGCGAGGATCTACACGACAGACTCATTTAGCAAAACACCAGTTATTGCGGAGAATGTCGATAGCTCGATGCTGACAATTTTTCCAACACAAGAGTATTTTCTTGAGCGCATTCCAGCTCTGCAACGCACTTGATGTTCGAATTCAGCGCCTGGTATCCATTTGGAATCCACCCGTGAGCTGACTAAATAGGCCATTTGGATGATAGCGTCGAAGCTCGGGGCTGTTAATCTTAGTGCATTAAAGACGCCCGCCCTAAGCATAATCCTCTTGAGGATTGGAATTTTGGAGCCAAGGGCGTCTTTAACTATTTTCCGTTTGTTTGTTCAGACTGTCTCAGAGGTTTGTACGTGAAAACAATTATTGAGCCTTTTCGCACTAAGGTAGTTGAAGCAATTAAATTTACAACCAGAGGCGAGCGAGAAGAGATCCTCAAAAAAGGCAGGTTACAACCTCTTTCAGATCAAAGCCGAAGACGTGATGGTGGACTTTCTGACCGACAGCGGCACTTCAGCGATGTCGAGCGAACAATGGGCGGCCTTGATGCGCGGTGATGAATCATACGCCGGATGTTCGAGTTATTTCCGCTTCGAAAAATCCGTGCAGGAAATCTTCGGCTTTCCGATTGTCATTCCAGTGCATCAGGGCCGCGCGGCAGAGAGACTTCTTTTCGGTGAACTCGTGAAAGAAGGACACGTGGTGCCCAGCAACACCCATTTCGACACTACAAGAGCGAATATAGAATTTCTAGACGGCGAAGCTGTCGACTTGCCCTGCCAGGAAGCAAAAGACTCGTGCTCGATGTTCCCATTCAAAGGAAACATGGATGTTCAGGGGCTGGAAGCACTTCTAGAATCTCGGGGCGAATCAATTCCTTTCATCATGATCACTGTCACCAACAATGCGGTGGGCGGACAGCCAGTGTCCATCGAAAATATCAGAGCCGTCAGTCGTCTTGCGCGGCAGTACGGTAAGCAACTCTTTATCGATGCGGCAAGGTTTTCCGAAAATGCCTATCTTGTGAAAAATCGGGAGCACTCTAACAAGGTTAAGACTATCGGCGACATTACACACGAGATGTTTTCACAGGCAGACGGCTGCCTGATGTCAGCCAAAAAAGACGGACTGGCTAACATGGGTGGTTTCATTGCTCTGAGAAATGAAGAGCTGGCGAGTTCAGTCAGAAACAGGTTGATTATTACTGAAGGCTTTTCCACTTACGGTGGGCTGAACGGACGAGATCTGGAAACCATAGCCGTCGGCTTACACGAAGCCATGGACGAAGACTATCTCTGTTATCGACAGGCAGCGGCAAAATACTTAGCTAACGGCTTGATTGAGGCTGGAATTCCAGTGGTAGTACCATCCGGTATGCATGCCGTTTATATAGATGCCAAAAAAATGCTTCCACACATTGAGCCCAAGTTTCTGCCCGGGCAGCGACTGGTTTGCGAGTTATTCATTGAGTGCGGATTACGCTCGTGTGAAATAGGAACGGCGATGTTCGGACGCACCAGATCTGATGGCAGTCAGGAAACAGCCAGACAGGAATTGGTGCGCTTAGCCCTGCCACGACGCGTTTATGGACAGAGCCATTACGACTATGTGATCGAAGCCTGCCAGCTTGTCCAGGAGCGTAGTCGGGAATTAGTAGGCATGACCATCGTCAGCGAACCGCCTTTACTCAGACACTTTACAGCAACATTCGCACCTATTGGTGTGCATGCAGATTTGGATCAGATGCGCGGTAAGGACCGATTAACTGAAGACCGAATAAATGAGAACCGAAAGGGCGAGAAGTGCATGCGCGAGCATTGCAAACCTGGAGCGTTGTAAGCCCGGATCATATCCGTGATTATTTTTTTACTGTTCACTAGCGCTACGATATACTAATCGATCAACGGACGGCACCTTGGTGCGATACCGGGTGCCGCATTCGGGGTATTTCTGTTTGCCTTGCAGACTGCTAGTAACCGCCCAGCCATGAATCCACCCAGCCATGAATCCGCCCAGCCATGAATCCGCCCTGTAAAGGTTTTTGAAAGGGGAAATATGCATTTGAAGTGTCCGACTCTTTCGAAAAAACAACTAATCAGCGAGTGTAAAGAGCTTGGCTTAACGCGTGGCGATACGATCATGGTGCACGTATCCTTGCGTGCCGTCGGAGAAATTCTCGGCGGACCCGATGTACTGATTGCCTCACTGCGCGAGACTATCGGCGTCGAGGGCACTGCGATGGTGTATGTTGGCTGCCAATCACCGTTCGATGATATAGGGCGTGGCATCTACACACAGGAAGAAGAGGAATTTATCCTGGCGCAGTGCCCGCCATTTGAACCAGACAAGGCCAGAGCAAGCCGAGACTTTGGCGCTTTCGCAGAATTTTTCAGAACGACACCTGGTGTATTTTGCAGCGAAAATCCTGGATGCCGCATGGCAGCTATCGGCGCGAAGTCTGAATGGTTAATCAAAAACCATCCACTCAATTATGGCTTGGGTACTGCATCACCACTAGAAAAACTTTGTGACGTCGGTGGCAAAGTTGTTCTGATTGGCTCTGATCTCGATGCTGTAACTCTCCTGCACTATGCCGAAGCGATCGCTCCAATTTCGGAAAAGAAAATTGTTCGCATCAAGGTTCCTTTGATCAGAGCAAACAAAAGAGAGTGGTTCGATGTCGAGGAATACAACAGCTCGACTGGAATCTGCGACTGGCAAGATCAATTTTTCGCGGTTATTGTGCAAAAGTACCTGCAGCAGCACGGAAGATCCGGACGAATCGGGCAGGCGACAACCTATGTTTTGAACGCGAAAGAACTCGTAGAATTTGCTGTTCCGATAATGGTCGAAACGGCAAAAGAACTCGCCATTGGTGCACACTAAATTTATGTTCAAATCTAGCCGCAAGATTAAGAGCCAGGTGAAATTGCAATTTCAATTTAGCGACGCGCGAAAGACTGCCAATGCTGCAGCCCGTATTGAGCATCTGTTCGTTTGCTAAACGAGACTTGCGGCCGATATCTTGAGAGTTCGTGCTAGCGACCGCAGGGTCAATAAATCCAGATCGACCATAATGGTTACACCGCCCTCATGGATGCGGTCACTCGCAGTCACACAGAGGTGGCAAAAATTCTCATAGATGCTGGAGCCAATGTCCAGATAAAGGGACACGACGGCATGACCGCCGTAGATATAGCGAAACGTAACAACGATGGTGAAATGGTGCGGATGCTGACCGAAGCTGAGCCCAAGTAGCAACGACCTGAAAAGCTTTGCGCCCAGAGAGATTCGAACTCCCGACACCTTGGTTCGAAGCCAAGTACTCTATCCGGCTGAGCTATGGGCGCTCGACCGGTATGCTAGCGCGGTATCTGCGAGTGCGTCAAGCAACGACGAATCGATGTCTTTGAAACTGAGGATACTTCCTGGAATGGTTTTCATTCCCGAACTTTTGCCGATATCGGAAAAAAGACCAGAAAAACTTTTGCCGATATCGGCAAAAATCCATCCAGTCAGAGCCCTTAATTCGCTATTCCAAACTCATTGCATCCGCGCCTTTTACGACAGCAGAGTGTTTCAAAGGAATGACAAACCAGAAAGTGCTGCCCTTGTCTAGTTCACTCTCACACCCCAGCGACCCATGCATCAGTTCAGCGAGCTTTTTGGAAATCGACAGCCCCAGACCTGTGCCACCGTAGACTTTCGTCGTCATAGAACCATCCGCCTGTGCATAAGGCTCGAACAACTGCTCCAGTTGCGCTGGTGTAATGCCTATGCCGGTGTCTCGAACCTCGAAGCGTACCAGAACATCATTCTGGCTCTCACTAGCAACTTTAGCTGTAACAGTAACCTCTCCAGACTTAGTGAACTTGATTCCGTTATTGACCAGATTCAGCAACACTTGTCGAATTCTGTAAGAGTCACCCACAAACGAGCCTTCAAGGGAGCTATTGGAAACAACGTTAAGTTTCAGGTTTCGAGAATCCGCAAGCGGCCGCATCATACTGGCGACGTCATGAAGCAACAATTCGACAGAAAAATCCTCTTCAAGAAGAGTGAATTTACCAGACTCTAGTTTCGAAAAATCAAGCAAGTCATTAATCAGTGTCATCAGCTTTCTACCGGAATCCAGAACCAATCCAGCCAGCTCCCTGGTATCAGATGTGGTGTCGGATATAGCCAGCAATTCGCAAACTCCCAGCATTCCACTGAGAGGTGTTCTGATTTCGTGGCTGACATTGGCAACAAATTGTGACTTCAGCAGGTTCGATTGGATAGCCTGGTCTCTGGCTTTGGTTATCGTGGTGAACGCATCGATTTCCGCTTTGGCAAACCTTTCAGCCGTTCTTACAATCCAATAAGCAGCAACGAATATGGCGCCACAAAATATGAAAATTGCTGAGAGTCCCGCCAGCGTCAACTGATTGACACGGTCTTGTCTCGCAGACAACAGCCTGGTTTCCTCATTCTCTACACGTCCAATCAGAACCCGGTACTTATCCATGAGCTCTTTTCCGGTATCGATATTGACCAGCACAGAACCTGGTTTCCAGGCTCCAGTTTCCTTATTGGCTTTGCGTAGTTCTATAACGTGCTGACTGAACCTGATTTTTTCAGCGGCAAGCTTCCGCAATTCTGGCATTAGAGCTTGCTGGCGAGGATTGTCTGAGGTCAGTCGGGCAATTTTATCGATGTGACTTTCAACTTCGCTGTAACACCTCTCATAAGGACCGAGATATTCCTCACGACCAGTTATGAGGTAGCCCCGATAGGCTGTTTCGCAATCCATGAGACAGACAAGAGACTGGGCGCTTTCTTGCAGCACCGTCAAAGTGTGAGAAACCCACCAGGTGGCCGACTGAAATTGCAGTGAAAGATACACCGTTACGGCAACGATGCCTACGCAAAACATCGAAAGCAGAATGCTCAAATTTCTCTGTTTCTTCTTAAAGGCGACTTGCATGTAGCGCTGCGAGGGTGTTTAAGCGATCCGACCACGTACCTCATAGTATACATCGAGAGCTTTTTTATTTCTTGCTCTGTCGTTACAACGCAGGTTTAGCACCTTCGGAACCGGGTCTCTTTACATCATCGACAACCATTGCTTGTGAAGAAATAGCAGGGCAAGAGTAGCCGACAGTGACCGGTTTCATGTTTTACCAGGCAGGGCTGATATACTCTAACCGGCACAAGCCGCCAGTATTTCCACTTCCGACAGGGAAGGTCATTGTAATGAGTACCAAAACGTCCGATGTTCGCGTAGTCGCCACGACTCCCTTCACAGATCAGAAGCCTGGAACATCCGGGTTGCGTAAAGCTGTCAAAACTTTTCAACAGCCCAACTACCTGGAGAACTTTGTTCAGGCGATTTTTAACAGCGCCGGACCTCTAGCTGGCAAAACGATAGTGCTCGGCGGTGACGGGCGCTACTTCAATCGCGAAGCCGTTCAAATCATCCTCAAAATGGCTGCCGCAAATGGCATCGGCATGGTCAAGGTCGGTCAACACGGTATTCTTTCGACACCAGCTACCTCTTGTGTAATTCGCAAAAACAAATGCGCCGGAGGAATTATCCTCTCTGCCAGCCACAATCCAGGCGGAGCTAATGGAGATTTTGGAGTCAAATACAACACTGAAAACGGTGGACCAGCACCAGAGAAGGTCACTGAGGCGATGTTTGCCATCAGCAAGACCATCACTGAGTACAAAATTTTAGAAGCCGATGATGTAAATATCGACCAGATCGGACGTCACGAATTGGGCGGCATGATCGTTGAAGTAATCGATTCGGTAGCCGACTACCAGGAATTGATGGAGTCAATATTCGACTTCGACCTGATCAAGTCCATGCTGACTAAGGGAAATTTCCGCATGCGCTTTGACGCAATGAATGCAGTCACCGGTCCTTACGGTCATTCAATTTTTGAGAAGCGATTGGGTGCGCCACCAGATACGGTGATGTACGGCACACCGCTCGTCGACTTCGGCGGTGGTCATCCAGACCCAAACCTGGTCTACGCCCACGACCTGGTGGAAGTGCTCTTTGGTGGCAATGCGCCCGACTTCGGTGCAGCCTCTGACGGAGATGGCGATCGCAACATGATTCTCGGTCGCAAGTTTTTCGTGACCCCGAGCGACAGCCTGGCGATCATGACTGCCAATGCCACTCTCGTGCCAGCCTACAAGAAGGGACTGGCTGGAGTAGCTCGCAGTATGCCCACCAGTTGCGCAGTGGACAGAGTTGCTAAAAAGCTCGGCATTCCCTGCTACGAGACACCCACCGGTTGGAAGTTTTTCGGCAACCTGATGGATGCAGATAAAGCCGCACTTTGTGGCGAAGAGAGTTTCGGCACGGGCTCAAATCACATTCGCGAGAAGGACGGCATCTGGGCAGTACTTTTCTGGTTGAACATTCTGGCAGTGCGCAAAGAATCTGTTGAAGAAATCGTGCGCAAACACTGGCAAGAGTATGGTCGCAACTATTATTCTCGACATGACTACGAAGAAGTGGAGAGCAGTAAGTGCGAATCGCTGATGGAGCATCTGCGAAAGCAATTGCCGCAACTTAAAGACAAGAAGTTCGGCAAGTACGAAGTTGCCATTGCAGATGACTTCAGCTACACCGATCCCATTGATGGCAGTGTTTCATCGAAGCAAGGTATCCGCATTATCTTCACAGATGGTTCGCGTATCGTTTACCGACTTTCCGGCACAGGAACCCATGGTGCGACGCTGCGAATTTACCTGGAAAGCTATGAAGCAGACCCGAAACTTCACGACCAGGAGACGCAGGAAGCACTTGCTCCGCTGATCAAGATCGCTGATGAACTGGCAACCATCAAAGCATTGACTGACAGAGACAGACCGACAGTTATCACCTAATCAGTTAGTTTGTAATCTTCTGCATGCTCAATTCAGCTCGACACTCTGTCAAACCAGATCGATCATCTGCGCTTGTAATTGTGCTCGTCAGCACTTTTGCAAGCGCTTGCATTTTTTGCAGCAAGGTCGAGGCAGCCAATAATCTAAATCCCAACGATCCAAGCTTGGATGCGGATGCGTCGCTTCTTATGCGCGAGCACGGCAAAGATGCACCAGCCGGACAACTGAGCGAAAGAGCAGCAGAACTCGCGAACCTGACTGGAATAGGCAAAGTCTACGATCAACTCAGGAAGGAGCAAGATCTAGCCAAACATTCTCCAGCGCCGCCAAAGTCGGTCGAACAACTGCAGAGGCAGTTGCGCATCATTTACCTGCACGACAAGCTCAATCAATACTTTCAGGCAGCAAACCTTGAAATTGATTCGACCATTGCAAAACTCAATTCTGGCATGTCTGCTTTAGGAGACCGAAAAGCAACATTGTCAGACGAAAGGGCCCGAATTCTGCGCCGCAACACCTTTATCAACTTAATAAGTGGCGGTTTGACGAAAATTGGCGGATATTCAAACGCCTTGACACCGGGATCACTTATTCCCACCAATGTACTGGAAATTTTTGATGGTGGCGTACAGACGTCACTTTCGGCTTCGACGATCAAACAACAGCGAGACGAGAAACGCTTCAGTAAATCAACTCCAGAGATGCTGTTGGCATTCATAAATGGCAATTCGCAAACTGCACCGCAATATCCACCCAATGTGTGGGCATACCTGAATGGCAAAGCCAACACAAACGACCGAACCAGCAGGCGCGGTACGTTAATCGAAAGGTGGAGAGCATCGGGGCGACTGACCGCCGGGGGCAGTGCCACAGCGCGCAAACGTCCGCCGACTGCGACTGCAACGCCGAACAAAGTAGCAGCTTTCGATGATCTGGATGACACTGTTACTATGCTCGCTGATATCAAATCCGTTCTTGCCGGCGCGCAAATCAGTTTGATGGAACTGAGCGAAGCGCTCAAAGCAATCTATGATGACGACCCTGTCATTTAGAATGGCGCTTATTCTTATAAACAAAATCGCCACCGACCAGATGATGCGATGGCGATTTAGCTAATGGCAAACAACTCCAGTGAGAATTTGACCGGCGATTGCAGCAGAAGGTCTATTTAGACATCAGCTGTTCCAATTCATCGATGGCTTGCTCAACACGAATCGGCGCGCTTACCGCCACCGTATTTGGTTGTCCGTTCCACAACTCCGTGAAACGCTCGCCAAGCAGAGTCTGTTCAGCTAACAGGGCTTCAGCAACGCGTTCTATACGACGCTCATTTTCCACGATGTGGCGCTTAGCTTCCTGATAGCACTCATCAATGATGCGCCTCCACTCGGCATCGATCTCGTTAGCCAGTTCTTCACCAATTTTAGTGGGTCTCTGTCCGTCATCAGACAGTTTTACTGAGAACGGCTCGAGACGGGACATTCCGAATTCAGTAACCATAGCTCTAGCAAGTTTGGTTGCTTGTTCGAAATCGTTTGCGGCACCAGTGTCTTTACGATGCAAGAATACTTCCTGGGCTATCCGACCACCCATAGCAGTCATGATCCTCGCTCGCAGCTGCTCTTCTGTATAACCGTAACGGTCATTAGTGGCGTGACTTTGCATGGAGCCCAACGATTTCGTGCGCGGTTCGATGGTCACTTTCGTGATCGGGTCGGCACCACTTGCTTGCAGAGCTTGCTGAACGGCACAATGACCGGCTTCATGATAGGCAGTGTTGCGTTTGTCTTCCTCGGACATGGAACGGGCCCGCGAAAGCATCGGATCACCGAATTGAACATAGTCGATTCCAGTATCGAAGTCTTCCAAAGTGATCACTTTGTCGTCTTCAGTGAGCGTATGGTCCGACCCACTTTCGGACAGGCTTTCGATGCGTTCAGCGGCAGATATTGCAGCCTCGTTGCAGGCTTGTTCAATGTCAGCACCAGAAAACTGAGGCGTGCGCACGGCCAGATCACGCAAACGAACGTTAGCAGCCAGCTTCATATTGCGAGTGTGGATCATGAATATCTTCTCGCGACCGAGCGTATCGGGCAGATCAACTGATACTTGATAGTCGAACCGACCTGGACGCTTGAGGGCATCATCAAGCGAATCGACCATATTAGTGGCAGCCATGACGAGAATGCCGCTGCTGGCTTCGAATCCTTGCATACAGACAAGCAACTGATTGAGTGTCTGGTCTCGTTCAGAATCTGCGCCAGAGTTTCCCTGACCGCGCTTTTTACCGATGGCATCAATTTCGTCGATAAAAATAATCGATGGCTTACCAGTCTTTTTGCGCGCCGCTACTGCTTCGGCAAAAAGCTTCCGAACGCGTCGTGCGCCGACGCCGGCGAACATCTCGACAAATGTTGAGCCATTAGCTGAGAAGAAATTTGCATCAACTTCGCCAGCCAGAGCCCTGGCTAAAAGGGTCTTTCCGGTTCCAGGAGGTCCGACAGCGAGAATTCCTTTGGGAATTTTTGCGCCAAACTGTTCGTACCAATCAGGTGACTTCAGCCAGCGCGAAACACGTCTGAGTTTCGCGATTGCTTCTTCGCAGCCTGCGACATCATCGAAGGTGCGACGTTCTTCCGGAGCGGTAGTTGCGACCTCGGAAGCTGTAGGGTTGAAAGAATCCATTCCCGGCAAATTAACATCGAGGCGTCGGAATACTTTTTCGCCAAAGAGAAGAATCAATGCAGCTAGAAGACACACTCCGAGCATCATCCAGAATGTAGGATGCAACGAAAAAATCAACTTGTCGACCAGCGAGCGGTGAACTGTTTCACTTACCTGCACAGGAATATGGGCAGCGGACGCTTTAGCTAACAGCGTGTTTGCATTTGAGTAATCGACCAAGGCCGGACCGAGCGGGCTGATGTCCGCGATCACTGTGCGAAGCCCCTTAAAACAAGTAATTCGTTCGATCGAGCTGGGTGATTCAGTGAAGACTCTGTCCAACTCGTAGCTGGTGATTGACCGCATATTAGCGGCCTCTTCCGGCAAACGAGGAATAATCTTCTGGTTGAACACACCGGCGAAAGCAAGAACGATCAGGGTCAGGGCAGCGATAGATATGGCTATCAGTCCAGCTTTCCGTTTGTTCTTCATGCATACCTCTTACTTTTGAAGCGACGACTAAAATGTTTAGCGAAGCGAGCGACAGCAGGTTCAGCAGCCATTCTTCGACGTCGAAACTACATACTTATATCTTTCACCAGAGTTGGGAAATGTATGTACTTTGTGAAGAAACACAGCAAAGATGAAGCCACCATGAAGTCTGCTGAGCTTTAGAAAGTGACAGAGCAAGCCTATTTCGCAGTGGTGGCATCTATAACTGATGAGCTCAAATTACCAGATCATTTCGGTCTTCACTTTGCACCATTTTTTTCGAATGTCGCTTTGAGTCTTCGACGAAAAAGTGTCGCGAGATTTGCGTGCTTTAAATTGGTCGACTGGCTCACTTGGAAAAAGATTCAGACGTGAGTCCAGAATGCTGTTGAGCTTCGTTAAAAGTCCGGGGATGCCATGGTGGTATGACCTCGGTCGAGGTGCAACAGTGTTATAGTCCTCTCTCAGCCTGTGATTTTTGCCGATATCGGTAAAAATCTCGCCGAATTTTTGCCGATATCGGTAAAAGTTCAAGCCCAAAGTTTTGCCGATATCGGTAAAAATTCAAGCCCAAATGTTTGCCGATATCGGTAAAAGCTCAAGAGATATTCCCCTTGGATACTATAGCCGTCATATTTGACTTCGACGAGACGCTTATGCCCGACTCAACCTCGGCGCTACTTGCCAGGCACGGCATAGACGTCGAGAAATTTTGGACAGAGCAGGCAAAAGAACTTATCGACCAGGGATACGACCAGGCTCACGCTTATCTGCGCCTGATACTTGAAAACGTTGGACCCGGCAAACCCCTGGGCAATCTAACCAACAAAGACCTGAGCAAATTCGGCTCCGAGCTTGACTGCTACTATCCGGGGGTCCTCAACATGTTCGAGGATTTGCGCCAGATAGTAAACGCCGTCTCCAGTGACTTACGCCTCGAGTTTTACATAATCAGCGGAGGCTTACAGGACCTGGTTCAGGGCACCAAAATAGCAAAAGAATTTTCAGCTATTTACGGCTGTACGCTCGACGAAGACTCCGACGGCAAGTGCATCAAATGGATTAAACGTTGCATCACTTTTACTGAAAAAACTCGCTACCTATTTGAGATTAACAAAGGCATCAGGCCCTCCGATGTCCTTAATCATCATTGCGCCGTCAACACATCAGTCGCAGAGGACAGGCGCCGAATTCATTTTAAAAACATGATTTATGTCGGCGACGGCTTGACTGACATACCCTGCTTTTCTTTACTCAAAAAACATGGCGGATATGGCTATGGCGTCTTTGACCCGTCGCATGAGAAATCCGCGAAGAAAGCACTTGAAGAGTTTATGAGAGCTGACCGCGTCCTCTCAGTTTACCCGCCTGATTTCCAAGCAATGTCAGGGCTTGGAGCGATGTTGCGCATTACAGTACAAACCGTGGCTAACAGTATCGTCCTTTCCAACAAACGTTCTTGAGACACCATCGGCCGGACATTAGCCAGCTCTATCACATTCGGCGGACGCAAATTCATCCTTCCTGATTCTATAGAGAACGTGTTCCTGCAAAGGATGACCATCTTCAAGAAGTGGATGCTTGAAATTATCGTGCGTGTTGTAGGTCATGCCAATTTTCTGCATTACACGCATCGAATTCCTATTGCAGGTCGCAGTCATGGCTATGATTTCGTCGAGACCTACAGTCTCGAAGCCGTATTTAAGAGCCAACAGTGCGGCTTCAGGTGCGTAACCGTTGCCCCAAAAACGTTTAGCCAACCGCCATCCAATCTCGACACAGGGAGTGAAGTGTGCATCAAAGGTGGGGCGCCATAAGCCTACAAAACCGATAAACTCGCTGCTGTTGATAGTTTCAACAGCCCAGAGTCCAAACTTGTCTTCTTCAAACCTCTGCTCAATTCGTTCGATTAAAGATCTCGTTTCATCCTTCGACAGTGTTTTTGGAAAATGTTTCATCACATCCGGATCAGCGTTCAAATCAGCGAATGGCTGAAGGTCAGACTCATTCCAGCGACGGAGAAGCAATCTATTACTCTGCACAATTACATCTCATGGCGGCAATTCAATCAATCAATCGAACGAATAGTATCGTATATGATATCACAATTCGTCACTCGTTATTTCTGGTTAAGTGCGCCTGACGGACTTTGATGCCTTAACGATTCGTATACTTGACTAGCTGTGACAGTGCCCACATGCTACGCTTGCCATGAATTACCGCGATTTGGTAACTCAATTCGTTCTCAGACTCGAAAGACTCAGCCGAGTCATTCACATGTCGCTCTGGACCCGCTCAAGGCGGGTTTTTCATTCCAAGATAGTTTCGGGAGCAACCGATGATTCAGATACACGAACTAGAAAAAATGTCCCAGCCGGATCTGGACAAATTGATGATTCGCGCCAATGTCGACATCAATGAAGTGAAAGCGAGTGTTGAAAAAATTATTGAGGCAGTTCGAACAGAGGGAGATGAAGCTCTGGTCCGATTCACCAGAGAATGGGACGAACCAAATTTCGACATGTCTCAGCTTGTGGTCACTAAAGAACAAATCGACGAAGCTTACAAAAATACGCCAAAAGAAACAATTGATCGCATCAAAGAGCAGATCGAACTAGCGCGTAAGTTTCACGAAATCCAGAGGAAGCAGATTCGCGACTGGCAGATCGAAATCGAAAAAGGAATTCTAGTTGGAGAAAAGTGGACGGCGATCGATGAGGTCGGACTTTACGTTCCGGGCGGAAAAAATCCATTTCCAACAGTACAGCAAATCCTTGCCGTAGCGGCAAAAACAGCCGGCTGCAAACGAATCGTTTCCTGCATCTCGCCCAGAGGAAAAAACTACGAGGTTCTGATCGCTGCTAACGAGTGTGGCATCACAGAAGTGTACCGAGTCGGCGGCGCACAGGCGATTGCCGCGATGGCATACGGCACTGAAACCATCAAACCAATCAGTCTGATCGCCGGTCCAGGCAGCCCCTACGTTACGGCAGCGAAAATTCTGTGCCAGCAAAAAGTTGCTATCGATATGCCGGCTGGCCCGAGCGAAGCCATCATTCTTGCCGATGGCACCGTTAATGGTGACGTTGACCTGCAGACGAAGGCTCGTTACTGCGCAGCTGATGTACTCGCCCGCGCTGAGCATGGACCAGACTCGGCTGGTGTTCTCGTCACTGACTCAATGGAACTCGCGACACTGACCAAGGCAGAAATTGAAAAACAGTACGAAACACTATCGCGGCAAAAATACATCAAGGAAGCGCTTTCACAATACAGCGCACTCATTGTCACATCAACGATGCAAGAGGCCATAGACTTCACCAATCAATACTCCCCAGAACATTTGGAGATTCTGGTCGAACAGCCAGAGCAGACGCTCGGCAAAATAACAAACGCCGGTTCTGTCTTCCTTGGATATTACAACCCGGTCGCGACGGGCGACTATGCAACAGGCATCAACCACATTTTGCCGTCGGCGGGGTGGGCTCGCCAAACATCAGCGGTCGGAGTCTGGACGTTTATGAAGCGAGTGCAGTACTCCAGCCTGACTCAAAACGGGCTCAATCGCCTCAAGCCAATAGTGCAGACAATTGCGAACGTGGAAGGCTTGGATGCACACCGTCGCAGCGTCGAAGTACGTTTCGAATAGGATTTGCCAACTGACAATACAATCGCAAAATAACTCAGAAGACTAGCCTGAACTATGACTGTGGCGTTTCAACTCACTGATATTCAGAAAAAACAATTCAGCGACAAAACTGGCGCGGAGAGTGATTTGCTTCAATTTCTCAAAGAAAACGAAGACGAGACAATCAGCCATGTGGAACTGCAACCCAAGCCGGAATCGCTTAATTCCTTGAACGGTTTTGTCACCTTCAGCAATGGCGAACGCTTCTTTTTTAAGACACACACAGAAGAAAACGAGAAAGTTTCGGAGTATTACAACGCAGCAGAGCTAGCCAAATCAGGCTACCCGATCATAACGTCCAAACAAGTCACACACAGAGTGGGCAAACAGATTGTTCTTTACCAGATCATCAGTTTCCCGACCCTTTTTGATCTTTTGAAAGTCGAAGAGGACAAAATCATCAACGCCTGCCATTCAGGTGACGACGCAAATGATCTCCTGACTTGTCAGATTGCTCTCGACAAATTGGTGTTCGATATTTATTCCAAAAACTTGAGCATCTCATCAGCTGAAGATCAGTCAAAAGCAGTCATTCATCAGCTTTTCTCGCATCGCCTGGCAGAAGATGGTCGGGTCGGCTTGTTCTATCGAAATCAGAGTCTGCAGCTTGAATCCTCATCAATTCCATTCGAGACCCTGGCTAATATGGAGTGGAGTATTAATGGCGCCAACTACAAACAGTCTATCAACGACATAATCGAGAAAAGCAAAACCCTTCTCAAACCCGCGACAGGAGCCGCCGTGCCAGGACACGGCGATGCACACAACGGAAATATTTTTGT
>DATNPX010000045.1:0-80486 GCA_036702975.1 Oculatellaceae cyanobacterium
CGAGTGACCAGCAATATCGCCCGCCGACAAAAGACGAGAAGCTGGTGTAGAATCTCTCGAACGCACTCGATAATGTTCCAGAACCGATGTTTCAGTGCTGTTGAGTAGTCCCTTGCGCCCAACTGTTTGGTCTATTCCGGGGAAGCTAAGCGAAAATGCGCGTCTTGATTATTGACGACGAAGAAGATACAAGAAGTATTTTCAGCATGAGTCTCAATCTCCTCGGAGGCGCTGAGGTCGTCGAGGCAGAGAGCGGTCCCAGAGGCTTGCTTAAAGCTGCTGAAGAGAAGCCTGATGTCATCGTGCTAGATTTGCTGATGCCCGAAATGGATGGCACGGCAACGTTCTATGGACTAAAGCAAAATCCTGCCACCCGGCACATTCCAGTAATTTTTATGACAGTGAAAGGAATGTTCTCAGAGTTTGATGCCTTGAAAGCTCTGGGTGCTTTGGCTGTAATTGCCAAACCCTTTGATCCTACGACTTTGACAGAACAGATCAAAAAAATATTGACAGTAAATGGTTACGGCCATGTGGCTGGGAACGGCACTGCTAGTGACGCTAGCGAGCAGACGGCCGAGGTTGACTGCTCGGGCGTTGAGGAGGCAAGGACTCTGCCAATGGCTGATGATCAGCCGTCAATAGAGATTAAAACTGCTGTTGTCGATGCAAAATCGGTTGACTCCGTTCCGTGCGCTGTCGAAGCGGCTTCATCTGAGGTTGGAGTGAAGGCTGCCGATGTCGAGGGCTTAGCACAGAGAAAGAAAGTTCAAGTTAAAACGTATCTGCAATCGGTCGCTTTGCCGATTAAATCGTGGGAACAGCTCGGCAGTGTCAAACCGGTTCCCGTAGCTCAGAGAATTCTGGCTAGAAAAAAAGCGACGAAACTCAGATGAAAAGCGACTGAAACTTATAAGAATTTGGGACAATGTCGATAGGGCGCAAGAAAATGTTCAAATATTTGAATCGGCAAGTATTTGAATGAGATTGATCGTCCTCACGGCCGGCTCGCAAGCGTCGGCAGCGGGTATAACGCGTTTAGTAGAAAAATCAGAGAGACTGGCATTCTTAAGCGTGGCGTGTGGGGATTTCCATTTTTGAATAGTGAGGGACGAAGATGAAAGTGCTCATCATCGATGATGAAGAAGACACGAGATCTATCGCCAGTATGAGTCTTAGCATTCTTGGCGGTTTGAATGTCGTTGAAGCTGAAAGCGGCAACGAAGGTATTAATGTGGCGATGCAAGAGCGGCCGGATGTCATTTTGCTTGATATGATGATGCCTGTGATGGACGGCTCTCAGACTCTAGTCGCGCTGCAGAACAATCCGGGAACGCGCCACATTCCAGTAATCTTTTTGACAGCGAAAGCCATGTCTTCGGAAATTGAAAGACTAAAGAGAATGGGTGCGGTCGGAGTCTTGACCAAGCCATTCGACCCAACTTTGCTGGCCGGTCAGGTCAAGCAGATTTTGGAGGGCTAAAATCATTAGCATGCAGGCATGGCAGCAGACGTTCGGCGAACTGAAAGATCAGTACGTCCGTCGTTCGTCTGAGCGGCTGGGCAAAGTATTTGAGATGGTCAGCCTGCTTGCGCAGCGCCCAAACGACATGGATCTCGTAAATCAGCTATCACGCCAGTTTCACTGGTTGGCTGGTTCGGGCACCATGTACGGTTATCCAGCTGTTTCGCAACTGGGAGCCGAAGGCGAAGACTATTGCAATTCGTTGATGCGTGATAAATCTTCGCATCCGCAAGCTGATCTCGACAAGCTTAAGCTGATTCTCAACAGACTTTCCGCCCAGTTTCATACGGAAGGTTCAGCCTCTCCGGAAACCGTAAATCTGGGCAAAGCAAAGCCGCGCGCCGCAGCCGATCAATTTGAAGTTCTCATTCTCGATGAAGATATCAACGACCTTGCATCTTTAACTCGCATTTTGAGCGATGAGGGGTTGAAGGTTCGTTCTGCCCGCACTATGGCTGGTGGCTTGGCTGAATTGGCGACAAGCATGCCTCACGGCATTATCGTTGAGATACCGCTTCCTGATGGTGACGCTTATGAGTTGATTGAAAAAGTTAGACAACTCGAGGGTGGTGAGGATCTCGCCATAATTATCGTCAGTAAGCAGACTGGCTTCCTCGACAAAGTTCGGTCAATTCATTGCGGCGCTGATGCAATGTTCGAAAAGCCGATTGATATGAAGGCCATGTTGCGTCGATTGCGTTATCTTCTCGATAAGCGCAAGTTGCACGCGCCGCGTATCCTCTCTGTTGAAGACGACCCGGATCAAGCCGCATTTATCCGTGCCTTTTTGGAGTCGGCAGGCTATCAAGTTCGCACCTGCACAGATCCGAAAAACTTTGAGTCTTTTCTATCATCATTCAACCCAGATCTTGTCTTGCTTGATGTAATGTTGCCTGGAATGACAGGCTATGAACTGGCTCGCTATCTGAGACAAGACGAACGCTATGCAACCCTGCCGGTTATCTTCTTAACTACGCAAGGCAACATTGAAGCACGTATTGAAGCAGCTCGTTCAGGCGGCGATGACCACCTGGTGAAACCAGTACCTCCGGCACTTTTGCTTTCATCGGTTACAGCGCGTCTTGAACGTTCTCGTTTCCTCAAGACTCTGTTGCATAGAGACGGCTTGACCAACATGCACAACCACTCATCCTTCATGGACCGTGCATCGACTGTGGTGGCACAACGCAAACGTCATGCAGGCTTTACCGCTCTAATAATGATTGACGTAGACTATTTCCGCTCCATAAACGAGCGGCATGGATACACAGGCGGCGACAAAGTTCTAGTGGCTCTGTCGCTACTTTTACAGAAGCGATTGAGACAGTCAGACATAATTGGACGCTATGGTGGCGACGAGTTCGGCATCATCGCAGAAGGTATCGATGAGGCAGAAGCGTTGTCGCTGGCAACAAGACTGCTTGCCGATTTTGCCGCCATTAGTCATACCACTCAGTCTCATGCCGGCTTTTATGCAACGAGCAGCGCCGGTGTTGCGCTGTTTGACTCTAAGACGATGGATCTCGATAAGTGGATCAAGAAAACGATGCGCGCCCTCGAAGCTGCTAAGCAAGCTGGTCGCAATTGTGCGATGACAGTGCCTGACTAAATCAACATCTTTTTGGCTCGTTTTTGCTTGCCTGCGTGATTATCTGTTCAGCGATAAGCGCAGGAGATTCCATCGGAATGAAATGCGTGTGCCCTTCTATGATTT
Organism: Oculatellaceae cyanobacterium; assembly: GCA_036702975.1. Taxonomy (GTDB): domain Bacteria; phylum Cyanobacteriota; class Vampirovibrionia; order Obscuribacterales; family Obscuribacteraceae; genus DATNPX01. Next base: position 3,240 of record DATNPX010000045.1, read on the forward strand.
CGTCGGTTCCGTTTGCGAACGCTTTACCAAGATCAAATGCGATCAAGTCTTCGACTTTCTTGCTTGCGCTGATGGGCGGATGCAAAATCTTGACCGCAGCTGTTACTTTCTTAAGGTCTTCGTAGATACAGGCGCCGTCTGTGTCGGTGGAGTTGTTGTAAATCGAGCCTTCAATTGCCGGAGGACATGCAAGTACTAAGGTATCGCTTGTGTCGCTTGGCACTAATGCGTGTTCGCAATAATCTCGCAGTACTTCCCTGTTCCAGGTGTCAAAAGGCTTTTTGTCGTGATACCGTTCGAATATCTCCGAGGGCGATTGCCAGCGGTTTTTTCGACGTTCGACCGGATGTTCTTTTGTTACAGCCATACCATAGTACTTCTGTTGCATGATTATTGGGTCGATCAAAATTAAAGAAGAAAACAAATCAGGCTCAATAGCCGCTGCCAAAGCCACTGAATGTCCACCCATTGAATGTCCGACCCCGACAGCAAATTTTAGATTGAGAAGATGCGAGATTGCCACCACATCCATGCCGAAATTTCGCCAAATATACGGCGGCTCTGGTTTGCTGCTTTGCCCGTGCCCTCTCATGTCAAATGCCCAGCAATTAAAATCGGCAAGGTGCGCAACAACCTGATCCCATACGCGAGAATGAAAGCCTGTAGCATGAATCAACAGAACATTGGGACCGTTGCCTGGCCAGTGATACGTAGCAAAGTTGAGTCCACGCGTTTCGACTGTCTGTAATTCCGGTTGCCTGGTTCTTCTCATTTTTGTTTCCGCTATGGCCGCAGTCTTGGTTTCTCAATATTGGAGCCAATGCCCTACTTGATATGATTAGACAAGCTTATCCGCTCGGCTGCGAACGAAAAGCTAAGTAGAGGGTATCATGCATATTTTGGTAATGGGCGCCGGCGGAGTAGGTGGTTACTTCGGCGCGGTTTTGGCCAAGGCTGGCTATGATGTCACCTTCCTTGCCCGCGGCAGACATTTGACCGCCATGGAATCGAATGGGCTCAAGATTACAAGCACCAAGGGTGACTTTCACCTGCGTTCGGTGAACGTTGTTGAAAGTCTCGAAAGCGTGGGACAAGTAGATGTCATCATGCTTGCAGTGAAAGCTTGGCAAGTGCAAGAGTGTGTCCGTGGTCTCAATCGCCTCAAGGCGAACAAGTACATGATTGTTCCTCTGCAAAACGGTGTTGAGTCTTACGATGAAGTTTGCGAAATCGTGGGACGTGAACGTACTCTTGCCGGGTCAACTAAGATCATCAGTTACCTGGAGCGTCCGGGGCACGTAGTGCATCTTGGTGTGGAGCCAGAGATAACATTCGGCGAATGGGATAACTGTCGTTCCGAGCGAGTGCAACGATTTGCCGATTGTTTGAAACAGGCTGGTATCAAATATGATGTGCCTGACAGTATTCAGGAAGAACTGTGGAAGAAGTTTTTATTTCTTGCTCCATGTGCAGGTGTCGGCTCTGTGACACAGATGCCGATCGGTGATATTCGGAGCGTGCCTGAAACTCGTCGGATGCTTTCTGATGCGATGAAAGAGGTGTATGAGTTGGCCAAGCATCATGGAGTAAGCTTGCCCGAAAGTTTTGTCGATAGATGTATGGCTGGCGTTGAAACAATGCGTCCTGACGCCACTTTTTCTATGCAACGAGATTTTGCTGCCAAAAAGCCATCCGAGTTGCATTATTTGAACGGAGCGGTAGTGCGTTTGGCTGAGCCCAAAGGCTTGCCTGTGCCGGTTAATTCGTTTATTTATGCCAGTTTGCTGCCTGCGGAAAGGCAGGCAAGGGGTTAAAATTGCTGTCTCTGTAGAAAGAAGCAGTGAATGACTGATAAGCCGGTCAAGATAGCTATTTTGGGCGCGGGAAGTTGGGGCGCGACATTGGCGCGTTTATTCTCGACCAAAACCACTGTTCACATTTATACGCGCGACCCCCAAAAAGCTCAATACATAAACAGCCGTCATAAAATTGAGAAGCCGATCGCAGTCTCTATTCCTGAGCATGTGCGCGCCTCAAGCGACATGGCAACTGTGCTGTCTGGCGCGACTATTGCGATTCTTTGCTGTACATCACAATCAATTCGATCGCTTTTGACCGAGGTTGCTGAGCATCTCAATGCTGGTGACAAAGGGGCCTGGCCAATTCTTGTGAGCGCCGTCAAGGGGTTGGAGTTAGGCACGCACTTGAGAATGTCCCAGGTGGTCGAGCAGGTGTTGCCTGGAAGCAAAATCTGTACACTCTCCGGTCCAAATTTGGCGGGCGAAGTGCTGCGTGGATTGCCCGCTGCAGCTGTCGTCGCTTGCAAAGATTTGACTATCGCCAGAGAGATTCAATCTGTGCTCAGCATGACGAAATTCAGGCTCTATACAAATGATGACATCATAGGTGTGGAATTTGGCGGTACCTTGAAAAACGTTATCGCCATCGCCGCTGGTGCGTCAGACGGTCTGGATCTAGGCAGTAACGCCAAGGCTGCTTTGTTAACTCGAGGCTTAGCTGAAATGACAAGAATGTCGGTTAATTTGGGGGCCAAACCGCTTACTCTAGCTGGGTTGGCGGGTATGGGAGACTTACTAGCCACTTGCGCCGGAAGCGCATCGCGAAATTACCGGTTGGGCTGGGAATTCGCGCGGGGAAGGAGTTTGGACGAAATAACCCAAGAAATTGGCGCTGTCGTTGAGGGCGTGACAACTGCCAGGGCTGTCACGGAACTCGCTGAGCGTTCAGGAATCGATTTGCCGATTGCTCGTCAAGTCGAAGACGCTCTCAGTGGGAAAACTTCACCAGAACGCGCGATAATGACACTGATGAATCGCCCCCTGGCAAGCGAGTTGGGGTGACTGTAAGCGAGGTAAATGTGGCTAAAAGGCTATTGATGCTCTCATGGGAGTATCCGCCCAGAGTGATCGGAGGACTGGCTCGTGTAGTTGCAGCTTTGTCCAATCATATCGCCGATCAGGACAATGGCTGGGAGGTGCATGTGGTCACTGCAGACCACCCGGGCACGCTGGAGCACTCGATGGATGGCAAAGTGCATGTCCACCGGGTCAAGACGCAAACAGATACGACTCCAGACTTTTTGACCTGGGTCAACAAACTTAATTTTGGGTTGTTGCAATATGCGATCAAATTGCATCAGGAACAACCGTTCGACATTATTCACGCGCACGATTGGATGGTGACCGACGCCGCCTGGGTCATGAAATCAGGATTTGGTGTTCCGTTCGTCGCGACGATGCACGCCACCGAAGCCGGGCGCATGCACGGCATTCACACCGACATGCAGCACTACATTCATCAACTCGAGTGGCGTCTTACATACGAAGCCTGGAAAGTGATCGTAAACAGCAAGTCGATGTTCGGCGAGTTGCAGCGTCTTTTCAGTATGCCAGCAGACAAGCTTGTTATTGTGCCTAATGGGACCGATCCCGATCACTTCGACTTTCCGTTTGACCCGAATACCATTCGCGGAAATTTTGCTGCGCCGCACGAGCAGATTATTCTTTACGTTGGCCGCATCGTGAATGAAAAAGGTGTGCAGGTAATGCTCGATGCTGCGCCCTTTGTGTTGTCTGAGTGCCCTGGTGCGAAGTTCTTAATTGTAGGCACCGGCTATTATCTCGAAGATATGCGGGCTAAGGCTCAAAACATGGGCATTGCATCTCATGTTCGGTTCCTCGGTTACGTCAGCGATGATGATTTGAAGAAGCTTTATAAGATCGCAAATGCCGTTTGTATTCCAAGCTTGTACGAACCGTTCGGTATAGTGGCCTTGGAAGGAATGGCGGCGGGCGTTCCGGTTGTGACTTCCGATGCTGGTGGACTGACCGATTTCGTAGAACATGGAGTGAATGGTATGACTACCTATGCAGGTAATGCAGGTAGTTTGGCCTGGGGCCTATTGGAGGTTTTGCGTAACACTGACTTGGCTGAACGACTGAAGTCTGATGCCTATGAGAAAGTTCGCAACATCTATAACTGGCGAGTAATCGCAAAGCGTACACTTGATATTTACGAGGAAGTACTGCGCGAGTCGGAAGCAAACAACAAACGACTCCAGCAGGACAAAACGAAAGCGAAAGCTAAGAGCGTTGAAGTATCAGCGCGGTAGATTTTGCAAGAAATTGCCCAAGCGTAATCATGCACATGAAGCGAAGAGGTAAATGAGATGAAAGCGGTAATCATGGCTGGGGGCTCCGGAACTCGGTTACGCCCGTTGACGAGCGCGCTGCCAAAACCGATGGTGCCAGTGGCCAACAAACCGATGGCTGAGCACATTGTGGACCTCCTTAAACAGCACGGTCTAAAGGACATCATATTCACACTCTTCTACTTGCCGGATGCCATCAGCAGTTACTTCCAAGACGGCAGCAACTTTGGATGCAAAATCAACTATTCGACCGAAGAGGGCCGTCCGCTTGGAACTGCAGGTTGCGTTAAGGCTGTTCAGGACGAACTAGACGACACCTTTGTCGTCATCTCAGGAGACTGTCTTACCGACATCGATTTGACAGATGCAATCAAGTTTCACAAAGAGAAAAAATCCAAAGCCACTATTGTTTTGAAGCGAGTAGAGAACCCTCTCGACTACGGTGTCGTGATCACCGACAGTGATCAACGCATCAAGCGGTTCGTGGAAAAACCAGGCGCGAGCGAGATTTTCTCCGACACTGTTAACACGGGTATTTATATTCTCGAACCGGAAGTTTTGCTCTATGTCGTCATGGGCCGAGAGCAAGATTTCTCGAACGATCTCTTCCCTCTGCTTTTGTTACGCAACGAGCCACTTTACGGTTATGTCGCTGATGGTTACTGGTGCGACATTGGTAACCTTCAAATGTATAGGCAGGCACATCAAGACTTGCTTGAAGGGCATATCAAATTGAATTTCGATTGCCCTCAAATTCAAGACCGAGTTTGGGTTGGCGAAGGCACCGAAATCGATGCCACTGTAAAACTAGAGCCACCAATTTTGATCGGCAAGAACTGCCGCATCGGGCGTGACACGCAGATCGATGCCTTTTCTGTTATTGGCGACAACGTCTTGGTGCAAGAAAAAGTCTCCATGAAGCGACCAGTAATCTGGGCCAACTCCTACATAGGTAACCAGGCGATTTTACGTGCTTGCGTCATTTGCGATAAGACAACCGTGCACAGCTCAGCTGAAATTCTGGAAGGAGCGATTATTGGCTCTAACTCAGCGATCGGGCAAGAGGCTATCGTGAGTCCAGACGTGCGCATCTGGCCAGATAAGACAGTCGACTCCGGTGCTAAGGTAACCTCGTCTTTGATTTGGGGCACTCGGGCACCGCGCACCTTATTTGGTGCTCATGGCGTAAGAGGCATTGCCAACGTCGAAATTACGCCTGAGTTTGCCGTCAACCTTGCAGCCGCCTACGGAGCTACGCTCAAAGGTGGACCGGTGCTGGTCAGTCGTGACTACTGGCGAGTAAGCCATATGATCAGCCGAGTTATAACATCCGGTTTGATCTCGGTTGGCATCGAAGTACAAAACTTGGAGTCGATGTCCTTGCCCATCTCCAGGTATTACGTCAAGACTCAACGCGCGAGCGGACTAGTGCATGTGCGCGTGTCGCAGCGTGAACCTGAGAAAGTGACTATCGAATTTTTTGATAGTGAAGGTATCGCCATCACAAAGTCGATGGAAAGAAAGATTGAGTCTACCTTCTTCAAAGAAGATTTCCCTCGCGTTAACTCCGCGGATGTGGGCAACATTATGTTCCCGAGCCGTGTCCGCGAGTACTACATGGATGAGTTCCTCAAGCACATCAAAGGACAAGTTTTCGAGCAAGACAAGATTCCGTTCTGTATCGTGCCAGGTTCGAACTACACCCGTGTCACCAAGGCTGGTGGCTTGGCGACGCAAGCACCGAAAGTCGTTATCGACTATGCCATGGCTGAAACCGGTGTGATCCTTCCTGACTTGCTTGGGCAAATCGGCATCGACACCGTTGTTCTTAATTCGTCGATTAGAAATACTCCTCCTCGACAAGAAGAGCGCGTTGGTTTCCGCAAACAATTGGCTGATGTCGTAAGAGCTCTCAACGCTGAACTTGGCGCACAGATTGGCCGTAACGGTGAACAGATGACACTGGTTGATGAAACCGGGCAGATCATCCGTGGCGAGCTACTGCTGGCAGTAGTTGCCGATATCATTCTGAGAGATAAACCAGGTGGCACTATCGTGGTTCCTGTCAATTCCAGCTCAGTCATTGAACGCATTGCGGCGCGATATGATTGCAAAGTCGTTCGTTGTAAGGCTTCAGAAACTGAGATCGGCAGCACTACAGCCAAGCTAAAAGGCGCTGTGCTTGGTGGCAGTGCAAATGGATGCTTCATCTTCCCTGAGTTCCAGAATGGTTACGATGCAATGTTTGCCGTTGGGCAAGTGTTGGAGCACCTGACATACCAAGGACGTTCCTTGCACCAGGCTGTAGAGGAGCTGCCTCAGCTTATCTACCAGGTGGACTCTGTTCACTGTCCATGGGAGAGAAAAGGTCGGGTGATGCGACTCATGGTCGAAAAACATAACGACCGCAAGATGGAGTTGCTAGATGGTGTCAAGATTCAAACGCATCCAGACCACTGGATCTTAGTTTTGCCTGACGCCGTTGAGCCACTGGTCCACGTGTATGCTGACGGACTCGACTTGCAAAAAACTTCTGCAGACTTGAACGAATACACGCAGATGGTGCGTTATCTGCAACACGCGTAAAGGCAATGACCAGTTCCTATTCAAAGGGTGCGCTCGAGACAATGCAATCGCCGGGAAGGGGTTGAATGTATTGATTGTTTCGACGTATTCGAAAGACTATCTCCTGATCAAAAAAGATGTCCTCGAAAAAGCTAAGCAGGCATTGCTCGATTTGGGCTTCAAGGAAGTCTAATCATTGTTCTTAGCCGCACGAACGAGCTTTGGCGCCAGTATCATCGCTTGAATAAACGTTCGTCGAATTCAAAATTATTTGTTTCAACGCTTGTAATCAGTTTTTAGCAACTCCAAGGAGACACTCAACATGCCCAAACTTTGACAAAACTCGCTTCTAGACTAAAAGCTGGCATAACTATGACGAACAGGCGTTGGTGGAAATACAGTATGGCTCAGACAAATCATGAGATCTCGGTGCACTTGCACCATCCCGAGCGTTCAATCGATGAGCGTTGTTCCGCTCATCGATTGAGTGAAGAAGCGCATTCGCAGCATCAGGATTCTAAGCACTCACTTCATCAAACAAAAGACGCGCATAAAGCTGACTGTCACTTACATCCTCTGCATCCTCTCACGTTGACTGATATCCAACATGAGAAGGACGCTGTTTTGGATGGCAAACGGTCGACTGCCGAGCGGTTATCGGCCGCACGAACACTCTTGCGCGAGCACATCACTCATTTTGAAGTTGCTTCCGGTACTAGCCATAAAGAGATCCGCATCGAAGAGAACGCTAAAGATGGTCGCGTGCGCGTTCTAGAACGTGAAAAGCAGCATCCGAAATCGCCTGAACACATCATGCTTGAAGACGCTAATCATAAGTCATACACAGATAAGCTATCTACTCACCATTGGATGCTGTCCCATCACAGTCATCATCACCATCGTACCGAATATTCTGCTGTTCAAGGTCTGCACTATGATGCCTCTACTGCCGATTCATCCGGCACCTACCAACAACCGGTTGGCGCGCGCACCTTTGGCGATATCAACGTCGATCCTAAGTACTTTCAATTGTCTCAAAATCCTGACGGCTCCAAAACGATAGACTTCAATGGATGCAATGTCGACACGGATGGAGCTAGTCGTCATTCTGAAGATGCATGCTGGCAGCCTCAGACTAGCCTGCGCTTGACTAACGGTGAATCTTTGAACACCGACCTAGACAACTTCGTCGTCTTGTCTGCGAGCCTGGCTCGGGCATGTGGTGTCAAGCTTGGTGACTATGGCTATCTGGTCGACAAAGAGACCGGACGAGCAGTACCTGTTGTTTTTGGCGATGTTGGTCCAGAAGGTAAAAAATCAGCCGAAGCATCGGTGCATGCGATTAAGCAGCTCGGACGCGGAGTGCATATTGATGGAAATCATGGTCTCAGTGGTCGATTTCAAGTCGTGATTGTGCCCCACACTGGAGACCATACCGGCAACATCGCGCGTTCACCTGAGCAGATTCAAGTGGCACTGAACAATCTTGGTACAAATTCTAGTGTAAATTCAAAGGTCGGTTAACTCAGTAGCTAAATTTTCCTAGTTGCACTTTTCCGCGGAATACCCAGTAGACGACCGCTGTGTAGCAAAAGACGAACGGCAATCCCAATCCGGCAACAATAAGCATGATCCCTAACGTTTTGTGTGAAGAAGCTGCGTTGTAAACATTGATGTTCAGCGCAGGATCGTGATGCGATACGATCAAGTTCGGAAACATTGCCGCACCGAAGAGAAACGTCAGTGCGGCAATCGTGCAACATGATGATACGAACGCGTGCCCTGGTCTGTTGGTGAAAATTGCTCGCGGAATATTTGCGATTGCCAGCACGTTAAGAAGCACTACCAGCCAGGTGAGAGGGAACTTGATCAGATTGGCGGTGGCAAGAGGTAGGGTGGCGAGCGTAACGATCGTCGTCAACATATAAAACACCATGAATATGCCGAACGTCGTCCACATCCAACTGTGCAGCTGTTTCTGAAGCGTACCTTCAGTCTTTAGATACAAATAAATCGAACCATGCATCGCGCACGTTGCAACGGTGAAGGCTCCTACCAGCAGCGAATACGGCGTGAAAAGATCTGCGAAATGCCCGCTGAAGGCCATATCGTTCCCGAGGGGCAGTCCCATGAATGAGTCTCCCGCAAGAACTCCAAAGAGAAATGCAGCCGAAGCGCTAGAGAGCGCAAACCCAACGTCCCACATCTGACGCCACCACGGCCAGTTCTGCTTGCTGCGAAATTCAATTGAGACTGCGCGGAATATCAGAGCGCAAAGAAGCATCATAAACGCAAGATAAAATCCGGAAAATGCTGCCGCATAAGCGTTTGGAAAAGCCGCGAAGAGCGCACCTCCGAACGTTACGAGCCAGACCTCATTGCCGTCCCAGAGAGGACCAATTGAGTTGAGAAACAGTCGGCGATGAATATCGTCCTTGGCAAACAAGTGCAAGATACCGACGCCAAAATCGAAGCCGTCAAGGATCGCGTAACCGGTCAAAAGAACACCGAGCAGGATAAACCAGACATCGTTAAAACTAATGTGCATCTTTTGTATCCTGCTCGTTTGTTTGCTGTGCGTCTTCTGCTTCTTTTGTACTTGTATTTATACTTGTACTAGTGCTTGCAATTGCAGCCGGTCCAGCCTCTGGTTTCGAGTCCGGAGTCCCTGTTAACGAATATCTGCCATGTTGGAACATTCTGGCTGCTACTTCAAGCAGTCTGTCACTATCGTCAATGCCGGGTGCTGGTGCATTCGATAGCTCCGGCCCGTGCTGTATCTTGTCATTTAAGACAAAGACCCAAACGGCAAACAGGAAAAGATAAACGATTCCAAACATGATGATCGATGCAAGAACGTGCGTGGGTGCAAGATGAGGAGAGACTCCGTCAGTCGTCCGCAGAAGCCCATAGACCAACCAAGGTTGCCGTCCGACTTCGGCGCATACCCAGCCGGTCTCGTTGGCTGCATAGCCACCAAGCACTGAAAATACATAGCACCACAAAAGCCACCTTTGCTGGAACAATGCTCCGCGCCAGTATAAAAGTAAACCGAGCAGCGACATTCCGATGAAGAACATGCCCAGAGCGATCATGATGTGATAGCTAAGAAATGGAATTACAACTGGCGGCCAATCTTCTTTGGGAAACTTATCGAGGCCCGTGACGGGTTTATTTGGGTCGTCGTAAACCAGCACACTTAAGAAGTTGGGAATTGCTAGGCCAAAGTTGACTTCTTCTTTCTTAGGGTTTGGAATTCCAAAGAGATATAGTTCACTGCCGGTGGTGCCTGTCTTATAGTGCGCTTCGAGCGCTGCTAATTTTGCCGGTTGGTTTCGTGCCACTGCGCGTGCTTGCATGTGTCCCGAAACCAGCTCCGAACAGGAGCCGAGAGCTGCGTATATCAGTGCAATCAGGAAGGTATGCTTGGCGAACTCCTGGTGCTTATTCTTTAGCAAATAGAATGCGGCGATACTTAGTGCAAAAAAGGCACCTAAGATGAAAGCGCCGAGCCAAACGTGTGTAAGGCGATACATGCTGGATGGGTTGAAGACCATCGCCCAGAAATCTGTGATCTCAGCACGAACAAAACCGCTCGCCGTCTTGACTAGATGATAGCCTGCGGGTGTTTGCTGCCAGGAATTGGCGATAGTGATCCAAACTGAGGAAAAGACCGATCCCAGTGCCACCATGCACGTAGAGAAATAGTGCATGCGCGCACTTACTTTGTCCCAGCCAAAAACGACGACGGCAAGAAATCCTGATTCCAGAAAGAATGCGAAGATTCCTTCTGCTGCCAGTGCAGACCCGAAGACGTCGCCAACAAACCGCGAATAGATAGCCCAGTTTGTTCCGAACTGAAACTCCATGACGATACCAGTTGCTACACCAATGGCGAAATTGACGGCGAAGAGCTTCGTCCAGAACTGCGCCATCTCCTTGAAAATCGGGTTTTTGGTCTTGATCCAGACTCCTTCAACGATGATAAGAAAGACACCGAGCCCGATGGTAAGTGGCGGAAATATGTAGTGAAACATGATTGTCAACGCGAACTGGATGCGTGACAACAAAACTACGTCTAGATGCATAAATGCCTCAATCGCTTTCGGCATGAAAGCGTTCCTGAGCAAATCCTCATCACACATTGGTGATGGCCCGCTTGTTTCCGACGAGCAAAGCGGCGGTGTATGCAGTATTCGATTCAGGTGATGCAAATGTATCACATCCGCATTTGCATAGCGCGACGTGTGTCGAATTCTTTAGTCTTATGGACTGCCGTAAGCCGCGCAGAAATTTCTGCGCAATGTCAAACTTGGCTGTGATTTGTTGTTGTGATTAAGGTATTACACAATAGGGTTGTAACTATTGGTTCAACTTTTTATCGGTATTGAATACCGGCAGGTAATCCAAAAAATTCCAGGCAGGTTGAAACGGTGGACAATCGCACAAGAATCCTGATCGTCGAAGATCATCATGTCACCCTAGATGGCTTGCACTTTGGCTTGTCTCGCGAAGGCGATTTAGAGGTCGTCGGTACAGCCACCTCATCAGACGAAGGTTTAGCGAAGGCTGCGGAACTCAGTCCCGATATTATCTTGCTGGATCTGCACTTGCCGGGGAGCACCGGTCCGAAAACGACCGTTAAATCGTTTTGTGCTGTTCCCCGCACTCAGGTCGTAGTTTTTTCTGGCGAGAATCGCATGGCGTTTATTCAGACCGTGCTTGGTCTGGGCGTGGCAGGCTATCTTTTGAAATCAGAAAGTGTGGCTGAAGTTGCCGGAGCAATCCGTGAGGTAATGTCTGGTAAGAAGCCTGTACTTTCAAAAGAACTTGTTTCGGGTGAAACTAAAGTGACTAAGTCTGAGCAGGAAGTTCTAAAGATGCTTGCCAGAGGCATGAAGTACAGCGATATCGCTGAACGGCGCCAGGCATCGCCTGCCACTGTGCGGAAACAGTGTGAGTTGTTGTTGCTTAAATTAGGTCTTGAAAGTAGAGAACAGTTGATCGCGTGGGCAGTACAAAGTGGTTACGGGAATTTAGAGCTGGAGGCATGAAAAAACACATTGTCTTCGAAAGCATCGCTCGCGGGCTCGATCGCATTCGTGCTCAGCTAATACGCCAGCGCGTCGATGACTTTCATGAAGGGTATGAAGGAGATCTCGAGAGCGGAGAGGGGTCAGACGATATTGACTTTGACAATGCTTATGCGAGTAAGCGCACCGTTCCCGCTAACCGGGGTGTCGATCTCGAAAAACGCGCACAGTTAGAGGTTTACCAGACACTCTGGCTCGAGGATTTGATCGCCAAAGCATTTGCCAGCACGGAAGAGAATGTCTCTGGCGAAGAACAGGAGTTTGACGCCGCGCCTGTCAGCGACAGTGCGCGCGAATCGACTCGACGCCTCATGTCGCTCCTCTATGCCACTTTCTCGAGTTTGACTGCCGAGTTCAATAAATTGGTGACGGGTTATCCGCAGCTTTCGCACCTTCGAGTAGGTGTCACTGAAGTGAGCGAAGTTCGAGAGTCTCTTCCGGAGACCGCTTTCTCCGAGCAACGACCTGGCACGGCCACCTATTTTCGCTCGAGAACATCTAACAGTGACTGGAGTTTGAGCATCAGAGGAAGCGCTGGTCGCATAGAGTTTTTTCTGTTGCCTGCACCTGAGACTTTCTTCCTGTCGCGGGCCGAGACTATGAATCGGCTGCAAGCAGTTTTTACATTGAACAGCAACATCGAATCTGATGTCTGGATGATCGATGGGTTGACTGTTGATCCTGACGAGTTGTTCTATTCCTGTCGGTCTCTTTTCAAAAGTCTGATCCTTGCCTCGTCTCCCGGCACCGAGTCTGAGGGCTTTACTTCCCACCTTTTAGCAAATCTCGAAGGGGAAGCTCTGCGGGACACTGTCAAACAAATTATGCTGACCGAGCAAAATATGGTGCAGAAAATAGTCAGCCAGCAAGAAGAGATCCAAAATCGCATCGCGCGCGACCTGCACGATGCGGTCATCGCCGACATCATGTCTTTGAAGCGTGGACTTGCCAGCGACAAGCGAATGTCGAACGAACTTCTCTCTGCATCACTCGATCAAATTTGCCAGAAGTTGCGCGAGATCTGTCACGACCTTGCCCCCCGAGATTTGAAAGATTGGGGATTGCAAACTGTGCTCGACGATCTTGTCGAGCGGCTTGGCCAGCGCACTGGTGCGGATTGCTCGTTTATTTTTGAAGGTGAGATGCCAGATCTGCCTTATCAGGTTCAGCTGCATATCTATCGCATAGCTCAAGAGTCTTTAAACAACATTGAGAAATATGCGGAGGCTTCCCGAATAATTGTTCAGCTGGAAGCCGATGCCCACAACATCAAATTGACGTTGCGTGATAACGGCAAGGGCTTCGTCAATCCTGCAGATAGTGACACTCGCAGCAAGCGAGAAGGTGGTACCGGACTCAGTGGTATCAAAGAGAGAACGGAAATGATTCGCTGCTTCTTCCCCGCTCGTCTTCTGGTGGTATCTAAGCCAGGCAAAGGTTCCGTAACCACTCTTGAGGTTAGGGTTTAAGCCTAAGTTTCATAGTGAACTCGATTATTTTGCTATATACACTAATTTGTTAATTTACAGGTGTGCCTAGTTACCTGGATAATCAAAGTGGTTGATTGCGTGGCTGAGTAGCTAAAATTAAAAGGGGACGTTGAAGCGCATCTGCTGTTGCGGTGCGTCGGAGATTCTCCGGAAGAATCGGCAGGAAGCGATAGCAATCGGCCCGAATAAGGAGACCGTTTATGTGGCATAAAAACGTAGGTCCACCGCTGGGCGCTGACGCACAGCTACCCAAGAGACCTCGTTACGCTGGAAAGAACCCAATGCCGCCTCAAAATCCTAGAGACAAGCGCGCTGAAGAAGCCAAGAAGTTTTTGAAAACACACCCTGCCAGTATGCCCGGGCAGTCGCAAGGGCTGAACCGGGATATTGACAAGCGTGGCTACGAAAACGTAGTTCCTGAGGCTGGCGCCGTTTTACCCCACAACGCACTCTCTCAGCAAATTCTCGTTTATCACGAGTCTGAGCCCGCTGAGTCAGGCAATGACTGGATGTACAAACTCAAAGAAGAGTCGATGCAATTTCTGGCTGACCAGAAGGGAGTTGAACTACACAAGCTGCAACGCGATTCTGTCTACAAGAAAGGCATCGAGTCACTCATCGACAAGATTTTCAGCTTGCTGCAACGCTATACCTACGAATTCAACCAGATTGCAGCTGGTACGGATCTGCATGTGTCAGGCAGCATAGCCGGCGAAGTCACAGAAGTCATGCGATACAACAAGTTGCGGGAAGCAGAAGAGACGCAGACATTTTTCCGTGCTCGTCTTACGACCAGGCACTTTAGCTTGAATCTGCGAGGAAGTGGTGACAGCGTCGACTTTTTCCTGGTTCCGGCAAACAAAGCTATGGCTCTCAGCAAAACAGAGGTCGATTACAGACCTCTGTCTAGTATCCAGGTGCGCATTACAGAATCGGGGATGATGTGGCGCATGGAAAACGGGGTGCCGGCTGTTGAATCTTTAGAAGAGCTATGCATGTGGCTTTTCAGCAATTTGATCAATGAAACCAAACACGCCGCGACTCGTTTTGAGCGCAACGAATAGCGCACGGTAAGAGCTTGATATCGTGGCTTTTGTCGCTAATGTTTGCCAAAGGCTCTGCGTATGCGCTGTGACATAGACGCAAAAAGACTGATAACGTGCAAAGAAATTTGCAAAGTGGGTCAGTATGGCTGCTTTTAGTGATTTAATTTAACCAGTGGTGGTAAAAAGTCAATTGGGGGGCTTATTGCCCTTCGTATCCGTCTCAAGAGAGGAGCTCGATTCGATGGCCAGCCAGGAAATGTTGAAAAAACTGCTGGAGGAATTTGATGAGAAAGAGGCTCAGGCTCGGGAAGAAATCAATATCATCAATGTTCGCATCGAAGAGCTCGAGAAGCGTATAGGTGCTTCTCAGGACCGTCTTGGGAAGATTGCCGCCGACCGCCTCAAGATAAGCCAGATGATGGAGCGATACGTTAACGGAAGCTTCTTGAAGGCCGGCGGCGTTGCTCCTTCTTCGCTTCCATCGTCTTCAACGTCACCTATCGTAGGGACACCTGCTCCTGTCAGTGCACCAGCGGCAGCGTCAGTTTCGACAACGCCAACAGCTCCACCGGCTTCGCCGACGCCTTCAATCAGTGCGCCATTGAGTAGCTCGAATACCGTACCGCCAGGCATTCTCAACGCTCCAATTGTTTCAGCGTCTACACCAGTGTCGGCGGCCAGCCCGGCAAATGTTGAGCCGACTCCATCCACCACCGATGGTGTTCCGATCGGCCCCGTCGCGTCCAGCATTGCGCCTACCAACATTGCAACCCCCTCCAACGCGCCGCTTTCGCCACTCGCCAGTGTTGCACCCTCAGTGCCTCCACCTTCGCCGCCAGCGACGCCAGCACCAGGACCCGCATTGAGTCCGATGGCTGGCAATGAGCCTCTGCCGGCTCCACCAGAATTTGGACAGCTGCCGCCGGCCGAAGCAACTATTCCGATCGGCTCGTCTCAACCGCTATCACCCATGGCGAGCCTCAGCTCTGCCAGCTTGTTCTCTTCGCCTCCGGCCTACTCGACCGACACAGGCGACAATCCAACATTCCAGAGCGATGCGGCGAATCAGGCTGCCTCAAACTCGCCGTTTACGTCACCACCATCGCCGCCGCCAATTCCAGCTGGTGGATTGTCCTCAGCTTTAAAACAGAGCATGCCGACGGGCGGCACGCAGCCTACCTCACAAGAAAATCGCAGCAAGTTTGACATGATGGATCTTTTCGCTCCTCTGGCAAATGATGAAGAGCCGAAACCGGCGGAAGCCGCAGAAGTTGCAGAACCTGAACCATCACCGTGGGCGGCGCCTGAAGCACCGCCTCCTCCTGAGCCCGAACCGGCACCAGCGCCCACACCGGCACCGGCGTTTAACTCTTTTTTCTCTAATGCCATGCCATCTACCACGCCACCGCAAGCGGTTAGCCCTGGACCAACAGCTTCTCTTTTCTCCTCGCCCCCCGCAAGCGCACCAGCGCCAGCGCCAGTGCCAGTGCCAGTGCCAGCAACAGAAGATGTGACAGCCGCTGCTGCCTCCACTAGCGAACATCCATCGCTTGACTTGGGCGAAGACACGGAGACGGAAGACGGTGATGACACGGTGAAGAGCATAAACGACGCATTGCGTGGGCTTTTTCGCTAGTCGATAATTTGTACAGCGGTTATCGTCGTCCTGCAGGTCGGAATTTTTCCTCAACCGATATCGGTTGAGAGATCTAATCGGCGAAATCTGACAACAAGTTTTTCTGTCCTAACCACATTTCATTGCTGGTAGCGACATCGCATAGCTTCGTATTTGCTACGATACAGGCGGCTAGAGCCGACTACATTACATCCGCCTGACTGGGTCAGGCTTGCCCCGCGAGATAGCAATGAAACAAATTTCTTCCATGATGGCTGGAACCGTGATTGACGTTCTGGTGAAGGTCGGTGATCAAGTTGCTGACGGACAAGAGATAGCGATTCTTGAGTCCATGAAAATGCAGATGCCGGTTCAAGCCGATCACTCCGGCAAAGTTGTGCAAGTAAAGGTGAGCAGTGGAGACTTCGTCAATGAAGGCGATGCATTGCTCGTTGTCGAGTAGTTAGATATGCATTTTGCCTCCGAAGTCAATGTTGTTGAAGTTGGTCCCCGCGACGGTCTGCAGAACGAAAAGCAGCATGTGGCGACGGAAGACAAGGTACGATTCATCGAGGCGATTGCCGCTTCCGGCATGCCGCGCATCGAGATAACTTCCTTTGTCAGCCCGAAATGGATTCCTCAGCTGGCTGATGGTCTTGCGGTAGCAAAACAGTTGAAGTTGCCGAAATCGACGCAAACGCTTGCGCTTGTGCCGAATATGAAAGGCTATGAATCTGCAAAAGAAGCCAATCTTCCCGAAGTTGCCTTCTTCCTGTCTGCGACCGAATCGCACAGCAAGAAGAACATCAACAAAACTATCGTTGAAGCAGTAGCAAGTCTCAAGGAAGTTGCAGACGCTGCTAGGGCTGATAAGCGTCGGATTAGATGTTATGTTTCCGTGGTTTTTGTCTGCCCTTATGAAGGGAAGGTTGCACCATCAGCGGTAGCGCAAGTGGTTCAGCAATTGCTAGCGATAGGAGTGGACGAGATCTCTCTTGGTGACACAATTGGCGCTGCCACACCGGCAGATGTAGCGGCGATGGTCAAACTCCTAACTAAAGATGTGAGTGTTGATAAGTTAGCGCTTCACTTCCACGACACGCGTGGTACTGCTCTGGCCAACGTATTGGCAGGACTAGACAGCGGTGTTCGAACCTTCGACTCCAGCCTTGGCGGTCTGGGCGGCTGTCCTTACGCGCCTGGAGCCGCCGGAAATCTGGCCACCGAAGACCTCGTCTACATGCTGCATGGCATGGGCATCAAGACGGGCATCGATCTGGAGAAGCTAGTTGATGCTGGCACATTGATTCAAAGTATTCTCGGTAAAAAATTGCCGGGACGTTACTTACAAGCTGCATTGGCTACGAGGGCATTGGCTAAGCCGGCAGCAGCAAGTTGTTAGAGAAAATAGGAGTTTGCAGTGTCGGAAGAACAAGTGTTGCTGGTCGAAAAGGAAGAGAGCATCACCTGGCTCAAGCTAAATCGACCCAAGGTCATGAACTGCTTGAACAGGCAGTTGCTGCGTGAACTGATTGATGCCTGCAACAAACTAAGAGACGATCGCTCGACAAGGGTTGTTGGCGTTGTAGGTTCCGGGCTGAAAACGTTTTGCGCCGGCGCAGATTTGACTGAACGTAAGGGGCTTACACCTTACGAAACCGTCGATTACATCGCACTTATCAATGCTGCCTTACGAGCTCTCGAGACTCTTCCTCAGACTGTCATCGGTGCCATAAACGGTTCCGCATTTGGCGGGGGAACCGAGCTTGCCCTTGCCTGCGACTTGCGGGTAATGGTTAGTGAGGCTTCCCTGAGATTGACTGAAGTTAAGCTTGGTATCATACCTGGTGCTGGTGGAACACAGCGGTTGCCTCGGCTGATCGGAGTTTCGAAGGCAAAGGAGCTCATCCTGACAGCCGCACCGTTGACTGCCGATCAAGGGCTTAACTTTGGTTTGATCCACCGGGTCGTAAAAGATTCCGCGGCTCCTGAAGATGCTTTTCATGAGCCGCTGCTAAATGAAGTGCGGAAATGGGCGAGAGAGATCGCCACGGCTGCGCCGCTTTCCCTTAAACAAGCTAAATTTGCCATAGATCAAGGATATGATCGCGATCTTGAGGCTGGATTGGCTCTTGAAACAAAAGCTTATTTGCAACTTTTGAATACGAAGGATAGGCTAGAAGGACTGGCGGCGTTTGCTGAGAAAAGGGCTCCTGTCTACCGTGGCGAATAGTTCATCTGTAATCATCGATTCGGTCACTCGCGAGGCCCTGCCTCTGCCTATGACGGCAGTGATTCTTTGCGGTGGTAAAAGCAGGCGCATGGGAAGACCGAAGGCCTTTCTACCCTACAAAAACTCGACGATGATCGAGCACATACTGAGCACCGTTCGCGATCTTTTTCAAGAAGTATTGTTGGTTGCAAATGAGCCAGAGACGTTCGAAAGCTTTGACGTCAACGTGGTGAAAGATATTCTTCCTTATCGTGGACCTCTGGGCGGTATTCTCTCGGGACTTTTGGTCTCTGGCTTCTCGCATACCTTTGTCGTAGCCTGCGATATGCCGCTTGTAAACAAGCGTCTGATTCGCGATATGGCTTCACGCCGTCATGGAAACGATGTCGTCGTACTCTCGCACAAGAGAGGAGTGGAACCGCTGCTTGGCGTTTACTCGAAAAACTGCATTAAACAGTTAGAGGAGACTTTGTTTTCGGGTAACTTGAGTATGCAGGATTTCCTCGCCGGTCTAAAGGCGCAGGCTTATTTCCACGACTTTGACGAGCAGCAGGCTGATTCGCTGCCTCCATTCTTCAACGTAAATACACCGCAGGACTACTCTCACCTGATTACAGGTGTTGGACCGAGCGTGACTCCGTTTACGGCGCGGCGCTCTAATCAGACTGCTGTGGTCCCAGGCGTTTAGCCTCTTGTCACTTTGTCACTGGCTGAATATTACAGTTACACCCTTGGCGTAGAGATGATTGACGCTTAGCTGGTTCCGCGCCCTAAAACCAAATTTGTCGTTGCTGTGTGCTATTTTGGGAGCAGCAACATGGAAACCCGTTATACGTCCCTCGGCTCTCCTAATAGATCGGTTGACATGAGCACCAAATTCGCGAGCACGATATGAGCACCACTAAAATCGTCTCTCTACTTTTCTATATCGCCGCCGGATACGATTTTCTCGTCGGCGCAGTCTTTCTTTTCGTCGGTCCGATGCTCTTTAACGTGCTCAAAGATATTCCGCCGAATCACTGGGGATACATTCAATTCCCGGCTCTTACGATGATGATTTTTGGTGTCATGTTTTATCAAATAGGCCAGAAGCCTGAGCACAACAAAAATCTAATTCCATATGGTGTCATGCTCAAGTTGTCGTATTCGGGTGTCATTATTTGGCATTGGATCGCAAACCATAACGTTCCGTTTATATGGAAGCCGTTAGCTATCGTCGACGTTCTGTTCCTTATCGCCATGCTCTGGGCGATGAACGCGATTGCCAGAATCACTAAGCCAATGCAAACTTATTGAATTGCGAGCACCTCAATTTATTATTTGGCTGATAGCGCCGAATAGCTAGTCATCAGGTTTTTGTACGCAGGCAAATGGTTGGACAACAATCTGCCCAGCCCTTCAATGTCGTTGCGCCAATCCTTATGAAGCTCGCAAGCGACGCTGAACCAGTTCATTAGCTGTACACCGCTTCGTTCCATGCGACTCCAGGCCGCATCGCGCACTGTTGTGTTGAAGGTTCCGGAAGCATCCGTGACGACAAAGACCTCAAAGCCTTCTTCGATTGCTGACAATGCTGGAAAAGCTACACAAACATCCGTTACGACACCGGCGAGAATCAATTGTTTCTTTCCAGTCTTCTTAACAGCTGACACGAAATCTTCATTGTCCCAAGCATTGATCTGGCCTGGTCTTGCGATGTATGGAGCTTCTGGAAACATCTCTTTGAGTTCGGGGACCAACGGGCCATTGGGACCTTTTTCAAAGCTCGTAGTCAAAATGGTTGGCAGTTTGAAGAACTTCGCAACGTCAGCCAGTGCCAGCACGTTGTTTTTGAATTCGTCGGGCGAAAAGTCTTGAACCAGCGACAATAGACCAGCTTGATGATCTACTAACAAAACCGCAGCATTTTCTTTTGACAGACGATTGTATTTATTCACAGTTTTCTCCCTTCAGTCACTTTTCAGATTCGATAGCTTTTTTAACTGCATTTCGGCATTCGGAATGTTTTGAGAACCGGCCTCGCGATGACTTGTTCGCAACTATTCGTGTTTGTATTAGTTTGGCTCATAAAAGAATGTCGCCTATCGGTGAAACTGATTCCGGTAAATCAGTTAGGCCTAGCATACTTAATAGCTCAATTTCGACATTCCTGCAAATCGCAGACATTGGAACATCGTTTAAGCCCATTTCAAAAGGATCCTCACTGCTATCACCCACCTGTTCCATGGTTATGAACATCCAGGAAATAAGGGTGGAAAAAGGTACTGTGAGCCAGTCAAAACTTGTCGCCTTTGTCATCTCATCGATCAAGCCAAATGGTAAGAGAAGCAAGAAAATCCATACGAAAATGTTGCTGAAGTGGGCGTATTGTCGAGGGAATGGAAAACTCTTCAAACGCTCTGCAGCTCCTTGTTCTTTGACACATTCCACCAGAATTTCAACTATCCGTTCCAGCATCATGGTTGACCCTTCGGATTTGATCGGCAGACCCACCACATCTTTGGTCTGTATTTCCAACAGCTTAAGTGCCGGATTTCTTGAGCTTAAGAGGACATCTCGATCAGGGTTTGATACACATTTCTTCAAAAAGTCTTTCACGGATTCTCTATGAAATTGGTTCCCATAGACCTTTTGTACGAGCGTAACCTCAGGAGGTATTTTGTGACTATTGCGGATGGCGACATTCTCTCTGAGTTGGAGGCTGAGCATCTTGCACCAGGTGATTTGTCTCCTTACTAGTGTCTGCCGCAACTCACCATCAGTATCCGGAACTCCGTTTAGGACCATCGAAAATGCTCTGCATAAGTTTGCAATGTTTCCCCAGATTTTTCGCGCTTCCCATAGCCGTTCGTATGAGGCATTGTTTTTAAACCCTACGTAGAAAGCAACTGCGGTGCCAATTGTTCCTACCGGTAGGAAAGGTATGCTCACGAATTTCCAACCAAGTTTGTGAAAGCAGATGTAAACCGAGAAGCTGTAAAGAAAGAAAAATAAAACATGCTTCCAACAAAACCAACAGATTATTGACGGTTTGATATCGCTGCGGATATACACACAGATTCCCTCCTGTTCGACAGAAACAGCTTTGAAAGTAAAGCTGCAACAAAAAATTCAAAAAACTAACTTTGAGTGAACTTGCTTGGCTTCAAAGTGTTGCGTGACAGTGTGGATTTGAAGACGTTTTAGATGCGAAGCATTGACAGCCATAGATCTTAGCTTAGCTTGCGTTTTCGTTCCACTACTTCTCAAGTCCTATTCGCTCAAGTGTCTTTACGGAACGAGTGCCGTCTTCCTCGACGACGGCCGAGTCTGTTTGCACTGAAACGATATCGACCGATTCGAATCGGTCACCTGCATTCAGCATTAAAACCTGCGGCCAGTGATTTTGTCTAGCTGTTTGTTTGTCGCTGAAAGCAAAGACTGCCGTGTTACCAATGACGCCGGTTAGTTTCATTTTTGCGGCAAGGCTCGGTCTGTCTGGGGGCAAAGGAAGTTCGGAGACGGGAAAATCGTCGTGAGTTGACACCGGAGGCGGTGGCGGAACGAGGACTTTGCCATTTGCATCAGTGGGCAGCGCTGGGTATTTATGTTCTCCGGAAGCTTTGGTTGTCTCTTTTACCTCGTTCGTTGCAGAGGATGGGAACGGCTTAAATCCTTGTAGTGGTGCCAATGGATCTGACCTTCCCGCGCCTCTTTTTGCATCGGTCAGCGCTTGCTGTCTGGTGGTGGCCGGGAACTGTATGCCATCCGCCTGGCTATGCGTGGAGTTTGTAACGGCCTCGGTTCCTTTTGATTCTTCCGTCATCGCCTTAATGAACAACTGCGAGGTGGCTGCACAAACTACAGCGGCCAAAAGAGCGCTTCGCTTTGTGCTGGAGAAGACTGTCTTAGATGTCGCTTGTGTAACCATTTTCAGCAGCATTCTGGTTAGGGCAGGTAGTAGATGGATAGTAAGAACGACATGATCGGTTGTTTGATTTTCAGTCTCTCGGCTTTGACAGACGAGGGATCTTTTGCATCTTTGCTCGGTACCGCGATGAGTATGTTATTCATTCCAATTACTCGTTGATAGCTCTCCATTTTGCGCATCACCTTGAGGAACCCTTCGTAGTCCCCGGTGAGGTAAACCTGCTTGGTCAACTGCTTAAATGTGGGTTGCTCGTTGTTTTCGGTTCCCTTCTTGTCGTTTTTAGGACCAAACGGCAAGCTCGGTGCCAGTGCAGTTATTGGCTTAAAGATATTATTCGCGTCATTTGTTTTCGTTTTGTGTTCGGACTGCAGTCTGGCCAGCGTGTCTGGGTCCATGTCTTCGACGCCGATCAGATCGACATCGCAGTCGTGACACATGCGTTCGATGTCTAGCATCACTAATTCCAGCTCTGGCTGCTTGGGCACCGAATTGCGTAGTGCTTTAATTTGACTCTCCAAGCTGTGTCGCTCAGCATCCGCTTTAGCTCGGGCCGCTAGCTTGTTCAAGTATTGCTGATTTTCGTCGCGTCTTTCCTTCAATTCTGTGGAGCGTTGTTGCATTTCGCTGTAGGCTGGGAAGATTCCCGCGTACCCTATGGCGAACACCATCAGCCCCAGCATCACAAGAAGCAGAACTTTGGTTCGCGGTGTCATTACCATTGCGTTATTGCTCCCCGGTTGGGGCTTCTAATTTCAAACCCAGCGTTTTGGGAATTTTAGGTAGCTCATTTGCCAAATTTGTCCCCGTCTCGTTCGTACCAGCCGAGCCAGACGAGAGCGAAGCAATTGCTGCCGGCTCATTTGATGCGCCATTCAGGTTGCCATGGATTTCAAATAGAATCTTTTCTGGCTCGTGATCAGAACGGCTAGCTGACTCGACGGAGCAAGCACGTAGAGTGGTTGTGTCGCCCAAATTGACTGCAAAGTGCGAGACATTGGCGAAGTCGGTGCTCTGACCGTTGATCTTGACGGTTTGGTCATCCATAGAGATTGAGTCGATATGCACCGCTTCTGGTGTTTTTCTGCGGATGTCGCTCAGAACTTCTGACCAGTGCGATGATCTTTTGATCAATTTATCCAGTAAGTCTTTCTTAGCGCTGAGAAGTATGTTGTCTTTGCGTACCTGTCCTAGTTGCGTCACCTCCACTTTATTCTTCGCTATCTCGGCACTCAGTTTTTTCAGTTCGGTGTCCGTCTGCGGTATCGCCCATGCCGCTAAGTAAGCCCAAACTAATCCGGCGACGACCACCGATGCGATCGCCGCTATAAAGGCGGGTTTGAACCATTGTTGTGGTTTATCGAGGATAATCGCTTGTGTTTTGCGTTCGTCGTAAAGAAGTGGCAATCGCCCTTCTTTGTTGAGGTCAAGGTCAACTGTGAAAGACGGGTTCCAGCTAGGCTCAATGCTAGAACCGACCAGGGCCGCCAGAATTGGACGCATACTGTCGACGATCAAATCTGATTCAAAAACGAGATCTCGCATCGGATCGCATACAAGGGTGCGCAAATTCATGCGGTTGGAAATGAACTGATCTAGGTTCTGGATCATAGTGCCTGGTCCGCTGAGAATGATCTGGTCGACCTTTACCTCACCTACCTGTGATTTGTAAAATTCCAAGCTGCGGATCAGTTCGTCTGCTATGTCACTAAATACGGTTCTAGCCACCTGCGCGGCTTGTCCCATACGCGCGTCCGTTGGCGGTACTCCGAAAAGGACAATCTCTGGCAGAAGGTCAAGCGCTTCATCAAAGTGCATGCCCAGGCTGCGAGAGACAGCCTCTGTCAAAGTGTCCATGCCGATCATAATCGAGCGTCCGAAAAGAGGCATGGCGCTGCGTACGATGTTTATGTCGGTGGCGTCGTGGCGCATGTTGACCACCATTGAGAGGTGCCCAGAAGAGCCGAGATATCCTGCCAGTGCCAGGCTGCGCACCACCGCCAGTGACGAGATGTCAACTCTTCCCAACTTCACCCCTGCGGTGTCGGCCAGGCGCCAATATGATTCAATAATTGACCGTTGAATTGCTGCGAGTATTATGTCGATTCGCCGCACACCATCAGCATCTGTGCGCTCAGTAGCTGGCATCGGTGACCAGTCTAGGTTGGCGTCCTCAATAGGGAACGGTACATGATTGGTGGCCTCTTGGGTGACCACGTCCGCCAATTCTTCCGGCGGCATGCCAACAGGAACAGGCATCAAGCGGATAACGACAGCTTGCGCCGGTACTGCCACATTAATGATGGGAGATGGTCCTGAGAACGGTATATTGGCCTCAGTCATTAGCCCTTGAACCAAGGCGCCGATTGTTTCCGGATCGGCAACCAAACCCTCCCGAACAGCATTACCAGGCGTGGGTGAGCAGGCGAACCGGCGCACTTCTATGCCCGCACGAGTTTTGTCCAGACCGATCAAAGTGATACTGTCGCTGTTAATATCCAGACCTAGAACAGGTCCTTTTTTCTTTCCAAAACTAAACAACGTCCCAGGTCCCTCGGTTTATCTGCTGGTGCCCGAAATGCAACGGCAGTCGCTCCTGACTAATTATGCCCTAGACTGAGCCGGAAATTGGCATCCGTCGGCCAACTAACCTTAGTAGCGCCCAAGCAGGCTTTGGCAGCCGAATTGATAGCCGGTTAGCGCGTCATGGTAGGGAAAAGGACTTCGCTCAAATGACGAATCGTTTCGCCGACATGGAGTTTTTGCGCCGGGTCTATAAATACGGCTATAACGGCGCCAATTGCCAATGCCGGCCCAAATGGAAATGGCTTGGAGGCATCTCGGCCGGCAAGGATGGTGCCGATGAGAATGCCACCAAAAGTGGAGGCTCCGGCAAGCGTTGCCCATGGCAGCTCAAGCAGCTCTTTTGTGTGGGCCGCGTTTAAATATCCGACGAAATGAGCGTAGACGACCACAGTGCTCTCGGCGAGAAGAATAAGTCCTAGTGTAATCAGTCCCGTTTTCTTCAGTGCACCGGCAAGATTTTTTCTACGATAAAGTTCAACTGCTACGTAGGCTGAACCCATCAGCGAGCCGATGAGAAATCCGAAAAGTAGCGTAACACCAAGGTTTTCTAGACCGATCCAGGCGGCGATCAGACCAGCGAGAACGGCATCGCCTCCGCCCATGACCTCAAAGTCTTCCTCTTCCTCCTGGGCGTGACGGTCAATCGAAAAAGCGGCGTCGATTTGCGGATCGTAGTCTTCATCCTCTTCGTCCTCTTCTTCAGATGCTGGATCTGTCTTGGTTGTCGCTGTGGTGGCTGCCTCTTGCGTCGTGGAGCTGACTGCCGCCTCGGCCTGTTCAATAGCGTGCGCACTGCCACCATTGTTTCTGGTTCCTGCGATCAAGTCGCGAGCTTGAGTCCACTTGTGTACAGATTGATGTCTCTCTTTGCCGTCAGGACAATTTGCTAGCGTATCTCTATCGTTGGCCCGCGCAACCCGGTTGATCTCTTCTTCCGACTCTTCATCGCCATGACTATGGTAGTAAAGTTTCAGACCGTAGAAAGCAAGAAAATCGAATAGCACGTAACTAATGCCGACTCCGGCCAACGAGGGCATGAGATCTTCGCGGACGAATGCACTGAATATGATACCAACGATGATTGCTGGGTAAGTGATTTCGTGTGGTATCAACTTCTCTTTGAAATCGGTCACGCATACAGCGATCAAGACGCAGAAGAAAAAGATTATGCCGACATCTAACGAAACGGCCTGCAGGATGTTTACGTTGTCGCGCACATGGGCGGGCGTTAGTTCAAAGTGGTGGAGGACAGCGACGAAGGCGATAGCGGTCACCAGTTCGACTGCAGGATATTGCCAAGAGATAGGCTGCTTACAATTGCGGCATTTGCCGTTGAGCAAGATAAATGACAAAAGCGGTATTAAGTCGCCAATTCCCAGCGTGCATTTGCATTTTGGACATTCCGAACGTCCGAACAATGTCTCCATCATCGGCCGTTCTTGCAACGTTCTCAACGCCACTACGTTGAGGAAACTCCCAACGCAAAGTCCAACCAGTGCAGCCAGCACGTCTCGTTCGACGCCCGGAGTGGCTAGCCAGAGAAAAAAATCATGTATTGAGTCCAACGTCAGGAAAACTCTCGCTGCTCGGTAACAACAGAGGCCAATACTAAAAGTATTAGCACATAGGCGATCACGTAACAGGCCAAGTAAGACAAAGCTTCATCCAGAGAGTGATTGGCTGAAGATATGAGGGTTCGTATGCGGGTCAGGCTCGCTAGATCCGGCAGCAGCCAATAGACGAAGTTCATGAATGTACTCAATCCGTCGTTCTGAGATATTTTGCCCAGTTCCCTCAATGAATCGCCGAAGTGGCCGATAAGCCAGAGGCTTAATGTAAACAACACGCTCATGACCGGTGAGGCGAAGGTCGAAAAGAAGGTAGCGAGTGCAATGACGAATAGGAGCTCGAGGTATACAGTGACTAGAGGCAAGAAAAGAAGATTGAGCTGCGTCAAAATGGGCGTGCCCTGCGAAAGGGAGAGGACACCAATCAAAAAGATGCCCATAGCTGCCACCAATATCAAAAGACAATATGACAAGCCCAAATATTTGCCGAGTATGAATTGCCAGCCAGTGATCGGCTTGGTGAAAATGATGAATATGGTGCGTTTGTCGAGCTCTTTGAACACCAAGTTGGTGCCAGCAAAAATGGCGATGATACCGCCGACGAAGCTAATGGCTGCAAGCCCTATGTCTCGAAGAATTCTCTCGTTTTGCCCAACCGACAGGCTTCCAAAGAGAATGGCGATCAATGTGACAATGACGATGAAGACCAAAAGCGAATAGACTATTCTGTCGCGAACAGTTTCGCGAAAGGTATTGAGAGCGATTGCATAAATCTTTTCGGCTTCAGTCAATTTCATGATTATGTCGTCCTGGTCGCTCCGACTGATTTTAGTGCTTCCAGAAAATAATCTTCCAGCTCGGTATAGGCTCCGGAAGGAGCTATCTCGCGCAATGGAGATTGGCTAATTAAGCGGCCCTTGTGCAGAATGCCGATACGATCGCAGACCTCGTTCACATCCGGCAAAAGGTGCGAGTTGAAGAAAATGGTGCGCCCTTCGCTCTTTAACTTACTGAGTATGTTGCGCATGTCTTTCCTGCCGAGAATGTCCAATCCTGACATTGGTTCGTCAAGAAAGACTATCTCTGGCTCGTTGACCAAGCACTGAGCGATGCCTATGCGCTGGAGCATCCCCTTCGAATATTTGCGCATCGGAACATCCGCTGCTTCTGTCATTTCGACTAGCATGAGCAATTCGGCTGTTCGTTTTTTGCGAACCGAGCTCTCGATTGCGAAAAGAGAACCGATGAAGTCGAGGCATTCTCGCCCGGTAAGGTGGGAATAGAAGTAGGGATTCTCTGGAAGGAAGCCGACTTTGGCCAGCACCGCTTTTGTTCCGGCTGGAGCCCCGAGCACATTGACGCTACCTGAGGTAGGACGCATCAATCCAAGCAGTAGCTTTAACGTAGTCGTTTTGCCAGCGCCATTGAGCCCGAGCAGACCATAGGTCTCGCCTTTCGGAACGGATATATTGATCGAATCGAGTACTCGAAACCGTTTTCGCAGAAACTGACTTTCCAGCTCCTTGGTCAGGTTGGAGGTCTCAACTGCAAGTGGCAGGCTCATGAGCCGCCTTTCGAGCCGCCTGTCGTTTTTTTGTTTTGCGTGATGATCTTATACAGCTCGGCCGTGGCTGCACGTAAGCGTCTCGAGACTTGCATCTGCGAGATGCCCAATCGGCGGGCGACTTCAGTTTGGCTCAAATCTTCGTAAAAGGTGAGCTGGACCACTTCTCTCAGCCCATCGCGTAGCTGCTTGATCGCTTCAGCCAACATAAATCGGTCTTCCTTGGCTAACTGGTTGCTTTGATAGCGACCGTCTACCAGGGTGTCGATTAGCGACTGCTCGCTGCCAGCATCATTGGAGAGTGCCTGGTCTAACGAAATGAGAGTGCGTCTGCGGTCTACTTCGTAAGCTTCACTCACCCGGCTGACCGGGATTTCCAGCTCATGTGCGATTTCGGAGTCTGATGGTTCACGTCCGAGGCGTGCTGTTAGAGCCTGCACGAGTCGGTTGATACGGAAAGATAGTTCTTGCAACTCGCGCGGAGCACGGATCATCGCCGTTTTATCGCGCAAGTAGTGGCGGATTTCACCTGTGATCAAGTGGGTGGCGTAGGTCTGGAACTTAGCGCCAGCATCCGGTTTGAACTGATCTACCGCCTTAATCAAGCCGATCGAGCCGACCTGGATCAGATCCTCGACAGGGTCGGTAGATCTTCGTGCCAAGCCATAGGCGATTCTCTTGACCAGCGGCAAGGATGCTTGGATGATCGCGTCTCTGAGCGACGGATCTCGCGTATCCGAGTAAACGGACAGCCAGTGGTGAATCTGGTCCTGCCCTTTGCCTGGTTCTGCTTTCGGACCGTTGTCTCCGGGTCCCACGGTCTGTTTTGCCTGCAAACTAAAATTGCTCACTACCCAGTTTTCTCACGCGTTAATCATATTGTAAGACCTTAATGCAAATTGTAAATCAAAAATGCACTCTCAGCAGGACAATTCCTCGAATTTACTCCAAAGATTTATTGACCAAGGTCGGATTGCCAAGTTTCTGCCACTGCAAAGAACCTAACCGAACAGATTTAGTCTGGCTGGCCAAGCGCTTCAATGACAGACAATTTAACACAGGTTGGGGCTGAAAGCCTCAGTCGCGCTGAGAATGAGTGAATTCCAGATGACAGCATATGCCCTCTTTGGCTGTAGCAAGGCTTTTAAGACAAATTGGCAATTTCTCGTCCCCCTCGCCCTTACTGCTTTGCAGCTCCTCAAGCTCTGGAAATATTGGAATTGCGAAAAACCGACGTTAAAGATCGCAACATAGCATATACGTCTGGTCTTTTTGGCAAGTTTGTGCCGTTTCACTGAATCGAGCTATAACTTTGAAAGACTTTAGAACCCGCGCACCATGGCCGGTGCTCTATGATCTGAAAAGAGCCGCAAGCCTAGATGACAAGCTATTGGCTTCAGGCTGCCAACTCCACGGAATATTCACAAATTTCTATGTATCATTAATTATCTGAAGTGATCCTGCTTGTCCTGTGAAAAACACCTTCCGGGTCTGCATTTGCACTTCTGCACCGGTTCGGAACAGAAGTCGTGTCGAGCAGGTGGCGCGACATTACGACGGCAATGTCGTGTCTGTATGGCAGAATAGCCATTGGTAGAATCTGTTGGGTGGCTGGAGGCAACTTTGGGACCGGAGTCAATGAAAGAAAATAAGCGACATCAGAAGACCTTGCCGCGATTTTCAGGGCTTGTTTCCATCTTGTCAGCGTTGTCTGTTACGACGGCTGTCTTGTCTGGTTGCACATCGGCGGGCAGTTCGACACAGCCGCCTGCAACACAAAGAACTACTGAATCGACCGAAGCATCAGCGCCTCGTACACCCATGGAGCCGGAAAAACATATCGTCCATGTGCCGAAAGAAGCCGCTGCAATTGAGGGTGTCACTCTCGACTCTGTCGTCGAGCGACCTCTCGAAGTGTCAGTCACAGTCACCGGCGAAGTTTTGGCGAACGCGAATACTCAAACTCACGTGACCACGCCGGTAACTGGGCGCGTGACTAAGATTCTTGTCAGTATCGGTGACCATATACCAGAAGGCAAACCACTTCTGGTTATTCGCAGTACGGATGTTCAGCAGGCTGAGTCAGATTTGATGCAAGGCGAGCAGCAAGTGCGTTCTGACTTGAAACAGGCACTCGTTCAAATCGACTGCGACACTGCTACGGCAGAAGCTTCAGTTAAGCTCGATCAAAAAGTCTATCAACGTTTGAAAAGTCTCTTCGATGAGAAAATTGCATCACAGGCTGATTTACAGCAAGCTGAAACGCAGCTGATGAAAGATCAGATTGCGCTCAGTTCGCAAAAACGTAAGCGTGATGCGACGTTATCGTTGTCTACGGAGAAGATGAAACTGACCCTTGGACCAGCGAAAAATAAGCTTCGACTGCTTGGTGTGTCGGACGCCGAAATCGAAGAGGTGATGAAAACCCAGATTGTTGATCCTATGGTGCCGGTTCTGGCGCCAGAAGATGGCATCATCACCGAACGTCTCGTCAATGTGGGCGAGCTGGTCGATCCTTCCAAGCCTCTGTTTACGATCGGAGATTTTCACAGCGTCTGGCTGAAAGCCGATGTGTTCGAAAAAGACATTCCCAAAGTTCACATCGGCCAGCCCATCGATCTTTTGGTTGATTCCTTTCCTGACAAAGTCTTCCACGGTAAGCTCGATTATGTTGCCAATCAAATCGATGCCGATACACGTACGCTTGCTGTACGCGCTGAGGTCGCTAATCCGCAAAGCCTGCTCAAACCAAAAATGTTTGCGCGCATGAGAATCAATGTCGGACAACACACTGTTCTCTCCATTCCTAAAACGGCAGTTCAGGATGCCTCCACCGAAAAAGTCGTATATGTAGCAGTCGGACCAGACACCTTTGAAGAGCGCAAGGTCGATCTTGGCGCGGAATCAGGAGACTATGTCGAAGTGCTCGGCGGCTTGAAACCGAACGAGCGCGTGGCGACCAAGGGTAGCTTTGACCTGCGTGCAGAAGCTGTGAGAACTTACGGCTAATCGGTCTATGCCTTCAACTTTATAGCCTGAGCCCGGCATTGTTTCGATGATGTCCGCTCGTTGGTGACCTTATTACCCGCGCTATGCTGCAGCTTTCCATTTGAGGGCCGAGGCCCACCCAAAGTTAGGGAAATCGGTGTGGCTGCAGCGGACGAAGTTGAGGCTCAAAGCTTGGATTTAATCTTGATGGAGCCGTGTGATTTCAGTCGATATTTTTGTCATCAGATGCGTTAATCTTAAGATCGTCTACTCAAGCTTGTCTTTACTACAAAATCCAACCATGATGAAAGTATCTTTACTGCCTGGTAGTTTGAAGTTACTGATACCGCGCAACTTCAAAAAACTCGGCTTTTTAGCTCTCTTGTGCGTCTCCATCTGTGGTGGCTCGGTTCATGCGCAAGTGATTCAGAATGATGTGCTCGCCGATCTTATTAAGAAAAAAGAGCTTGCAGCACCAGACCAAAATGTGAAAGCGACTCTCAGCCAGAACGAGGCGATCATAACTTGCGATCGGCATGCTACAGATGACGATAGCATGTGCAAGTTGCGGGCGATTTTGATAGCTAAATGCGTTTTTGATAGCCAGCCAAACGAAATTCAAAAGTCGAAAATTCAATTTCTCGATCTCAAAAAGAACTCAGTCAGTACTGCGACCATCAAACGATCTGAGATCGTTTTGTTTGGAGAAGGAAAGCTAGACAAGAAAGAGCTTATGTCGTCTATTGACTACGTTACTGAGGGTCCGAGTGTTAGCAAAGACTCTTCTCAGGTCGCTGACGGAGAGCTACAAACGCAGCGAATGATGCTCTTGAGACGCATACAAAAAATGAAAGAACGAGGCACCAATGTCACCGCTTTCATGACAATCTTCAACGAGATTGAGGGACTTGCCAAGGCGAATAGCGACAAGACTAAACTAGAAGAACGAATTGAGTATCTGTCGGAAAAAGTTTCGGAACAAGAACGTATGCTTCATCAGGCTACGCAAAGACCGGCGCTGACGTCGCCGCCAGGTAGTGGTGGCTCTACTGATGTCGGCTCCAGTTTCGGTGAGTCGCCGAAAATAAGCGCGGCTCTAGCATCAATTGATTCGAAGGTGGCTGCGCAGGTCAGGTCTATTCGCAACTTGCTGTTAGGCATGCAATCGCTGCCGGATCCGCGTCCTAAGCAGGCGCTTAAAACTCTTGATGATGCAATTATGACGAAAGACATTCGGCAAATTAGCAGCGCTGGGCAACAAGTCATTCAGACGTTACAGCCGAACTCGTCCCGCTAGGCTATTTTGCGGTCTTGGAAAGCTTCGCCACCATCGCCTTGTCTTTCTCAGCCAGGTCTTTCTTCCCTAAGAGCTCGTATACAGCACCTCTAAATTCGTATGCATCAATCAAATTATCGTGAGTCGGATGCAGTGAAATCGCTTTCGTGAGATCTGCCACCGCATCTGCTTCTTTTTTCATTTGCCCTTCGGCTTTGCCTCGGTACAGATAAGCGCAACTTGAATTCGGGTCTAGTTCAAGTGCTTTGACCGAGTCTTGGTAAGCTTTTTCGTACTGCGCTAATTGATAGTAGGAAATAGCGCGATTGTTGTAGGCATTGACCCAAGAAGGATTGATCTTAATCGCTAGCGACAAATCTTCAACCGCTTTTTGATATTTGGCCGCATTCACGTAGCAGTAGCCGCGATTGTAATATGCTTGAAATAGTTTGGGATTAACGCGAATTGCCGAAGTGTAGTCTTCGATAGCCTTCTCTGGTTTGCCAAGCTTATCGTATGCGTGCCCGCGATTGACATACGACTGACCATCATTTGGATTCAGGCTTAGTGCAATATTGTAATCATCCACCGTCTTTTGATACTGCTTTTTGTCCAAGTAAATCAGTCCGCGGCGAAAGTAGAGTTGTTCGTCTTTGGGATTTTTGGCGATCGCATCGTTCAGCCAGTTCAGCTCATCACCCTGGTTGGTTGAGAATTTTGACTCACTATCACCCGGCTCCTTTGATACTCGCGAAAAACCTGAAGCATCGACGCTGTATCCAGGGCCAAACATCGGATCATGATCAGACCACCCAAGTTCCTTTGCTTTATCTATATCGGCGCTCGCTAGTGCTTTTTTGCCAAGCTGTTCGTAGCACATTCCACGCAGATAATACGAGTACGTTCTGTGCCACGCGTCGAGTTCAATCGCCCTCGTGAAATTCTGAGCGGCTTTTTCGTACTGCCCAAGTTGGAACTCGGCTGCACCTCCGTAATAGTAAGCTTGAGCGCAATCAGGTTTAAGTGAAATTGCCTTTTCGCCATCAGCGGCCGATTTTTCAAATTCGCGAAGATTCAGTAATGCGGCACCGCGGATTTCGTAT
This sequence comes from Oculatellaceae cyanobacterium, assembly GCA_036702975.1. Lineage (GTDB taxonomy): Bacteria > Cyanobacteriota > Vampirovibrionia > Obscuribacterales > Obscuribacteraceae > DATNPX01. The sequence continues at coordinate 36,445 of DATNPX010000045.1, forward strand.
GCATCAGCAAAATCAGGTTTGAGTTCGAGCGCACGATTGGCATCTTTTATTGCATCTTCGAATCGAGCAAGATCGAACTCTGAAGTTGCTCGTCCACTGTATGCAAAAACGTTTTTAGGATCGGCTTTGACGGCTTTGTCGCATGCATCATATGCCTTGTCATACTGCTGGAAGTGTTTGTAGACGAGGTTAAGGTTTACGTAGCCATCGGACATATTGGGGTCTAAACGTATCGCTTCTGTGAGGTCAGCAAGCGCTTTATCCCATTGTTTCGTGTCACAGAGAAGTGTGCCCCTGTTGAAATACAAATTCGCAAGCTTCGGATGATGGCTAGCTTTACCCAGCTCGATAGACTTGTCAAAATCATGCAGCGCGTTTTCCTTGTCACCGAGCATCTCATATGCGCCACCGCGATTTGCATAAGCTCCAGCAAAAGTCGGCAAGAGTTCGATCGCTTTTGTGCAATGTTCTATCGCTTTCTTGTAGTTTCCTGCGGTCATATCGACATCGGATAAACCGTAGTAAAAATTAGGATCGGTTGATTCACCGGACGCTTTAGCCTGAGCCGCGCTCGTTGTATTGAAGACCAAGAGACCCAGCAGGGAAATCGATAACGCAAAGATCTTCACGCGCAATTTGCTTCTCCTTTCTTTAGCTTGATTGTTGTGTTGTCGCAGGACCGGTTGCGGTGCTCACTATTTTGCCTTCTGAATATCTGCTGACTTCTGTTTGTCTTTTGCAGCCAGCTCGGGCTTCCCTTGCTGTTGATAGATTTCGGCACGCCCCTCATATGCAGGCCAAAACGTAGAATCGAGAGTGATAGCGCGTGCCATATCATCAAGAGCATCGTCGGTTTTGCTCAACTTGTTTTCTGCGAGCCCGCGATTATAGTATGCGCAAGCAAAGGTCGGATCGATGCTGACAGCCGTGTTTGCATCGTCTAATGCCTTGTCTGTCTGTCCCAACTGGTAGTAGCAGATGGAACGTCCGTTATAGACCTCTGCGCTCGGTGGATTTAGCTTGGTTGCAACGGAAAGATCTTCAAGTGCTTTTTGATAATTCTCGAGTAATATATAAGTATGACCGCGCGAATGGTAAGCTTCTATCAGCTCTGGTTTGAGCGTTATCGCCGCGGTGAAATCAGCGAGCGCTTCTTTGAATTTTTCCATTCGGTCATAGACATTGCCTCGATTTGTCAAAGCTTCTGCATAATTTGGATCGATTTTAAGCGCGGCGTTGAAATCTAGAAGTGCGTGGCCGTAATCATTGCAAAGCAAATAAGCCGTGCCTCGTCGAAAGAGAGCTGTTGCGTTGTTAGGATTATCCGCAACTTCCTGGTTGAACTTTTTCATGACTTGATCATTCGCCTTACCCTCTGGTTTGCTTTGTGGTGAACTGATCTGCGAACTCGAATTGTTCGAGCTACTCGAATCTTCTGGACTAGCTTTTCCTATGGAGACGGCCGGAGGCTGCATCAAGTTTAGTCGGGGAAATGTATGTTCGTTTGCCGAAGCCTGGGTTGGACTTTTGTCTTCAGTGGTGATTTTTATATCTGGAAGCAAGTTGGCTGCGGTCCAGCCGAGTGCTGTCGCCATCTGTATATCTTTTGCTGCCAGAGCATCTTTGTTCAGCTGCGCATAAGCCATTCCTCGGTCATAGTAAGCCCATTTTGTGCTTTCATTGAAGTCGATTGCTTTGGTTAGAAGTTCAACAGCTTTATCGAAGTGTCCGAGGTATAGGTTTGCGGCACCACAATAATAGTAAGCCCCATTTTGATTTTGATTGAGTTCAATGGCATGCGCACCATCTTCCGCTGATTGCTTGAATCTTTTAAGGTTTAGACATGCCGCGGAGCGGAGTTTCAGTGCATGCGCGGATTTTGGATCGATGCTGAGTGCTTTGTCGCAGTCTTTCACTACGTCGTCGAATTTGAGAAGATTCAATTCTGCAGCTGCTCTATTGCTGAAGGCAGAGGCGTTGCGAGGATCTAGTTGCGCCGCTCTGTTGCACTCTTCGATAACTTTCTGATTGTTCCCCATCTTCAGATAAGTGAGGGCGCAATTGTTGTATAGCTGTGACATTTGCGGAGCCATTCGTTTAGCGGTATTAAAGTCTGCTAGCGATTTCTCAAATTGACCGAGTTCACTGTAGACAGTGCCGCGATTTGAATAGACACCAGCGTCTATTATGCCGTGCTCAATTGCGGCGTTGAAATCAGGCAAAGCAAGCTTCCATTGCTGCGTAAAGATATAAGCTGCTCCGCGAGCATTATACGCTTCGCCCCAGGTTGGATTCAGCTCGATCGCTTTTGTTGCATCGGCGATCGCTTTCGTATAGTTGCCAACTTGTATGTCATTTTCGGACAGCTCTTTATAGAATTGCGCATCCTTTGACGGACTGGAGTCTTGTGAGAAGCAATAAGGTGCATAGACTGTATAGACCTCAGAGACCAGTACAAGCGAGACTCCGATCTTGATGACTTGTCTGAAGTCGCTGAATCGACGCATAAGTGTTTAGCACCATCTTTCCAATTAAGAGATACTCTGGCTATCGATAGCTCTGAGGACACTTTTACACCCGGAGTTAAAGATTATCAAACGTGGATGACGGAAGACTAAACCATCCGAAACGTAACAGTTTTCAAGGATGATGCGAGAACGGTTTTTTACCGAATATGGTGTCGCGGAATGACACTAAATTGACACCATTTTGACACTAAATGCATTATGGGGCAACGCTACAATCAAAATGGACCCAGCACTCAATGGTGACTTTAAAGCTCAATCTATGCACAAAGAATCGGGACGTGAAATATCGGCTTAGTGCAACTGATTGATGACCGTGAAAATCGGCAGATACATACCGACGACCACTGAGCCCACGATGCCGCCAATGCCGACCACCATAATCGGTTCAAGCAATGAAGTCATCGAATCTACTTGATTCTCCACCTCCATGTCGTAGAAGTCTGCAATCTTCCCGAGCATATCGTCCAGCTTGCCTGTTTCCTCTCCGACTGCCACCATCTGCGTAACCATCGGCGGAAAGATAGAATCCTTCGCCATCGGTTTCGCCACCGTTCCCCCTTGCCTTACCTCGTTGTATACCTTTTCGATCGCTCGTGCGACAACAGCATTACCGGAGGTCTCTTTAACAACATCGAGTGCAGATAGCATCGGCACACCCGCACGAATAAGCGTTCCAAATGTGCGTGAGAATCTCGCCACCGACACCTTATTTACGAGGTCACCAATTAGCGGCAGTCCTCCAATAATTGAGTCGATGTGAAGCTTGCCTGGTCCGGTGTCATAGTACCGGCGCAGCATGTAGGCTCCTACAACTACAACAATAACGAACAACAGCATCCAGATAGACCGCATATATTCTGAGAGTGTAATGAGAAACTGCGTGTAAGCAGGCAGTTCGCCGCCGATGCTTTTGAACAAGCCTTGGAAGACCGGCAGTACAAATGTGAGCATGGCCCAGAAAACCAGCACTGCAACAGCCAGAACGACTGATGGATAGACGAGCGCTGACCGTACTTTTGCGTTTAGTCGCTGCCTACTCTCTAAAAAATCTGCTAGACGTAGTAAGACTTCGGACAAGATACCGCCTGCCTCACCCGCTCGCACCATGGAAACGAATAGTTTGTCGAAAACCTTTGGGTGCCTAGCCAGAGCATCAGAAAGAGACAGTCCTGATTCAACGGCGTGGCGCACTTCATCAAGCGTTCCCCTCATCTTTTTGTTCTTGCATTGATCCACGATGATTGTCAGCGTGCGCAACAATGCCACTCCGGACGATATCATCGCTGCAAATTGACGCGAGAATACTACCTGGTCTTTCAGCGATATCGTCTCGAAGAGTCCGACAAAATCATCGAAGCTCTTATTCAAGTTAAAGGGTTCTCGGCGCGCCTGTATCTCGACTACGTCAAATCCACGTGATGTCAGTCTGGCGTGCAGAAGTTTTGAAGACTCCGCCTGTCCGGTTGCTTCTAGAATGCGCCCGGTCGGATCTTTTATCTTGTAACTGAATTCCGGCATATCAATTAGAACCTGCCGAACCCTTTACCGGGATCGACAGCACGAGTTGCCGGTGCGTAACCACCGCCGCCGATTAATCTTTGCAGGTCGTCAGCTCTGCTGCTTTTCGACAATGCCTCTTGTGGGTCGACAATACCTTGTTTGACGAAGTTTGCAAGCGAGGATTCCAGTGTCTGCATGCCGAGCGCACCACCTGTTTGTATCGTGGAATAAATCTGCGCTGTACGTCCTTCTCTAATTAGGTTGGCAATTGCGGGTGTGTTGATCAAGACTTCAAGCGCGAGTACGCGCCCTTTGGTAACGGGATTGCCGCCAGCAACATCCTGCATGCGAGGCAATAGTGTTTGGCTTAAGACTGCCACCAATCCGCTTGATACCATCACTCTGATCTGTTGCTGCTGTGCCGGAGGGAAAACGTCCACCATACGGTCAATCGTCTGAGATGCGGAACTGGTGTGCAAGGTGCCGAAAACAAGGTGTCCAGTTTCTGCGGCAGTTAATGCCAAGTGAATCGTCTCGAGATCGCGCATCTCTCCTACCAGAATTACATCCGGATCTTCTCTCAAAGCCGCGCGCAGAGCATTTGCGAAGGATTTGGTGTCATTGCCCAGTTCTCGCTGACTCACGACTGATTTCTTGTTCTGATGTAGAAATTCGATCGGATCTTCGATCGTAAGAATATGGTCCGCGCGATTCTCGTTAATCCAATCGATGATAGATGCAAGAGTTGTGGATTTGCCATGTCCGGTTGGTCCAGTAATTAGAACCAGCCCGCGTGGCTTTTGCGCGATCTCTTTGGCCACCGCCGGCAGCCCCAGATCCTCAAGACTGGGAATTCGAGATGACACTACACGCAGTGCTGCGCAAACATTACCTCGGTCTCTGTATACGTTGACGCGAAATCTGCCGATTCCCTCGATACCGAAGCTGCAATCAAGTTCGTAGTTGGTTTCGAATTGCGATATCTGCGTCGGCGTCAAAATCGACTTTACTAAATCGTGCACATCTTCCCCTGAAAATACCGGCAGATTCAAGCGAGAGAGCTTACCAGCCACCCTTATAATTGGTGGCTGATCAGCTTTTAAATGCAAATCTGATGCTGCGCGGTCTATCACCAGCTGCAGCAGACCAGGCATATCAATCGGCATAGGTTGAACTCCTGCGCTAATTTAAATGAGAATGATGCACTTTCCGTTCCGTCAAGCAGTAAGGACAGTTGTGCCATTCGCCGTGAATTTCGGCCTCGCAGCTCGAGCACTTAGATTCCATATCAGCTTGGTCTTTGTTCATGCCGCACTTAGGACAGCTCGTCCAGCCTTCCTGTTGTAAGGTACCACAGCGCGCGCATGATGTCTTCAGATCGTGCTGGCAGAACGGACATTTGATAAAGTCATCGCCAATTGGATTTCGGCACTTCGTGCACAGCTTGTCATCGCCGGCGGTATCAGCAAGTGTTACGCGAACTACTTCTTCTGCGGTTGAAAGACCTTCACCGACAAGGCGGATGCTGTAGTCCTTCAAGGGCACCATTCCTGATTGTTTGGCCGCAAATCTGATCATTGCGGTAGTAGAGTCTTTCGCAGTTAAGTCGCGAATCTCGTCATTCATGCGCATGACTTCGTAGACGCCGACACGATTTTTATATCCCGTACCGTTGCAGTTTTCGCAGCCTTTGCCGCGACTGAATATTGGCCAACCGTCTTCGTCGACATTCAATCGGTAATACTGAAGTGTCGATTCAGCGATACGCTCTTGACCCTTACCCAAAATTCCCAGGTACTCGAGAGCGCTGCGGTCAGGTTTGTATGACTCTTTGCACTCTGTACAAATTCTACGCAACAAACGTTGAGCGATGACGCCAATGGTTGCTGATGCTACCAAATATGGGTCCACTTCCATTTCAGCTAAACGCGTGATCGCTCCCGGTGCATCGTTTGTGTGAAGTGTGGTAAAGACAAGATGACCTGTCAGTGCCGCTTCGACCGCGATCTTCGCTGTTTCTCTGTCGCGCGTTTCACCAACGAGCATGATGTCCGGATCTTGTCTTAAGAACGAACGCAGTATTCGCGCGAAATCCAGACCCTTCTCGCGCAGCACCTGCACCTGAGTGATTCCAGCCATCTCGTATTCAATAGGGTCTTCAGCTGTGACTATGTTTACATCCGGAGTGTTCCGTTCTGCAAGCGCCGAATACAAAGTCGTTGTTTTACCGGAACCGGTGGGACCTGTAACAAAGATAATTCCATATGGTTTGCTAACCATATCTCGAACTACATCCAGAGTCTCTTGGTTGGTAATCAAATTTTCCAATCCAAGAGTTGTCGTCGTCTTATCCAAAATTCTCATGACGATCTTTTCGCCATGTTTGCTCGGGATTGTGGAGACACGAAAATCAATATCTTTTCCCGAAAAGCGAACCCTGATACGACCGTCCTGTGGCAAGCGACGTTCTGCAATATCGAGATCTGCCATGATTTTGTAACGTGAAACGAGTGCGGCCAGAACCGCTTTTGGCAACTTGCGGTCTACGAACAAAACACCGTCTAGCCGGTATCGCACAGTAACGTGTTTGTCCTGCGGCTCGACATGTACGTCTGAACATCTTCTTTTAATCGCTTTCGCTAGAATCTGATTGGCCAGATGAACGATGGGAGCATCTTGTGCTTGTTTGGCTAGGTCGAGGTCGTTGATCTCTTCTTCCATCTCGGCCATAACATCGAGAGTGCTGAGATCGACCTCTGACTCGATGAATGTTTGATCGGCGAGAGCGTCACCCGCGAGAGTGAGTTCTTCCTGTTTCGTTGCATAAATGGTTTCCATGAAATGCTGGAAGTCATCTTCGGTGCAAACTACAGGTTTGACGCGAATGCCCCGCAAGCGGTATCGAATGTCGTCGAGAGCAAGAAGATTGTTTGGATTGACCATGGCTACGGTCAAAGTGTTGTCTTCCTGAGTAATTGGCACCACTTGGTGCTGCCTTATCAGTTTTTCGGGCAAAAGTTGCAAGGCATCCGAGTGAACGACAGTTTTTGCAAGTGAAACATAGTTGACACCGAACTGCACTTCTAGTGCGTTCTTCAAATGAGTTTCGTTGGCTAGACCGAGCCTCGACAAGATGAGACTTATAGGCTCACCGGTCTTCATTCGCTCTTGCTGGACAATCTTGAGTTCATCGGCTGTGATGAGACCATTGTCTACCAGCAGTTCGCCTATCTCTTTTTTGATCAGCGCCAAAGTGTCGCCCTCGGACTGTGTACTCCCAAATGCAATGCTATCGCTATTTCGTGATCGTTAAATCATGCCTGCCCTGACTTTAACTATCGGTACCGGTGGCGATGCTCTCAATAATTCCTTGCCACGAGCCTAAGAGATCTAAGCTTTGCAGGCGCTTTGGTGCAGGAAGTTGAAACCAAAAATTGTAAATCAAACGATCCAAACGACTGCATACTCGCCAACACTGGTTGGAATTATCGAGACCAAGCAGACCACCTCTTTCGATGACGATTTCACTTTTATGTGTCCGTCAACTGCAGCTCGCTCTCCAACTGGTAATTTTGCCATGATTTTGTAGCGGTCGATGACCGAGTTGACGATTGTCTTTGGTAATTTTCTATCCAGTACGAGTGCGCCGTTGAGCCGATAGTGCACGGTCGCTTCCCGATCGCCTGGAATGATGTGTATATGCGTAGCGCTCCGCTTGATGGCGCCGCCTAGAATCTGGTTTGCCAGCAGCACGACTGCCTCTTCTTCAGCCTTTTCGACCTGCGCTTCATTTTCCGGTGGCACCGATTGTGCTTGCAGTCTGGTATGGGTTGGCGTTTTAGACCTTGAACCAACTCCAGCACCTTGCAGATGTGAACCCTCCTGCCCAATGCGTTCGGCCAGTTCAGCGACGCTGATTGATTCGGATTTTGCCGTACCCAGAGTCTCGTTTGCTGCGTTCGAAATCGCCTCTTCTGTTATTTCTGCGATTTCAGGTTCTGCGGTTTCTACCTCTTCGGTTTCGATAGACGTGGATGCCGTGCTTATAGTCTCTACTGCTGGTTCTGGTTGTGGCGCTTCTTCCGGTTCGTTGGCAATTTCCGGCTTGGTTTCGAGGGCTGTCGTAGACCCATTGCCGTTGCCATTGTCAGATGACTTGCCGAAAAACTCGTTGAGAAACTCGATCAGGTCATCCTCAACACATACGACCGGTTTAACGTGAATGCCTGGTATTTGGGTTTGCACGTCAGCAATCACTGAAGTGTCGGAAGGATCAGCCATTGCCAGGGTCAGACGGTCGCCTATATGCGATATGCCTACCACCAGATTGGCTCTCATGAATGCTTCCGGCAACAGATTTACAGCTCCGTCATCAGGACGGTTCTTGGTTTTGCACAGCCCGACGAAATTTACCCCATACTCGAGCTCGAGGGTGTTCTGGAGCTGGCTCTCGTTTGCCAGACCCTTCTTCGAAAGAATATCGACGATAGACTCGCCGGTCTTCGAATGCTCTTCCTGCACTAACTCGAGGTCTTCCTGTGTGATGACACCATTGTCAACCAACAGGTCGCCTATCTCCTTGCGGACTGCGGTCATACTGTCCCCTTTTCTGCCGTCATCCCTCAACCCCACGGACGTTCCGGCAATTGCCCAGATTCCCTCTGTCCGTGAATTTTTTGACAGCAAGCCGCGTAATTTGTGCCCGAGACTGACGATTCTCAAACCTCAACGCGGGTGATTCGAGTTGTTTCAGCCCCATAGTCATCATAATCCAAACGAGTGATTCGGTGGTGATTTTCTTGATTCTTTCGCAGCCATTTGCCATCGGATATGGTGCAAATATGTGCCTGTTATCAGACGTTTACTGGCTGGTGTACGGCGTTAGCGGGTATGATCGCATCAGCATACTGGCCGGGAGCGCGTGATTGGAGTTTGCCATGCCAGACCCTGGAAGCCAGGCTGATGCCGAAAATCAGCCGGTCTCAGAGAATGCAGGCGAAGGTCCCAAATCTTCATCTGCCGTTAGGGCTGTCAGTTTTCACACGACGTTTGCTCATCAGATGTTCCTGCTGATAAGCAGTGCGTTTGTTGTTTTTGAACTTTGTTTCCTCTGGATTTACAGTGACCGTTCTTGGTTCTTTACCGACCTGATTTTCTGGAGCATTCCAACAATACTGTTTACCCTCGCGCTCGCGCACTGGATTTTACGCTGGCTGGAAAGCCCTGCTGGTTGCCGGTTTAGCGTTCCGGTCTCTAAGGGGCTGCCGGTCGTGTGTTATCGGAACTGGGTAGTGGTTGACGAGCCGGGTTTCCCGGCAGGAATTCGTTTCGGAAATCGCAGAGCGATATGGAGCGCCATTGACTCAGTCGAACTTACATTTTTCGGAAACTTGCTGCTCAAGTCTCACGCCACTTCCGGCGGCTCTGTCAAGCGAGCAGTTGCCGGTAAGGAGTATGACCTCAATCCACCCCAGCTGATTTTCAAATTTCCATTCGGAGTTGCATCGCGTCGGGATCAAATGGCGCTCATTAATTTGTTGACTACGCACAATTCCTCGTGTCTTCTAAACGACCGATTGAAAAAACAGATTGCCAAAGATGAACCAAAGGGATCGCAGTTTGTTTTAAATATCGTGTCTGCCTGCTTTTTGCTGTTTTTTGCAGATGTTGTCTATTCTACGTTGAACTACGTTGAGATGCTCAAAGAATACTGTCTGGCGCAGGAAGCCGCTGATTCCGATCCCAAGAATATTGTGGGCGCCGGCAAGCATTTCGAACAAGCCGAACAGCTGAGATTGCATCCTCTCCCGTTTTCCTGGGTGACGCGCAAAATGTTCGATACTGCTAGCACTAAATCTGGTGTCATGCAAGTGAGGGCTGATGCACTCTGGTCGATGCAGAAACATCAAGAGGCAATCGATTCTATGCGAGATGCACTCGAAGACCACACCAAAAATTTCCGCGCGGAACTCAAGCTGTCACGAATGTTGGTGGAAGATGGAAGGCTTGAAGAAGCTTATCCGGTCTTAGACAAGGCGGTGGAAAAGAGCAAGAAAGCGTTTGTGCCTCGCATGTACTATCTAGCGTTGCTGCATCGTGAGCGGAGATACGGTTCCAGCCAAAGCACCGTCGGCGATGTAATCGATGGGGCAACAAAGGCTACCGCTGCCAGCAGTGAAAGTCCGGAAGCTTTTTACGAAAATACGATGAAGTCTTTGGACGAAGAGTTATTTAAGGACTTCACTGGTTGGCCACCAGGAGTCAGTCCCTATCTGCCGGATGTCTGGCATCGCGACGACGTGGAATTTGTCGTTCGTCGAATGCTGGATATGAAACAATCCAGGTGGACACCACCAAAGTCGTCCCCATAGGGGATTTTTAGTGCCAGGAAGCCGGCAGTCTGTTCGCCGCCTCGTGTGGAAAGCAGGTAATGCTGCTGTCTGACTTAGCTTCACCGCAACGGCAGCGGTACAGGTCGAAAGGATTCTCTATATGAGCAGGCTCTTGGTTTGACAGCAATTGTCGGGACGAAATCCGAGTCGTCTGGGTAACGAGCTTCGGCGTGGTTTGGTTTGATCTGCCAGTCTCGCTTCTTCTCGGGGTGGTTCGTTTTTCTCTCACTAGATATGCAGAAGCGTTGTTTTTAAGGCGCAGGTTTTGCAGTGTCATCGGATTGAGTGCTCCCATGGGGTGTAGATGGATTCTTTAATAAAAACTCATAGATGGCAAGTGGGCAATCACGTATGAGACCGTAGCCTGCGGTTTAAAAGCGAGGACTGTGCAATTGCACATTTTGCTCGAACCGCTCCCGGCATAAGCTAACTTCATCACCAGCGCCGAGGACAATACAATGAGCAAGCCAGTCGAAACCAGCAGCAAGCTTCACCGCGTTTCGGAGACAACCAACCCGAGCGATCACACGAGCGCCATGATGCAGGAAGCACAAAAAGCCGGACAGGCTTTCCTCAACGAAGTTCAGCATGATTGGCAAAATGCCTCGAAGTGGGTGAAAGAGCACCCGCGTGAAGATGGCCTGGTCGTTGGTGGCGCGCTGGTTGTGACCGGTGTCGTGCTCGGACTGAAGAACGCCAAAATGGGCGAACAGATGGCTGCTGAAGGACAACAGATCATGCGCGGTGAGCAAATAGTTAGCGAGTCGACATTGTTTTCGAGCCTCGGCCGCGAAGGCAGTGTAGTGACAAAGATGAAGTTAGGCAATCAAAAAGAGGTTGGTCTCTGGCTCGATCCCTACAGCCCGGCAGCGAAGAATGCTTTGAGGAGAGAAGGTGGTATGGGTGATTATTTCAAGAGATAGTTCAATACCGGCCGAATCCAAACCAAAATCTGCGTAGCTCTTGCGAACAGCTAATGCCACGATCCGACAGCTGCACTAGCACCCATATCGTCAGGATCTGACGGATGTTGTCGCAGGTTCGGGGCCGACGCTTTGACCAGTGCCGCAAGTTTGGGATTCTTGGCTATCTGATCTGCAATTCCCATGAAGACTAGAGTTCCGCCACGCGAATTCAAGTGCACGGTATCGAGATAGTGGGCTTTGATAAAAGTGTTATTGTCGGATATGTCGTAAACGTCTGCACCATACTTAGTGCATGTCTCTGCCAGCCAAGCCTTATGCTCCTTCCAGAACGAATCTGGCAGCAACTTTCGATTCATCTCCATGCTTGGCATTTCAACTACCAATACTTGTATGTGCTTCGCCTGTAAATTGGCTAGAAGCGCCGTAAAGAATTGCTTCTCGCACTTGTATACCGGCGGATGCGATTCTTTGTAGCGATGCAAGTACTCCTTCGTGTTGTCCATCCAGAGATCTGGCGGAGTAACAGCAGGCACAACCCACTCACCCGGTTTGACTTCTCCGGCTGAACCAGAAATCGCTTGCAAGAAAACTCTCTTGTCTTGCTGTTTGGCACCGGATATGGTGAGCTTGTCTGAAGTGCTCGATGGCGGCAGCAGCGCTGTCAGCGAGTTGACTAATGACTTTTGCATAGACTGTTGGGTTCTCTTCAGCGCAATGTTCTGATTCAAGAACCAGTCGAAACGCGAGAAAATTTCAGGGTACGCGGCTTCCTCGAGTCCATCTAGCTTGACGTAAGGCGCCAAAAACTTGAAGGTGTCGGTCGCAGACGGTGCTACTAAATCGTTGTCGATAAAGTCACGAGGGCTAACAGTGATGATCGCCATCGACGGACTTTGACCTTCCCTGAACAATGCTTTAGAGAGCATGTAGGCGTCGGAGATCATGGCGCCGCCCATGCCCAAGTTGACGGTTTCAACATGACGGCCAGTTTGCTGTTCGAGCAGGTGCTCCAACGTGCTCATATGCCTATGCGTGACACAATCAAGGTCTTTCTTTAAATTGAAGGCGTCCGAACTGAATGTCGCTGCTCCGATCTGCGAGCTTCCAAAAATCGCGATATCTGCTGTTCTGGGACGCATCAAATATCCGCGTGCCAGCCACCAGGCCCAGTGTCCTTGTTGTCTGGTTTCGCTATCGCTGTTTCTAATCGCTTCCTCATCGAGCACACGGTTTGGGCTTGCCACGAGATGTTCGATGGCAAAGTTTAAAGCGAAAAACAGTAGCAGAGCGGTTGGGAATCGCAGCCATTTTTTGTTTGTATCGTAGTTCGTCGCGTTAGCTGCCATTCTATTGCGCCTCGTCGCGAGCATCTTCGATCTCTTCATGGCGTTTCAGCTCTTCGCCCGCCAGCTTCAATGCGCGTCTGGTTCGCGGATTTGCGGCTAGTCCATCGACTAGACTCCAGATGAATCTCTTGCCGCCGTAAGCATTTAAGTGCACAGTGTCGTGGAAGTCTTCCTTGTTGTAATAATTCCAGTCGCACTGATCAAGTACCGGAATATTGTAGCTGTAGCCGAAATCCTTGATTGCCTGCACGTACTGCATGTAGACGCTTGGATTGAGAAGTGAAATGTTCTCTCTCGAGATCGGCATGTTTACGAGAATCAACTCGATTTTTTCTTTGTGGCAGTAGTAGGCAAGACGTCGCAAAAAATAGAACTGCAGCTGATAGATGCTTGGTTCTGGGTGCTTGTATCGCTCTTTGTATTCTTTCGTGTTGTCTGTATATTGTGCCGCAGCTTCCTTGGGAGTGACTGGTACAGCGAGCATTGAGTTCGGTATGATCTCGCCTTTCAAATAGTCAGGCAGCAAATGGGTGCGGTCCCACCAAGTGAAAGGTCTGTCGGTTTTTTCCGGTCGTGGTACTGCATACGCCAGCGTGTCAGTCAGCCAATCTTTGGCAGCCATCTGAATGTCTAACGAGTTGGCATACAGGTAGACGCTGTGCTGCAAACACCAATCCAAGCGCGGGAACGGTGCATGGTAGAGACCACTGGCGACATCATCAACGTTGACGATTCTTCTCAGATATCTGAACGGCTCCGTGTCCGCTGGGTTGGACAATGTGCTGTCGATAAAGTCTCGAGGCGCTATTCCGTATATAACTACCTCTGGACGTTGCGAGACATTGATCATGCTCTTCAGAGTCAGGTATGCATCAGATGGCATTTGACCCGGAGCCGACAAATTGAAGGTGTTGAACTCGCCATTTAATTTCGCCTTCAAGAGATAGTCGAGATAGTTTGCTTTGTGATACTTGGTCAAGTCTAGGGACGTCATCGTATGAGCGGCGTCTGCTCCATTGATGGCGCTCACCATGAGTGACGAGCCAAGCAATGCGATGTTGTGCTGCTGCGTATCGTGACGCAGGTCTTCCATGTTCCACCACGCCCAACCGCGATAGACAAACTTGTACGGGTCGAAATCGAATGGGGTTTGGAAGGAGAGAAATGCGTTCGCGGCTACGAAAAGCGCAAAGGCCATGAGAAAGCGACTGTGCTTCCCGAGTCTGGCTGGTGGAGCTGAGTCTGGTGTCGCCTGTGGTGTCGTTGTTTTGTCGGGAGTTGTCGCAACATGTACTGTTGTAGCGGCAACCACCGATGGTGGCTCCGCGTGTACAGCTGTGGCGAAGGCTGAAGCTACGGTTGATTGCTTGGTACTTGAAACAGAAAAATCCAACACTCCCGTGCCGGCTGTCTCAACATTCAGTGGTGTAGTGGCTGTGTCAGCAGGCAAGGTGCTCATAAAAATGACTCCTTGCGCGTAGCCAACGAATTCTTCGATTTCGCTTTCGCCTTTGCTTCTTCGTTCTTTCTCGCTACTCCTGGGCTCTGTGCCTGATTTTTTCCATTCCCTGCGGAATTTTGTGACAACGCCGCACGAATATCACTACTTTGTGCCAAGCTCTCTGCTATTGCCGAAAGCATTTTGCGTCCACCGCCCGAATGCAAATGTACAGTGTCTTCGAAGTCTGAGAGTTTATAGTTGTTGCTGCCATCGAGGTCTATGAAAGTGACTCCCTTATTTGCAGCCAGTACATGAACGGTCTCTTTAAATGCAGCTTGTGCCGTTGGGCTCAATAGTTGCCGATTGAGCTCGGTAATCGGCATCGATACCAGCACAAACTTGGTGCCGCGCTCTTTGGCAATATCGATTGTGCGAGAGAGGAAATCCATCTGGTCGAGGAACGTATTCCACTTCAGTTCTTTATAGCGTTTGCGGTACTCAACTAGATTGTCTGAGAACGCTGGTCTTGCACGGTCGACATAAGGCTGGAACATGCATTCTGCAACTCCAACTTCCCCGGGTCTGTAGTCGGGAAGGATTTTGCGACGCAGTTTCATAGGAACAATGAGTATTGGAAGCTTACCAAGCTCGGTGTTTGCTATCTTTGCGGTCGCTCTTTCAAAGGCGTGAACGAGATCTTCTTTGTGTCCGTAGGGGAATGAAAGTCGACCCAACTCATAGTTCAAACGGTCTTGCCACTCGGGCGATATCTTGTCGATCTGGGTGCTATAGTCACCAAACCGTGCAAGATGATGAAATGGATCTGTCGCCGATGGGCTAGGCAACAAGTTATCCATGAAGTCGCGTGGTCCGACACCGTAAACAATTACGTTTGGTCTGCGCTGATCCTTCAAAATAAATCGAGTGATCATGTAAGCGTCGGAAGGCATTTCGCCTGGCAGAGCGAAGTTGAAGGTGCTTATCTTTTGCCCGGTGCGCTCTTGAAACTTCCTTTCAAAATAGAGGCTCGAGTGATGTCGTGGTCCGTCAATCTGCTTGTTCATCAGGTCTGCGTCTACTCCGCCTGAGGGAAATAGCACCAATGACGAGCCTAAAAATGCTACATCTGGCGCCGATTTTATTCCGTGCAGATAGTCCGTTATGGCGCAGCTTGTCCATGTGTCGTAGCTAAAATCTTCCGGAGCCAGCTTGCCAAATCCAACCATACCCCAGGTGACATTGACCAGGGCAAAGAAGAGCAAAGCCGCTAGAGCGCGGCTTGCTAATGGTTTCCTCAGTGGGGGGATGCCGAATGGATTGGCTAGCGCTTGAGGTCGCTTGGTCGCTTCCGCAAGCCCCTTTCTGAGGGGACTTAGTGTTGGAGCAGACGTTTTATCCACGATTAGAATTGGAAGTAGATGAATTTCGGGCTGCTGTCGGGGCTGAAGATTGTGAGAATGCACATCAATGCCACCATGACACCGACTTGCACTGCCCACGGCGGGCTGAGATAGAACTTCTTGTCGTTCAGCCAGTTGACGGCGAGATGCGACACAAATAGAGCGGGCAAAATCAACAGAAGCGCTGGGAAGATGATCGGATCGCGAATCTGCAGAATCGCCAAGTGACCGACGCTGAAGTTGAGCAATTCAGCAGGTGCAGCCGCCAATTTGGTGATGATTTGCATTGCCACTTTGACGCTGTCGGCTCTGAAAAATACCCAGCCGATGCAGACAATGTGGAAGGTGATGATCACTGAAGCGATGTGATATGCCTTGGATTCGATGATCTCTTTGCTGATACCGATGCTTTCGGTTAGCTTCTGCCATCCCTTATGCAAAATCAGCAATACGCCTTGATACACACCCCAGACGAGGAAGTGCATGGCGGCGCCGTGCCATAGTCCACCCAGTGCCATCGTGATGAAGAGGTTACGGCAGTTCAACAATTCGCCTTTACGCGAACCACCTAACGGAATGAACAGATAATCTCTCAACCATGTCGACAAGCTGATGTGCCAACGCCGCCAGAAGTCGGAGACATTTGCTGCCAGGTAGGGCAAGTTGAAGTTAATCGGCACCTTGTAGCCAAAGAGCATCGCCGAACCACGCGCGATATCGGTGTATCCCGCAAAGTCGAAGAAGATTTGGAAAGCAAATGAGTACGTGATCAACCACAAGTCCAGCGAGGAGAAATTCTCCGGATGTGCAAAACCAGCTTGGGCAACGGTCGAGAGATTGTCGGCGATGATCACTTTTTTGAAGAGTCCCATAAGGATCATCTGCATTCCTTCATCTACATACTCCCACTTGAACTTGGTGGGGAGGCTGAGCTGAGGAATGAAGTCTTGATAGCGTTTGATTGGACCAGCTATCTGTGTCGGGAAGAATGAAGCAAAAAGAGCAAATTGCGGAAGCGATTTGACCAGCGGTTTGCCTCTATAAACTTCGACAGCGTAGTGAATGAATTCGAAAACGAAGAATGAGATACCGAGCGGAAGGAGAATGTGCAGGTGCGGTTCGCGCCAGTTGATATGCGCCAAGGAGAATGCATCGTGCAGTGCGCCGATTCCGAAACCTAGATATTTAAAGATGCCTAGCACGACCAGGTTCAGTGCTACGACAACCCCCAGCGCCCACTTCTTGCCCTTCTCTTCTTGAGCTTTGACGATGAACGGCACAAGATAGAAGTTGCCCACCGTCAGCCCGAGAATGAGCAAGCCGTAAATCGGCTTCCAGGACATGTAGAAGACATAACTAGCCACCAGCAGTAGTGGCACCTTGGCCTTATGCGGCAAGAGCCAATACAGTAAAAATACCGTAGGCAGAAATACCAGGTACTGCAAACTGTTGAATAGCAAAGCGAATTCTCCTTCGATTCCCCGAGCCAATTGCCAGGCTGGCCATTCGAGTTTCCAATGGCTGCGCATCACATAATAAAGGGTGGATATCAAGAATGTACGGACCCGTGATTCTCTTAATCTAAAAAGTCTATAGTTTCAGGAGCGGCTCTTTTCGAAAATGTTCAATTGGTCCGGCTTTGCGGCTTCTGACATCTTGCGGGGTGTCTGTCACACGAAATGGATGTCAAGTATTTCTTCGATTGTCAGTTCAAACAAATGTCTCTAAAGTGAGAAAAAGCCAATGGGCCTACTTTTTAGTGGTCTTTTTCCTAAAAGGAGTTTGCAGGTTTAAAAAGCTGAAAAAGAAGGCCTATTATGTTTACAGAGGAAATACCACCTGCCACCTGAACTCCATTTGCCTAACCGTAATCTCGAACTCCGCGATGTCCAAGCCATTCAGCTCAATACTCAGTCTTTTTCATGACGCAAAAATGCTTGACAAGGCGCACGTGTCCGCTGTCCTGGCTGAATGTGCCAAGCGGCAAATAACTCCGGGCGAGTTTCTTTACAGTTCTGGCGCCATGAAACCTGAGGTGATTCGCGCCGCCATACTGGCTCAATTGCTGATAAACGACCGCTTAATGTCACCGGCCATGGCTATGCGTGCCGTACAGCTGACGGCAGCGCATAACTGCTCTATCGAAGAAGCGTTGGACAAATGTGGCTGGGACAAACGCTATGCAGAGCACATAAGGCTCGTAAGCGAGTTGGCTACGTCCTCGGGCTGTATTACCGCCAGCCAACGTGACAGTGCTCTCGACCTGTGCCTGGAGAGTCGACTGGCCTTTACTAAGATTCTCCTCGAGCGCCGCGATATTACAGAACCTGTCGCCGACCTGATTCTGGCGATTGAAGTCTTGCTGCAACAGGAGATAGTCTCGTTTGAGCAAGCTGTGAAGCTGATTGAACGTGCTCGGCAGAAAAACACGACACTCGAGCAGGCGATTGAGCAGCTTGCAATTTCGGTGCCTCCAAACGCTAAGAGCGTCAAGCTGGGCGAGCTTTTAATCGCTTCAGGGCATGTCTCGGCAAGACAGCTCATCGCCTGCATCGAACAAGGACTCTTTCAGCGTGTACGTCTGGGTGAAATTTTGGTGCATGAGGGAATCATTGACGACCGCACACTCGCGGCCGCTTTAAAAATTCAGGAGAACGTCAAATTCGGTCTGATAACTGCAAGCGACGGTGTTTCTCAGCTAAAATTAATAGACAGCCCAAGATCCCTCAAATAAAGGACAGGCACTGTCGCTTGTATCAGGTTGATATCTACGCGTGAAGGACTCCTTTTCAGCACGATCGCACTCTCCCGATGATCGTCGAACCTTCGAATCTGTGCTGGACACAGCCAAAAAGAAGGTGAGCGAGCGTAGCTACAACGCGGCAATTGAAGATTGCAAGCTGGCGATGACGATTCTGCGTTCGCGCCCACCGTCGATGGCTATTCAGCACTCCATGTCTGAGTGTCTCGAGTGCATGGCTGACGCTTATTTTGCTCAGCAACAACACGAAACAGCTCTTACTAAATATGAAGAAGCTTTCCAGCTTCGTGGTCAGGTTTTTCAACGGGTAGAGAAGCCCATGATGGAGCTGCTCTTTAAGCTAGAGCGCACTCTGGGAATGCTATTGAACTCCTCGCATGTGGAGAAGTTCAACGAAACTGAAAATCGGTGGAAGGCGTTTGTTCTGAATCCAGCGCCGGGTGCGCTCGAATCTCGAGTGGCAGGCGAGAGTGTTATTCCCGGACAGAACGTTGAAGAACTCCAGGAATTGTGGAAGCGAGTTTCGCGCAAGCAAAAATCAGATGTGCGCGTAGCAAATATTATGAATCGGCTCAGCATGCCGGCTCTACTTATTCCGGCTGTGATTCTTGTCGTGCTGTCAATCGGCATACCGCTATGCATGACTTATATAAAGACTGCCAATGATGCAGCTGCAGAGAAGCAAAACACCGTGGCTGCGACCAAGGACGGCGGCGAGGGCGATAACGAAACCGCTACATCAACGACGACAGGAAACACTAACTCTGCTGGTAGCGGCTCTCAAAGTACGACTGCTTCCGTCTCGACGCCTGGCAATTCATCTTCGTCGAGCACCAACAATGCTTCGAGCGGTACTTCCAGCGGTGCCGCCACCGGCGGCAGTGCCACGCCTGGTACTGCTCCCAGTGATATGGCTGCATGGTACGCGGCACTAAAGACCGGGCAGGTGCCAGAGAAAGAGTTTGCTACGGCAGATAAATACCTGAGCCTGAAGATCCAAGATGACGAGCAAGTTCATTTGCACAACGGTACGTTGCCAGCCCTGGATTGCGCTTATGTCGTGGATGGTGGCAATGTCTCGGATTGGTTCAAACTGTTTGAAAAGGCCGCATTCCATAAATGCTACTGGCTTACTTTGACAAAATTTGGCTTAATCGATGGTGGTGGCACTAACTTTTTCGATACCTCCACACCTGAGTTTTCTACGATTCAGCAGATGACCCGGCTGGCAATTGCTGGCAAAGACTTTGGCGGTATGCGCAATATTGGCGGAAGCAACGTGAGCTTTAAATCGCTCGTTGGCAAGAGCGTGAACGATGCGATCAACGGCTTGAAGCCTGAACTTTCTAAGAAGAATGCGAACAGCATTGTCTGTATCTCGATGCAAGATCCGAAATCGAGAAGGAAGGTCACGGTCTGGCAGGTCGGCCTCGACCACAATAAAAACCTACTGCCCGCTGGACGTGGCGGGCGGAATATTGTCACCAGCGCTGATGTGGACTATAGCAAGCAGGTATTTCCGGACTTTGATACTGTAATCATCACTGACGCATCACTGCAGCAAACCAGATTCAGGGCTGTTTATGTCTTGAGCATTCTCGCCGCCATATTTCTCGCGGTCTGCATAGCTTCACGCTCTCGAATGGTGCGGTCGGTTGGAGTTCTGCTCATGATTGCCTCCATCATATTTGCAGTGCTTGCATTGTCCAATACCCTGCAGAGCATTGGGGTTCAGAAGCTAGTGCAACATTAGCAATTAGTGCTGGCCCTGACGGTTAGACTCAGGTGCGATGGCGCAGTTCTGGGGAGCGCTCAAAATTGACCTGCAGTAACACTGGCTACACGAATGTAGTTGTTTTTCGGGACACTCGATCAGCGCCATTCGCTGCTCACGGGTCAGTGACCGAGCTTTCGCGCTAAAAAATCGTTTTGTACTTTCAGCTTGCCTATCTGCTCGAACAGTCCAGCGACATTCTCCTCCGAAATCGGCGACTTAGGCTGTGTTTTGTCGAACACCGTCACTGCCTTCTCGAGTAGTTCTTTCTTCCAGGCGTGTATTTGGTGCGGATGGACTTCATATTGACTGGCTATCTCAGCGACAGTCTTTTCACCGCGAACCGCTTCCAATGCAACTTTCGCTTTGAAATCCGCGGTGTTGCTTTTTCCTTGTTCTTTTCATTTTGCCTCTTCTAGCAATGCTATTTTAAAGGCAGGAATGTCTCTTAGCTATCTCTCTACGCGGTCGGGGCCGGCTTCTAGCCTCTTCATTGTGGTTCACCTCGATGCAATTAAATCAACGAGCTGTTGCAATTTCGTTGCGGTTGAGGATCAGGTTTGTCTGATGACAAAAAGAAGACGCTTTACGTGTGCGCGGAAATGTGTCTGTCGGGTCTTGTGTTAATGACTATGCAAGAAGCTTGCTAAGGTTCCATGGCTTTCAGACGCTTCAGGCGCTCCTGGAATAGTCGTTGTTCTTCCGCCTTTTTCTTCATTCGGGCAGGATCGCCAAAAAAATAGTCCAGGATGTCAGCTATTGCCTCTTCGGGAGTGGCCCACTCATCAACGAAATCAGCCGGCCCAGTACCGCCGCAAGAATCATGTCCGTCTACTACCCAGATATCGTCCAGTAACATGAACTTAATCAGTGGTGCATCAATGTCAGGACAGGGAGGAGCATCTTGTACAACGGTAGCGTAGCCACCTGAGTACCCAGGAATGTTGTTTCCGGACACGTCTTTGGGTTTACCCACCCAGACACCACCGCGAAACGCAGGCACTGGAGGCGAAATGTGCAGACCGGCCTGGCGCAATTGATTGAGATATTTTTCGTCAATGGACATAAACCCACTCACCTTTTCACTCGATATGCACAATTACCAGTCCAGGCTTTCAGGAAATCCTTCACTGTCATCTCATAACGAGTACCTTCCAGGGGATCTCCAATCATAACGCCTCCGGTCGGACTGGGTCCATAGACAATAACCGCATGTGGTGGCTTACGAAATCTATTCCATTCATATTCATCCATTTGTGCAGCCCATGGACCATTTTGTCCTATTTCAGCGAGGGTGGTCGGTCCTTTCGCACTTGTCCATTCAGGTCCGAGATATTGAGCCAGCTCCTCCAACCAGCAGCAACTGCTTTTCAAGATTTTTCTCAGTCGGTTGCGGTTTTTCGCTCACAGCTTTTGTCGGCTAGGTTGTCTGGATTAGGTTTCAGAAGCGAGACTCGAACTGTCATATTGTTCGTGCCAGTGTCCTTAAGCAACTGAGCATCCGCGGATGACATTTGGTTTTCTGCGTCAATTAAGCCCTTGAATGCGGTGTTTATCTGGTTCTGATCCGCCTGATTAGGACTCCAGGCATTTGTATTATTGAAGTCATTCTGATTGTTCGACATGTTGTTTGTCCTTTTTCCCTCGTGTAGGCAGTCAACTACAGCTATTCGTCACCGGTCGGCATTTTGAATTTTTTTCTGGCAAAGTCTGAAACAGTGTGCTCGAAAACAACGGGCGCCATACCTTCCGTGAAGCTGTTGGCGACCATAAACTTTGGCGAAATATGCCATTTTCCGCTCTTATCTATGAAACCAAATCGCTCAGAGTCGCCGATTCCAACCCCGACAACTGCATAGCCTTCGCTAAAATCTCTGGCGCCATCCACTGTAAATTGAGAACCGTTCCCGTATACGCTCGCAGCAGGCGGACTGGCAGCAGGTATGAAACCGTTCGTTGAGGCTGCCGCGATAGGATTCTGCTGAAGTGAATATCTGCAACCGTGGTGACCATTCCGTTTGTATAGGAAGCACTACCGGCAGAGGGTTGCACCGTCTTCCTGTTTGAATGGGAGCCATGGATATTTCTCCTTAGGTTAATTCTTCTGCTGTTACGTAGTTCCTCTAAATAACTTTTTGATTTCTTGCACTTTCTTGATGGTGTCTTGAATCTCGTGTTGGTCTCGCTTTGGATCGAGGAGTGGTATCAAATATTCAGCAGCTTCTTCAGTAATAGAATGACCCTTCAATCCAAACCAGACGACCTTTCGTTCAACTTGATATGCCTTTCCTAGGACTAGCCGGAAAAGGTTCCTAGCTTTTGCTTTTTCATTTACTTGCTCATAACACCATCCGCGGCTCAATTCCGCTTCGAGCAATGCAGGATCTTCTTTCACCGCTTTAGAAAAGAATATTTGCGCATTCTCGAGATGCCTAAGCGCGATATTTTTTTCGCCTTCAGTTCTGGGTGTCTTAACCTTGAATTGGAGATGGTCGGCGGCGGGCAAACAGGGTGGGTTATGCTCAAACTCGAAAGGAAGACCGGTCGATGAGGCATCTCCTTTTCTTACTCCCTCGTCATACAGAGGCCAAGTAATCCCAGTTCGGCTAAACTCATCCTGGTCAATAGGTACGCTTTGAATATGGGAGGCGTAACATAGTGCCTCCAGCCGACCGATGGCGAAGTCAATTTGTGCGTTCTTATGGTTACTGTTTCGCGAGTGTGCTCGGTGTTCCTTCAAGTTCGTTAGAACACTCTCTACTGACATAAGCTTCGTTTTGGGTGGGTAGTACTTCGACACAGCGGGGGCTTGGATAACGAGCCAACTTAGCAAAGTCAGCAACATAACCGCATTTTGAGAATGTACAAGCGTCCGTATAGTTTTTTTTCCTGTTTCATCCAATCGGTTGCTTTTACTCATGGTTTTTGTTTTTTTGCACTCGGCTTGGAATTTGCGGTGTTTAAGACTATTTGCGTGATGTCACTCACGTACGAATCGAAACTTTCTAATTGCTGCGGCCGAAAGCTTATGCTTGTATGTGTCGGATATGAAGCGAATAAGAATTCGTGTCGCTTCTTTGAGGATTACCTGAGGCATTTGCTTTTCTATCAGTCCGACTATCTTTCGATTGTCGAAGATTCGCTAGCGGAATCAAGAATGCGTCGCGAAGTTAAGTCTGACGGTACAAGCAAAACAGGACCATCTTTCCCACGACAAACGAAACCACCACCTCGCAAATTAAAGGAATCGCCTCGGTCCGGATCTGACAGGCCGACCTTGTGCTTTTTCACAGACCGGGTTGCTTCTAAAATTCTCTTTTCGGGAACACGCAGTTCACCAAATGCTGGCGCCGGAAAAGCTCCTTTTAACGCCCCAACAACACTGGGAGCAACAGCATTGCGCCCCTCTGGCTGAGGCGAGCTTCTCGACGCTAGCTTGGCTACGCCAAATATCAATCCAGTGCATGCAGAGACGATAGCGCAAGCGAAACTAATAGCTAAAAGGCTGGAACGACCTCTACTCATGTCCATAATCTATCATGAGGCGCGCTTGAGCGTGGGACTGACAGATAAATTCTCGCCGGGTGGAAAAAGTAGGTCTCAGTCTCATTATTTATGGATCGTCGTAAAAAGCGGCATCGTACTTTTGGTATCATATTTGGTGCCACCCCGCAGTTTCCTTTTACTGGAACGGTATGAATAAAATCGAAGCGATGATATCAGGTTCGAGCAAAATGCAACATCAGACTTTTGCGCACTCCTCTGGTCGAGGATCAGAAATGGCAGTAACAATGTTTCGTCTTGGCTCCAAAAAGCGCCCGGAATAGCCTTTTCGAGTGCCACATTCAAAAATATAACCCACATTTCAGACGGATCTGGTTTTCTAAGGCATCGCCTATGGTGCTAGTGATCCAAAAAAAAAGACAAAGAAAGAAGGACTTAAGGATAATTTGTCAACTTTTACCTGGCAAAGATAATCGGTTCAGACCGAGCAGAGATACGCCGTGCGTAAGAGGAAACCACCTGAGAACGCCAAAGACAACATTTGACAAAAACTAGTAAAATGTCCAATTTGCTTAGTAAAGCATTGATTAGGAGTTTTTCGGAGTGGACTATGAAATTCAACAGCATTTTTTTGCAGGCTATTCTGGGATTGCTAGTCAGTTGCGAAACTGCGGCCGCCCACTGGGAGGTTCCAGAGACGCATGACGTGCCGGTTGACCGCTTGGTCACGAACCTAGAAAAATACGAGAGCAAACTCTTACCTGCTTTGCAAAACAAAGAACGTGCAAGAATTGAGTTTCAAATTGGCCGACTATATTCTATGTCCTTTGCAACCAAGTCGGATCAAGCAAAGGAGTCACAGTCGACGCCTACAAAAGGGCAAGAAGCTCCACAAGTTTATTTTGGTTACGGTCCCGAGCATCACCAGCTTCCAGTTGCCGCGCCGACATCTGCTCAAAACGAAAGTTGGAGTCATGGACAACTCACTAAAGCAATCGCACACTTGCGAAATTCGGTCGAGCTAGATCCTAGTCTTATCGGAGCTCGTTTTGGGCTTGCGTGGTGCCTCGATCAGCAAGGAGAAAAAGGTCCCGCAAGAGAGCTTTATCGTACAGTCTTCGATGAAGCTTACATTAAAGAGTGCGGAAAAACTGGATTCTCAGGACGTTGCCTCACAAAGGAATGTGGCGAATATTTGATTAAACTCTTAAATCCGTCCTCTGATTCCAAGGAGATCGCAGAAATTCAAGCAAAAATGAAAAAAGCGAATGAAAACTTCAGGAAGGTCACACCCATATTGATTCCGCTGACGAAAAATGCTCGCCTTTCCGAACTCATTCAACAAAAACCCGTAGTCTTTGCCTTGGACGGACAACAACCCAGAAAGCACAAAACTTGGATTACACCAAAAGCAGGCTGGCTGATTTTCGACCCTGCCGGAACGCGTCAAGTATATTCTGGTGTCCAATTGATTGGAGAAGTCACGTTTTGGATATTTTGGAACGACGGATATGAAGTTCTCAGAGCCTTAGATGACGACGGGAATGGATTCGTTTCCGGCGATGAATTATCCGGTCTGGCCGTATGGCAAGACCTCAACTGTGACGGGGTGGCTCAAACCGACGAAGTCCTTGCACTATCATCTTTAAAGATCAAATCGCTAAATTATCGATGCGACTATAAGGGGCGAGATTATTTGAAGTGCTCAAACGGTGTCGTTTTAGAGGACGGAATTGTATTGCCAACCTTTGATGTATGGATCCGGTAGGTTCGTCTGGCTATTCTCTTATCGGCTTCTGGCAATTTCCGTCTTAACTTGAGCTGGTGACTTTCGCACAAGTAAGAAGGTAAAGGCGCTCATTGGTAAGGACCGGACCCGGAATAAATCGGCTTTTCTTGGAGTCGAATGCGCTGCAAGGCAAGCTGGGTTCGACTAAGCGAAAAATCGCAGGATTATTCATGTCTAGCCTTTTTTAAGGTCTGGTGTGGATACTCTAGGATGACCAAATTCTGTGGTCTGCAAGACTGATTTTTTTTTGGCAGCACGTGTGGCTAAAATGGCAGGACTAGCAATCCACATAACTGCTAAGTGCGGACACCAAAATTGGACATGCCACATCCGATGGTCAGACATAGCTTTGACTGAAGCAATTCCTATTGAGCACTGAACTCAGTAGTGTATGTAAAAAAGGACGCGCAACACAAACAGTAAAACGGCACCCAAAGCCGTAATCCCTAAGGCGAAGGATATGAGCAACAGGCTGCGGCGACGAGCTTTCTGTAGAGCCTGTTTCTCTGGGGCTTGCCGCTCCTCCATTTGTTCTTGAGACACGATTGGCTCCATCAATCACCTCGTCAAACAATTTTCAAAATAAAGACTTAGGATTACCGATATATCGGTTCGAAAGGAAAGCGCCAAGTGATCCAACGCATGAACGTAGAACGAGCTGTATGGTTCTCTTCTCTATTACACCCAACCGTTTGCTTTTATTTTCGTGAGTTCTCTTCTCTTGGAACTGTCCGTCAGCCACAGGATTGACATAAACATCGAAAATCTGTCCAAGTTCTTCGTCTGCTCGACTATCGTGAGATATCACGATAGTCGTCCGTTCAACATTCCATTCTTTTGTCCATGACTGTAAGATGTTCAGTGAGTCAATGAGCAAGCCAGGCGACTATTTATTGCTTTGAGTTGACAGGTTGCTGCTTTGCCAAACGAACGGATAGCGCCTTGATCTCCGCATCCTTATGAGTGAGCTTCAGCAGTAGGATGTAGTCCTTCAAGACGCTAAGGGTATCTGGATTTTTGAGACCTAAAGTCGACTCCTCTATGAACTCGGCACGCTTTACGAATG
The DNA here is from genome assembly GCA_036702975.1 of Oculatellaceae cyanobacterium. GTDB lineage: Bacteria > Cyanobacteriota > Vampirovibrionia > Obscuribacterales > Obscuribacteraceae > DATNPX01. The sequence continues at coordinate 62,872 of DATNPX010000045.1, forward strand.
GAAGCGCTTTTTCATATTGATGCTGGTGTCCGTAAACAGACGCGACATTCTGTAGGCACTTGGCCAGATCTTGACTTTTTCCGCCGCCTACTTTTTCATAGATTACCAGGGCTTTCAATCTGCTGGCCTCTGAGTCGGCAAACTTGGCTTGCTTTAAGTAGACGCCCCCTAAATTGTCTAGAGCTGTGGCAACCAGTAGTTTCTCGTCGATAGTAGCCGGGTTTGGATACAAGCTAATCGTCTGTTTGAAAACATCCTCGGCTTCGGGGAGCTTACGCGTCGCAACGCAAAGTAGCGCCTTTTGATTGAGAGCCTTGGCCAGGTCTATGCGAACAACTGGCTTACTCTTGACCTGATTAGCTAATATATCGATGCACTTCTGATTGAAATTTTGAGCCTCTTCAATTTTGTGTCTCTTAAGACAGACATTAGACATGTTGTCGTAAGCAATAGCTAGCTTTGCTTGATCTGCTCCGGATTCGAGCAAGCGTATTGCTCTGCCATAGAGGCTCTCCGATTCGTCCAGACGATTCGTTGCAAGATAGAGACCGGCTATGGACTCAAGCACCTCTGCTTGCAGAGTATTATCACCATCTGGGCACATTTTCAACGCGGACTTAAATGTTTCCTCAGCCTCTCTGTAAGCCGCATCGTTGCGTTGCTTACGACCTAGGTTTAGTTTCTCTTTGACTTCCTCTGCACTTACGGAAGTAGACTTTGCGTCAGCAGATGCTTTCTCAGGGGCGACATTTTTCTGAGTTTCATTTTTTGAGACGCCTTCACTAGGTTGAGCTATCGAAGAGGTTCCCGTCGATATTAGGGTAAGGGCTGTAATTGCTAGCAGCGGACCTTGAAGCTTAGTAACCAGCTCGTCGAAAGATTTGTCGGGTAGAAATTCAAATGGTACAAACATTTAAGACCTCTAAAACTGTGATTGGAGGTTGCCGCTACTTATTGTGATAGTGTGCCTATGTTAAACCTTGATCAAGTGCTTCTGTGTGCCATCTGATTCTGCTGATGTTGATTCAGTTGAGCTACTTTGGTTCAAATGAATCAGTCCCATTTTTGCAAGCCAAAGAATCGAAAGAAGCAGATGCCGTCCACGTGCTGCCGGAGTTTTACTACACAGTTGATCGACTGAAATTCCGTTCGTCGTGATTTTGTCAAGAAGTTCGAAGAGCTCATTGGTATCTAGCAACGAGCCGCTTGCGATGTTCGCCATAGGAATGGCGCGCATAAGTTGCATTCTGTCACGCGAACAGTTTTCGTCCTTCGAGACTATCGTGCCCGGACTGAGTGTATGTGTCGGATACGAGGCAAAGAGAAAATTGGGGTCACTCCGTAGTGGATTGGCGGAAGCGTTAGCTTTCCTCTCAACTCTGCCCGTTTTGGATTGACGGAGTTTTGCTAACTCGGCCCACAAATTTTGGTACTGAGGGATGATAACTTTCCAGTCGAATGTCGCCTGAACTTTTTCTTTGCCGGCGGTGCCCATTTGCTTACGTAGCGATTCATCCAGTGCGAGTTTGGCAAATGCGTCGGCGCAATCTCGCACATCGACCGACGTAAATTGGCTCTGAATACCAATGTATTCGTCGTAATTGGAAATTCCCATGGCGTGAGACAAAGCCAAACCTTCACCTAAACCAGACGGCGGCATGTATGTCCGAATTGCAAAACCATCGACTCCATCCGTTACGGTTTCTCGGTAACCATTCCAATCGCTTACGACAACCGGCAACTGTGCTGCCATCGCCTCAATTGGTGTTAATCCGAACGTCTCTTGGATGTTGTCTGACAAGGACGTAAAAATGTCAGCAGCGTACCAGACCTTTTCACGGACCTCAGGATTTCTTCCGTCGACTATCGTCATTCTCAGTGAAGGACAAAGCAGCTTAGCACTGCTTATAAACTGCTCCTGCATTTGCTTGCTAGGGAACCAGCCTGCCAAAATCAAATTAAATTTCTTCCCGGACTTGCGAGCAGCCTCCTCCAGCGCAATGTACATTGGCATTGGATGGGCCTTGGCATGAAATGCCAGTCGTCCAAAAAACAAAACTGCGACTTCATCGTCTTCGATTTTCATTTTCTGACGCCATTCGGTCCGCAGTTGGGCTCTGCGTTCGTCGGTGATATCGTAGAAATCGAAGTCAACGCCAAGTGGAATAACTGGAAGCTGAATTGGCAGTACGATTGGTGACCGAGAGTTAAAGCGTTCTTGCAAATATTGGGCGTAGTCCTGCAAAACTGTAAGGACTGTTTTCTGAACGCATTTTGACGTACAAATCAGCGCATCCCATGGTTGCACTGGTGATGTCAGATATTCGCCGAATGAATCCATGACGCGGCTCGTCGCCGTTGTATGTGTCACACCGCAGATACTGAATGCTCGATTATTTCCATGGCGTCGCTGCCAAGCCAATTCATGAAGCACCGGTCCTGGCGTAAAAAGACAACCAGGTTCGGCAAGCTTTCCCCAGTTTCGCCATTCGACCCATTCCAAGCTGGCATTAGGCTTTTTGACCGGGGTCACCTTTTTCACGAAATGGTCATAATGACTCTTATTTGCTGCATAGCAATAGAGCTTCTCCTGATCGGCATTTTTGCAGAATGCCTTCAAGAATGATTCTCCTGCTGCGTGGCGTCCCATCAAATTCGGTCGATTTGTTTCGTATCCGTCTGGATGGTAATAGAACGCAGCAGGTGCATGCTTCAGATCAGTCATAGTCAAAATTTATCCTCACTCAATCAGTTGCAGAAGTCACGAGCGGCTAGCGCGTGACTCTGCATTAAGTGGTCACATTATACGTCAGTGCGTGGCTACCAGTTGTACGGTAGGTTGTTGAGTTTGACTAATCTGGCTCAAGGTTGCAGCCCCCTGGTCTGAGTTTCCGTAGGCAGTAACTTGTTGGAGTAACAAGTTGATATCTGAAGACGAAAAACTACCGGAAGATTGAGCCGTTCCAGATGCCGTAGTCGGGGTTGATGTCGCAGGGCTCTGCGTAGAGGTCGAATCATTCGTCAATGGTCCATACGTTGAGGCATAACTGTTGTTGTAGCCTTGTATGAACTGGTTGAGGTCAATACCAGGCGTGGAACTACTCGAGCCAGAAGACGAAGCAATATCATTGCCGGAGTTCTGGCTAGCTGACGAACTTTGGGACTGAGGATTCGTTACCAATCCGTCATTTGTGTTTGAGGTGCTAGATGCACCGCCGCTTGTTTGACTTACCGCTGAAGAAGTTTGTGCGCTTGAGGATTGCGTGGGTTGAGAGCTGGTGCCAGTGTAGTTTTGAATCTGTCCACTGGATTCCATCTGACTTAATGTCAGGCTAAGCGGGTCTTCAAAGACGATACTTGTCACCTGCTTGTTACCAGAGGCGAATTGTCCCTTGATATCGACGGTATCCGTTCCATTGCCGAGATTGATGATGAGGTCATTGCCACTCTGCGTGTAGGTCGCATCGTTGGCGTTGACATCAGCCAAGAAGTAGATCTCATCTGAGTGGCCTGCGGTGGCAGCTGTCTCATTTATCACCGCATTTCCGATTCCGTAATCCATGACAAAGTAGTCATTCATTGTTGAAGTCGTAACCGTGTCATTGGCGCCAAACGTAACTGACATCGCTCCTGTGCCACCAGTAATAGTGTCGTTGCTTGTAGCAACGATGGTCGCATTACCTGAGCCTGTCGAGATTTGGTCGTTGATTCCGGCATTAATGGTAGCGTTTGCGGCTCCGGTTGAAATCGAATCGTTCCCTCCTGACGTAAGGGTGAAGGCTCCGCTACCAGCAGTTATTGAATCGTTGCCCGCTGTCGTGACCGTGGACGTTCCAGAACCCAAATGTACGGAATCATTTGATGCGGCACTCGATAGCGTAATAGTGTCGTTTCCACCTCCCGCAATCAGGGAATCGTTTGCTCCACTCATAGCGATCGTCTCATCAGCGGTGGACTGTGTTCTGTCTATGGTCACATTGTTTGCAGCGTTCGTCACAGTCAGTCCATCTGACAATAGGTCAGAAAGGGACTCGGTTGTGCCGTCGGCAAACTGGAATTGAGTAACCTGTTTGCTGCCAGCCGCGAATTCATGATTGATATCAATTGTGTCGTTGCCGACTCCGGTTCCGATAAGAAGGTCATCGGATGATGCAGTTAGCGACAGATTTAACTCAGAAACTGCCGCGCCAAATGAGATAGAATCAGATTGCCCTGAAGTGCTCAGTACTACTTCATTCAAAATGCTTTGACCGATACCTGAATTCACTATAAACGTGTCATTCACCGACGATGCAGTTACTAGATCATTTGTTCCATAAGTGACAAACAGTGCGCCGGTACCGCCAACGATTGAATCGTTGACAGAAGCAATGACCTGCGCCGTTCCGCCTTCAATGTTTATCCTGTCATTTACACCTGCAGAAATGCCACTGGCTCCACTAGTTTGAGTGAATGAGCTGTTTCCGCCAGATAAAATGGCTGCCGCGCCAGAACCAAGCGTTACTGCATCATTAGTGCTTCCAGTTAGATCGAGAATATCCGAACCAGATCCAAGAAGTACGCTGTCATTCGAGCCGTTTACCGTCAACATCTCATTTACAGTTGAACTTGAGCGGTCAATGGTGCTGCTATTGGCGCTGCTGGAGACTGTGCTAGTGTTGAGCAGTTGTTGAATATCTTCAGTAGATCCATCGCTGAACTCAACGGTAGATATCTGCTTGTTGCCAGTGACAAATTCACCCTGAATGTCAACCGTGGCTAGACCGGAATCGACAGACAACAACAAACCCGTTCCAGAAAGACTTGCGACCACGTCATTTTGAGCGATGTCCGGCCCGAAGACCAGCGTATCCGTATTGGAACCATTATTAGGAGCAGTTTCACTAATGACTGTATTTTCTGTCGGAAGACCAATGTTGAAAGTATCGTTTCCAGATGACGCATAAATAGTGCTGTTGAACCCCGCCGTTACGGCGAGATTGCCAGTTGATCCGTAGATCACATCGTTAAAACTACCAATCGAGACCGTATCGTTTCCAGTACCCGTGTACAGGGTATCAGTGGATCCGCTGACGGTAATGGTTTCATTAAACTGGGAACCACGTCTGTCTATGGTATCGCCATCATTACTATCTGTTACTGAGATACCGCTCGCAAGAAGTGCTGACAACGACTCGGAAGTGCCGTCTGCGAAATCGAATTCGGTAACTTGTTTATAGCCTTGAGCGAACTCACCGTTGATATCGACGGCATCGTTTGAGCCATCAAAAGCCAGATAAAGATCATTTGTTGAGCCTGACAAAATAAGATCACTAATGCTGACTCCGGCACCGAAACTTAGCGTATCTTGAGTGCCGGTCGTGTCTACACTGATTTCGTCTATTGTCGTGAGACCTGTTCCCTCGGCCAATCCGATCGTATCGTTCGCTGATGAGGCATAAACTGTGTCGTTTATCCCAACATTTACCAGGAAATCGTTAGCACCGCCGGCGATATTATTGTTAGAGCCTGTGTCATTAACAATTGCAGTACCAGTGAGATTGATACTATCGTTTGTTCCAGAAACGTTAACAGTGTCATTTCCAGAGCCTGTAATCAGTGTATCGTTGTTTCCAGAAACCGGAATCACAGCATTGCCGGTGTTAGCCGACTGATCGACATAATCGTTGTTGTCGTTGATATCGAGCGTGATTCCAGACGCGAGCAACTGACTCAGGGTTTCTGATGAACCGTCGGCAAATTCAAACTCCGTGACCTGTTTGTAGCCGGAACTGAACTCATTGTTTATCTGCACTGAATTCGAACCGTAGTTAATTACGAGATCACTTGCTCCAGACAGCGACAAATCGGAAGCCGTTATGCCAGCGCCAAATACAAGAGTGTCTGCACTTCCGCTTCCTGGTGCGGCATTCTCATTGATGATGGTCTGACCTGACGTTGCTGAAACTGTAATTGAATCGTTTGCAGTCGAGGTATTTATTGTGTCGTTCGTACCAGCAACTACAGACGTTGAACCAGTCAATGCAGTCAGAGTGTCATTGGTTCCTAACGTCACCGAATCATTGCCAGCTCCAAGCAAAATCGTGTCATTCGCTCCAGTGGCGCTTATCGACTCAGAAGCGGTCGACAATGTTCGGTCAATCGTCTGATTATCAAAGGCGTTAGAGATTGTTACTCCACTCTGCAATAGCTGCGCAAGGGTCTCCGATGTGCCATCAGCGAAATGGAACTCGGTGATCTGTTTGGCCCCTGCCGCGAACTCGCCATTGATGTCAACTTGGTCGCCACCGCTTCCGAATCCGATGACCAAATCGGTAGTGCTACCAGACAACGCGATACTCGATGAATTGACACCCGCACCGATGTTGATCACATCGGCAGCGCCATTTAAAGCGGCAGTGTTTTCATTGATTGTTGTAGTACCACTTCCGAGCCCTACGTTAAATACATCATTTGCGGTCGAACTGTTGACTGTGTCGTTTACACCGGCGGTAAATGCTAGTACCGCATTTTCAGCTGATACAACAGTACCCTGGCCCCCTGTTACAACGTCGTTAGAATTGGTCAACACGAGCGTGTCGTTGATGCCGGTCACCGATATGTTATCGTTGCCACTTCCTGTAGTCAGAGAATCGTTCGAACCAGCGAGAGTTATTGTTTCGTGCTCGCTATAAGAACTTCTGTCGAGTAGCGCATCGTTTGCATTCAGAGTGACATTGAGTCCAGATTGAATCAGTTGCGATAAATCCTCGGTTGCTCCATTTGCAAATTCGAACGTATTGAATTGTCTGTATCCAGATGAAAACTCGTTGTCAACCGTGACAGCATCTGTACCATCACCGAGTCCGATCGTTAGGTTTCCATCTGTTGCAGAGAGTACGAGATCCGCGGCCGTGATGCCAGCGGCAAATGAAATCGTGTCACTTCCTGAGCCAGCAACTTCATTGATTCCGGTACTGCCAGATCCTAGTCCGACATTTATCTGGTTGGCTCCTGTCGCTGCAGTAATCTCATCGTTGCTTCCGACATTCACCAGGAGTGATCCTGTGGCGCCTACTACCTGGTCGTTGTTTCCAGCGATCACGGTAGAAGAACCGCCAGCAGTTTGTTCGACTATCGAATTGCTCGCGACTGATACCAGATTAGTTCCAGAACCAACGTCCACTAAACCGTTGTTGCCAGTTAAGTAGACCGAATCGTTACCGCTACCAGTCAGCACTGTGTCATTAGCACCAGACAGACTTATCAACTGACTGAGTGAAGAACTACTCTGGTCATAGGTGTAACTGTCGGAGGTACTGAACGCAGCCGCATCTGTATTCAGCAGTTGCGCCAGGTTCTCAGATGTGCCATCAGCAAAGTTGAACTGGGTGACCTGCTTGTAGCCTGAGTCAAACTCAGAGTTTATGACGATTTGGTCCGAACCAAAAGCAATCGTCAGATTAGCCGGCGTCGTCGATATTGTCAGATCGCCACCTGTTATTCCTGCACCAAAGTTGATTACATCAGAATTCGCTTGAACGGTATCACCGTTGTACGACTGAGTAATGGTTGTGGTTCCGGTGCCGGACCCAATGTTGTAAACATCGTTCGCCACGGATGCCTGAATCCATGCATTGGTGCCCGCAGTAATGTCCATTGCTCCATTACCGCCAATGATGGTCTCAGATGAGCCACCGTTGACGATGATCTCGCCATTGCCTCCCTGGATGTAATTATTCGTTCCATTTGATTCGGTTAGCGTGCCGTTTCCACCATAAATTGTGTCCCAGCTCTCATTCGTCGTATCAACAGCTCCGTTTCCTGCATATACGGTATTACCGAACGTGCCATTTTGAACTGTTGTGGTGCCAGACCCGCCGTAGATGGTTGCTGCATAACCAGAATTGACTGTCAGGTTTGCATTGTCCTCGTATATGGTGGCATTTGAGCCAGCCCAATAAAAAGTTTCAGTGCCACCGATCTTGCTGCCGTAGAAGACATCGTTATTGCCGAACAAATCTATCGTCTCATTCAATGCTGATTCAGATCTGTCTATAACCGCATTGTCATTTGAATTGCTTACTTGCAATCCACCTGATAGAAGGTCGGCAAGCGATTCAGTCGTGCCATCAGAAAATTCTAGTTGTGTAACTTGTTTCGTCACCCCCGAACCGAACTGATGCAGATCGATGTCCTCGAAATCTGAACTTACCGCAATGTCTACATCGTCAGTAGAAGCGCTGAATGACACATCCGCGGCGGTAATGCCTCCGGTAAAGATCAGAGTATCAGTATTTGTGGTCGCGCCAGCATTGGTCGTTTCATAGTAGTTGACTGAGCCTCCAACACTAGAACCCATCACGAGCGTGTCATTCCCTTGCGATGCATGAACTTGATCGCCCGCGCCAACTGTATCATTGAACGTTCCAGCGCCGCCGTTTACGATGCTGTTGCCACCCGAGATAATCGTGGCATTTCCGGCTCCGAGATTATCGGTGTCGCCCCAACCACTATTTATAGTTTCATTCCCACTGCCCACATTCAGCGTTGTAGAGCCAAAATCGGTGATCGTGTTGTCCCCATTCCCGACAGTTATCGTTCCATTCGAACCCGCATTAATTGTGTTATCGCCACTTCCCGCTGTTACCGTATAGTTGTTGCCAATATTTAACTGATTGTCACCATTGCCAATAATCAACGTTGCATTGTCGCCCACTCTAATATTGTCATTCGCGTTACTCAGCGAATAATCGACAGTGTCGTTGGTACCGTAGTCTGCGAGGTCTTGCACACCGGTTCCTGAAATCAGTGTCACATTATTTCCGACGTTATACAGATTTGTCTGCCAGCCAATTCCTGATTCGTCTACAGTCGCGCCGTCGTTCGGATTGTATACATAGAAGTTATTGTTCGCTTGCAATTCAGCGTAGCTCATTGATGAGCCATCGCCGAAGTTCAAGTCAATCGGCCGTACTTCCGATGCAGACAGTTGATTCTGGAAAGACACAGTCGCGCTTGAATCATCGAATCCAAGCACCAAGTCATTGTTGTTGAACGAGACCTGCAAGTCCGAAGCATTCAATCCTGCGCCAAAGTTCACGGTGGCAGCGCCCAGCGGGCCCGTTCCATTGTCTGAAACATACACGTTGCCGCTGCTTGAGCTTACGTTTAACGTAAGATTCTCGGCTGCTCCTGATATGGTGTCATTGCCCGTGCCAGCTGTTACTGTTACTGCACCGACGTTTGCATAAATCACGTCAGTTCCTGAGCCCGCGATTATCGAGTCATTGATACCAGCATACGTAGTATCATTCCCAGCACCCAGCTCAACTACGTTGTTTGCGCTGTATACAAGGCTGCCTGTAGACCAGTCAGGCAACAATGTCTGATCATTTACCAGGGTGTCACCGCTGCCCTCGACAATCGTTGCGTCATTTGCATGAGTCTGTATTACCGCGTTCGTGGTGGCGGCCGACTGATCAACTGTCGAATCATCAGTGGCTATGAGCGTAAACGTCGGCGCGAGCGCAACAATGTCATTGCTCGTTAATGTGCCGTCGTCAAATATGAAGCTGTCATTTGAGGCAGGGGTTTGGCCTAAGCCGATACTGTCTCCGTTTGACAGGTTTAGTTGCAACGAACCGTTCGACGTCCGTTCTACCGCCAGGGCTGATTCGTCCAAACCGTCAAAATGATAATTGTTCGTATCAAACGGTGTTTCGTTGATTGTGCTAGAAACGGTACCAGCGCCCAGGTAAAAATCAACAGTCGCCGCTTCAGTGGTTATTTGATCATTCTGTCCCAGTGTAACCTCAGAATTGCCAAAACCAAGTTCAATGACATTATTAACGCCACCATCAGTAATGACATCGTTTCCTGTCGCAAAGCCGGAAGAGCCCAAGTCGATATTATCGTTAGAACCATTGAGACTAATAGTCTGATTTCCCTGGCCACCGTATATAGAATCGTTTGATCCGGTAATGGACACACTCGACGACATAACAGTACTGCCTGAAAAGTCTACAGATGTATTGCTATCCGCTATGTTGACTGAGAGAGGAGACGAACCAATAAGCTGCGCAAGTGTCTCCGTTGTACCATCCGCAAATTCAAAGTTGTTGAATTCGTATTGTGTTTCATTTGCAAATTGTTGGTTCAACTGCACCACGTCTGAACCGTTCAAGTTAATCGTCAAGTCGGTGCCGTCCGAACTAAAGGACATTCCACTCTCTGTAATTCCTGCGCCAAATTGAATTGTGTCATTGGCGTTGGGATTGTTTAATACAGTCGTTCCCGTTCCGGCGTTTATGATGACGGTGGCGGTACCCTCCAAGTCTAAGATATTGTTGTCACCAACCGTAATTTCAGCGTTGGCGCCCCGCACGATGAACGTATCGTTGGCGGCACCGCTAATAGTGTCATTTCCTGACACTAGCGTATAAGTATCGTTGACGCCTGCGGTAATTGTGCTGTTATTGCCCCAAGAATCAAACTGACTATTGCCTCCGGACGTGATTGTTGCGTTTGAGTAGTACTCCAAATAATCGTTGTTTGCGCCGACAAAATTAAGGGTGCCTGTTCCCACGGTGACGGTGTCGTTTGCTCCAGCCGTTATGCTCTCAGTAGCGTCGTTAGCGAAGCGTAAATCAATTGTGTTGTTTGTTCCTGTATCAGTGATGGTGTCATTTCCCGGCACCAGCTCGGCATATCCTCTTCCGACATAATCGTTGTTTCCGCTGATACTGATCTGATCATTTCCTGAGCCAATACCTACGGTTGCGTTCGAAGCACTGACTGTAATCGTCTCATCGATCGTTAAGGCTTCTTCGTCATCGATACCGTTTGTTGTTACGTTGTCCGGCAAGGGGTGCATTGCAGCTAGTTGTGTAAGGGTGTAAGAACTTCCGTCAGCAAAGTCGAACTGCTGCACCCCTACTCCACCGTTTTGGAAGACGACTTCGTCGCCAAGTCCGTCATTCAGTGTCATGATTAGTCCGTCACTGAAAGAGTTCAGCTCCAAATCAGCTGCGGTGATGCCACTTCCGAACGTCAAAACACCTGTTGGTGCTCCATACGCTCCAGGATTAGCACTAATCTTTGTTTCGCCACTTCCCTCGTTGACGGTAATTGTAGTGTTGGCTTCCCATAGTTTAATCGAATCATTGGCTCCGACGAGAATCGAGTCATTAGTTCCTGCGTTGCCTACTTGGATGTAGTCGTTGGCACCTGCGTTGACCACCGCATTGCCGCTGCTCAAGAACACTTGATCGTTAGTACCTGCTGCTAACTCAAATGTCCCGCTTCCAGCATGGTATACATTGTTATTGCCACTGTCATTGACAGTCACACTTCCACTTCCGTAGTAGAAAGTATCGCCAGCTCCAGTAACTGTGCCTACTTCGTTTATGTATGACGTGCTGTGATTAACAACCTCGTTGTTGCCTGTCGTCGACGAGGTCATGCCTATTTGACCAAATTCACTTTGCGTCAAATCAGTGCCATCGGCAAATTCGAACGAAGTTATCTGCTTTGCTATCCCGCCCAGTGTCGAAGAGCGACCAAGTTCTGAAACGAGATCAAGAGTATCATTGGTCCCGCTGATTCCGATAACAAGATCGTTGCCGCTTGCCGTTAGCACCAAATTCGACGTGCTTACATCGTTACCAAAAGCTAAGGTGTCGACACCGCCTATTCCTGTACCTCCCTGAATATAGGTAACGGTACCGGAGCCTTCGTTGAAGTGCACGATATCATTGCCAGTTCCAGCCGTGCTTCCGAGCGGCCCACTCGATATCAGGCTGGTGCCACCACCTACAGTCACTTCCTGATTTCCATCACCAAGATACACGGTCGCATTAGAGCCTGCATTTACTACATCATTGCCTGTATTGGTTAGGATCCAATCGTTGTTTCCTGCGGCATTGATGATTACATTTCCAGTCCCCGCCAAAACATGATCATTGCTTCCACTAGCCATTATTGTCTCGTTCTGAAAAACGCCGGAACGATTGATTGTGTCTCCATCAGCGGTGCTCACCGGATTTAATCCGATTGACTCTAAAACTGAGTACAACGTTGGACTTTCTAGCTGTAGCAATCTGCTGAAATTAGCAAAGTTGCTTTGACTGACCATATCCATGCCGTTTACGCTTTTCAAAAACTCAGTGAGACGGAGAGATGCGCCCGTCAGATCATTAATTGACTGTGAAATCAGCGAGTTCGCGACCGCGGAGAAATCATAGTAAGCAGTGTTATCCGGAAGCTGCTCAGTGTTAATCAACTCTGACAAATCTGATAACTGTCCCGAGAACATCAATTGCCCATACGCTTGTTCTTGAATCGCATCGTAGGCCGGGTAAAGGTACTCAGCTTGTAAAACTCCTGGGGTGGTGTTGTTCTCAAATGTCAAATTCTGTCCGTAGAACTTTTCAACTACGGCAAAGCTTTCGGCATCCATGTGCGGACCTACATATGCCGCATTTTCGGAGCCAGTCCAATTGATAAGTATCTGCCGGAGCAATGCCATTTGCGCACTAATGTCAGTTGTGGATTCAAAGGAGTTTACTAATCCCTGAAGGACACCGGAGTTGTCTGATGCTTCAGCCTCCTGTAAATCCTCTACGACACCAAGTCCGGTCGCATCAGGCTGCAACAAGTTGATCTGAGAGCTGGAGAAACCAACTTGATAGCTATTTGTGTAATCCTCCTGGAACTGATAGTCAGCGACAACCCCTAATGTTCCATTGGCGAACGAGAAGGTCCCTTGAGACAATTCTGTATTGCCAGCGTCGTCAGTGCGATTTACGGAGGAATTCGAGAGACTGATAGCGGTAATTCCAAGTTGAGCCAAACTAAAAACACTGCCATCGCCAGTTTGAACGAACAGATCGGAGTAAACGGGGTTTGATGCGTTGATAGTGCCACTACTTGTGGTATCAAATTGTCCAAGTGCAGCCCAGGCGCTGGGCGCCATGGAGCCATTGTTTAGTGGCATACTTGTGCCAAAAATTTGACTGCCGTTCGAGAGGACACCGACGCCGGTCGTGTCTAAAAACAAAATTCCATCGTTTGCGCCAACCCATCCAGTGGGGTGTGCGTATCCAGTATTGTCCGTGTCGAACGTAACGTTGTTGGTCGACATGGAAGTCGTACTGATGGGCGCACCATCTAAGCTGAGAACCAACGGGTCATATGAAGGTGCTCCTTTTGCTTTCCCACCTCCACCTGAAACAATTCCCTCAACTCGTCTGCTTGGCATCTGAGGGGCCTTTTTTCCCGGCTTTGGCAAATCCCAAGGCACTTGCAGGTCGTGAGGATTTAAAGTCTTAATAGCATCGAGAATTTTCCCAATCGTTTTCTGGAAATAGGGAGCTAGATCTTTGGAATGCAACTCACTATGTCTGCCAGTCAAATTGGTTTGATCGGCGTCAGGATTACCCCCGAATTTTACGTCCAGCAGATCAGGAACAACCTCGCCCCCGACTGGATTAGGATCCAATTTCGGATCAACCGGTTGTCGTAGCATGATCAGTTGGTCTTTTTGCTCGTCGTCAAGACCCGAATTGTTCACATCTTGCAGGTACTGCTTCAGAATACCTGGCATTTTAGGTTGAATCATTTCCGCCAGGAGGTGACCAAGCTCATGGATAGCAGTGTCTTTCATCCGTTTTGGCGTTTGTCTCCCATCTGGAGTATTGATGAAAAGTTTCACTTGCGGGCCGAGTGTGCACGTCTTTTCAGTCTCCCCTGATGATTGCCCATTCTGGTCGATTTCAATTTTGAAAGGAAGGGTATTTAGGATGTTATTAATGTCGGGACCCAATGCCTGTTCTGCGTTTTCGACGGCCTGTTTCATCGTCTGGAAATCACTATTTGAAACGCCGGGTCCCTGTTTGATGTCAATGGTCATTGTCTCTTCCTTGATGTGAATATGTGCGCCTTCTTTACACCCAATATTTACTGAACTTCTACAGGAGCCAGTCCGCACCGAAATGAACCGGCATCCGAGTATTTGCACGGTATAGCGAATTCGCCGTCCAAATTGATGAATCCCCATTTGCCATCAGACTCAACCAGCGCCATCCCTTCCGAGAATGGGTAAGCCAGTGAGAATGTTTTTGCGCTTTTCGGCTTCATTGATTTATCAATGCAGAATAATTTATTAGGTTCTAGTTCTGCAAAAGCACAATCCTCTGCGAACTGCTCTGCCTGTCGTGTACGAAGTACAACTCGACCACTGCGATCTATGAAGCAGAATCCGTGTTCCCCATTGATCATTACTTTTGCGAATCCGCAATGGAATTCTTCGGCTAGCTTAAAGTTAGGTGGTGTTTGTGGATTTCCGTCAAGGTCGATGTAACAGTAGTTTTGCCCCGGCAGCTTCACGGCTGCAAGCCCTTCCGAAAAAGGACTTGCCACCGCGTAGGTCGGAGAAATGACCATTTTGCCAGTCTTGTCTATGTATCCGACTTTGTCTTGCACGCGAACAACTGCGCGGCCATTTCTAAAGTTACAAAATCCAGCGAGCATATTTTGGTCAACCTGATATTGCGGCTTAATAACGATCTGACCATCATGGTTTATGAAACCGATTAGTCCAGGCTGTTCATACTTCTCGCATGTCGTATCTAGAAAATTACGCGTATCCCGCCCAATTTCGACGGCTGCCAACCCCTCCGAAAATTTCCACGCTCGATTGAAGTGTCCGTTAATTTCGAGTTTTCCCTTCTTGTTCAGATACCCCCAACCGGTAGACTTAGGGGTGCCTTTGCTCATTCGTTCGTAACAGACAGCTGCAAGTCCTTCTGAAAACTCGCCACAATCATGCGCCGCAGGTCCAACCACTTTTCCATTTATGTCGATATATAAATAGTGCTTGCCGTCATAAATTGCTGCAATTCCATCGTTGAACTCGGTTGGGCGCCTGGGAAAAGGACCTAGTTTGGTTCTATTCTGCGGATCCACGAAATACCAAACAGCTCTACCCGAACTAACTTTCTCCGATTGCGAAGAAACCGATTTTGCGCCAATTTTGTCTGTGGCTAGAGAAGCCTCACCCAATCCTAACGTCACTACGCAAACCCACAGGAGAATAAGTCCTAGAACAAACTTCCTCGGATTGAAGCTAGACACTATGATTTGCATATTTGTGCTCCTATCGAACGCTAAAACCTTCATGCAGATACTTAACTATGGGATACAAGAAAAATTCAATAATTCTACGCCTTCCCGTCTTAACTTCACTAATCACTGTCATTCCAGATGCTAGTTGCTCTCTGCGGTTATCGACCTTGATATAGGATTCGGACGGACGTATGTAGACATCGAAGATCTGTCCAAGTTTTTCATCTTCCCGACTGTCATGTGATACCAACGAAACCCGACCATTCAACATTCCATACTTTTGAAAATCAAAGGTGTCGACTTTGATTGCAGCCGAAGCTCCTTTGCGAACGAATCCTATATCGCGATTAGCAACATAAGCTTGCACTACCAACGGAACGTTGTCAGGCACAATACTTACTAACTTTTCGGCAGGCGTAACAACGCCTCCCACTGTATGAACAAACATTGTGTCCACATGGCCATCAACAGGGGACAAAACCAACTTCTGAGCGTTTTGGAAAGACGAAACTTTGACCTTTGCTTCCAACTCACTTGTTTGGCGTTGTTTGTCGGCCAACTCTTTCAGATTGTTGGACTTAAACTCTTCTTTGATGTGTGCAATTTCTTCATTTGTCTGCAACTTCTGATGTTCGAGTTCTGAAAGCTTGCATTCAGCTTGTGTAATGCGACTCTTATATCCAAGAATGTCGTTCGTCACTTTTTCATAATCGTCTCGTGGTATCAAATCGAGCACTTCTTTCAGTCGCTGCTCTTTTTCAGAAGCTACTCTAAGGAGTTCCACGTTTTGGGCCTTCTCCGACTGGTTGGAAGCCATCTGTTGCTCGACTTTCTTTAGCTCCTCGTCCTTCATCCGAAGCTGCTTTTGCAGATCGTTCTTGCTCGCTGCATACAATGCAGTTTGAGTGGCAACTGCAGCTTGGTCCGCTTCTGTTTTCGGCAGAAAGCTGGTCTCAGTCACCATTGCATTCAGGCGGTCTTGCTCGAGCTTTGCATATCCGAGATTTTTCGAACTGGTTTCGACTTCGGGTGACGTCGAAGATGGATCTATCTCCATTAAGACCTGGTTTTTCTTGACGTGATCTCCTTCTTTCACGAGTATCTTTTGAATCACCCCGGTTTCTAGCGGCTGAACTATTTTCACCTGACCATCTGGGATAACCTTGCCTGGAGCGCTAACTACGATGTCGACCTCTCCGAAAACAGACCAGGCTACTGCAATTGCGAAGGTAGCTATCACCAGCCAAAAGATCGCTCTGCCCATCGGACTGACTGGGCTGTCTTCAATCTCGGCCAGGATAGGCTTGAACTCGTGTTTATCTACTACCGGCATTAACTACCTCCCTGGTCACGTGCTGCTGGCTATGCAGGTGGTGGTAATAACCGCGTTTTCGATGCAGCTCATCATGCGAACCGCGCTCGAGAATCTTACCTTTGTCGAGGGCGAGGATGAGGTCGCAGTCCTGCACTGTCGTAAGCCTGTGCGCGATGATCAATACCGTTCTGTTCTTCTTAATTGTTGCCAAATTAGACTGAATTATGCGCTCTGATTCGTAATCGAGCGCTGACGTTGCTTCATCAAAGATAAGTATTTTCGGGTCAGTTATCAGTGCTCGAGCGATAGCAATTCGCTGTCTTTGCCCCCCTGAGAGTGATGAGCCACGCTCACCCACCATAGTGTCGTATCCTTCCGACAGCTGTGTTATGAACTCGTGAGCTCCTGCGATCTTGGAGACCTCTATGATGGATTCGATGGGAGCATCCGGCCGTGGCAGAGAAATATTGTCTCGAATGGTTCCGCTGAAGAGGTAATTCTCCTGCAAAACTACACCAATGCTGTTTCGCAACCATAACGGATCGAAGTGGCGCACATCGATGTCGTCCAGGTAAATGGCGCCTTCGTTAGCAAGATACAGACGCTGAATCAACTTGGCGATGGTGCTCTTACCACTTCCACTTCTCCCAACGAGCCCGATACTCATTCCAGGTTTAATATCCAGTGTCATGTCCTCAAGCACGTAAGGACTATCAGGCTTGTACCTGAATGACACGTGATCGAAGCGAATTGCACCGGAAAGTTGCGGGAGAGTGATTGCTTTACTTGACTGCAGCTCTATCGGGTGATTTAGAATGTCTCCGAGCCGGTCAACTGCTAACAGAGTCTGCTGAAATTCGTTCCAGAGATTCACCAATCTAAGAACTGGATTTGTAAACTGACCAGCAAACATTTGGAAGGCGATCAACTGGCCAATTGTCATTTTGTTATCTAAAACGAGCTTGACGCCCAGGTAGAGAACTGCAATCGTCATCGCCTTTTGGAAAAAGTTGGCCATCGACTGGGCGATGTTTCCCAGCGTAGAGAGCTTGAAAAGAAGTGGGCCCGGTTGTTTGGGCCAGCTTCTTTAGGAACTAAGTGTTAATGACTTCCTGCTCTTGTTCAGGTATTGAATACGGTATCATATCCAAATTATATACTTCAATAGCATTTTGCTTAACCTTCATGTCTCCTG
>DATNPX010000046.1:0-32352 GCA_036702975.1 Oculatellaceae cyanobacterium
GTCTACTGACGACTGTGCCACCACTTGGTCTGGTGCCAACTGCGCCAACAACTGCTTCGACGCTGATCCTGAATCTTCTTTGCCCGGTGCTAACGCCAACATATCGCTGCTCGGCGCGGCTTTCGTTGCTGCCTTCACCGGTGTTGGTGCCGCTGCCGGTGCCGGCGCTACTTCATCCGTCAATGACGGATGTATCGTCAACGCTGCAGCCGGTGCTCCACCTGCCATCGTGTCGTCGCTCTTCTTGCCTAGCAACAACATTGAATGTCCGTCTGCTACTGGCGCTTTTACAACCGGTGCGACGCTGGCGCCTGCCGCTGGTTTCACCGTCTGCGACGAACGAACAACAGCCTTTTTAGCAGTAGTCGGCGTCCCCGATTGGGCACCGCCTGCAGCCATGCGTTGCCAGATTGAACTGGGCTCCGCCTGAGCCTGTAGTAAGCTGGCTTGAATGAGCGTTAGCGACATGCTCAAGGCTAAACAGAACTGGGGCTTGTTCATTCCTATCTCCCTTTTCAAGCTTCCGTAAACACCTTGTCAAACCACGGAAGCCGCAACCATTCCGGGGGCAACTACCCCGGCTTTCACAGAAGCTTAACACGACTTCTATGCATGTGCACGAATCTTTTCTTATCGCGCAGCCACGGTTTTACAGACTGATTACAATATCCAAACGCTTCAACAAAATCGACTGAAAAACCGCATAGAAACCGAGTCGAACTGAAGTAAGCCCCAATATCGACATCATTGACAACCATATCTGGTGGCATACAGCGGCAATACGTCGCATATCAACTATTGCCAAGAGTTTAAAAATTCCAATCTCTTCGCCGAGCATGACAACTAAAAAACTGGCAGACAAGCGCATCACCAGTGGTCAGCGGCAATTTACTCAGACAGCTGCGAACTTCAGCCACGCTCGGCTGGCATCACATTAAGAAGAATGGTATATCATTAATGCGGCGACCTTCTTTGAAGGCGTACAGGACATTGCGGTCGCCGAAACCGCTCTACAGAATTCAATTCAGTGGCACAAACAACGCTGATGATGCAGAGAAGATCTCCGCAAATCGCGCCGCAAATCAGAGAGAAGAGAAAATCACGGTGGAAAACAATAGCGAACAAGAAAAGGTGCTCGTAGTTGACGATGAAGCATCTATTCGTCGAATCCTTGAAACGCGTTTAAAGCTGGCCGGATACAACGTAGCGACCGCGGCCGATGGTCAAGAGGCGCTTGAACAATTCAATGCCTTTCAGCCAGATTTGGTCATTCTCGATGTTATGTTGCCGAGAATGGATGGATACGAAGTTTGCCGAGAAATTAGAAAGACGTCAGACACTCCGATAATCATGCTTACGGCTGTGGCCGATGTATCCAACCGTATTCAAGGTCTTGAAATTGGTGCAGATGACTACGTCGTAAAGCCTTTCAGCCCAAGCGAATTGGAAGCCCGCATCAAAGCAGTGCTTCGCAGAACGGTGGAACGACATCAAGATGCTGGACAGAGCAAGAGCACAAATGTCATTACCATCGGCAATCTAAAAATAGATTTAAACAAACGTCAAGTAACTCGCAAAAACGAGCGAATTCGTTTGACCGGTATGGAATTCAGTTTGCTGGAGTTGCTTGTTACTAATTCTGGAAAGCCATATTCACGCGGAGAGATCCTGCAACAAGTTTGGGCTTATCCGCCGGACCACCGCATCGACACCCGCGTTGTCGACGTACATATCAGCCGCCTTCGCTCAAAACTGGAAGAGGATTCTTCGAATCCAGATTTGATCTTGACGGCACGCGGTATCGGCTACATGTTCCAAAAGATCAACTAACGGTTTCACGGCTTCTTTGATCATCTGTATCTTTGTAAGCGATGCAGCCGTAAAAAAAAACACAATTCGGTTCTAGTGAAAAGACCCAATCGCATTAGCGGCTGGGTCTTTTTGTAAGCGTTCTGTGAAGGGTTAACGATTAGGTACCACTTCTCCAAGACTGCATATATTCAGTCATCTCCGGAGTCAACTCATCGATCTTGACGCCCAAGGACTTCAACTTCAAGCTGGCAATCTCCTGGTCGACTTCCACCGGCAATGTCTGCACGCCGGCTTTCAATTTGCCTTTGTGCTTAACCAGATACTCCATCGCCAGAGCTTGATTGGCAAAACTCATATCCATGACGCTAGCAGGATGTCCTTCTGCGCAAGATAGATTGACGAGGCGTCCTTGAGCCAAAACATAAATGCGATTGCCATTCTTGAGGGTGAACTCCTCCATCAAGGGACGCACTTCTCGAACACTAGACGACATTTGTTGCAGGCTTCCGAGATTCAATTCCAAATCGAAGTGTCCAGAATTACAAACGATGGCACCATCTTTCATTTTTTCAAAATGGGCCTTGTCGACAACGTGGCGATTGCCAGTCACGGTTACGAAGATATCTCCGAGTGCGGCAGCTTCATCGATAGGCATCACGCGGAAGCCGTCCATGACAGCTTCAATCGCCTTGATCGGATCTACTTCCGTGACGATGACGTTTGCGCCTAAACCACGTCCACGCATCGCACAACCCTTTCCGCACCATCCATAGCCGAGCACAACCAGGGTGCGTCCAGCCACCAGTCGATTGGTAGCACGGATGATTCCATCCAATGTCGACTGACCAGTACCGTAACGATTGTCGAACATGTGTTTGGTTTGCGCATCGTTAACAGCTATTGACGGAAATGTCAGCTCTCCGTCACGCTCCATTGAGTGCAGGCGGGTGATACCAGTGGTGGTTTCCTCAGTCGTGCCAATAATCTCTTTGACCTGCCCTTTTCTCTCCTGCAAAAGAGTAGCAACGAGGTCTGATCCGTCGTCCATAATCAAATGCGGTTTATGGTCTAACGCTATGCGGATATGCTTTTGATATGTCTCCATATCTTCACCCTTGATCGCATAGACAGAGAGGTTGTGGTCTTCAACCAAAGAAGCCGCGACGTCGTCTTGGGTCGAGAGGGGGTTGGATGCGATCAACAAACAATCAGCACCACCGGCCGCTAAAGTCGTAGCAAGGTTTGCGGTTTCGCTGGTGATGTGTGCACAAACCGCCATTCTCAAACCTTTAAATGGAGTCTCTTTTTTGAAACGCTCTCTGATCATAGAAAGAACCGGCATGTCTGCTCCAGCCCAGGCAATTCTCTGCCGGCCTAGCTGAGCGAGATTCTTGTCTTTGATTTCCGAGCTCACAGCAGTCTTATTCGTCACAACCGAACCTCCATCGAAAACACTCATCACGCTCTTCGACACCTCAATAGCGAAGAATCACGTGGTAGAGGCAATGTTAACACCGGACACAGTCAGGACTGCCTTTTCGTTCGAATATCTAAATGCAGATTGGCTGTTATTTATAGATATCAAGCGAAAAAATAAAGATTTCTGATCGATTTTCGAAGACGATTAGATTTTCAAACTCAGTGGAATGTTGTTATCGGCAGTAGAAAGGCCGGTAACAATGAAAATCGCAGCACTAACCTCCAAACTTCTTATTCTCGCAGCCTTCGTGGGCTCAGTATGTGCGCCGGCACAAGCCAGAATGATCGCCGGTCACTTGGAGCAAAACTGCACCGCTATCGCTGGTGATACCAGTCTCGCCCGTGGTGCCATTCAGAGTGCTGCCATTCACGCAAACTCTTTTCCTGAAACATACGAAGGCGTTTGGCGCTGTGAAACCGTAGTGACCGACTCCGCAGTGCAGTCGATCATGCCGGGACAAAAGGTCGTCTGTGAAGTGAACTTTGTAAAAGATGCTAGCGGCAAAGTGCAGAGCATATGGAATCAGGATGGTTGGAGCGAGGGTCAATCTTCAGTGACCTGCTTCAACGCAACAGAAGCACAAATGGACCGCACCTCATACCAGACTGCAAACGGTCAGGATGGAATGTGGGCAGCTCGTGCCAAAGGTAACTTCACGCAAATCAACGGTGCTGCAATCATCGCCCGCTCTGTTGTTGATCAGTATATTGATGGTCAGTATGTCGGACGATACCACACGACTTCTATCCTCCGCAGAGAGAATCCATTAGAAGGCGTAGCCACCAGCGGCGAAGAACAACGTGATTTCATCGACCAACAGAACGCTCCGCCCTTCCAATTTGAAGGACGCTAAAGCAGCTTCTCGATATCAGCAACTATCTCTTCAGGCTTGACTTTCGAATCGTAGCGTTTAACGACCTTACCGGAACGGTCTACCAGAAATTTGGTGAAATTCCAGCGAATGTCACCTTTATCGTTCGGAGCAGCATCCTTTAGATAAACATAGAGGTCGTTTGTTTTGTCGCCATTCACATCGATTTTTTCGAACAACTGAAAATCGACACCGTAGTTTTTCTTGCAAAACTCAGAGATTGTAGCGCTATCCCCGGGCTCTTGCTCTTTGAATTGATTGCAGGGAAATCCCAATACCTTAAGACCCTTAGCTGAATATTTCTTGCTCAGGTCCTCGAGTCCTGCGTATTGAGGGGTGAAACCGCATTTACTGGCTGTGTTCACGATCAAAAGCACATCACCTTTGTATTTTGCAAAATCGATCTCTCTTCCATCCAGAGACTTTTCTTTGAATGTGTATATGGTTGCTTTTTCTTCCGCCGCTGGTTTGCTGGCAATATCCTTAGCAAGGGTCGGAATCATGGCGCAATTGAGGCCAAACAAGCTAACCAGAACCGAACCGAGCAAAACTTGCTTTCTCATAGTTGTTACACCTTTGACACTACTTAACGGCTGAGTGGACACACGTGCGGCTTCCGCTTTGCCGTCAAATGTTAGCAAGTGCTCGGAAGATACGTGAGCACAAAGGAGAATATCGCTAAGCTTGCTGCAATCGCATTTCGACTTCAAAGCCGCCCTGAGCACGATTGCGAAAAATTACCGTACCGTTACAAGCCTCAATACAACTTTTGACGATTGCCAACCCCAAGCCGACTCCACCGGAGCTGCGGCTTCGCGATGCCTCTGGGCGAAAGAAGGGCTCAGCCAGACGGCTGAGAGCTTCTTCTGGCACCCCGTTTCCACGGTCGGAAATAGTAATGCTTACTTGGTCGGAGTGTCGCTCTGCAGTAATCGTAATCGGCCCCTTGTCACCGGCGTAGCGGACCGCATTTCGCAGAACATTTGATATCGCACGACTCAGCAAGACGGCATCGGCTACTACCCGCAGATCTCCGGAGATATTGAGCACAATATTTTCTGCAATATTCATACGGTCAAGCTGCTCGGAGACGATGCCTTTGACATTGACGACGGTCAACTCGATTTCACGGCCTTTCAATCCGGCTTTGGAAAAGGCGAGAAGCTCATTCACGAGGTTGTTCATTTCAGAGACCTCTTCGCGAATATCATTGACCATCGCTTTCTGATTTTCGGTGGCATCCTCATCCAGTAACTCAAGTGCCATTTGGAGGCGAGCGAGTGGGGAGAACAACTCATGCGAAATATCGCCCAGGAAACGCTTCTGCCCGCTGACAAAGTTTGCTAGGCGACCAGCCATGATATTGACGGCTTCTGATAGACGCCCAATCTCATCACCACGTTTTACAGTCAATCGAGTATCAAATCGCCCGTCAGCGATAGCTTCAGTGGCAGTGGTCAATTTTGCCAGCGAGTGGCTAATGGAATAAACAAAAGGCCACCAAAAGATAAGCGAGAAAGCGAGAACGACGGCACCGGCTTCAAGTACAAGCGCAGTGTCGAACAATAGATTGTTTCGCCAAATGTTGTCGGTCTCAGCAATGAGAACACAGGGTATTGGAAATGGTGCATCTAGCGCAACCACTGGCACGCGCGTGCCAATCCAAAACCGATCAGGATTCTGAGAGTGCAACATAAACTGCCCTCTAGCATGCATCATGTCTGGTGGCACATGAATGACAGTCGGAGGACCACCGTCGGGTGGACCAAAATCAGGTGGCGACAGTGGATCGTGGGCTCTATGAATAAATGGTCGTCCATGCATAGCGAACTCTGACGGTGCTTCAAGAACCGATGCAGGAGCCAAATCAAATTCAACATTAGGAACTGGACTGCCCTCAGATCGCTGCAGCATAGAACCCGGTGCTATTTTTGGTGGCAATTCTGTGCGGCGGCCAGGCGGTGGTCCACCGTCTATCTCAGGTGGCGGTCCCATTCTATCATCGGGTATAAGTCCCATTCCATGACCAGGTGGGGGTCCCATATCCATGCCGTGTTCAAATCCAGGAGTCAAAAACTTCTCACTACCTGGAGCGACGATAGCGACTCCACCCGAAGGAACAACTGTCAGCACCGGTCCCTCAGCATCCCCAGCGTCCTTAGTGGCTTTTGTCGTCTTTTCTTTATCCGGTATTCCGTTGTTAGGAGACGCAGTCGGGGATGGTCCATCAAAATTTCTCCCCGCAAAGAATCGTGCACCATCGTTATGCATCCGAAATCTAACCATGGCAGGAGGCCAAGGTCCAAATCGATGAGGTCTGCCAAACTCCGGTACTTGTTGAACAATCGTCTTTGGTACTTCGATCGGCGGACCAGCTAACTGATTTCCAAAAATGTCGAAAAGATAAAACTTCACATGATGACGTTTTTCGTAGCTTTTCAGAACATCGTTCCACTCTGCTTTCTTAGAAGAAGCAAGACGGCCGGCAACGGCATCGGCAATCGTATTTACGCGGTCACCGAGCGGGGACTTGATCAAAGCCTCACAACCAAAACCGAACTGAGCGTTCAAACTAATGAAGACGATGGCTGCAAGCGTCAACAGATACAGGAACAGCATTCCAACTATCTGAGCATACAACGGCAGTCTAACTTTCACGAGCTGCCCTCGACAGGATTGATCAGCATATAGCCAGCAGAGCGTATAGTTCGAATGAAGCGAGGATTCTTGGGATCGTCTTGCAATTTCTTACGCAACGCCGAAACGTGCACGTCGATTGAACGATCGTAAATATCAAAGTGCCGATCGCGAATCTCGTTCAACAGCTGCTCTCTAGTCTTGATGCGCCCTTTAGCATTGGCGAGAACAACCAATAGGTCGAATTCAACAGGAGTTAAGAGTATCAACTCTCCGTCTTTTGTCACCATACGAGAAGCTGTATTAATCATCAAAGGACCGACAACGATCTCTCCATCGCTGCCAGAAGTATTAGTGGTCAGCGGTCGATTGCTTCTTCTGAGAACGGCTCTCAAACGAGCAACCAGCTCTCTAGGCGAGAAAGTCTTGGGCAGATAATCGTCAGCGCCCAACTCGAGCCCTACAATTCGGTCAGTCTCATCGCCCAGAGCAGTAAGCATGAGAATAGGCACTTGAGTTTGTTCTCGCAACTTTTTCAAGACTCCATATCCTTCCAGACCCGGAAGCATGACGTCGAGCACAATAGCATCCCAAGTTGCAGACTGTGCTATCTGAAGGGCTGCTAAACCGTCATGGACAAGCGTTACCTCATAGCCATATCGCGACAAGTAATCAGATATTAGTCGACAGAATTTCACATCGTCATCGACAATAAGCAACCGCTCCTTGACGGCACTGTCCGTGCTGGAACCCAATCGCTCTAGTTCGCTGTTCATAATGATTACCTTCATCGCTTGGATCGCGTGAATTTATCGTACCTCATAAGTTTAAAGCCGTCTTTACAATCCCTTAAAAATGCCACAGGTAGCCACATCATGCATTAATGACAAGGCGATTGAATATCTATCCTGAAGACTAGCGTTCATGCCGAACTGAAACGCAAAGCTACATCCAAAGCCATATAGGGATAAAAGATGGTATCCAAAGAACATTGCCTTATTTCAGCCTACTCTTATGTGTACATGATGGTCTGGGAAGGAA
Source organism: Oculatellaceae cyanobacterium (assembly GCA_036702975.1). Classification (GTDB taxonomy): domain Bacteria; phylum Cyanobacteriota; class Vampirovibrionia; order Obscuribacterales; family Obscuribacteraceae; genus DATNPX01. The sequence continues at coordinate 7,842 of DATNPX010000046.1, forward strand.
CAAAGCCCGCATCAAAACAGAACAATTCGACATCGACTGAACAGCGAACCAAGCTGACTTTGATCAAAAACGAACGCTTAATTGCGTCTGATTTGTCGGCTACGAAAAGGCGAGATCGACGCGTTAAACCGATTACCAGATAATTATCATCTACACCAACAAAACAGCAGGGAGGAGCGGCGATAGAGGGCTCCTCTTCTTTAGTTTGGTCAATGGCGTTGACACTACAAGCAGTATCACTATCACACATGCAAAAACAGCACGGCTGAGCAAGTGATTGCTCAGCCGCCTGTTTTCACCGCATCCCTGGGAAAATCTTAGAGATCACACATTGGTGGTGGCGGACCAAGTGGTAGACCGGGGGGCAGCAGGCCTCCTGGTCCAGGTGGTAATGGAGATCCCATTCCGAAACCTCCCGCACGATGAATCATGATGGGACCAGGCGGCATAGGACCGTCAGCCTGCAACATGTGCCTGTGAATGTCAGACCTTTGCTCCGGAGTCAAAACGTCATGCAGTTCAACCATCATCTGCAATCTATCGATGTTTCCTTGCGACTCAAGATCGTTGACCTTCCTTTGCAGCGCAATTAGTGCATCTTTGTCGACATTCGCTTGCGCAAGACCCTCACCGATCTGTCGATGAAGCTTGTGCAATTCGATCATTCTCACCATTCCAGCATCCGAATATTTTGATCGAATAGTATGCATTTTTTCAAGTTGTTCATCCGTGAATTTTGGATGTGCCGGTTCACTCGTTACTTTTTCTGCAATTAGACCTTTCCTGGCACTGCCTGCATCTTCGCCAGCGTAGCTGGCACTAGTAATAGTGAACGCTATACCAAGACTTAGTACCAATAGTGGTGCCTTCCTCATAATACTCCCTCAAGTAATATAGAACTGAATATCAACTAAAATCCGGTCAAAATGCGCTCTCTTGAACTGCCTTCGTTCATGTTCTTGCTTGCCGACCGGCTTCAGCTTCGAAGCACTTTCGGTCTCGATACCCTCGATACTAATGATTGAACTACCGGACAGTAAAACTTTGATGTGAACGGGGAGGAGATTTGTAAAGGTGCAATCTTGACAACGATCGAAATTGCCTAATTTTCACATTAAAATGGATACTCTCCCGATAAACCAGTCAAAACCGACCTAGAAGCTTGCTTAACCCCAAAAACGCCAGTCTGAGCTGACGGCAAATCTGCTAGGGCTTGGTTCCTGCCGGGCAAAGTTGGAGGCGACCATGTCACAAATAATGATCACTGACAGCCAAAAGACTGGAAGAATTGCAAAATACAATATAAGGCTCATGCTTATCCTCTTCTATGAAACAGCCACTCAGCTTGAACCATCCGTGTTATCTCTTGCTTAGATGATACTGCAGGTAGTGGCGGAGTTTTCGTCCACGACGCAGACGATTCTGCATCATGAGGCTATTAGAGCAACCAGCCGTTAAGCATTTATGTTCGACGATCTGACACTCGTAAAGAACGAGCAAAAGCAGAATGTTTTCAAGCGATAGCCCTGCATATATAACTATGGATTCAATACTGCATATAAACAGCTTCAAATCAGTGTTTCAGGGTCCTCTGTGCATAAGATGCATAGCCCAATGGTCGATTGATTTGTTGAGCTTTTGTATTCATAATTAAAGTTCTCGTACTGCCGGGCAATATTTGGCGCGGCGAAGCATGATTTACTCTATTTTGTTCGAGGAATCTTCATGATCGGGCGTCGCGCAAAAAAACGAGAAGCGACAAAGCAAGACATATTGCAAGCGGCTGCACGTTTGTTTGCAGCCCGCGGCTTTGATGCCACGTCAGTCGAAGACATCTCGGAGGCGGCGGATGTAGCGAAGGGCACATTCTATTACAACTTTCAAAGCAAGGAAGATGTCGTGATAGCGCTGCGAATATCAGCCGACGACGACGCAGTAGCCAGGGCTCAAAGCGCCTTGATTGCCGGCAAGACTGATTCCTTGACGATATTGGAACGATTGATCTGCGAGGCCACCCAGTGGAGCGAGGATAACCCGGAGTTGGCCAGAGTCTTTTTCACAAGAGGATTTGAGGTCATGCACCGCTCGTTTGAAAAAGAGAAGAGCATTCCCCGGCTGCCGGCTGTCTTGCCTGATTTGATAGCGGCCGCGCAAAGAAGCGGCGAACTGCGCCCTGACGTTCCAGCCGCTTTGCTCGCCGAGGCGATTATGCATATCTTTATTACCACTCAGGCCAGTTGGGTAGCTAAAGGACAAAGCGGTTCTGTCGTCGATCAAGTCCGCACCATGTTCAAGGTTTTGGTCGAAGGCATTGGCAGCCAACAAAGTTCCAATTTGAAGCAAGCAAAGAAAAAGGCTTGATTCTCTCACTCATTGTCAGGAATTGCGGATCCTTCAGGCAAAGTCGGCGATGTTTTTTGGTGTCTTTCGGACCGGCCAGAGGTATAGTGGCGTTCATCTATAACAGTCGGCTCGACCTGGAAAAGATTAAGGTCACGGGAACCTTCCACGCGACCAATGTCTTCTGGCAGCTTGAGCTGTCCTGGCGTACCCGGCAGAATAATTTCAGGGCGGATCGAGATAACCAGTTCGCTTTCGTTTTTGGAGAACGCCTTAGATCTATAGAGCGCGCCAAGCACGGGAACCTCACCCAATATAGGAATTTTATCTAGCTCTCGTCCGGAGTTAGCAGTAATCAAACCTGAGATGAAGAGCTCCTGGCCAGGCTTCATTTCCACGACAGTTTGAGACTTTCTCGTAGTGAAACCTGGAATAGTTGTAGTCGACCCGGCAAGATTGAGTCCAAATTGAAATGAAGGAATCCGCTCTTCAGGAGAGACTTCGATGTTGAGTGATCCATTCTCCAGAAGAACGGGAATGAGATTGAGACGAAGTCCGAACGGTTCGAACGACACTGACTGCTGGGCAGTACCAGCTGTTGCAATTGATTGAAGGATGGGAATTTCGCCACCAGCAAGTAGAGATGCACGCTCACCGGATATGGTGACTATTGTAGGCTCGGACAAAATCCTTGCTCTTTGTTGGGAGATCAAACCTTGTACAGTTGGGCTCAGAGATGCAGTTACACTCTTGCCGGTCCAGTTGCTTACAGCCGTGAAGAGGTTTCCCAGCCCGCCATTTTGAAACGATGCACCACCAGGAGAACCAAAAAGCACCGCTTGTGACAGTAAAGAACTGGCATTCAATAAAACACCTTGCCCAATACCACTTGTTTGCCCGCTTGTAGTGGTTCCGTTAAGGGTAGAACTGGCAGTGTTTGAAGAGACAAACTGCACAGGCTGCACTCCGACTCCAGCTTGCGAGGCGCCGCCGTAACCGGTTAGGTTGTATGTGCCAACAGTGTTGGTCCCGCCAACACCGAATTGAAACGAGCGCCCGACGAGGCTGAAACCAAGCTGAACGCCAAGGGCTCTGGCTGCAGTAGTGTTCATTTCCATGAAACTGCAATGCAGAACGATCAAAGGTACCTTGCGCACCTTAACCAGGCTCGTGACACGGCCACCATCGCTGACCATTACTTGAGCTTTGGCAACATTGTTTGAGAGGTTGGAGAAGAACGTATAACGGTCGACAGATGCCAGCTGCGCTAGCTGTCCTCCGCCACCGCCACCAGCGCCGCCACCACCACCCGCACCCTGCTCGCCAATTCTTGCGTTGATTAAGCGCCCATTGGCTACATTTATATTCATGCCCCGGTCGTCTAGAAAAACGTTCGCGGCAGCAAAGGCTTTGATCAGAGATTCAGGATGGTCGACATCACCGAGCAATAGTACGCGGTCGCTACCGCCAACAGAGAATGCCTTGACAATTATGCGCGGGTCGATTTCACGAATGGTAGCTTGTAGTTGGTTGTAGTCACGAACTACTCGCAAGTCGACCGCCGAGGCATTACCGGCATCATCCCAGATAACAAGTGTGCAGGTGCCTGGGGTCTTACCAAGCAATACCATCTGGTTCTCTGATACGACAACCGACTCAGCGATGGAAGGATCACTTATAGATGTACGAACGATTTTGTTCTTGAATTTAAATGTGCGAGATTGAGCGACCTTTAAGTCGACAATGTTTACACGCTTGAACTCCTCGAGGTCGACCGTCCCGGTGACGACGGGCGGAATCGGACTGGCAGTCGAAGGACCAGCGTCGTCAGGAGGAGGGGCAAACTGTGCCACGATATCTTTTGAGCTTGGTGACGGTCCTTGTTGTGCCAAACAAGCATCATTGGCACCGCTCAACATCAACACACCTACCGCGGGTAGGATCATCCGTTCTTTCATTGAATCCTCTTAACGCCTCCTGGAGAAGCCAATTCTTCATAACGTCGATTTGACATTTTTCAACCGACACCCAAATTTAGACTTGAGTTCAATTATTTTAGACTTGAGTTCAATAACTACAAGTGAAAAAAATTTTGTCCCTCTAATGTTGAACAGATACGAAGCCTACACACTTGCTTAACGAAACAAGTCGCAGTTTTTTAGCCTTGAGTCTATTTTTAGACGATAATCAACAAATTTGAGTTAGCAGCACGTACCGCCGGTACTGCTAACAGAACCGCACAAATCAGCGCACACTACATATAGTGGCGCCAATGAACAACTCGAGAGATCGCAAAAGCGGCAAAACGATCTGCGTCGATCAATATTTGTGACAGCATCAAAATTTGATGACACCACATATAGCGGCGCAACTTAACGGCGCGAGTGCGAAACGTTCTATTTATATAGATGGGATAAGAAAGTCAAAAACACCATAGAGAAACACCACCATCTATGTGTTGGAGTCGATCAAAGATCCATCACTAGTTATGGTGGCGTATCTAAAAGTAGATGCGTCTATCGAATGCGAGATATCTCGTTCTTACTTAGCAGCACCGGCCAGCACCTGAGTATTCGACTGAGCGAACGCCTTGTGTCCCGGATATGTAGAGGTGCGACCAAGATCTCGCTCTATGCGCAGCAGCTGGTTGTATTTAGCTGTACGCTCGGAACGACAGGGAGCACCGGTCTTAATTTGACCGGTTCCCATAGCCACCGCCAGGTCGGCGATGGTGGCATCTTCCGTCTCACCCGATCGATGACTGATCACGCTCGTGTATTTGTTTTCAGTAGCCAAGCGTATGGCATCTAATGTTTCGGTCAACGTTCCGATTTGATTAGGCTTAATCAGAATGCTATTTGCAATACCACTTTCGATACCACGACTCAGGCGTTCCGTATTCGTGACGAATAGATCATCGCCTACAAGTTGGATCTTGCTGCCCAATTTCTCAGTCATGGTCTTCCAGCCGGCCCAGTCCTCTTCTGAGAGGCCGTCTTCGATGCTGACGATTGGATATTTGCTCACGAGTTTCTCATAATATGCAACCATCTCGTCACTACTCAAAGAGAGATTTTCAGTGGCAAGTTTGTATTTACCATCGATATAAAATTCAGTTGACGCAGGGTCCATCGCCAACGCCACCTGCGATCCCGGCTTCAGTCCAGTCTTCGAAATGGCTTCCAGTATTAGTTCCAGAGCGGCTTCATTAGATTTCAAAGAGGGAGCAAATCCACCCTCATCACCAACCCCGGTGGCTAATGACTTCTTATGCAGCACCGCCTTTAGTGCGTGGTAGCATTCGGCGCCCCATCGCAAAGCCTCTGAGAATGTGCTGGCACCAACAGGCACAATCATGAATTCTTGAAAATCAACACCATCTTCTGCATGCTTGCCACCATTGAGGATATTCATCATCGGTACAGGAAGAACAGAAGCAGATACACCTCCAACATAGCGGAAAAGAGGCATACCTACCGAATTTGCGGCAGCTTTAGCGATCGCGAGACTGACACCAAGGGTGGCATTGGCACCAAGATTCGACTTATTATCGGTCCCATCAATTCTGATCAATTCCTGGTCGATCAACGTCTGTTCAAGGGCATTTGCACCGACCAACGCCTTAGCGATGATCTCGTGCACGTGATTGATTGCAGTCAAGACACCTTTGCCCTGATACCGATTTGGATCTTTATCTCTCAGTTCGACAGCCTCGAAGCTGCCTGTTGATGCGCCTGACGGGACTGCAGCTCGACCTGCGGCACCATTTGCCAGCACCACCGTCACTTCAACAGTTGGATTGCCACGCGAATCCAAAATCTCCATCGCGGATATTTCTTCAATATGGGTCATTGGTCCTTAACACTCCTGATGTGCGAATGAAATCCTTTTTTAACAGATTTGTTTGCACAAAATCCAATTTTGATAGTTCTATAAGATCTTTGTTCAAGTATAATCGTCATCACTGGGTTCCGATTCCTCGACGCGGACGGGCGATCCAGGATTTGTACAAGCCATTTTTCAGTGACGATTTATATAGAACCTAGAAGGTGTGGTCAGGGGTGGATACATTTCATGGAGGCGGCTTTCAAGCCATCCAGGAATATTTTCAGCAAAGGTCCTGTCGGTTTTGTGCCAATCCGTTTTCGTCTGAAGGAATTCAGCTGCTCCGGGAAGAACCCGGAATAGTAGTTGTGAGGGTAACGTGTAGTGCATGCGGACAGCCGCTCGGAGTGGCGATCGTGGGCACCACTCCTAAAGCGCAAAAAGCTCGTGCTAGTGCTCCTTCCGACTGGACCAAGAAAGACATTGAACGATTGTCACCAAAACCAGCAATCAACTACGACGACGTATTGAATGCACATGAGTTCTTCAGCTCGCTGGGTGCCGATTGGACGAAGCATCTGCCGAAGCCTAAGAAAGCAGTAAAAGGCTGAGCTTAGCAAAGCCGAACGCCAGAAGGGGAAGGTGCAAGCCTTCCCTTTTTGTTGCGCGGTCTCTTTGAATACGGCACAAAACCTGGCAAAATGTAGTTATGCTTGGCAAAGAAGTATTTTTGCAGGCTCGCCCTCAGAAGCAGAAAGCGCTTTTTGGCGTGTCCTGGTTCTATCCCAACACTTATTTGGTTGGGATGTCCGGACTTGGCTATCAGTTAGTCTGGCGACTTCTGGATGAAGTTCCCGACATTATTGTCCGGCGTGGCTTTACAGACACAGAAGAGCCAGGTGAAAATGGAGAGCTAGTTGGTTTTACGCTGAGCTGGGAGCTCGATTTTGTGAACGTAATCGATGTTCTAAGAAAGCATGGCATTCCGATCACGGCCAAGGAACGTCATCGAGAACATCCTCTGGTTTTTGGCGGTGGGCCGGTTCTCTCTGCCAACCCAGAACCTTTTAGCGATCTGTTTGACGTTATTTTAATAGGCGATGCAGAAACAGCAGTGCCTGCATTTATAGGCGGCTGGAAGCAAGCCCGTTTTGCTGCGACGAGGCAAGAACAGCTGGAGATTCTCAGCACCATGTCCGGTATCTACGTGCCAAGTCTATACGAAAGCGACTATCAAGATACCGACCGAACTCTGCTTGAAACGCGCCCAATAGTGACATCTACGCCAACTCGTGTGCAGAAACAGATCTTTTCGCCGCCGCCTGACTATGTCGCGCACTCAGTAATCTTGTCACCCGATACCGCCTGGGGTGACATGTTTCTGGTAGAGATCGCCAGGTCTTGCCCGCAGGAATGTCGATTCTGCCTAGCAAGCTATCTGACAAGACCATTCCGCCCGAGCAACGTCGAAGCAGTCGAAAATGCCATTGAGCTGGGCTTGCGACATACGAAGAAAATCGGTCTACTTGGACCTTCAGTTACCGAACACCCGCAATTCGATACAATCGCCGATAGTCTTCTAAAACGTCCTGATACTCAAATATCCATAGCCTCGATTCGAGCCGACACGGTCTCAGACAACGTATTGAAGATGCTGCGCGGCTTGGGACAGCGGTCTGTCACTATCGCAATAGAAAGCGGTTCGCAGCGCCTGCGCGACATAATGAAGAAAAATCTGACCGAAGCTGAAATTGAAAACGCACTAAACCTTCTCGATGCACACGGCTTCGAATCAGTGAAGTTTTACGGCATGGTGGGCTTGCCGCATGAATTGGACAGCGATCTAGAACAGACCATTGCCCTAATGAAGAATTTGAAAAAGAAGCATCGGAGGATGCGCATCGTATTTGGTGTCAGTTCCTTCGTACCCAAAGCGCAAACCCCATTTCAACGATTCGGCAGAGACAAGCGCGCAGGCGAAAAACTAGACTACATGCGCAAAAACTTAGCTAAAATAGGCATTGATGTGCGACCGGAAAGCCATAACTGGAGCGACATTCAGGCAGCGATCTCGCGAGGAGACAGACGGCTTGTACCTCTGCTCAAAGAAGCAGCCGCAACTGGCGGCAAACTGGGAGACTGGAAAAGGGCGTTCCGTAACAGGGAAAAGCACGTGCCAGATCTTGATTACTATGCGTTTCGAGAGATGCGTCTTAACGAGCCGATGCCCTGGTCTCACCTTATGGAGAGTCAAAAAATAGATTTTCTCGAAAAACATGTCAATGCCGCCAACACTGCGGCACAAATCCATTTAACTCAGGACTTAAAGTTGAAAAGCTTATAGACTGGAAAGATAGCTTCACAGATCTCACGAGGAGCGTCCGATGGAAAAATTTGAGCACATTAAAGAGCTTACAAAGCCCATACGCGAAGACTTGCAGTCTGGCGCCGCCGAGATCGCGCTAAGAGCGATTACCGTCTTTCAAACAGTTTTGGCGGGACCAGAAAATAACAGTGCCGAAAACCTGAAAGAAGCTCTAAATTTCACCGTTCAAGAGCTACTTAACGCCCAACCAGCTATGGCTCCATTGTTCTACCTGTGCAATTCGGTCCTGCTGGCAATCAGCAACGCTAAAACCGTGGCGGACATCGACAAAGATTGTCAAGACGCCCTGCAAAATTTCGAGCGCACTCTCTGCGACAGCGCCGCTGGCATCGCCGAAAAAGTTTTCGAGCTAATTCCTCCAGGCGATCTTGTTTTCGCCTACAGCTTCAGCTCGACGGTTGTCAGCAGCCTGCTAAACGCCAGGGCAAAGGGAAGATACTTCCGCGTTGCCTGCACCGAATCGAGACCGAGCTTGGAAGGACGCAAGCTAGCCAAACAGCTGTCACAAGGGAACATCGAAGTTATCCATACATTCGACAGCGCCATGTCGCTGGTCCTGCCCAATTGTAAAGCTGCATTCATGGGATGCGATTGCCTTGGCATTCCGGGCGTGGTCAACAAAGTTGGCTCATTTATGCTCGCCTTGGCCTGCAAAGAGCTCAAGATTCCACTTTACGTCTTGGCTGGTTCTGAAAAAATCGTAGGTGAGGACCGCCTATTCGAGTTTGAAAGACACGAACGCCCAGGTGAGGAGATCTGGCAAACTCTTCAGTTTGATGGCAAAGACGGTATTCCTAAAGGAGTGCGCGTACTCAACCATCAATTCGAGTTGGTGCCACTAAATCTAGTCACTGGCGTCGTAACGGAAAAGGGCGTCCTGAAAGAAAAAGACATCGAAAAATATGTCAGAACGACGAAGGTGCATGAGTCGTTAAAGCTAGAGCCGGTCACATTCTAATCCTAGGGGTACGTATGCGACGAGATCTTCTTGCAGCCATTCTTCTATCAACTCTTTTTTGTGCCACCGCCGCTGACGCCAAACTCGGCGAAGAGATCGATAAATACAAACAACGCGTAGCCAAAGCCTACACCTTGAAAAACCAAGCAACCAAAGACGGGAAGACGAATTACTCGTTCGTCATTAACTCCGACCCCACTCTGGCTAAAGCCGCACCAGGTTTTGGCGGCGGTGTCACGATTACTGTAGAAGCTGGCAAAATCACGGGTCAATCGATGGTGTTGCGACTCGGGCAAAACAGCGACGTGGGTAGAGAGATAGCAGTCAGGTTTGCTCTGGACTTCGCTTTCGAGGCTCTAGGACGCGCAGTCCCAAAGACGAAAAAAGAACTCTCTGATGAGGTAACTTCATATCGCACTGTCATCAACAATGCTCTAGCAGGCGCGCCGCAAAATGTGCGGTATCCTAAATTGACAGGAAAGATTACGGTCTCGAAGACAGCAGACGGTAGCCTGGTACTGGCAGCGACTCCTGGGTAATTGCGGAGAAAAGAGTGTTCAAACGGCTCGTACCGGTCATTGCAAACACCTTGCACTTACCGAGTCGAGTGTTGACTAGCTTTCTCATAGCCTCATGTGCTGTCGGTTGGCCGCTTCAAGCAACTTTCGCGAAAGAGAACTACTTGCCGAATAGCGGCAAGAATGGTAGTCAGCCTGATAAGAAAAATCCGAGCGCACCAGCACCAGACCGGTTTGTTCACTTCAACGGCAAGTTGGAAAAAGTGACTCCCATTGATGGCGGTCCTGGCATTGTCGTTTGCGACCCAGTCTGTAAAGACGCCAAAGACGATATGCCGGATATGAGCAGAGGATGTTCGGCCTGGCTGCAGTTTGCCATTGGCGGACAACCTCAGTTCGGTAAGACCCCTTTCTGGCGAAGTATAAGACGAGTGCAGTTACAGATGAAAAGGCAAGATTTGCGCTTCGAAAATACGAAAGAAGCGGGAAAGTTTGCGACGTTCCTGGGAGCCACTCACATTCTTCTCGGCAGCACTAGTGGCAGCGCCAAGAACTGCACTCTGAGCTATCAGCTCTACAAAGTCTCGAACATGTCTCCCGTCGGAGAGGCTATCACTATCACAGGCACACAAACAGAGCTGCGCAATCAGCTACCCAAGATTGCCGGTTTGATCTGCCGCACTTTGCAAATCAAACCAGAGCACCTACCGGCCGCCGCGCCTGCGATACCGGAATTGGTGCTAATCGGAAAGGTGCAAGCGCGCCAGTTAGAGACCTCAACAGAAAAGCTGCGCGCAGAACTACGCCAACTACACTCATCTTCGGCGATTGCTAATTTTCTCTATCTCGATACAGCAACACCTCACGATCCGTTTCTAAAAGAGACTCTCGACACTCTAATCACACAGGAAACATCAAATGCCATTGTCATCGGCGAGGTAGGCTGGTTGGAAGGAAAGGTACTGCACTTCTATGCAAGGCGCATGGAAAATTGTTTCAAAACCTACCCTAAAAACTATCTGTTTAAATCAGCAGCTGTCTATTACTATCGGGGGTTGGGAAACAACAAGCAAGCACTAGAGGCAGCAAAGGAGTGCGTGCAATTGGCACCATTGAATCCTGATGCCTGGCTGACTCTCGCTCAGTCCTACAATCAGAGCGCCGACAGCCTTCGTGCTGGTCGCTTCCGAGGAGCAATGACTGAGGAGGAGAGAATTGAGTTGGAGAAACTCTATCCTTGCTGGTTGGGAGCTGCAGAGCGGGCGGTCTTTATCGATCCACTGTTCGCCAAAGCTTGGTTGAGAGTTTCGACAGCGGCAGCCTACGGTGGATTTTTAGAAGAAGCTGACCGCGCCTTCGAACAAGCGATTACATTGGAGCGAGAGCGCTACAACACCTATGTATGGGGATTGCAGCTGTATCAGGCAAAGTGGTGCAACAAGCCAGAAAAGCTGCAACGAGTGGCTCTGACGGCTGCAAGCGACCCATCATTGAACGAAGCAGACAAGAAGAATCTTGCCCAGACTGTCCAGCAGCTGCCAGAAATCGCCAAGCTTATTACTGGGCAAAAAACTGCAGCGCGCTAGTGTGAAAAAAAACGCCACGACATCTTAGCCGCGGCGTCTTTGGGAATCTAATATCAGCGCCTTACGGGTAGAGTCCACGCAATTTACGAGCTTCCATGATGCGTTCCAGAGCTAGACGCATAGCGGCATAACGTAAACTGCATTTGTACTTATTAGCAGTCTCGTAGACACGTTCGGCGGTGCGGTCATTCAGATCAGTCAGCTGTCTGTAGACTTCAGCCTCGGTCCAGAACAAACGCATGAGACCTTGAACCCACTCAAAATAGCCGACAGTGACTCCGGCGGAATTGGCGAGAATATCGGGAACAACGGTGATACCATTCGATTCGAGGATATCGTCAGCCTCTGGGGTCGTCGGGGCATTTGCTCCTTCCACCACAAACCTGGCTCTTACTTTGGCAGCGTTGTTTTTGTGCAAAACATTTTGCACCGCGCACGGTGCCAAGATATCACACGGCAACTCTAATAGCTCTTCATTAGAGATTCTATCGGCATCTTTAAAACCCTCGATCGAACCGTGTTCTTTTCTATGCTCGGCGAGCCTGGCCATATTGATGCCTTTTTCGTTATGCAAACCGCCGTTTGTGTCTGACACTGCCGTAACACGGAAACCTTCTTTGGAAAGAGTGTCAGCAACATAGTGTCCAACTTGACCAAGCCCTTGCACCACGACAGATGGCGCATTATCAGGGCTCGGCATATGACACACCACATGCTTAATGCTCAACGCCACCCCGAAGCCGACAGCTTCCAACAAGCTCAATGAACCACCGATGGAGCGCGGTTTTCCTGTCACCACAGATGGTACCGTATGTCCCATATTTACGCTGTAAGTGTCCATCACCCACGCCATAGTCTGCTCGTTGGTGTTCAAGTCCGGACCAGCGATATCAGCAGAAGGACCAATCATGTCAATAATCTCGGAGGTATAACGGCGAGTAATACGCTCCAGTTCGCCAGGGCTCAAAGTTTGCGGATTAACGCGAACACCGCCATGTGCTCCACCGAAAGGAAGGTTGAGAAGCGAGCACTTCCATGTCATCAGCATCGCCATCGCTGAGACTTCACCCAACGTAACGTCAGGATGATAGCGAAGACCGCCTTTACCGGGTCCAAGAGCCAAGTCGTGATGTACGCGGTAAGCAGTAAACGTGCGAACCGAACCATCGTCCATTCTGGCCGGCACAACCACCGACAGTGAGCGTTTTGGATGCTTGAGAGGTTCAATAGCGTTAGGTTCGAGTTTCATCATCTCCGCAGCTCGACTCAAACGTTGTTGAGCCATGATGAAATCGGGGGTTTCCCATTCATTTCCCTGATAGCTCTGAGTGTTTTTACTTTCAGATGCAGTCGCCATCTTGCCCTCGCATAAGTGTGTGTGGTTCCAGATACTTTGGATTATTATAAGCGCTTTCTCATGCCAAGAGGCTGGATTGGCTTGCCACCCAGCCAACCGGTCAGCTGGCGGTCGCTTTTATCTTGAGAGCGCTCTCCAGCGTCTCGAATGTCTTGTCTGTCAGCTGAGCAGCTTCCTTGCGAACTCGAACGATAGTCGCTTCTGCCTGTGCCGCGACCTGCTTTTTCAATTCGCCCTCTTTGCCATCACGACCAAGACCGGATAAGTTGATGAGCACATTCATGTATGCACCCTCTGCTGCTGCAACCGCATTCAATACCGCACAACCAGCGTCACTCAAAGAGTTAGGATTACCATCGGCTATCACTTTTTTAGCCAATTCCAGCAATTCTTCCGTCGCGGTCAACACGCTTAGTGGCACTCGAATTGCTCGTTCGTTGGCAGCAAAAAGAGCATCATTGCGGAAGGCTACCTCACTCTCGCTGCTCTTTGGCAATCGGCGAGCTTCGACAATTTGATTGAAAGCCTGCGTGTCGTCATCGACCGCGCGCAAGAAAAACTCTTTAAGACGCTGCGCCCTGCTGGCTACAGACTCCATCGCATCTTTGCATTTTTCAAACCCTTTCTTCTCAAAGGTAAGGTTGGCCACCATCGACGACAATCCGGCCGAGAGTGCGCCACAGAGAGCGGAAACGCTGCCGCCGCCAGGAGCCGGAGACTCGCTCGCCAACTCATCAACGAGTCTAACAACAGTTTTGTCGACCAATTTGTTAGCATCATCTCGAACTTTATATTCGATGATCTTCTCTTTCACATTGAACGAAGCCAGATCAGCCAGCCCGAGCGACTGCACTGCAACGGTCACAAGTTCCGATTCAGAGACACCAGTCGAACGTCCCTGCTTGCGCAAGTAGTGACGTCCAGCTTCGAGCATTGGTTCAAGAGGCACGAGCCCTACGATTTCGCTTCCGGTCACTCTCAGCCCCAAGCGCTCCGCCTCACGACAACACTCGTCAAAAGCCTGATGTAGAGAGGTTATTTTGTAATCAATTAAATTGATCGAGACTTGGGCTCTTTCATATTCATCTACATACCAGCCTACTGCGCGGCAAGCTTTCAATATGCCCGGCTGTTTCACGGTATTGCCTTCAGCATCCTTAACGGTGCGGCCTTCGCTGTCTTTTTTGGCGCGACCGGCTTCGCGAATATTGAACGCAATATCATTGGCTAGCTTTTTCGAGCGTGTATTGAGGTTTACGTTATAAGCGATGAGAAAGGGGCGCGCACCAATTACGGTGGCACCAGCTCCGGCGTTGAATTCAGGAGGTCCATAGTCCGGTATAAAGGCACCGGTTTTCATTTTTGAGGGGAGCGCCTCATATTCGCCTTTCCTGATGTCTGCCAGACTGACACGGTCCGGGCTCTTCGCAGCTTCGGCATACAAATAAACCGGTATCTTCAACTCCTCGCCCACGCGTTTGGCAAGTTTTTCCGAAAGCTCAGCACACTCAGCCATGCTGATGCCAGAGACGGGCACAAACGGACAAACATCGGTCGCCCCCATGCGTGGATGCTCACCAGTATGCTTGCGCATATCGATCAACTTCGCAGCCGTAGCGATTGCCTGGAACGCCGCCTCGACGGCAGCCTCTGGCTCGGCAACGAAAGTGACAACCGTTCGATTAGTGCTCCAACCTGGATCAACGTCCAGCAGTTTCGCTCCTGCCACAGACTTAATGGCATCAGTTATGGCATTGATGACCTTTTCGTTGCGTCCTTCGCTGAAGTTCGGAACACACTCGACTAAGCGCATGGCATCCTCCTGGATTGCTGGTCGGCTTTATCGTACCAGCTGCCAGGGCTATTTTTCGACTACCAAGGCTCCGGTTCCGCGACGAAAAAGCCGCTTGCCGTACGTGTGCCAGAGAGTAAAGCCGAGCATGGCACAAGACATGAGAAACCAGATCAATCCCCAGAAAAAGGCGGGAATATGGGTTATCGTCTCCATCACCGACGCATCTGACCAGGCATTTGTCTGCAGAACACCGAGGTAAACCTGAACCAATAGAAAGACGGCGCTTAAACTGTTCAGCGCGGTTTGAATGGCCAGGAAGAGCACGACTAAATTGGCGCTACGAGAGTCAAGCTTTTTCGCCAACCAGCAAAGCGCAAAGGCCATTGCACCGCCCCACAATAGGCTAAAGAAGCCTTGGAAACCAGTAACGAAAATGTTCATTCCGACAAGCGTAAGTGAACACAAACCTATAGCAATTCCGATAGCACCCAATAAAAGCTTGGAGAACCGAGGAAATTGAGCCAAATAGATCAAAAGACAGCCAAAAACTGCAGTGCCTAAATAGCCCGCCTGTGCAGTAAAAAACTGAAGACCGCCAGCGTAGTAGGTCAATCCACCGTGACCGGCACCGTCTCCAACTATCGTCAACCCAGTTACGTGCCCACCCGTAAGAATGCAGACAAATGCGTGCCCAAGTTCATGAATCATGGTCGTGAACTGATTGATGGGCGTGAACAACCAGCTGATTCCCGGCGTTTGAGAGAGAATGAGGCTAAGGATTGTTATCAACCAAAAAGCCCAGGCATTAAAGCTTGAGGAGATTGAGACCTGTTTGCCAAAAATGTCGCCAGTTTTGGCATTAGGATTCAAGGCAAAGTCTGGGTTGTTGGATGATACAAGTGAAGGAGAGCTGGAACCAGCAGCCAACTCAGCCGTCAGCTCGTTAAGGCGCCGCTCGACATCGTCTTGTTTGAGCTTGGTGGTCTTTTTCTGGGTCTCTTTTTTGAACAAATCCGGCAAACCTCGGCTAACCTTCAGGCTATCTTCTAACTCAATCTTAGAACTAAAACTGCGCTCGACTAGCAATTCATAATTACTGCATCATAATTGCCCCTCTCGACCGCTTCCGAAGATGCTTCAAGGTGCTATCCTGACTGGTTCGCCCCCAAAGTCTCTCTTTCGTGATTCATGCACTTTGATGCAGCTCTGATTGTCGATTTGCTAGTCATAGTCGGCTATTTCGTGGCGGTAGTTTACGTTGGATTGACTTTCGGAGAGCGCGAAAACAGTCTCGAAGATTTCGCCCTCGGCGGACGTTCAATGCCATGGTGGGCGGTTCTGGCTTCAATCATCGCAGCCGAAACGAGCGCCGCAACCTTTCTCGGAACACCAGGTGAAGGGTTCAGCCTTGTCAGTTACGCCTATCTTCAAATAGCTGTCGGTACAGTACTCGGACGCATCGTCGTTGCATCGCTCTTCATCAAAAAATTCTACGACCTCAATGTATATTCAATTTATGAATTTCTCCAATCTAGATTTGGGCCAGGAACCAGAAAGATCGCTTCGGCCACTTTTTTACTAACTAGAGTTCTTGCTTCTGGCGCCCGTTTATATGTGGCAGCAATAGTCCTCGCCGTGGGCTTTTCGCTCTTCACTGGCAGCCAGCCAACTACCGCAGAGCAATTGGCGATTTACATCGGCTCCATTCTACTAATCACACTTATCACGGCCGTTTACACCTCTGTTGGCGGAATAAAGGCGGTGATTTGGACCGATTGTATTCAATCGGCTGTAATGTTCGGAGGTGCCTGCGCGGCAATTATTGTAATCATCGCAAAATTGCCTGGTGGATTGACATCGTTGCAATCATTCCTCTCTTCGACTCCCCTACCTGTTTTTGTCAGCGGCACCACATCCGGCGCCAATCTGAGCGCAAATCTAAAACAAATTCTAACCACCGACTACACAATTTGGGCAGCTTTGCTTGGTTCGGTCTTCACCACGCTTGCAACACACGGCACAGACCAGGACATGGTGCAAAGAATGCTCACGGCCACCGACTACAAAAAAAGCCAATTATCACTCGTTCTATCTGGGCTGGCGGATATTCCAATTGGCTTTATATTCCTCACGATCGGCATACTCTTGCATTTATTCTTCCAACTCCAACCAGACCAGGCTTTGCCGGCAAAAAACAGCGAAGTATTTGCATATTTTATTCTCAAGCAAATGCCAGTCGGTCTAAGAGGACTATTAGTCGCCGGCATATTCGCGACGTCAATGGGCTCTCTCAGCGCAGCATTGAATGCACTGGCGACGACCTTTACTCGCGACTGGAGTTCTTCAGGAAAACAAGACAGTGGGAAACAATCTGTCCGAACAGCGCGGATATTCACTTATGTTTTCGCAGCTTTGATGATAGTGGTCGCGACGGCGACAGCTTATTTTGTTATCGAGCATCCCGATTCGCGAATTATTCCAATTGTGCTCGGAATTTTCGGCTATACCTACGGTTCTTTATTGGGTGTCTTCCTATTGGGATTAGTGACAAAAAACCGCGGTTGTGACGAAGGAAACTATGTAGCTATGCTAGGTGGATTCATAGTCGTCGGACTATCCACGGGTCTCTTCAAGCAGCTTTTCGACTGCATCGGTCTGACTTGCCCGCCACTACTAGCCGAAGCGCCAGTCATTGCTTTCCCGTGGCGGATAATGATCGGAGCGTTGACGACACTATTAATAGGCGCTCTCTTTAGTTCGAAGAAAACGACTGAATCAATGTCATAAATTACGCTGAGAAATAACTTACTTCTCCCACTGAAATTTTCAACGATGGAAGCGAAAAACTCGATTCATCAATCGATACCTCGCGCCAGGACTCATTAGATAAAAATCACAGCCAGACTGCCTTTACCGACTCTTTACAATCAGAATCAGTCTCCAAATAAACGCTTTAAAGATAAGCGATTGACTTGATGTACCGACCGCTGTCAATGAATCAGCAGCCGGCGGAGACCGTTGGTCGAGTCAATTGAGCCGAAAATATTGTGAATACAATCATGCAATCAAATTTCCACGCTGTCTCTTCGAGAGAAGCCAGTTTTGAGTTCTTACCGCCACCCAAAATCGTGGTAACGATGCCGGCATACAACGCTGCCGCCACACTCGAGCGAACATACATGGACATCCCGCTGGAAATAGTCTCCGAGATTATTCTCGTCGACGATTTTTCTGCCGATCAAACCGTGGCGGTCGGGCACCAGTTGAATATATCAGTAGTTAAACATCCGCACAATGTCGGATATGGCGGCAATCAGAAGACATGCTATATGGAAGCGCTGCGCAAGGAAGCAGACATCGTCATCATGCTGCACCCTGATTATCAATACGATCCTACCAAGATTCCAGAGCTTATCGCTCCGCTATTAGATAGAAAAGCCGACGTAGTACTCGGCTCACGTTTTCTCAACGGTGGTGCGCTCAAGGGCGGAATGCCACTGTATAAATTCATCTGCAATAGATTCCTCACCTTTTGCCAGAACTATATCTTGGGCACCAATCTATCTGAGTTTCACACTGGCTTTCGAGCCTATAGCCGCAACTTTCTCGAGACCGTTCCTTTTTTGCGCAACTCCAATCAGTTCGTGTTTGACGCGGAGATTTTATGTCAGGCCGTAGCCTTTGAATTTACCATCGCAGAGATAGGTGTCGGAACCAGATATTTTCCGGAAGCCTCGTCAATAAACTTCAAGAACAGCATGCGCTACGGATTTGGCTGCCTGAGCACGTTGGCGAAATTCGTCATTCACAAATCGGGTTGGCACAAATTTGCTCTGTTTTCGCCTTGACCGCAAGAGCAACTAATGGTGAACGCATCAGTGCAATCAAGCAGCAACATCAACGTCGGGAGAGTCTCAGCGGACTTTCTGGCGAGCCGGCGAACACTTCTTGCCGACCTTGCAGTTTTCGCCTTAGCACTCACACTCAGACTCTGGTTCTGTCTCGCATCAAATGTACCAAATGTCTCACTAGCAGCCGACGCATCTGAATACCTACGCTATGCACAGGGATTGAATACAGTTCTACACCTGCCTGTGCAGTTCTGGCTTGATACCGTGTCTTGCGCCTTCGTCCATACGCCAACTACAACAATTACTCCAGGACTGTCGCAATTACATGAAATGTCTCGCAGCGGATACATCTTTCCTATGTTTCTCTGGTTCACGTTCGCCCTTGCAGGGATGGCACCAGACAGCGCACATTGGCAAATCCCGATTATGGCTCAATGCATCGTCTCTTCTATTGGATGTGTGGTGGTCGGTAAGATTGGGCAGAATCTGTGGGATGAAAAAACAGGACTCACGGCCGCTGTTCTGGCGGCAATTTACCCTGGCTTTATCGTCAACTGTGCCCGGCTTTATAGCGACCCATTCGCGGAAATTTTGTCATGCATTGCTCTGCTAATTTCAACGGACATTCTCGTCAAGAGAAAATCGAACATTTGGGTATGTCTTGCGCTCGGGGCAGTGATAACAGCTCTGAGCATGACTCGTTCAGTGCTGCTGGTCACTTTACCGCTGTTCATTTTGCCTCTGTTTTGGTTAGAGCGCCAAGCAAGCCTTAAAGCCATTGCAGCAGTCGTTGCGGGTATGGCAGTTGTCATCTTCCCCTGGGTGCTATTGCAAAAAGCTGTACTAGGCACAGTTTCGTTGATGGTGGACAGAGGTGGACGCTATAACTTATTTGTGGGCTTGAACACAGATAGTCAGGGATGGTTGTCCTTTCCAGCGCCTCGGCTAGATAACATTGAATCAGTTGCGCCGCTGAAAATAATCATCAATGCGATTAAGAAAAGTCCGGACGCATTTCTCAAGTTATTGTTGGATAAGCCAGCTCGCTTTCTGGCGACACCATGCAACGATTTCAAAGCGCCACTTGGTGTCATTTCGTGCTGGATGCAGACAGTCATTCATCAGGTAATTTTGGCGCTCGCTTCGCTGGGATTGGTCACATCGCTGTTTGAAACAAGCGCGTATCGCGACCGGCAGAAAGAGAAAGCAAGACTGTTGCTGTTGACATTTTTCGTTTTCCACGCCCCGTACTTATTATTCATAACAATGTCGAGATATGCGCTCACTGCTATTCCAGTGATCATTCTCTTCAGCGCTGCCGGTGTGACAATACTTTCTGGTGCAATTAAGGCACGGCAATCGAGGCAGGCATCAACCTACGGGATAGTCGCAATCGTTTCAATATTTGCGCTGCTTTTATTTGTCCAAGGAGACTGCGCAGATTATCTGCTAACAAAATATCCAGCCATGCCACTATGGTTCGCATTTGCTATACAAGGTGCGATACGAGGCACACCTTTTGCCATCGCCATATGCGCAACATTGCGTTTAGCGTTACACCAAGATTTGCCCAGCAAACAAGTGAAGATGTTAGCCTTTTTTATCGCCGTTCTCGTTTTGCCAGAGCTAGCGCTTCCGCTACGCGCGTACAAGCGGTACGGCGAATATCCGATTGCATTCAATCAGCCAGGGCAGCGTGTATTAGAGTGTATTCCACTCTCAGAGAAGCAAGAACGGCTGCTAAAGCAGGGTGTGACGTATGTCATGGTGAACATCGAGAATGGCGAACACTTGCGCGATGACATCGCGGTCAGCATCAATGGAGTCACGCTCGCCGGTCCCTTCATTCCAGCAATGAGCCTCGCTCAAAGCCTACCGTCCATCGTAATGACAAGCTCTTCTGAATTGAAGTTAGAAGCAGAGTGGATTCTGACTGACATGCTGTATGGATTTGGCAACCTCAGTCTTCTCAAGCTGAGAGATACATATCTGATACCAATTACACCAGCGGAGCTGAACCAAGCACTTCAAAGAGATAGGCATTTACTGGCTTTGAGAGTAGAGAAGTTAAATGACGCTCCAAACATTCTCTATAGCGGGCATTTTGTCAAATCGGTCACAGCGAAAACGGGCTGCCTCATGTTGCCGTCCGTCAGCATGTTTTCTTGGGAAAAGGGCAGCTATGGCATGGAGCGGGTCGGCACCATGAACGATCTTGCGCTAGATCAAAAAATAATAGTGCAGCGAATGGAAGGGCGGTATCCAAATCTTCATGACACATTTTTGCGATTACTTGTAGCTGAATCGGGTGGAGACCAACCACAAAATTCGCACTACATATTGCCATCTGATGCTTGGAAAAGTCCTAAAAGCGGCGAGCTTACACAAATCATCGACGTCTGTTCACCGCGAAAGAGTGCATCTTCGGTGCAAGTAATACGATTCACAGGAATATTGAATGGCTCTCTTCAACATCACAAAAATGCTCGAATCGAGATTGCTGCAATTTATGATCAACCCGATGGGTCTGAAGTTTTGCAACAATCTTCATGGCTGCCAAAACAGCTAGTGTTAGCAGATAAGTCAATCAACATGGACTACACATCTCCGCTTTGTCTTAGTAAGACGAATCATTTGAAGAAGGTATCGGTCAAATTTCTCAACCTGGATGCCACAATGGTACCTCCGCGGAACTGTGAGGTGCAGATCGTGGAACTGCCAACCAATCCGGTAATAAGCTCGCACCAGATATTTTGAAATTTTGATGATTTGTTGCTTCTTCACTCATTCCGTATTGACAAAGATTTTGAGATAGCCATACTGGAGATATGAATAACGCCGCACATCAATTTTCTTCCTCATCATCTCCAATCAATGAGAGATGCGGGAGTGCTGTCTAAATTCAAATCGTGAGTTTCACTTGTTTTGAACTGTTGAAAGCCCGCAAATGCGAGGCTTTTTTCTTTTGCTGCCTCGCTGATACTTCAGGAGGTATTTATGATCGATATTGAGAAAATCCGGCAATATCCGGATAAGTTTCGTCAGGCGATAAAAATAAAGAAAATTCCGCTCGACCTCGAACAATTGCTAAAGGTCGATGAAAAGCGGCGTGAGGAGAGCACACGCTTAAACGGCTTGCGAGAGAAACGTAACCGCTTATCGGAGGAGATTGCAAAACTTCCAGATAACAAGGAAACACTTAAGCTTCAATCGAAGCAAAACGGCGAGGAGTTAAGCGAGGTTCAAGCTCGCTATACAGCACTTGATCTCGAGTTACGAAATTTGATGGCGCTTGTTCCGAGCCTTCCAGCTGAAGGGGTTCCGGTCGGCGAAACTGACGACGACAATGTCGAAATTCGGCGGCATGGAGCCATCGAAGAGAAACCTTTCAAAATGAAAGATCATCTCGAGCTGGCGCAGATGCATCAGATGCTTGACCTGGATGGTGCTCGCACCGTAGCTGGTTCGCGCGCATATGCATTGAAAGGAACTGGCGCACTGCTTGAAGCCGCGCTTATGAGATTTGCTCTGGACCGCATTCTTGCCAAAGAATTCACGCTCGTGGCGCCGCCTCTTATGGTCAACGCAGAGGCAATGTTTGGCACTGGCTACTTTCCACTTGGAGAAGACAACGCATATGAAATAAAGAACAGCAAATTATTTCTTACAGGAACATCGGAAGTCGGCATGGTGGCAATGTACAAAGATCGACTCGTCGCCGCAGATGAACTGCCCATTCGTTTTGTCGGAAGCACAACGTGCTTTCGCAGAGAGGCTGGAGCCGCAGGCCGTGACACAAAGGGATTGTATCGAGTGCACCAGTTTCAAAAGATCGAGCAAGTCGTCTTTTGCAAAAACGACGACGACATCGCTCGCATTGAGCACTTAAATCTCTTGCAAAATGCTGAAGAGATTTTGCAAGAGCTAGAGCTTCCCTATCGAGTGGTGGCAGTTTGTACCGGTGATATGGGTCTGGGACAGGTCGAAAAGCACGACATAGAGACATGGATGCCAAGCCGTGGTCACTATGGAGAGACCCACTCGTGTTCGACCTTTCACGATTTTCAGGCGCGGAGACTAAACATCAAATATAAAGACGAAGCTGGAGCCAAACAATACGTTTACACACTAAACAACACGGCTCTTGCCTCGCCACGGATACTGATACCGTTTTTGGAAAATCACCAGCAAGCCGATGGCAGCATTCATATACCTCAGGCTCTGCGTTCATATCTGGCAAACAAGGAGATTCTCGTCCTATGACAGCTGATGAGTATTTACAAGACCGGAACCTCGGTTGTCTGCTCCTAGTCTCCAAACCAGAACCCGGGAGGAAAAAGTCATGACGAACAGCGACGACAAAGACATCGACTATTTGCATCCGGAAGGTAAACCGAAATTGCCGCCTCGCAACAAAGTCGAAAAAGAACATCTAAAAAATGCCAAACAATCGGAAAAGCTGGTCGAAGAACTACGCCGAGATCAAGAGAAGGACAGCGAGAAGAACGCCTGTTCTGGAGAGTCGTAACGACCAGCAACGGCACTGAGAAGTTTGATGCCGGGATTCAGTTAACGATGGAGCTGTATTGCATCGACGCTTCCTTTTCCATGAATCCCGGCTCTTCCGGCTGCTGTTGGGCTTAGATCTACAGAGGTATGAGCTGAACGCGCGGTTCGGTCATTGATTGTCACGACCGCGTGCTGCCCGGTTTTTCTGTTCTTAACCAGAACCTTTGAACCGAGTGGAAACTTGTTGCTGGCGCCGGTCATTCCCCCAGCTCTGTATACCTGACCGTTAGCGGTTTTTCTTCCTTGAAATCGACTCGAATAAACTGTGGCCTTGCCAGTCACTTTACTGGCACATTGAGCAAGTGGCATTGATTCCGTATACAAACCGACTAATAAAAGCGCCGTAGTGATTTGACAAGCTCCCTTCATATTTCTTTCCTCCAGACCATAACGGTGTTTCGTAAACGAAATTGATTTCAATTTTTGACTTTCAGCAACGACGAAAAAGAATCGAATTAGCTCCGGCCCGAAATTCGATCACAAGTCAAGAAGCAGGAGTTCAACAAAGGAAGTGGCGGTGCTCTGCCAAAGGGAACCTGCCGAATACGACTGCGTCACAAGCAATATCTAAGTTTTTGAGTCAACTTTTCTTTTGAGCACCTGAATTCCATCGGGAAATCTTGGTGCGAGCTGTTGTCTATCCCGTTTGACTCGCTCGGTTTCAAATTCGTATTCGTGGCATCTAGTAGCCCGGAGTTCCTTCAATGCGTCGGCACTTTTCTGAATTACTAGCAAGAGCAAGATTCTTCATTTTGACGTTGCTATTACCACTCGTTCTCCTGAGCACCAATATTGGTACCGTTTCAGCACATCCAGCCATCATTAGTTCAACAAAGAACAGCATGATGCTTCCCGATAATGCACAGCCAAAATCCTACAAAATCTTTGTCGAACCAAACCTAGAAGAGGGCAAATTCGCTGGCACGGAATCGATCAAAATCGAGCTGCTCAAAGCCAGCGAGCAAATTGTCTTGAACGGTACAGATATAAAAATTAGTGAAGTGGAATGTTATGTGACGTCTAAAAAGAAGCCGATTAAGATGGGCATCCACTATGAACCAAAGGAGGATAAAGTAGTACTCTCATTTCCAAAGAAAATGGAGCCTGGTGAATACACCGTAGACTTAAAGTTTCAGGCAGAACTGAACGAAAGGTCAAAAGGATTTTTCCGCTCATCTTACGAAGATAGAAGTGGGCCCGGTTGTTTGGGCCAGCTTCTTTAGGAACTAAGTGTTAATGACTTCCTGCTCTTGTTCAGGTATTGAATACGGTATCATATCCAAATTATATACTTCAATAGCATTTTGCTTAACCTTCATGTCTCCT
>DATNPX010000051.1:0-26145 GCA_036702975.1 Oculatellaceae cyanobacterium
TAATTTACGCTGGTGTCATTTAATTTGGGTTCGGTGTCAATCAATTTGAGTTCGGCACCACTTTTAGTGGCGGTTAATTCGAGCCAGAAACAGCGGATGATGTCGCGCCGAACGATTTATGATGTCACGCCGCTACACGTAACTAACATTGCTGGCGTGTTTTGCGCAAATCAAATCTGAGCAATTTTCCAAAAAAACGCAATCGAAATTTCAGCACCTTAAATTGTTTGGCTACGACACTTGGCATTACACTCAAAGCAGGCTAAATTCGGCAGTTTTGTGGCGATTTCCCCCGATTATTCGAACGCACTTTTCGTTAACAAAACTGCTCAAATTTAGCCTGCACTACCTGCTCACATTTCGTTTGCAGAAATCAGCTGGCGTGCTAGCACCTGCAAATCCATAGGGGCTTAAGCTGTGCGCTTCGCGCGAATTTTTTGTATTTTCCCCCACGAACATAGAACAAATATGGAGCGGCGACGCCGCGATTCCGCTTATGGTGTTTGACTCCCTGCGTTACTAAACTCTCCGGAGCGACGGCGAACGACTCAACGGCAAGCCCCTAAGAGCCTTGCGCCGGCGCTCTCTACGAGTTTAACTACGGGGTCAAGCACTGTCTTGGTGGGTCTTTTGTACCTGCGGCATATCCTCAGTCGCTGCGCTTCTTCCGGTAATCCTCGGAATTTTTCCGATGGAAGCTCAAGCGCCAATCTAACCGCAAGCTCAGTGCACGAGCCGGTCAAGAGTCATTGTCACCAAGTCATCGAAGCTAAGTTTCTCTTCCGTTACGGCTCGCGACAAGCAGTCAGAAAGCAACTTGTAGCGCCTGGGCGCTTGTGTCATGTAGGAAAACTCTAGAATCCAATGGTCTCCCGAGCGGGTCAAAATCCAATTGCAGAAGCGCCGGCTAGTGAATACACCAATGCTATGAGGGTCTCCAGCATCATCGATTAAGACGCCTGGACAGCTGGCTGCACGCCTTTTGAGCATGCCTTTCAATTCTTCAAATGTGTAGAGATCGCCGACGTTCTCGTTTGCCATGTTGTTTTACAAAAACGGCCTAATCACGGGGTTTGCCTTGCTGCGGCTTCTCTGCCGGTCTCTGAATCTTGTAGCGCGGACATCCGAATGAATTAGTTATGCCATTAGCCAGGTCTGGTAGTAACCAAGCCACATTCCTGGCACTTCACTTTTAACTCAAGATCAAAAGTATCAGTCCAATTGTGCGGACGCGAAATATTTTCCGACCACTTTTCCCAGTGCTCACAGCCCACACGCCCAGTTCTATTGCAGTCGATACAAACCTTCGCGGTCATCCAATACCTCGCTAGGTAATTTTTGGCGGTACAAAATAGTAAGCGCCCATACCGCAATTACTGCATTCATTCAATCGGGCAAAACCGGCGTCAGTCATTCGCTCGCGCTCCTCGCCTGAGCTCGGGGCACAGTTCAAACAATAGAACTTAGAATTAGCCAAATGCACGCCGTAGTATTTGGCTACCATCGTCAAGGCTGCTTCCATCTCGCTTTTAGCTCTTTCTGCAATCAGCGTTATAGCATTTTCTTTCAGTGCATCTTTGGTTTCGTTGTGCAGTTTGAGAGTATCCTGGCACTTGAAGGCATGGCTAATGAGAGCGCTTAGAATAAGCTCTCTCTCTTTCTCGTCGGTAATTCGAAGTTCTGGCATTCACAGCTTTCCTAAAGGTCGTGCGGATCTGGTTCTGTTGCGGCTTGGTTCATCTTGTCCATCAATTCAAACCAGGGCAATTCTTCTCCAGCCCGTCGGTGCCGCGTCATCATGTCGTTGTACATTCTGTGTTGCAATACCATCATGTGTTTGTCAGGGTTGATGCAGCCACGGTTAGAGGCAAAACATACCGGACATCTAGTCACGCATTCACCACAGAGCAAATCTTCGCAAGGCTCTGGATAGAGGCGTTTGCACATTCCACATGCGCTATTCAGTTCAGTTTTTTCATTTTCTGTCATTAGTCACTTCCTCTACGCCGTTGCCAGTTGCCGAACTTCCTGCTTGATTTTGTCTTTCTGACCAGTGTAATCCAGCATTGCAACATCGTAGTTTGCTTGCAAATTGAGCCAAAATTCGGGGCTTGTCTTGAACACGCAAGCTAAGCGCAGTGCAGTATCAGCGGTTATTACTCGCCTTTCCTTGTCGCTTATGATCGCTGTAATTCTTGTTGCCGGTACACCCATGAAAGTAGCTAACTTAGTGGCACTTAGGCTCAGGGGCTCAAGAAATTCCGAGCGCAAAATTTCCCCTGGATGAATCGGTGCGAGCTTATCGCCGTCTTTAAGTTCAGTGATAGTCTGTGATTTCGACATCTGTAAAGTCCTCTCCTGTCGGGACGAAGCAAATTCTGTACTGGTCGTTTATGCGAATACTCCATTGACCCTCTCGGTCACCATGTAACGCCTCTAGCCTGTTTCCAGGAACAGCAGCCAGGTCAGTAAGTCCTTTTGCAGATTTCAGGACATCGAGCTTTTTTCGAGCAGCGACCTGAATGCTATCGAACGCTTTTACGTAGCGGTTGTCCGCTAATGCTTCAGTGTCCTTGTCCCGATATCCCTTAATCATTGCTAGATGATAACACGCATTGCGTAACACGTCAAGCGGTTCGACTCGTTCGCCAATGAAAAACCCGGGAGCAGCCTTCCGCCCTGCGCATGCAATGCTACGGACGTAGCAGGATAAAGGCGAGCTACCGCCCGCCCAAAACCATAGCTGACGGCGGCTTTTAGCCACGTCCAAATGACAAGCAAACAGGAATAGCCATAGCCAAAGGTTGTTAAGCTTTGCTAATTCTAGCGTTTACCCACGTCCATATTGGAATTTTACCATGATCGGTCTGTGCCTTTTTCGACAGCATCCGTGCCCTCAATCGAACAGTTGTAGAGGTCGGCGAAGTGCTGGCATTCGTTCAAAAGGTCATAGACCTGCTTGTTCAGATCGGCATCGTCCTCGTAGTAGAAAGTGACCTCGTACTTGTGTTCGGGAAGCTCTGTGACCTCGTAGTTCGAAAAGACTATCGAATCGATTGCCTCTAAAGAACGCTTGCGCCCTCGCCCATAACGGTTATTGTTTTCAACACGCAGATCCAGAATTACAACCGTTGATTTCTGGTCTGGCTTCTTCTGCTCAACTGCACTTTCGTAAAAGTGCTTCCGTAGCTTGACCGCTGGTTCCGTCGAGGGGCGAAAAACATATGGCTTACCAAACTTGAGCTGATGCAAAGCCAGATATTTAGCCGCCCACTGGTAAAAGTCTTGAGGCGTAGTTTCTTGAACGATAGTCCAGATGTGAGCATCGGCTTTGCCCTCGCCCTGTCCACCTAGTTCTTTGAGGAATTTGTTTTTAGTGTCTACCGGTAGATTCCAGAATCGTGCTGAATGCTTGCCGTCGTCCAGGTCGATCAGTGCCTCGCGCTGCATGAAGTCACGGATCGCGCGATTGATTACTTTGGTCTTGATGCCCGATTCGACGTAAGACAGATACAGGTCTGTGTCCGCGTCGGTGTAAAACGAGAGCTGCCGTTTTTTAGTAGTCATAGAAATCCCCAACGGAAAGTCATGCCATAGTAGTACGAGGTAGTACTACCTTTCAACTTTTTGGCGGGGCTCGGGCTTTGCAACCGGCTCTTAAAACCGGAAAGTACACGACATTGAACGATGGAGCATCGGAACAGAAAAGTGACACAAGGTTTGGTTTTGCCTTACTTGTCAAGCAAATGGCCCAATTTCGCACGAATCGTTGCCATGCATTTTGCAATTGATTCTGAGAGAGCGAAGCTGTCACTAGGTGCAAACTGAAGCTGAAACAGTTTTCTGTTGCTGGTTCTAAGCCCCCCGCATCGTTTGCGGCTTTGCCTGGATTCCTCTGAACTTGGGACCCGGTGTCAAGTCTTCCGAAGGAACCCGAAGGGCTCGGGCTTGATTCCGGGAGTTCAGCGGTAGGCTGGAAGCCAGGCAAAAGAAAGGGGGGCGTTAAATCAATAGGCGCTAGCTCATCTGAACAAACAGGTTCAAGAAGGTCTAATGACTTTTTTTCAAAAACCGAAAGAACGGCCCCCCCAGGACCAAGAGCAGAGTTCAGATCGCTGGCCACACTTGGCGACGCAGCAGGGGTGTATATCTTCCAGATATCGGAATGCTTCCTGACTGTGTGGTGGTTGCAGCCTGACAGTCTAGAAATCTGCCTGCCTGTGACTCTACGTCCTTGGCTTTCCAGAAGTTTGACCGCCTGGGTGATCTTTTCTCGCGCGTTCTGTTCGCGGCCGTCATTGCCCTTCTTCAAGTCGTCCATGGTCCAGATGCGGCCAGTCTGTTTATAGCGAGCTATAAGGACCTCTATTGCACGATCTGTGAGCGGGTAGGGTTCTCGTACCTGCGGCATCGATTCAGGAGCCCTACGCCACTTCACAGCCCTCTTAATTTGTGTTTCGATTCGAGCCCACTTGCCCCGGTTAATGTGCCTGCACATGCCGTTATGGTTCTTCTCTAGCCAAGCCAGGATCAGGCGATAGCGGGTCTCGTCGAACTTGTCGCCCGGCAACGCCGGCACATCATTAGCCGGGTCGCCGTGCCACAGATAATGCTCAACACAGATAATTGCGTCATGTCTTTGCCCAGAAGCAGTTAAGCCATTTTGCCAGTATTCACGCCCTTTCTGAAAGTTCTCTTTAATTAGTCGGTAATTAAAGAGGTGCTCGAAACCCTCATTTTTTATAGCTTCCGCGTGCGCCGCGGCGCCTCCTGGGCAACTACTATTTTTGTGTTCAAGCTGGCTTAGCATCAAGCATTTGCTTTGCTGCCAGTCGCTAACGCGACTGAGCGCATCTTGTGAGAAGCGCATTATAGCTTCGTCAGCCGTGAGATCTTCACGGCTGACTGTGACTTGTCCTGTAGCATCCAGCCATGCAAAGCCGCTTTGCATGGGTAATCTCAAGCCGTTATTGCTCGGGAATACTTCCAATACGCCGTTCTTGATTTCGTAACCATTGGCTCGCAGCCAGCTTTTTAGAGTCTCTTCCAGTTCGTCGCTTGGATGCCAATCATCTAAGAACAAGTAGACATGCCAGCCTTCTGATTCGCTGCTTCTGTACAGAGTCGATATCAATTTGACTGTAGCCAGGTGGTTCTGAAGTTTGTTTAGCTCCTGGGCGTTGTGATATTTGCTGCCAGCGTCAACGTCCAGCACCGCAAACCTAGTCTGTTTGCCCCAGCGCAGCCCCCAAATGCTCGTATCTTTTCCGGCAATTGCATTAGTTAGATGTGAATCGCTTGCAGCGAAATGCTTGCTTACCGTAGTCCAGCTTTTACAGCCGGGCGGGCGCAATATCGCCTGTATGCGGTTTGGATATAAATTCAAGAAAAAACTTTCCGCCACTACGGGCGATGAAATTTCATCTTTGATCCCTAACTCAGTCGGGATCGACTGTGTAGCAAAAATTCCGGTCACTATCTGCCTTTGCACGAAAAAAGAACGTGCTTGACGGTGACCAGATCTATCCGTTATTCTTTTTGCATCACGGGAAAAGACGCCAATCAAAACCCGTTCTACAATTGAATACCGAGATCCGGTCAAGGATTTCCTAAGAGCATCGCCCCTGGCGGTGTTTTTTGTTTTTGGCCTTTCTCCTGGTGCCGCGCATGGTGGCAGTCACTCATACTCTTGTTAGATGTTACGCCTGATCGTTCTTCGGATCAAGGAACCCGTGGCGCTTTCGAGATATGCGCCACATATAGTTTTCTGGACAAGTATTATCTTTAGCCTCATAATTCAAGGCGTTAATCCCGGTTCCAATCTGGAACCAAATTTGAAGGGACTAGAAGCATATGCAAGCCTCTAACGCCAAATCTAGTGAGAATTTCGAGTCGCATGAACTTGCGAACAGCAGTTACCAGGTTGGAACCAATTCTGGTACCACTCTGGAACCGGACCGGAAGCAAAGCAGCACCGGCGAAGTACACATAGTTTCAGCGCATGGAGCGCGGATAAATACTGAAGGGGAAGGCTATAGCGACTTTTTTCAAAGCACATCAATACCGGCACCGGATTTCTTCCAGTCTGGTACCGCAATGGAACCAGATAACCAAAAACTGAGTTCCGGTACGGTAGTGAGTTTGAGTTTAAAAGAAGCAGTGGAGTTTTATAAAATTTCCGAAAAAACCATTCGGCTTCAAATTAAAGAAGGAAAGATACCAGCCAAAAAGGTTCAAGGCACAAAGGTTTTGGAATGGCGCATTTACCCAAATGGGCTTCCACAGGATGAGGAATCCAATAGTATTTCCAATCTGGAACCAGATCAAAGTGCTGATGCATCTGTCATTTCCGAATATGCCAATCTGGAAGTCAGCCCGGAACCAAACTGGTACCAGTCTGGTTCCAAACCGGAAAACAGCCAACAATCAGCCTTCGCCATAGAGCTGAGAACGCTGATGGATGTCATTACCAAACAAGCCGAGAAGCTTGAAGCTGCTAATTACCGGAACGGCTACTTAGAAGCACAGTTGTCCGGCGCTCAAGAGCAGCTAAAGTTATTGCCAGATCTTTCGGCAAAGGCTACCCGAACCGAGAATTTGGAAGACAAAATAGCAAACCTTGAATCGGAACTGGAAGCAGCAAAGCGCAGCTGGTGGGCTAGATTTGGCGCCTGGTTTATGGGCAAGCAGTAACTACTTTTCAAGTTGCTCGACCCAATTGCCATCGATCCATTTCGAAGTGATGGTGTTCGAGTCACCGGGCTTACGGAGCTGATGTTTGGCGCAAACTTCCTGATAATGGGCATGTTCAGGCTTCACTAGATCCCATCCGTCGCCTATGACACCATCTTTGTAAGTCCAAAACTTGATATTGACTGAGCGATCATCGTTCATGAAAGCGCTTTCCTTAGAAGTCCCTTCCATCGCTTCATGGGCAGCATTCCTCTCGGCGCGGATTCGTTCAAACTCTTCGGCAGATGGAACTGGCTCGTTATCCAAGCGCTCATTCAATTTCTGGAACCAACTTTTTGAATTATCGGATTGCATACTAGTCCTCAAAAGTAAGTACGGCAGCTTGGGAAATATTCTCGAATCAATTGCGAGTATCTGTTGTTTGTGGCGCGACCGGTGGCATGAGCAAACGAATCAGCAAACACCTCTTCTCTAGCAAACTCAGTGCCCTCCAGGCTATTGGTATCGAAATTCAAAGACTTGAGAACCTCTGCCGGAACACGCTTTAAGTCCTGAGCAAACAGCTTTTGGAATTTCACATCAGCGGAAAGCTGTTCGTAGCCTCGCCGGGTATAGCTGAATGCATGGCCAGCCTCGTGCCGCAAATTGAAATCAACATCGAAGTTCTTGACCCAAGAATCGCCTCGTTTCACTTCCTCGGCGATATAGATGCAGTTTTCCTTGATTGAATAGCAACCCATTGTATTTGGCTTCTGCTCTGGGAACTGGTCGACGATGCGCCGACACGTCTTTATCTCTACGCCTTTTTCTTTCAAATACTCTCTGATATGCGGCTCCAGGTTGTCTATGGCATGCGAGACTTCTGCCTTGAAGGCTTCAGATGCCGAAAATTTTTCTGAGGCAGGCTCATGTGCGTGGTCGGTTTTTCTGGGCAAGCCCTCGCTTTCATCGGCTTTGGACATAGCCAAGTAATTTTCTTTCGCAGCTTCTGACGGCCGCATACCATCGAAATAGCCTTTCGGAACCCCCGCATATTCAAGCTCTGGACCACTGAGACCTTTGCTTGTCAGATAGTCCAAGAGCATTTGCTTAGTTTGCTGTGCAAGTTCAGGAGCTGTCTTAGCGGCTTCCTGTGCGGCTTTCATCGCTTGTGCTGCTGTATCCCAAACAGCTTTATCAACATGGGTAGCAATCGTATCCCCGATTTTCAGCGCAGCTTCCGCGTCTTTTATGTCGCCTTCTGGGTTGATCATGCCGAACATGACCTTACCGATCACCTTGCCTTTTTCGTAGTCAGGCAAATTGCTGTAGCCTTCAGAGGCTTTCATAACGACCTTTCCGAGCTTTTCAAAGGCCTTGTTCACAGCCTCCGGATCTTTGCTCATCGCTTCAAAGGCATTAGCTACAGTCTTGAATACAGGCGCGTTTATTGCATTCGGCTGTGAAAGAAACTCAATAACGGTGCCGTCGGTCATTGCCTTCCAACCGGCAGCTACAGCGGCTTTCGTCTCTTCCTTCGCTTCATTCAAACCAGCTCCGATGCCGGAGAATTTGTTTATTTCGCTTTGAGCCCAAGCCTTCCAGCCCTCTGGATCAGTCGCCCGCTTTGCTGCTGCTTGCATAAAGTCTTGCAGTTTTTCTACGGGCGTTCGTGTGTCTGGCGACTCCTGACGATTAACGCCAAGTGCGAAAGAATGATCACCAGTCTTTTGGGGCTTGTAGTCGGTATCTGTGGTTTGTTCTCTCGCCTGCTTTGCTTGTCCTATAGGCTGATCCGGGTTTCCGTAGCCGGCGTTTTTGTATGCTTGTTCTTGCGCCTTGCCTTTGAAACCGCGAGCATCTTCAACAACGCGACCGTCACCCATATCGATTTTCAG
This sequence comes from Oculatellaceae cyanobacterium, assembly GCA_036702975.1. Lineage (GTDB taxonomy): Bacteria > Cyanobacteriota > Vampirovibrionia > Obscuribacterales > Obscuribacteraceae > DATNPX01. Next base: position 8,571 of record DATNPX010000051.1, read on the forward strand.
CCCTTTATTCGGATCTTGCGTAAGCCTTGCAGTAGCTAGCGCTTCGCGTTTTTCTTGTAATTGCTGAATGCGATTGTCGTCTTTGTTTGTGATAGGAGTTCCCGCCGGCGGCTTATCACCTTTTTGGGACTGTTTTTCTAAGTGCTGTTCTGCTGGTTGAGGCTTGTCAGTCATGCTTTGAGCCCTCATCAGACTCAATTACTGAGCACATCACAGCACCGATAGAGTCAGCTATGCAGCGCTGACAGACCCAAACTTGATTTTCCCCTGTGACCTCGGGAATGGAAAAAGCGCCGCACATGGTACGGTGACACGTAACGTTGCGGCAACGAAAGCAAATACGACCGGCAGACTTTTTCAGCTCCTGGCTGCACCAGCTGCAAGCGGGCTTAGATGCTGGTTGAGAAGTGTCAGCCGTCATGCTTGCCTGGTTTCCAGAGGTAACTGTCAAGTATTTTGCCCTGATATCGGTCACGCCAATCTGGCACGCTGAGCTACAATGTCGGCATGAAAAACAGCAAGACATTTTCGATAGCACTACTCTTGGCCTGCTCTGCACTTCAGCCAGTGCAAGCGCAATTGCTTTTCAATGTCACGCCAGAGACGGAAAAGGCTTTGTACGATCTGGATAGGGGCTCACTTGGCAGGACCGTGCCAATCGTTGTCAGTCTCGGTCCTGGTAATGCAATCAATCTAAAACGCATTTGGAAATCAGGCTATGCCGGAACTAGCGCCAGAGACCGGGTCACATTCTGCCTTGCGTATGACAAGTGGCTAAAAGAAAACGGTGAAGACGAGGCGAAGTTAGATCCAATGTTGCCCTACTCGATGCGGCTGCACTGGGCTAAACAATGGTGGTCGAAAAATTCACCAGCTTTCGACAAAGAGCATGCTACAGCGAGCGATCCAGACCCGTGGTCTGAGTGGGCACGCGAATCAATTCTTGACGCGGCGATATTGCTGAAGATGGTTAAGGGGTCTCAGTTCTTGAATGCAAACAAAGATGACTCATTTTCACGTGACGATGTCGAAATTACGTCCGTGTACTCAAAGAGAGAAGACTCAATAGACCGCTATCCACCGAAGAAGCAATAAGGCAGCAAAAAAACTGCGAGGTTAGTCATGGTAATTCGCGTAGAAAGTGGCGCCGGCTCTGTAGTGACTATCAAAGCGACGCGCGAGCAGCTGGCAAAACTTTCTGACGTGCTCAAGGCTGCGTTTCAAGATGGCATGCTGCCCAGCGCTGACGAAGACGAGTTCAATTTAGAAATTGACGATGATCCAGCAATCTACTGTTTGAGCAACACCCAAGCATTATGCTGGTCGGTCGCGAGGGGCGGTTCGGATTTGAGTGTCTCATAAGGTTTATTATGTTTCGCCAGTCCGAAAACCCTTGCAGGACAAGGGCTTTCCAGACTCGATTTTCTGCAGTTCGATTTATGGGGTACTCTCTGACCCGCCCATTTCAGGATTGAGAAACCTATTATAGCTTTTTCAACGCGCCCATGCTAGGATGTCGTCAGGAGGTTAGATACATGAACTGCCCACATTGCCATCATGAGTTGAGTGAGTCAGAAGTAAAACAATTGCTGGCTGAATACAGCAAAAGTCATGTACCTGCCCCGAAAGCTATAACTTCAGCGGCTAATGGCCGAAAAGGGGGACGACCCGTGACGTATCTTCAAAACGTTTATGACTTGATTCCAGGTGCAATTAAGCTCCATCACGATACACGAACCGCCCGCAAGGAGCGCTTCAACTTCGATATCGAACTTGTTGAAGAGGCTGACCCGATTGCAAATGGATTTACGCTAAGATGCGGCGGAATCACGCGAAAATGTCGATGGAATCGCATCACAAATTTCGTAGAAATATTTGATAGTGCCCAGCAAGTCGGTGGCTTTAATACGATTAACAACAGTGCGCAAACAGCCGCAAAACGACTGGTAGAAGAAATTCACATCGCAAAGCTTATGAGCATGCCAGAGGATTTCTCGGACATAGAGAACTGGGCGAAAGCAAATATTCGGGGAATGCAGGCGACTTAGAACCCCAACCACACGGCTCCTACTGCTCTAACGGGTGCGTGATCTTATACGCCTGATAGGTGAGCATGTCGGCTGTGTAGAAGGCTCCACCGGCACCGTATTGCTTCACGTCTGGTGGCTGAACCACTTTGCCTGTCTTTTTATCGTGCCAAAGATGTTCTTTTTCGTTATAGCTCCGATCTTCTGGATGTGGGCGTACTTGTGATTCCCAGCCTCGTTCACCTGTTAGTTCTCGCTTGCCGCTTTGGTCGTGCTGTTCCTGCTTTTGTTTGGCGTGATCGCCATGGCTATGCTGCTCAGACTTCTGCTGCACACTCGTCGGCAAATCTGATACAGGCACCGTAGCCGGCGTTAAGTCTCTCGAATGCGCTCCGTCCTTGTGCGCTTTGTGGGCATTCTCCTGGTCATGCTTGTACGGCTGATCTTTGGCTGGGTGTAACTTGCCATCTTTGCCAATGTCATAGACTGTTCCATCCGGTGTGAGCACGGCTGGTGTGAGGTCTCGTGTCACAGCCGAATCTTGTTGCAGTGGGCGTTTGTCCTGCACAAGCGCCTTTCCGTCACCAAAATCAATACTAAACGCATTGCCACCGTCTTTGGTGAACCTAAAGGACTTCATCGCAGTTTGCTGCTCTAAGCGCTGCTGTGCGGCGTTATCAGCCTTGTCCGTTATCGGTTTGCCGGCGACCTGTTCGCCTGCTTTTTCCTTTTGACCTTCAAGGTGTTTTTCCGAGCTTTGATGCTTGTCATTGATCGTCATAGCAAATCTCCGTAGCCAACTCCGACCAGACCTGTTTCTGGTGTTCTTCAAGCCTGACACTGAGATATTGCAGCCTTGTTGCAGCGCGTGTACGTTTGCAAAATAACGAACAGCGCCTCGCCTTTGCTCCCGGTCGGCCGATTCATTCTTTGCTAAACTCACAAAGCGGCAGTTTGTCAGGAGCCTAATTGAGATGCGTAGACGGTTCCGCATAGTCGGCAAACAGTTCGAGCCCGCAGCCCTCAAGCAAGCTATTCAGGACTTTGATTCAAGCGAAAGCCCGGATGTTCTCAAGCCTCATCTAAATGCCCTCTTTAGCCTTGTTCAAGATTGTCTCGACCAGGAGTGCAAATTCTCACGGAGACTGAAATCTGATGGCATGTGGCATCTGGCACATTTACTTGAGCGCGACGTAGCCGAATATCGCGAGAAAATTGACAAGCTTCACGATGCCTTAGATCTGCTCTTGGACCAGTGCCCCGATGAATGGTACGACAGCGAAGAAGGGGATTAGCATGAAAGTCGTACTAGCAGAAAAGCCAAGTGTAGCCCGCGATATAGCTTCAATTCTTGGCGCAAACACAAAGAAAGACGGCTATTTAGAAGGCAACGGATGGGCGGTAACGTGGGCTTTCGGGCACCTCGTACAGATTGCCGAACCTGAAAGCATGAACGCTGCATGGGGAAAGCCCTGGCAAATCGAGCAGCTACCAATGATTCCAGGCGCTTGGAAATACCGCATCGCCGACAAAGCTGACGCGCAATTCAACGTTATCAAAAAGCTTTTCTCTGATCCGGCCACTAACTTAATCGTCTGTGCAACTGACGCCGGGAGAGAAGGCGAACATATTTTCAGACTGATTTACCAGATGGCGGGCTCTAAAAAACCGGTCGAAAGGCTCTGGATTAGCTCGTTAACAGCCGAAGCGATCAAAGATGGCTTTAGTAATTTGAAACCGTCCAGGGCGTTCGATAATCTCGCTGACGCTGCGTCTGCACGATCACATGCGGACTGGATAGTCGGTCTAAATTTCACCAGGGCCTATACGGTCCTTAACCGGCAACTCTGTACTGTTGGGCGTGTACAGACTCCGACTCTCGCCTTGATTGTCGATCGGCAGCAAGCGATCGACAACTTTAAGCCGGTCACTTACTTTGAGATTACCGCTACTTTCGAGCCCGGATTTATGGCTAAATACATAACGCCGGAAGCTGAGCCCCAGACGCGCATACCAGCTAAAGTCACAGCCGAAAAGATCCTCTCTGATATCACGCTAATTGCTGCCGGCACTGTCGAAAAAATTGAAACCAAAGAACAAAAAACACGCGCTCCGGGACTCTACGACCTGCTCACATTGCAGAAAGACGCTAATAAACGTTTCGGCTACACCGCTCAAGAAACACTCGATCTCGCCCAAAGTCTCTACGAAGAGTTCAAGATACTTTCCTACCCGCGTACTGAATCGAGGCATCTCTCAACTGACATGGTGAGCGAATTACCGGCGATTCTGAATACGCTTCTTAAAGCATCAAATTTGAGCCAAGAGGCAAAAAATGCTTTCAGTAGCGAGGGCATCGTCGCCGGCAACGTGACAGCCGACCAACTACGCCAAAGGCTTACCAAAAGCCACGTTGACGACACCAAGCTAACCGATCACCATGCAATTATTCCAACGCACAAGACGCCGCCGGTAGACTTGCCCGAAAAGCAGCGCAATGTCTATTCCCTAGTTGTTACGCGGTTTCTGAGTATATTTTTGCCTCCTGAGATACGGGACGAAACAGAAGCACTGATAAGGCTCGCTAGTCATCTCTTTCGCGCCAAAGGCGTTGTTATCAAAGATCCGGGCTGGACAATTCTTGAACCAAAAGAGAAAAACAAAGAAAGCGATAAGGCTAAGGACAGCGAAGATGCGCAGCAATTGCCGCCTTTGCAGCAAAACCAGAAAGTCAGCAAGCGCAAAGCAGAAATTAAAGAGGGCAAGACAACACCGCCAAAGCCCTATGATGACGCCAGTTTGCTCACCGCAATGAAAACTGCCGGCAAGGAGCTCGACGACGAAGATTTAGCCGCTTATATGAAGCAATCCGGCTTAGGTACTGCCGCTACACGTGCGCAAATAATCGAGCGATTATTGCATTCTGCCTACATCGAACGTAGCAAAAGAAGTCTGCTACCTACCGAAAAGGGCAAGGCGCTTATAGCTTCCGTGCATCCGAACTTGAAAAACGTTGCTCTTACTGCCCGCTGGGAACAGCAACTGAGCGACATGGTCGACGGCAAAGTCTCACTCTCGAAGTTCGAAGAAGATATAGCCAGCTTCTTACGCTGGCTTCTTCCCGAAGTAACCAAACAGGGCGCCACCATATCAAAGCCAGTAGAGCCAGGTCTTGGACCATGCCCAATGTGCAAGCAGGGCACTATCCGCAAAACGCCCAAGGGCGCGGGCTGTGATCGCTGGAAAGAGGGCTGTAAGTTCATGATCTGGCGCGAACAATTTGGCAAGAAGCTGACAGAATCACAAATACAGGAACTGTTAGAAAAGGGCAAAACTAAAGTCATTAAGGGCTTCAAGAAGCGCGACGGTTCCGGCACTTATGACGCTCGTCTTGTCTTGACCGACGAATTCAAAATCAAATTGGACTTCGATAAAAATTAGGACTCCCGCAATTTGTAACCGTTGAATTGCACAGTCTAAGCGCATTTCTGCTGCAAGAATTCTGCAACAAAGACCTGCGAAAGTGTTGAGGTATCCTTTCACGGTATCGCCTATGAGCAGCCCAGAAGCAGCAGTTTCAGCAGTCGCAGACAAGCATCAAGAAAACGCTAATCACAAGTTCCACTTAGAATTTTCTCTTACAGACAAGCAAATAAAACAGGCAGAGTGTGCTGTAGGTGGGGCTCTCTGCGCGGTCGCAGTTGGTGTCATCGCAGCAAAGACGGGCCAGCTTGCAGCTTTCGAAAGAACTTTGCCGGAAATCGAATCTGCCGTAAATGCGGGTTGTGCCAATGTTTTGAGACGATGCGGAGCAGCACCGAGGCTTAACTATTATCAGCTCAAAAACGGCTTAGAATTTTCTCTTAGCAAGAAAACTACCGTTGCTAAATCGGCTACAGAGCTTATTAAATGCGATCTGATTAGTGTCACCCACCCTTTCGGAGAAACACATCTAGCAGCGGATGGCAGCCGGTTTGTTCTGCGTGCCGGAGCTTCAAACTTTTACGACTGGGCTAACAGGGGCATAGAGGTGGCTTTTCCAAGTACTGAATTGCTATCAGTTTGGTTTAAAAACGATCCCGAGAAAACCGAAATCGCTAAAAAAGCTTTTAGCATGATCAACGATTCGTTCATGACCGGCTACACGAGACCGGTAGCGCGGTGGTCCAATCTCTATGACCAGGTCTCGAAATTATGAAACGAACAGCAAAACCAAAAGACCTGTTAATAGCCGCTGCCGATTACGTTGAAGAACAATTCGGTCCCTATCACCTTGAAACGGGCGCGGGATTGATTCAACTTGCCCGATATTACGACGGTTCTGGATTGCTTGACTCAGACGGCATTTCCGAACAGCGCATACAAGAAATATTGCAGAGCTTTCTATCTCACTGATCACTGGGAGCTGGCTATGAGTATGTTGAAAACGGAGAATGACTATCTGGCGGTGGTTCGACGGGCTGAGATTGAATTCGGGCCTAACCATGTTCAGACGGGCGACGCCCTTGTCGAATTGGCGAAATTCTATGAACGGGTCGGATTATTGGACGCTGCAAATGATTGCTATGACCGTATGAACGGCATATTGGAAAGGTACTATAACGCCAGGGAAGGAGAAAGATTTGAAAGCCAAACATGAGGCACGAACGGCAACCGCGTTAGTTATAGCGGCATTTTTCGGACTTCAGGCCTTTGCCGAGCCCCGAACATCGCTAGATATCTGGAAATCCATGATGTCAGAGGCTCAGGCAGCGGAGACAAATCACGAGTCTAAAATTGCAATTCAGACATACGCTCAAGCCGCGTCATATGCCGAAAAAACTTCACTACCGGCTCACTGTTCTGACACCTCCCTATGCCGAAAGACTGCCGCAGAAGTCCGAGCAGGCCTGATCCCACAAGCAAATGCGGACTGCGATAAACTCATGAGCCACGTCGCCAAAGAACTAGCAATTAAAGCCCTGGACCCCGATTTAGAGGTTTGGATACAAGATCTTGCAAATGCCTACCAGTCCAACACCAATCCACAGACGCGCGAACAGTGCTTGCTGAAGCTGTCTCAGATCAACAAAGTTCTTTATGGTGAAAAGAATCAGGAATACAAAAACTCAAGAGCGGCGCTCGGTAAATTCTACAGTCAAAGCGGGCAGAGCAGCCAAGCTCGCAAAGCCGCAGAGATACAGATTTCCACAGACGAAGACGGGATAAAGCAAGCGGAGCGCGATAAAGACACATTTAAGAAGGGCTTTTACCTCAACGATTTAGCCTTGAAATGCAGATTAACAGGACGCCTGAGCCGTGCCAAGGAAGCGAACCTAGAGCTGGTGAAAATGGCGAAGCAATACCCTGCCATCGCAGATGGATTAGTCAATTACTATTCTGGGCTCGGCACCATCGAGCTGGCTCAAGGTAACTTTGCTGAAGGCCAAAGCTACTTCAGTAAAGCAATAACCGAGTGCCAAAAATTGCGAGGCAGCAAAATCAAGGTAACTCTTGCTGTCGCATCGCTCAATGTCCTGGTTGAAGCCGTTAAATCAGACAAAAGTCCATATGTCGCGGATTCTCTAAAACAGTTGCTTGCCATACAGCAAGCACTGTCAACAGATCCGCAATTGCAATACTCTATTGTTCGCGCACTGGCTGAAGTTCTATCCGCCGAAAGTAAGTCGGACGAAGCGTGCAAATATTTCATGCAGGCTATTTCAATAGCCCAGCGACAGAAGGGTTATGCCAAAGAACTTTCAGATCTCTGGATGCATGTTGGACTGATCAGAGATTCTCAACTCAAGTCAGTTGAAGCAAATGAAGCTTTTGCAAATGCTATTAATGCAGAAAGTGACAAAGTCGGGTTCAACGCCACGAAGATTCTTTTGATTTGGGGCGGGATGTCTTTTCAACACAACAATCCGAAATTCGCGTATGAGAAATTGAGCCTGGCTGCCAAGCAAGCCGAAGCTTTGCCAAAAGCAACACGCGGGACGCTCTTGATAGACTCACTTTACGCGATGTGCCAGATCAACATTCTTGAGAAAAACCTAAAAGCCAACTCTGCGAATATGGCGAAACTAATACCGGAGATAAAAGAACAGCAGGCGCTGAATACCAATCTAGGACCAAATTTCTGGGGTAAATTCCAACACGATAAATTTTCCTGGTAGCCTATTACTCGCCGCACGTACATCAGAACTATCCGGGTATGAAGAGCCTCACTCTCTTGGGTTTCAGCGCTGTCATTTTCTTTTGCGCACAGTTGCCACTCGTGTCACCGCCGCCGCGTCCAGCGCCCTGGCTGCCAGGCTTGCGATTAGACCCGCCAGCCAAAGAATGCAGAGCCTATCACTGGAAACTCGTCAAACAAGTAAAACAGGCTCAGCCTGAGGTTCTTTTCCTTGGTGATTCAATTACGGGAAACTGGATGGACTACGGTTTACCCGCTTGGAATAAATATCTATTACCACTGGGAAGCTTCGATATCGGCATAGCCGGTGAAATCACCCAGAGCATCTTATGGCGGTTGCAGCGGGGTGCAATCGACGGAATCAAGCCCAAAGTCGTGGTTCTGATGATCGGAATCAATAATTTGAGCAGTGGAGATTCGGCTATTGATACTGTTCGTGGTATCAAAGAAATTATTTCAGTCCTTCGGAACAGACTACCCGACTCAAAAATCTTGCTACTTGCGATTCTGCCAAGAGAGTTAAAATCTACGCCCCCAGCCTTACAGCAAAAAATAATTGATGCAAATAGACTGCTAGCCCAAGTGCATGACGACAGAATATATTTCCTCGATCTCAGCAAATTAGCACTAGAAAACGATTCTACGGGCTTCTTTATCGACGGGTTACACCCTGCTCTCGCTGGCTATCAACGATTAGGACCCCCACTTGCTAAAGCTATCGAGAAATTGAAGGCACCCAACGCTGTGATTGCGCATCGCATGCCATTGGAAATATGAGTTTTGCTTTACTGGCTTCAGCCGCTCCGGCGCTATACTAGCTACCTATGATTCAGCCAGATCAAAATCTAGCGCCAAACCCATTCGCAATACTGATTGCATTGACGGTTGGCATACCGTTAATAGTCGCATTTTGTTGCCTGGCATTGGTTTTCTTCTGTGTTTCTAAGTACACGGCACTGCGCTTGTCGACCTAGAGACCTGGTGCTGCAAGCATTCTGCAACAACTCGCTGCTTAGATCTTATGTGACTACTAGGAGTATTCACAATGGAAAAAGCACAGTCTGGCAGGCTCTACGAGCAAGCCACCAATCAAAACAAAGAAGCTGAGTCACACGCTCACAAGATTATGGACGAGGTTAGCGCTTGGTTCAAATGCAGTGTTCAAGCCAACCAAACGTCAGGCGAAGCACTCAAACAGAACATGCAGGAAAACTTGAACGCCGCCGGCGACGGTTTTAAGAACGCCTGCCATTCGGCTTCTGAAGGATTGCATGCAGTCGGCGCAGAACTGAAGCGAGAAAATCCTGAATGGGCAGAATTTGCTGAAAAGGCTAGCCACGCCCCCAGCAAGGCTTTTCACAGAATCGCTGATTTCTACAAAACACGTCCGTTTATAGCAGCCATCGAGACCATAATCCCGCCAGTGGTAATCGTTGACGGGCTGGTGCGCGGCGGACTTCATCAACACAAAACAGCTGAAGAAAAAACGGAAAGCTAGTCTTTTTTCTTTGTCCTTGCTGCAAATAACGCACCGCAGACCACTAGGATAGCTGTAACGGCCACAGCAATTAGACCGACCTGGTCGTCTTTATACCATTGGTGAGCGCCATGATAATTCTTGTCAACGCCACCCAGGCTCTGATTCAGCGTGTCTACTGCCGATGACTGCGTGGTGTTCGTTTGCGTTTGCGTATTGGTTTGACCGGTAACGGCTGGCTCTGCACCGAGCTTTGGCTGAACTTGTTCCTTCATCCAATCGTGGGCATGGGGATCGGCTGCATCGTTTTGTGCAGCTGCCGGCAACATAGCTAGCATCGCAATCGCAAGACCTATCGGCATCCTGAAGCTCTTGGCTTTCATTAGGCTATTCTCCCTCGGCTTTGTTTTTCAACGTGATGTCTATTACTTCGGTCGTCTGTTTCATGATCGCTTGCGTATCGAAATCCAGCTCACCGTCCACCAGTTCATAGTTACAACTCACAGCCGTTCCTTCACCGACTCGCTCCAAACCGATAGACAGACTTAGTAGCGATTTCTTGCGCTGGGTCTTAAGGCCTCCGCCTCCACCAGGATCGCCAGGTGCTGGCGTTTCACGCTCGAAATTAAACGTTAGAACCATAGTCATTTTCTCTTGGTTGAGGCTGTTCATTTGCCACTTCTGCGCATTGATATATTTGGTCGCGAATAGCTCTTTCAGCTCACTCAGCACTTTCAGCGGCGTCAAGTTGTACAGCTTCGATGGTGGTTTCAAAACGCTCACATCGCCCAACGCTTGCCCAACTATCACCATATAAACAACGATTGCAAGCCCGAATCCGGCAATACCGCCAAAAAAATCGTTTGAGCAAAGAAAACTACAAAGCTTGCCTGCTACTAGCATCACGAAAAAAGCCGCTGCTATAGCCTTTAGCTGCGTCGTTCCCTTCTGTTTGTCGTGTTCTGAAATCATTTATCAGTACTCTTCTTTCGCCTTTTAGCGGCGCTATTTTTGTTCGATTCCTGATCGTTGTTCCCGTCTTTGAGCAAGTCATCTAGCATTTCCTTGGTCCCCTTCGCCGGTTTAGCACCGCTAGATTTAGCTCGACTTGGCTTTTCGTCGCTCGTTTTTTCAGTAGCAGTTTTCGCTTTTGGCTTCGGTCTCGACGACTTCTTTCGTTTTTCTTCGAACTCAGCTTCCATTCGGGACCGCTCTTCTTCAGCGGCGGCTATGATATCGTCAGTCTTACTGGGTTTCGCCTTCGCAGGCTCGTGCACTTTTTCTTGGGCTCGCTTCTCTCTGTATTTTTCGGATTCAGCTTTCAATTTTTCCGCAGCCTCGACCGCCCTTGCTGCCGCAACTTTTGCGGCATGTTTTGCGGTGCCGGCAGTCAACTGTGCTGTGTCTTTGGCGGCCATCTTCAATTCTTGCAAATTCAAAACACCGGTTTCAGCCCACGATTGCATAACTGCTTTCGGACGGCTCGCAAACAGCAACCAGCATCCGCCGCCAGTTACGCCCCACAAAAAGAAGTATTGAACGTAACGCAATACATCTTCTTCGTGATTCAAAAATTCTTGTCTGTGTAATTCCTCTGCTGCCTCAGCGGTCATTGGCGAGCCGATTTCCAGCCCCCAGCGCATCCTGAATTCTCGTTCCCACTCATCTCGTATTCTCGAAACTCCATCATTGTGCGAATACATGCCCGATAGCAAAAGAAACAGAACGCCCATAACAACGTAGCGCCCTATAGTAAGCATCTTATGGCGCTGGGCTGTCTGCGAATGTGTCTGTTGCTGCGCCTCTTTTTGCGTCTGCCGTTCCTCCCAGGCTTTTACTTCTTCCGCGAAATTACTGTGTATCTGCTGATCGAACTGTTGCCAATCCATCGAGCCGTCTTCATCTGGGCTTGTAGTAGAGCCCTGGCTGGTTTTCGCCTGTGTACTCCATCCCCCTGGTGGCGCTCCGGACGGAATCTCTTCGAAGAACTTTTGCAGCTTTTCATAAGCATCTTTTACGACCAGAAGCCGCTCTGATGCCCATTTTTGACTTGGGCTTTCAGCCGGAAATTTATCGGGGTGAAACGCTTGCAGGGAATGCCTGTAGGCTTCTTTGACCTGCGGTAAAGTCGCCCCTGGTGCCAATCCAAGAGTCGCAAAACACTGTATTAGTTCTTCAACGTTGTTCATAAGTCGTCCTTAAATCGGCACCATGTCATCGTCATCATCATCTGGATCGAACGGTTCTATAACGGTTTCCGCTGTTACCGGCTCGGGCTTTGGCTCAGGCTTTGGTTCGGGCTTCGGCTCAGGCTTTGGCTCAGGCTTCGGCTCGGGCTTTGGCTCAGGCTTTGGCTCGGGCTTTGGCTCAGGCTTTGGTTCGGGCTTTGGCTCAGGCTTTGGCTCTTCTACCGTGCCTTTGTTTTGCGATTGCCACTGCCTTTCCCAGTCCGGCATCAGCGCTTCTTGCTGGCATTTTTTTATTAGGTCGTCGTCTACCTCAATCGGCTCTCTAAGCGGCGGCGGCACATTCAGCTGGGCTTCGTAATCCTTCCAGCTGAATCTCTTGATCATAACTGGGTTAGTACCAGGCGTGAAAAATATCGCGCTCTCTTTGTCCAGCGCCATGATATCCGCTGCCGTCATCAGATCTTTTCCAAATTCGCGCTCCTGTATCTGGCAGGCGCTGGTTAGCTTTCGCTCTACTGCCGTCTCTTTTCCAAGCATCTCTGACACTTTTTTCGCGGTATCCAAATCAGGTGTTCGAAAAATAACGCGCGTCGCCGGTTGCCCGAAGAACAGCTTAGCGTCGTCCTCTCCGTAAGTATTTTTTAGCTGTGAATAATCCTGACAGCCAAACATGATCGGCGTCTTTCTGTGCCTAAACAATGTCAGGTTTCGCGCCATACCAGGCAGCATGCCAAGGTTAGTAAATTCATCCAGGTAACATGCGAACGGGTATTTCATGTTTTTCGGATCTGTAGAAAGTATAACTTCAGTCAAAATGTAGTTGATAACTAGGGCGACTACTGCTTTTATGGCTTCCTTTTCTGCCGGGACCGCCAAGTAAAATGTGAATAACTCCTGCGGCAAAGCCTTGATATCAATGTCTGTCTTATTTGTCAGAGCAACGATTCTGGGGTTTACCCAAAGTCTCAAGCGAGACATCAAGCCTGATAAAACGCCGTTCCGAAAACCTTCGCTAGACGTTTTGAGAAAGCCCTGATATTCAAGCCTAGCTTCCTCTGTACGGCTTCTGGACAGCACTTTCCCCATATCTTCAGCGCCAAGTCTCACAAGCGACCTCACCGCGGCCAAATCTCCGCCTTCTGGCGCAAAATGCATCAGCAGCGACGTTAGGAGATGTCTTTCTGCCGTTTCCCAGATGGGATCACCGCCTGTACTTTTCGAAATCATCGTGTTCTTGATAATGAGATCGCCGACTTCTTGGGCCTTCGAAATCGTTTTAATGCCGTCTAGTGGATTGATTCGGACACTTGCCATATCATCCGGGTTGAAATAAAAAATCTTGTGACCACATTGCTGCCTGTAACCGGAAGTGGTTGTATACAGGTCTGGCGGGTTGTTTCCCGGCGTCGCTTCCGTGACGATTGCTGACACGTTTATTCGCTCAAACATGTTAGGCTTAAAAATCGAACTAGATTTGCCGCAACCGGTAGGACCGCAAACCATTGCGTGCCTTGCCGTATCGGGCTCAGGCACCGCCAGTTTTTTTCCGTCAGTCCAAGGTCCAAGTACTAGCTGATTCTGCCCCTTCCATTCGTCCCAACTCTTTGCATAACCAGCATTTACCAAGTCTTCGTCACCAGCCCATCGCGCCCGCCCATACGTGGTTCTAGGCTTTTGCTCAATCAGGCTTTTTTTTATTGCCGGCAATCTCTCAGCAATCCCTTTCAGAATTCCTAGAGCCTGCGTCCGACATTCGTTCTCTGTTGCTTCCTTTTCGCGGTCCTCAACTTCGACCATAACCCGGACTTTGTCCGCATTCTGCTTCCATCTGACCACAGCTTGAAACTCAAATTTCTCAGACAGCCCGCCTAAATTCTTCGTTTTGTTTTGATCGCCCTGTATCTCGAGCAGGAGATCGTTGTAATTCAGATTTTTCCAGCCGTTCCGCATGCTAGCTGCCACAAGCTCGCCGGCATACTGGATCGGGATATCGAAATCACCATGTAATTTGCCTTTGGCCGGCATTGCGTTTATCTCCCGAAGTCATCTCTATCATCGCGTTCATGTCGTTCTTGGCGTTCATCGCCTCGCTCTTCGTTCGTTCGTTCTTCATCAGGTTTCGGCTCAGGCTCGGGATCAGACAGCTCTATCGACTGCTCAATCTCTAAATGGTCAAGTTGCTGCACCTCTTCCGGCTTCGGTTCCGTGATATCGATTTGCTGGTCTGAGGTCGTCCGTTCGTCTTTGGTCTCGTCTAATTCGTGCTCGCTTCGCTGCAATTCATCGGGCTCCAGTTCGCGCTCTTCTTCTAGAACTGGTGCGTCCTCAGCTTGTGATGATTCTTCACCTTTGACGCCCTGGTCCTCCTGCTGCGTGTTGCTCTCTTCTCTACTTTCAGTTCTGCCCTTGTCGTCATCACGCCCATCTTCAGGCTTTCGCTCGTCGTCTCCGGCTCGTTCTCCCTCACCTTTTTCGCGCTCGTCTTTCTTCTCGCGCTCATCTGTTTTCTCTCTGTCATCCCGTCCAAATATGTCATCGAGGTCAAGCCGTTCAAAGTCTTTCTGCTGGTCGGCGTAAGACTCGCGCAACCAATCAAGCTCTTTCTGATACTGCTCGGCATTTTCTGGATCGCGCTCCATTGCATCTTTTAGCCGCTGTCGGTTCTGGTTCATCTGGTATTGGTCATGCGCATCGGAGCCGCGACCAAATGACTCCATCCGCCTCTGTTCACGTCCTTTGCGCGGGTCTGACTGGCGCTCTCGTTCGGGTTCCGAATCTCGACTAGTCTCACGGTACTTTTGCTCTTCTCGATAAGATTTATTCAGTTCGTCAAGTTCTTGCTGATAGCGGTCCTTGTTCTCTGGATCGCGCTCCATCGCTTCTTTTAGCCGTTGCCGATTCTGGTCCATCTGGTATCGGTCGTGACTATCAGAGTCGCGTCCATATGACTCCATTCGCCGCTGTTCGCGCCCTTTTCGCGGTGTTTCAGTCTCGCGATTAGTGTCACGATACTTTTGCTCTTCTCGATAGGTCTGATTCAACTCGTCAAGCTCTTTCTGGTAGCGCTCTTTGTTCTCGGGATCGCGCTCCATGAGGTCTTTTAGCCGCTGCCGATTCATGTTCATGTGGTAGTTGGCATGCACATCTGAAGTACGCCCGTACAATTCAAACGTTCGTTGCTGCCGCCCCTTCGGTCCTAAGTCGGAGCTTCGTTGCCAGTCTTTTTGATACCCTTTCTGAAAAGCCTTTTCGAACTCTTGAAACTCTCGGTTTGCTTCCCTGTTTTTTTCTTCCTCTCTTTTCTTGTCTCGCTTCTCTCGCCTGGCTAGCCGTTCTCGCTCGGACTTCTCAAATGCTTTGCGATCTTTGTTTTCGTGAAAGTCTTCGCCATAGCGCTCTTTTTCCTTGATCCACTGTTTAAGCTGAGCGTATTCTTCTTTCGTCGCACGCTCGACTTCCTTGTTTTGAAGCGCCTTGTCAATGGCTTTCAGGTCTTCCAGGCTGCTGTATTTCGTAAAAGCCTGGTCGTTTCGATAGAGCTTGTTTTCGTCGGAAAGCTCGGCTATTGCCCGTTCTTTGTCCCATTCCTTAGCTTTCGGTGGCGGCTTATCTGACTGCAGTTCTTTCGCCTGCAGTTTCGATTTTGCCATGTCGCGGCCATCATGCTCAGGCGAGAGAAGACGGTCAAATAGAGCATCTCCACGGTCCTTGTCATAAGTACGAGTAATGGGTAACCGTTCCTCTTCTCGCTGCAAATACCTATCTAGCTGGTGTTCGCGATCTAGATACCTGTCACCCCAGTCTTTAATTTGCTTGTGGTCGTTTCTGTTAATCCTTACCTCGCGCCCTTCTGCGTCCTTGCCGGCAATCAGAACATGTATGTGATGATGCTCCGTGTTCTTATGCTCGACGCCGTACCATTGCAGCTCTTGCCCTTTAGAACGGCTCAACTTGTCCATAACTTCGCGCGTATATTCCTGCTGGTCGACTGTGTTCAAGCCAGGCGACAGTATCAACTCGTGCATGACTGGCCCACGCTTGCCTTGCTCTGGCCAAAGCTCACGAACCTTCGCGCCTTCAATGCCGGCGTCATCACGATCAAAAAATTTCCGTTTGCCGTCCTCGCGGTCATCACCCCGGCGGTATTCGACGTAGCGTGTATACTCGCCGGCACCTCTTTGGGCTCGCTCACCCTTGAAATACCGGTGTTTAACTACGCTCTTTGTCGCGCTCATGGGGCCAATTCTTGAGCCTCTTCAGGTGGCACCATGTCTTTCTTATAAAGCTCTGCCAGCTCTGCTTCTTCTTGCAGCTTCATTTTCAAGCGTGTAACAGACTGCTTCCGCGCCTTTTTGAAAGCAGCCGCCTTCTCTTCTTCACTTCCGCCCATACGGCTATAGAAAATTTGGAGAATCGTGCCGGTGTCCAAATTTCCTTTGGCTATGAGACCAGCTATGCGGTTTACTGAATTCCTCAGCAACTTAACTAATTCACTCTGGCGCATGTCTTCTGAGAGGCGCTCACGGTTGTCCAGATACCAGAGCATGGCATCTCTCGTCACCTCTGGGCGCGTCTTCTTTTCCTGCTTACAGATCTCGTCTAGTCGAGCCTGGTCGACTGACGTTAGGCGATAACTAATAGCAGCGGTTCGGGGGGCGGGCTTTGGCATCGAGCTAGCTCTATCGTGACTAAAACCTAGTACCATACTAGCATTGAATGCTTTGGCTGTGCCACAACAGCCAAGGCTACAATTATGGATGTGGCTAAACCATAGTGTTAGCTTGAATTTAAGGGCGGCGGTAGCACGCCTTTATCCTGCTACGTCCGTAGCATTGCATGCGCAGGGCGGAATTGCAGCTCTACTGTGCTATGCTGTTCAGCTCTTCAGTACGAAAACGGTACAGGGGCGACGCCTATGAATCTCAACGACAGACTTGATTTCTTCTTTCGCGACCCAACGACCGAGCCAGTTATTCAGCCAGGCAATAATCGGTTCAGCAATTTGTACTTACTTCGTCGAGACATCAATACATGCTTTGCCAGCGCTGCAATTTGGCCAGGTGTCATGGGAATCATGGCAGGCATCGACTTAGTAGCAAAATTCCATGCTGGCACCGATGTTACAGGCGTCGGTGATAGATTCCGCACCTTCGTTGACCAGTACATCACTCACGATGCTCCTAATAGCGAAGTGATCTATCAGCTCAGGAACTCAATGCTCCATTCATTTGGCCTGTATTCAAAGAGAAATGTACCGGCAGCACAAAGAGCAGCCGCTGGTTTTGAACGACAAGACTATGCGTTCCTGCTACGGGGCAATCCTCAAGCGCCTGGTGCTATCGTCACTCTTTTGAATCAGCACCCTGTTCAAACAGTTGGTGCAGCTCCAAATCCGGTTCGTATACTCGTTACTGACTACCAGATTGATGTTCATGCTCTTCGACAAGCCTTCGACGGAGCCATGGCAGCCTATCGACAGGATATTGAAAACACGCCTCAACTGCAAGCAAATTTCCTGATGCATGCAAACACTGATATTCACAGCCTTTTGGATATGTACGCCGTAACTGTAGCGGCGTGACATCATAAATCGTTCGGCGCGACATCATCCGCTGTTTCTGGCTCGAATTAACCGCCACTAAAAGTGGTGCCGAACTCAAATTGATTGACACCGAACCCAAATTAAATGACACCAGCGTAAATT
>DATNPX010000052.1:0-29243 GCA_036702975.1 Oculatellaceae cyanobacterium
AATTTACGCTGGTGTCATTTAATTTGGGTTCGGTGTCAATCAATTTGAGTTCGGCACCACTTTTAGTGGCGGTTAATTCGAGCCAGAAACAGCGGATGATGTCGCGCCGAACGATTTATGATGTCACGCCGCTACAATTAGTGGCTGCTCTCAATTGAAACTGTGGCAGCCGCAAAACTTCGATTACTTGGGTGTAACCACGTCCAAGGATCACTGACAGACGTTGTTTTGTTTGCAAAACCTTCTTGGCACTTTGCTTGTAATCAGCATCGGCCTGCATCGCGGCTAGGTCCGCGCGGTAAACATCGAGGGCCGCAACGTCGGAAGCATCAAAACGTTTTTGGGCTACTGTCTTGATTTCATATGCGAGGCTTCGCAACTCGGCAAAGGTCTCAGTCGTTTCATTCGACATGACGACATCGAGATAGGCGCGGCGCACCAATCCTCGAAACTGCCACAAGTTGCGCGCGATCTCCAAATCGGCTTGCTTGATTTGATTTTTCGCGACGAGTAAACGAAAAACTAATTTCCAAGGTGGCTCAATCGGAATAGAGGCGCCAATCTGGCGGGCTAATTGAGCGGTATCTTGCAGAAAGAAAAACGAGGGATTTGGTAAGACGAGCGCCTGCTGCCTGGCTGCTTTAGCGATGCCGAGCTGGGAGCGGATGCTTGCCACGCGCGGGCTGTTGACGAGCGATTCATCAAAAACTGCTGACAGTGCGACAGGTGCCGAAGCACTAACAGGCGTGCTCTGCGGCATGATGCCCGCGTCGGCGGACGCAGCTTCGACGGGCAAAGAAACAACCGGCAAAACAAGCCCGGTGAGTAACAAGGCTCTTAGTCGCACTTCTGCTCGCACGAAGCAACCTCCACCTGAATAGTCGTGTGATTTATGCTGAAATCGTGTTTGCAACACTCGGCGATTTTGTCTAAAATCGCTTGAGGGTTTGCAGATTCTTGTATTTGCACGTGTCCCGAAAGGGCGTCCATCCCTGACGTTATGGTCCAGACATGCAGGTCATGAATGCCCATCACACCCTCGACATTTCCCAAGGCTTTATGCAGATCGGCCAGCTTGATGCGGCCGGGTGTACCTTCCATGAGCACGTGAACGCACTCCATAAGTACGTTCCATGTGCGTGGAATAAGTGCAAGCGCAATCAAGAAACTGACCACCGAATCGACCATTACCCACTTGGTCAACTGGATAGTGACGCCCGCGATCACTACGCCAATTGCAGCCAGCATGTCTGATAGAACCTCTAAGTAAGCGGCTTTCGTGTTCAGCGAATCTTTGGCACCAGCGCTGAGCAGTCGAATAGAAATAAAATTCGTGATGGCGCCAATGATACCAATTGTGATTAGAGGCATTCCCGGCACGTCCACTTTCTCGGAGAGCCTGTGATAAGCCTCGTAGAGAATGAAGCCGCACATACCCAGCATGCAGAGGGTGTTAAAACTTGATGCCAAAATTTCGGCGCGATAGTAGCCGTAAGTTTTTTGAACTGTTGCCGCCCTGCTTGCAAAGGAAGTTGCAATCAGGGCAATCGAGATAGCAGCTACATCACCGAGCATGTGCCCTGCGTCCGCGAGCACCGCTAGACTCTTGGTCATGAAGCCAAAAACAAATTCCAAAATCATGAAAGTGCTCGAGATGCTTAAAACCTGCAAGAGCCGCTTTTTGCTCAAACTTCTCAGCGATGAGACGCTTTCATGTGAGTGCCCCGCGTGCCCTGCTTCACCGGATTTGTGGTCGTGATCGGTCATTGGCCTATTTCACCTTTTGTGTGCAAGCTTGCGGCTTGCGCGAGTTTTTTTGGTCGTTAATTTCTTTGCCAGCCCTTCAAACCAAAGGTATAGATTTGGCAGCAGTAAGAGCGTAAGCAGGCTTGATGTGACCAGCCCGCCTATTACCACAGTTGCTAAGGGGCGCTGCACCTCAGCTCCGGCAGAACTTGAAAATGCCATAGGAAAGAAGCCGAGACTAGCAACCAATGCCGTCATCATCACTGGTCGCAACCGCGTGATCGCTCCCTCAATGACGGCAGCTTCAGTGTCCATCGAATTCTTGAGGGTGTTTATGTAACTCACCATCACCACGCCATTAAGTACGGCTACGCCAGATAGCGCAATAAAGCCGACTCCAGCAGAAATTGAAAACGGCATGCCGCGCAGCGCAAGAGCAAAAATGCCGCCTACGATTGCAAAAGGTATACCTGTGTAAATGAGCAAAGACTGGCTTACAGAGCCAAACGTCATGAACAAGAAGATAAAAATCAGAAGCAACGCAACTGGCACCACGATGGAAAGCATGAAAGTAGCGCGCTGCAAGTTTTCAAACTGCCCGCCCCACTGGATGTAATAGCCCTCTGGCAGCTTTATTTCTTGGTCGATGCGTTTTTGCGCTTCTTTGACGAATGACCCTATGTCTCGGCCTCTCACATTGAGTTCGACGACTATGCGCCGCCTGCGGTCTTCTCGCGAAATCTGGGCTGGTCCTTCCTCGACCTTGATTTTGGCGAGACTGCTAAGAGGGATCATTGCCCCGCCGGCCTTTGGTGTCAGGGCTGGCGCCGCCACAAGCAGCTTACGGATGGATTCGACATCTTTTGCGCTGGCTTGATTCAAACGAACGACAATCTCAAAGCGTTGTTCGCCTTCGTACACGGTGCCCGCAGCCCGCCCGGCCATGAGCGACTCAATCAGATTATTGACATCCTCGACGTTAATGCCATAGCGTGCTATTGCGTCGCGATCAGCCTCAATAATGAGCTGCGGCAGTCCGGCAGTCTGCTCGACTTTCACATCAGCGGCTCCAGGCACGGCACCTACTATTTTGCTTACTTTCTCGGCCGTCTCGCGCAGCTTGTCAAGGTCATCCCCAAAAATTTTGACTGCTATGTCGGAGCGCACGCCAGCAATCAGTTCGGCAGTGCGCAGCTCGACCGGTTGGGAAAAACTGAAGACTGCTTGAGGCACATTTTGCTCAAGAGCCTTTGACATTTTGTCGACCAATTCCTCACGCGATTTCGCCGAGGTCCACTGTTCAGGCGGCTTAAGAGCCACGTAAACATCGACAGTATCAACCCCCATCGGATCTGTCGCTACTTCTGCTCTGCCTATCTTGGACACAACTTTGGTCACTTCCGGAAATGATTTCATCACCTGTTCGGCGTTCGTTGTTGTGGCAATGGACTGGGTTAGAGAGACGCTCGGGAGTTGTTGTATTTGCACCGCTAGAGAGCCTTCGTCCAGGCGCGGGATAAACTCGGCTCCGAGCATCGGCAGAGTGATTATGCTCAGGATCAAAAGTACGAGCGCTACAGCGAACGTTTGGAACTTGTAAGACGCAGCTAGATGAAGGGCTTTCTCATAAACCGGCTTCACGAGCCGGACCAAGAGGCTGTCTTTCTCGCTTACGTCGCCTTGCATGATCAGTGTCAGCATGGCGGGAATGTAGGTCAGAGAGAGCAAAAGCGAGCCCGCTAGCGCAAACACAATTGTCAAGGACATAGGCTTGAACATCTTGCCCTCGATACCGGTCAAGCTGAAAATCGGCATGTAGACAATGGCGATGATAGCCACAGCAAAGACCACCGGTCGGCCAACTTCCAAACAGGAAGTTAGAATCGTGTTTGTATTTGAGTCAGGCCGCCCGTGTTCTTGATTTAACGCCAGGCGCCGAATTGAGTTTTCGACCATCACCACAGCACCATCGACTATCAAACCGAAATCGAGAGCGCCCAAGCTCATAAGATTTCCGGAGACCTTAAACACGTTCATGCAAATAGCAGCAAAGAGCATAGCCAGTGGGATTACGCTGGCAACAAGCAACGCGCCGCGCCAATTTCCGAGCACCACTAGCAGTACCACGATCACAAGTATGGCGCCTTCGGTTAAGTTTGATTCGACTGTGTGAATGGTGCGGTCAACTAGCTCCGAGCGGTCATAGAACGGCTTGAGGCGGACACCCGCAGGCAAAGTTTTTTGTATTTGCTCAATACGCGTTTTTGTTCTCTCAACGACTGCTCGCGAGTTTTCACCCTTGAGCATCATCACAATGCCGGCCACGATCTCGCCTTTGCCATCGGCTAAGACCGCTCCCTGGCGGACCGCCGAGCCTGTTACCACGTCTGCGATATCTCGCACATAAATAGGCACACCCTCCTTGCCTGACTTGACGACGATATTTCCAAGTTGCTCGGTAGTTTGCGCTAAGCCAATGCCGCGCAAGATGTATTGCTCACCGCCATGTTCGATGTAGGCTCCGCCGACGTTTTCGTTATTTGCCAAGACCGCAGTCACTATGTCTCGCAAGTTGAGCCCGTAGGACATTAGCTTGGCTGGGTCTACGCGGATTTGATACTGCTTCTTTTCTCCGCCATAACTGTTAACCTCCGCGACGCCCGGCAGCCCCATCAGTTGCCGCCTGACCGTCCAGTCTTGCACCGTTCTTAAATATCGGGGGTCGTTGCTTTTGCCCTCGTCCGGTTTGAGTTCATACTGGTAAATTTCACCTAAACCAGTGGAAATTGGGCCCATTTCAGGCGAACCGATTGACTCGGGGATTTGTTGCCTAACCTGCGACAGGCGCTCTAAAACGAGCTGACGAGCGAAGTAAGTATCCACTTGTTCATCAAAAACGATAGTTACAACAGAGATGCCAAACTTTGAAATTGAGCGAATCTGAGTGACCGAAGGTAAGCCACCCATGGCAATTTCAATGGGGAAAGTTATTCGTCGCTCAACTTCCAATGGTGCTAATGAAGGTGCTGACGTGAGCACCTGCACCTGCACGTTGGTTATATCGGGAACAGCATCAATAGGCAGGTTTTGAAAGTTGAATAAACCCGCAACAACCAAAAAAAACGTTGCCATAAGAACTAACAGACGTTGTTTAACCGAAAAGCTTACGATTGCATCAATCATCAGTCTTCGTCTCCTAGCTGGCCTTTCAGTAATTTCGATTTCAAAACAAACGAGCCCTCTACGGCAATTTTTTCGCCAACAGAGAGCCCTTGCTTGATTGGGACCTGCCCCTGGGTCTCGTCTCCTGCCTCAACTTTGCGCACAGAAAAGAGCCCAGTTTTGTTTTGGACGAACACGACCGGACTGCCATCTACTTGTTGTACGGCGGTTGATGGTACGTAGAATACCGTTTGGTCAACCGGTCGCATCAGTGCTACCTGAACGAATGAGCCAGCCTGAATTTTGCCATCAAAGTTATTTATGACTACGCGAACCCTTGATGTACGTGTATCTTCATTGAGTCGGGGATCGATAAAACTTACATTGCCAGTGATTACTCTGTTGTCGAGTGACACGCGCGCAGGCATACCGAGACGCACATAGCGCATTTCGCTTTCGGGTACATTTGCTATCACCCATAACGTTGAAGTGTCGGCAATGGTCATGAGAGGCTTTCCAGCCTCTATGCCTGTGCCGGGGTTGATGCTCCGATCTATGATCACACCCGAAATAGGCGCGCGCAAAATAAGAGATGAAATGTCATGCTCTGAGCCTTCAGCCTGAGAAGGCAATTGAGCGTTCAGCGCTTGCAGCGACTCTCTGATGTGAGCTTCTTCTGTTTCAGCAGTTTTTAGAGCAGCTGTAGCGTCAGCCACATCCCGGTTGAAAGAGATATCTTTTTGGAAGTTGTATTCTGCCTGGGCGCGCTCAAAGTCAGACTTGGCAGCGACGAGATCTTTGCCAGCACTAAGTCCCTCAGATACTAACTGATTTGTGCGCTTAAGCGTGCTTTGCGCCTCATCAAGCGAGGCTTTAGCTTTCAGAATTGCTACTTTACTGGCGGCTTGCTTTGCCCTTATTAAGGTGATCCTGGCTAACTCTAGCTTCGTCTCGGCCTCATGCAACTTGCCATGCATTTCCGCAACTTGCGGGCTTTGCAGACCGATCAGCACCTGACCTGGGCTGACATGATCGCCTAGCGCCACCTTCACGTATTCCACGCGCCCGGCAGTCAGTGAGCTTATTTCCTGAACCTTTTTGCTGGTTTGGCTCGACCGAGCCAGTCACTGTGATCTTCGGTGTTGGAGTCTCATTCCCAATTTCCTTCACTTCAACTTTTGTCGCCAATTGATTCACATCGACTGACTGTTTTACACCTTCTTCCTCTGACTTGGTTTTGCTCTCCTTCTCGTGTGAGCTGTGACTGGCTATCGAGATCCATAGACCAGCGCACAACGCCACGACTACCGCAATCGTGCTAATCGCTACAAGCCAAGCCTTTCGCTGCTTGTTTGGGTTGACAGACTCGTTAGAAATTGAGGTATCTTCGGGCGCTTGCATAGCACCATCTCTCCTGTTACAGAACGACCAAAAAACGCGACAGCACAAGCTATCGCGTACACGAAATTTTGATCGAACGTTTAGATCAGGAGTTGTTGATGCATTGCGAGCAACGTCGTTTTAACTGCCCACGGTGGCGCGCGATTGCCAATCGATCTAAGACGAACTTTTGAATGCTTGCACAATTCGTCGATCTGTGACTGCAATCGCGCTATTATCAGCTCTGCGCTTAATGGCACGGCGCTAGCTGACGAACCAGCAATCGGCAAGTCTTTGTGAGTGAAACAACATGTCTTGGTATGTCCGCAGTCCGAACACAAATCCACTGTTTGATTGAAAGTGACGATTGCTGTGACTGGTTTCTTAAACTCTCCAGGGCACACGCAAGGGCGGAGGCTCGTACAAAGACACAAGACCAAAATCAACAAACTTATGAAAATCGGATTCGTTTTCATTTCTGTCACGGCAAACAGGGACGAAGTCAATCTTTGCAGGAAAGATTAGATTGATCAAGACGTCGAAGGATTTGGCTTTGTAATCCATAACCGGCTCGGATGCTATCATATCATCATCCGCTGATATGAGGCATGACTGAATGCAAACAGCTCCCGCTACCAGTGCCCTTAAAGCTAAACTGTTTCGAGGACTTAGCGATCCCTCAAGGTTAACAATCCTTGCGCTATAAGCCGCTGACAGTAACTGAGATTGTCGAGCGCACAGGTCTTACACAGCCTAATGTATCGAATCACTTGGGCTGCTTGAAAAGTTGTGGCTTGGTTGTCAACGCCCAGTTTGGACGCTACGTAACGTACAGTTTAAACGGCGAGGATGTTGAAAACCTCTTACTCACAGCAGACGGGTTGCTGAATAAATGCGCCAGTCGCATCAATACTTGCGATCATTACGACGATAGGAAACAGCGATGAAATCCACGGCAAACAATCCCAAAACCAGAGAACACCTTATTTCCAATGCACGGAAATTGGAAATGTTCACGATTTTTTGGAATTCATTGGAAGGAATTATTGCCATCACATCTGGTATCATGGCTGGCAGCATCGCCCTTGTTGGATTCGGCTTTGATAGCGGCATTGAAGTTCTTTCGGGACTTGTTCTGATTGTCAGACTCTCACTAGACGAACACGAAGGACGGCGCGAGGTGATCGAGTCATGGAGCCTTCGGCTGGTAGGGATCTCATTCCTGCTGCTTGCTGCTTACATTGCTTATGACTCGCTGTCGCTTCTTCTCAAACATCAAGCCCCGGAGCGAAGCTTGGTTGGCATCGCTTTGGCTGCAATATCGCTATTTGTTATGCCATGGCTTGCCAGACAAAAACGTAAAATTGCCTCTAACATCGGCAGTGCGGCACTGGCGGCCGATGCTAGGCAGACTGACTTTTGTGTATATTTGTCGGCTATTTTGTTAATTGGGCTGGTACTTAATGCGTTGTTTGGATTGTGGTGGGCCGATCCGCTAGCCGCGTTTATCATGCTGCCGCTTATTGCTAAAGAGGGAGTCGATGGGTTGCGGGGAAAATCCTGCTGTAATACGTGCCATTAGCACGACAGAATCTGCCCTCAATCACGTACTGCGATGACTAGGTGATAGAGCGGACTACTGAATGGCTCTGCCGAGTGACGTGCAATCAGAGCAGAATTGAGTGCTGGCGCCACTTCGGGCAGTAAATTTTGCACAAGATACTGACCGAGCCAAATGCCCAGATTTGTATGCGGGATAATTTGACAGTCAAAACCCGCTTCCGCTAGCTCGCCAGCCACCCAGTTGCTATCTGGCAATTCCCACTCAACATGCTGTCTTACAAAAGCATTGTTGGTTAGTTTAAGCATCAATTCCTGAGCCGGAGCGCTCTCCCGGCAAGGATAGTTGAGCACCAATAACTTGGATGCGACCCGAGCGCATTCCAACAGGGCCGTCTTGCGTTGCTCGGGACTAATATGCTCCAGAACATCGACAGCCGTCACCACCTCGTAACTGAGATTTGCAGCGTTTATGCAAGTTGCCGTCCCCCCGGTTGTTTCAGGATCAAGCACATCGACGCACTGATCGCTCTCAAGGAAAAATGCCAGTGCGCCTTCATAGCCACCAACGTCGAGAACGGAGCACGCTGTAGGCAAGCTTGTTTTTATTTGTTCTGCTGCTGCCTGCAACCGTACAAAGCGATCCCACGGGAGCCGGTTTTTCACTTCTTTGTCAATCACACGGACGTGAAAAATGCCATCGCAATCAGTGCGAGCAAGACTTATACCTTCTGCATGAACGAGTGGTAGATTATGCTCCATACTTGACCTCAATCAGTTCGGACAAGTGCAGTGCCTAGCGATCTTGTGCATTATCTTGTGGTCATCACCGAATTTGCACAATCCCTCACAGTGAGTTTTTAGTTCAGTAAAAGGGATGTAGCTCAGCGACATTTCTGACAACGATTGTTTAAAAGCTGGTCTCTGGAACTGTGCAACCACCTCGTTTTCTCTACTGTCTGGGGCTACAAGAAAGAAGTTGCAATTGTGATCGGGAAGCGTGCGCATCAGATCTTCCATACGCAAAATTCCAGAATAAATCGATGTGCTCTTTTCCACTTCAAAGGCGCATACGATGCGACCCTCGTTGTCTAGCCACAACACATCGATCAAGCCGATCGTGTCGTAAACATCTTGATGCATTCGTTCTCTTAGTGGCAACTCGGCCAGAGTGAGTTGGGCAAAAGCCTCGCCGTTGCAGGATTTATGTCTGTCGTTTTTGGCAACATGCACATTCAACTTCAACGCCCGGCCGATTCTAATAAGCAAATGCTGTATTTGAGTGTGTTCTGATTCTTCAAACTGCTCGGATAAAACCTCGTTATGCCTGGTTTTGGCTATGTTTTTCGCACGCTCGTTTACCTGGGACAAAACCGATTCGTAGTTGCCACCAAAGACAATGCGACCGCTGCCAATTTCAAAAAGCAATCCTGCCAGCGCTCCGAAATCTTTTGATAACAGGCTCTTCAACTGCGGATTGCTATTAAGTTCTGCGCAAATCTCGCGCATTTCCAGATAACTCTTCCACGAACCAAGCTTGATTTTTTCCCCGGTAAGCACATTGAATCCATTGACCATGGCTGTGTTAAACGGCAAAACTATGGTCGGATGCAGGAAATAGACGATATTTGCCACTGCTGGACCGAGCCCTTTGATCTCGTGCGACGCCAGTCTGGAAAGATGCTCCAGAATCTGATCCTCTCTTGAATTGGAATAGCAAAGCTCCAAGAAGTTTCCAAACTTTCGCTTGTTGTCTTCGTTCTCGTAAATGTCCGGAATTCGCAATTTGGGCTTCCAGTAGAAAGCGTGCGCGGCGCCCGCGAAAACTTGCTTTTGCTCTGTAATTGCGGTCATCACCACTTCCAGCGGTGAACCGCGAAAGTCATTTCCGAAAGTGCCAGCGGCAATTGCGGTGTAGGTCTTTTTCACACCTAAACGTATCGAGCGAAAGGCTTTCAGTCGCTCGTCGCTTCCTGAAAACCAGGTGTTGTAGACCGATTCAGGATCGGCTTTGTAGCTTGTGATTAGCCGGACGATCAAGTCGACATTTAAATCCGAATCCAAGGCGTCGTTTCCTTCTAGAGATCTACATTTTCATATTAGGGTTCATCTTCATTTGTTCTTCCATTGACGGTGCAGTTTTTCTCTTCACCGGCGGCTTGGTTTTTGCAGGCGTTGTTTTTTGCATCTTTGTCTTTTTTGCACTCGTGCCTTTGTTTCCTTTGTCGTTCATGTCCATGCCGGGCATGTTTTTCATGTCGTCTTGCTTCATGTTCATACCAGGCATGTCCTTCATGTCGCCGTGCTTCATGTCCATGCCGGGCATATTTTTCATGTCACCGTGCTTCATGTCCATGCCGGGCATGTTTTTCATGTCGCCGTGGTTCATGTTCATGCCAGGCATGTTTTTCATGTCGCCTTGGTTCATGTTCATGCCCGGCATGTTGTCCATTTGCATGCCCTTCATTTGAGCAGGGTCGATCCGTCCAGCTTTGATATCAGCCATGAGTTTGTCGTACTTGTCGGCAGGCAAAACGCGTACAAGAGACATCATCCCTTGCAGAGCAGCCGACCACCCTGGCGCCAAACCGTTGTTTTCAGGCCTTGCTACAGCCGCGTCCATCGGCATCATCATCGTCGCATCTTGCGGGTAACCGACGGCTGTTTTTGTATTTGCGTCACTGCCTAAAGAAGGCGAACTGGATAACGATTGTTCAGTATTTGGTGAGACGTTTTCCGTTGTATGACCGATCACATGGGACGTGTTTTGCTCTCTGTCGGCTGTTATCCCTAGACCGCGTCCTAAACCCGGACCAATATTTTCACCGGTGGCATTGCCCTCTCGGACAATGCCCATGCCTTCTTGAATTCCCATGCCAGTATGCATGCCCTGTCCAACATGGGACAGTGGTCCTACGCTTGACACCATGTTGTTCATCATGTGATGTGGTAAGTGGCAATGAAGCATGAAATCACCAACGTATTTTGCATCAAACTCGATATCACGAGCCTGGGCAACCCCAACCAGTACTGTATTTCCTGGGTACCAAGCAGAGTTAGGAATTCGACCACCTTCAGTACCGGTGACAAAAAATTGATTGCCGTGCAAATGGATGGGATGGTGGTCCATGCCGAGATTTACAATTCTAATTCGCACGCGATCGCCAAGTTTGCATATCAGAGGCGTCGTTGCAGGAGCGGCTTTTCCATTGATAGTCAGCCAATTAAATTCCATAGCCATGGAATTAGCAATTTCATTGTTCGGTAAAACCGCAAATTCTTGAACGATAATGCCGAAGTCCCTTGTCACTGGCGGAGCATAGACTTTCTTGGGATGAATGATGAATAAGCCGATCATGCCCATCATTTCTTGCATAGCGCCATGCGAGTGATAGAAGTACGTGCCATTTTGATGAAGTGTGAAGTCGTAAACAAAGGTTCCACCAGGCTTTACGGGAGGCTGGCTGATGAATGGCATGCCGTCCATGGCAATCGGAACTTCAAATCCGTGCCAGTGAATCGTCGTATCTTCCGGCAGGTTATTATGAAAAATGATGCGCACATGGTCGCCTTCATTGATTTCTATTGTCGGTCCTGGCACAGTGCCGTTATAGCCCCAAACTTTGATTCGTTTAGCCGGACCCATGTCGGAGCCCGGTAACAATTCTCTTTCCACAACCTCTGCGGTTAAGTGAAATACTTTGACGCCGTTTTCCATCTTCCATGGTAAATGCGGTAGATCCGGAGTGACAACCATAGGTTGTCCACTCGATTGCTGGGCACTTCCAGTTGAATGCTTCACGCTTGCGGCAAGCACTGGTGTAACCGTATGTGATACCAGTAAAGCTACTGCGACGGCAGCCTTGATCCAATTTTTGTTCTTCAATTGCATTTTGTAATTCCTTCTAGTATTCGACCAGTCCGGCAGTATCAGCACCGTTGTCGTGTCCGGTTCGAATCGCGCTAGGTGCTCCGCTCAGCTCGAATTGGTTCATACCTGTGGTGTCCTGACGCATAGCTGGAGCATCCAGCGCGCCGGTCAAGAGAAATCCTTCCAGTTGCGTGGCTGTCTGACGTAAGTCAACAAGAGCCATGATGTACTGCCTGCGAGCTTGAAAGAGAGTTCTCTGAGAGATAATCACTTGAGGGTAAGCGGCGCTCATCGTCTTGTATTTCTCGAAATACATGCGATATGCCTCTTCCGCCTTCGGCAAAATGACTGCCTTGTATCGGCGCACTTTGTCGATGGAATTGGCGTATGAATTGCGAGTTTGTGCAAAACGCATGCCCAGACCCAATCTAAGTCTGTTGTACTCATTTTGGGCAAAGGCTAATTCGGCTTTTGCTGTGGCGATACCGCCTTGATTGCGATTCCAGAGAGGCAGCGAAAGACCAACTTGCATGTTCATCTCAGCGCCCGTGCGCCGCGGACTTCCCGATGACTGAGAAGATCCTCCAGTGTCAAGAAATTCAGAGCTGTATCCAAAACCGCTGCGCAAAAACATGTCCGGGTAAGGTTCGACTTTCGCCCTCGCCAGAACTGCTTTCGCCCTTGCTACTTGCACTTCGGCGGCTCTAATTTGCGGGCTCTGATTTAGGATTTCGTTGAGTTTGGCAGTCTCGTCAAATTCTGGAATACGAGTATCCAGATCGCCTATCAGCCGGATAGAGGCTGGTAATGGTCTGTTTACTACAGCCGCCAGCTCTTTCAAATTCTGGTTGAGTGTGTTTTGAGCAACTACCAGATCGTGTTTAACTTCTTCCAGCTCGATTTCCGCTTGCAGAAAGTCCGGCTTGTCAGCTTGACCGACGTTGAAAAGTTCAGAAGTCGTAGATGTCGCCGTTTGGGCAATACCTAAAAGTTCAGTGTTGATGTCAACTTGCTGTTGCGCACCTAATGCCTCATAAAAAGCTATGCGCACTGAATTTTCAATTCTGAACTTCTGGGCCAGAGCTTCTATTTCCGCCTGCTTGGCTTCTTGCACGTAGATCTGACGTGCTTTTTTCAGCTTGCCACCCAAAGGCACTGTCTGTTCGAAAAACCCAAAATACTCGGCTTTCTGGTTCCAGCCCCTGAATGCCCACTCAGCGCCCTCGAAACCGAATACCGGGTTGGGTGGAAGTCCAGCTTGCTTTGCGCGCCCCCTGGCTGCCTCTATGGCGGCATTTGCTTGCAAAAGGGTGGGATTACTCTGCGATGCGAATTTTTGCAGGTCTGGCAGGCTCATAGCCTGGTCTGATTGCGAAACTGATGCATCCAGCTTGGTTGGCATTCCGGCATCTGCCGGGCTTATCTGCTGAGCATAAGCAGGAGCTTGACAGAAATTGGAGAAAACAAGAACCAGTTGTATTTTTGCCAGAATCTTCGATGATCTACGTATCCTAAAACGCCGCATCAAGCAACTCCTTCTGTTTTTATTAGACACGTCGAGATCCCAAGTAGCCCCAGCCCAACCAGCGCCAGAGGTGCCAATACTGGTGGATGCGAGTCTTGCCCGTCATCAGACTTGAGTTGACCAGGTGTGCTGAAGTCAACCGAGACAACCTCGGATACTTGCTTAACTGGTTTGCCCAGGCTGTGGAAGCAAAAGCCCGCTATGCCTAAAGCTGCCAATCCAGAAAAAAGGACAATCAGCAAATTCTTGCCGAAACTCCTCAAGCAGACAAGCGCGACAGTACCCAACAAAAGCGCCAGTGCCAGGTAAGCAATCGGTATCCAGGCTTGCCACTTATCGGACAAAACTGCCTGATGTTCAAATCTAATCTCCACCAAAAGGAGGGAGATCCCGCCAAGAAGCAACCCTAGCTGGGCTATTTGAATGTTTTTTGTACTTAACCCTTGAAGAAATGACTTCGCCACGGCTTCTCCCTCCTTCTGAGATTGCCTATTTATCTGCCTTGATGGAATGAATGTGTATTACTTTGTTGGTGCGATCGATGTGTCCAGTGACGGCAACTTTCTTGCCAGCAAAGGCTTTGGCTTCTTTCGAATTGACAAAAGTGTATGAGGTATTTGTCTTTTGATCTTCAAGCGTCAATTTCATGCCATCTTTGAGACACTTAGCAATGCAGTCGGCATCAGTCTTTCCATACTTGCCGCTCTTGATCATTCCTTTGTGATCTGTCTTGCACATGCTGTCTCCGATCACGCCATGCACGGTGCCGACCTGCGTTCCAGAAGGCTTGCTGTCGCTTTCACCTTCGTGGGCGAAACTAGCAAGACCAGTGGAGCTAGTCAGAAAAGTCACCAGTAATGCTGCTTTCAACGTTGTCTTGATCATTTGTTTTCTCCTTGTTAGATATCGCCGCTTGCCCAGACAATCTGCGTCTGAGCCAGTCGGTAGTTGTAGATCGATTCGGTAAGAGCTAGTCTCGCCCGATACAACTTGACGGCGGCATCGAATTGTTCAAGCGCCGTCGACTTACCGATGTTGTAGCGGGTTTTTATCAAGCGAAAATCTTCTTCGGCAGACACGACCTGGGATTTGGCCAGATCGACATTGCGCCCAGTTAAGTCGAGATCAATCCAGGCTGTCGACACCTCTTGAGCTACCTTCAGCTTGGTTTGTTGCAGCGCATATCCCGATTGTGTAATTGCCTTGTGCGCTGAACGCAATTGTGCTGAGCGTTGCCCGGAATCGTACAAGGTGTAATGTCCGATCACACTGACGAATCCACCAAACTTGCCTTCGGCAGTGCCATCAGGGCTGGTGCCTGTTATGTTGCTTCCCAATCCATAAAGATCAACATGTGGTAGGTACTGACTTCTTGCAATAAGCTTCCTGGCCTTCATTTCCTCAACTTTCGACTGAGCTTGTCTTATTTCCGGTCGATTAGTGCCGGCAGCGTTCAAATATCCATTTAGGTCCTTTTGATTTTCTGTGTAATTCAAGCCCTCACTTACATCAATGAGTGAGCTTAAATTCGCTCCCATCGCTGCTTTTAAGTTGATTATCGAAACGTTGAAGTCTCGATAATCTCGATTCACCTGAGCTTTTGCTTGAGCCAGTTCCGCCTCTTCTCGTAAGAAGTCCGCTCTTGGTGCTTTACCATCAACCATCCGCTGATGCATGTTCGATGTAGACAAGGTGCGGAATTTGACGTAGTCAGTGTCGACTTGCAAGCGGGCTCGGTTCCAGGCGCATTGAAGATACGCTTGCTTAATCGTTCTAGCTATGTCAATGCGAGACTGTTGATACTTAGCTAACGATTGGCGCTCAGACGACTTTGCGGCCCGATAATTGCCCCGCAGGTAACCACCCGTGAAGAGTGGCTGCACGCCTGCCACTATCGTGCTAAAAGAGCTTCCTCTGACAATCGGTTGCATCGGCGGCGCAGAAACTACAGCGCCGTCGTTTGGATAAAAAAGCATCTGATTTAACGATGAAGTCGAATAAAAGGTGCTGAGCGAAATACTCGGTCCAAACCGTGCCAGAGCCGCTCGGCTATTGAGCTTTGACATTTCCGTGTCCAAAAGAGTTTGCTTGTAATCCAGGTTGTTTTTCAAGCCGGACTCGACTGCCTGGTCCATCGTCAGTGGTCCGGTCACAGTCGGTAGATCGGAACCGGGTGCTGTGGCAGAAATTGTCAGTTTGATTGGATTATTGACGCCAACTTCTTGATCCGTCGTTGGCTGTGGTTCAGAAAGAGGCGCATCCTGCGCCAATACTGGTGAAAATAAAAACACCGTCAAAAGAATACAAAGAGATACACTAAATCTTTTCATTAGTCCGCACCTCCGCCCCTGGACGCCTTTCTCTTGACCCAGTTGCTGAAATCATCAACGTAGGCATGCATGATCGGTATGTCAAAAAGACTGAGCAAAGTGCCAATTAGAAGTCCACCGACAATCACTGTTCCAAGTGGTGAATAAGCATCCATGCCAGTTTTAGGGAACAGTGCCACTGGCAGCATGACGATGATTGTGATTACTGATGTCATCAAAATCGGTCTCAAACGAATTGGGCAGGCTTTGATAATGGCTTCGTTCCTGGGCATTCCCTCATGCCTGAAGCGCATGATCTGGTCGATAAGCAAAATCGCAGTGGTAATGTCCATGCCGGTCAAAATGATGACTGCCATAATGGATACTGTGGAAAAGGCTTGATGAGCCAACCAAAGGGCTATGAAAACGCCAGCCAATTCCAGAGGCAGCGAAAAGATCATCTGAAGCGGTTGCAGAAAACCCTTGAACTGACCGACCAGCAGAAGGAATATGAAGACAATCGCCAGTTGCAGCCCTACTAGCAAACGCGAAAACGAATCCATCATCTGGGTCATGTCGCCGCGCATCTCGATGGTGTAGCCAGGCGGCCAGTTGAGTTTGGCCATCGCTTTCATCATCACGTCCATTGATACGTCCATCGACGGTGGCTCCCCGATGCGGTAGTAGCCCATGACAGTTACGGCTCGCCGCATCTGGTCGTGATTTATTAGCGACGGTGCTTGTCTGAAATTAAGGCTGGCTATGGTTTTGAGCGGAATCTGTTCACCGCTTGCATTTGATACTTTCATCAAAAGCAGCTCTTGAGGCGTTTTTCTCTGCGGTTCGTCGTAGCGAACTTGAATCGTCCGTTGTCTGAGATTAGGCAATCTGTAGAACTCATTGGTCAAGGCGCCATTTATGGCGTAGTAAGCTTGATCGGCTACTTGCTGGGGCGTCAGCCCCACCTCCAACGCACGCCTTTGATCGACTTTGATCTCCCAATCAGGTTTAGACAACGCCCAGTCTGTGGCCACTTGGTGCATACCGAAAGTGGTCCTGGCGACTTGAGCAACTTGCTCAGCCATCATCGTCACCACTTTCAAATCCGTACCCGTGACGAGAATTGAAATTGGTGCCTGTGAGCTCGCCATCACATCAGAGCCCATCTCTTTTATCTGCAGTCGCCTTATTCCTGGTATCTGGCTCAATGCATCCGATTGCACGGAGTCGATAATTTGCCAAATCGTTTTCTTCCGCGCATCTTTGTCGGACAAAGTGATCATGAATGTGGCTGTATTACCCTGCTGCATACTGTAGCCGTTGAAATATGTGCCGCCAGGGTCAACGCCGACTTCAGACGAAACGTGCTTGATCTCCGGGTGTTTGAGCATCAATTTTTCAACTTGCCGCGTGATGCGTTCGGTTTGCTCGAAGGATGAACCAGCATCGGTTTCCAGAACGCCATATGCCTGCCCAACATCGGCAAGAGGCATCATTTCACTGCCGATAAAGTTGTAAAAGGTAAAGCCAATAGCAATCGTGATCACGATGCGCGTCATATTTAAGAAGCGATGTTCGAGCATCCACGCCACACAACGCCCATAACGCTCTTCCAGATTGGATAGAAACCCATCGAACGGTAGAAGCATGCTTTTCTGTATGGTTCTTTCAATGCGGTTTTTAGGCTCACTCGACAGATCGTGCACACGTAGAATTTTTTCTGCTAATACCGCAGTTAGTGTTAGTGAAACGAAAAATGACGCCAGCAGTCCAAAGATAATTGGCCAGACAAGCCCGACAAACATTTGCTCTACGATGCCACCACAAAAAAGAAGTGGCACCAGAGCAAGTATCAACACAAGAGTCGAAGCTGCCACTGCCAGACGCACTTCTGTGATGCCGTCTATCGTTGCTGTGCGTGGGTCTTTGCCCATATGCAAATGTCTTTCAATTGAGTGAATGTCGATGATCGAATCGTCTACAAGCCGCCCGATCGACAGCAAAAGCCCGATCAAGGTTGAGCTGTTCAGCGTCATTCCAAGCGGTATCAGACACAAAATTGCCATCGAAAGCGATATGGGGATCGTGATCATCGAAATCAAAGTGCCGCGCCAGTCGCCGATAAATAGATACACGGCAATACCAGTCAGAAGGACTGCCACAAGCAACTCTTCCACCATGTTGTTCATCAGGATCTGAACAAAGTCCGAGTTGTCATAGCTGATTTGAAACTCAAGGCTCGGATACTCTTTTTTGATTTCCTCGACTTCCTTTGTGATGCCGCGAATAACCTCCGGAGAGCTTGCTGAGGGCTCCTGGATGACGCTGACTTCTATGCCTTCATCAATCCGTCCGTCATGCACATGATGGTAGGCTGCCCGCTTCTCCCAAAATGTATCTACGACGCGAGCAACATCTTTGAGATAAACAATACTGTCCGCCGCCGCTTTAAGCGGGTAATTAGCTACTTGGGACGGATCTTTGGCCAGGGTGTCGACGCGAACAATCGATTCATTTGCTCGATTGGTTATTCTGCCGGCAGGACGTGCCACATTTTGCTTGTCTAAGGCGTCACGCACATCCAGAATCGACAAACCGTAAGCAGACAATTTGTCACGGTTGGCTAAGACTTGCATCTGGCGCTTGTAGCCGCCAAAGGTATAAATTGACCAGACGTGCGGAATTCGCTTCAGGCGATTGGTAATTTCATTGTCAGCCAATTCGCGCAGCCTCACCGGGTCCATGGTTTTAGACGACAGGTTGTAGGTCAAAACCGGCAAGTTCAAGGGGTCGATCGGCAGAACCCATGAGGGTTTCAAATTGGCACCAGTAACTGGCAGATCTGCCTGCACGACGTTCATCAGTGCTTGCACATCCACCAGCGCCCGCTTCATATCTGTGCCGTAAGGAAACTCAAGCGACACCATCGAGAAGCCTTCTTGGGCAGACGAGCGGATGTAGCGAACACCTTTGATGTCCACCATGCGCTCTTCTATGGGCTTACTGATATAAAGCTCCATGTCCTCGGCCGAAAGACCGGGCTGCATGGTGACAATGCCTATCATTGGACTTTCTACATAAGGCATCAGCCTCTTGGGCATATAAAAGCCAATGGCTGCCACTGCTAGTAGTATCACTGCCAAGAAAAATGCAAACACAGTATAGGGATGATCGATCGACCAAGCCGAAATGTTGAAGTGTTCTTTTGCTGATGGGTCCTGGTTCATGGTACGTCTGCATCCACCGATATTTCTTCGCCGTTTATCGTTAGATCAATGCGCCACAGACCGCTCATAAAATTTGTTGTAAACACGTAACGACCGCCTGCTTTCTCTTCAGCGCTCAAATTAGGCCCCGCCATCGACATAGTAGGCATCGAGGTTTTAGCGTTTACGCTTGCGTGTTCTACGGGCTTGCCTTGTAAGTCTCTCAACAGACAAACAAGGTTATTTCTGGCATTACCTGAGGTCTCAAGCGTCATTGATACATCAGTGTTTTTGAGTCGGACCTGCTTGCTGAATTTATTGCTCGCATCCAGGCGATTGTCCTGTACTGCTGAAGCCTCCGGCAGCTTAGCTGGACCGCCATCATCCCAATCGGTTGCTACCACCGGCATGCCATCTTGCAAATTGGCAAAACCGGCATAGATAACTGAGTCTCCGGCTTTTACACCCGAAACAATTTCGGTTTCGTTGTCGTTCGACAGACCGACTTCAATATCAGCAAGCTGTGCCGTCATGGAGCTTGAAGCGGCAGTAGGGACAAGTTCCATGCCACATTTTGGACACTTGCCTGGTTGCGGGCTTTTTACTTCCGGGTGCATTATGCATGTATATTGACTGCCCGATTTGTTTGCAGAGCCGCCTTGAGCTTTCCAAACCTGAGCCTTGCCGTTGCGCCAAATAATGGCGCTAGAAGGCACCACCACTGCTTTCTTCTCACCAACGCTGATGCGCATGACGACGTATTCGCCAGGCAACAATCGGAAGGTGCCTAAGTTTTTGACTGCACTAACGCCATGCAAGCCCAACTTCGGTCCGACGTTATCTATCAATGCTTCGACAACAACTGTTTTAGTATTTGGATCGGCGGCAGGGAACAAGGCAGTGACTGACGCCTCGATTTCCTCTTTTGCATCGGCTGCATTTTTTATGTGCACCCGATTACCTACACTTATTCTGGCAGCGTCCTCTGGAGCCACTTGCGCTTGCACGCGCACCTTTTGCATGTGACTGATTTTCAAAATCATCATACCGGGACTGACTGTAACTCCAGGACTGATCAGTCTTTTCGTTACGACACCTGGTGACTGCGCTAGGATGCGCGTATAGCTATTGGTTATCTGCGCCGTCTGCTGTGCAGCTTGTGCTTCTTTGGCAGCAAACACTATATGACCGACATGGTGAGCTGCCGCCTCGGATGCTGCGAAGGCCGAAAGCCGTGCATTCTTTGCCTGCGCCAGCTTCGACGTCATCTGTTTTACTTTGGCTTTCGCTTGCTTGAATTTATTTTGTTCATCATCGAATTCTTGCTGCGAAATCACCTGCGTCTTGAGGAGACTAGCCTCACGCGCGATTTCTGGCGTCCAGTAATCCAAATCGGCTTGGGCTTGTTTCAGCTCTTCTAAAGCGGCATCTTCGGCTGCTTTGGCTGCATCTAGATCAAATGCCTTTTGCGTCAGCTCCTCTTTAGCAATACTTGAATTGTGTACCGCTGCATCGGCTGCATACTGCGATTCTTGCAGTTTGGCCGAGTATTCCGAGTTTACAGCCGGGTCTAGTTGAACCAGTAGCTGACCCGGTTTGACCCTGTCACCAGGGTAAACTGGCATTGCCACAATTCGTCCTGTGATGCGCGGATAAACGTCCTCGTCTTCAAACGCCTGAACTGCTCCGGTATATGTGACTGACGCATCCAGCTCATCTTCTTTAGCAGCAGCAACAGCAACGGGAACGGCTCCACGTGTCGGTTTCATGGCAGCCATGTCCATGGCTTGCGACTCGATCACACTCATTTGTCCGGGTTTTTTGAAGTGCTGAACGATGAAGATGCACGCCAGCACTACGATAACGAGTGAAGTCAAAGACCAAATATTCTTTTTCAGCCATAGACGCACAGG
Source organism: Oculatellaceae cyanobacterium (assembly GCA_036702975.1). GTDB lineage: Bacteria > Cyanobacteriota > Vampirovibrionia > Obscuribacterales > Obscuribacteraceae > DATNPX01. The sequence continues at coordinate 20,673 of DATNPX010000052.1, forward strand.
CGAATCGGCGTTTATATCTTGTGCCAAGTTCTTTATGCTGACTGATACCAGCCAGCCCCCTCTAGACAAACACGCTTAAGCAAAGCTGACAGCCAGCTTTGCCCAGATCAGAAGAGGGATATTCTTAGATTTTTAAGACTCGATAGAAAAGAAACAGCGGTATCTTGGGCGGTCGCCAGCGATCAATTTCAAAATATCTGCGCGAGCAGGTCGCGGCTGTAAAAGCTAGGCCGATCAAAGAAATCAACGCCGAAACAACGACTTTTAACAGCTCGGGCGTATGCTTGAACACCGAATAGCCCAATGCTTGTGGTTCCGGTTGTCCGCTGCAACCACAAGATGCAGCCTGCTCATTGCCACTGGTAGCTTTTGTCTCACAGCAAGAATGCGTCTTGCCTGCACAGCATGCCAGAGTCGGACTGGCACATGTCTGCGTACCAGCCTGAGCAGCTTGCCCCCAGCCGCCACAACTGGCAGCTACGATGAAGGCAAAAATTAGACAAATAAGCCGCTTGACCATATTTTTCTTGCAAGAGTACACGCTTGAGCATTGTACAACACTTGAAAATTGCTTCGCTTACGTCGCCGTCCTCCAGACCGGCAAATCCATTGCCTTTCTTGAATGCACGAGTTTCAGTTCGGTTTGATTGTTCTTTCATTGCAACCGATCTGTTTACAACACGCAACTCGACTAAATGCTTCTTGACTCTCAAATAGATTGGAGGGTTTATAGTGACAATATGAACAAGAAATCTTTAGTTGGCATAGTCGCAAAACAGCTCGGTGTCAGCTCGCAAACAATCCACTGGTACGAGGCACAGGGACTTATCTCACCGCCTGAGCGCACTGACAGCGGCTATCGTGTCTATCCGCCCTCTACCATCGAACAGTTGCGGTTCGTCCGCAAGGCTCTAGGTATTGGCTTTTCTGTCGATGAGATAAGAGCAGTGATCGACGCCAAACGGCAAGGAAATCAGCCCTGCGACATGGTTTTGGCGCTATTGCAAAAGAAAATCGACGATGTTAACTCACAAATAGAGACTCTGACTGAAGTCCGCTCAGACTTGCAGCGCCTCCAGAAAAAATGGCTCAAGTCTTCCTCTCATGAGGAGCGCGATGCGGCTTTGATTTGTCCTTTGATCGAAGGAATTGATGATCCCGCCGAATAATGAAGTAGTAACGGAGAAAATTAAGATGAATCACTCAAATTCCCAGTCTTGCTGCAACGACAACGAAGCAGGACGGCACGCGGCGCCACAACCCAACTCACTGAAGCCCGCATTACATGCCACATTCCACTGTCTGACCGGATGCATGATAGGTGAATTTATTGGTTTGTCTTTTGGCGTCACCGCTGGACTGGCGCCGATGACGACTATGTTTCTCAGCACGCTCCTTGCTTTCATCTCCGGTTTTTCTCTAACCGTTTTTCCTTTAATGCGCAATGCGAAACTGAATTTCCATTCGGCAATGAAAGCCATTTGGCTTGGAGAGCTAATTTCCATCGGCATCATGGAACTGGTCATGAACAGTGTTGACTATCATATGGGCGGGGTGCGGTCAGGTTCCATCGCCAATCCATTGTTCTGGAAAGCACTGTCGTTCGCAGTGCCAGCAGGTTTTATCGCTGCTCTTCCGGTCAATGCCATTTTGATCGCTAAGCAAATGAAGAAGTGCCATTAGGCTTGAAAAACTCAGTGTCAATGCAAGTACCCGCCTATTTGGACTTTTGCGTACGCAAATACGCATTCAGCAACTCCTCCACGAGCTGCGAGAAATCCTTCTCGGCGTTCGCTTGCAGCAGCGCCAATTTTGTCTGCTTGTACGTATCCTTCCTGATGTAGGCTGTCACTTGCTCAAAGGTGGGATCGCTCCTTTTGCCTTTTGGCCTCCCTTTCGACGGCATAACTAACGTTGGCCGCGGCTCTATCTCCGCTACGGCTTCATCTTTGGCTGCCTTCAGGACGCTGGCAAATTTGCTCATCCGATAAGCTCCTCTGCCACCATGCGGTAATCGATCCAGGCTTCATAGGCATTAGGATCGCTAACTTTAGACACTGGCACGCCGCCAAGTGATGCTTTTTGAAATGCCGAGTAACGCCGAATGCTGCGCCTAAACAAAGGCATCTCTGCTTCCTGCAACGAAGTTCTCGCCTCGTCCCCGTCCTTGGACGGCTTTGGCGGAATTATTGTCAGAAGTATTCGGTATTTGTTGGTGCCAATCGCTTTAAGGGTTTCGATTGTTTGAGTGAGGGCATCTAAAGCCAGCGCATCCGGCGTGGTTGGAAGCACAAGAAGATCGCAGCCGCCGGCGAGTGCTTCTAGGTCTTCGCGCTCAGGACGGGCCTCTGTGTCAATGACGATGTGCTCAAAATCCCTGGCGTGCTTTGCCGCCTGACGTTCGTCAATGACTCTGAACGGCAGGCTTCCCCGTTTTGACCAGTGACTGGCCGATCTGTTCGGGTCGCCATCAATGAGAAGCGTACTGCCCTTCTCTTGCAAGCACGCTGCCAGATGTACGGCGGTGGTTGTTTTGCCAACCCCGCCTTTGAAACTTGCCACTGTAACTATCAAAATGACCTCGAATTTCTAGCTGTTTGGATTTTTGCGTACGCAAACACTCGTGTACGCAAGTCTCTGAAAACTCAGCTCTCCTGCGCGCCGCCCGGCATAAATAGCTTCTTCCAGAACGACGGCTTCGGTTGCTTAAGTTGTTGGATCTCCTTTTCTAGTTGCTCAAGTTTCGCCGCGCTCAATGTGGCTTCTTCGGCTTTCTGTTTAAGTCTTTCGTTTTCGGCTTCCAGCGTCTTGGCTTGTTCTTCTCTCATTTGCTTCTCGTTGCGTGCTATTTCCAAATCTGACTGGAGTTTTGCAACCTCAGCTTCTTGGGCTTCTTTTTGCGCCGCAAGAGAGGGCATTACTTCCGCCTCTAGCTTCGCAAGTCGAGCAATTTCGGCTTGCGAAGCCTCTTCTTCGTTCTTCAGGGCTTCGACTTGTTTACGCAGGGCAATGGACTCAAGCTCCTTCAGTTCGGCTTCTTTTCTTTGATCTTCTGCTTGCTTTTGAAAATCAGGAAGTAACTTAAGTTGCCTATCCTTGTCCTCCAAATCTCTTTGCAACTGGGCGACAATAGTCTTTTCCCGACTCAATTGTTCGGAGAACTGTAGGGTAAGCTCACGCACAATGGTGCGCAAAGACGGCTCATCCAGATCATCCCTATCGCCTTCGACGGCTTCAGCGTCTACAACTGCGCTGCTATCACCCCCTTGAAATTCTTCTTGTGGTGCCGAGAAATCAAGTTCTTCAAAACTCTTGCCTGGCGATAGCCGCTCCATGATTTCTTTGTTTGGCCAAACGCGCCACTCGCTCACTCCGTACTGATTAGGTGTGCGCTTTCCTTTTAGCTCGCCGGTGTTCAGGCGGTGTTGCACCGTCCTCACACTCACCCCTAATGCCTGTGCCGCTTCTTTGACTGTTAGTGTTCTCACGAATGGTAAGTCCTATATACGGTGGCACTCTATTCGATATATCGTCCTTGATTTGCCTCAATCATTATAATGTTCTGCCGCCGTTTGTCACTATCTATGCGCTTCTTTCCAAGTCACGCAATCGTTGCGCCGCTTGCGCTTAAGCGACGCAATTGTATGTGCGGTCGTCTGCTACCTGAATATCATGAATGCATATATCGTCGTTTTCCGTCGGCGCCGCAAGCTAGAAAAATTATCTGAAGCTCAAAACACTTTTCTGGTTACGCTTCTGACTATTGCGGTGCTACCGGCGAGGAGGGACGCAATGTCAATTGCATCCTTGCGTCGATATGCTTGCGCCGGTAGCGCAAGAAAATATTTTCTGCGCCGCTTGCGCAATGACCGGCGCAAATCTTGCGACTGCCGCAAAGGTTCTTGCGGCGCACCCGCGCAATACCGACGCGAAGCCTGAATATTTCAGGCTTGCGAGCGCCTCGCCGCTTTTGAGTGCTTGCGCCGCTACAACGTTGTAACATTGCGTCGCCTGCGTCACCGCCGCAAATAGATGAACCGTTTCGCCGCCACCCTAAACTCTCGCGGAAAACACGAAGGTGTGTTTTGCATAAGACCAGCTATCCATGCACCTAAGCGTCGCCTGCGCCGAGCCTGCGCAATTGCGTCGCCCCCCGCGAAGGTCTTCTGTTGATCCTTTTCGGGTTCCAAAGTATTGATCGATTTCCAGCCACCTTATATAGTGGCTGGTGGCACTTGGCAAAGTGGAACAAGTGCATATCTGTCGAATATCTCGGAGCTTGGCTCCCTAGAAAGCAAAATTTTAAAGCCAAAACAAAAAACACTGCCTGTGGCAGTGCCTTCTGCAAAGACCTGTGCGGCCTTTTCATATTCAATTGTGTATTCAGAGTTTTGATAGCCCCTGATGCCCAAAGAATAAGCGATAAGTCCGGATAGGTCAACACGTCCCAATTAAGCAGGGAGACCATCATTACCGGACTCGCTCAAGCGCGCGCTGTGTCAGGCAGCGCGCCGACTAGATTTGCTCGCCACGATCATTACCCGCGTTTTTTTGATGAAGCAGCGGCCGAGTTTCTGGCGCTCTTTTCCCACCGCTATGGCTACATCCGCAAGCCTTTCAATAGTGATGGCTGGTTATCTGCGCCTGACAACTGGGTGCTTACCGATACTGAGATCCTCAAAGCGGCCGCTTGTGTTCATCCGCATTCTTACCTCGGTGTGCGGTTTGGTAAGACAACCAGGTATGCCCTTTTCGATATCGATGCTAAAAGCAGATACCACACAAAAAGCGAACTCAAAAAACTAATCAGCACCATCACCGGTGCCGGTTTGATAGCTCCATCTATTTACCAATCAAGTAATTCTGGTGGCTGGCACCTGTATGTATTTTTCGATGAGCCCATGGGCTGTAAGGAGCTGCGTCGTGAGCTGATCAAGTTTCTTCAACTAAATGGGTATCAAATCGGCAAGGGACAGCTCGAGATTTTTCCCAACACAAGCGATCGATCTCTTGGTTTTGGTTGTCGCCTGCCTTTGCAGGAAGGCTTCGCCTGGATCAATCCCTACACCTATGAGATCGATGAGGAAAGAAGCCATCTTTCACCGGCACAAGCAGTTGCACGTTTTCTCGTTGATGCCAAAGATAGTAATTCCTATCAGGACTTCCGGCATTTCAAAGCTAACGTGCAAGCTTTGGAAGAACGCAAAGCTACTGTTGTGGCCCGTACCAACGCTCCGCCTCGAAGCAATGTGGTTTCTATAAGGAAACATCAACAGCCTGCTACCGCGCAAGAATTTACTGATTTTGTCACCGATGTTTTTCACCAACTGCCGCCCGGGATCTTGGTTGATAACTGGTATAAAGGGCGACTCTATCACCTCAACGGGCTGACAGGTCCCGCTCAAAGAGCTGATGCGATTCAATGTGTAGGTCACTATCTTTTCTATGGCGACCCCAGCCGCGAGCTTGACGCTCTCGGTTATGGCTACGAGCAGGAGCGGGAATGGGCTATAACCGAGTTTCTAACCCTTCACCACAACGGACAGAGCAAGGATATTAATGAGGGCCGCACCGACGCTTTTGCCCAGGTTGAGCGAGCAGCCAGTTGGGTGCCACAACACAAAAAAGGCGCTGAGCCCACTAAGTACGCGCCTGCCCAGCCAATATCCTGGGTGCGCGCCAATGCCAATCGTAAGAACGATGCTCGCGAGCGTATTGCCGGTGCCCTGGAAGGTCTGAAAAAAAGGGGGAGGTCATTTACCACTGTCGAGCTGCGCGAAGCCGCCGGGTGTGCCAGAGATACCCTTTACGTGCACGAGGATATCTGGAGAGCCGATTATGAACGACTGCTTGGCTATCAGGACCTTGCGGACGGCTTCTTTGCATCCTGTCCAGGCGAATATAACTGTGTGGAGGGGGGAGGTTCTTCTCAAACCTCACCCCCTGACACTTCTTTAGAACCGGATATGCCGTCCGGTCGCTTGGCGGCGCGCCGGATAGTCTATGAGATATCCATGCGATCTGAAAAAGATAAGCGACAAGCGCAAAAAAAATCTCTAGGCGCCCTGGAGGAGTCGGAAGCAACCTGGCAGGGTGAAGTTACCCGACTGACTGAAACAGAACCTTCTACGCTTTCTGTTCCTGAGATCAAAGTGCTTCTGGTTGTTCTGGCTGCCTATCTTGCCACTGCTCCCAACTATGAGGGTCAACAGGGACTGCAAGTATACATATCGGCGTTGAAGAAACAACTGATTCTTGCCACAGATGGTCCGAAGTCAGTGGTTCGTCCGCCGTAATTGGAAATTTTGGGAGACAGATCTACCTGTTTGATCAGACTTCTGTTACTATCATTGTCACTGTATGTGGTGTCTTCTAGTCGCGATTTCCCACATCTCCAGAGGCTCTTTAAAATGCGTAAGATGCGCAACAAGAGCCGGAAATTTTGTTTTGTTTTCTTGACGAAAATCGAATATTTCCCACCACTAACAATTGTATTTTCTTGACATTCAGCAACGTGGAGAAAAGTACATCAAATCTCGTTCATTTCTCTTTTCATTCGTCGTCACTGCGTGCCTTGTTTAACTGTCACCACTGCCCCGCTGTTCCACCTGAAAGCACTAGTCAGGTTTAAAAGTGCTGGTTTCTGCCGCGTGATCTGACGACCCCGCGGCTTGCTACCATGCCCGGCTAATAGCCTAGCTCGAACCCCCATCGTCAAGGCAACCCGCTATCGCGGGCGGCAGAGCCGTCCTTGACGATGGGACCCTGGTTCTTCGCTGTTCCGGCATGGAGGCAGGTGCGCCCGCCGCGAACTGGGCGACTGGGGTGGGCAGTTCTTGTCGGAGACTGAGAGCTGGCAGGCAGGCAGTCTTTGCTTGATTCGTTTTTTCAGCATACGGGGGCAGCGCCACCGCGCGTCAAGCCCTTTTGCGCTTTGTCCAGGGCAGCAGCACCTTTCGCTTGACCCGCGGAGCCGCCCCCGTACGCCGGCCTTGGCGAAAACGCCGAGTAGTTACCGGAGGTATTAGATATGCAAGGAATAGAAAACGCAGCCAGTGAAACGAGTTCGATGCTTGTCACAGCAAAACGAATGGCACGCAAGTACGGTCAAATAGGCGTCTGTGAGCCCGATGACATCGCACAAAATGCCATGCTCAGATTGCTCAAAAGGAAAGACGAAGACCCGCCGACTTTCGGATGGCTTCACCTAGCTGTGCGCTATTCGGCTCTCGATGCCGGTCGGCGCGCATCGCGTGATCGAAGGCTCGCTTATCGCTGGCAGACTAATACAAAAGTAGTGGCTGAGCAAAGCGAGCCATTCGGCTATGCATCTGGGTTTGATGCAGGTGCGGTGAGTGATGATGCAAGCGAAATCGATCTTATGCCTCGCCTCAAAAATGTGTTCTCAAAGTTGAGTGGTCCTCTAAAGCAAGTATTGGTGCTCTATTCGGAAGGGCACAGCTATGAGGAAATCTCGCAGCTCACAAACGTGAAATTGGGCACCGTGCGATCGCGTTTGCACTATGCCCGCCGGCGGGCGAAAAAACTGCTAGCTGGTCTTGAGTAAAAAACCTTGAGCGGGGCGGCTCTTGCCGCCCCTAACCTTCTTGAACTGGAGAATAAACATTATGGCAAAAAAAGCAAAAAGAGCTGTCCGCACTCACATGGATCGAAATGGCATCATCGTTTTCAGGCTCGTCCAGGGGCTTGCAAAACCGCGCACTGTCCAGACTTTCGGCTATGGCACCTGCTCAAAAATATGGCTTAGATTCCACGACCTAGGCGATGGTACTGTTGCTATTAGTGCCGAGTCAGCGAGGCTGGCAAAGGAGGAAATCGGCTCCTGGACTAAATGATCCATGGGAGTCAGTCAGAGCCTGGGCGAGCATTGCCTCGCTCAGGCTCTGAAAAGATAAAGGTAGCGAAAAAACGACTGAGTGATGAAGGCAGAGTTCGACCCTGCCTTGTGCTTATGGTTTTTGTTGCTGCAAGTTATGTTGCTTATCTGCATCCAAACTCCGCAGTGCCCGCCTCAGACCCAGGTTCCCCGCTGAATACGTTTGCTTGTGAGCAAAACCGGCTTTGTGCTCTTGATGCTCGTCTTCCTCATTTATAAAATAGTGACTGCCAGCCTTCTTAGACACAATCTCGCACCTTTTTATGTCTTGAGTTCACGCAGTACTCGCCTAGCCCTGTCCTGGTTTCGACATCAATCAAATTTTTTTCGTCCTGTTTAAGTGAAATCTTTGCCGCCCTGAGTTGACCACCTTGTTGCCTCCAAACACGGCTCTTGATGCTCTTTTTACAGCGACATGCCGACTTGTGTTTGTTAGCTTGTTCATCATTTTGCTACCCCCGCGCAGTGCATATACGGTGCGACCATGACACAGCTTTTCGGTCCCGCAATGGCAAACCCCTACGGGGCGCTGACGCGTCCTTGCAGGCTGCGAAAAGCCGCGTCTTTTTTGCTGGCACCTAGCACAGCACGGAGGTGCAAAAATCTAATGAACAATCAAATCACCATAGTCGGACATGTCGGTCAAAAACCTCACACAGTCGCGTTTGGAGATA
>DATNPX010000055.1:0-29500 GCA_036702975.1 Oculatellaceae cyanobacterium
AGAAATCCAGCGATGTTTGCTCATTGGAAGTTTGGCATCATACCTGGCATTGGCTGTAGGTGATGGGAGCCGTGTGAGTGGAGACTATCAAGCACGGTTCTGCGAGGGGCTGGGGGTGAAATTCCCCCGGTCTACTCTCCAAAAGCCTGTGTCTGAGGGCGAGGCGGGCACTGCGGAGCAATCAGAGGATGCACCCAAGTTCAAGCTTGCAGCATCAAAAGCCTAATCAAAATGGCAGGGGCCACCAGGTCCCTGCCTTCCTCATTCGTTTTTTCGGATTGTTTGTATGTGCCGGTGCGCCTCGCTAGCTCGGCTGACGTTCTGCCTCGCTGCCTGCTCGGCAGTGGCTCCCCCCATCCCGCCCCTCGCTGCCGCGTGATTGCGCCTCGCTGCCCGCTCGTCGCTCTTGTAATGCCGAACATCTTTTTTACTGTGAGTGTTTCCACTTACTTGGTTGGCTGCAGTTACCCATAGGCCCTTCTTTGTTCTTCAAGCATACGGGGGCGGCGCCACCGCGCGTCAAGCACGAATTTCCACATTGATTGAAGCAGCAGCACTATTCGCTTGACCCGCAGAGCCACCCCCGTACCCCAGTGCCGAAGGCGAAAGCCGCAGTAACTGGAGGTACGAGAAAATGAATGAAGAATACGGGCTGGCATTGACCAATAACAGCAAAGCCTCATGGGCATTCAGTATGCCGCGCAGCAAAACATGCATTATGGCAACCGGTATATGCCGCAAGTTGTGTTACGGAAACGGCATCCGCTATCAAGCTAAATCGCAGAAAGACAAGCGAGAGCGCAACTACCGGACGGTGGAGTTGCTTTTAGAAAGAGGCGGTCCTGAGTTACTGGCAGAAAATCTTGTGGCGCTAGTGGACCAAGTCAGACCGGTAGACTGGCTGACGGCAAAGATTACAGGCAGACAAACTAAGACACCGTGGACGGTGCGCATACACGATGTGGGCGACTGGCACAGAGTCAGTTACGTACAAGCATGGCTGTTAGCGGCTCAAGAGAGACCGCTTTGCAAATTCTGGTTTTACACGCGCAGCTTTACAGACAAAAATCTGTTTGCTGAAATGACGAAACTGGCATCATTAGCCAATTGCCAGGGATGGCTCAGTATCGACCGAGAAAACTATGACGCTGGTTTGCTGGCATACGCCCAGGAGCCTGGTGTCTGGAAGCTGGCGCTCTTGCAGGAAGAAGAGACTTGCATGAGTGAGGTAGTCGACGAGCTCGCGGCTAAGGTGGCAACAAAAGAGATAGTTTCGTTTCCTTGTCACCGCGGCGGACACCACGTGAAACCCATAGTTGATGCCGGTTTCTTTACGTGTCCGGCAGTCCTGGGAGTGCACAAGTTGGAGCCTAACGCTGGCAAGCTACGCCCATGCCAGTCATGCAGCTTTTGCCTGCCGTGAAGTAGGGGTTCGGCTGACTAATCTTTAGCTGGTGGAATTGTAGAGCAGATCGGTGCGTCGCCCAGCCGCAATGCTGGATTGGATAGCTGCGGGCTATACTGACTCCATGCAAGCGTCACATTCAACTGATCCTAAACCAGATCGAACCAGGAAACAAATTCCATCTTGGCTCAAAGTTCTTCTGATTAGCTTTGCACTGACATTTTGCCTTGGCTATATTGCTAGCGTGGACGACCTCAAAAAAGATTCTGGGAAAGAAGGCGTGCCGCACTGGAACCAGAATTACTGGCAATGCATGCAGTCTTGCGCTATCGACGGATTGATGATTAGTTTGCCGGGAACGGCACTGGCATTGACAGGGTTTGGCGCTTACCGCTTATTGCGAAAACGTCGATAGCCAGCGGCGTGTATTGGAAGCGAGTACCCACTCGCCACCCTGGCCTTTTTGTGACTTCTATCCAAGATGATGTAACTATACTTGGAGGCATGGACAGGATGAACAAAACAGTTAAATCCTCGAAAAACAAAGCGGCGCTCGCGCCCGCATTCCTGATTCCAGCCTTGCTCTGTGGAGCCCTGGCCGGTAACTGGTGGTATCAATTGGGAATGAAGGACCAAGATCGCTGGTCTCATCTAACCGGTGCAATGTCGCAGGCCGGCCAACAAGAGCTACTCACATTTTCAATAGTCATCGGTTTGGTTGCCGGTCTATTCGGCGGGATCGTTAGCACCTTAATTCGTTACATGATCACTCGCTCGCGATCGCATTAAGCCATTGCTCGATGTTCGCAAAATGCGGCGATTTGCCCAGGGCAGCGCCGGTGGGAAGAATGGCTTTGTCAACTTCAACGCCTGCGGACTTTAGATGTTTTGCCTCTTTGGGAGTAAGCGGATGCTCATGTTTTTTGTCGTCATGGCGGAAGGAAACATCAGGATTGAAGCCATATCCCAAGGTGCCCTCGTTGATCTCGATACCATTGTTTCGGTACATGCGAATATTGTGAGCAATGTTTGCCGCCACCAAAAGCGGTGCTTCCGTAGGATCTTCCAGGGCTCTCGTAATCGCCTTGTTGTCAGCATTTAGATATTTCGCCAAAGGATTATTAGTCCGCTCATGACGATTAACTTGGTCCTGTAGTTCTTTAGCCATGGTCCGAACACCAATCGGCGTAATTTGCGAATAACCAAGGGTCATGCCGCTTTCACCAATACCACCTGTGAGCTTCGCTAATTTGTCTTGAATAACGTCGTCTGGCCCGTAGTTGTTCAACTCATTGGCAATGATTGCTTTCATAAGACGGTAACTGCTTCCCTGCGATAAGACGCCTTTGATTTCTGGAAATGCATTATATGCCTGCTGAAACTTCTCTTCTGGAATGTCGCGCGCGATCGTGCCTAATTCCCGCCCCCGGAAGGGATGAGCTTCTACAAGCGGGCCGGCCATACGCACAATATCGGTACCTAGAGCCGGCTTGCGAATGCCTTGGTATTGTTCCGTAGGATCCCATGCGAGAAAATCGCTCTTACCATAAGGGTTTGCCACCTGATCGAATGAAAAACCGTTTCCAAATAATTCCATCTCCCGGTCCATAATGGCAGCGCCGTTGCCGGATTTATAACCTGCCTGGAATACAGACATCTCGCTATTGCTCACCGAGAGGCGCGCTGATTCAGCTCCTTGAGTTTGGATGCTCCGTTCTACGTTTTGCGTCTGTTCGAAAGCCATGGTAAATCGAGCCTGTGCGCTTGTCTCTGGAATATTAGCGGGGAAGATCTGAAGAAGTACTGAGTCCTATTCAACACTGATCTTTTGGCAAGGTTATGGCTTTTTACGCCACGCCCTGGGCCCTGGTTGAGGGTCTGGCGCTAGCAGCGTTGCCTGATCCCGGCCAGCAACTGCATTTTTAGCCCTATTTGTTTGGGTTCTTAGCTACGCTTCCGGCGCGTTTTTGCCACTCTCTGCCCGTTTGCTTTCTTGGCACTCTCGCTTCTCGGTCGGCGTTTCTTCATCTTTGCAGACCTTGCGCCCTATGCCTTTTTTCTCCTGCAAGCAGCGATTTATGCGTTCTAGTATTTCTTCATCGCTCATGTTCGCAGTGTCGATGTAATCGCACGCTCCTAGAGAGTGCGAGCCGCTTTCAATTGAATTCCGGCCAGAAAGTGACATCGACGTGTGTTGATTGGAAAAGCCCATCACGGGCAGATCCGCATATTCAGGATGGCTTTTGATCTCTTTGATTAGCTCATACATGCGCGAATCATCGAACAATACGCCAATGATCAGCAGCTCAAAACCATCTGTGGTTTGCAAGAGCTTCACGACCTGCTCGACGGTGTTGGTGTACACAAGCTCGTGTTGCTCGCACAGCAGTCCTGCAAGCTTAATTGAGCCTTTCTGTAAGTCAGCAATCAGTATTCTCGACATCTCAAATCGTCAAAATTCAATTGTTTTGTCGCCATATTTTAGTCGACATGACTTCGAGCCCTTCTCCAACTTCAAAGCGTAAACTGGAAGGATGTTAGCCAAGCGATTGATAGCCATTCTTTCTTTGCCAGCAATGATGCCGGTAGTGTTGGGGAATGATTTGTTGGGTGGTCGTCGCCTGTTGCATGAGTGATTCACGAAACTTTGTAAAAAGGGCGAAGTTGAGCAAGCACCGTTTGCGCATCGTAAGGTGGTAGATATGTCAAACTGCGAAACTCTCAAATCAAGCCCTGTGAGAAAATCTGCCGTCGTCAGTAAATGCGCTGAGTGCAGCAAACCGTTTAACTTCTGGCTCACGACCCGGAAGAGATGCGGTTTGAATGTTCAGGTTGTCGCGTGAAAAGGAAAAACGCGCATCAGATACGTGAGATGGCTGTGTCGCAGCAAGCGGCGCCGCTATGAGTTTTCAGCCGTGTTGGTTGCGAAGCGCAGATCGTCGGCAATTACTTCCTCAGTCGGAATAATTGTGCGCAGGCGTTGAACGGTCTTGGTAAGCTCGTTTCCGTCCATGTTTTCGAGGCACGCAAAATATTGGTTCCAACTCAGTGCAGGATTACGCAGTCTGCGCTTAATGGACCTTACAGCCTCTTCGAGCATCTTCTCTGCCGCTTCTTCGTGCGTACCGAGAAAATCGCAAATAAAGTCATCGGCACTCATTGCTTTGATGCCGCTTGCTTGGAGAGCTTCATCCGGGAAGTCTCCACGGTTGGCGGTGACGATGATACTGGCGCCACACTCGATTGCCGCCGCCAGCACATGCCTGTCGTTCTCATCCGGTAGCGTCAGGCTCTCAATGCGGTCCGCGTATCCAGTCACCAGGCAATCGTCAATGTGTCGATTTATCAGTTGTTTGGTGCGGTTGAGCTGCTCGCGCGTCAGATCCGGGCGATTATCCAGAAGATTCCGTATCCACTCATCATGGATCTCGTCTGTCCATTTGACTCTGAACCAGTCAAAATCTTGCGCAAGGCCACCCAGCTCCACGAGTAAGTCTCGCAACGGAGCCGGATAAAGAACGCACGCATCGTAAACAACGGCCGGATTTGTGTTCATCGACCGTCAGTATCCCATGTTCAATTCCTGAGCCTGGGTGACAAGCTCGTCCATGCTTTCTTTGCGCCGATGAGTCCGGCGCGCTTGATAGTCCAAAATGTCTTGATATCTGATGCGACGGTAACGGCCGACATTGCGATAAGCAATCTCTCCTGACTCAAGAAGGCTGACCAGGTAAGGACGTGAAACATTGAGCAGCTCGGCGGCCTGTTGTGTGGTTACTTCGGCCTCGATGGGGATGAGCATAACCGCGTTACCGCCAGCCATAGCGTTGAGAGCTTCTACCAGGACGCGAAAAGCCGATTCACTCAGCTCGATTTCCGTACCCTTGTGATCCGTTAGCGCATATCGTGGTTCGGGCGCAGCTTTGGCCGTCAACTCTGCAATTTGGCGCGACGATACCTTAGCCTGTTCTACTTCTGCCAGGCTTGGGACTACTGATCGTTTTTCGGCTGTGAGGTTCATCATGGCTGCTCCTATCAGGGTGAGGCTTCTGCGACACCCCCTTGTTGCTATCATAGCAGTTGGTCGAAATGGTCGCAAGTGTCGAAATGGTCGAAGGTGTCGAAAACGTCAAATCACTGCCTGTTCTCGGGTTGGGTCTGAGCAAACAAACAGTTGATAGCGCTAGTAGCCCGCTTGAATTACGATTTGGATATGGATCTCATCTGGTCACTTGGTCTAATAGTCGTGCTTCTGCTTGCCCTTAACCATATGGCGGGCGGCCGTGCTTCCAATGTTTTGCGGCCAGCAACCAGCATTCTCAACAATCTCATAGCTCTGGTCGTCAGATGGGTTCTAACGATGTTCGGTACGATTCTCAAGCTCGGTGGCGGATCAATCAAGTTGCCGAAGTCGGGTCCACTTCCGCAGGATGATCAGAGAGGACCAGGACCGCCACCAACTCGTTGGGACTGATTCAGTGCGAGATTCTAAATGGACGATGATATGTGGCATTTTTGCTTTTTTCGCCTTCCTGAAGAAGTTAGGTAGCCGCCGCAACACTTCCGGGCTTTTATGGCCTTGTTTCCGGCTTATCGAAGCAGTGTTATAAGCTGCTTGGTGTTGGGCTGAGGACTGCTTTCGCTCCTTATTCAGGCTGCCTAAGAAAGTAAGGAAGAACCGCTACCGCAAGAAATACTAATCAATTCGTTCTGGTTGTTGGGAGCCGCTGCGCGGCAGTATGAGAGATTGCGCTTTTTAGCGCTCCTTTTCAACCCTCTGGTTTTCGGTGCCATACTTGGAAATTGTGCTGACATTTTTGGCTGCGAAAGCAGCGCGCGGAAGAGGCACTGACGCGCAAATGTCTGGCTGCTTTCGGAGCGTAAGCGGAGCCGCACCGACGGTCCGACCGAAGGGAGGGTGGCTTCACCGTTCGGTAAGGCAAGATACAGTGGGGACGGTTGCCCCACTTAAAAGCCCACCAAACGGACGCTTTGCGCCTTGGTGGGCTGGGGTAAATCCGGTGTCGGACCTTGGTCGATTTTGCTATTCTATATGTAGACGAGTTTAACGGCTGGGTGAGAATATGGCAACTAAGAAGCAGTACCAGGAGACGAGCATCGGTCTGAACGAAAAGGACCGCGGGCGCCTCGCTGAATTATCGCGATTACAGGGACGTACAAAGACCGAAGTTGCCCGTGAAGCTATCCGCTGGTACATGGACAACCACGAGCAGATTAAAAACCAATCCAGGGACTCAGAGATAGCTCAGGCAATACGCTACGCCACTGACCAGATTGTCAAGGCGATCAATAGCGGTGTCGAAAGAATATGCCGGATGCTTGCCAGGCAAGGGGGGCAGATTGGAGCCTTATACGAATTTACGTATATGTGTCTGCCGGAGGACCCGGACGCCATAGCAGTGTTTGAGGCTGCCAACAATAAAGCGAAGCAGAAGCAGCGAGTGCATGTTTCGCGGGATGAGGCTGAAATTGCCGAGTCCATGAAGAAGGTAATAGCGAAGTGATAGTCATAAAGCACAGCTACATTTCGGCCAGGGATCGGCAAAGCCGGGTAGGCGGCAGACCGTCCAAATCGGCTGCGGTGGGCAGAGCCTTAGCCCATGTGAAATATATCCAGCACCGCCCAGGGGAGGACCGGGGCGAAGGCGGGCGGGAATTTTTTGGTGAAAGTGACGATGACTTGAGCGGAAAACGCTTGCGAAAAGCCGTGAGGGAGATGAGGGACAGCAAAGTTGTTGTCCACAAACTGACACTTGCTCCAGAGATAAACCCGGACGACAAGAAAGCCTTCACGAGAGAAGTGATGCAAAAGCTTGCCGAGGAAAAGGGCTTAGATCTGCAATGGGTGGGGGTTGAGCATAACAATACCAACCACCATCACATCCATGTGGTTGTCCTTGGGAAGGACAAAAACGGCAAGGATGTGCGGATTGACAAAAAAGACTATGACAAAATCAAGGACTATGGTGATCGAGTTTTAGAACGGATGCACCCGCTAGAGTTTGAGCGGGCGCGGGTTGAGCGTGAGAAAAAAGAACGCGACAGAATTGAAGCTCGCAAGAAGGAGCGCGAAGTGGAGCGCCAGGAGCGCATTAGGGATGGACTGGAGCTGCCCTGGATGCACCAAAAAATTATTCGAGAGCAACTAGAGCCTTACAAGAAGTGGAAAGAGAAGCAAGAACAAAAGGAGCATAGGAAGGCTGGTAAAGACAAAACCTCGGAACTGGAGCCAGAAAAGCCATATTTTCAAGACACTATTCAGGCAGCAGGAAAAGAGTGGAGCAAGCAGAATACGCTTGCCGAGCTGCAAGAGCTGAACCAATATCTTTGGGATAACTATGACGAACGAATAGACAAGCCCGAATACAAAAAGCTAGTTGCCTGGATGAAGGATAAAGAGCGTCTAGGGGAGCGCGAGCCCGCTCAAGCGGATGAAAAGGAAAAGGAGCAAGACAATCTCCAAGAGCCAGGAAAGCAGAAAGATCATTTTGAATACAAAGGCAAGAGATACAGCAAAGGCAGCCCCTATGAGAAATTGACCGAGCTTGCCAAAACCCTACGGGACAAGAAAGCCGAGCGTTTGCCGGTCGATGACTATCAGTTGTTGCGGGGCTGGATAGAAAACACAGACCGGGCAAGGTGGTCCGGTGTCCTTGAAAGGCAACTAGAGGCGACTCACAAGAAGTTTGAACGCAGCAAGACCATGGAAGACCTCAAATCCGCCGAGGGCGGCAGAGTCATAGAACCAGAGATGTCGAAGATCATGGGCAATCCATTTGTGAAGTTGCTCATGCTCGAGGGCCAGATAGCAGCAGAAATATTGCGGTCAATCCCACTCGATGACCGCAACCGTGACCGATTGAAAGAGGGACGTGAAGAATTAGAGTCGATAAAACGTGACAAGCTCGAACAACACAATAAGCCTGGCCGCTCAGAAGAGCAAAAAGTGAACGACCGCGAGACAATAGAAAAAATAGACAAATCGCTTGACGCAAACCAGGAAGCCCGAGACGAAGAAAAAGACAAGAAAAAACGCAAGAAATGGGACCGGGATAACGAGGAACCTTGGGATAGATACGACCCGTGGGGGCGCTACTAAATGGCTGTCCAAATCAGCGACACCGGCATAGTAAACACAAACGCCAAGGATTTCCCGATCCTTGCAGTTAACGTCCTGGACCGTCTTGGCTATCAGGTAAACCGAGCCAGCAAGCAGCTCGATCAAATTCTTGCGACTGAGCGTCTGGATGAACAAATCGGTCAGGACTGGTGGCGTCATGAGTATCGCGTCGTTTTAAGATGGCGGGTGGCAAATTCGGGCGGCATGTTCGTTTCAGTGGACCTGGAGGAGCGCAAGGGCGGAGCCAGTGAGGTCGAATGCCAGAAGCGCTGCGACCGCATCTTTCTGGAATTGCAGCGAGATGCCGAAAGAGCGCAACATGCAAAAGCATTCAAAGAACCAAGCACGGTGCACGGCGCCGCTAGGTGGGGCACTGAAGAAGAGCTGAAAAGTAATGGTTATTTCCAGAACAACCCGGACCCCAAAAGACTCATCATTGGCAGGACTGCCGACAAGAAGTACATACAAGTGCCTGAGTTTTGGACACACGCGCACGCCATTGTGTGTGGACGTACAGGTGTAGGAAAATCGCGTGGCTTCTTCATTCCGCAGCTTGTAGAACGGATTGGCACAAGCATGATAGTTACCGAGGCAACTCCGGGATACGAGGCGGGTGAGCTGTACAAGCTGACTTCGGGCTGGCGGAAGATGGCCGGCCATGAAATCTATTGCTTCAATCCGTCGGACATGACTTCACACAGAATCAATCCCATTGATCGCGTAAGGCATGCGCCGGAGGAAGAGAAAGCCAACCTGGCCGAGAAGTTAGCCGATCTGGTGATCATGAACGGCGAGGCCGGTGAAAGTCGCGGCGACCAAACCTGGAACAGGTCGGAGAAGCTCTTACTAATTCCGCTTATATTGCATGCGGCTGCAAGTGAGCCACAGCATGGGCATTTCGGCTCTTTGAGATGGCTGCTATTACAAGGGCCAGATCGTCTGGCAAAAATTCTCTATAACAGTCCATCGGATGTAGCGCAAATGGAATTCGAAGGCTGGATGCGCCTTTCCGGGGAGACCAATTTCAAATATGGTGTTTTCTCCGGACTGATAACCAAGTTAAACCCATGGATGACCGATCAAATGGTGACGTTGACCGAGACCACAGATATAGACCTGGACGCGCTTAAAAAGCAGCTCTTCACATTCTATCTGGCAGTGCCGAGCCGATCACGAGACAGCAAACTTATCGGATCTCTTATGGTCAACTTCCTTCTAGATCACGTTTTGGAAATACGCGAAGAGATGAAACACCCGCTTACCATGCTGCTTGACGAGTTTACTAATTTTGGCAAGATCTCTGGAATAGGCGACACGCTATCGATTATTCGAAAGAACAAAATTGGCTTGATTCTCGGTTTTCAAAACTATTACCAGCTTGAGCAGGTCTATAGCAGGCGCGAAGCGCAAATCATTATCGACATGCCAGCAACTCAAGTTTATTTCAAACAGAAGACGTTCCAAGAAGCACGCGATCTAAGTGAAGCCATCGGTCGCACTACCGTCGAAGAGGCAACGGTGAGTGATAGCGGGCGGGTGCAAGAGTTTGTCCAGGGGCGGCATTTGATTACTGCAGACGAACTGATTAGCCTGACCAAAGAAGTGATAGTTTTCACTGCCGAAACGAAGCCGCTTAAGCTTGCGCTGACAGACCCCATGGCTTACGAGCAGGCACTGACGTATGACCCGCCTATTCGTGAAAAACATCCAGTAAGTGAATATGTACGCAAACGCGGGCGCAGTGCACAACAGCAGGCCGAAAGCAAAGAAGCAAATCAAAATTGGCATCCCAAGCGCAAGGAGCCGCCAAAGGCAAACAAGAAAAATCAACAGCAATCGACAAAAGGCAACGAACGTTTTGACAGGGGACGTGGGCCGAAAGCTGAAAAGGAAACCAAAGAGACCGAACGCAGACCGTTTAAAAAACCGGAAGATTCCCCTGATTCCTACCTCTAGGAATAGGATCAAGACATGAGACAAAAGGCTGGAGCGAAATGATAGGCGGAATAATAGCAGCAATAGTAGCCTTTTTCCTTGTCGGGGCAGTAACCGGCGAGATCGTTTTGCACACACCTAGAAGCGGGGCAATGGAAGGGCTGGTAGCCGCAGTCTGGGCAGCTTGGCCGTTTTTTCATACAGGAGGCGTCATGCGATATAACTTTTTGCACCCGGTGCCAAGACGCTACAAAGTGCCTCTAAAACAGGCTTTTGCGAAGGTCCGCCAAATAATCAGCGAAAAATCATACAACTTTGGTGACAAGTGGCACGTCTCGACTGCCGACACGCAGCAGCGCCGGATCACTGCCACGCTGCGCTTTACCGAGGAAGAGTCAAGGGGTTTTGAAGGCACAAACATTGCGAACATCCAGCACCGGACGCAGCGAGTACAACGGTTGTTAGAACTCGATGTCCAGATGAAGGAAGAGCCAAATGATGTAACAGTAGTGCAATTCGACTTCCGACCAAGGGTCGAAGGAGTCAATTTTAGCGCGTGCGATTCTATTATTTCCGGCATTGTCAGTGACACGGAAGCGGTTTTGGGACCAGGCGCTGACGCGGGTAACCCGGCAGATACAAGACTGCCAGCGCCACCCTGGTGGCTTATAGGAGTAGGGGTGCTTGGGCTAATGAACCTTTGGGGCGATGTTATGAAGGCGGTTTTTGGATCATGACTGAAGAAGAAAAACTGCAAAAAGCCTATTTTGTTCTCGGTCTTGAGTCGGGATCACCACTCGACAAAGTAATCAGAAGGCACAAGCGTCTGATTATGGTCTGGCATCCTGACCGCTTTCCGACGGACGACGGGAAGAAAGATGCCGAAGAAGAGCTGAAGCAAATCAACAACGCAAAAGACGATCTGAAAAATCATTTCGAGAAAGATCACAAGGCAACCGGTTCTTGTGCCTGCAAGTCGTCAACTACTAGCTCTTCTCAAGGCACCACACGCAGTGCGGAGCGACCAGGCCCAGGACCCGGCAAGCGCAAGACAACGCAAGAAACAAATCGCGAAGATGCAGAAGCCGAGCGCCGAAATCGCGAACGGGAACAGAAGTCAGCACAAGAAGCCGCTGAAAAAGAGCGTCAGAGGCAAGCTGCCTATGCTGCCACGGAAGAAAAGAAGAGCGCCGAACAGGCTGCCGAACAGCAAAAACGACTGCAAGACGAGAAGTTGCGGTGGAAGTTGACTGCATGTATTGCCGTTGCCTGGATTGGCCTTAGCCTGTTTGGCTGGATGGGAACAAGCCTTAAGAGTTCGTGGCATGACTTTACTTGGAAGTGGGAGCGAGACCATCCACCACAGAGTTCAACGCCACCATCGACTAATACAAACACTGGAAACACTTATGTTCCGCCATATGAAGTGGCACCGGGAAGTAACAGCAGCACAAATAGCACAAATAGCAGCCCGTTTGGTCCAGTCGGTCCGCCGCCGACAGAGCAGCCCAACAGCCCGTATTCAACGCTAGATAGTTTGATCAAAGAACAAAACAATAATGCTCCGGCCCCTCCGACACCAGGCACGACACCGCCGTCTACACTTGGAACGCCTAGCTTACAGCAGTCATCTCCTTATCTGTTTCCCCAATCTAACTCCAGTTCGTTGCGCGATCGCGCCAATAATTTTCTCAACTCAGGTAGCAGTCCTAGTCTGAGCAATCCCGCATTCAGTCCGGGTTTAAAGCCAACTATTCCGCCTCTTGGGTCACCATCCGGAACCGGTTCATTTGCCCAGACTATCGAAGAACTCAAAAAGAAAACAGACCATGAGGCACAGTAGCATGAACACAAGACGACTAAGCACCGGACTTCTACTGGCCGCGACGCTAACATTTCTCATTGTCCATGCGCCTGCCGTTGGTCAAACGACACAGAGTAATCAAACAAGCACCGATGCCGCGCCCCAGTCAGCTAACAATGAAGTCAATAACTCGCAAAATCCTTACGACGGCATGGGTGGCGAGGTGCCAGTTCGGAAAGATGCCTGGAATTGGTATTGGACTGAAAATGCGCATATCAACATCGATCCGCAAGACAACGCACATTTCTGGGGTGATGATGCAATCAGCAATTTATTCCGAAATATCAGCAACAGCTTTGTCATCCCGTTCTGGAACGCGGCCATGGAATATGACTTTGTTAGAGCTGCCGTACTGCTCATTTTTTCGGGGATGTTATTGGGCGTTGGCGCATCTATCGTCAATCCGAAGAAACCAGACAACAAGGCTACACAGTGATGCTTGTAAAGGTCCGAATGGGCAAAGATCAGGCATGAAGTTCATCAGGCGCTATTACTGGTTCCTTTTGACGGTGGAGCTATTGGCGCTGGCTGCGCAATTTGGTATTGGATTCGCAAAGGACGAGGCAGGCAGTGCTAAACATCATGCAGGCTTGCTTTTCTTCGGCTCGGCTGTCAAAAAGCAACTAGGATAGGGCATATATTGACTAGGTACCACGGAATCCTCGCGAAGGTCGTTGCTCAGGCAATGGCCTTTGCTTTTGTTGACCTGCTACAACTACTTAGTTACTGAACTTTGGCCGAGTACAGTTAGTTATCGCCGCATGCGGCAAAGAAACGTCGATTTCCAAATTTAGTTGGTGAGCATAGACTGAGCAGTCCTCATCTGCTCAAGCTCATCCGTTAGCTGCTGTGACAACAGCGCATGACGCTTTTTTCTTGAAGCTTGCTTCACTTCTGCGGTGGCTTCATCACGAATGACTTCTGCGACACCAAAGGCATTCCCAATGCCATAGACAATCCCGGCCCGGCCAGTCACAAGAAATCGCTTCCGATTATCACGCGTATACCGATATGCTCCGACAGTCGTACCGATCCCGTTTACCACTTTGGAAAATGAGCCGCTGGCATCTACTCCTGAATTGAGGATACTTAGCATGAAATTGCGGACTGCGACCCGTCTCTCATCCGCATTAGCTTTTTCATGTTTGGCGAGAATATCAAAAATGACATCAACAGCTTTCTGCCGAATCAAAAATTGATCGTTGACGGTCACTCCTCTATCTTTGAAAAGAACGCGCAGTTCCTGATCGTGCTTCTTCAAGTCATACAGCTCATCAGAGTGCGCAGCGCCAAGTTCTTTGAAGAGAGCACTGTCGCTATCCCGCCTGTTTGCCATATCAACGACCGTTGCAACTGCAGGCGTAAGGATGTTTCCGGAGCCAGTTGCAATATCCGTGATACCGCCCACGCCACCATAACTCACACGTTTTACAGGATTGTCCTTGTATTGATGTGGCAAAATCACACCTGAATAGAGCGAGCCGCCACCGGACACAATGTTGCTAGTACCGACCAAAAGCAAACGCGCAAATCTCTTCGCTTGTCGCCCTTTGCTTTCATCATAATAGGCGGCAAAATCTTCCAGCCCGGCGACTAGCAAGTCTTTTAAAATATGTTCTTCGACTTCATAGACTTTTCGCTCAGAAGCGTCCTCAAGATTTCTTGTTGTCACTTGGCGCTGTCCAAGCAGGTCAACTATTTCGCGATGAAGTTGAATGACTCTTTGTGCCTCAGACCGTGCATCTAATCGTTGCTTGCGTGCCTTGTATTGATCAAAAGCATCGATACCGAACTCTACAAGTGTTCCACCAGCGCTCACGGCATTAGCTGTTACTCTTATGATAGTGGCATTCTCGAAGAGGTTTGGTGGCGCTTTCTTAGGTTGATTTGCGTAGCGCAACCTGCCGGCGCCAGTCATGAATGCACCGACACTTGTGAGACTGCTATTGGCAAGCGAGTAAACAAACCATCGGCGATCGCGCCATAACTTCTTTTTTTCACCATAGAGTTTTAACTCAATTCCATGCTGGAAAATCTCCAGTTCTTTACTGAGAATCTGATCGCTAAGTTCATTGACAATCTTAACGGAAACGTCTCTATCTGCCGCCACAGCAGGCGTGACAGCTATTACAAACCAAAAAAAGATCAAGGTTCGATAGCTAGCTTTCGAATACCGTATTCGATCAGTGATTTCGCCAGCGCGCTCCATCATGATTCAATCATCATGTTTTTCTGAGCCGCGATCACGGTTTTGTTCGTGTTCATTATTGTTTTGATTGCCGTCTGTTTCCCGGCGTCCTGATTTCTGCGGCACGCAGCGATCCCCAGAATAAGCCAGCACAAAAGACTGCGACAAACACCATAAGAATGTGCACCCAATTGCGTTTTTTTGATGGCTTGGTTGACAACAGGTATGTTTTTTGCGATGTCTCGATTTTCGTTTCCATCGCTTTTCCTTTACTTCAGAAGGCACTTTCCGAGATCATATCAGTCTATACTGATATGATACTTGGTACAGAGTGAAAAGGCAAAAGTATGCAGTCCGTTAACAAGACAAGCCAAATTCCACTCAAACCCAAGCTTTTCAGACTCAGCGCTGAACAAAACGGCAAGTACGTTCATTACAAGATAGGCGATGCGCGAGTCTCCATCATTCTTGAGCATGCCGAAGCATTGTTGAGCGAGGTGACACTGATATCGCCAACTGCACTCGCTATTAGAGGTTCATAACTATGACCGCCGTTAAAGATAGTTGTACAGGCTGTAAATCATCAATGACGCCTGCCGGTGAGAAGTTGAAGCCCTGGCAAAATCCAAAAGTTCTGGCAGCCTCCCTTTCCGGTCTGCTGCTTCTGGCTGGCTACCTTATTGGGCTTTCCCATCATCATTTTGTCGCGAGCTGGATATATGCTGCATCTGCAGTCATTGGCGCATTTTACTTCGCTAAAGAAGCCGCAGAAGAGCTTCTCAAAGAGCGAGAGATAGGGATTGAACTGCTCATGACCACAGCTGGTGTAACTGCGGCAGTAATGGGACAATTGCCTGAAGCAGCCATGCTCGCATTCCTCTACTCCATCTCTGAGGCTGTCGAAGGATACACGGAAGAAAAGACACGTTCATCGATTCGTGCTCTGATGAAACTGTCGCCAAAAGTAGTCACCGTCGAGCGTTCTGGCTCTCTGCAAGAAATACCCATAGATCAGCTAGCAGTCGGCGATTTGTTTCTCGTACGACCCGGACAGTCTATTGCCACCGATGGCAAAGTTACCGAAGGCACCTCCAGTGTAAACCAAGCACCGGTTACAGGTGAAAGCGTACCCGTCGAAAAGGAAGTCGGCGACCAAGTTTTTGCTGGCACCATTAACAGCGAGGGGATTCTGAAAATAACGGCTACAAAGATTGCTGCTGAGAATACCATTGCCAAAATAATTCACTTGGTTGAAGAAGCTCAAGAACGAAAAGGCGAAAGCCAAAAGTTCATAGAACGTTTCGGCAAGAGCTACAGTCCTATAGTCCTGTTGCTTGGACTCCTGCTTGCGATTATCCCTCCCCTGTTTCTCCATCTACCTTGGTCTGACTGGTTGACCCGCGCAACGGTATTCATCGTCGCTGCCGCGCCCTGCGCGCTGGTGATTTCAATCCCAATCACTCTTGTAGCTGCTATCGGGGCTGGAGCCCGTATGGGTATTCTGGTCAAAGGTGGTGTTTACCTGGAGAATCTGGCCACAATAAAAGCAGTGGCCCTCGACAAAACAGGCACGGTTACCCATGGTCAGCCTGAAGTCTCGGAATTTGCACTTTTCGAAAAGACCGGAAATATTACGGAGATCGAACTGCTTTCGTATGCGGCAAGCTTGGAGAGCTACAGCGAACACCCACTTGCTCGTGCGATAGTCAGGTACGGACAGTCCAAAGGTGTTCCATCTCACGATGTCAGCCAGTGGCGTTCTATCACAGGTGCTGGCGCCACAGGAAGGATCAAGGATCTCGAGGTTTCGATTGGCAGCCCAGCTTTATTTAAACGCCAACTAAAAACGAACTCGTCTGCTGAGAAACAAGTTAAAGACTGGCAATCCAAAGGCAATACCGTAATTCTCATTGGTGACGAAAGCACCGCCTGGGGTGCAATTGGCTTACGCGACAGCATTCGACCTGAAGCGAAGGCAGCTATCGAGGTGCTTCACCAATCAGGAATTGCAGTAGTCATGCTAACTGGCGATAACGAGAACGCCGCCCAGCGCATAGCATCCGAAGTAGGGATCGACTCTGTGCTTGCCGAATTGAAGCCAGAGGACAAAGTAAATGCAGTAAATAAATTGTTGGAAAAGCACCAATTCGTAGCTATGGTGGGAGATGGTGTTAATGACGCACCAGCGCTGGCCGCTGCCACGGTCGGCATTGCAATGGGTGCAGTCGGAAGCGATGTCGCTCTCGAGACAGCTGATGTTGCATTGATGGCAGATGACTTGAGTAAGCTGCCGGTCGCATTCAAATTAGCTCAACGCACGAAGGCAATCGTTACACAAAATTTGTATCTCTCAACTGCAGTCATAGCTTCTCTGGTTGTCGCTGCAATTTTTGGATTTCTATCATTGCCTGGTGCTGTTCTCGCGCACGAAATTAGCGAGCTTATCGTCATTGCTAGCGGTTTGAGAATTTTGCGAATTCGAGTGGCTAAACAATAATGACGAGAGTATGGAAACAAGCAATCTTGATTTTTCATCCAGGTGCAGGCCGAGCCGATCGGCTCAGTCAGGCTGTTCGAGAATTAACTGATAGTCTCTGCCAGGATAACTGGCGCTTGAACCTTCGCACATTAACCCTTGAACCGCGGCAGCTGCTGGACGATGAATTCCAATCGGCTGATCTAATCATTGCCGCCGGCGGAGATGGAACTGTGCGAACAGTTCTTGAGGCAGTAGCGCAGGCAAGTTTACAAACACCGGTCGCTATCATTCCCATTGGGACCGGTAATCTTCTCGCTCGTAGTCTGGGTTTGGTGAGCCCTAAAGAACGTCATCGTGTCAGGCATGCTGTTGATACCATACTAAACGGCAGTCCTATCTGTATTGATTTGGGAAAAGCAAATGGCCATTATTTCACTGTTGATGCGGGGATCGGTCCCTTGGCTGAAGCAATTGCCGCACCCAGCCCAACTGAGAAAAGACGCTGGAAGTTGTTTTCTTATATCAAACCCTTGTGGAAGGCAGCAAGGACGGTTCCAATTCACCTTAGAATAACAAGCGACGGGGAAATTTTTGAGCGCCGTGCTCGCGGTTTGCTGATCACCAACGCAATAGACATGGGCATAGGGCAGGGTATCGACGTCCACCAGATCTGTGATGGAAAACTGGATTTATGCATCCTCAATCCAAGCACTTATGGCGAAATGATCGAGATAGGTTTGCGTTTTGCTAAATGGTTTTTTCTCGGACGTGCTTCAACACATTTACCATATGAAATTTTGCATGTGCGCCATGCAAAGATCGAGGTACTTGCATCTCCTGCATTCCCGTACCAACAAAATCAAACTTCGTTACCTGCATATAAAGCGCCATTGATGCTCGATGGCGACATTGGTGGACTGACGCCGGTTTTTGTCGAGGTGATACCACATGCGGTGAACATAATCATCCCCAAGGCAGTTTTTGAACGAACAATTTGTCATTGCTCCCAGACTGACCAGCTCGCTGCAAGTTAGGGCCCCACGTGTGGACAGCTTATACTGTACATGTTATAACGTATCAGCCTCCACTGATATATTCAACTAGGTCAACCGATGCAAACAAAATCTGATACCGACCTATTGGTGCATAAATTCCTGCGGGGACTGGCCGATCCATCAAGATTCACTATTCTCAGTTGCCTAACCGAAAAATCTATGACCGTCAACGAGTTGGTTGCTGAAACAGGACTTGGGCAACCTAACGTTTCAAACCACCTCGCGTGCCTTAAGGAGTGCGGTCTCGTAGATTGCACCAGTGAGGGGCGGTTTGTTCACTACTCGCTGAGTAACCAGCGTATACCTGACCTGTTGTTGCTGGTTCGGTCAATAACGGCTGATGTTGCTGGGCAAGTCAAGCAGTGTCGCAACTATGAATAAATCTTTGAACTATGTTTTGGTTCAATACTTCGCACTGTTTAGCTCTGCATTGAGTGCTATTGCCGCACAAGGGCCAATTTTTGAGCAGCCCCAACAGAACCCGGCATTGAGTCCGAAACCGGGTGCTGTATCTGGTTCGACAGATTCGCAACAATCGGTACCTACTCCGAATCTTTACTTTTTGTCCGGTGGTGGTGAGCCTGTCAAACTCACTTTATCAGCCGCATTTAAGCTGGCCGACGACAATAACCCGGAAATAATTCGAGCGGGAAATGACGTTTCACTAGCCGCTGCCGGTATTAAAACTGCTGCAGCAATTCCAAATCCACAGCTCAGCGTCCAGTCCGGTTTTGGTCAGGCTTACACAAATACTATTGCCGGTGAGCCACAGGCTGTTGGAATCAATCAGATATTTGAAACTGGTGGCAAACGCCGCTCCCGAATACGTGTGGCGAAAGCTTCCCAAGAATTATCGGCTATTAAATTAAGGGCAGTACGCTTTGATATTCACTCGCGTGTTCGCAGAGCATACCTGGAGCTGTCGGCTGCGCAGGCATTCACAGAGCTTGTTATGCGCCAGCGAAATCTAGCCGAACGATTGCTAAGCATTGCACGCGATCGTTTTAAGGCTGGAGATGTACCGGAGTCGGACACTTACCAGGCGGAATTGAGTAAAAATCAATTTGATACCCAAGTAAATCTTGCAAACGGCAGAATCAGACAAGCTCAAATCCAGCTCAGCACTCTTTTGGGACTGCCGACAAATTCCGCTGTAGTTGCTCAAGAACAAGTATTGGTCACTATTTCAGAATCAACAGATCTAGTGCCGAAACATGGGATGAATTTGCCCCAGCTCAATGAACTGGTTGAAAGTGGCTTCTCCCAACGCCCGGATATATTGGCGGCCAAGCAACAAATCAACGTATCAACGCAACAACTTCGGCTTGCTAAAGCGCAGCGCATACCGGATGTCATAATTGGGTCTGGCTTTGTTTATACAACCTTTCGGAATGTGCCCCAACAACAATTCGGTGCATTTTTGAACGTCAACGTTGACCTGCCAATTTTTTATCAAAGGCAGGGCGAAATTGCTGCGGCTCAGGCTGTAATCAACCAATCGACTACAGATGTCCTTATTACGCAAAGAAAAACTCAAGCCGAGATCCAGGCTGCATACGAAAATTTCCATTTGGCGCAAGCAAACATCAATCAGTATGAAATGAACCTGATTGAAAACGCGCAGCGCTCCACTAAGGCCGCTGAACTTGCCTACAAGTATGGCAAAAATCGCCTAGCTGACGTAATTCTGGCGCAACAAGCAGCGCAGCAAGTAAATTCAGGATATTTTGACGCCGTCATCTCTTACGCAAACGCTTGGTCAGACCTGGAAAAAGCCGTAGGGCACACAATAGCCGCGCGCTAATTGGAGTAACAAAATGTACAGTCGAAATCTCTTACCACTTCTGGCTATTGCAACCTTGATCAGCGTAACCGTGTCTGCCAGTTACGGTTACGCTGAAGAAGAGACGAAGAAAACAAAAGACGCTGATACCACTGGCAATGTGGAAATTGCTGTTGATGTTCAAAAAGCGATGGGTCTTACAACCCAGCAGCCAGCACTCCTAGACTCAACGCAAAGCAATATGATCAATGGGCAAATTGAGTCTATACCGGCAAATACTGCCGACGTGAATGCGCCGCTGGCAGGACGCATACTCACTTTGCTGGCACAAAAAGGACAGAGGGTTTCTAAAGGCGATCCACTGATAGTCGTCGATACTCCAGAGATTCGGCAACTCGCAGTCGAATCCTCGCGAACAATTGCACAGAATCGCCTCGCTGTAGAGCAGGCTCAAGCCAGGCTCAGTCTGGCAAAAACAAACTTTGAACGGGAAAAAACTCTTTTAGAACTCAAAGTGACCGCCCAAAAAGACTATCAAGCCGCCGAAAGTCTTTTACGGCAATCTGAAGCTGATTTAAAAGCCGCGCACGTGCAATTGCAGCTAAGCAATGCCATGCTGAAAAATCGATTGGCTCAACTGGGGCAACGAATACAAGCTACAGCCGATGGTCATGTCACCTTGTATTGTCCGCTTTCCGGAGTTATTTCTGATCAACAAGTGACACCTGGAGAATCCGTAGAGCCTGCTCGACTACTTCTCAAAATCGTTAATACGTCGCAGGTATGGGCCGTGGCGCAAGTCTATGAAAAGGACATACACCTCACCCAGATAGGACAAAAAATCATCGTTAAGACCCCTGCATGTCCCGGTCAGTCTTTTACGGCAATCATAGCCGCCATTGATCCAGAGGTCGATCCAGTCACTCGAACCATAGGAGTTAGGGCGTTCATCGACAATCCAAAAGGTCTTTTAAAACCACAAATGTTTGCAACGATAGAGCTTGTCGGTTCAACCAAGGACCCCTCGAAAGCGCTGTATTTGCCAAGTGATGCACTGGTGACATTGAGTGGGAAAAACGCCGTTTTTATTAAGCGGGATAGCACGCATTTCCAACTCGTTCCCATTAGTGTTGGTGAAACTAAAGACAATTACGTGCGCGTGTCATCTGGGCTGGCCGCCAATGATAACGTCGTGACAGAACGAGCTTATCAATTACTTGCGGAAACCTCTAAATCAAGCATACCTTCAGACGATGACGAAAAAAGCGAAGGAAAGGCGGATGCTAAGCCAGCTTTCCCAATGTGGCTAGGTTTGCTCATTGGAACGGTGCTAATAATAATCGCTTTTTTTGCAGGCAAACTGACCGGACGCAGCAACAAAGCTATAGACGAAAAATCGCTCGCAAACGATGCACCTGTGGGTACTGCGGAGAAGCATACCAATGCTTAATGGTTTGATTTTATGGTCGATTAGCAATCGATTCATTGTAGTCATTTTATCGATCTTGGTTTTGGCAATGGGGCTCAGTGTCGTTCTGAAGCTACCGCTTGATGTGTTCCCTAACTTCGCGCCACCGCAAGTAGTCATTCAAACCGAGGCGCTTGGCTTGGCCCCGGAAGAGGTGGAGTCACTTGTTACCTTACCTCTAGAAAGTGTGCTGAACGGAACGCCAGGCCTGGTCGATATTAGATCTAGTTCGGCAATCGGATTGTCTGTAATAACCACAATCTTTGAGGGCTCCACAGACATCTATCGAGCAAGACAACTCGTAGCTGAAAAGGTGCAGCAAATTGCACCACGCCTGCCTCAAGGTGTCAATCCACCGTTGCTATCACCTATTAGCAATCCGGTTGGAGACGTCATTAAGTACGCCCTCACCATCGATAGAACCAAGTCTAGCTCTGCTCCAACAACGCTACTAGATGTGGCTACTATCGCCAACTGGCAAATTCGCAACAGACTTCTGGCCATTCCGGGAGTGACGCGGGTACTGGTTCTTGGCGGCGGCGAAAGGCAGTATCAGGTATTGGTGCACCCGGAAAAGCTAAAACAGTTTGGTGTGACGTTGCTGCAAGTTACCGAAGCTGCCCGCAATGCTAATTTAAATGCTCCAGGCGGCTTTCTTTTAAAGCCAGACCGTGAATTTCTTATACGCGGCTTGGGCCGCATTCACAGTATCTCCGATCTTAAAACTTCAGTGGTGGCGGTGAACAAAGGCGGTATCCCGATTCGCCTTATCGATGTTGCTGATGTCGTCATTGGTTCTGGTATCAAGCGCGGGGATGGCTCTTTCGCCGGGGAAGATGCTGTCATCGTAACAGTCACACGTTCACCTTTTGCGGATACTCCGACAGTAACGAGAGCAGTCGAATCCGCCATGAATGGGATCAAAAAAACTCTGCCTGTTGATGTCCGGGTAGCTACCACATTTCGACAAGAAGACTTCATCGAGAAGTCCGTAGAGAACGTGGTAGAAGCCTTGCGTGACGGCGCCCTCATTGTCGCCGTAGTCCTGGTTTTGTTTCTTGGCAACTGGCGAACCATTGCCATTACACTCACTGCGTTGCCACTCTCGATAGTCATTGGCCTCGTAGTCTTGAACTGGTTTGGAGTCGGCTTAAATACAATGACTCTGGGCGGTCTTGCCATCGCGCTGGGTGGCGTCATAGACGACGCAATCATAGATGCTGAGAACGTCTACCGGCGCCTGCGTGAAAACAACCTGAAGGGCAGTGCCGCTCAAGCCCCGCTCAAAGTAGTATTCGATGCATCGGTGCAAATTAGAGGCTCGGTCGTATTTGCTACTTTGATTCTCTGTGTCGTTGTATTGCCTATCTTTGCCCTGTCTGGAATTGAAGGGCGCATTTTTACTCCACTTGGATTGGCGTATATCCTATCGACACTGGCATCACTGCTGGTTGCACTGACGGTTACTCCAGCATTCTGTTATCTATTGCTCGCTAATCGAAAATTGCCCGATGACGAAACATGGACAGTGCGCAAACTGAAAGGGATCTACGAACCTATCTTAACCTTCGCCATGAGGCGACCAATGGTTGTTTTGCTTGCATCGGTTTTAGGATTTCTCGCAAGCCTTTTGCTTGTGCCTGCGTTGGGTACAACGTTCCTGCCTGAATTTCAGGAGCGCAGCTTGGTTATCACTTTGAATCAAATGCCTGGTGCTTCTTTGGCATCCACTCAAAAAATCGGCAAGGCCATCGAGCTTGCGCTCATGAAACATTCAGAAATTGAGACCGTTCAATTCCGTGCTGGTCGAGCCTTTGGTGATGACGATGCTGGTGTCGTTACTTTTGGCGAATTGGATATACAAATTGCTGAACGCTCTAAAGACAGAGCCACAGTGATGGAAATGATCCGCAAAGAATTGGCTCGCTATCCTGGTGTTTCAGCCAATCTGGGCGGTTTTATTTCAAATAGAATCGATGAGACTCTATCAGGCACCAGGGCTGCTCTGGCGATAAAGATTTTTGGTCCAGACTTGATGATCTTGCGCTCCCAAGCGCAATCTGTCGCCGGTGCAATCGAAAAAATTAAAGGCTTGGTAGATCTACAAATCGAGCCTCAACAGCCGGTTCCGCAGATCTCTGTTCGCTTCGATAGAGACAGTGCAGCTCGCTACGGATTGACGGTTGGATCACTAGCGGACACAGTGGAAACCGCGCTGAACGGAAAGGCAGTTTCACAGGTGCTCGAAAGTCAGCGCTTATTCAATCTAGTCGTGTGGCTGTCACCAGATGCTCGAAATAACGCTGAAAAGATCGGCAATCTTCTCGTTGATACACCAACTGGAGTCAAGGTGCCGTTATCATCAGTTGCTACTCTCGCCCGCGATTCAGGCCCTAATACAATCAATCGGCAAAACGTTTCACGGCGCATTGTTATCTCAGCTAATGTCTCAGACCGAGATATCGGCTCTGTTGTGTCCGATGTCAAAAGAGAATTGAGCGAACACGTGACTTTGCCGCCAGGTTATTACCTAGATCTCGGTGGACAATTTCAAGCACAACAAAGGGCTAGCCAAGAGCTTCTTGTGTATACCTTGGTAGCAATGCTTTTCGTCGCGGTTTTAATCCATCAGTCGGTAGGTTCGGTAAGGTCCACAATTTTGATACTAACCAACCTGCCCCTGGCTTTGATAGGCGGCATAATTTCTGTTTCTGTAAGTGGTGGTGTTCTATCAGTAGCCTCATTGATTGGCTTCATCACCTTGTTTGGTGTCGCCAACCGAAACGGCATTATATTGATCACAACCTACAACCACATGCTTGAGGCAGGAGTGCCTATCCGACAAGCAATCAAAGAAGGTTCAATGGAGCGGCTGTCACCCGTACTAATGACCGCCTTGACCGCTGCCATGGCCATGCTGCCATTGATGATTGGTGGCGGTGCCGGAAAGGAAATTCTGCAACCCCTTGCTTATGTTGTGTTTGGTGGTCTTTTCACATCCACAGCACTGACTCTGATTGTTATACCGGCGTTGTTCAGTCGTTTTGGTCCCAGCCGTCAAAACCTGGTTGATAATCCTTCGGTTGTGACGATTTCCAGTACTCAATAAAGGGTCTAGGTGCCTCCGTCGTTATGCCAAAAAAGCCTGAAAGCAAATAATGAACCTTATCCCTCGACGTTCGATCTAGGGCAACATCCGATAGAGATCGGTCTTTGCTCCGCACCACACGCACGATAACAAAGGGTTTCGATCAGCTCAACGCTGCGCCACAGCTCGATATCTTCAAGATACATTCCCGTACAGAATGCCAGTTTCAGCGTGTTTTTGCCATCATCGATACTGATCTGATAGCTGAATTCATTTCTCTGTCCACTAATGCTTTCATCTGTGCAAGCGCACGCCGGACGGTGTTTATTCAGCAAGGTGACTAGCTCGCGGGATTCATCTTGCGTAAGCTGCTGAACATTGTTGCAATCGATTTCGCAGTCAAGCTGCGCATTTAGCAAGCCGCCCTTTTTGCGAAAACGCACTTTCATATCAGACAACCTCAGCGTGATTCCTGCTCTGGCGCGCATCTTCAAGAAGGCACATACCCTGCTGAAGCAGCTCACGAACGCAAGGATCAACGACGCGATAATGAATATTCACGCCTGCTCTTCTGGCTGCAACGACATTGTTATACGCTAGTTTTTGAAGTTGGTTTGAAACAGCCTGGGGTGTCATCTCCAGCGCGTCTGAAATCTCAGACACCCGCATCTCGCCGTGTTTTAACAGCAATTGCAGCAGCCGGACCCGTGTCGCATCCGCCAACAGCTTGAACAGCTCTGCCAGTCCGGCAGCCTGTTTAAGCGAAAAGACTGGACGATCTTCTAAGAGCGGTTTGGGGCTACAACACTCATCTGCTTCGTTCATCTTTGCACCTCAGGGGGAATATCGGCATTATATACTATTCAATTGATTAGTGTATAATGGCTATAAGCTTTTGTTACGGAAAAACATAATGCAATCTCCCCTGGACGTTATACGCGAGCAGATTGAAACGGCGGCCTCTTTGGCTAAATGCCATAGCTGCGGTTGCTTTCAGCAGACAACAGAAGCGCTAGCACAAACCGAGCCCGGAAAAGATATGCTATCCGACTTATTAGCACGCGCACGCGATACCTTTACAGAGAAAAAGTATGATTGCCTTGGCTGCGCCGTTTGCTATCCCGCAATTGCTGCCAATGCGTTTGCCGAGGCCTATCCAGAACAGAGCGAGAGTCTTGATCTGTGTCCAACAGAGATGTCCGAAGAGCGGGCCGGCTGGCCGCCTCTGCCTGGTGAATATCAGGTATCGCGTTATATGGCGCCGGTTGCCGTGGTTACGCTCAACAGTGAAGATCTCGCCGAGCAATTGCGAGCATATAACCCAGAAGGCATGGCAGTAGTCGGACCCATGCATACAGAAAACCTCGGCATTGAGCGCGTTGTTCAAAACGTTCTTGCCAACCCCAACATTCGTTTTCTGCTTGTTTGTGGTGACGACACTCAACAAGCAGTCGGCCATCTGCCGGGGCAAACAATGGAAAGCCTGTTTAAGTATGGCGTTGATGACGGCATGAAGATTCGAGAGGCAAAGGGCAAGCGGCCTTATCTCAAGAACGTCAGCCGAGAACAGGTGCAATTCTTCCTTGAGCAAGTTGAACTGATATCTTCGATTGGAACCACTGACGTTGCCGCTATAGCTGAGCAGATCAAAGCTTGCGCGACACGGAATCCCGGACCATTTGAAAAACAACTCAAGACAACAAAAGTAGAAGTGGTGCGAGCGCCCGAGACCGAGCGCTTTGTAGCAGATGCGGCCGGTTTTTTTGTTATCTATCCTGATAGTAAAAGAAGGTTGCTCCTTGTCGAACACTATACACCAACTGGTGTTCTAGACATTATCGAAGGCGAAACGCCAACAGCAATTTATATGCAGTCCATTGAAAAGAATTTCGTTAGCCGACTAGATCACGCTGCCTATCTCGGTCGAGAGCTGGATCGCGCTTACAATTCGTTAGTAACTGGTGAAGCATACGTACAAGATCGCGTGCCATATCCGGTTGAACAACCGCAGCCCGGCGGCTGTGGTTGTGATTCTGCGTGTTCTGCTGCATAAGGCTGGAGGCAATCTGTGAATAACACGATCAAGACGCTACTAGGTAAGTGGCTTTTGCCTGTAGGAGTGTTTTGCCTTGCTTACGGGCTTCACTATTTGTGGTTCAGCACGCACCCAGAGCCGCTGACGCAGGACGTTTGCGAGGACGGCTGTAATTTGCCTTCAATGTGGGATCGCTATATCCAAACGCAGAGCTATTTACTAGGCTACTCATGCGCGCTAGGATTTGCTTTTGCTGCCGATTCGCTCAAGCGGTACATTGAAATCCGGTCAACTGCGGCTCGAAACATGGCGGCTGGCAGTGCCGGTTTAACAGCATTATTTTGCGGCGGCGCGTGCTTTCTCTTGGGTTGCTGCGGCTCGCCGATGTTGGGTGTCTGGTTGACGCTCTTTGGTGCCAATGTGCTCCCAATGGCAAAACCGATCAGTGCAGGCAGCCACCCTTACGGTAAGCGCTGCGGTTTGGTGGAATTATCGGAAAAACTCTGAGCAATGTTGTGTCCCTGGTAGTTCATGACGAAGTAAGAACGCCAACTTCCGGCTAATGGTTCTGATAGAAACTATGTTTCATTCGCGCTGGTCGAAGCTGTAAATCGAGCTTGTCGTTTGCTTTTGTAAAAGCACATTGCTGCAACGACGCACTACTGTTTGAGCTTCTTCTCTTTATCTGTTTTGTCGGACAATTTCTCTAGTAACTGTTCGTTTTGGCTTTTTAAGCCATCGACAAGACCCTTGTACTGGGCTGCTTCCTTTATCGCGGCGTCTTTCTCGCTGTTGGCGCCTTCAAGCTTTGCTTCCAGTTTGGCAATCGCTTCTTTTGCTTCTCGCGCCTCGGTTATAACGCGCTCCTGGTTCTTGGTTACTTCTTCCCTGGCATTGTCTCTGGCGGCTTCGAGCTTAGCGATTTCAACCTTCAGGCTGCTTACTTCATCGGCCCGGTGTTTGGCTTGTGCTGACAATTCTTCGGCGTGTTTGCGTTGTAGATCTTCGTGTGTGATCTGAAGATGCTCTAGGCTTTTCTGCAGCTTTTCCGCTTGTGCCTTCAACTCGGCGTTTACGGCCGATAATGCGCTCTTTTCGTTCAGTGTCTGTGTCAGCTTGCTGTCTACTGTGCTTAGCTTTGCGGATAACTCTTCCAACTGTTCAGTAAGCTCGTTATTTGAATTCTCCAATTCCTCAACCGCCGCAAGGGTTTCTTGCACCCTCATGTCGGCATCTTTTACTTCCTGGGCCGCCTTTTCCCGCTCACTGGTTAGCTCTTTAACGGCCAGCCCCATCGCTGTTCTCCAGACACCATCGAAGGCGCCGCTTATAGAAGCTGGCATGTCCGTTTTTGGTGCATCAACTACCGTCGCTCTCGCTGCCTTCCAGTCAGTGAAGTGTTTCATGACTGAGCTGAAGCTCCCGCCGCCCAGGTACGCATGCAGGGATCTAACTGTGACATCCTCGGCTTGCGCAGCCAGGGCGTCCGCTGCCTCATAGACCTGGTCCCTGGTGAAAAAAGCTTTGCGTCCCATGGCAGTAACCTCCCGTTTTCTTTCGACGTGCAAATTTATTGTATCAAATAACATAACAAAACAGTTATGTTATCATACGTTACGTTATGTTATCAAATTCGATGACAAAGCGTTGGAACGGGACTAACACTCATTAGCCTGCTGCGCAGTTTGTACTGATTGAAGTACAGTCAGATTGGTACAATAGTTCAGCCTCATCTCATGCGGCTTTGCCGGCACAATTTCTGGAGGGGTTTAATTGGTACAGAAAATCGCTGCCATTTACTGCCGCGTATCAACCGCCGACCAATCTTGCGAGAGGCAAGAGCGCGACCTCCACGCCTACGCAGAAAAGGCCGGTTGGCAGATCACGGGCGTCTGGAAAGAAACGGCATCCGGTGCAAAGGATGGCCGCCAAGAGCGCCAGAAAATTCTTGCACTAGCACAAGCGCGAAAGCTGGACGTTATCCTAGTCACCGAACTCACGCGCTGGGGCCGTAGCACAATCGATTTGATTCACACTCTCCAGGACCTGCAAAGCTGGGGCGTCTCACTTATTGCTCAATCAGGCTTGCAATTCGATTTGACGACATCCCAAGGTAAGTTGATGGCGAGCATCATGGCTTCCCTCGCCGAATTCGAGAGCGACTTGATCAGGGAGCGTGTGAAGTCAGGCATAGCGGCAGCAAAAGCTAGAGGCAAGAAGATAGGGCGACAGCCCGGACAGCGAATCAAGTCAGACCAGGTCGCTCCAAAGGTTTTGACAATGATCGACGAAGGTATTTCCTATCGCACCATCGCTGATAAATTAAGCATCAGCAAAAGTACGGTCACTGACATCGTTAAGCGGTATCGGACAGACAATCCTGATCGTTCTCGATAACTGATAACTTCACTCTTCGGCTTCTAAAACGGCTGTCCTACAGCTTGTTCAAGGTCCGTAAGTGACTGCTGATAATTTCTCACTGCTTCAAGATACGCATTTTTTGTTTGAACGTTGGCTTGCTGTGCGGCTAGTGTCGAATTGATGTCACTTTGACCGACTTCGTAAGCACGGCGCGCCATTTTCGCTACGCGCGCCGAGGTTGGCAAAATCTGGTTTTGAAACAATTCGACGCGCTCTCGTGCAGCCGAAAGCTGTTGGTAAGCCGTTACGACTTCTTCAGTTGCTTGATTTTTCGTTGAAGTCAATTCGATGCCCAGTTGCGCCTTTATAGCTTTTAGTCTGGCGATTTCGCCTTGATTTCGGTTGAGAACCGGTAGTTCTTGAGTGACGCCGATATAAAAACCCCTCGTAGCGGTTGAAGGACGAGGCGGGTTTCCAGAATAAGAGTCACCCACGTTCACAACCGGATCGGGTAAGCGATTAGCTTTTGCAAGGCGGATGGTGCCGTCATTTACAACTACGTGTAGCGGCGTGACATCATAAATCGTTCGGCGCGACATCATCCGCTGTTTCTGGCTCGAATTAACCGCCACTAAAAGTGGTGCCGAACTCAAATTGATTGACACCGAACCCAAATTAAATGACACCAGCGTAAATTA
>DATNPX010000014.1:0-21494 GCA_036702975.1 Oculatellaceae cyanobacterium
GAGCCGAGGTTCGTAGTAGGCGCGCTTAGCGGCGGTCTACTCTTTCAAATGATGTAACTCGACCGTTTCCATCGGTTGTTGAAACATGGCGAGTGCCATCTTGACTCACATATTCAGTTCTATATGAGTTGGTGCCAGGATTACCTCAAATTCCGGGGCTCCCAGAACTTCCCAACTTACCAGGCATACCAGGACTGAGCAATTCGAACGGCTCCGGTGAGGGCGGAATCTCTATCAACCTCCCAGGACTTCCACAACCTCCAGGTCTGCCTCAGCTCCCCGGATTGCCAGGGCTGAACAACTCGAGAGGTTCAGGCGACAGCAACTCACCTCTGTCGGGTCTAGGATTGCCATCTCTTCCAGGCTTATCAGATATTTTGGGATAGCGCGATGTAGCGGCCCGCCTGTTCCGGGGTCCACCTGGGACAGGGGGCTGGCTATCGCTTCGGCAAACCAGCGCGCAGCTGAGCCTGGTCAATAACTGAAATGCTATGCAAGTCACAAGCCCTTGCGTAGCATTTTTGCATTCGTTATATCGTTGCCACGAGTCCGTCACAGATCTGCCACGTCTTCGCCCACGTTGAACACGTAAATTGTTCTCATCGAAAGAGCGTTGCCGAGTTTACTAGTGGAGATCATCTGATGAATAGAGACAGAGTCGAGCGAGTAGTTACCAACGAATTGAATGGACGGGAACTCCATATTCCGGCGGAGAGACTGCAGCGTGAGGCACAAGAAGCTTTGCGAGGCCGCACTGCGCACGAAACAAATCAGAACTACCGACTGTACAACGAAATGGCTGCCCGCGCACACTTACCACAGCTGGCTCTCGTTGACGAAAGCGGAGCCCCTCATCGTCAGCCTGCTCATCGAGTGCAACCGCATCGCGCCGGCCGCGGCGGGCAAGACCTGCCAGTTCCACCAATACCACCAGGCATGCCAGGATCCGAGGCACCCATCACTCCCCCGGATAACCGCGAACCACTGCCACCGACTATGACACCACGCACAAACTTGGAACCAACTGTAAACGAACCTGGCGCGATGCCATATCGCACCAACACTGGAATTTTGCGCTCAGAGGGCGTTCTGGCTCCCCAATTTAACAGACAGGCGGGCGACTACCAGTTCAACCCATTAAACCCGCCGGGATTGGATGACCGCAGCCTCAGCGGTCTGAGCCCAGCACAGCGTTTCCAGGGCAACGGCGAAGTGACCAGCCAATATCGCGGTCAAGCCAATTTACTAGGCGCAATGTACACATTTAATTCTTCACGCACGACAGACGCCGCCGGACACATTCTAGCCGAGCATGTCGAATATCCGAATCATGACGGACCAATGTACATCAGTGGACCTAACGGAACTACACAGCGCCTCGACAATGTTCGTTCAATCGACACAGTCTATAATCCAGGCACCAACTCATATAGAACTGAATATGTGAGTCAAGATGGCACTCGCCATGTTTCAACAACCGATGGAAACGGTCGAGTTACATCATTTGAAAGAGTAGACCGCCGCTAAGCGCGCCTACTACGAACCTCGGCTCTTGAAAATTGTTTAGCCCTCACCAACTCAGCGGTGGGGGCTATATAATTGGGCCCTCAAA
Source organism: Oculatellaceae cyanobacterium (assembly GCA_036702975.1). GTDB lineage: Bacteria > Cyanobacteriota > Vampirovibrionia > Obscuribacterales > Obscuribacteraceae > DATNPX01. The sequence continues at coordinate 1,613 of DATNPX010000014.1, forward strand.
GGGATCCTGGTTGGCGAAAACAGAAAAATGCTAGTGTTGGCAATGGACACCGTGCTTCAGGAATTTTTGAATTGGCACCGACCCTTACAAAAAAAGTTCTGATACTAGTCGCGATACCAGTAGTTTTCGAACTGGCACTGGTTGGAGTGCTGCTTAACCTGATCGCGAATGTGCAGGATGCCCGGGCTAAATCTGCTCACGCCAGAGAATTGAGCAGTCACATCACAGCTCTTATGGCTAACTTCATCAGGAGAGCAACGCTAGTCGCTCTCCGCCGAATGATGTCCGACCAGGAGATGACAAACTCCGAAAAGGCGCTGGCGGCAAAAGCTCGTACAGAAATGGAGATTATCAAACAGCTCGCATCATCAGAAAAATCAGAAGCACAGAAGTGGGCCGAATTAGAAAAAACCGGATACTATCTGGACGCTGAGTTCGCGGCCACTCAAGAAATAAATTTTGAAGAAGACCAGCTGAAAGCGGCAAAAACCATTGCCCTGGCGAACAAAAATTTCAACAGAATGTTTGCCATCTGCGATCAGCTATCAGGCATGCAAAATAATTTGCAGGCAGAAAACCAGGCTTACTTCGAGAAATACGACACACAGCTCAAGCAAGTGATCGAGCTTTCACTACTGGCTAGCGTCGTTCTGGCATGCTGTCTAACTGCGTATTTCAATATCAGCACAAGCCGTAGACTCAAAATTCTCATGGCTAACACGACAGCCCTGGCGGCCGGCAAAGCGCCTGACAAAATTGTTTCCGGCAATGATGAATTAGCCGAAATCGATTTGATTTACCATCAGATGTACCAGGATCTCACGGTGCTGCGACAGAAAGAGCGCGCCATCCTGGACAATGCATCGCAAGTGATCTGCTCGCTTGATAAAGACCTCAGGCTGAGCGACATAAATGATGCCTCCAATAAAATGTGGGGATTCCCGCCATCTCAATTAATTGGAAAGCGCTTATTGGATTTGATACAAGATCAGGACAAATCAACCGTTAGAAATATTTTGCAAAACGCAATTCAGAATAAAACGGAAGCGAGGTTCGAAGCTAAAATAGTTAAAGCAGACAAGTCACTGAGCGAAACTTCCTGGTCAGCCACCTGGTCAGACGAACAAAGTTCGCTTTACTGCGTAGTTACAGACATCTCAAAGCAAAAGGAATTAGAACGACTGAAGCAAGAGTTTGTCTCAATGCTCAGTCACGACTTGCGCACGCCATTAAATTCGGTGCTAGCAGCAATCGAACTGGTTTCATCCGGGCACTTCACCCTCGACGATCAGGTAAAAGTGTACATGGACAGGGCGCACCGCAATCTCAAATTCTCGCTGTCACTTATCAATCAACTTCTGGAAATTGAGAAAATGGAAGCCGGTCACGTTTCGCTGGAAGTAGATGCAACGAGCACAAAAGAAATAGTCTCGAAATCTCTTGAAGCTGTGCTGGATTTGAGCAACGCAAAATCAATAAAAATCGTCATCCCAGAGACCAATTACGAGCTTATTGCCGATTCTGAGCGGCTTGTGCAAGTCTTGATCAATTTTCTTGGAAATGCACTTAAGTTCTCGCCAGATAATTCGACAATTACAATCAGCGAAGAGCAAAATGATCTGTACACAAAAATTTCTGTAACCGACCAGGGCCGAGGCATTCCCGCAGATCAACAGGCTGGAATCTTTGATCGATTCAAACAAGTCAGCCCGACCGACAAGGTCGAAAAACAGGGCTCAGGGCTTGGACTGGCCATCTGCAAATCAATTATAGAAGCGCATCATGGGCGCATCGGCGTGAGCAGCGAACCTGGCCGAGGAAGTTCTTTCTGGTTCGAAATTCCCGTCAAAAACTAGAACGAAAGCAAGCTTTGTCTCGAGGATCTTGCTCCGATATCAGGCTTCATGCTCCGATCAGGATCTTGCTCCGATGCTCCGATATCAGGTGCTTCCAATCAAGATCTATTCAACCTGTAACCAACTTTGCTAATCGTCTCGATCAATGATTCTTCGCCTTCCACGTCGATAGCAGAGCGAATACGTTTAATTGAAGATCTCACCGCATCAGTAGATGGAAACTTGTCTGTAGGCCAGACTCTTGAAATAAGCGTTTCAGCAGAAAATACTTCGTTTGGATGTCGCATTAAAAACTCCAGAACCGAATGATCGATCGGAAGCAAATTGACTTCCTCGCCATCTTTCAAAATTCGCCTGGAACCTGAATTCAATGTCAAATTTCCAATTGAATAATCAGTGTCAAATGCTCGCGGACGTCTCAGCAATGCCTTGATTCTTGCGACCAATTCCCGCACGCTGAAAGGCTTGGTTAAATAATCATCTGCACCCGACTCAAATCCCGTTTCTTTGTCGTCAATGTGAGTTTTGCCTGTCAGCATAATCACTGGCACTTTGCTTCCACTTTCGCGGACGTTTTTGACAATGTCAAAACCATTCATCCCGGGCAGCTGAACGTCCACCACCAGAACTTCGTAGCTGCCGTTCAGGGCAAAAGCCAAGCCATCGTTACCGTCGCCGACCACGTCTACAGAGTGCCGTTCCAGCTTCAGCCACTTGGACACAGTAGCCGCCAGTTCTTCATCGTCTTCAATGAGAAGTATTTTGGCCATGGAAACCCGGTAATCCAACTCCTATAGGGCATAGGCGTTTAGCTCAACGTCAGACCTATAGTACCAGAAGTAGCTCGAATTCCACATTTAAGTCGAAGCTACCGAGGTCGAATCAGAATTTTTTGCTGTTGCCAACTTGAAGGCTTCTGTCCAATCGATACGCCCCGTAAATTGCATCAGCACGAACAGAGTCAAAATGCACATGATCGTCACTACAAGTCCGGTGAACTGCTCGAAGAAGAACGTGTACGAGAAAAGCACGAGATAGATAAGTTGCGATACGCCCACTTCCAAAAATGCGAACTTGTTTGATACCACAAGCCTCATATAAGAAACCACGAGAAATATTGAAACAATCGAGCTAACGATGAAAGCATGATCGACCGAGATATGGTCGACCAGATACGCGAGAAGCAGATGAAAACTGAAGAATGCGGCTCCGATGAAGAAGTAATTCATGGGGTGAACTCGCACGCCCTTAATCGTAGTGAAGACAAATAAAATGAAGAAGAACAGAAACAGAGAGATTGGTGCAAAGAAAGTTACTTTGCTTACCCATGGTCCGGGATTGAGTTTCTCAGGCATTTTCAGACCGATGTCATAACCGGTCAAAAGATTCTTGTAGTGCCACGTCAGTTGCCAGCCCTTATCAATCTTGGTTTTCTCTGACGGCGACATGCTTCCATCTGGAAAGTCAATTGCGTCGAAATTCGTTTTGATATTCATGGTGAAATCTTTGACTTGATTGACACTAGATCCAAAGTTGTATCGCCACGTCGTCAATCCCTGCGAGTCATAAGAAATTGCCACATCTTCTGCTTTGTTGGAATCAATTGAAAACGTTTCGCCGAGGGAATTTCCTGATGGCAAAATATTGGCGACATTCCTCTTGCCCAGAGTCAACTGGAAATTGTCATAAATGGCTTGCTGAGCCGGTAGAGGGAACTCGAGATGTACTGTCTGAGGCTGAGAAGTCGGATTGGAAACCCTATAGCCACCACTAAAGTGAACTTTGTACGTCGAGTACCAGAGTAATCCTTTCTTCCGGTAGTCCAGGTAAATGACTGCTGTCACATCGCTCTTATCAATTGGCACATAATGCTTTTCCGTCTCTGCAACGACCTCAGTCACGGTTTTGTTGTCTCTCAAAACAGTGTGGTTAACTTGCTTTTGTGTTTCATAGTAAAAGCTGGGGGCAGACTGGGTCTGTGGCATCCCCCACAGCTGATTGACGCGCTCTCCGTTGCTGCTATCTGACGAATAAGTGCGCTGTAAGACAGTGCCGCCAAGTATGCCCCAGGCAATTGCTGTGCATACATAAATAAAAATGATTGCCAAAATCTGCTTGATCATGGGCGCTTCACCTGTGATGTTTCTGCGTCTGGATTCCTTCAAGCATCATAATTTGCGGGGGTTGGGCTTGCGTAAAAACAGCGATCAATTTCCCCCAAATTGCGGATCGGTTTTCAGCAAAAAGGGTGCGATTTTTACGTGCAGTTAACCCATTAACCAGTTATGCTAAGGAGATAAGGTGGGGATGGCATATGACCAGCGACAAATCGGTCAACGTCGAAGAAATTACCAGTCTCAACAAGATTAAACTCGTCGTCACAGATCCCGTGACGGATTCGCCTGCGACAGCTTCATCAACCAATCAAGAACCGGCACCTTCATCAGCCGAGCAAGATTCCATATCCCCGCCAGGCAAGCCGGTATCGTCGCTGGATTCAAAAACTGAGGATAACCGCAACCAAATCGACGATCCGGAAAGGGTTTTGCGTGAATTACCGGTAGACGAATTTTTTCGAGTCCTCGAAGAAGCGACTCCCGAGCAACTTCAAACTTTAATCCACACTTTCGAGAAGGGTGCGCGCACCAGGGGTGGTTCCGCGATCTTGCGAAAAGTGATCGAAGTGCCGAAAGAACCGCGCACGACGATGTCGATCATATCCTGGTGGGAATGGCGAAGACCGCTCTACAACCTGGTTTTAGCACTGGCGGGTCTGCCTTCCATCTTCGTGCTCTGGTTGCTCCTCGGTTTGCCTTTAGCAGTATGCGTAATGAGCGGACTATCTTATCTGTTTTTCGCAAACATATGCTACACGCTTGGAACTCCGGCTGAAATGGTGGCACGCACATGCTACAAAGATAAGGCAGAGACATCTGGACCAGTGCTGTTGACTCTCGGCACAATCTTCTCAGTCATTCTCACAATTGTTCTGGAGTTAGTTGTCGTCGGCTTTATGTGCCTTGGTGCGTTTCAAATTTTTTAGCGGCATGAATCGTCCATCGTCATGAGCAGATATTAGTCGCTCGCTCAACTGCACAGCTGCTTAAAACAAGCGTCCCAAGCCAGGATCCATAATCTTACAAATCGTATATTGCACTTCACGCAAGATCCACGCTTTCAGTAGTTTAATGTACCTAACCACCTCAGCCGAGGCGGCACTCGCCAGGATATGAAACAAAAGCGACAAGTGTCACAAAGGAAGGAAACACCATGAATTGGAAGGCGCTTTTACCGGCGGCAGCACTTTTGGTCTTGTTGGCACCAAGTGCGGCATTTAGCAGAAATCATCATTATTACGGCAACATCTCACAAAATGGCATGATGGGTAACGGAGCTTATTATGGTGGCAACCCCATGGTCAATGCTGGTATCAATCCTTACGCCGTCGCGCCTCCGATGGCTAACATGGGCGCATACGGCATGAACGCATTAGCTAACAACTATAACTATGGCAACGGAATGTTCGGTTACAACGGCATGAATGGCATGAACGGAATGTGCGGTCACCATAGACGACACCGCAGACGTGGACTCCTTCAATCGCTGCTCAATCAGAACGGCGGCTATGGCTACGGTTACGGCAACATGGGCAACGGCCTGGGCTATGGCTACGGTAACGGATATATGGGCAATGGCTACGGCTATGGCAATGGACTGACCGGCGGTATCAGAAGTCTGTTAAACAGAATCTAGTTGAATGCGGTGCGAGCCGGAATAAATATTGAATCGCCCGTCTCGCACAAAGCCCAGCAACGTCATGTCGCATTCCTCCGCCAGCTGAACAGCAAGGCTCGAAGGCGCTCCCACGGCTGCAACCACTGCAAGACCTGCGTGTGCTGCCTTCTGTACTAATTCAAAGCTGGCTCGCCCACTCAGCATCAGGATGCTGTCTTTTAGAGGCAGTCGTCCGGCGAGAAGTTCCGCTCCAAGCAATTTATCCAGTGCGTTGTGCCTACCGACATCTTCTTTGATGGCTAGCAAGTTTCCAGACACGTCGAACAAGCACGAAGCATGAATGCCACCCGTTCGCTCAAACTCGCTTTGCTGAGCACGTTGCAGCGCTGGCAGTTGGTGAATCAACCCGTATGAAATCTGCGGCTGGTCGTGAAGGCACTCAAATTGCCGTTTTACGCGCACAGCCGCTATCGATTTCTTTCCGCAGATTCCGCAGCTTGATGCAACAAACGAGTGACGAGAAAATACAGCTGGGTCGAGAACGACATGCTCCCGCAAGTGCACTGTCACGCCGTTGCAACGCTTGTCCAGGATTATATCGGCGATATCGCTTTCGCCGGAAATTATTCCTTCAGTAAACAGAAAGCCGACTGCCAGTTCTTTATCGCAACCGGGTGTGCGCATCGTCACGGCGATTTGTTGCGGCATAGAGTCAGTTGAGGTATTGCCGGTTGCGGTTGAGGTCGTTCTGGCATCTTTATGGGAAACCCGGATTTCGAGCGGTTCCTCCACGCTGACGGTGTCTAACAATTGCTCGGTAGACACCTCGCGATCCAGACTACTGACGCGCGTTGTCTTTATCTGCTTAACAGATTTATCGCCAACAACGCTTTCCGCGGTCCCGATGCACTCCGGTTCGCTCATGGGTTAAGTGCCTGCATGCGCCGCACCGGCGACTACTTCTACAAGCACTTGCTTCATCATTGGCTGATCGCTTTGCTCGCTAAAGTCGCGAAGCGGGCACAAAACGTTGAGTTCTGGCATATAACCAGAAGTGCAACCTTTTGGAATATTGTAGCGCACTGCTCGAAAAGACTTGACACTACGCGTGGTGCCGTCCTTAGCGAAACTTGTTATATCAATGAGGTCGAATTGCTTCAGCCCTCGTTCCTGCATGTCCTCTTCATTCATTAAAAGTAGATTCCGCATACCTTTTACACCCCGGTAGCGGTCGTTATCCGAATAAATGGTGGTGTTGAACTGATCGTGAGAGCGCATCGTGCTCAGCATCAACTTGCCAGGCGGCGGCAAAGGGTCGTGTAATTCCGTAGCTGAGAAGTTGGCACGCCCGGTATTTGTTTGAAATTCCAGCTCGCGAGCATGTTGATAGAGTCGAAATCCGATGCGTCCCCGAACACGCTCATTGAAATTTTCGAAACCAGCGATTGCCTCTGCCATCTTGTCTCTAATCAAATCGTAGTTGCCGACATACGCATCCCATGGGGTAGCGGTTTTCGGTATCACAGCCTTCGCTATTCCAGCAATAATTGCCAGCTCCGAGCGCAAATGCGGTGATGCCGGTTCATTCATGCCCTCTGAAAGATGCACCATACTCATTGAATCTTCGATAGAGACCTTTTGATAGCCACCTGTCTGCATATCTTTCTCCGACCGTCCCAAACAGGGAAGAATCAGAGCGTCAGCACCGTGCACAAGATGACTGCGATTCAACTTTGTGCTCACCTGCACCGTTAATTTGCACCGGCGCAGACCGGCGAATGTCTTTTCAGTATCAGGCGTTGCAATCGCGAAATTGCCGCCCATGCCGAAAAACGCGTGCACTTCGCCATTGCACATTGCTTCGATGGTGCGCACGGTGTCCAGACCCCTCTCACGCGGCGATGTGATGCCGCAGGCCGCATCCATCTTGGCTAACCATGCTTCCGGCGGAGAGTGATGTATGCCGCAGGTACGGTTGCCCTGCACATTGCTGTGACCTCGAATCGGGCATGGTCCCGCGCCTGGTCTGCCAATGTTTCCACGCAGTAGCAAAACGTTGACTATCTCTCTGATGGTATCAACACCGAACTCCTGTTGAGAGATTCCCAGACACCAGCTAATAATGGCGGATGGAGCCCGTCTGTAAATTTCAGCGGCTTCTCGAATTTGCGCGGCTTTCACACCAGAGTAACGCTCAATTACATCCCATGATGTATCGTCGCACTGCTTCTTATACTGTTCGAAACCAGATGTGTATTTCGCGATAAAGTCCATATCGATGCTGGATTTATCCGTGTCGAATTTCTCGAAAAGATATTTTCCGATACCACGCATAATGGCATGGTCGCCGCCAATTCTCGGTTGCAGATTGAGCGAGCTTGTAGGAGTTGCACGAAGCGTCACCATGTCAATTATCTCATGCGGTGTAATCGCTGTTGTCGCAGCCACTTCGATGAGCGGATTTATGTGGACGATCTTGAGCCCGTGCTCTTTCACACCATCAGCAAGCGCGCTTAACATGCGCGGAGCATTTGTAGCGGCATTGACTCCAATTACGAAGATCGCATCAGCTTTCTGCCAGTCAATAAGATCTACAGTTCCTTTGCCTGTGCCAAGCGAGGCTGCCAGTGCACGACCACTTGCTTCGTGACACATATTCGAACAATCAGGCAAATTGTTAGTGCCAAACTCGCGCGCGAAAAGTTGATAGAGGAATGTCGCCTCGTTGGACAATCGACCGGAAGTGTAGAAACTGGCTCTATTAGGAGTATCCATAGCATTCAGGTGTTTCGCAATCAGGGCGAATGCGTCATCCCAAGATATTGGCTCGTAACGGTCCGTGGCGGAGTTATAAACCATGGGCTCAGTTAGACGCCCTTGATTTTCCAGCTCAAAGTCGCTCCAGTTCATCAATTCAGTTACTGTATGCGTGGCAAAAAACTGCCGGTCGGTTCGCTTTTTCGTCATTTCCCACGTAGCGTGTTTGATGCCGTTCTCGCAAATGTCCATCTTAAGACCATGGGGATCGTCTGGCCATGCGCATCCCGGACAGTCAAAACCGCCGTGCTCATGATTCATTGTAAAAATAGCTCGAACGCCATCGACGATCGCATTCTGCTCGACCAGAACCCGACCCACGCTAAATGCAGCACCCCAGGCGGCTGCCGGATGATGGTAGTCCTTCTGAGAAAATTTCTGTTTGCGCTTAGAGTCGTCGCCTGAATTAGCGCTTGTGCCTTTGCCCTGATCGTCTGAACTTGTCATCCGCGCCTTCCTCTAATAATGCACTCCGCAAACACAGCTCATAGCATGCTGCAATCGCCCAGATCTTAGCAAGGATTAGTCAAGCAGTAATAAGTCAGCCAGCCAAACCACTCAAAATGCCGAGAATAAATAACCGTAAGCAAGGATGACAAGGCTGTAAAAGCAGAGCCAGTGGTTGATAGACTACATAGCTCAGCCAGTCGGTATAGAGGAAATTCCGTGTCAAAAATTCAGAAGTTAGCCGCATCGATGGCAATGCTTGCCACGTTGACCGTAAATTCAGCGCTTGCCGCTCAGAAACATCTGACTGGCAGTAAGACCATCAACACCGTTGCAGAGGCGGTGGAACTGGCTAAAGATTCAATGCCGGAAATCAAGTATGAATTGGGCAAGCAGCCCATGAAAGCATACGAAGGCGGGCGGTCGAACGAAGCGACGGCAGTAAATTTCCCGATTTCTAAAGGGCTTGCCGGTGTCAATATGTATCTCAAGCCAGGCGGACTGCGCGAGTTGCACTGGCACGCAAACGCCGCCGAGTGGTCTTATGTGATCAAAGGTCATTGCCGAATCACAGTTATCAATCCGCAGGGGCAGTACGAGGTTAAAGATTTCGGACCCGGCGACGTCTGGTACTTTCCACGTGGACACGGTCATTCGATTCAAGGAATCGGACCGGAAGAATGTCAATTCATCCTTGTCTTCGACAGCGGCTATTTTTCGGAGTTTGCCACCTTCAGCTTTAGCGATTGGCTTGCGCAAACACCCAAAGAAGTGCTGGCAAAAGAATTCGGCATGCCAGTTTCTGCGTTCGACAAATTTCCCAAGAGCGAGGTCTACATAGCACAGGGGCCAGTGCCGACAGCGCTACCCGCCGAGCCGCCACCTGAGAGCCAGAATCCACCTCCACTGACTCACCGCTTCCGCCTGGGTGCAAAAATCCCTGATATCGTGCCTGGTGGCACCTTCAATGTGGTGTCACAGAAGGATTTTCCTATCTCCACGACAATGTCAGGAGCAATCTTGCACCTCAAGCCACTGGCCATGCGCGAGATGCACTGGCATCCAAACTGCGACGAATGGCAATACTACATAAAAGGTAGAGCCCGAATGACAGTGTTCGGATCACAGGGCAGAAAGATCACCAGAGAGTTCGCGCCTGGAGACGTGGGCTACGTGCCGATGGGCTACGGCCATTACATAGAATCGATTGGCTCGGAAGATTGCGAGATGCTGGCTGTTTTTAACAGTGGCGACTATCAGGAAATTTCATTGTCGCAGTGGCTGGCGAGCAATCCGGCTTATCTTTTGCAGACGAACCTGGGCGTTTCGCCGGACATCATCAAGGGATTGCAAAAGCCTGAAGGACTCTTCAGCAATCCAAATGCGCCGAAGAGCACACCCTCGTTTTTAGGTCAGTAACGCCTGCCACGAACCTTTGATTTTGTTCAGCTAGGTCCCGCGGATGTAGCCAATTTCTTTGATGTCATCGGTCAATTGACTGAGCTTTCTTTCACAATGCAACCGCATCAGCAGCTCTGCGTTGAGCGGCTTCAGTTGATAGACATGATTGACATCTTCTTCTGTAATTTCTACTTCAAAGTAATTGCGGGCGTATTCGACATAAGTCTTCGGCTTTCCGTCGAGTATGCTGAGCAGGGTTCGCGAACCATCCGGGTCAGTACCGGCATTCTTCGGATACTTGATTTGACCGGAATGCCACTCGCTATCACTCTGCCGTCGCCAATAACAGAATGTTGTGTCGTTGATCATAAATGCGGCTTCCTTCAAAAAATATGCAAGCTCAGGTGGAAAATCTCTGAACACTTCAGGAAAAGGAGCGCCCTCATTGTGGACAGGATTCAACAGTGAATCATGAACAAAACCCTTGATTGCCGCACCGCGTCTCGTAAACCAAATGTAGTAATGATCGCCGCTGCCGTCTCGCATCGAGGCCATCATTTCGCTCGGGTCATCCTTATTCCACAGAGAATTGAAGGAGTAGTATCTAAGTGACCATTCCTCGCAAATAATCGCATCGAGCATCGCTATCGCTTTGCAAACGCGCACCAGATTTGGAATATCCAGCAGCATGCTTGATAAGGGCAATCGGGAGCTCCTTTAAGTATTCCAAAGACGCGAAAGCAAGGTTGGCTATAAGTTTACTCAAGACTTCGGCACTTGTGCAATGGCAAGTTCCAAAGGCTTAACTTCCTGAATTGACCTCAATCTGATGCAACCAGAAGTTTTGGAAATGACGAATGCATTGAATGTATTCTCTCGCCCCTTGCGATAAACGAACTGAGCAATTTCTTCCAGTCGAAATGATTCGAGGAATACAAACAATTCACCGACCGAATAGAAAGTGCGCGGCGCGTCACGATATTTTGGAATCGGAATACGCATATCATGAAGCCAGGGCTGCAACCAGCCCAGCATCGTCATCGCAAAACCAATGGCGATGAAAGCATCAAACGAGTTCATCAATGACGCCACCACATCGTATACCAGAATGAAGAACATGATCTGCGAGGGAAGATTCGACAGGTAGAAAAAGGGAATTGAACTTTTGCTGACGCGCAAAACTTCCTTGTCTCTATAGTTTGCGATGTCTTGCGTAAACAACCGCTTTGTCACACAAAGAGTAAAAATTCGCCTGTCCGTAAGAACATAAACGGTGCGACCAGCGCGCCTCGGCACGAATATCAGCTCCAGAGACCCGGCGACGGCGACAATGGCGAGCAAAGCAATCAATCCAACCAGGACGTGCGAGTCGTCCTCTGCGGTGCGCAAAACACCGACACCAAGCATGAACAAACCAGACAGCCATAACACCGAGAAGGAAAGCAGTGACCCACGCACTGCATCTACGTTTGGCGTAGTACGCCATACAACGTTCTCAGAAGGTTCGAGTTCGGCGCGTATAGCTAAATCAAAATCTTGCTCGTTCATCGACATTTCGTCAGCAGCACTTCATTGTATTTCGTCAGCAGCACTTCATTGGTCCGTCTAAGCCACCAAAGTCACGGCTGCGACTCTGCCCGTCGGCGACAACGAGATCTTCAGCCGGTGCTTTTCTTGGCAAGATTGATTTTGGATCGATCCAGACACGAATCGACTCTACAAGAATGATCAAAACGAGCACAATGAAAACTGCGCCCAGAACTGCATCCAGATAATCGTTAAAGATGAGGACCGGAGTCGTTTTCAGCTCCGCTGCAGCAAGTAGACCACTGCTCATTTTCTGCTCCAGCATATGCGCGTGAGCAAGAAAACCGAGCTTCGGAAGAGGGCTGAAGATCTTCAAATAGCCGGCTGTGAGAGTAACGCTCAGCAGCCAGGTGAGCGGCGCCACGGTGACAACCATGAACTTGCGTTTATTCATGCGTACGATCACTGTAGTGGCGATACAGAGTGCCACCACTGCCAGCAACTGATTGGAAATTCCAAAGAGCGGCCACAAGCTGTTGATTCCGCCCAGTGGATCGATTACGCCCTGATAGAGGAAATAGCCCCAACCGCCCACAACCATGGCGGAACTCAAAATGATCGCCGGATACCAGCTCGTCTCTCCCAGCCGTTTCCAGGCGAGCCCCAGGAAGTCTTGCAGCAAGAAGCGCCCGACACGAGTGCCCGCGTCTAAACAGGTAAGGATGAACAGAGCCTCGAACATAATAGCAAAGTGATACCAGAACGACAGGTCGAGCGTGCCCAGCCCAGTCGACTGAACTGCGTGAGCGAAGATGTGCGCCATGCCAACCGCAAGCGTTGGACCGCCACCAGTGCGTCCCATGAGAGTCGTTTCGCCGACAGCAGTCGAAAGAGTTTGCATCTCCGCGACTGAAACCGGGTAGCCCCATGAACTGATGGCAGCGACCGCGGCGACAGGGTCGGCGCCCACAACGCCTTTCGGACTGTTGATGGCGAAGTACACGCCGGGAGTAATGACGCAAGCGGAGATAACCGCCATGATGGCGACTGTTGCTTCGCAGAGCATGGCAGCGTAGCCGATCGGTCGAGCGTGTGTTTCGTGCCAGATCATCTTAGGTGTAGTGCCAGACGATACCAGCGCGTGGAAACCTGAAATGGCACCACAGGCGATGGTAATGAAACAGAATGGAAAAATCGAGCCGGTAAAGAGTGGTCCTTCCCCGTTGGTGAAGATGGTCAGACGCGGCATCTGGAGGTCGGGGCGCAGGAAGAGTATGCCAATCGCCAGAAGCCCGATGATGCCGATTTTAAGGAATGCTGAAAGGTAATCGCGTGGAGCAAGCAGAATCCAAACAGGCAACACTGAGGCAATGAATCCATACAGCATGATAGCGACGGAAAGCTGCACACCGTCAAGTGTGAAAAGAGGCGCAAGAGTTGGATCTGCGGCAACCCATTTGCCTGCGATGACGGCGAAGATTGTTAGTACCACCCCAATCAGCGAACCTTCCATGACACGATGCGGACGGAGGAAGCGCATGTAAATACCGACGAACACTGCAATCGGAACGGTCATCAATAGTGTGAACGAGCCCCATGGACTCGACTTGAGCGCATTGACGATCACCAGTGCTAGCACCGCCATCAGTATCATCATGATGAGCAAGATTGCAACAAGAGCTACAATTCCGGCAAGTGGACTGATTTCTTCTTTTGCCATTTTGCCGAGCGACTGCCCGTTGCGACGCATCGAGCAGCAGAGAATGACGAAATCTTGCACAGCTCCAGCAAGCACCACCCCGACAATAATCCACAATGTGCCAGGTAAAAAGCCAAACTGTGCTGCCAGAATTGGTCCTACGAGCGGACCGGCTCCGGCGATAGCAGCGAAATGGTGCCCGAACAGAACCCACTTATGAGTGGGCACAAAATCTTTCCCATCATCGATTCGCTGCGAGGGAGTCGTCTGATAGTCGTTTAGTTCGAATACTTTCTCAGCGATGAATTTGCTGTAAAACCGATAGCCGATGCAGAAAACAGAGACAGCAGCTGTGACTAACCAGACGGCGTTGACGTGCTCACCATTGGTAAACGCGATAATTCCCAGAGAAAATGCAGCAAGCAAACTTACAGCCAACCACACGACTTTGCCGACAATGCCGGGCAACTTCGACTTCTTTTCGGGGCGGCTATAACCGCTGGGCGCTGTTTCCTGAGCTTCCGACACCTTCAATTCCTCGTCACATTATTCAGACAAACCAAAACTAAAAAATCTAAAAACTAGAGCAGCGGTCAAAATCGCAGTCATATCAAATCGCAGTCGTCCTAAATCGCAGTCATATCTAAAGTAACAGTCCAGCTAAAGTCGCCGACAGATAGCTCGCCATAGTTCCACAGATCAAGGCTTTCACACCAAGCCTTGCCAGGTCTCCACGCCTCGATGGAGCGATTTCGCCGATGCCACCAACCTGAATTGCAATCGAACTCAAGTTCGCAAAACCGCAGAGGGCAAAAGTTGCTATTGTCTCTGCGTGAGGAGAAATGTGCGTTTCGGACAACCCCTTCAACATTGAAGACAACTCGGTGTAGGCAACAAATTCGTTGATCACCATCTTCTCGCCCATCAGCTTGCCGACTACGTGGGCATCGGTCCAAGGCACACCCATAACGAATGCGACCGGCGAAAAGAGCACGCCCAAAACATCCATCATTTTCAAATGTTCGAGGCTCAATCCAAGAAAATCCGGCACACCGTTGCTGTGCATGAAACCGCCCAGCAGTCCGAACAATCCATCGCCCATGGCAATTAAGGCCATGAAAGCGATAAGCATCGCGACCACATTGAGACCGATACGCATTCCATCAGAAGCACCATGCGCGGCGGCATCGATGATGTTGGCATTAGTGCGTTTAACCTCAATTTGTACCTTCCCCTGAGTCATCGATGGCTCAGTTTCCGGCCACACAATTTTGGCAATTACAAGACCGCCAGGTGCCGCCATAATGCTGGCCGTTAGCAGATACGAAGCCTTAATGCCGATGCCTATATAGACTGCGAGCACGCCCCCAGCAACGCACGCCATCGACCCCGTCATGGAAGCCAGCAGTTCAGACATAGTCATAGTGGCTACGTACGGACGAATCAACAGCTGCGCTTCGACCTGCCCAACAAAAACACTGGCTGCATTTGACAGAGCTTCAGAGCCGCTCGCCCCCATGAGAAATGCCACCACTTTAGCCACCACTTGCACGACACGCTGCATCAAGCCCAGATAGTAGGAGATGCTTACAAGACTTGAAACGAAGATGATCGTCGGCACCACTCGAAAAGCAAAAATGAAGGCGGCCTTCGGTCCGAAGAGCTTGACCATTTCGTCGGGATTCTCAACCAGAGGTCCAAACACGAATCCGGCTCCAGCATCGGAATAGTGCAAAAGAGCGGTGATACCGTCACCAATTTGCTTAAAAAGCGTCTGCCCAAATTCTACTTTCAAAACGAAAAGCGCCATGACCAGCTGAATGACCAGGCCGGAAACTACAAGTCGATAGTTTATTTTCTTGCGGTTGTTCGACATCGCATAAGCAGTGCCGAGGATGCATAAGATTCCGAGTAAACCGACCCACTTGGATTCGACAGGCAAAATAGCTCTCCCATTGACCCGAGACGGACTTCCAGCAAACGCCTTGTAAGTTTAGTAGTTTGGGCGTCCTTCGTCCACGCAGAACTTACTCATGCTGGCGAGCGCGGGAAGAGAAAAAGGAGCGTGAAGCAAAGGAGTGGGAAGAAAGCATGGATCAAAATCGTGTTGCCAGCGAAATTTGGTTTAAACCACGAGGAACTTGATTTGGACTACGGCGAACTAGTTTGCTCTACTTGCTTAGTGGCTCCAGATCAACGCCCAGATACTGCTCTTGCTGCATATCGATATCTTTGCCGTAAGGCTTGAAGCCGCTTTTGCGCACTTCCACGTGATGGTTTCCTCTGGGCAGATAGCCTAGAAAAACACCGCCACCTGGTCCGTCGGCTGTGCTGTTCTCAACTGCACCAAGCCTCTTGTTGTCAACCAGCACTTCGGCACCCACATCATCGGCGTCGGTATTGACTACGAAGTTCATGGTTTGGGTGTGATTTCCCCGGGTCTCTAAGAAGAGAACGAACAGCACTCCTAGCAGAACAGCGACCCACAACTGAGCAGCCTTGGAGACTTTTGGCTCCACTCTTTTAGGCTCAGCGCTCGAAGACTCAGAACTCACTGAGACAGTCCACCTGCTGGTGTAGGGATAGTCGTAGGGGTTGTTGTTGTCGGACTCGTAGACGGGGTCGAGGTCGGCGTCGGTGCCGGAGTCGGCGCTGGTGTAGGCGCCGGTGTCGAGGTGCGTTCAGGTGCCGTCGCCGGCATGCTAGTCGATTTCTCCTCGGTTCCGGACGATTTCACCGTGTCTGAAATTGATGGAGCAACTGCAGGTGTTGGCGTTGTCTCTACCTTATTAACCTCGACTGGAGTTTGAACAGCTGGCACGAGGCCAGAGTTGCTTGACACCGCATCTGATACCGGAGCGACAGCCGTGTCACTCTTAACGACCTTTTGATTGAGTTTCGCAGCAGCCTTCTGCTCGCGCTTCTGCTCTTCTTCAGTAGGTGCAGACGGCGGCACGAAAGAACCAGCCGGTGCAGGGTGAGCAATATAGTAGGCTTCGTTATAGTGCTTCCAGATTTTGGCCATAACATCACCACCGGTAACGTGATTGCCCTTGATTGGCAGGTTCTCGTCATTGCCGCCCCAGAGCGCTGTCACCATATCTGGTGTGAATCCGACGAACCAGATATCCTTCGCTGCGTCGGCAGTACCAGTTTTACCAGCCACTGGTCGGTCGTCTAGCTTGGCTCCCGTACCGGTTCCGAACTTAACGACGTCTTGCATCATGCTGACCAGACGCGCCACTGGTTCTACAGGAAACACCTTGTCTACACTCGCTTGAAAGACTTCGATCACCTGTCCGCGATTGTTCTCAATGCGCCTCAGCACCTGCGGTTTTATGGCAACACCCATACGAGCAAACGTCGCGTATGCTCCCGCCATATCCAGCGGAGTAACAGCAGAACTGCCCAGCGCCAGCGACAAATTCGGCTCCAGCTTGGTAGTGATTCCGGCTTCCCGTGCTGTTTCTACGACACTATCTATACCTACGAGTTGGGCAATGCGGACGGAACACACGTTGCGAGAAAGCGCCAGCGCTTTTCTCAAAGGAATGCGACCGAGAAATCTGTGGTCGAAGTTCTTGGGCGCGTAGTCAGGCAATCCGTAAGGTTGATGGATAACCAGAGGCGTGTCTTCGATGATGCTGTCTGGTGTCAAAACCCCTTTCAGTAACGCAGTCAGGTACACAAACGGCTTGAACGAAGAGCCTGCAGTATGCGGGTTTGTAGCACGGTTGAACTGGTGTTTCCAGAAGTCACCAACTCCTCCGACCATCGCAATAACCGCACCATCCTGAACCGACACAGAAACCAATGCAGCCTGCGTCACGCCTTTCGGAGCTTTAGCGATATCAGCGGCGAGAGTCTTCTCAGCAATTTCCTGCGCCTGAGGATCGAGATTAGTGTAAACGCGCAGTCCCTGACGCCGCATCTCACCCTGGCTGAAACGGTCTCGTAGAGTTTCGAGAACATGACTTACATAATAAGGATACTTCTGCAGCGGGTTGGCGCCCTTTTTGAAAACCAGCTGCTGCTTTTTGGCAACAGCGGCTTGGTTTGGCGTGATGTAGCCATATTCGACCATCTTGTCGAGAATTTCATGCTGCCGCGATATCGCCGCTTTTCGATTGGCCTGAGTGCCGAGTTCTGACGGTGCTTTGACAAGACCGGCAAGGAAACTGGCTTGCGCCACCGTCAACTCGGCAGCAGTCTTATTAAAGTAGCGAGACGCAGCTCGCTCGATGCCGTATGCATTATTTCCGAAATAGACTTGATTCAAGTACATTTCGAGGATTCGTTCTTTTGGATACCTGTGCTCCAATTCATAAGCAACGAATGCTTCTTTCACCTTTCTGTCCATTGTGCGCTGAGCATCGGTGAAGAAGAGGTTTTTGACGAGCTGCTGCGTGATTGTCGAACCGCCCTCAACCACGTGTCCGGCCTGAAAATTCGCCAGACTGGCGCGCGCGATACTCATGACGTTAACGCCGTGGTGCTCATAAAAGTGATGATCTTCTGCGGCCAGCATCGCTTGCTGCATCTGCAACGATATCTGGTTGAGCGGCACAACGCGCCGATCTTCATCACCTTCAACAGTGCAAATCATATGGTCATTTCGATCGTAGAGCTGAATCGCTTCAATTGGCTCATACCGCTCGACTAGAGTGATATCGGGCAAATCGTGGAGTTGCTTCCAGACTTTTGCGCCGACATAACCGAAACCGACAGCGACAATGACGCACCCAATCACGAAGCAAGCTTTGACGATTTTGCCGATGGCACTGACCGTGCCGTTCGGCTGTTTCCGCCTGACTGTAGGTCTGTGCGTTGCCAACTTGCCCCCTTGGGCGTTTCAGATGAGATTTCGATTAGATCTGTCAGGCAATCGCAAACAGACAAAAGATTGCTGATTTCTAGAGGCACATTATATCAGCCACGTTAGGAAGCCGCACCGGGCAGCAAAACGAAGCGTGCGCCCGCGAAGGCGCACGCTTGGCAATACTTCCGGTCGACCGCGAGTTACGCGCGAGGATGGCTCGTCATGTAGACTCGGCGCAGTCTATCGAGACTTACATGAGTGTAAATCTGTGTAGTGCTGATAGTGGTGTGACCCAGCAAATCTTGCACGACGCGCAGGTCGGCTCCGCCCTCGAGCAAATGAGTAGCGAATGTGTGCCGCAGAGTATGCGGAGTGATCGGCTTGTTGATTCCTGCAAGTCGAGCGTACTTAAGCACGATTCTGTGCACCGAGCGCGATGACAATCTCGTTGCTTGACGGCTCACGAACAGCGGATTGTCTGGCTGCGGTTGTCTGCCACCAGCGAGCTTGGACCAGTGGTCAGCCAGGTAGCGTTCGAGCCAGGCTTGAGCGCTGTCGTTAAGGAGCACAACGCGTTCACGCGAGCCCTTACCGATGACGCGCATTTCTTTGGCAGCGGCATTGTAGTCTTGAATGCGCAACCCACACAGCTCACTGACGCGCATTCCGGAAGCGTAAAGCACCTCCATCAAGGCACGGTCGCGAACTCCTAACGATGAATCATCTGGAGCGAGCAACAAACGTGTCACTTCCTCGCGGTCGAGACAGGCAGGCAATCTACGTGACAGCTTAGGTCCACGCACGAGCTTGGACGGATCGTCATCGATCAACTGTTCGCGTTTGAGATAGCGATAGAAGCTGCGAATTGCGGAAATCTTTCTTGCTACTGTGGGTCGGCTGTAACTTTCTTGGATTTGACGAATGTAGCTGCGCAGACCGTCAACTTCCATCCAGGCGGAACTCTGTTTTTCACCAGTGGCTTCAGTCGCAGCAGACTCCGTTATAGCGGAGGCTTGCGCTATCGCCTTTTCTTCAGGGGTGAAGTCGAG
The DNA here is from genome assembly GCA_036702975.1 of Oculatellaceae cyanobacterium. Lineage (GTDB taxonomy): Bacteria > Cyanobacteriota > Vampirovibrionia > Obscuribacterales > Obscuribacteraceae > DATNPX01. Next base: position 20,963 of record DATNPX010000014.1, read on the forward strand.
AACATCCTTGGTGCCTTCAGCCTCATTTGTGATCAGCTGCTTCAGGTCATTTACGTAAGCACGAATCGTATTAGACGAATAATTGCGCTCCATTTCGAGGTAGCCAGCGAACTGATCTAACCAAACCAGGGCGCCTCTCTGGGAATTCACATCGGACCGACTTTCTAGTTATTATCGACATTATGACTACCTCTATTATGGAAACTTCATATGCCGAAAGCAAGACCTAATTTGCAGATAGAAACAAAAAGCGCTGCTTGACATGAGATAAAATGTGACGGAGACGACCTACAAAAAAGCCGCAAAGCCCCGACCCGCGCTACTCTATATGCATATCCCTTTTCCCATTGAGGCAGATAATGATTGCGAATAAAAATTTGGTCGTCCAATCAATTTTGGTGGCAGCCACCATCGGCGGGGCGATGTCAAACCCTGAAGAAAAGGCGATAGCGCAAGCCTCCGCTATAACGGAGTCTGCTGCGACTGAAGCCACTGGTGAAAAACAGAGTTCCGCCTGGATGGAAGTTGACGG
>DATNPX010000037.1:0-20919 GCA_036702975.1 Oculatellaceae cyanobacterium
CGAGAGCGCTGTGAAAGTTTAGAGGGTAAAACTTGGCGTGCTGACCTTCAGCGTGCGAAACAAATCCGCAGTCGACCATGGCATCCAAAATTTGTCGCTGCCGGAGAATGGCTTCATCTCGATGTTCCGGATTGCCCGAAACGGAGGGCGAGCGAATCAGACCGGCTATAAAAGCAGACTCAGCAAGATTCAAATCCCATACATTCTTTCCAAAATACTTCAGAGCAGCTTGCTGAATGCCGTTGGCGCCATTGCCGAAATAGATTTCGTTTAAATAAATTTGCAAGATTTCCGGCTTGGTGTAGCGCTTTTCCAATTCGGTTGCGACAAGCGCCTCGGCGATTTTTCTGTCAGGTGAGCGACCGCTGTCGATGAAAAATAAGTTTTTGACGAGTTGCTGTGTGACAGTGGAGCCACCTTCCACGACCTGACGCGCCTGCAAGTTTGCATATGCAGCGCGAATCAGAGATTTGAAGTTGATACCGCTGTGCTCGTAGAAATGACGGTCTTCTGCAGCCAGTACAGCCTGCTGCAGCGGCAATGGAATCTTTTTCAAAGGAACAACGACCCGGTTCACATCCTGCTCTACGGCGCAGACGAGCTTATCTTTAACGTCAAAAATTTGGATGGTTCGGTTGGGATGGTAGTCTTTGAGAAAAGCCAGGTCAGGCACATGGCGCAAATCGTTGCACACAAGGATAGCCATTACAGCAGCTGTGACTGTGACAATGAGAATACTGAAACCGACAGCCAGGCTGACGATTCGAAAAATGTACGCAATTCCGTCGCGCGTACTAACCAGTACATTCGTTCTTCTGAGATTGGGCATAAGCAGCCAGCAAACAGCACAATCATTAGGTTAACAGGATTGTGGCTCGGCAACAGGCTTATGTAATCAAAGCTTCTTTAAGGCTTGGAGCAATCTAGTGGGTGGTCGGGTAAACCCACGGAGCATCGTAAGTATGAACGGGCGCTTTGTTCATCCACGTCGGCGAGAACGCGATCAGCAAGCCGAGCATCACTCCGAGATACAAACTTCTCAATGGCGGATTCTGCTGCATGGATTGACCCTCTGCTCTTGCATGAACTGAAAGAATATCGTCCTGAGTCTTATGTTCCCCCACATAAACTGAACCAACCTTCTTGACTTCAAGGGCGGTTTAAGACCTTCCTGAAAACTCAACCGATAACGGTAGAATCCTCAGAGCCACATTTGCCGACTCATACACTCAACCGATAACGGTTGAATCTCCCGGTCCACAAGTCCTGAAAAATCAAAACTCAACCGCTAGCGGTTGAGTTTTGAAATTGGATAATGTCGGTTTTGATTAATGCGCTACGCCAACCAGTACCGAAATCAGCAAAAGAGCGACGATGTTCAAGATTTTGATCATCGGGTTGATTGCCGGACCAGCGGTGTCTTTGTATGGGTCACCTACTGTGTCACCAGTTACAGCAGCTTTATGAGCTTCGGAGCCCTTACCGCCGTGATTGCCTTCTTCGATGTATTTCTTGGCGTTATCCCAGGCGCCACCGCCGGAAGTCATAGAAACTGCAACGAAGATCCCGGTCACAATCGAACCGACCAGAACACCGCCGAGCATCTTCGCTGCGGCGTACTCGCCGGGCATGGCTGAGTTAAGGTAGAAGTAGCCGAGTGCAGCAATTAAAACTGGTGTGAGAACAGGGATCAATGCCGGAACAACCATCAGCTTGATAGCTGCTGACGTGACGATATCGACGCATTTTGCATAGTCAGGCTTAGCAGTTGATTCCATGATTCCAGGAATCTCTTTGAACTGTCTTCTTACTTCAGTGACGACGAGACCGCCAGCGTACCCGACCGCTTCCATCGCCATTGCAGCAAATAGAAACGGAATCAAACCGCCGATGAACAAACCAGCCAGAACGTAAGGGCTCGACAGGTCAAAGGTGATGTTGGCATCGGGATTGATTTTATGAATTGCCGCTTGCAATTCGGTTGTGTATGAACTGAACAGCACGATAGCGGCCAGTCCCGCAGAGCCGATAGCGTAACCCTTGGTGACTGCCTTAGTTGTGTTGCCTACAGCGTCAAGGGGATCGGTAATTTCGCGTACTTCTTTAGGAAGTTCGGACATCTCTGCGATACCACCGGCGTTGTCGGTGATAGGACCATAAGAGTCGATGGCGACGATGATTCCGGACATACTGAGCATCGACATAGCTGCCAGAGCAACACCGAAGATACCAGCCAGTCCGTAAGAAACGAGGATACCGATAACGATGACGATGACCGGCAGTGCAGTTGAACGCATCGATACTGCCAGACCAGCGATGATGTTTGTGGCGTGTCCGGTTTCAGAAGCCTTAGCAATTCCGCGCACTGGACCGAATGCGGTCGATGTGTAGTATTCGGTGATCCAGACGATTGCAGCCGTCACGACAAGGCCTACCATCGAGGCAAGGAAGTAAGCCATCGGTTCGCGATCCAAACCGCTCATCATTGCTGTGGTGAAGTAATAGAACCCACCTGCGGCCAGTACTCCAGAAACGATCAAGCCTTTGTACAACGCACCCATGATGTTCTTGCTGCCGCCCAGGCGTACGAAGAACGTGCCAATAATCGAGGCAACGATTGACACCGCCCCCAGTACCAGCGGGTAAAGAAGGATATCAGGACGCTGGTCGATGACGGTATGGAATGTCTCGTGTGCCAACAACATAGTAGCAATAGCAGTTACGGCGTAAGTCTCGAACAAGTCGGCGGCCATCCCCGCGCAGTCACCTACGTTGTCGCCAACGTTGTCGGCGATAACAGCAGGGTTTCTCGGGTCGTCTTCGGGAATACCAGCTTCTACTTTACCGACAAGGTCAGCACCGACGTCCGCAGCTTTGGTGTAGATGCCACCACCGAGTCGTGCAAAAACTGAAATCAAACTGGCTCCGAATCCCAAACCGATCAAAGCTTGAACATCATGAGCTACGAAGAAGAAACCAGCAACACCAAGAAGACCTAATCCAACTACTAGTAAACCGGTTACCGAGCCACCACGAAAAGCTACTGTCAGCGCCTTTTCCAAACCGCCGCGAGCTGCTTCTGCGGTTCTCACGTTCGCTCTAACTGAGACGAACATTCCAACATAACCTGCAAGCGAACTCAAAAGTGCTCCGACGACGAAGCCTGCTGCTGTCATAGGATTGAGAGCAAACCCGATGATAATCGCAAGAACGAAACCAACACCGGCGATCGTCGTGTACTGACGATTCATGTAGGCGCCTGCGCCTTCCTGAATCGCCTTGGCGATCTCGACCATTCGCTCGTTGCCGGGGCTCAGTTTCAGAACACTCCAACTGGCAACGACACCATAGATGATTGCTGCCAACGCGCAACCGAATATCAGAGGGAAACCAGTTAAACTCATTCCAAATTAACTCCCGAAAATAGACGACGCCATTTAGCCAGAGACCGCCACTTGGTAAGCAATGGAGGGCCCGAAACACGCACGTAAGAGTATCAGCTTACTAATAGAGATAACAGAATCTGAATTTTATTTACGCCTCATATGTGGTGGCAGTGGATATCAAGAGAATATACACTCCAAGCGAAGATGCAGTGCTGGCGTGTTAAAATTGAATTTCAACGGAAAAGTTAAGGTGGCTTCATGTCGCTGAAATCGAGCCGGGTAGCTGGATTTCTTTCGAGTCTCTTATTAACAACCACATCGGTCGCCGCTTGTTTCGCGCAGCCGACATGGAATTACGACCGCGTCGTCTCGTGCAAGGACGATGCTGATAACAACGCGATCGTGATTAGCACTATGAAAGGAGCGCAGCTGAGTGCTCCTACAATTCAATATCTGCCCGGACCAAATGGGCACGCCATGATGGTGGCGGACTTCGCCGGGCTCAGCTACATCATGCCGCCGCACATCATCCATCCGGTGCAAACCCCAGGCAAGTGGGGCATCGAAGAGATCCGCGTCGGTCAGTTCCAGGTCAATCCTCCTGTTTGTAGGGTGGCTGCAATTTCTCGCAATCCTGCTTCATTAAAAGGACTTTCATTTACCTCTAACTCCGGAACTTTAATCGTCAAGTGGACAGGCGCAAGAGGTTTAATTCCTGATCCAGTGGAGAATGCTCAAGCACCGGCCAACGAAGAAGAGAAATCTGCAATAACGGCAAAATCTTCAGAAACCACTGCATCCGCTCAGACTTCGACAAATCGCGACAGCAAGAGCAAGACGTCGACTCGACCTTTGACAAATCGAGAGACCTCACCTGCTCTAACTGCAAAAGGCAACGAAAGTAAAGCGACATCTACTCAGGTTACAAAAACCAGTGCCTCAGCATCGTTGCAAACATCTTCAGGAGGCGAAATCGCGTCCACAGATAACCAGAACACTGACAGTTCGTCAGCTCCCCTGGCGTTTCGTGAACGCAAACCAGCGCCTTCGACTCTGCCGCTTGCTTATCGCAATCACAAGTCTACTTCCGCAAAAAAAACCAGTAGCTCGGGCGCCCCGTTTCAATGGCCAATGTCGAACAGCTCAGATCCTATGTCTACAATCGATACAGACCGATATCCATCCAGAGCGACAACGAAGACCACGGCCAGAACAGCCTCGGCGGGACTTCGACTACAAACTCGCGATAGCGATGATGAAGATATCGATCGAGGTATTCAGCACATCCACGATTTGATCGATGCAGCACGTCGCTCCAAGATAGTTCCAGGCAAGGTGCAGGCGCGCGATCAGGGCGCTCCAGACTCGAAAGTTGCAGGCAAAAACAGCCCGGACACACAACCTCAGGAGCCAGCGCCGAAGCAACCGAGAACAGCGCCTCAGATAGCTTCTGCGTCAGTTGTTCCCAATCCTGCTCAAAATAACAAACTCCTAACAACGCCTTCACAAGACCCTGCAGATACGCCAGATACAATCAAAAAGCCGGTTCCCTCCGAACCTGCGGCCGCGAAAACCAAAGCCGACGGTGAAGCAACGGAGACTGGCGAGAATGCAGATTTACCGAAGAAGGAAAAGTCTGACAGTCTCCGTGCCGAAAAGAAAACGGAAAAACTTCCCGGAGTGCCGATGGCGCGTTTGTCTGTAGTCAGTGATACGGAATCAGCTGAGCCCAATGCGGCGATCCAGCTGTTATCCGAGCGCAATATCACTTACAAGAGCTTTCGACTGCACTCACCTGAGCGTTACATCATCGACCTGGAAAAACCCGCAGACCTCGATGAAGCGACCGTGTCCATGTTTCAGGACAATGCTCTGTGCCGCTCCGTGCGCATCGGCATGACAGACAAGCGCACCTGTAGACTGGTATTCGATCTGGCCAGCCCGATTGTGCAAGTGCAAGAAAAAACTTTTGAAGAAGATGGCAGAGTGCTGACTCTCAAGATTTTCAATCAAGCGAATTCAGACACGCCACCGGCAATGACTACAAAGTCAGATCTTCCGCTTGAAGGTGTGAGCCTTGTCCTTGATGCCGGCCATGGTGGCAGTGATCCTGGTGCTCAACGTGGTGATGCACAGGAAAAAGAAATGACTCTCGGCATCATAAACCAGCTCAGGAAGCGGCTTGAAGCTAATGGTGCGTTCATCACAATGACACGCAGCGACGATACATTTGTGTCGCTTGAAGATCGTGTCAAAATTACAAACCTCGTCATGCCGAAAGCCTTCGTGAGCGTGCACATAAATGCGCTGGAAAGCACAAACGATATCAAAGGCGTAGAGACTTACTTTCAGACCGAGCAGAGCAAACCGCTGGCAGAAGCTGTTCACAGCTGCCTATACAAGTCTCTGGGCGTTCCTGACCGTGGTATTCGTAAAGCTCGTTTTTACGTAATCAACCACACGTCGGTGCCGGCGATCCTGGCAGAGGTCGGATATATATCCAATAAGGATGAACGTGAGAAATTAATATCATCTGATTACCAGGGCAAGATCGCAGATGCGCTCACCCAGGGTGTTATTCTCTATGTAAGTAAAAACCCCGAAACGCCAGCAAATGCTGTGAAAACAGCTCCGGAGATAAATTTCAACCAGAGTGCAGGAAAGGGAACAACTGCAGCACAGACCAAGTCAGTTGCTGCAAGTCTCTCAGGAAGCGGGTCCACCAGCCCGCGCGCAGCAGATGAGCCGTAGAGGATACTAGAAATGCCAGAGCAACAGCTCAAAGACTTCAACCGCATCGGACTATTCGACTCAGGAGTCGGTGGGTTGTCTGTCTTGAGAGAAATGGCAAAGTTGCCTGCGCTGAACAAGGGTCGGAAATTTTCTTACGTCGGTGACACAGCTCGCTGCCCATATGGCAATAGAGAGTCTGCCGAAATCGTCAGATACGTCGATGAGATTGTAGATTTTCTGGTTGGCAAAAATGTAGACGCGATCGTGATGGCGTGCAACACCAGTGCAGCGCACGCTTTCGAGACAGCCAAACGTCGGTCGCCTGTGCCTGTGTTCGATTTGATCAGCACGACGGCAGAATACACGGCCGCTCTTAACAAAAAGGTTGGTGTGATGGCGACTGCTTCGACAGTACGCAGTCACATTTTCTCGAGGCTGATAAAGTCACACCAGCCCGGCTTAGACGTGTTTGAGCTGCCCTGCCCTGAGTTTGTGCCGATCATCGAAAGCGGCAACATCAATCAAGCAAGCACCTTAAATGTAGTCGAGCAACATGTGCAAACTTTATTGAAGGAAGAAGTGGAAGTATTGATCCTGGGATGCACCCACTTTCCTTTTCTGCGCGGGCATATCGAACGTCTCGTGAAAGGAAAAGTGCAGATCGTAGACCCGGCAATTATCCTGCGTGAGCATCTTACACCCGGTTTGAACGGCGGCGCAGCACAGGCACAAAGCGGCGCCCAGGACGAATTCAATTTTTATGTCACAGGTAACGCCGAGACCTTCTCTCGAGCGGCTACAAGCTGCCTGGGAGCGCTTCCAGGACACGTGCACGCTATATCGGTGGAGCAATTTTCTGAGCAAAGTCTCATGGAAAAACTCACCGACGTCGTCATCGCCGCAGCGGAATCAATGGCGTCACCAGCGGTACCAAGCATCGTCACGCCGTAAGAACGTACATATTCTTCATATCGGCTGAATATGGTTCCCGGCCAACGCCAGGCTGGCTGCCGGTGACGTTAAGGAACGTATAACTAAAAACGTGCGCATAGTGCTTGCGCAAAAACGGTGATAAAGTAATCTCAAATTATGAATCCGCGAATGGAACATTTTTGAGAGGGCATCCATGGGCCAGAAAACAGAATCATTCTACGTAGACATGCTCAATCGAGAAATCGTTGATGCAGTCAACAACGATTTTGGCAAAGCCGTACTGAGACTTCCTAATCAGGGCAGAGGAGAAGTCAGAGAAGAAGTACTGGTTTACTTCTCAGCTATTGCTATGCAACAAGTGAATTCTGTCGCCGAAAAATATGGCATAACCGATCAAGATGCTTTGCACGAACTCTATCAATTGATGCGCGTCAACCTCGTGCAAGGCTTTAGAATTGGTCAAGGAATGAAACAAACCTGGGCGCCGAGCTAAAACTCTAAGCCCTGATTGAGGATTTATCCTGCACGTGGGCTCAGACGAAGCAGTATCACCAATAAAAATGCGCTGTTTGCGGTGCCAGGAGGAGTATTCCGATGGCTCTCAAATTTGCCCGCATGATGGCACGCGCCTGATCGTTGCTTTGCCAGACCCTATGATCGGCAAAACTTTTGCGGACCGCTACGAGATCATTGATGTTCTCGGGCGCGGTGGAATGAGCGTTGTCTACAAAGCGCAGCAAGTATTCATGCAGAATTTTGTTGCCATAAAAGTTCTGCATCAAACTCTCAATTCGGATCCGACCAGCTTCGATAGATTCAAACAAGAAGCGGTAGCAGCGATTTCTATTCGCGACAAAAACGTCATTCAAGTGCTCGATTTCGGCATCAGCGACGACAAAGCATTCCTGATCATGGAATATCTGGAAGGGCAAGATCTGGCCGACTGGCTTTTGAAAAACGGTGACATGGAAGTCGAGCGGGCTTTGAAAATATTCGTTCAAGCCTGCAGCGGATTGGCTCATGCACATGCAAAAGGTGTTATCCACAGAGATCTGAAACCCGGCAATCTGTTTTTGATGAAAGATGTGGATGGCAGCGATTTAGTAAAAATCGTCGATTTTGGCATCGCTAAAATTGAATCAAACAATAAGGCAAATTCTCAAAGCTTGACGCAACCGGGCGAAGTCTTTGGAAGTCCGCTCTACATGAGCCCCGAGCAATGCCAGGGCAAGACTCTAGATGCACGTTCAGACATCTATTCGCTGGGATGCGTGCTCTACGAGACACTGACAGGCATGCCACCACTGATGGGGATAAACTCCTTTGAGACAATGAACAAGCACGTAGGAGAACAACCCCTGCCTGTGCGCGGTTGCGTACCAAATAAGGATATTCCTCAAGCGCTGGATGATTGCATCATCAAGGCTCTGCAAAAAAATCCCGACCTGCGTCAGCAAACGATGCAAGAGTTTAAGCAAGAACTGATCGATTCAGTCAAAGGCTCCTCCATACATCTCGATGAGTCTGAAGATGGGCTGATCAGGCCGACCTCAGAAAACGATGTGGCAACAGAAAATATTGTCGATATCGAACTGGGAGCAAGAGCGAAGGAAGAATTGCAGAAGTTGGTGCTCGACGCAGTCGATCTGACTAAAAAACAAGACGCCCACAACAAGCGGCTTCGCCAGATGGTCCTGGTGCTCTATGCCATGCTTGGATCGCTGGTAATGGGGCTGTTTTGGCTAGCGACCAAACCCGGTCCACAGTCTGATCCTGCGCCATTTTATAAGCAAGAGCGGTACCGCTGGAAGATATCAGAGGGCGAGACCAATATGCGTGAAGGCAAATACAAGCAGGCGCTGCAAGCATATAAAGCTGCGGTCGAGATGTCTAGAGATTTTGGCAGCGGCACAGAAAAACGCACCAAAGCGCTTTTCGGGCTGTTAATTTGTCTCGAACATACAAACGCCGACCCAGAGCTGATTACTCAAACACGGCATGAATTGCTGGACGCCAACGTAAAACACATGGAGTACATTTACGGGCACGACGGTCATGACCTGGCGCAGATGATCGATATGGACGCGGGCTTGTTGCAAAGGATCGGCGGCAACAAAGTCGACCATGAATACGCCGAATTCCTAGCGAAGAAATATGTAGCCGACGCTAAAGATGATTTCCAGAAGAAGAATTTTGTCAAAGCCCTGAGCTGGCTGCAAGAAGCACTAGAGATAGAAGAACAGAACCATTGCGATGTTGGTGTCGCCAATACCGCCGCAGGATTCCAGGCCTCGAATAATGGACAAGACCATGTTGAACTGATCAAAAAACTTCTAGAGCGAGCTATCGTTGCTGAAAAGAGTGCGGACAAAAAATCGACTGTCGAAGATGGAAAAAAACCATAAAGGTACTGGCAAAGCCAGGCACTGCATATGGTGCGCTATTTTTTATCCACATTCGCAACAAGCTTACTGATCGTGGTGCGCAGCTCTTCGTTATGCATGGCAGTCCAACCACCGTAGCCAATCAAAACAATCAGCACCAGAGTAAGAATCTTTTGAATTTGCGAAAGTGAGTTCGATTTGCTGGTCGCTACTTTAGCTTTCGAGCTGAATCCTTTGCCCTGACCATCGCTTTTGTTTGGTCGAGTCGGACTGTACTGACCGACTGGACCGGTAATCTGGTGATTACACTTAATGCAAAATTTAATACCGGGCTGAACGCTAGAATGGCAGTAGGGGCAGGATTCCGCCTGCTGCTCACCACCTGAGGCATCGCCCTCTTCCTCGCCCTTCTTCTGAAAACGGCTCATCCAGCCACTGTCAGAGAGAATCTTGTTTGCTTTGGAGGTGCGTTGCTCGCTTGAATTTTCCTTATTACGCATGAACTGTACGCCATCCAGGTCGGCGGCAGCCTTTGCCACCTGGGCCGTAACAGCTTTCATAGCTTCGTTTTCGAGCGTCTGTTTATGCAATGCTTCCGCTTCACTAACCAGATCTTTGAAGTTTGCCACTTCAATTCTATGTTTGAAGGTGCGCAGTTTGAGAGCGTCTCGTGACAGCGCATCATGCAATTCCGTTCCGAACTCTTGTACGGTCTGGTGTCTCGCTTCTGGGTCTTTCTGCAAAGCCTTATTGAGTACGTGAGTAACTTCCGAACAAACCTTCAATTCCGGTAGAGCTTGATTGAAAGGAATGGGAGTGGCATATAAATGTGCATCCAACATCTCAATTGCCGATTTAGCGTTGAACGGCAACTTGCCCGTCAGGGTCTCATAAACACACACAGCAAGCGAATAAATGTCACTACGCGGGTCGACAACAGTAGACGACAGGCACTGCTCAGGGCTCATGTAAGGGGGGCTGCCGCAAACATCTCCGACTTTGGTGATCTGATATGCATCCTCCTGTTTAGGCTCGCGCAGTTTAGATAAACCGAAGTCTACAAGTGTTACCCAGTCTGGATCATTGGCATTCTTGCTCAACATGATGTTTTCCGGCTTCAAATCTCGATGCACGAGGTCCATCTGATGCGCCGTAGCCAGCCCGTCTATGACCTGCTGATAGATGTGATCGGCACGCTCAAAAGGGACCATGCCTTCTTCCTTAATGACGTTCTTGAGACTGGTACCCTCGAGAAAGTCCATGACCAGATATGGCTGCCGCTGGGAGCTCATCCCAAAGTCGTAGAGGGTGATGATGTGGTGATGCTTAACCTGCGAAACAGTCTTAGCCTCGCGATGGAAGCGCTTTACCGCCTCTGGTTCGGCGACCAGGTGCGAGTGCAACATTTTCACAGCCATGAAACGGTCCATCATCTCATGGCGAACCTTATAGACGACACCCATGCCGCCTCGACCGACCACACCCAGAACCTCGTACCGGTCAGCCAGTCGGGTTCCAACAAGAGGGTCTTTTTCGATGGACTTAAGGGTCGCTGAATCATCAGGACAACGCTCGACCGAGTCCTCGTACTCTGAAAAGCATTCAGGGCAGGATTTCAACTGTTTTTCGACTCCCGAAGCATAGGCATCTCCCGAGAGCGCTGTGGCGCCAATGGACGATATAACCATACCCGTGAGGTGTGCGCACTAAACTGCGACGAGGTGGGTCACTTGAGCCAGGGGATGGGCGGACCGACTAAAAAGACTGAAGACCCTGTCAAATCGTTGGCTTATCCCCCGTGAATTAATCTAGAAGAGCTCAGAAATAATCGAGTTGCTTACCAGTACGCCCCGGTCGGTTATGCGTAACTTATCGTCTGCAATTTCAACAAATCCGCCTTTGAGCAACTTCTGGATAGGCACTTTGTGTGTCTTGAGCAGATTTATGCCAAAGTCAGACTCGAAAGAAGGAAGGTCCAACCCACTTCTCAGCCTCAGACCGAGCATAATCGCTTCTCGTTTTCGCGTCTCTGCATCGATAGGCTCAGATGTTTCATCGCCCAGATAATCTTTCATATACCTGGAAATCGATCGCCAGTTAGAACTGCGAACACCACCGACGTACCGATGAGCACTATTTCCGTAAGCGACGTATTCACTGTTGTTCCAGTATGAAAGATTATGCCTGGATTGATTACCTGGTCGGCAAAAATTCGACACCTCGTAGTGCTCAAAACCAGCTTCTCTTGCCATTTTTAGCAGGAGCAGGAACATCTCCTCATGCGTTTTATCTTCGGGATACTTTGGTGAATCTTTCGGAAATCTGGAGTAAAGAGGAGAATTGTTCGCCAGGTGCAAGCCGTAGGCGGAAAAATGTGTAATTTGAGAATGTCGAGCTGTCAGTTCGAAAAGCTGTTCCAGTGTGTTTTTCCAGGACTCCAGAGTCTGGGTCGGCAAGCCGTACATGAAGTCCAGACATATGTTTTCAAAACCGGCGTTCAGAGCCTGATCAATTCCATCATAGGCTTGTGCTCTCGTATGATCTCTTCCAATCGCTTTCAGCTCGTCGTCCTGAAACGACTCGACGCCTATGGAGAGTCGGTTTATACCAAGCTCGTGCCAGCCCGAAGTTTTTTCTGATGATATCGCGTGTGGTGTCGTCTCCAGATTGATTTCGCAATTGTCCGCCATTCCAAATCTTCGCCGTAAACTGTTCTGAATTGCAGTCAGGTTAGAGACAGAGATCAGTCCAGGTGTGCCACCACCGTAGAAAATAGAGTCAAGAACGCGCTCGGTCACAGCATCAATTTCACGCTGGGCAATTTCGTCGCAAACGACCTGGCAGTACTGATCTTCCAGATGCGACAGACCGGCAAAGGCGGCGAAATCGCAAAAGTCGCATTTGTGAGTGCAAAACGGGATATGAACGTATGCGCTTAATGACATAGATAAGAGATATTATGCGGCAAAGTAGAATCAAGTCGCTATTTCGTCCGGTTGCAATTACATCGCTGATTGATTGAAACGAAGAATTACGTCGCTAACATACTAAGAATTGGACAACTTGCTACGATTGAGTAACTTCGAGCTTCGTGAATATTTTGCTTAACAGTCATTGCAAGACATACATTGGGCCAATCTCAGTAATCGTTGGGATTATATATGCCGGCTCATTTGCATACGCATCGGCGCAAGGCACAGGCAGTTCTCAAAGCCTCACGCCCGCGACAGATCTGCTCAGGCAAAGATCTGCGGAGAATTTGATTCAAAAAACTCCGCTCAATGGAATTTTAAAAACCAATACTGGTCCAGCTGCTGTGAAGCGACCTGCGGTAAGTCGCCCGATGCGCAAACCAGTTGAGCTGACATCCGAGGAAAAGGCGCAAGACTTTCTGGGTGATTTCGATTCAGTCGTCAAGGTCGTAAAACAAGATCCTGCATCAGCTGACTTGCGAGCAATTGGCGATTTGCTCATCAGCTTCAGGAGGCAAGTCACCGACCATCCGTCTGACCCTTCTTTGCGACGCAAACTGGGAGCATATCTTTTCCTGGCTGGAGACTATGAAGGCGCCGCCACTGAAATCAAGCGTGCCATAGCGCTCAGACCCGATGATTATGTTTCTCACACTTTACTGGCTTGCGTGTATGACGACGTCAATGCGCGAGAATCAGCCATCTCCGAATTTCACAGGGCGATGGAATTGTCGCCCGATTCTCCAGATGTGCATATTCTCTATGCAGACAGTCTGGCCAACCATGGAGATGTCTCTGAAGCGATTGCGGAATACAGAAAAGCTGTAGCCATCAAGCCAACCGCCGATGGTTACTCGGGACTGGCAGAGGCACTGCTTGCCGCTCACGACAATATCGGTGCGGTCAAAGCGGCGCGTCAGGGTGTATCCGTTGAACCTGGTTCAGCGACTGCGCACGTTGCACTGACAAAAGCCCTGTTGCTCGCAGGCAATCCACAGTCGGCAATTCGCACGGCTCGGCAAGCAGTACTACTCAGCCCCGCCTCAGCCGATAGCCACATAGCTCTTGGTCGAGCCCTGCACGCCAAGAACAATTTGAACGGCGCCGTCGAAGAATTCAAACAAGCTGTAGCTCTCGATCCTTTAAACGCACAGGCCAGAAATGATCTCGGCTATGCACTTTATGGCAAAGGAGATATATTTTTGGCTATCTCTGAGCTACGTCTTGCACTACGGATCAACCCACATTTGAGCGAAGCCAGAAACAATCTAGAAATCGCTATCCATGGGCTTTCAGGCAAAAAACACCCATAACCATATGCGGTACCACGCAGTTGAAAAGGGATTTAAACTAGCTAATAAACTCAGAGACAGGCACCAGATGTGGCGGCGCGGTGCTGCGAGCAGGCGACTAAGTTGCAATTTGATACCATGCAGGTAAAATTATCTTGGAGACGACTGGGGAATGCCCGAACGGGCCCGATGAAGCAAAAGAACAGCGAACCAAGATCAAGTCAATTCAAGAAACTGAACGACACGACTGTAATACTAAGCGTGGTGTCAGTTTTATTGTCGTCTTCGCTGCCGGTCTGCGCTCAAAATATTAATGCCAGTGGCACACAAAAAATACGACAGAGCAGCTCTGACACTACAAACGGTGCTGCCGATTCGTCCATAGTTCCTGGATCAGTGAATCCATCAATCCCGCCGGATGCGCCAGCAGGCAGAGGTTCGTCCAGTTCAACGCCAGAGTCTGCAGCAACCGGTTTGGGCAAATCGACATCCCTTTCATATAGTGCAGGGGACGCAGCAGATATAAAGGCCAATGCGGCCGGCAATTCCGCTTCGGACGCAGACACCGCAAAATCAGCTCCCCCCATTCACTGAGTTCATCAGGCTCGCCAGACCCAGCTTCGTCGGCAGCGGGCAGGGACACTGCAACAGGTGCACCCAGAGCTATAGCAAGTAAAGACGCTGGGACAGACAGTGATGATGCTGCCGGAGCGAGTAATCCACCAGGCTCCCCTGGAAACGCGGGCGATGGAACGGCAGTTGCGCAAAACTTACCAAGGCTGGCAACTACAAAGCGCAACCCGATTCCAGGCGTTGTTGGCACGGTCAACATTCGCAAACAGTTCAAGCTTTTTGCCAACGAGCAACTGATTCACAACATGAGTTTCAGGGATACGCCTGTGCGTGAAGTGATCGCCGAACTGGCTCGCAGAGGCAACCTGAACATTATCATAGACAAATCGGTGGCAGGAAAAATAACAGGTGACCTGCGCGATGTGACCATGAACGAAGCGATGGACAGTGTGCTGGCTGCAGCAGGTTTGCAAAGCAGAACTCTAGACAACAACACCGTCATTGTCGCCACGCTGCAAGCCATGGTGCAGCTGGGATTGAACCGCCCGATGGCACGAGCTTTCAAACTCAGTTACGCATCGCCTTATGACGTGGCTATGATTTTGCATGCCTCCATCTTCAACAAAGGCATGCTTCCAGACTTTAATTCTCAATCCAGAAGAAGGAGCACCAACGAAACCACTGACACTACAAGCACCGACAAAACGCGCAAGTTCGGCGGCATGACGCCCGAAGGTGACGTCTCCGGTGAAACTCACGGCACCAACGGCGAGGGTGACAAATCAACAAATGAAGTAGATAGCTCGCAAACTAACCGACCCGACGTCAACCGCACCGTTCGTGGTTCCAGCCGCAGCCAGACGCAAGAAGGTGTCGGCTTCAACAATGCCGCTACAGATCCCGGTTCGCAACAGATTCGCTCGTTCCAGGAAATCAACTCTGATTACATCGTCGAACAAAACGGCGGCGGTGCCATAGTGATACCAGATGCGAAAAACCGACAGATTCTAGTTGTCGGCACGCAAGAAGACATCAACATTGCAGAAGAGTCAATCAAACTCCTGGACCGCAGACCCAGACAAGTGCACATCCAGGCTTCTTTGATCGAGCTGACAAATCAGGGCATCCGACAGCTTGGCGCCACCTTGAACGTGCAGGGAGATGGAGCGTCATCGTCGATTCTGGGCAACTCACGAGCACCACTGATTCAATATCTTCCAGGTTTGGGCAGCACCTTCCCATCGCCTGCGCAGCCGTTCGGTGCAACATTGCCCACCACCAATCCCACCCCGGTGACACCATCTAGCCCGGGCACAGCCTTCACGGGGTTGGTCGGATCACTGCTGCCTGTAGCCCCGGCCATCGCTGGAATTCAGGCTTCACAGTTCGCTCAATCAGCGTTCAACTTCCTCACTGGCGGCAAAGGGACAGGCGGCAAACAAAACATCGCAACTGTACCGACAGCGCTCAACCTGGACTTGCAGTTGCTCTTGCAAACAAACAAAGCAAAAGTTGTAGCAAATCCCAGCGTTGTGGTCGTAGATGATACAGAAACCTTGATTACAATCGCCAGCGAAGTTGTGCACAAAGTCACATCCACAGTCAGTTTGGGTGTAGTTACGACGAACGTCGAGTTGACTAAGGCTGGAATCTTTTTGAACGTGCTGCCCAAATGCACCGAGGATGGTTTCATTACGATGAGACTGCGTCCCCAGGTATCAACGCCTTTAGGACCGCCTCAGACGTTTGGATCGACCACCAGCCCTACCATCGTCACACTGTTGAATGTGCGCGAAATCATGTCGCAGGAAGTGCGCATAAAAGATGGACAAACACTCGTTCTAGGCGGACTGTTTTCAGAGCAAGAAGCTGCACAGCTGGCTAAAGTTCCATATTTGGCGGAAGCACCGGTGCTTGGTGCGCTGTTCAGAAATAGTTTGAAGGGACGAAATCGCTCTGAGTTAATGCTACTCTTGACACCTAAAATCGTTGAAGATGAGCCTACTTCGCTTACAGATTCGTCAACGAGCCCGACACTGTAACAACTAATAACAACCTCGCTTGTCTTTCTAGTGACGGTGGCACTGAGGTGGAGGAGCGACTCCGCGTAGTCTTTAGTGGCTAAGTCGAGCAAGCTGTCACCTGTTTTGGAACTCAGCGTGGTAAAACAACGATTCAACTCTGCTCAATAAATATTTGCTGGCTCGATATCATCTGGGGCAATCCACATGCGCAGTGTAACTTCTAAGTTTCTTCCGCCGACACTAAGTGAGCGAGCAGAATACTATGATCTCGAAGAAGCGGCCAGGCAAGGTCTATTCCTACCGCGTGTCTCGATGTTGGCCCTTGAGGATGCACTAGTCCTTAATGACCAGGATCTCATTAGCAGAGCACGTGTACTAGGTTATTACGCCAGGTCAAAGGTACGTGCGGAAGAAAAAAACAGGAAAAATCCTGAACGGTTGATACACATTCAGTGGTTGATTGAACACGTTCCTGAATGCAAGTTCTCCGGATCCACCTTGCTGAGCATTGACAAAAAGACCAACTCGACCGCGTACAAGCTCGTAAAAAACTTGTGGCAACAGCAAGTGGACAACCATCCCAACTGCACGCAAATCAAAATAAATTTCGCAATGTTCCTTTTCGAGCAGGAGCCCAAACTTTGCAAGAGATTGATCATCAACGTCCTGGAAAAATATCCCCAGCATCTTTGGGCTGGTCGAATATTGACAGCGCTTAACGATGAACCGAACATTGTAGAAAGTTTCAAATTTGACGCCTCCGTTGTTTCCCTCAGAGGAAAAGATAAAAAGCTAGATGGAATAAATCTTGAGACACTCTGTTTTGCCGGTGGGAAAATGCCACCGAACTCTGCCAGAACACTGGAGAGCGTGCTAATTCAGCATCCGGACGATCTTTGCGCGAGAGCTGAATTAATCGGATACTATCTGAACCGATGGAAAAGACAAAACGTTCTTCGTGTCGATCCCGATAGCTTAGACCGACTGATACGACATCTGCTTTTCTTGACCAAAGCATTTCCAGGATCAATGTTCCTGGCGCGTTGCGCTTATAGTTTGGCGGAAATAAAGGAAACTGCGCCCTATGAGTTCATCCATCTTCTTAGCGCGTGGAACCAGGTATTGGACTCGAAGGCATGCAAAAATCCAGCTGTACTGGCTGGAGCGGCGGCGTTTTTCTCGCACTGCGGTTATATCAAACGCAGTTCTGATCTTGTTAAAACGTGCAAACCATTCGCAGCGAAACGCAAAGACGTCACTTATATACTCAATTATGCGATTAAACAAACAAAGACGCGGCGGAGAGACTTTATAGTTACAGAGGAAATGCAAGCTGCCCTGGACGAGATTGCTTGTGACTCGGGGCAGTTGCCTGCACCAGCAACACTCCCTCCTTACAGCTTTCAAGAGTGGGCGACAGAGCCAGAACTGGGCTCGGCGCACCTTCATGGCTGCTATATGTGGGTTTCTAAGGAGAGTTTTGCAAACAGAAACGCGCAAATTGGTGTGAATAATATCGATATCTACAATCGGGCCGCGATTATCGGTTGTGCAGCAATGGAAAACGCCGAAGCCCGAAGAAAACACAAAATCTGGTTCTTGGAAAATTTGCCCGAGAATCGCTTCATCAGTATATTTGGCTGCTCCGATGTAAAAGCAGAAATGCTACTGGCTCTAAACAAAAATCACGGCAACAAGAATGTTCTCATAAACATCATCAGCGCTATGCGATTCGATGCGTCCGACAATGGTCGTCTGCAGCTCAAAGCTCTGCGGAAATTCCTTGAGCCTGATTGGCAAGTTCAACTCTCAGCGCTATTAAATGAGGATGTACCCGACGTAAATGCAGATCTTGAATTGACTACAAAATACAAATTTGTCGCCGGTAAACGAAAACCTTTGTACGAACAAATAGCCAGTAAGATCAAACTATCAAATGAAAGCAGATACGGTTTGCACATTCCGATTCGAACGATATGGTCAATGGAGCGAGCTATTGAACGAAATCCCAACGACCTCATCCTCAGGGCTCAATTGATAGAAGCATATGCACATTATGACCAATGGCACAATTATTTGGGTGGTTTCACACCAGATGTGGTGCCGCAGCTTGTCAGACATAACTTATGGTTCATTGAAAACGCACCCAGTTACAAGATTTACTCACTCGGAAATGATGTTTCGCTTGGGTTGGGGCCAAAACGCAAATTTCTACACAAACAGTCAATTTTGATTGAAGCTGCCCGCAGTCAGATGAAAGCATATCCAGAAGATTTGCCGCTCAATCTTGCCCTTATTCAATACTTTCCACTGAGCTGGGAGCACGAAGCTCTTGCCACACTTAAACCGCTTAAGAAAAGTATCCGCGGAACACGCAATTAAAAGATCGAATAAAGCATCTAAGTAGTTTGGTCGAAATTCGTAACTACCGGAGCAAGTGAGACGAGGCCATTAAGCCTGCATCTATTCGACAGTGACTGACTTAGCCAGATTGCGAGGCTGGTCGACGTCTTTGCCGAGATAATCGGCGATGTAATAAGACATCAACTGAAGCGGCACCACGGTTAACAAAGGGCTGAAGAACTCTTCCACAACAGGAATCGTGAATGTGGTGTCGAACATCTTCGCTACCTGCTCGTCGCCTTCTACAGCGACTGCAATCATCTTGGCGTTCCTGGCGCGTGCTTCTTGAGCGTTCGAGAGAGTTTTCTCGTAGACGGCGCCTGGAACGACAACCGTGACGACCGGAACATTCGCATCCAGAACCGCAATCGGTCCATGCTTCAACTCACCGGCTGCATATCCTGAGGCATGAATGTAGGAAAGCTCTTTCAACTTGAGAGCACCTTCCAGTGCCGTCGGGAAGTTCAATCCACGTCCAATGAAAACAACGTCGTGGGCTTCGGCATATTTCAGCGAGGACTTACGAATTTCGTTTTCCTTACCGAGAATTCTTTCTTGCAAAGCGGGGATGAGATTCAATGTTGCTTTCAGCTCTCTGGCGCGTTCAGCTGAAATTGCACCGCGCACTTCAGCCAGGTAGATGGCAAGCAAGTAGAAACTGGTCAACTGTGCCACATATGTCTTCGTGGCAGCAACCGATACTTCGATACCACATTCAGTGACGATCAGATTCGGAGTGATCTGACCGAGGTGAGAATCCGGGCGGTTGGTGATGCCGAGTGTGTACGAACCGCGCGACTTAGCCTCGGTCAAGGCAGCGATTGTATCTGCGGTTTCACCTGACTGGCTGACAGCGATCGTGAGAGTTTTTTCGTTGACGAGCATGCGGCGTCCGCGAATTTCTGAAGCGATTTCAACATCCACAGGAATGGAGCAAAGTTCTTCAAGAAGATACTTTCCTACAAGACCAGCGTGATATGCCGTTCCGCAAGCAACGATGTGGATGCGTTCGAAAGATTTGATTTCATCTGGTGTGAACTTCACTCCATAGCCAAGATTTTCGTCAGCTTCGTGAGTGACTACAAAATTGACAGGTTTGGTCGGAGCGGAAAGGTACTTCCCGATAGTCTTGCGAAGCACGAGCGGTTGTTCATGAATTTCTTTAAGCAAGAAGTGCTTGTAACCAGCCTTGTCGATAATGTATGGATTGCTATCCATCGATACTGGTTTGCGGAACACTTCTTTTCCTTCAAAATCGAAAAGTCGTGCACCACTGGCTACAATTTCAGCAATTTCGCTCTGTTCGAGCTTGAGAATTTTGTTGGTGTACTGACGCACAGCCATGCTGTCCGAAGCGAGATAGCTCACATGCTCTCCCAGACCGATGGCCAGGGAGTAGTGGCGATTGACTGCGTAAATCTTGTCGGGATGGCGCTGACAGACAATTCCCAGCGCGTACGCACCTTCCAGTCTGGCTACCGAGCGCAGGATTGCCTTGAGCAGGTCCTGGTCTTTTTTATATTCGAACGACACCAGATGCGCCACCACTTCCGTGTCTGTTTCTGAGGTGAATACATAACCATTTTTGACAAGCTCTTCACGCAACTCTTCATGATTCTCGATGATGCCGTTATGAACAACGGCGATCGTGCCTGTGGAATCCATGTGTGGGTGCGCGTTCTGGTCGTTCGGCACGCCGTGGGTTGCCCAGCGTGTATGACCGATTCCAACTGTAGCTGCTGGTTTCTTTGTGACGAGCAAGGCTTCCAGATTAGAGAGCTTACCTGCCGCTTTCATGACCGAAAGCTGACCGTCTTCGATGACAGCCACACCGGCTGAGTCGTAGCCGCGATATTCCAAACATCTCAGTTCAGAAAGCAAAACCGGAGCGGCCTGGGCTGGTCCAAGATAACCAACAATTCCACACATGTTAGAACCTCCTAGATATCCATCACTTCGGATTCTTTGTCGTGAATGGCTTTATCTACTTCTTTGACGTACTTATCTGTTACCTTCTGCAGAGTTTCCTCTTTGCGCTTAATTTCGTCTTCAGAGACGCCTTCGCTCTTTTGTTTCTTCAGGTGATCGGCGCCGTCTCGGCGAATGTTTCGCACTGCCACACGACATTCTTCACCGTATTTTTTGACGATTTTTACGAGCTCTTTGCGGCGGTCTTCAGTGAGAGTAGGAATGGAAATTCGAATCACTGATCCATCGCT
>DATNPX010000049.1:0-156118 GCA_036702975.1 Oculatellaceae cyanobacterium
ATCTTGTCTTGGCGAAACTTTTATTCGAGCTATAATGCTAAAGATAGTGTTCTGCCTTTAGGACAAGATAGGAAGAGGAGAGCAATTTATCCGGCTGGCTTGATGGCCAAATTGATCTTTCAAGCTTTCCTCCTCTTCCTCTATCCTTGCGTCCGAGGACAGTCTTATCCGACGATCCATAATCGTCAAGACCATCATAAAAATTGATCTTTATCCAGTGATTTTAAGATGTTCATCTGACACCGTGTTCGGTGCGATCTAAGAGTGAGTCGCATAGCGCATCCTGCTCTCTGTGCTCTATGCCCGCTATCCCGTGTGCCGCCATCATTTTTTTGAGTGTAGACAAGAATGTAGACGCTAGGGTTCATCCGATGCTCAAAATTAACTGGGTATAGTGGCTGGAATGCCGTTGTTGTGATGGTTTCGCGATGGCGCAACGGTCCATCAATGTAGACGAAAAGTAGACGCATTGCGTCATCAAAAACCTGACCGAAATTAGAACCGTTGCTTCATTTAATATCTGACCCTTACTCGAAAGAGGGGGAAAGGGATGAGGCAAAGAATGAGCATGAATACGAAGAGAGAGTTGCTTCAGAGGATTCGCCGAGAGTACCGAACTGCTGACAAGCGAGGAAAGACGAGACTTTTAAATAGTTTGATTGATTCGACTGGCTATAACCGCAAATATGCGATTGGACTCTTGAAGCTGCCACCGAGAGAGAAATTGAGTCGCCGACGAACCAGGCACCGCAAATATGGGGAGGAGGTGCTTGATGCACTACGTCAACTTTGGCGCGCAGCCAACGGTATCTGCGCCAAGCGACTACAGCCATTCCTTCCGAGTTTAATTGAAGCACTTGAAAGATTTGACCATATAAAACTGGAAAAGCCTCTGAAGCAAAAACTCTTAAAGATGAGCGTGTCGACTATAGAGCGCATGCTCAAAAAAGAACGAGAGAAGGAGCCAAGACGCGTGAGCTTCACACGGCCCGGAAGTCTGCTCAAAAAGCAAGTCGTCGTAAAAACATTCGCGGAGTGGAACGAGCAACAGGTTGGATTTTTTGAGATTGATCTCGTTGCACATTGCGGTGGTGACATCTCTGGAAGGTTCATACACACGCTGACGATGACAGACATTGCCACTGGTTGGACTGAGATAGTGCCGCTATTGCAACGCGATGAAGAGCGTGTTAGAGACGGAATCGAACAAGTAATCGAAGTGTTACCATTCAAACTTCGGGGAATTGATTGTGACAACGGTGCTGAATTCCTGAATCACAAAATGGTGACATGGTGCAAAGCAAGGCACATAACCTTTACACGATCTCGGGAATACAGAAAGAATGATCAAGCGCATGTGGAGGAGAAGAATGGTTCGATTGTAAGGCGGCTAACTGGATACGGGCGCTTCAAAGGAGAACATGCACGTGAGGTGATGACAGACTTTTATTCCGTCGCACGGCTCTACATCAACTTCTTTCAGCCATCAATGAAATTGATAAAGAAAGAGCGGATTGGTTCAAAGGTCAGAAAGTGGTACGACGGAGCTAGAACGCCATTTGATAGACTCTTAAGCTTTAAATGCATACCGCCCGCGCAAAGAGCTGAACTAGCGAGCCAATTTCGCGAGCTTAATCCAGTTGCATTGCTAACAGAAATGGCTCGACACCAAACAAAACTTTGGACGCTCACAGAAAAAGAAGCAGAGCGAAAGTGTCCTGAACCCGCCACCACGGACCGTAAAGTAGTGAAGCCAAAACTGGCTGAGCCAGATCAAGCTGTTAGGAAACAAATGGCCGCACAGACAAAGGAGTCAGTCAAACAACCCTCTGCAATCCCAAAACGCTCAATGCGAAAACCGGCTAATTTGAAGGAGAGAGTTTACATATCAGAAGAATTCATCGAAAGTGCCGCTCATCCAGCTCACGGTCAAATCATATATAGAGACTCGAAGCTGATCGGCTTCGGCTTACGAGTGACCCCTCACTGTAAAACGTTCGTTGCTGAAACTCGAATCGGTTCACAACTAAAGCGTATAACGATATGCAGAGCTGACTTGTTCTCGGCAGCAGATGCTCGCACCGAAGCAATTCGACTCCTGCGAGAGATGGCCATGGAAGGAGACGAACTAACATCACGACTCAGGGCAAAGAAAAGATAATCTCACCCTCGCTAGAATGATCTTATTGCAAGCGCTTGAACGGTCAACCTCAAGCCCTTTCGGGCGGCTATGCCGAGGTTGACAGCTCAAGCTTTCTTGTAATGGCCAGCAACTACGCGAGGAAAGGATATTTATAGGCTGACTAGTATCTGCACCACCGTTAGTATCAACCATGGTATGATTACAAATGAAGGAACAGTTCTCCTTATGGTCAGCTTTTTAAATGAAGTAATAGGGGTTTAAAGTCCAATATTGAGAGACGGCGCCGAGTCCTGTAAGGCTTCGATTGTAAGCGTTTGCATGGCTGAGCCTCGATGCGTTGGTGTATAGCTTTTGTATGCACCAATTCGTTCGACAAGAGCTGTCGTTAGGCGATGCGTATTTTTTATTTCAATTTCTCACAGCCGAAACCTTGATGAGCAGATATGGTGCACTCTGAGACCGAAAGAGCCACCGCATGCAGTGGCCCTTTGGTCGTCTTGATATAGCTGGCTAGAGCTGCTCGGCGTTTTGCCGTCGCCGCCCTACTACCCACTGACCAACCGTCTTATTGTTTTTCTCCCAGTCAGCAAGGCTGCAACCAAACAGTGTCAGAAAGCGATTATTGATCTGCGTTATTGGTTCTCTCAGCTGATCAACTTGAATGATGACGTATCCGTCTGTCACGTCGGATGAGGCAATGTGATTGACAAGTTTTTTGATCACATGATGCGGTATGCCAAGCTTGGCAGCCATGCTTATATAAGTGCGCCTCAAGTCGTGCAGCACGAAGCTGCAACCGCTCCTTTCGACAACTTTCGAAACTCCTAATTTTGGTTCCACCAGAGGCCCGCCTCGGCGACCGGGGAACACGTAGGCTGTATCACTTCTACTGTTTTCCTTTCGATGACGCAGCAACAACAATAGGAAGTCAGTCAAAGGGATGCAATGCTCTTGTTTATTTTTTGCAATCTCGGCTCGAATAGTGATGGTCCGAGCGCTAAAGTCAATATCGCTCCATCGTAGGGTAGAAGCTTCCGTCCTTCTTAATCCCGTCAGTATCAAGAGCAACAAGTAATCACGAATATAGATTTGTCTCAAAGACATGACCGCGCGATACCATTCGCCTAGCTTATGATCTGGTACTATCACCCGTCTTCTTCTCTCGCGATGCCAGCATCTGTTTTTCGACAAGGTGCTCACTGGATTTATTGAAATAATTGGTTGCTGATCGGCTGTTTCGAAGTTACTGGCGGCGAAGTTCAAGACAGTTCTTAGAATTCTCATCGCAATGTTTGCTTGCGCTTGTCCTGATGTGCCTCGTTTTGTGACGCGCGTTAACGCTTGGTGCCGTTCTAAGATCATGTCCCGCGTTATCGCTGTTACGGGTAAACTCAGCCAGTCTCCAATGCACCGTTTTGTCGTCAACGTGTAAGTGCGAACCGTATTGGGACGCAATCTTCTAACCGCCATAAACTTCTGAAAGACATGATTCAGCGTGATTGCTGATTGTTTTGGCAGGACTGCTTTGAGTTTAGTGGTGCCCATAAGTATTTGCCGAGCTTGCCTACGGGCTTCATCAGCTGTCATTGCTTTGTAGTGCCCTATAGTGATCCTTTTGAATCTTCCATTGACTCTGCGCTCCGCTACAAAAGCAACGCGACCTTTCGTTACTCGGAGACCGAATCCTTTCAACTCATCGTCTCGAATGATAAGTTGCCCAGTGGTTGGAAAAGTGATACCAGATTCAATAAACTTAGCAGTGATCTTTGGCATGAGCTATCCTCCTATGCGTGGAACTGGCGCACAAGAGAAAAAACTTGCCACTTACGAAATAAACTAATATGCTAGGCGCGCCTTCATATATAGTACCACTATAGTAAAAATGTTAGTTGACAATTTAACTGAAAATATCGGAAGTCAGCATAATTTAGCAGTGATATCGGTCTGCAGCGAAATGATTTTTTAAATCTAAGTACCACATCGTGAAGTTGTCTATGGTCCTTTAAAAAAGAGTCTTGTCTGTTCCAGACAAGACTCTTTTTTAAAGGTTGATCAAACGATGTTTTAGTCGGCAAACTAGCAATCTTGGAACGGGCTAAGTGCAACAGTTTTGCGTATGCCGATGGAATCGAAGGCGAATTCATTTCAACCATGCCAAATATCAGGCAAGTAGATCCGCACTCAACAGATGGACGGAAGTATAATCAGAGAAACTCCTACTGAATTGGCTACAAATAATTTGTAAGTGTGGCTGGGTCTAAGTCAACTGCTTCTAGGAAAAGCTCTACGACCAGATGAATATGTCTCCAAGACTTGATGCATATAAAATATACAAAGCTCGCTCATCAGTGGTGAGGTAAGCATGCTTCGGTTGAATATCCATGTTCTCATAAAAGTTCTCATAAAACTGGTTCTCCCTAGCCTAGTAGTCGCACCTGCATGGTCGAATGAGTTGACCGCTGCTCGGCCATTAGCTTCGTCAATTAAATCGCAGGAGGCGGCGGAGCGAGAGAACTTCGCTGCAGTGCTTGCACGCTTGAATTCTTTAATACAAAAAGAGCCATTGAATTCTCTTCTTTTGGTCAAACGTGGACGAATATATAGTCACGTAGGTAAATTCCAAAATGCGTTGAAAGACTTTAGCCTAGCGGTCAAGATTTCACCTGATTTGTATGAGAGTTACCAACTTCGCGCGGAAGTCTATGAAAAATTGGGTCAGTATCAGAACGAAATTGATGATCTAAGTTCGGCAATTAGGCTCAATCCGAATCTTCAAGCTCTATACGAAATGCGGGGCTATGGCTTGTACCGGTTAGGACATCTCCGAGATGCTATTGCTGATTGCACCAAGGTTATGGGCTTCCAGTCAGACTCGCCTCTGCCCTATCGAATTGCTGCTGCTGCCTACGAAGAACTCGGGCTGCTAGATTCGGCACTTGCACTAAGGACAAAGATTCTCGATCTCCATGACAAAGATGCCTTCGATTATCGGAACCGAGCAAGGGTCTATGAATTGCTTGGGCAGCAGGAGCTCGCGCAAGCTGATCGTAAAAAGGCAGCTTCGCTGGCTAACCCGACAGAGTTGGCTCAGATGCAACTAAAAGATCCGTTGACCAATTTCACGAACCCGGGAACTGAAACTCCCAAAGACATCATTGCGAAACAACTCGAGAATACGCCTGTTGTTCTACCATTTCACTATGACTCGGATGGGCATATTTGTATTCCTTTGCAAGTAAACGATCACGCTTTGCGGTTCATCCTGGATACAGGTTCTGAGACTTCTGATCTGTGGATGCGTGGCACGTCTGGGGTCGCCGAGTTGGACCATGTTCGATTGCCAAACACGAAAGCGAGTGGGGCAAAGTATTTCTCAGGCTGTTTCAGAGCGCGAGATTTAAAACTCGGCCATATTGTTTTACCGAGAGTCTTGATGGAGGTCGATGAAGGGCTTTTTGAGCATAAGAATTTAGATGGATTTTTAGGTGGAAATATCCTGGAAAATTTCGTCGTAACAGTAGACTATAGGAAAAAAGTAGTCGTTTTCTCTAGCTTGGTCGAAAATCACGACTCGGAAGAATGGATTGTTATACCACTCTGGACACGTGATCACCTTCCATACTGTAGTATCAGGCTCAACGGGAGTCACGAATTTAGAGCACAACTCGACACTGGCAGTCTAGCTAACATGTCCGCGGACTCATTGCTAAAGCCTGCAGTGGACCAAAAATTTACGTTCAGTGAGCGATCTTCCGGGCCATGGCTTGGTAATTTATGGGTGGAACCTATTGAGCTAGAATATCTGGAACTTAGCGGACGCTCCTTTCAGTCGCCAATAGTTGAGGTATTCTCGGCTGCTGACGCACCCGCGGCAGCTGACTGCATCATCCTGGGTAACTCATTTCTCAGCCGATTTAAAACTGTGACGTTTGACTATCTGTCCAAGAAAATAATGTTGCGACCAGATGATACTGGCGAAGTCTCTGCTCCCGAAATGTTCGCAAAAGGGAAATATTTCTTTTTGCACAATGAGCAGCAGAAGGCAATAGATGCCTTTAATAAAACTACTGCTTTGGATGATGACTTTGCTCTGTCGTGCCATACCTATCGCTCGGCTGCGTATGTTAATTTGAGGCAATACAGGAAGGCGCTAAGTGAAATCACTGCAGCGATTAGGCTTGAACCAAAAAACGCAAATAGTTACGCAACTCGGGCTTGGGTTTATGGAATGTTAGGTGAATTTAGACTTCAAATTGCTGACGACACTATGGCGATTAATCTGGAGCCGAAGAATCGATTCGCATATGTTAACCGCGCGTTCGCTTACGAGCGGCTCCGTAATTATCAGCTAGCCAAGCGAGATCGACAAAAAGCGCATTCGCTTGCTCCTTAATGACTCAAATAACTCACCGCACATAGTCAGAGACAGCGCCCCTTCCAAAACATGAAACAATGCGAGAATATATTCACATATTCTAGGCAATAACCATTTGCAAGATCAACTTTTTTAGTTGGATTCAATGCGTACTGAGTTTACTTCTTTTTTGCTGGGCAGGACTTGGGTTTGGGTTTAGGCTTGGGCTCTTTGCAACAATCATCATCGGAACCATGCTTTCCACAATGTCCGCCGCCCTCCTTGTCTGGTTCGCCCTTCCGACCACAACTTGAACCATTAGGTATGGTTGGGGGTAACCTCGTACCGTTTGGTAGAGTAATGGAACCATCATCGTTTATTTTTGATCCGGGCGGAAGTCCAACGTGACTTTCCGAGCCAAAGTCAAAACCAGGATCATACGGCGTTTCATCTAGTCCCAACCGATCAATGTAGTTGGTGGGGGCGTTTAGCACATAAGCATACGGATTCAGTCCGCCGTCTTCCCCGATCGGATCTCTGTTAATCCACCGACCAAGACTGGCGCTGTATGCTCTATAGACCGCAAGATTCATTCCGCTTCGTTGATGCAGATAGATACCAGTGAAGCCAAAATCTGGCGTCAATGTTCCAGAAAGTAAAGTAGGTCGCCCATAAGCATCATAGGAAATCGCACAGACGGAACTTCCTGCGCTGTTTGCCGTTCCTACAATATCACCACGATGATCACGCTGATAGAAGTAGTTCGAACCGCTGGTTATTTGACCCTGCGAGAAGTATTGCGCGGTGATACTGCCAGAAAGGTCTCTAGCTTCCCGCATCTTTTTTCCGGCCCAGACAAATTGCTTGGTTGAAATAACAGATCCGCCGGTCGTCTCAACAATCTTTGCGTCCTGTCCATATGGATCGTAAAAAAACTGCGAGTAATTTCCACTCCCCGGGTAATTGATCTGAGTAAGCCGGTTTTCGGCGTCCCAGGCATATGTGTTTGTTCCGTCACCAGTCATGTTTCCATTTGCGTCGTAGGTGAAAGCCTGTGGTGTCGAACTGGCAATCGTGATTGGATAACTGTTAGTTGTCTTAGCGCCACCTCCACTGGTGGCAGTTACAGACACGGAATTTGCCCCTGTATTTAAAGCAGGGGAACCTGTAAACGAAGTCGACGGACTTATTTTCGCCGAGACCGCACTGCTGCTTCCTAGAGTGATTGTCTCAGTAGCGCTAGCGCTTAAAGCCCGACTATAGGTCGTCTTATTGACCGATGACGAGGATAAGGTAACCACGGCGCCGGATGAGGTTGCCGCTATGCCTAGGGATGACAGCGCAGAATCTGCATTAATGGCGCTGGTTAAGCCCGAAGCGATGGATGTGGTTGTGTCGCCGCTGTGCACGGTGTAGCTAACATTTTCGGCTTTTGTAAGTCCTTTGTCGTGCACGCTTAGCCAGAGCAAATCACCTGCCGTAACCGTTCCGCCAATCACTGCAGTCTGTGTAACATTAAAGACCGCAGTCTTGACAGGATTGACGGTGCTCGCCTGGAAGGCAATCGGTCCGCCCGCTGCCGCGCTAGTCAATTGGTTCAAATTGTTGTAAGAGTAGTTGGTCGCGCTTGTTGTGAGTCCAGTAGGAAAAGTTCCGGTGCTATCGCCTTGCACGCCAACTCGATTGCTTGCGCAATCATAAGAGTAGTAAAGCTGCTTGTGTAAATTGGCAATTGGGCTGCTCGCGCTCAGAGAAATGGTATCTGTAGCTCCTGAACCGGCTACAGCACAAGTAAACTGAGTACAGTAGCTCGGCGATGTGCTGATTGTGATGACAGAGCCGCTTGCCGATGCCGTAACGTTGATGTTGTTGAAATTTGAATTTATGGAAGTCGCGAGACTCGAAGCGATAGTTGACGCTGTGTCTGTTGCAACGACCGTATGACTGGCAGACTCTTGTCCTGGCGGGGTCGTGCCAGTCAGCGAAGCATCGTAAGCCGTGAGCGAGACAATGTCTCCCGCGTGAACTGTGCCGCTGACATATGCTTTGAATGCACTGCCAGAATCGTTTGTGACGGCGGTAAGCTGTCCAGCAAGATCGTAACCAAGGCTTTGATGTATGTTTGTGCTGTTCTGTTGTTGCTGCCATTGCTTGATTTGACCTTGAGCGTCGTAGGCATAATTGAACTGTGACAAGAGTGCAGCGCTCGGGTTTAGATTGACAATCTGCTGCAAACGTTCGTCTTGGAAAGTTGGCAGATAGCTGAAATTTGTAACCTGCGAATTAGGATAAGAAATGGAAGCGAGTCGCAAATCTCCCTTGGATGAGCCAGACGCGTCGTCTACGTAAGTGTATCCAAAAGTTCCAAGAGTATTGGTTTCTGATGTCACCCGACTTATTGCGTCATAAACCCAAGAGCTATTGTTGTTGCCACCATTTATCATTCGGCTGGTGCAGCGATTAAGGGCATCCCAGCTATAAGTCAAAGGCGCAGAAGTGAGTACGCTGTTGGTCACTTGGGTGAGTTTACCGCCACCACCAATAGTGGCGGCAGTACTCCCTGTAGCTGATGCCAGAACGGTGACTGTACTGCCAGCCGTTACAGTTACTAACGTTCCGCTTGCGCCAGCGGTAATTCCGGCTGTGCTCAAGGTAGAGTTTGAATTTATTGCGCTGGCCAAATGCGTGGCGACTGCATATGTATTTCCTGCGTCTCCTGAAAGCACCGAATATGCTGGCATTGCATAGGCGCCACCGGGCAGAGCCGAATTTTGGAAAGTTAGACTGATAGTATCGGTGGCACTTGGAGTTTGAGGATAACCTCCAATGTAAACATAAGCTTGGTTATTTGAACTGCCCGCATATGGGTTGTAGGCGTAGTTATAACTTCCCCAGCCGTTGCTTGCCTTCGTAACTCGAGCGAACGTTGGATCATAACTCGTTGCCACTGGAGAAGTTGCATTGACAGCATTTGAGTAACGTTTGTATTGCTGTGTGTTGTCGACGTTGTAGTTGAAACTAGTCGTCTGGTTCAAAGCATCAGTGCGCGACGCCAATAGAGCGGTGGTTGGTTGATAGACATAATTTATTGCTGACTGATCGGCGTAGACCTTTTGAATGATCCTGCCTTCGAGGTCATGGTGCCAGGTCGTGGTATTTCCAGCAGGATCAGTCAAAGATGCTAGGGCACCACATAAGCACCAACAGTATTTTGTGGTTCGCGCTAATGGGTCTGTCTCAGACACCAGCTGATCGAGGCTGTCATACGCATATTGCGTCCAGCGACCGATTCTGTCTCCCTGTAATACTGCATCTAATTTGCTGTACACCGTTCGGTCGGCTGTGCCATCCGGATAAGTCGTGCTAATCAGGCGGTTAAGTGCGTCGTAGGCGAAACTCTGTTGATAGCCTTGCGAGTTTGTGATTGTTTGTGGCAGACCATAACCATAGAACGTATACGTGGTAACGTCGTTGCTGCCAGCAAGTGGACCTTGAATTTGCGACAAATATCCATTTGCGTTGTAGCTGTATGTAGTGGTATCACCCAACGCATCAGTTTGTGTCGCAAGCTCAGACAGCGCATTGTAAGTGGATGTTGTTTTTTGCCCCGAGCCGTTGATGGACAATGTAGGTCGGTGTGGCGCTGAAGGATTTCCGTATTGCCATTGACCGAGAAAAAAGTTACTCGGTGATGCGGGACACTGAATGTTGAGCAAGTCGATATTGTTGGTTGCATAGTTGTACTGTAGCTCGCGACCTATCGGATCAATCGACTGCGTGATGTAGCCCAAAACGTTGCGCTGGTAGTTCCATTGTTGAACCAGACCATTGCTACTTGCCGCCAGCGTCAAAGTCTCTGTGGCCCCGCTACTAACGGAGGCAGTGTATGTCGTGGCATTGCTAGAATTCGACTGAATACTCACAACAGGCGACGTGCTCGGAACCCACGTTGGTACATACCATGCCGCACTAACTCCAATGCCCTGAAGATTCGTGTCGGAATTAATGGCGAGCGCCAATGATTGCGAGATGGTCGCTAACGTGTCGCCCGTCTGCACTGTGTAGTTGACTGACTCTTGCCCGCCAGGCAAACCAGTATCATGTACAGTCAGGGTTAAAATGTCGCCCGTCGTTGCAGTGCCGCTTATTGTGCTCGTCTCGGCAGGATTAGGTCCTGCAGCAAGAGAGATCGTCTCGGACGGCGAGCCAGAGGATATAACACTGTAGCTAGTTGCGTTAGTCGACAGGGAAAGAATGGTCACCACATTCGATGCTGCAGTCGCCGTGATTCCATAAGCCTGCAAGGAAAAATTTGAGTTTACCGCTGCGGCGATACCGGCCGCGACAGTGGCTAGGGTGTCACCTGTTTTTACGGTGTAATAGACGTCGGCGCAGAAAGTATTCGCTACTGAACTATATAGAAGCGAGTTGTCAGTTAAACGAATTCCGAGATTGTCGCCTGGTGTGATAGAACCAGTTATAGTGGCTGTCTCCCGGAACCCGCTCAGCTGTCTGATCACCTGAATTGGTTGATTGCTGGTTCCGCAGAAATCCTGATAAAGTTCTCCCGGATAAATATAGATTGTGGGAGCTTCGAGGGCAGGCCTCTTCCAGTTTGCCACCGGAGCCTCGAGATTTGTAGATTGTTCCCATAGCCACCTGGTTGAGGAGCAATGACTGTAATCCAAGTTAGCAGGATCCCATGGATACAACGCCGTAGCTTCTCGATTCCAAAAATAGGTTTCTTTTTGCTCGCCAATCCAGTTTTCCAACACGGAGGTGCTACCGTCCGGGAAAGTGAATTTAAGCCCAGCTGGTGGATAGGATGGAGAACCTCCCCTCGGTATGTACTGTTGAAAGGATGTAGTGCCATACGGCGTCGTCATCATGTTGATGAATGAAGAAGTTGTGTCATAGTTAAACTTCGAGACGTTACCGGCAGCGTCCGTAATGGATGTCAGAAAAGTTGTCGTCGAATCATATGAAAAAGAGGAAGACCGTCCAAAACCATCTGTTATGGTCGCTACTTTGTAGAATCCAGGATTGCCAAACACATTCGAAACGTAACTGATTGTTGTCGGTGGATTGCCGCAGGCATCGGTGATTCCAGTCAAGCGATAGTTTGAATCGTACGACAATGTTACTGCGTTTCCCTGAGGGTCGGTCGCAGACGTCATGTATGTGTTGGTGCCATCGGAAAGCGTGAAGTTTTCGGCACTCCCATCCGTCATGATGCGCTGCCAGCTGCCACCACCCAAGTTGACAATTTGTCCTTGGGACGTCAAATTTGGTGAATAGCTGCCCAAATAATAGTTATAAACCTCGTAACCACCACCGCGTGTTCGAACAGTCACGTTGCTGGACGTGTCAACCGTTAGGTATGAGACCCAATTCAAAGACCAGTCCGGTCCAAGGTTCGTGAATGTGAAAACCGAGGGCTGATTCCCTTCGTTATAGTTGTAGTTAACCAGCATGTCCATGGATGGCCCCACCGGCGGTGTATAACCGAGCGGAGTGTCCATGATATTTAAAGTCGCATTCATACTGTAGACTGATGCAACGGCCATGCCATTGCAACATGTTCCGTCACCCAATGGGCAGTTTTTTGGGTAGAATGGTGACTTTCCGCCGTCGGTTCCTCCGGCATTTCCTTTGCCCCACACAGACTCAGCTTCCTTCCGTTGCAGTGGATGCCAACCCGGAGGCAGCGCGCCTTGAGGTGCGAGAAAATAGCCGTCAGTTTGTGATTCAAGAGCTTTTGCACTCAACCACATGCTGCTCTTTTCGCCAAAAGTCGGATCCTGCACGCGGTAGCAACCCTTCTGAGTCATAGTTACGGCCGCGAAATGGCCTACCTTCCAGTGCATTACTGCGGGGACGACGAACTTGGCACCAGGGTCACGCTTGCACATCTGCAATTTCAGACCCATTTCCTGAGACCAATCAAAAACCTGCGCGAGATTGGTTCCTTTAGTCGTAGAAAAAGCCTTTCGGACGGTTTTGTTTAATCCGATGCCGCCGTTGGGTGACTTCAAATATTCAAGCGTGTTGATGGCATACGGGCCGCAGCGAAATGATTTTTCAGGGCAATGCTGCATCGACCACAGTCCGGAGCGAGCGTTCTTGACCTTCTCTTCAATCGAGCCGGTCAAAGTTCTCTTAGAGATTTCCGTAAGATGCTTAGCAAGATCGTCCATTAGCCCAAGACGAGCTTCCAGCAAGACAAGATTAGCAATTGCCGAATCAGCAATCGCTTTACGTTGAGGATCCGTCTGTTTTTTTGCGCTATTCCAAGCAGACGACCAATATTTCAGTGCTTCGGTTAGATAACCTGTCTCCAGGCTCTTTTCACCCAGTCCCAATTCAAGCGCGGGGCGCCAGCGTGACTTCGAATGTTGCTCTATGAATTTCGACAGATCTGATCTGTCTTCAGGATTGTTTTTTTCGCGAAAGGTCGAGAGAGCTTTGGCTAACTCGAGGTTCTCGGATGGGGTTACCGTGTTGTCCATCGGTATCAGCGGATCCGAAAACACGCGAGCGTTGAATAGTTCCAAATCAGTGGGATTAGCGGAGAAAACTAGCTTTCTGACACTTGGATGCGTCAGTTCGGCGAAGCTTTTTTTCTTAATTGTGGGTCCGGTGTGAAGCTGCTGACGCAAACTATTTGCAGAGTCTTTCGCTGTCTGTTCTGCCGCTTCGACCATCTCGCAGGACAAGCCGGAACATGCGCTGAACGCCGTCAACGCAATTGCAACAAACTGCCGGGCTAATTTATTCATAGTAGCACCGCCTCGATATGTCACTGTGAAGCTACTGGTAGCTGTAGGTTAATACTAGGCGGCGTTGTGTCGCTTGGGTTTGGCGCTGGCCATTGAGTGGCATCGAGCGTATACGTCGCTGACGCGACGCTGCTCGAAACTCCATTCATGATGGAGAGCACCTTTACGGTCTGACTGAAATTGACAGTAAGAGGGCACCCACAATAAACCGGAGAACTGCTGGTCGGAGTGGAACCGTCAGTGGTGAAGTACGTTGCAGTGCCGGGCTGGCAGGCGATTGCTACCTGAACCGGTCCCGCCAAAGTTCCACTCGGTACGCTAATGATCGGAGTCGACGGTGTCAAAGACAATGTTTGGTATTTCTGAACAAGATAAGCCTCTATTGCGGTTCTCTGACTCGCAGAAAGCTGTGTCGAGTAGAGCAAAACTTCTGCAATTTTGCCTGCATAGTAGTTCCCTCCACCACTAGCTTGACCTATGAAATTATTCGTACGAGGAATCAAATTGACGATTTGCATACTTGTGCTTTGAACGTTCTGGTTTGCATTTGTGAAAAGAGTGGCAGTATTTGTGCCGTTGTATGAGCCCTCTAATACTTGAAACCGACCAAGATTGATGGCACTCGAAGCAGTTACGGCACTATCTGTACTACCATTCACAACGTGCAGGTCGAAGGACCCGGACGATGGCTCAGACATAAAGATGTTATTGTTCAATGAACCGTTTCCTAAGTCGAAGAGCCGGGCGTTCGAGCCGGGCGAAGACGGCTGCGCTACTACAAAGATAGTGGCTCCGGCGTTGAAATTAGCAAATCCGGAAGGAAGCGAAAGATATTGCGATGCTCCGTTAAATCCAACAGATGCAGTCGGTGAATCTGAAAAAGTAGGTTGGCTTCCGAGGCTGGTATATGCGTTGTTGTTTCGACCTGATAAATCAACCCATTTAGTGACTAAAGCTGGCGATCCGGTTGATGTTACCAGACCGAAGTCGCTGGATAACCAAAGTTGTAGTCCGCTTTGATTGACAGCTGTAGCGGTCGCATCGACGTTTATGAACGACGTCGTGACGGAGCTATAAGTGCCTGACTGATATGTCACCGCATTGATCTGAGTCGGTGATGATACCGTAAACGGTGCCGAATATGGTGTTGAAGAAGAAGTAGGTTGCGTTCCATCAGTCGTTAGATAAATTGTGCCTGCTGGTGCATAGAGTTGGATAGTTTGGGGTGCTGGATAAGATCCTGTTGTCGGGGAGATTGTCGGCGCAACAAGAGCCTGAGCCATCGCTTTCGATGCGTCGCAGAGCCAGACCATGAAGCAAGCCAATGAAATTAAGCCTGTTGTATAAAATTTGGGCGAGTGGAAAACAGGTGTCAGATTGCTCATATCGTGCTTGGAAAGAGGGGTGAAATGACAATTGCCGAACGCCTAGCCTCCCCAGCAATCGATTCTTCCTATATTTAATGTCGTAGGAGTGCTCGTTGTATTGCTGGTTAGAGCGGTGAAGCCTAAAGGATTTGTTATTGGCGGATAGTTTGTTGAATTCGTCGCGCGTAGCGTTCCATCAATGTATGCCATTGCACCACCGGTGGTGATTAACTGAATTTGCAGGCGACTTGTTGCCGTGGTCGAAGGAACAACTCCAGTATCTGTGTCTTGATAGTGCCCACTTGCATCATTCGTCACGAAGTGCCAAGTGGTATCACCATCTGCTGGAGAATAGCGAAATGCTGCGACATTACTGCTTGAAGGTGGTATTGATGAAGCGCCAAGCCAAGCGTCACAAAATCCGATCCAATAACGAACATTGCTAGTCGAGCTTGGTGACACAACTAGCGTCAGCTTCCCACCGAGCTGCGAAGTCGTGTAGCTTTGGGTGATGTAAAGTTGCCCTGCATTTCCGGGACCGCTGTTGGTAGTATAAGGTATGACCAGCGCATAAGTTCCATCGAAGCAGGTTTGAGTGAATGCTCCCCCGAGATTGCCCTGAGCCGTGTAATTTCCGAACCATTGAACACCAGTGTTTGCGGGGCTTGCTGGTTCGGCCCAGGTATGTCTTTTCCAAGCTGGAACCGTGGACTGATCTACGTACGCAGTTGTTGCAATACGATTCGAATTGTCTTGGGGACTTTGCGTTGTTGTCGTCGGCGAGCCAGGAAGTGCGACGTTGCTAGGAATTTTTGCCGTCACAGCGCCTGTAGTAGGCGTAATGGTAAGAGTTCCATCGGCAGCTGTCACGCTCGTTACGGTAGTAGAGCCGCCACCGCTACCATTGTTTGCCGATGTTACGATCCCCTGTGCGTTTACTGTTATGTTTGCATTCGTATAGCTACCAGCTGTGACACCGGAATTCGGCAGGTCTACTCTGACTTGACCCGGAGTGCTGGTGTTGACGGATGTATTCGCACCATTTACGAGCTGACGACTGTTAGGTATATTGCTGGTTTCGTCATTTATAGTAACTGGAGTCGCTGGTGCTCCAGATTGACATTCTGCAGTCGAAACCTGGCTGCTGCAGCTGCATATAGAACAGAAGACCAACGCTTTCCAGAACCTTAACTGATGATTGCTTGTAAGCATCGGCTGAACCTCGTTCCATTGCCACTTGTTTGATTGATCTAGCAAAAATTGGTCAGTAGTTTCATGTTTTCAGATGAATACTCCTATCGCACTTCGAAGGCGCGAACGAAATTACTCGCGTGCGCGATGCATAATATAAAAGCAAATATTTGTCGTCACTGTTTTACGACTTCTGTATTCACGTATACTTCAGAAGCTAATAATGCGCAAGGCCGAATTTGTGCCAACACACGGATACCGATCGATCAAAGCATCGTCACCGCAGTGTTTAGACTTGCAGAAGTTTATAGATTAACTTTGCTGACCGCATTTGAGTGTACTTTGAGAAAACGTCTATTTGCGAATTGGCGCCATTGAACGTTTCGAACACAGACTAACGTTAGTAAGGACAATTTTTTGTCAATAACCGGAGAAGAAACGAAATAAGCTGGGGCTTAAGGCAAAATCCTTAATAACAACCTAAACCTAAGTATAGCCAACGTCCCAGTGAATTCCCAGCCAGTTATTACCTTTGGCCACCCAACCGACCTAGCGTGATTTCCGACGCGCAGATGTCGATTTGCTACTGCGGCTAGAGCTAGATTTTCCACTAATGCTGGAACTCGCCTTACGCGGTTTGTCATTCATTCCGGCCCTCGGCATCTTGGTCTTTGGTGGACCGGAGAAGTCCTTCACTAAGGGAAGCGCATCTTGCCTAATAGCGACAAAATCTCGGGTTCCGAATCTACTCTGAATAGTTCTCAAAGCAGCATGTTGCTTGTAGCCACTACCCTTAGTACCAAAATCCTGAGTGCGAACTTCAATGATATCCAGAGGTTCCTTGCAGTAAATCGAGAAATGACAGGCTGATTCCAGAGCCAGGCGTGTAATCTCAAAGGCATCATCGATCAAATCAAATGTTCCGTACAGGCATCCTTGAGCATAGTCAGAGCCAGCGCCTTTCGCCGCGAAGCGCTCGTATTCATGTACTGCCAGATTGTTGGACACACCATAAATGCTCGACGGAGTAACCAGCAAAAACACGTTGTACATGGTGGCGTATGTGTCCTTACCTGTGTCAACGAGCGTATAGTTCTTTCGCATTTCGCTGAAGAGCTGCAAAAAGAAGTGGAAGACTTGCGCTCGATCTTTGAACGAATTCTCCATCATTTTGTGGTCGGTGTTGTACAGATGCTCGATGACGTTGTCCAGCAATGTGTAACCACTCGTAGCCAAATACCCATGCTTGAGCTTGATTATCTTTGAACTGTTGACGAGGTCGGTCGAATATTCATTGCCAAACGTAGTGATTCGATCAGCACCGAGATATACACGCCCATTCTTCTTAACAGCCACCAATATCGTCATGTGTAGCGTCTCCGTTTTCGATCGTGCTTGAAGTGGAAATATAATATACCTCTACCCTCTAAGTGCCCGGAGATACACGCGCAATTCACTAACCAGTCCTAAAATTATTCAGACTGCAATACGATGAGCAAGACAGAAAATAGAAGTGAAGCTAGACCTCCCGACCATAGATGACACCTTGAAGGGCGCTCTAACCATTCGTGGAACAGAGCTCGGGAAATGGGCACGGCGGCGGAACGACACGGTAGCGATAATCGCTACTACGGTTGGATTTGCGATTGGGGTCTCGATTGGAATTTTTGGGCCATCCGCATATCCTGATTTTCTCGTTTGGGGCCCGGTCTGTGTCGTGTCTATGTACATGCTGGGTTCACTAATCAGCTTCGTCGCAATCAATCAGGCGACTAAGGCCATGAACGGAGGCTACATTCACCGAGCTTCGCACCTAACAGCGCGAGCACTTCGCCTAGCAATCACCCTATTTCCACTTTCGTACCTCACCTTCGCTTACGCAGTCGACATAAAGCTTAGGCTCATGCTTTATCGCTCCCGGTTTATAGAGGCCGAAGCAATGACACTGCTGCTCGATCAAGCACTTACCACATTCAGTCGATTTAGTAAGCAGCGAGCACTGAGGCTCTTCCTTGCTAACTACAAAGCTATAGCACTTCTTGGACAAACCAGATACGCCGACGCAAGAGCCATATTCCA
Source organism: Oculatellaceae cyanobacterium (assembly GCA_036702975.1). Lineage (GTDB taxonomy): Bacteria > Cyanobacteriota > Vampirovibrionia > Obscuribacterales > Obscuribacteraceae > DATNPX01. The sequence continues at coordinate 17,914 of DATNPX010000049.1, forward strand.
AGATTGTCTAGCAAACAGCAATCGTCCGGCCACGCGACGCGTGCTGGAGAACAACATTGCTCACTGTGACATCGAAATGGGTAGACCGGAACAAGCTTTAAGACTGGTCGATTCAAGCTTGACCGGGCTGGGCGGCTCGAAGTTCGATCAAATAATCGGTGCCCATCTGTACTACAACAAGGCGCGGGCTCTGACTATGCTCAATCGCCTAGCAGAAGCTGAAGTCGCGGCCAATGAAGCACTAAAACTGGGCGAGAAGTCAAACGCCACCGTGTTTCAAACCGGGCACTGTTACCAAGCTATCGGGGAAGTGAAGATGGCACAAGGAGATCTGCACGAGGCCGAAATGCATCTCAAATCGGCTCTCGAGAAAATGATTTCACGCTTCACTGATTGCAGTCGTGGAGCGATCGAAGCGCGACTTATACTGGCAGATCTGTTGAAGAAAATGGGACAAGACAAAGAAGCGGCTGAAGTTGCTGCAATCGCCGCCAAGTCAAAAGAAGAACTTATAGAAAAACTCACAGGAGACCTCGATCTACTGGCAAGGTCTGCAAGCGACGGGTCGGTCCTCGCACTGACGATGAACTCCTAATGACTTCCTCTTTATGTCTTTATGTCTTTACGTCTTTATGTCAGTAACTGCATTTTGTGTCAGTCAGTCGAACAGGCTGCGACAGATCGAAGAAATCCGCCTTGACAAGAGAAATCATTTGTCGAGCTAACACCCCTTTGACGAAGTCATTTCCATCGGGTAACGTAAGTCAGGCTAGGAGCAACTATAGATAGTGGCGCACGTCTGATCTATTGTGGTAGGAATTCTCTTGTCTCTAGAAGGAATGAGTCGATGAAGTTGGAACTGCAATCGTTGTGCCTCGCGCTTGTTGTCGCTTTGAGCGTGGTGGGTAGCGTTCCGATTACGGCGCCCGCGCAGGGTCAGCAAACACCGATAGCGAAAATAAAGAGCTGGTTTGCAAAATACGACGACATACGCCGGCAAGCACAGATGAATCCGACCGAGCGAGCTAAGGCAGATACTTTGCTGGCAAAAGGTATATCGATCGTGATGCCAGGCGCGGACAAGGTTGAAAGCGCACAGCTATTCCAGGTGCTCGAATCAAAGAATTCTCAGGCGGCCGACCAGATGAAGCAACTTGCTCTCTACCCGGAAACAGCAGATCTGCATAAAGGATACTTCAAATACTTTTCGGACGCCGCCTCACTTTTCGGCGACTATCTGCGTGTCCAAAACAACATTATGACGACAGACCCTGTGACTGGAAAACCGTTAATGGGGCAACTACTCAATCGGAAGAAAAACCTCGAAGATTTAGATGCTGCCAACAAAGCCATGGATGCGGATCTGCGCAACCAGTTCGGAATTCCGCCTTACAGATATTAGATATTGAACACCAGCCTGTCTGGCGACTTTACAGCGGCACATCCACTTTGGACTGATACAGTTTATATAAAGTATTCATATCACGTTCGGAAAGCCTTGAGTATTCGTCCGTCTCCTTGAACAAGAGATCAGACCGCTCGGTACTGTGTCCGACCATGCCTAACGCATGTCCAACTTCATGAGCGAAGAGATTCGTCAAAAGCATGATGCGCTGCTCCGCCGTGCGATCCTGTGCCACATCCAGATTGATATCAATGATTTGTGGTAGCACTCTATAGGCACCGTCGACAAACTTCCAATCCAGATGCGTCACAGCACCACGAGGCGAGCCTGAAGCGTTAAATCCGCGATGATGAAAGCGCACGACAATGCGTGCTTGCTTAGGATTTTGAACACAGGCGAAGCGAACCATGTAGTTCGAGCGCCCTTCCCACATATTGAGAGCTGATTGGCAGATCTCTAGAAGGTCTGGGTGACCCGATACATCGATATACACAGGTATCGGCATCTTGGTAAAGCGCATAGTCAATCCCTGCGATCGCTCGCGAACTATCGGCAAGTAATCGGATGTCTCCAGACCTTCACCCGGCACCGGCATCCTCATAAACCGAGCCGGTGTAAGCTCAGTAGGCGGAATACTGAGAACCTCATTCACCAGCGCTCGTTGATGCGCCGCTATTTCGTATAGATTTGGCGGCGCCGTCAAACTCGAACTGGCGGGCACAGCCTGAACACCTGGATTGGGCTCAAGGACTCGACCGTCTTGAGCATCTCGAGCCTGCACACCAGTCGCCAAACTTGCGCCCAGCAGGCAGCCAATCATAATTGTCTTTAGTGCGCGTTTCACGAATTAGTCGTTGGATTCTTCAGCGGTCATCCTCAATTCTCGAATAACTTCATCGAGAAATGAAACCAGCTTTTCCCTGACTGCCTCGTATATTCTAAACAATTCCCGGGACCAGCAGTAAAACTCAGCGCCGGAGGCCTGGTCAGCGCTAATGCTGAACAGACTGGATGATGGCTCTTCCATCTCGTCTATCTGTGTTTCTATCTGTTGGATACCAATGTTGCAAAAGATACTTTTACTGACTAAGCGCGGTTCCTGAACGCATACGAGCTTGCCTTGCCGGTCGACTTTGCCCCAAGCTCCCATCAAGAAACGATAAGCCGGAACGTCTAAATCATCACGCCGATGCACGCCCAGAAAGGAGAGACCGAAACGAGGGCGCTCGTAAAGGAGCGCCAGGTCTTCCTTCCTGTAGCCCAATAACTCACGATTCAACCAGACAAGACGTTTATCATCGACCTTGGACCGAAGGGCCCGCGACACTAATAGCAGAGCATCCGAGACCTTGAGGTCCCCAACTTCTAACTGTTCTCTGATTTGGAGCAGTTGCAGGTGAGTCATATTTTTCTCATGGAGTTACTACCACTATATCGAACGCGGCTAATTTGCGCCCAGGAATATAATCATCGTTGCTGCGGGAAGCCAAATTCGTAGTCCAGCAACATTCCAGCTTTCGGTTCCGGGATTACTAAGTTGGAGGACTCAAATTTGTTAGGCGCATAGGCACGAGCAAAGTTCCCTAATCAGCAACTAGGCATTAATACAGCGAAAATGTGCTGTTCAGCTTCTGAAGATCAGAGGAACACTCCTGGAAGCACCACAATCACATACAAATCAGGCACCAAAGGTAGTGACTGGCAGGCTCTCAAAGATGAAATTCTCGCCGAAACTGGCGAAACTTGTGATAGTTTGATGATACCAGCAGTGTCTTTTTGGTTGCTACGTATCTTAGAGATATTTCCAGTCATGCTGAGATATTGATAAATGGATAACCGGCTTCGAGAATTAGCGGAAGTAAGATACGGTCAAAAAGAATTTCTTAGCGCCCTTTTTGATCTAGCTCTCGAAGAACAGTGGTTTGACCTACAGCATCTCATTCAGCACGATATGGCGAAAGCAATCCTGGCCGACTATTCGCTCGAGTTAGGAAAAGGCTTCCTCAATCAAGAGATTTTTTACAACAACTGGGAAGATGTTATAGCTATCGGCTGGTCAACATTTTGCAAACACACAGGACTGACCATGGACAAGGTCAACGGCTGCCTTCAATCGTTACGAGACAAAATTTAGCCGAGCTGTTACTCGTTTCCAAACTCGATGTATTTGACTACGCAGGCGATGCCACCGGGAAATGTCCCCTGATCGCTAGCCTGCTCTGGAATCTCTGATGCCAGCGACCAGACACCTGGATTGTCGGCTGTGAATTCAGCATCGACTCGGTCGGACGGATTCAACGTCACGGTATCTCTAAATGTGTGCGGTTCGAGAGCGTCGCTGCCGTTGGTGGAGACAATCTCCAATTTATGCCCAGTCAAGCTCAAAGGAATCGGCTGATTACTAGCGTTGACCAGTCGCAGTCGAATGCGCTCGCCCTTGCGAATCTCCATCGGCTTCATTGAGCTGCCGGTCGAGCCGTTGATTGTGAAGGCCGTTTCGCCGCCTTTTGTTTGGCTGTTCCTAGAGTCGTTATCACTGACGGGCGAGCGAGGCATCGACTTCACCGTCGACTGGCCAAAGACGAGAACAAAGTCTCGGTCGTAGCTGTGCCGTGGTTGAGCAGGCTCAACGACAAGCGCCCCATAGAGTCCCAAGGATTTTTGAAAGAGGTGATTTACTTGGGGGTGATACCAGAACGTGCCAACTTGCGAGGGAATGAATTGGTAAGCGAAGATCTCGCCCGGGTTAACGGCACCAGCTTTGCGGCGAGGTAAACCAGCTACCGACTGAGGCAAACGCAAGCCATGAAAAGTGAGACTGGTTTGTTTGTGTGACTGGTTATGCAACACCACTTTTAGTGGCATTCCTTCGCGCACGCGAATGGTTGGTCCCGGAAGCTTGCCGTTATAGGTCAAGCCATCCATGTATTTGCCAGGAAGTATTTCCACCCGGGTCTCTTTCACCATAAGGTGAATCTCGTTTTCTGGTCCCTGTGACAGCTGATCAGCCATGTCGCTAAGCTGATTGATAGTCTTTTCCATATGCGATTTGATGTCGTTGATTTCAGACTTCATGCTGTTCAACTCTTTCTTTTCTTGTATCTGCTCTTGTCCCAGGCTCTGGGCAAAGCCAGCCGCCGGTAAAGCCGCAATACAGAAGATCGAAAGTAGGGCTGAGTATTTGATTCGCATTAAATATGGTGCCTTTGGTGTCAGTGCGTCATAAACGCATTACACTCGTCATCTGAAAACGGCAGTACTCACAGTAGCGTGCGCTGCAACTTTGCTCGATACACTACCTAATATCGCTTCTTCAAGTGCCGAGCGTCCCTGTGCTCCAAGAATAATCAGTTCGGCGCTAACTTCTTTAGCCGCAGCCAAAAGCTCGGCTTCCGGCTCACCATTACGCAGTTTAACAACCACTTTCTTCACTCCAGCTTCGATCAAGGATTTCTCTGCTTGCGCAAGCGCTGCTTCTCCTGACATCATCAAATTATCCTCAACCCGAGCAACAAAACCGGGAGGCGAAATGTATTTAAAAATTCCTGTGACCGATACGACGTTTACGAGAGTGACCGTAACCTCTTGCGCTGCAAGTGAAAAAGTCGCGGCAGCCTTGAGCATGGCCTTGAGAGCTTTTTCAGAGCCGTCAATGCCTACGACAACATTCTTCAATGCGGCAGCTTTATTAGAACGCACAATCAGCACAGAAGATTTTGCGTGCTTTGATACACGCTCGCATGTCGAACCGATCAAGAACTGAGAGACTTTGCTGTGCTCTCCGGGAGCCATGGCGATCAGGTCACAATCAAGATGTTCTGCAACCGTTTCGATGGTCATAGCAGGCGGTCCCAAAACGATTTTTGTATTGACGGTGCCGCAATCATTCCTGAGAATATCCGCTTGCGCCGCCAGTACTTCCTCAGCTTTTTTCTCGATCTGATGTGGCAAGTCAGTGGGGAAATCTGCCATTGTTCCCAACATTGTTTCGTAAGCAGGCAGTTCCTCACGAACGAACAACAAAGTTGCTTGCGCGCTCTTCAGAGGAACCAGAGTTTTCAGTACTTCGAACACCTCCGGATGCAGGCTGGCAATGTCAATTGGTAAAAGGATCTTTAGCGAGGATTGCGTCATTTTTTGCTCTTCTGATTACCCAACAGATACTCACGACAAACAGGCAGCAATTGTAGCCTAACTGAATCTGGCTTCACTTAAGTATCTGCTTTCATCGCCGTCTAAAAGTGCTCGCAAATATCACTCCCGCCTGCCAGAGATATATTAAATCGACCCAGCCAGCCGAATCAAAATGGATAGAAGTTATCTATCGAAAAGTCATATCAACTATGTGCAAGGACCATAAAAAGAGCACCAAAGTATTCATTCTTACAAATATTAACGCCGTTTTGAACAAGGCTGTCATGATTAGCTTGTAGCTGTCGATTCCCATACGGCCTGCATATACAAAGACACAGTCATAAAACGAATATCCTTTTGTACACGTTATTGACAGCTTGCCAAGCGGTTCGAGCTGTTCAGGCAGAAGTCGATATTTTCCGCATATAAAGTCACTATTCAGCCTGGTGGGCCTGAAAAGAGGCTAAAATAGCCCAGAATGAAACTCCAGCTAGAACTGAGCTGACTGCTCGGTCTAGTCAATTTAAAATTTGGTTGAGGCGCGCAGTGATCGATCGATACACAAGGCCCAAGATGGGTCAACTTTGGTCGGAAGAGTCGAAATTTCAAACATTCCTTGACGTTGAAATTGCCGTATGTGAAGTGCAAGCCGATTTAGGCAAAATTCCTCAAGATGCTCTTGCAGACATAAAAAAGAAAGCCCGTTTTGATATAAAGCGGATGCACGAGATCGAAGAAGAAGTAAAACACGATGTCATAGCATTCCTTACAAACGTCGCCGAGTACGTTGGCGAAAACTCACGTTACGTCCACCTCGGTTTGACAAGCTCAGACGTCATCGATACAGCCCTCGCTTTGCAGTTGCGTCAAGCAGGTCAGATGCTGGCAACATCGCTCGAAGAGCTGGAGTTGGCTATTCTTGGGAAAGCCAGAGAACACAAGCACACAGTCGAGATTGGTCGCTCACACGGCATTCATGCTGAGCCTCTCACTTTCGGATTCAAATTAGCGGTATGGCTGGAAGAGGTTCGCCGTCACAAGAAGAGACTAGCCGAGGCGATTGAGATTGTCTCTGTTGGAAAGATTAGTGGTGCAGTTGGCACATTTTCTAATATTTCTCCGCAAGTGGAAGAGCTTACTTGTAAAAAACTTGGTCTCACCCCCGAGCCGGTTTCGACACAAATAGTGCAACGAGACCGTCATGCTCAGTTCATTTGGACACTTGCCATGATCGGCACCAGTCTGGAAAAGTTTGCCACGGAGATTCGACATTTACAGAAAACAGACATTCTCGAGGTGGAAGAACCGTTTGAGAAAGGCCAGAAGGGCTCATCGGCGATGCCGCACAAGCGGAATCCGGTAGGCAGCGAAAACATCTCCGGTTTAGCACGTATTCTCAGAGCTAATTCGATCGCCGCTATGGAAAACATTCCGCTGTGGCATGAACGCGATATCAGCCACAGCTCGGTAGAGCGGATAATAATTCCCGATTCAACAATTCTTCTAGACTACATGCTGGCGCGCTTTACAAAGATCGTCGCCGGGCTCGTCGTTTATCCGGAGAACATGAAAAAGAATATGGACCGCTTCGGCGGCGTCATCTTCTCGCAAGCGGTTATGCTGCGGCTGGTGGATAAAGGTATAACCAGAGAACAAGCTTACGCGTTGGTGCAATCAAACGCGATGAAAGCCTGGAATCAGGAAGATGGAAACTTCAAACGCAATCTATTGAGCGATGGTGCCGTAAAAGAGCATTTGACAACACAAGAGATTGAGGATTGCTTCAAAGCCGAAAACTATCTGACCAATCTAGACAAAGTGTTTGCACGAGTGGGTGTGTAAGAATGAAGCTCGACATCAAAAACAAGCTGGCCGGAATCCTGGTGCCGGTTTTTGCGCTTAGGCACGAAAACGATCTCGGCATCGGAGACACCGAAGCTGTCGCCAAAGCGATCGAATTTTGCGCGCGCAATAAGATCAGCGTTCTGCAACTGTTACCAATCAACGAAACTGGTGGTGACAACAGTCCTTACAATGCGCTGAGTTCGATTGCTCTCGATCCTGCTTTAATCGCTATCTCACCAAATACGATACCATGTCTCACTGAAGAGGCTTACAACAAACTAGCAACACCTGAACTTCTAGCCAAGCTAAGAACTGGTGCTGTTCAATATCCGCTCATGAAGAAGCTAAAAAACGATCTTCTTCGCGCGGCTTATATCAATTTTTCCAGCAAAGCAAACACCAAACAGAAGAAAGAGTTCGCTCAGTTCCTCGCTGATAACAGTGAATGGCTGCCAGAATACGCACTCTTCCGCACTCTCGTCGAAGAGCATCACGGCAACACCAGCTGGCCGACTTGGGAAGAGGAATATCGAACTGTCGAATCCGCCAAGAAAGCGACTGGTGGAAAAGCCGTCAAAGCGCGCTTTGAAGAAGAGCAAACTTTCTGGTCATTCGTGCAATGGATAGCATGGACCCAATGGACTGAGGTCAAAAACTTTGCTGACAAGTCCGGTGTATCTATGATGGGCGATCTGCCTTTCGGAGTCAGCCGATATAGCGCTGATGTTTGGGCGCATCCCGGTCTATTCGATCTGAAATGGTCGTGCGGTGCTCCACCTGAGACATATTTCAAAGGCGACCCGTTTGTCTGCAAATGGGGACAGAACTGGGGCATGCCCTATTACAAATGGTCAGCGCACAAAGCACAAAAGTATCAATGGTGGAAACAGCGCGTTCATTATGTGACCAAACTGTTTCCATACTATCGAATCGATCATGTTCTCGGATTCTTCCGAGTCTATGCATTCCCCTGGATTCCAGAGAAGAACGGTATATTCCTCGACTTGACAAAAGAAGAAGCCAAAAAGCTGACCGGAGGCGATTTACCGCGGTTTCTCCCCAGAGACGATGAGCCGGAAGAAGAGGGACTGAAAAACTGCAAGGATGGCGAAGCTCTTCTGAAGATGCTTATGGATGCGTCAGGAGATTCGGGCATTGTTGCCGAAGATCTGGGCATCGTGCCTGAATACGTGCGACCGCTTTTGAAAAAATTGGGAATCGCTGGATTCGTCATCCCTATCTTCGAACGCGTCGGCGAAGATGATCAGTCCTTCAAGCCGAAAGAGACACTGCCGGTGCTCGGCTTAGCAACATATGGAACGCACGACCATATGCCGATTGCACGTTTTTACGACGATCTAGTCAAATGGTGGCATGGTCCGGACGGCGATAACGGCTGGCAAGAAGTGCAACGCTTGATGAAGTTTCTAGGTGTGAAAACCGACGAACCACCTCAATCTTTGACACCGGAACTGCATAAGATATTCCTTGAGACTTTGCTTGAGACGCCATGTTGGCTGACCGTGCTCATGATCACCGACTTGCTTGGAACCAAGCAGCGCTTCAACGAACCCGGATTGAGCGGTGAAGATAACTGGAGCCAGCGTCTAGCAGAGACTCTCTCTGACTACGAAGCCGACCCTGAGTTTGCACCGAAGATCAAGCTTTTCCAAGAGCTGATTGAAAAGACTAACCGCCTGCCTCTGGCCAAGAAAAAGATAGCTGCAGCGAAATGACCCCTGCAAAGGTTAGGGGCGGCGAGGTATGCTATTGGGTGAAGTGGTTCAGCGGGGACTTGGTGGTTAGTCAATGATTCCAGCCTTTCTTATTCGAGCCGGAATAGATTGGGTCAGACACAATCCGGAATTCAGAGACTCAAACCCCTACTCGCGTTGTGAAGAGTCGATCAAGACCTGTCAAGCGCTCTGGGAGAGCCAGCTTGGCAAATCGGATATTGTCCTCCTCGAACCGGCCATCGTCAGCGCTTATTGGGAAGAGTTTTTCCACGCCGAAGATCCTCTTCCAGACGAAAAAGAGTGGCGCGAGGGCTTGACCAAACGGTCTGGTCAATACGATTCTTTCGAAGAGTGGCAAGACTGGTTCAAGAAAAGCTACGCCAAAGTCTACAAAGACAATAACATTTGGATGAGCGTGTTGATGACGGCTTGGGCACACACGCACCAGTACGAAGTGCGCTATACCGAAGACTCCTGGGAGTTTCGTCCTTCGCGCTCATATTTGCCTACCTCACAGTTCTGGCGGCTGGAACCACATATGGTGACAGTGGCAGAGATCCTCAAGGATATCTGGCAAGCCGAGCTGACTCTGTATGAAAATGCAGGTTTTGAAGTGCAGGAACAACCTTCTGCGTTTCTGGGAAGGCTCGAGTGTTTGGGCTTCGACACCAAAAAGTATTATCTGACATGGCCACCGCGCGCACATCGCGACAAAGAAGAACTGAATGTCGGTGAACTGGTTGCCGATATGGTAGTACCGGTCGGCGATTCATGGTACAGACACCCCGACAACATTATTTTTGCGCACGAATGCATCGACGTCACGGCATTGCTTAACCGAGCAAAATACATGTTCAGCAGCAGACGCCGTCTCTATGAGTTAACTGTAGATGCAGGCTTCAATAACGCCAAAATCCAGGCTTCCGCGGAAGGATGGCTGGTGCCCGACGCTGAAGGCGTTACCGCCTGATCGTAAAAACGAAACTATACGAGCGGTCGAGACTTGATCTTTGTCCAAGTTCTCGGGTAGGCATCGTCGGATGGTCTTATTTTTTCGGCGATCAAAACAATTCTGGATTTGCCCAAAATGTTCTCATCCAGATCTTTGACGTCGCATAATTTTCCTGAGAGTTTCGACAAGCAACCCTCAGCCCTTTGTACTTCGTCTTCCCTCTGTGCAGCTGACTTTTGCGCAAGAAACTTGCCTTCAACCGAGAGAAAGGGCATTACAAGTTCCGCCGACAAGTCAAAAGTTCCAACCGCACGTGCAGTGCCGATGTTGAACTGCTCTCTAAACCCCCGCTCGTGAGCAAGCTCTTCGGCACGCCGGCACAGCACAGATATCCGTTTCTCCAGCGTCAATTTCCGAGTCGCTTCCTCTAAGAATCTGCATTTCTTGGCCAACGCTTCGACCATGGTCACTTGAAGATTCGGTAGGGCAATTGCCAGTACAAAAGCCGGGAATCCTCCACCAGACCCAATATCAATCAACCGAATCGCCTTATTATCGGTCGCATTTTTGATGAAAGGCACAAGAGCCAGAGAATCAAGCACGTGGTCCTGCAGCAAAATCGGCAGTTCCGCCTTCCCAACAAGATTGGTGTGCTTGGAGTAATCGATAATCTCGAGGCAAAAGTCTTTCAGAGCGTTGAGCTGCTCCGAAGTCAATTTGACGCCAAACTTCAGTGATTTTTCTTGCAGTTCAGTCAGAAGCTCGTCTTGATGGTCGTTCATGTCCCTAAATTTTAAGTCCACATGACCAAAGCCACGGTCAGAAACGTGTTAATAATCGCACTTGAAGGCATAATTAGTTTGTCGGTGCTGAAAATGGGTTGCAGGCACATGACTGGATAAGGACTCGGAATGTCCCTTGGCCGCCTTAGCATTAAAACCCGCCTGGAACTCGAGACAAGAGTTCTGGCAGCCGCATTGAAATTAAGCCTGCAAAGTGGCGACTTAGCCGGGGCTCGGTTGGTTCACGAGCAGTTGAACAAAATCATCAAATCAGCCCAAGATCCAGCTGGTGATAAGGCAGACGTCAACACCGAGTCGCACGTGCAGGCAGTGCCACCAGGTTCGCAGCCTGTTCAAGCGGTCTCCCCACCGGTTCATGCCGAATCCCAATCCGCGGTAGCTACAGTACAACCGACACAACCCGCTCAGTCGGCGAAAGCCGAGGTCATGCCTGAGATCTCACCCCAGCGGGAGAACCAGGCACAACCAGAACACACTGGTGCACAACCACCCGCAGAGTCCGAAGTGCCCCAGTCGATTCCTGCATCTCAAGCTGCGAATGCCCAATCACCGCAGCCAGAGCAGTCTACGCAACCTACTCAACCGATGCCTACTGCGGCAGATGCTCTGCATCGTTCGATAGTTAACACTCCGATGAGAGCCTCGCACAACAATATGCCTGCAGTGCGCTCCATCGACCCTGATGTCTTGATGTCTGCAACGCCTAGCCAGAGTGCAAGCGAACACAGTCAGAGACTTTCAGAATCGCTTGCCAAAATCGAAGCAGCGATGAACGGAACGCCTGAGCAGCCTTTGCCAACAACGATTGAGGGTAACGGTGCCCAAGGCATTCGCGATGATGGTCCGATCGTTCATGATGAGGCCCGAGGCGTAGAGCCGCAGTATCAGGCTCTATATCGCTTGCTCGGTGTTTCACAGATGTCGCCTTATGAGGAGATTCACAAGAACTTCCTCGTGCGTGTTCGGGCTCGCATACGACAAATCAATCAAGCAAAACGTCCTGAAAGGCAAGAGCTCTTGCAAAGTCTCCGCAAGATCTGGATCGCACACGACATTCTTACTGATCCTGTCACCCGCACAGATTACGATTTCCGAGATCTAGGACTGCGCGGAGACGTAGAAGTATTTGTGCCGCCCACTCCGGAAGACAAACAACAGCAACAGCAGACAAACCGCACCCCGACACGCATTGGTGAGCTATTACAATGCGCAGGTCTTTTGGAAGCTGCCGAGCTTCAAATCGCTTGTGACATGCACAAAGCAATGCCGGAGGTGCAATTCGGTACGTTCCTAATCAAGCAGGGCTTCATTGGAGAACGCGACCTAGAATCTGTTCTGCTTGGGCAAAAACTTTTGCGCGCAGGCGTTATTAGTGTGGCCCAATTCCAAGTTGCCATGGAGCTCTCGCAGTCACGAGGATTGACGATAAGCGATACGCTCGTCGACCGAGGTTATGTAACAGAAGAAGGTCTGGCGAAAGTAGTCGAGGAATTGAATGCACCGCCAGTAGTATCACTTCCGCCACCGATTGTTATCAGTGCCGCACCGCCGGAACCGCAAGAAAAGGGACCAGGACTCTCAGCGGCCCTTATGCCAAAGATAACTGATCTCGTCGACTTCGAACCGATGGAGAAGTCTGCCAACAGCAACAATGCCTTGGCGGATCTTCTTGGTGGCGGCGGTGCCAACAGCGAGGGTGGTAGCAATACACCAGCTGCCTCGGCCGTGTCTGCACCATCGGCGGCACCACAGGCCAGCCCCCCGGTGCCACAGATTTCTCAACAAACACAAACGGCGGCGCCGCCAACCTTGAATCTATCTCAAGCGATTCCAAGCTGGAAAGACCAGCTGGACTGGGATGCACCGGAAGACGAGATTCCGCCACCTCAGCCTATACCAGAATCAATGACTGAACCCGAACCAGCCAATAACATTCCAGCTGTGCGAGAGCTAGATCCAAATCGCACAAGCCAGCTCAATCTTGGACGTGCCGTACCCAGCTGGCGCGACCAACTAGACTGGGGCGCACCAGAGGAAGAAGAGAAAAAGGAAGTCACTGAAGTAGCGCAACCAAGCAGCGAAGACGTCGATAGCAAACAGCCGGAGAAAGAAGAGGTAGATGACTCTGATTGGCCAATTGATCTGACACCGCCGGCGAAGCATACACCGGAAGTGACACCAGCTGGCAGCGAAGAACAAACTCAAGATAGCGAACAGAATCAAGCTAGGAGTCATGAGCCAGATTCAGAGCCTGAATCAGCTGCTGGAGCTGGTGAGAAGTTAGAAGATTACTTTGACCATGACAATCTGCCCGGTGATGATTGGTTAGACATCGACCCTACACACCAGATGGAGACAGCCGCACACCTGGAGCCGATAACAATGGATAGCCTTACCTTGAAACAGGGCAAGAGCAGCCGCAAAAAAGACAAAAAGAAAAATAAAAATCAGCACTAAGTCGTTGGAACAGGAGCGCCTTCCCGCTTTGCGTGTGATTGATATAGGCGCAACACAACAGACAACTGTTCGGCTATCAATCGAACCACTTTTTGGTCTCCTGGTTTGTACGATTGATGTGGGTACGGAAGCACAATGAGAAGACCGAGCCTCAGCCCAGTCATATCGATCGGTTGCGTCAAAGCATTATCAGGGAAAGAAGAAGTGCGCATCACTTCTTCTCGCAACGGCGGCAAACCCAGTTGTAGAGCCAATTTAGCGACATACGCTTTTACAGCTTGTTCTTGCGCATCTTGTGCCAAATCCAACATAAGGCTTGAGAAGCGTCCCTGATTGACGACCAAGGCACACGATTGATAAGTAATGATCGAACCAAGCAGAGCGAACAACTTCTCTGTAATCACTTCGAGGTCGAGAATATCCTCACCAATACGCCGCACTTCATCGACAATTGTTGCCTCGAACAAGAGACGCTCGAGAAGTTGATTGAGACGATTGTTTATTTCTTCGGCTGTAGGACTACGACTTGGATCATTCAAAATACGAAGCCTGGGCTGCACCTGTGACTCTCCAAGCAGCTCACGAACGGCCTTGATCAAGTTTGGGAAACCTGGCTCTTTTGGAATGTAGCGCTCGGCTCCAGACTTTAACCCCCAAAAGCGGTCGACGGAACCGTCGAGCTTCGTGAGCAATATCACAGGAGTGGCCGAAAGATCAGGATCGTTTTTTACCAGGCGACATAACTGATAGCCGTTAATGCCTGACATCACGACGTCAGAAATAATTAGATCCGGTAGCTCATTGTAGGCTCGAGCCAGCCCTTCTGCCCCATTTCGCGCTTCTAGTATTTGATAGCCTTCACTCTCCAAAGTGCGCTTGATGGTGAGTAGTTGTGTAGCGCTGTCTTCAATTAAAAGTAGTCGGTACGACATGTTAATCCGATTCGGTCGAGTCTTAAATCAGCCAGCCAGTAAGCAATGGCGGCCCAGTCTTCATTAAACTGCATCAAGCCCCAAAATAGTAATGTCTTGTTCTAGCGTAACCCCATATTGACTATATGGTTTTTGCCAGAAGACCAACTGTACTTGACATTGAGCTCTCGCGCCCGGTCTAATTTTGTTTCATCTTAACTGACAACCACCTCAAATTTCTAACAACGCTATCGTCGGAAAACCCTACCAGTTGGGGCAAAGCGTACTCAGTACGCAGGCGATCGTCAGTGTTAAGAGGAATGTCTTTCGTCAAATCACGTAATTGGTCAGTATTCAGGAGCAGATCGCAGCGAAAATTCGGTGGCACGATTGCCTTTCCGGAATTATTGGACAGTCGAGAGATTAGCGATTGCTCTGATTTCAGGAGGAAGTCGTCCACATCCTGCTCACCGACCGGCTCAATCGGTGCGTCAGTCCCGATCAGGAGAACCTCACCAGCACCCGCGAAATGTACAAGCAGAGAATGATTGAAGCACCTATTGAAAGTTCCCAACACGGTTTTCAGCGCCGGCTCGTCTATGGAATAAATTTGAATCCACTGACAGACGACTCCGCCCTCTTTCAATCGAGACTTTGCCAATTGCCAAAATTCATAGGTAAACAGATCACTTGCCCCCGAGATCCATGGCTCCGAAGGCTGCGAAACGATTACATCAAAGTGTTCATTAGATCGCCTAAGCAAGTTACGTCCATCAGTCGACATAAGCCTAACCCTTCCGGAAGAAAGAGCATCAGCAGGGATCGGTAAGTTCGACGGCTCAAACTTCTTCGAAGCCTCATACACGGCTGGCTCCAATTCAGCCACACTCAATTTAGCAACAGACGAATTGCAGAGAATGGCACCGCTTGTAATACCAGAACCAAAGCCTATGACAAGCGTATTCAAATCAGTCTTCGCATGGTCGAATGCAAAAGGCAAAAGGCCAAGAGCAAGGTGTGTACCTGCATCGCTTGTCGGTGCAGCCTTCTGCCAATCGATAGGAAGTGCAGCCCCAGACTTACCATCGTTTTTCAGGAAGCGAATATTTGCCTTAGTGTTCTCTTCTACTGATATGGTCTCATTGGCTCCTTCTTTGTAGAATAAGAGTCCGTGCGGTCCTGTAGCGCGAGTCAGAGAATTAAGCAGTGCGGTTTGAGAGATTTTTGCATCGGCTGGCAAAGTATAGAAACTCGGTCCTAAGGTCAGTAACTGCAGGTTCCATTTTGGGAAGAGAATGAGACTTGCGAAGACAAGGGCTATAGCACAGGCGAGCCAGGCGACAGCTTTTGAACCAACAGTTGATGGAGCAGATCGAAACAACCATTGAGCACACACCAGCCCAACAATCAACAACAGCACAGAAACGAGACGAAAAGTGGTCTCGATTCCGCTCTCAGTACCAAACAACGGAATGTAAGAACCGGTAAGTGGTATCAAAATGAAGGACGCAAACAAAGAGCCAAAAATCGAACCAATTGAGCTGCAAGCAAATGCATGTCCTGTCCAAGCAGTACCCTCTTCACTGCCGGGCTGAGCATACGCGCTTGTGCCTTTTAGCAGGAATGGAAATATACATCCCAACGGGATCATGCACGGCAAAACCAGACAGGCACACAGCAGAAATCGCGGAACAATAAAAGTTAGGTTGACCGGGAAGAAGTGACTGCAAAATTGTTGGAGTAATAAAAACGCAAGAGGAATGTAAGGCGTTACAAGAACGACAAAAATCATCGAGACAGCAGCAAGACACAAGAGCTGTGTGAGGAGAGAATGACTGAATTTACTTTTTGTTCTTGAAACTATCCAGGCACCAAAGGCGAACGAGGCGAGCACGATACTTAAAACTAAACCAAGCGAATAAGTCGATGAGCCGAGCAAAAGCATGAAAAGGCGAGTAAATGCAACTTCCAATACCATAATTACAGCTGAAGCTACAGCAATTAGAAACAAGGTTTGTGACGGAGAATAGGTAGAGGTAGCATGAGACCATTCAGCAACGCCTTCCAGAATTTCGGTAGTTTTTCCGACACTTTGCACTGTAATTGTAGATTCTGATTTAGGTGTTGCAAAATCTATAACTTTGGGCGGGCTCAGCCAAGAGAGAATTTCTAAAAGCGGGTCATCATGACGTTTAACGGACAACGAACAGCCGATTAAAACAAAAAAGACGCACAGATTTAATAGTGACATGCTCATGCTGGTTATCGAAAGTCCCAGGCATGGTATCAAGCAAAGTACAGCGAGAAACGCTCCGAAAGCACCACCTAAAAGATTTGCGTAATAGAAATTAGAAACCAGATGAGACCTCGTCTTATGATCTGAAACCGAATCAAAAACGTGTTTTGCAACGCAGTTGAATGTGATACCGACCAAAGTCGCAGGAACGAACAGAATCACCACATACAGTGCACTCTCGAAAACACTGCTGGATATGGACGAGAATAGGCGCGAACCGCCCACTCCAAATAGAAGCGGAATTACGATACCGAAACCAGCCAATGCCAGCTCCACAAAACCATAGACCGCAAGCGCGCTCTCTTTCTTTCGCAATATGGGTACGCTGAGCAAGGCACCCAGAGCCAGTCCGCCGATGAAAACGGAGAAGATTATTGATACTGCCGGCAGAGTCGCCCCGACGATGCGAACCAGCATGCGTTGCCAAACAATTTCGTAGACGAGCGCGGTCATTCCCGACAGGAAAAGAGCACCGGCGATAAGTCCGCCAATGTTTCCAGGAAGTTCGTCTTCCTTTGTTCGAGTAGGTTCGAGCAGGCTCAATTTTCCGTCGCTTTTCATGAGATCAGAATATAGAAAATCGATATATCGCTAGAGTAACACTTTCATTCCCACACCAATCTGTTCATCTTGCAGCCAGTGCGCCGGCGTTAGCCATTATGCCTCAGGCAGATAGAAAATTGAGCATCTCTTCTGACGTGAATTTCGCCCACTCGAGTGCTATTGCGCGTGTAAAATGGGCTAGAATCACATTACGGTGATTCTAATATCTCTGACACTACATAATTTCATGAGCTACGCAGACGCGTCGCTCGATCTCACACACGTTCCGATAGTCTGCGTAACAGGCTCCAATGGTGCCGGCAAATCAGCATTGTTAGATGCTCTCACATGGACGCTCTGGGAGAGTGGTCGCTCCAGTTCTGACGAAATGATCCGTTTAGGCGAAAAGGAAATGTGGACAGACCTTGTCTTTGCCCACGAAGGTGAACGTTACAGAGTTAGACGATCTAGACAAAAGATGAGCGTCAAAGGCGGTGCCAAAATAACATCAAAAGGCACCCTGGAATTTCAGGTCCTCAATCGCTCGAAGCAGCTGCAACCTGAAGCCCTTGCCGCGGGTGCTATTGGCGGAACCGGCGCAGAGTGGAAAAAAGATACTGAAAGCATCGGTGGCAGTTGGCGGAGCTTGACTGCGGCAAGCATCAGGCAGACGCAGAAGGCTATCTGCGATCTATTACGCATGGATTTCGACACCTTCGTGAATTCAGCGTATCTGAGGCAAGGTAAAGCTGACGAATTCACGACTCGCCCGCCATCCGAACGTAAGCAGATTCTTTCTGAGATTCTCGGATTATCTTATTACGACCGATTGCAAGAGAAAGCGAGAGAGCGCGTTCGACAGCTCAAATTAGAAACAGAAGTAGTCGCTCGTGAGTTAACGAATCTTCCAAACATCGAAAATGCATTGAAAGAGTCTCAGGAGAAGCTAACAATTTCGCGCCAAGAACTGGCAATATGCGAAGAGCAGCTACTTCTGCTGGAAACGCAGCAGGCCGATAACGCCACTGAGCTTGCGTCGCTTCATTTAGCTAAGGAGCGGCTCCAGCTAGGAGACGAGCATGCTCAAACGTTGCGAGAAGATATAAGCACACTGCAAAAGCAGATCGACACATTGGACAAACAAATTCAAGCGATAGTCGAGATGCTCAGGAAGAGTCCTGAGATTGAAGCCGCAGCTGTCCACTTCGAAGAACTGAAATCCAAAGTAGAGACACTGGACAAATATGCCTTTGAAGTGCACGAGTTGAACGCGAAGAAAATGATTCATCAAACGCAGCTTGCAACAATGCGGGCGAAGCTTGAGGTAGAGTCAACGTCACTCATGGCGAAACTCAAGGAGTGGGAAGAAAAAGTACAAAAGCTGGCTAAAGATACTGCAGAAAAAGACAAAATCTCGCAGGCTTATGTAGAGTATAGACGTTCGCTCGCAGATGAAGCAGATCTGGCATCAAGACAAGAAGCCTTCGCACGTCTGACCAATCGGGCTAATGAACTGGCTTCGCAGATCATGGAAAGCAAAATCCGCCTGGAAGCAGATCTCAATCAAAAAGAACAGGCGCTGGCTGAATACCACATCGTTCTCAAATCACAAGAGGATCTTGAAGAACAAAAGTCCAGTTTGGAAACTGAAACAAAACAACTCGACCGCCTGGAGGCTGAATTTCAGCTGATCGAAGAAAACGGCATCAAAATAAAATCGGCGATCGAATCAAAACAGCACAAGATAGAAAACCTTCGTCTCCAGCAGAGGGAGAAAGGCAGCAAAATCGATGAACTACACGCGCATGCAGATTCGAGTATTTGTCCGCTCTGCTCAGCGCCAATCGTCGACAGAGCAGCTGTTGTCAGCCGTTACAAACAAGAAATAGAAAGCATGGAATACGAAGTTACGAAAGAGTCAGCGGCGATTGTGACTCTTGAGCTTGAAAGAGCGGAGTTGCGCAAAAAATACAGCGATGTGAGAGCGCGGTTGCAACGCCGCCAATTGCTAGATAAGCAGATAGGCCAATTCAATGAAAAATTGATGGCCTTAGAGAGAGCAAAAGAGAGCCATGGAAAGCTCGAAAAGGAGATTCGAACGCTTAAGACACGCCTCAAAGAAGAGCTTTACGCGCAGCTTGAGAGAGAGAGTCTAATCGCAGTCAAAACTGAACTCCACAAACTAGAATTCGACCCAATGGCATATGCCAATCTGCAGTCGCAGATACGCATGCAAAGACACGTTGAAGTTCGCTACCAGCAATTGCAGCGTGATGTAGTCGAAAAACGCAAAATAGACGAAATCTTGCCGGAACTGACAGAGCAATTGAAGAAACTACAAGACTCGCTAAGCGGAGAGACTTATGCAGTCGAGGACCGTCAGTTGGTAGCCGAAATCCAGTCGAAGATCGCAAGCTTCAACTATGACCGAACCACTCACGCCGAAATGAAAGAGGAGCTGGCAAAGCTGCTTCCATCAAGCGAGTTGCGCCGAGAGTTGCAAGCAGCCGTTTCAGAAAAGCCAAAGCTAGAAGAGTCGGTGCGTGTGTGTGCAAGCCAGCTCAAAATAAAGAGCGATCAACTGGCAAGTCTCGAGACTGAACGAGAGAAGCTGGCGGCAAGCTTGAACTTGCTGCCACAACTTCAAACAATAGCGGAAGAGTTGAAGCCCCAAATCGCAAACGCAAAAACCGACAAGGACAGAGTTGCAAAACAGATGGCGGTACTGGAAGCTGAGTGCCGGAACTTCAACCGTGATCTCAACCAGTTAAACCTCAGCCAAACTAAACTGGCAGAACTCAATGAACAGTTAGATGACCACCAGTTCCTGGCAGAAGCGTTCGGCAAGAAAGGTATTCAGGCTGTAATTATCGAAAATGCGATACCGGAAATTGAAGCTGAATCCAATCGCATCCTCTCCCGGCTGACAGAAAATAAAATGCACGTGGCTTTTATCACGCAGCAGAAAAACAAATCCGGTGGAATCAACGAAACACTAGATCTGGTAATTGGAGACGAACTCGGAACTCGCAACTATGAGATGTTCAGTGGTGGCGAGGCTTTCAAAGTCAACTTTGCTGTGCGTGTCGCGCTTTCACGATTACTTGCACGCAGGTCTGGAGCGAAACTGGAAACGCTAATCATCGATGAGGGTTTCGGCTCTCAAGACGAATATAGCAGGGAACGTCTTGTTCGTTCAATACAGGCAATCCAGAACGAGTTCGCCCGCATAATCGTAATTACGCACATGAGCGACATAAAAGAAATGTTTCCGGTGCAAATCCATGTGACAAAGGTTCGTGGAGCATCGGAACTTCAAGTCATGTATTGACGGACGACTGCAGCAACCGGCTTACCAATTTATCCATCTCCGGCCAGACTTCAGAGAACGGATTTATGACATCAAAATGTCCAGCTTTAGGCAATGCCAAAAGACTGACTGTCTCTTTTTCTTTCTTCGCCTCTATATAATCACTGCTAAAGGAAAAGGGCACGACGTCATCGGCATTCCCATGCACAAGCCATTGCTTTGCCTTTATCGAAAGTTCGAAGGGAGAGGCCTCTCGATAGTGCTCCGGTACTGAGTCTGGCGTTCCTCCCAAGAATTCAACCACGGCGTCGTTACTCAGATGGAGTTCATAACATTTGCGAGCATCTGATACCGCCGCTAATGGCATCACATGTTCTAGAGTTGGTTCATGCGCCGCCAGACACAACGCTAAATGGCCGCCAGCCGAATGACCGCTGACGAGAAATCGTCCTCTATCCAGATTGTGTTGTGCCGCATTTTGACGAATAAACCGATAAGCAAGCGCGAGGTCCTCAAGCGAGCCAGGCCAACCACCCCCCTTATCACCAGCGCGCCGATACTCTACGTTCCATGTGGCGAAACCGCTGCGAGTAAGCGCCGCGCAATAATGTCCGGCATGTCCCAAACCATACAGGTTACGCCAGAACCCACCATGGATATTCATGACGACGGGGAATGGTCCAGCACCCGCAGGCAACCGCAGTTCGCCGAACTGGTTAGGATCAGAGCCGTAGCTCAGCCGCTTATCCACCGGCGGCGGAGTGAGATTAAGAAACTCGTCTTCAGTCATGGGGCAATTATAATTTACACGGCCTACTCGAGGGTATTGGGTATAGATTGTAGATGGAAAGATGGATGCTAGAAGCAACCTGTAGGGGAAAATGCCACAGACTGGTATGCCACTTACCATAGTCATACTTGGCGGCGGATTTGCGGGTATCAAATGCGCCAAAACCTTGAGCAAATTGTTGCAGGGGCGCCCGCACAAGATTGTCGTTTTCAATCGCGAAAATCATATGGTCTTCCATCCTCTTCTGGCGGAGGTGGCCAGTGCAGCTGTGCAACCGCAGGATGTGGGAGCACCGTTACGTCAACTTTTGAAAGATGCAGAATGTCGAACCGAAGAGGTATTAGGCATCGATCTGGAAGAACAAACAGTTGAATACGAAGCTCACAACGGCGAACGCCGCCAGATGAAGTATCACCAGCTCGTGGTCGCTTGCGGAAGTGAATCAAACATGGCTGTCGTGCCAGGAATGGGAGATCATGCCTTCGGACTGAAAACAATCGGTGACGCATTGGCATTGCAGTCGCATATTATGGAGCAGCTGGAAAAAGCAGAAGTATGCGAGGACGTAGCTCAAAAACAGCGCTATCTCTCGTTCGTAGTCGTTGGTGGTGGATTTAGCGGTGTAGAAGTCGCTGGTGAAATCAATGGACTCGTGCGACGCAGTTTGAAATTTTTCAAGCATATCTCGCGTGAGGATGTGAGCGTAACTATCGTTCACTCGCGTGACCGGCTGTTACCGGAAGTGAACCCATCGCTGGGCGACTTTGCCCTGCGCAAGATGCGCCAGTCCGGGCTGCAGATTTTACTAAACGTGCAAGTTATACGAGCCACGAGTCAGGGCGTGGTCTTGAAGGACGGGAAACACATTTCTGCCGGCACGATTGTATGCACAATCGGCACGTCCATAGCGCCTATAGTTCAGCGCATGACCACAGCCAAAGAGAGAGGTCGCCTCGTAGTCAACGCCGACATGAGTTTGCCAGACCATCCAAATGTGTGGGCTATTGGAGATTGCGCCAACATCATTAACGCAGTGACAAAAAGTCCATCGCCACCAGTTGCTCAATTTGCAGAACGCCAAGGGAAGCAAGTCGCCCACAATATTTTTGCCAGACTTACCGACAGAGAGACAAAACCATTCTCGTTCAAAATGCTCGGCTCGCTTTGTTCAATTGGCGGACATGATGCGGTGGCAGAAATTATGGGTGCTCAAATATCAGGATTTCCAGCCTGGTTCCTGTGGCGCGGCATCTACTTGATGAAGCTTCCGTCACTCCCGCAGCAGATCAAAGTCGGCATCGAGTGGGCCTTTGATCTTATTTTCCCTAGAACGCTTGCTCATTTAAAAACCGATCGGTCGAAAAAAGTGACACGTGCATACTTCGCCTCAGGAGATTGGGTATTTCGCGAGCACGATCCAGCCACTGACTTTTACATGATCGAAGCCGGAGAGATAGAGATTGTGAAAGGCGGTGACGCTGGCGAGGTGATTGCCATCTTAGGAGTCGGAGACTTTTTTGGCGAAGGCGCATTGCTTGATGCACGTGCAAGGAATGCCTCCGTCAGAGCACGCACTGATGTCGAACTGGTTGTTATGGGAAGCAGCGTTTTTGCGGAAATAAGCGGTGCACTGGCACCACTCAAAGAGTCGCTAGCCAGCGCCATGAAAAGACGACGCAACATCTGGACCAACCTGGACAACATCCGCACCGTGCTTGAGGCCATTCCTCTCTCTCTTGTTACCGATGCTCTGCCCGGCGCGCCACTGCCACCAGACGCATCAGTATTTGAAGCTATAGAGAGAATGAACAAACATCGACTAGACTTTTGCGCCGTCGTCGATAGGGAGCAAACCTTGTTGGGGATCATCACACGAGCGGATCTTCTGCAAGCTATAGAAGTGGCATCCTCACTTTCAAAAGACCAACAGCTGGATATCTCCGTCAAGAGCATCATGGTCAAAGATCCGGTGGCGATTTCGACGAGCGACACAACTCTGCTTGCATTTACCACTATGCGTGAACGCGGCATGACTAGTCTCTTGATCGTCGAGAGTGGAAGCCACCGTAGAGTTCAGGGCTATGTGCGCCTAGAGAATATTATGGATGAAGTTGTACAGAGAAGCACCGGTGCAATTCGACCCAAGGTGTCATCGCGCAGCGCCTTGACTAAAGAGATAAGCATTTAGCCAGCCTCTTTTTTCACCCAATGTCTAATTCGGTCGGCATAACGCTGAGTGTAGATAACTGAAATATGGAGGGATTCAAGGGTCCGCGCCACCTCAGCTTTACCGTTTGGCACCGGATGTTTTGCATACCATGCAATAACTTCTTTTTCCTTCTCAGCCGTGTGGAAAGCATCTCCAACACTGGCAAGCGCACGCAAGGGCTCCACAGGAAATCTCTTCAAAATCTCGTCCCAATGCTGTTTCAGGAAAGCCCAGGCAACATCGCGAGTATATTTGTTAAAAACGAGCGAACACATCAATCCTACTGCCCACTGACCTTTGACTTGGTTAGTCATACACAAATCGAGAGTGCGTTTGGCAAGCTCTGGTTGATGGAATCCGCCAAGGTCGTAGAATGCATATTCTGCGTCGACCGGCGATTTCGCGTTCTTCCAGAGTTTTAAGAACTCTTCGTATTCGCTTACACCACCATTGAAGGTAACGATCTCCATCATGGTCTCGACCAAATCAGGATTAACTGAATTGTGATCTTTGAGATATTTCTGGAAGTTTGCAAATGCCTCATCTCGTGTCTCTTTGTCGTTGCCACGCGTGCCAAGCAATCCGAGCACCGAGCAGCGCAACTCTTTAGTCTGCTGCGTATCTGTCTCTTTCTGGTTCCAGCCGTTTAGCTTTGACTTCAAGGGTTTCAGGTAATTGCGAATAAGACGTTGGTAACTGCCAACCGTATCAGGAGTCATGTACTTATCTGGGCCGAAGAGATATGAGACAAGAGTACTTAGGATCATCGGATCGTCTTCGGTGGGAATTTTTTTGATGAAGTCGTAGTCGTCTTCAATATTGATATCGCCTGGCAAGACCAAAGAAGAACAGTCATTTAACAAAACAAGTTTTTCATCAGCGGTGAGGTTGGCAAATGATTGTTGGAGGGACAGCAAATGTTTGTGCCCGTAGCACGTCTTGTAATAGCCTTTGCCGCCAGAGTTGATGTAGACAGGATCTTTGTTCGGCTCTAGCTGAATGTCATTTTCCCTCTCTGACAGAAGCTTGTTGATCGACTCTTTATGCCCTTCTGTTGAAGATTGTGCGGAAACCACTCGCATGCAGAGCGGTACTACCCATAGTGTCGAGTCTTTCTTATCCTGGCCAAGTTGTAACTGTTTATATTGCGAAAGGTGAACCGAGCCACCGTTTTCTGAGAATGTGGCATTAATCTGCGGATACCCGGCTTGCATAACGAAACTGCGAGCAATGGCGGCAACAGGCACGCCACTTGCTTCGGCAGAGAGTGCATTCCAGAGCTCTTCACCTGAAGCATTTGAAAACTGATGGTCTTTTAGATAGCGCCTGACTCCACGCTGAAAGGTGGGAGCTGATATGAAAGACTCAATCATGCGCAGGACTGAGGCTCCCTTGGAATAAGTAATCACGTCAATCATCTCCACGGCCTGCGATGGATTGGTAACTGCTGCGTGAATTGCGCGAGTAGTCTTGAGCGAATCTGTGTACATAGCGCGCTGTTTCGTGAATAGGGCCTCAGTCAATGGGCGCCATTCAGGATGAAGGGCGTCTTCAACCTTGGTCGCCATCCATGTAGCAAACGATTCATTTAGCCAGAGGTCATCCCACCACTTCATGGTCACAAGGTCACCAAACCATTGATGAGCCATCTCGTGAGCCATTACCGAGAAGCAGCTTTGGCGCTGGAAAGAAGAACCGGTCTTATCATCTATGAGAAGAGTAGAGTCTGGAAAGACAATGGCTCCCACATTTTCCATGCCACCAAATCCGAACTCAGGCAAAGCAATCAAATCCAACTTCTTGCCTAGATACGGAAGACCAAAGTAATGAGTGAGGTACTCAAGAATCCGAGGCGCCTGACTCAAAGCGTAACCGCCAAGCTTCTCATTGCCTGCAATTGTCCACAAACTAATAGGAATACCGCATGAAGTCACAGTACCGGATTTCTTGAAATCACCACACGTGAGTGACACCAAATATGAAGACATCTTCGGTGTCGGCTCAAACCGTACAGTTTTCTTGTCAGAGCCACTCATTTCCTCATGTGCGATAGGAGTATTTGAGATTGCGGTTAGATTGCGGTCTAGCTTTACCGATAGCTGGAACGTCGCTTTACAGGCCGGCTCGTCATAACAAGGGAAGACACGTCTGGCATCGGTCGGCTCGAGCTGCGTTGCTGCGAACCAACGTTTCTTGTGAGCAGAATCTTCAAAGGAAGCCCGATAAAATCCTTGCAGTTTCGTGTTGAGCGTGCCATGAAAACTGCAGCTGAGATTGTAGACACCGGGATTTAGTACAGATGTAGAGATGAACGCCACCTTCTCTTTCGCGGCATCAGGCTTAACGGTTAGTGGCTGAACGTTCCCACTTTTTGCTTCAGTGGTCGTCACATCCGGAATTTGGCAGATCTTCGCATCTGATATTTGCAAATCTAATGCATTCAAGACTATCTGCTTAGTGTTCTTGTAAACTTTGAGACGAATCGTCTCCGAGCCTGTGAAGCTGAACTTAGGCATGTTCGGTTCGAGCGATATCTCGTAATCGATGGGGCGCGAATCGTCCGGCAAGCGATACTTAGCGCTCTCGGTCTGAGCATCTTTGGCAGTTTTTCCAACATTCGCAGCTGATTCAGAGAATGCTGGAACGTTCACAGCGGTCAGAAAATAAGTAGACAGGAACACGAGAGCTAAAACTACTCCAGATGCCCGCTTCGAAATGCCAGCAACGGAAGTCTGCATAGGACTGGAAGTCATCCTTTAAACCTATAAGTAACTGCAAATAGTCCGGATAATTCTAGTACGTTTTGATCAAAAATTTGCCATAGGTGTGGAACAGGGTCACTGTCGACCACATGTAGACGATAAAATCAAACCCCACGAAAGACAACACAATCTTTTCGCCATGTTTCTTACTCAAAGCCATAAGACCGCTGACAGTCATTGCCACGATGGGCACTTCACAGCCAAACAGGTAGCGCCCCTGTGGTCCGCCAAGATTGAGGCTGCTCGACCAAATCATGGCAGCGAGGGTGGCAATCAGAGCTATGGCAAATACAGAGTAAATTGCTACATATTTTAGTTTCTCAAGATCTTCTTTACTGACGTCATCAATACTTTTCATTCGTAACTTGAGCGAAAGCAATGAGCCAAACTCTTTGAAGAATCCCATACGCCTGATACCGCCAGCGATGGCAGCAAGCGAATAGAACAGATAGATGAAATAAAACGGTCGCCACAAATAGCGAGTCATATACCCAAACATTCCCCAATAGCTGAAATAGGTCATTCGCCACCAGCGGAATTCTTTGATCACATGCCAGATGCTCTCCTTGTACTGGAGCGGTCGGCCGTAAGTCACGGCCCAAATTCGGCGCATAGTCTGAGTTCCTAGGAGATCACCGGGATATTCCTGCAATTCTCGCGCCACCCACCAGTTGCAGGTAAGTGCAAACACGCTGACTGCGATCCCGCAAGAAGCAAAAACTAAAGCCAGCGATGCACCGTTGAGCCATCCCGCGGCAAGCAGACCGCATCCCGCCGCAAGCACAACGGCCAAAGAGGCATACTTGCTCAACGCAATTACGCCAGACAAAAGCCCCAACAAAGTGCAACCGCCCAGCGTAAGCCCCTGCATGATCATCCGCACGACAAGCCACAAGATAAGAGCCGCCGCCGCCACGGCTGTCGAATCGCAGTTGATATAGCCGTGGAGGAGTGCCATCTGTGGATGAAAAAGCACGATTGCCGGCAGAGACAGCGTAGCGATACGACTCTTCGGATAAAGCTCACGCC
Source organism: Oculatellaceae cyanobacterium (assembly GCA_036702975.1). Lineage (GTDB taxonomy): Bacteria > Cyanobacteriota > Vampirovibrionia > Obscuribacterales > Obscuribacteraceae > DATNPX01. Next base: position 45,096 of record DATNPX010000049.1, read on the forward strand.
CTATCAAATAAACGGCCCAGATTAAGATTACGCCCATTAAAAGGCTGCCCAGCCGCGCAGTTATAGACAGCTCGCAAAAGGGCAAGAGCTTGCTAAGTAACACATGCGGTATATATCCCATCTGCGGCAACGACCCATAAACCGCGGAAGGACCACCAGAGAAGACATCGATGTGTGAAGGAAGCCGGGCATGCTCGACGATGAATTTGACAACCCAAAAATGGGCAAACTCGTCCGGAGCCTCCACCATCGGGACCATGAACAACCAAGGTAATCTGGTCAAAAGACAGAGAAACGTCAGGGCTATCAAATCAGTCCAAACGTATGAATTGCTTTTCAATCGAAACTTCGCAATGTCCCTAAATTAAGCATTGGAGAGGTAGCCTAAAGCAGTAGTCGGCTCAGGTCAAGCCCTGCAAACTCAGATTGGCGGAAAGACGGCGCAAATTAGCTAGCCAAATTAGCTATCATTGACTGTGTAAAAGAAGCGGAAGCTATGACGGACGATCAAACTCCAAATTCCGACAGTGCATTTTTAGATCACGACGCTTTTCGGAAGAACGAAAATGAAGAGATCGTCGATCCAAGAGTCTTCTTTGCATTATCCAATGATTTGCTTGCCATCGCAGGGGCTGATGGATTTTTCCATCGCATGAACCAAACATGGGAAAAGGTGCTTGGCTACACGATCGATGAACTTCGTTCAAAACCATTCATAGAGTTCGTTCATCCGGAGGACCGCGAACGAACACTGGAAACAGCCAGACGTAATTTTAGCGGCATCGAAATTACAAGTTTTGAAAATCGCTACATCTGCAAAGACGGGTCGGTCAAATGGCTTCTATGGAATTCAGTACCAAGCAAGAATGCCAATTTAACATACGCTGTTGCACACGATATTACGGCTCGAAAGAAAGCCGAAGCAGATTTGCTTGAACTCAGTTCAGCGCTCTCAAATGCGTTAGAAGGAATAGCACAGATCGACGGTCAAGGCGAGTTCCTCACAATGAACAAAGCTTTCGCCAATCAACTGGGCTACGCCGGAGACGACCTGATCGGCGTGCACTGGCAAAACATAGTGGTGCCTTCATCGCTCGATAAACTTCGCGCCGCAGATGAACGTTTGAAAGAAGCGGGGAAGGCCAGTTTCGACGCTCAAGGCTTGCGTAAGGACGGCACCACCTTTCACACCGAAGTGACAGTAGTAGCCATTCACGATGACAAAGGGCAATTCGTCGGTCATCACTGCTTTATGAAGGATATTAGTGAACGGAAGGAAGTCGAATTGAGCCTCGCTCAAAGTGAAGCCCGTTTCCGCAACCTGGCAGCACAACTACCTGGTGTCGTCTATCAATTCCTGGTTCATGCTGACGGTTCGAGAACGTTTCCCTATATTAGCGAAAGTTGCAAAGCCATGACCGGTTTTGATCCAATCGAAATTCAAAATGATCCAAGCCTTTCTTTCCGTATGATACATCCGGCAGACTTGCCGAAGTTGAAAGCGCAAATTGAGGAATCAATCCGTTTGCGAAGTGCATACGGCTTCGAAGGCCGCATCATTACCAAAACTGGTGAGACAAAGTGGATTCAAGCAAAATGCAGTCCTGAGAATCTCGGAGCAAATGGCATCCTATGGAATTGCCTGCTCATGGACATCAATCAATTGAAAATAGCGGAAGAAAAGATCAATCATCTGAACGAAGACCTAGCAAAAAGGGTCGGACGATTGAGCGATGTGAACCACGAACTTGGTCAACTGACGCGCAAGTTGGAGTTAGCCTACGATCAAGCGCTTGAAGCATCGAAGCTCAAGTCGGAATTCGTTGCCAACATTAGCCATGAGGTGCGCACTCCACTCAGTGCTGTAATCGGAATGGCCGATCTTCTTCTTGACACCAAGTTATCGGAAGAACAGCAGGAGTTTACTCGCATCGTTAAGGAGTCAGCGCAATCGCTGCTCACGATAATAAACGACATTCTCGACTTTTCGAAAATGGAAGCCGGTAAGATGGAATTGGATATCGTCGATATCGATCTGCTGGCACTGGTAGAAGGATGCGTGGAGTTACTCGCGTCCTCAGCCAGAGAAAAGGATCTGCAGCTGGTCACCTATCTAGACCCGCACATTCCTCGCCAGCTGCGCGCAGACCCGGTAAGACTGAGACAAGTATTGCTCAATCTCACAAGCAATGCGATCAAATTTACCGAATCCGGACGTGTTGTAATTAGCGTAGAGCAATTGAACAGAGTTGGAGACGAAGTCAATCTACGCTTCTCGGTCAAAGATACCGGCGTTGGCTTAACCGCAGAAACAAAGAATTTTCTTTTCCAGCCTTTCGTACAAGCCGATGGTTCATCGACGAGAAGATACGGCGGAGCTGGCCTCGGACTTTCCATCAGCAAGAGGCTGGTAGAGCTGATGGACGGCGTTCTCGGAGTAGAAAGCGAACTTGGAAATGGCGCCAACTTTTCATTTACCATAACTCTGCATGCAAAACAGAACTCTCAAACGTTTTTGGATCACCTGGCACTGCCAGAGCTTGCAGGCAACAGCGTTCTACTCGTCGACGAAACAGGCGCACTGGGGCATGGAGTACAACGATACCTCGATACCGCCGGTCTAGATACCAAGCTCGTAACAGAAGCGAAAAAAGCGGTTGTGCAGCTAAAGAGCGCCTTGTTACAAGGGCGCTCCTACCAGCTGGTGGTCATGGACTTCGACAAGAAATACTTTGAAGGCGATAGGGGCGCTTTCGAAGCCATTGCCGACAGTGCGCGCGATTCTCGCACCGCGACAATCTATCTGATTAACTTCGACGAAAAAGACAAAGTATCACGTCTTGTCAAACGCACACATGGTGTCTCTTTTCTGACGAAGCCAATCAGGCAATTGGCACTTTTCCAGAGGATATCCGAGATGCTCTCGGAGAATGCGTATTCGGCCGAAGACTGGGACGACCATGTGCCGAGAACGTCCGCTGCTACAGGTACACCACGCACGGCTGAAGCCCCCGCTGTCAAGCTCGAACACCAGCAAAACACACCAATAACTTCATCGCCCGCCATCGAAAACGATCCGACGCCGCGCTTGGTTAGCGACCCAAACACACCAATTAAGCCGATCGCAACCAGCGCTCCGCAGACACCAATCATGCCAATTCTCTCACCAGAAGCTATTCCGGAGAGGGAAGACTTACCGGTCATCATAGATGAAGAGAGATCGGCACCGAAAGCAAAAACAGGAACACCAGCACGTATACCCGCACACCCGCGCAGAATTTTATTGGCAGAAGACAACATCATCATGCAAAAGCTTGCACTGCAGCAGCTTACCAGGATGGGATTCAAAGTCACCGCTGTCAACAACGGACAAGAAGTGTTGGATGAAATCAAAAGAAACAGTTACGCCATGATTCTCATGGACTGCCAAATGCCGATTATGGATGGATTTGAGGCAACTAAAGTAATTAGAAACGAAGAGAAGACAACGGGCAACCACATTCCTATAGTGGCATTGACCGCAAGTGCTCTGCACGGAGACGAAGAGAACTGCTATGCGGCGGGAATGGACGACTATCTGTGTAAGCCTGTCGATCGCCAGCGTTTGAGCTCAATCATATCGAAGTGGTGCCCGCAGGAAGAAGGTGAAGAACTTGCTTTCGGCAAGGTAACCGGCGGGCAAAAAGCACTTCCTGCAGTTACTGCGACCAAACAAACACCTGCTCCTCAGGCACCGTCTGCGGTGCCCAACTACGGCGCCACAACGGGTCCAAGACCAGTAGGTTCCACAACGTCTCCCTTTGCGTCTTTGATGCCCGCAGCACCAGGAGGTCCATCAACCAGTCATGGGCTAACCTCGCTCCTTAGTACGCCAAGCGGGAACGCACAGCCTGAAGAGCCTACCGGACAGCCGAGCATGCAGGCATCTCAATCATCAAAGGCTGCGATCATCCCCTCTAAGGAAAACACCGATTCAGTTGATGCCGCCGACGCAAGCCACGTCATGGATATTGAGCAACTGACAGCTATGTATGGTCAAGAGAACGTGAACGAACTGCTCGAGTCTTTCATATCTGAGGGCGAAGCTTTGTTTGCAAGTATTATCAAAGCTGTTCAAGAAAGAGACTTGCAAGAATTAAAGATACACGCTCACTCGCTCAAAGGTATGGCCGCTGTCTTAACTGCAGAGAAAATGGCGAAGGCGAGCCTAGCGCTTGAGGGAGCAGCAAAGACAGCGTCATTCACCGAGGCCGAGCAATGTTTAGCACATTTGCAGGAGACATTTGTTGAAGCAAAGGCTCGCATACGAAACGCCATCGACAGAAAGCCGACGGTGAATGGCTAAAGAGAATCAATCGAATAGCAGTGCACGAGAGGGAATCGGTCTGCCCTTTATCTTTGCGCTTCTTCTTTGTCTTCTCGTATTGGCTACAGCCGTGCTCATCGGGCACGCGACCGGCACCTTAGGACTCTCCGATTTTGACACATGCTGGTTGCTTGCCACCGGTCGTGAAATTGTATCTGGGAAAGCGATTCCATCAGTCGAACCGTTTTCATTTACTTTCGCTGGTCTTGGTCGAACATACGTGGCACACCAGTGGCTGAGCGCGACCGCTTTCTATTTAGTGCAACAGGCAGTCGGTCTGCAAGGGCTGCTGTATTTCGGAACTATTTTAGCCGTGGTGAGCTTAGTTGCAGTTCCAGTTTTTCTAATGAGCACGCTCAAGAAGGGCTCCGCATCAGTTATTGCGCTTATGGCACTTGCCTCGTTTACAACCGTGTTGCGGCTATTCATGCGACCAGAACTATTTTCAATGGTCTGTCTGGCGCTCTGCATGATACTGCTGAACGCTCTCAGGAACGACGCTCCTACTGAGAAACCGCGTTGGAACCTGGTGTTCTATCTAGCCGGACTAATCGTTCTTTGGGTCAATTTGCACAGCGGATTTCTTCTTGGCTGCGCGCTAATTGTATTTTTCGTGGTCGAACAATTGGTCATTGCAAACCGGCTACGAAAGTTTGACGGTACAGCCATCGCTACGCTGATCGTCACGCTAGGAGCCACTCTTTGTAATCCATACGGATTTAAATTGGTGGACTACGACATAAAACTCATGAACTCTCCGGTTAAGACGGTTGTCACTGAAATGATGCCAATCACACCTGACTATATAGCCAATCCATGCATACTTGCCTTCGTTACGATGAGCATTTGCTGTATTTTTGTGCTGATCTCTGCGTTCAAAAATTGCTCCGGAAACGAACAACGAGTTCGCTATGTATTCACCGCAACACTGATGGCTGCCTCAATTTGTCTCGCTTTTCTTTCGCGTAGATTCGTCAATTTCTCAGCACTCATATTGCTTTATCAAAGCCTCTACATTCAAAGAACACTCTCGGCGACACTTGCAGAAGAGACTCTTACTAAATCTGTTCAGCACCATTTGATTGAATTGGTTCGCAACAAGCGGATAGTGATTGGTTTCATCTTACTTAGCGCGGTCAGTGGCACTACGATAGCTATAGCGCAGCGTTCGCCTACTCTGCCACAAACTGTCTCGGCCTTGATACCACCGTTCAAAGCAATAGAATTTATCTCCGCTCACCCGTTACGCGGCCAAATATATAACGATGCTCACTTTGGCAGCATGTTGACCTGGTATTGCCCCCAGCATCCAAAGGTATTCATCGATACTCGGTATGACGAATATGAGCTGGATTTCGTGCGCAGCTATGGAGAAACTCTCTGGGGCCACGATTACGAGCAGCTATTCAATCGATATAAAATCGATTGGATTTTTATCAAACCACAGGCACCGCTCGTACGCATGCTACTGGAGGACAATCATTGGCGCTTGGTGTACGGCGATGAAGCAGCGGTCATCTTTCAGCGCAACGGCACCACATCCGCTTTTCAAGCTCAAGATTGAATTCCATGTGGGGATTTTCAACTTGGAAACTTCAACTTAAAGTTTTTCGCTGCCCTGCTTCTTGAATTAGAAAAATGAAGAAGAGGAGGCATATAATTTGATCCCGGTGAGCTCGATATGCCGCAAGCCCGCGTGCAAACGAGACAACCGCAGAGAAGATATATCTACACCATTATGGAACGTCTTTGCTAAGACTGCTTCTCGTCATCCTGGTCATATTGGTAGTCGCACCCGCTCTAGGGTTGTGGTTCATAGCGCAGCGAGCCCTGCCAACTCTTGACGGCGTTCTGACCATGAGCCAGCTTTATCGGCTGGTTACAGTCAAATTCGATGAGCGCGCCATTCCATATATCGAAGCTTCGTCCGAAGGTGACGCTTATTTCGTGCAAGGCTACGTCACGGCCGCTCAGCGCATGTTTCAAATGGACATGCTCAGGAGAAGCGCCACCGGGCAAATGTCGGAAGTGTTTGGCACAGGCGCCCTGGCACGCGACAAACTCGTTAGAACTATCGGCATCAACCGATTGGCGCAAGCTGATTTGAAAAAGTTATCACGGCAGTCCGCTAACAGCTTGAAGTCTTATACGCAGGGAGTAAATGCCTATCTTGCAGCTCACGATAGCAAATTGCCGCTGCCCTTCTACCTACTTGCGTACAAACCAAAGTCATGGACGGAATCAGACAGTCTCGCCATTCTGAAGTATCTCGAATATCAGTCTGATGAATCATGGCCGCTCGATGACCTGCGACAACGACTGCTTGAAAAGTTCGGCAATGCTGGCTTTGCCCCTCAGCTATTTGGTGCGCCCATGGTGGCAACCCAGGAAAAGAACGTACACGTTTCGCATCTCCCAGCGAACGCCAGCGGTATCACTCATAGTGCGATGGAGAGCGTAAGACAAGACAGCACGTCTTCGCTGGCGAGCCACGTCCTCTGGTCGGTTAGCAAAGCGGTATTACCGGAGGTTCGCTCAGTAAGTGATAACGCGCTTCCTCTCTGGGGCAGCAACGCTTGGTCGGTCGGCTCCGGCTTATCCGATACCAAGGGAGCATTGCTCGCCTGCGACAAGCACGGTCCATTTCTTTCGCCAGACCAGTGGTATTACTGCACACTGACTGCGAAGAATTTGCATGTCTCGGGAGCCACAGTTCCAGGAGTGCCTGGCGTTATGCTAGGTCGCAGCCAAAACGTTGCCTGGGCAGCTACAGACTTAAAAGTAGACGGTCAAGATCTCGTCCTGGAAGATTTCTCACCACAATTCACGGACAAATACAAAACTCCTTCCGGCTGGCAAGCCGTCACCGAGCTGCAAGAGGATATTCCTGTTCGTTTTGCCAACCCTTTGGTGCACAAAATCTTAATAACCAAGGATGGTCCCTTACTTTCCCGCCTCGAAGACAAAGGCGTAGCGCTTTCGTGGGCAGCAGCAGAGCCGAAAGTAACGACTTACGAAACTCTCTGGCACATTAACAGGGCGGAAAATCTGCAGGGCTTCCTGGCTGCATTACAAAACTATTCAGGCTCGCCAAAAACGTTTGTCTACGCCGACTCACAAGGAACCTGCGGTTATCATATCGCTGGCAATGTCTCCTTGCACGGAGGACAGGACGTGAAGCTCGTGCCTGGGCTTGGCAGTGCCGGCACAGGCGTAGTACAAGGCGCGACGCAAGGGGCAAATTGGCCGCTTTTTGTGGGTTTCAATCAGTTGCCTGGCTCGCAGTCAAAGGACTTTTATGCCATAGCTGATGCTCCGTTTACACTGTCTGTTTCCAGCCCCTACCGATATCAGCGGGCGGCGGCAATGCTTAATAATGCAGTGAGAAGCGGGCAAAAGCTGGCGCTGCCGGATCTCGCGCTCATGCAGGTCGATCAAAATGCCTCCCTCGCCCATCTAGTAAAGACCGAACTCGACGCGTCCGTGAAAAACGCTTCAGTTATCGACGGACCCAAGCTACATGCGCTCGAAATGCTCAGGGCTTGGGACGAGAACGTAAAAGCTGATAGTGTTGCAGCCTCCATTTATGAAGCGTTTCTTCACGCAACGGCCCGCCGGTTGCTACAACCGAAGCTCGGTGAGGTTATGATGCTCGAATATTTGGAGAAATGGCCGCGCTGGACGAGTTTCGTCGAGCAAGTGCTGATTAATAAGCCAAAAGCCTGGCTTCCGCCGGAAGAAAGGACCTACGAAACCTTCATGGTGACAACTTTTTCAGAGGCTTTGAAAAATCTGAAACTCGCCTCCGGCTCCGAAGATATGAACACATGGACGTGGCAAACCTGTCACCGAGCCAAGTTTCAAGATAATCTCTTCGCCAATGCCCCTGTCTATAAATCAATTCTTGAACCGCTCATCGGAGTGCGTTCGATAGGAGTCGGTGGAGATGCCGATTGTCTCAATGCGTGCAATGTCCAAGACGCGGCGATACCGTTTAGTTACTCCTGTACCAGTGGACCAACCACACGGCTTTTGATTGATATGTCTGACCACGACAAATTTTTCGCAAACTTGGTTCTCGGCCAAAGCGAAAATCCGATCTCACCGTTTCGTAGCAATCAATTGCCACAATGGCTGAGGGCTGAACCTCACGCAATGGCGTTTTCATCCGACCAAGCAGAACGCCAAACGCAACACAAACTCTTACTTACCGACCAATAGGACACACGAGCGAAGAGACCATGAACACAACAAAAGAGACCGCAGACACAAAACAAACCAAAGCCCCGGGTAAGCAACTTACTAGTATTCTCGTGGCAGATGAGATCAGCCCGGAAGGTCTCGAGGTGCTAAAGCAAGACCTGGAGGTCTTGTACCAACCAGACATAAAAGCGGCCGAGTTACTCGAAAAAATTCCTGACTTCGACGCAGTGTTGGTTAGAAGCCGTACAAAGATCACGGCAGAGGTAATACGCGCCGGTAAGAAACTCAAGATCATTGGTCGTGCTGGAGTCGGTGTGGACAATATAGATGTCGGTACCGCTACCGAATGTGGTGTCATCGTCGTCAACTCACCGGAAGGAAATACAGCGAGCGCAGCCGAGCACACAGTCGCTTTAATGATGGCGTTATCGCGGATGATTCCAGCGGCCGATCAATCGCTCAAATCTGGTAAATGGGAACGCAACAAATTCATCGGCTCCGAACTCTTTAACAAAACCCTCGGCGTAATCGGCTTGGGTAAAGTTGGCGGGCGAGTGGCGCAAGCCGCGCTGGCTCTGGGTATGAAGGTGATCGTTTACGATCCCCTCATCAGTGCAGAAAGAGCAGCCAGTTTGCATTTCACAAGCGTCGCACTGGAAGAGATCTGGCGGACAGCCGACTACATCACCGTCCACACTCCCAAAACACGCGAAACGACTAATTTGATTAGCGGCTCAGTACTTTCGCGAGTGAAAAAAGGTGTTCGCATAGTCAACACATCTAGGGGCGGAGTAATCGATGAAGAAGCTTTAGCTAAAGCCATTCTAGACGGTCGCGTAGCAGGTGCCGCCCTGGACGTATTCGAGAGCGAACCACCGGGTGAATCTCCGCTATTTGCTTGCCAGGACAAAGTGATCTTGACTCCCCATCTCGGCGCATCAACAGTCGAAGCGCAGTTCAATGTCGCTATTGACCTCGCCGAGCAGATGCGCGACTACCTCACACTTGGTGTAACAAAGAGCCCTGTCAATTTGCCATTCATGCGCCCCGAAATTCTCAAAGAGCTCGGACGCTATGTATGGCTAGGTGAAGCGCTCGGAACCATCATAGGTCAGCTCGGCGACGGCACTGTCAAAGAGGTCGAGGTCATCGCTTCAGGCGAACTCTCTACAAAAGACATTGCACCTCTTACCGTGGCAGCGCTAAAGGGCGTGTTGAGAAGCCGCATGGAGTCAGTTACTTACGTAAACGCCAATCTTATTGCAAAAAACAACGGCATCCAAGTACGCGAAAGCAAATTCAACGAGGATAGCCAGTTCAAGAGCGAGATCTCGGTAATTCTTGCAACCGACCAGGGTGTAACGTCCATCTCGGGCACCATCCTTGCCCACGATGAAGCGGTGATCACCAAGATAAACAACCATCCGATCAATCTCACACCTTCAAAATATATGTTGGTTACAGCACATAGAGATCAGCCTGGCATTATCGCCAAGGTTGCCGGTGCCCTAGGACAACATGACGTGAACATCAGCACCATGGGCGTCGCACGTCGTGGCGTCAGAGAAGAAGCCGTAATGGTCATGACGTTAGACGATCCGATTCCGCCCGAGTTGATGAAAAATCTGGCGGAGGTACCAGGTATCTATCTGGCGCGGTTTGTCTCATTAACTTCAATTCCGACGCAGCCAGCACACCACCAATAGCTAACCGCTCATCGTGAAAGGCAAGAAAGGTCCAACAGCAGCAAGCAAAGCTTCGTTCAAACGGAGAGTTGTTTGCAGCATGTTGATTGCAATCACAGCCTCTTCAGTAACGGTGCTGTCTTTGCAAACTAACGCTCTCGCTCAGTTTGGGCAGGGGGTAGGGAACAGCTTCGGCAATGGATTAATGCAATCGATTCAGCAGGGATTCGGTCAGTCGTCGACCAACGCGCTCGAAAATCCCAGCATAATCAAACCATCAGCAAAGTTGCCGGAGAAAGAGCGCACATTAGAAGACTTCTTTCCGAAGGTCGATCTGCCATACGCACTTGCCACTGCATATGACATGACTGGCCTAAAAGTGACAGGACTCGACCAAAAGTACCTGCCCGCTCTCGGTCAAAATCTCTTTGTCGTTCTGGAGAACACACCTTATACCTCAATGGCGGACGTCTACCGAGAGAACAGGCTGAAGGGAAAGAGCAGTTTCGTCACGGCCGATTGTATCGTTCATGCGTATTTTGCTTTGAACAACGCTATCCTGCGCGACGTAATTACTGAAAAAGTGGCTCCTGGACTGTCGTTGATGCTGCAAGGAATGTTGAAAGAGTCTTTTGCAGACTACAAAGAATGCGAAGACCCCGACGTCAAAAACGACATATCAAAGAATATTATCTATCTGGTTGTCGGTTTGCGATTGCTTGATCCTCAGATAAAGGTGACAATACCGACCAGCATGGCACAAGCGGCCGATGCCGAAATGAAAAATATTGCTGCCGGTAAGACCGCGAAATCGGCGATCTTCGGAAATGACGAAGAGTACGCCTATCTACAACCTTGTGGCTTTTACAACAGCGACCCGAAACTGCGGAATTTCTATCGCTGCCGGCAATGGCTGTCTAGAATTCAATTTCCGCTCTCTGACAGCGATCTAAGTGACACGCCGAAAGACAGCGTCCAAGAGAGTCGTTTTCGACAATCGGTGTTGCTCTTTCGTTCGCTGGACAAAGCCACCATAAACGGTGCTCCAGCTATGACCTACTGGACAAAATTCGACAAAGTTTGGCAAATGATGGGAGCTTATGGAAACGAGCGCGAGCGCTCACTTTTACCATGCGACTATAAGAATGTGTTTCGCACTTCCAGTCAAAATCTAAGCAATCTTCTGCAAGGGTTAGCCGAGCCTTTTTATCGTACGAAATTGCTTTTGTCCATTCGGCGCAACCGTCCGGTAGAAATCGGTTCTGCTTCGATTCTGTCGATGCAAAAATCTGAGACTCAGACAACGGACAAAGCAGTGTTCAGATTGATGCCAGCGGCCGATGAGCCGGAACTACCGTGGTTATCAGAGATAGCGCAAAAGTTCACTGAACAACGTGGCGAAGCAGAAGCAACTCCATTTTCCTTGTTAGAGTTGTATGCGCGCAGTTCGACACAAGCGACAAACATACTCTCTGAAATATCGTGGAAACTGGATGGCGAACTTTTCAACTCCTTGCCAAAATTGATCGAACTGACCGGTCGAAAGAAGGCGATGCCAAATTCTCCTGTTGATGCAGGCAGCCAAGAAGGTCGTTGGGCTATTCTTTCCAATTACTTCAAGCCAATGACTGAGTCTACACAGAGCGTTCTCAAATCAGATCTTTGGATGAAGCGACGATTACTCAGCGCGTTCTCCGGATGGGTGGACAGCCATGTCGCCATGCTGGAGGCGGAACGACCAAAGGCGCAAGTTGATGCGGCAAGCAAAATATTGGTTACGACTGACGGTCAAACATTGCCGCAGCAAACAGCAGGACAAGCTAATGGAGCAACCACCAGCGAGCTTGCATCCGGCAACTCTTCCTCAACGGTACCGGGGGCAGCGCCGAGAGCGGTAGCATCAGCTGACGCAAACAACATGTCCAAACTGACTGTAGCCAATTATCTAGAACCAGCACCGGCTCTGTATAAGAGCCTTCACACTAAAATGCAGCAGACGCTGGACGACTTGAACTCCCTAGAATATCTCCCTGCACGATACAAAAACAGTTCACAAAATATGATCGTGCTCTGCAAGCATCTGGAAGAAATTGCCAGAAAGGAACTGTCAAACAATTTCGTCCCATCACAGGACTCTAAGTTCCTTGGTGCGATAGACATGGAACTGGACAAGTTCCCCTGCGCGACTCAGGGTTCGATGCATCTAGGTAACGACACAGTCACGGATAAGAGCGGGAAAATAGTAAGCGGCGCCAATCTGTGCATTGGCAAGCCTGGACTTATGTTTATGCTGCTTCGCATCGGGCGCGGAGAGACTTTGAGCAGGGGCGCGACGTACACCTTTTACGAAGTACCCGGTGGTCCGTTGAAGCCAGAACATTGGGAGAGAAAACTCCAATTCACTACCGTTCAGCCACCACGATGGACAGCTGATTTCGAGGTACAACAACCACTAGCACCCCTTCCGCAGGCGCCTACAGAAAATGGAAAGGTCCAAGGCAAACAACAGGCGGCAGAGCGTTCCGGACAAGTAGACAAATCGACAGCGCCCATAACACGGCAACAGAAACAGACTCAATCACAGCAAGCGCCCGTCATGCGGCTGCAGATACAACCAGAGCAATCGCAACCAGCTAAGTAGTTAGAACAGTGCTCAGACCAACGGCTTCTTAGTCTCAATCCACAGTCACGTCCTGGTTGCTTGGCCGGTCATCTTTACTAATGTTGTTTTATTTCGGCAAATTTTAGAGAACAATCACTGCACCCAATTATGAGTTTCATTTATTGTTGGATCGCATACTCGTCTGGAACTAATGGGTGGCGAGCAACCGTCATGCTTCTAGAAGTGGCAACTTAAATCAACAAACTGTTATCGGCATATCCCTCAAATATTTCTTTCGCCTTTCAATTTCTCTTCTCGGTTTCTCTTATCTGTCGTAGCCCACTCAACTTATTAAGCTCTCGTGATGTTGAATACATTCTCATTCGCAAAAACATATGCGGCGCAGACATGCCCCGCTTTCCAACACGCTTGCACACCCAGTGCCGAAATCCAGACAGGCAAGGAGTTATGCATAGTCGACCGAGCGGTCGGAAATGAAAAGAAACAGCTTAACCTCGCATCGCAGATTTTTTATGCGGGAATTACGAGTCTCTATGGGAGATTTCCCACTTGTTCGCCAATCTCTACTTTACTAATATATGCACACCCCAGTAAAAAGGCTCCGAGTGAGGAGCGGAACGCATGAATAACTTCATTTACCCTCCTGCTAATCCGAATAATTCCGGTGCCGGCGATCAGACAAAGCGGCAAGCGCTTTTTGCTTCGCGAATAAAACAAAACGGACCGGATACAAGCTGGGAAAATCAAAATTACTATCGCGCCGACAAACCAAATAGTTCAAGCTACTCCAAGATGGCTGCTCAATATCTCGAGCAGGGTCGAGTCGACGAAGCAGAAAAGCTTTTCATTACAGCTCTCGAGCTTTCGGAAGCAGCCAAGCCAGCCGATGAAGCGCAGAAAGAGCGATGCTTGGAAGAATTGGCGTGGTTCTACTGTAATCGTCGTAAATACAATGAAGCGGAACCATTACTTCGCCGCTTAGTTGAAGCACGCGCGCGCACACTGTCACCTGACGATTCAGTCATGATCCGCACCACAGATCAAATGGCGAACGTCTATGAAAAGACCAATCGCCCGCAGCAATCAGAAGCGATGTACAAGTTCCTGCTCAATCTGCAAGAGGAGCGACTCGGGCGCGACAATATCGTTCTAGTATTCACGCTGAAAAGACTGGCAGAGAACTTCTGCAAACAGGGTGATTTCGCTTCAGCAGAACCAGTTTTACTTCGCGCTCTCACACTGGAAGAGACACATTTTGGTGCGTATGCAGTCGAAGTCAGCAGCACGTTGCAAGATTTGGCTGTCGTTTATCAGGAGCAAGGACGCATGGACCTTGCCACTTTCGTGATGACCAGACAGCTGCGCATCATGGAAGAACTGCATGGTGCAGAAGGTTTGAGCGTTGCCAGCTGCCTACTCAAACTTGCTGAACTCTATACAAAGATGGATCGCACTGATGAAGCTGAGCCCTTCTATCGTCGAGTGTTGGCTATTTACCAGAAGGCATATGGTTCACAAACAGCGCCAGTTTCGTCGCTAACCAAAAAAGTGAACGAGCTTTATCCGCAACAGCCGCAAGTTGTGCACCGCGCACCAGCGCCGCACCAAGCGCAGCAAACAGTGTCTGAAATAACAATTTCAGATCTCTCTTGGACTAAGGTTACGCGCAAAACCGTGGTTTAGATCTCCTGGCAGTTCGAAGCTTGAATGCTTTGAAAGCAAGCAGGGTTTGATTTACACAAACAATTACTAGTTGGTAGTTGTCGTTGTGGTCGTCGTGTCGGTATCAGTCTCTTCTTCTTTAATGACCCGAGTCTTCTTGGGACGCCCTGCCGCCGCTCGGATTGGATATGAGTCGATGTAGTCCAGACGAAGCTTGCCATCTTGGTCTTGGTAGTACTGGCGCAAGATCTGCTCAAAGTTCCAGCCACGTTTAGCCAGCATGTCGGCACCGTGTTGGCTCAGTCCGCGCGCACCGTTGCCTGGTCCTCTATATGTGAAAAGCCAGTTCGGTCCTTCCTTTGAAACATCCAATATGCCGGCTGTATCAAAACCAAGTGTGTGCGCCAGCGCGATTCCTGACACGTCGCGTGATTTTTTCACGCCCATGACTTGAAGCGAAACAGCGTTTTGGTTGACGTCCCATTGCTTTACCGTCATACCAACGATTTGCGGCACACCGGTAAGTTTTTCGAGCACGGCACCGGCAACGGTTTTGCGGCGAATATTGAGGTTCTCGAAGGCGTCACCGACCCATGCTCTATAAAACCCAGCCTTTACTTTGCCCGAATCTTTAAGAACGATCCCCTGCGTCTGCAACACTGCGGCAGTCGATTTGGGAGCTTCGACGTTCAAACCTTTGTACGCTTGGTCACGAACATCGGGCACGAGGTCAAAGCCGCTTTCACGCCATTTGGAGTTGGCGCCGGTGTGGGCACTGGCATAGCTGCGCGCCGCCACTGCTTGCGCCTTCAATGCTTCCAACTCCCAGTTGGCCGGCATCTCAGACGGCACCACGCCCATAAGATAGTTTTCCAGGTCGAGTAGATTAATGACGGTCACCTTGCCGTTCATCGTAATCACTTCCAGAGTGCCTCTGTACCAGCGGTCGTTCGCCCAAACCCGATAATCACGTGAGGCGATGCGAGCCCGCTTATCCAATGGATATGAGGTCCACTTACCAGTTGCATACTCAGTCACACGACCCGGTGTAAGTTCATAGACAAGACCTTGCTTGAGCGGAAATATCGGCGTCTCGTCGACAAACACAGCACCGGCGTCCCAACAAGCAAAACGAGCGGCTGAGACTTTTTGGGCGATTCCGATTCGGACAGGATGAATCATCATCGGATAAGGGCGCAGATCAGCTGGGATTGTCGCTTGGGACGACGTAGGCTGAGGAGTCCTCTTCGCAGCGGTCGCCGATTCTTGACAAAAGCTAATCAAGGTCAAGACCAGAACGAAGGCAGTCGCGCATGGCAACAGGACCTTAGGATGACAAATTTTTGAAAATCGAAGCTGCATTGAGATACGTTAATGCTTTGTGACGCCAAATGACGGCTTATACACAAAAGAATAGTCGAATAGCCAGGAATTTGTGGATACGTCGATGATACTATGAAGGCGAATTCTAACGGGCGTCTGAGCCAATATGAAAAAGTTACTCATTGTTGACGACGAAGTCGATATCGCCAACTCTATCCAATATGTACTGAACCAAGAAGGGTTCTCTACGCTGATGGCGCATGATGGCATGAAAGCCATCCAGCTGATAGAGGCGGAAAAGCCTGATTTGATCATCCTTGACCTAATGATGCCTGGTCTTGACGGCTACGAAGTCTGTCGACGTGTGCGTTCAGCTGACCGCAAGACTCCTATCTTGATGTTGACGGCAAGAACATCCGAAATCGATACAGTCGTGGGTCTGGAACTTGGTGCCAATGACTATATATCCAAGCCTGTTCGACTGAGGGAACTGGTCGCCAGAGTGAAAGCTCACCTAAGGGAGAGCCCGACGAACCAGGCGCAGACACGCGGCATCAAGCTAGGCAATTTATCCATAGATATAGACAGCCGCACAGTCATGGTTGGAGTGAACCAGATAGAGCTGACGTTTAAAGAGTTCGAACTACTTGTCGCTATGGCTAAGCATCCCAACCGTGTATTTACAAGAGATCAGCTGTTTGCTCAGGTGTGGGGTTCAGATTTTCTCGGCGAAAGCCGCACCGTAGACGTGCATATCCGCTATCTACGCGAAAAGCTGGAAGAGAATCCCAGCCAGCCTAAGCACATACTGACGGTGCGTGGCGTCGGTTACCGACTAGTCTGGGAATAACTTTGCCCGCAAACGCGTAAGCTGCACTCACTGTGCGAACCAGCGTGCATTAGATACATACGGGCGCACGGCACTAACAGCGCTACCGGCTGCCGACACGACCGATCACAGGCGTACGGTCGCGCCCGTATATCCGCGCTGGGCAACAGTTTCCAAGATGGGAATTCCCCCAATCATTGCTTACAGTCTACTCATTCGCCCGATTTCATGCGTACTTTTCCCAGTGACATAAATTGGGGCAGGAACATAAACTCTTCTTGTTGGCTCAATGTATGCAAAGCGGATGTGAAGAGCGTTTCACCTGGCAAACACCCACCAGGGGCTCTTCTGGAAACTACAAATGGCGGCGGTTAATTGATGAATCTTTCCAAAATTCTAGTCAGTGTAAATATTGCTGCGACCTTGCCTATCGCAGTACAAGTAAGCGCTCAAGCTAATCCGAACACCCCTGAAGCCGGCTCGCTCAAGGAATCGACCCTATCTGTAAATTCTGGCGCGGTCAGCCGTGCAGCTCAGGTATCTGTCGCCAAGCAAAATTTCAGCCTGAATAAAATCAGTTCAGCGCCGGTCGAAATCGACGGCGTTAAACTGCGCGCATTCATGCCTGGTCGCCGCTTGCCGAAAAGCAGCGAATTGCAAACCAAGCTCGTTAGCCAGCAAGCACAGCTAGCACCCGAGACACAGTCATCGTTGAACGGATCGGTCACAGAAAGCTGCACACGCAGCACTTATGGTGAAACAGCTGCCAATCCCTATTTTTCTACGACACCGCGGGTAGTGCTCAACCAAGTACAAGCGGTAGCGCGCCAATTAAAGAATGCGAAGAAGAGACCTCAGGTTGCGAACAACATCCGCCCGACAAGCATTGCCCCACAGACCGCATCAAAACCTCTAAGCACGACAGCCGACTTCGGCCAGTTCAGCAAAGATATCCCTGCTTCCTGGATGGCCAACGACAAAAATCTAGCTCTCATCGAAACCCCAACAGCCAGTCCGCAAGACATGGCACAGATCAATCAGATGGTAGAGCAGAGCAAAGCGCAGGAGCAAGGAACAGCCGGTCCCCCACCCTTCCCACTTAATCTCTTGCCACAACAGTCACTCAAACAGTTTGTCGGACAAACTGTGGCCGCCGGTAGACCGCAGCAAAAACTCGCCCCCCAGGCAGGTTTCGGCAGCTGGCACGGACAAGGAATGCCATCGCGATTGACTGCCGGGCTTGCACCGGCAGGTTTTCACTCGAATCTGCGCGGCGGACACTTCGGAAGTTACATTACCCCACACGGCGGACATAAAGTAGCGACTGTAAAATCTAGCAATAAGAACGTCTTGCTTGCTGATGCGCAGACTCACCACGGGGCGATTCCGGGTGCCAAGGTAGCATCTTACGCACCTTACGCGACAGGCGCCTATTAATCACATACAATTGCCTGCGGGGCCCCTTGGAGCTCGCATGGACACCGAACAGTTTGTCAAAGAGAAGCGCGATGAGATTCTTGCTCTCGCCGCTCGGCACAAAGTAGCCGAGATTCGAGCAGTTCTGCCCGACGATGCCGGCTTAGCCGAAAGCAGCGTAAAATTCGTTGCCAAATTCGGTCAGGACGTGCAACGGTCTGCGTACTTTGACGCCATTGTCGAGTTTCAGGAAGACCTGGAATCATGGCTGGGTGTGCCTGTGCACGTCTACGATGCAAACGTATTCAAAGGCGACGACGGGGAGGCATTCCTGGCGAAAACCATCGCAGTTTAGGTCCAGCACTCAAGAATTCTCCGCACCGGCGCCGTTTTGTCCAAAAAAGCTCCCGGCTGGATAAATACTCACATGTAAGGGGAACGAGTCACTTAATTCTGAAGATCGGCCATACACTTTGTGCAGGGAGTCGGCAAGAGCGGTCGTTATTGTAGCTAATGGACAGTCAGCCAACTAATTTACAAGATGCGATAGAGCGCACTGAACGCCTGGCTGAAGGCGCATGGTTGGCGTTGGAAGAGAATGATATCGCCCAGGCCGAAGAGCTTTATGCCCAAGCGATCGAATCGGCAAGGAGTAGCGAAGACCCGTCATTGATCGCAGCCTGTTTAAGCAACGCCGGACATACCAAACAGCTAGCAGAAAAGCCTCAAGAAGCAGAGGTTTTGTTCCAAGAGGCGATAAAGCTGGCGGCAGCCAACGGGCTCGACCGCATAAACGCGCACACACGACTGATGCTAGCAGGACAAAAGATCGACGATGGAAACCGGCAAGAAGCTATTGAGCAGCTGCTACGTTCGCTCGAAGCATCTTTGCGAGTTGAAGATGCGCAAGCAGCCCAAGAAGCGACTGGACTTTTAGGTCGCGTGTATCTAGAAAAAGGATGGCCGGAGCAAGCGGCAGAATGGTTCAGGCAGGCTCTAGAATTTGACGAACAGGGACTGGGAGCATCGGCATGGTATGGCAGTCTCGGCTTGGCAATGGCCGAACTCGGTCAGTATGAAGAGGCTAGAAACTACTATGGTAAAGCACTTGTACGCGCTATAGAAGATGGAGATCTAGTAACGCAAGCGACCTGCAAAGCGAGCCTCGGCAACTTGCACTTCGAAAATGCGCACTATGAAGGAGCCATCAGTTGCTACAACGAAGCCCTCTCCCTCAGTCTCCAGGCGAACGATCATGTTCGCGCCGGCATCTGGCTGGCCAATACCGGCAACACCTGGTTGAAACTGGGCGATGCCGAAAAATCCGTCGACTTCTGTAAACAGGCACTGACAGTAGCGCGACAAAATAGCGACCTGCATTCGGCTGCAGCTCATTTGGATAGCATCGGCGATGGGCTCATGAAACTGGGAAAAGTTGAGGAAGCTAAACAAGCTTACGATGAGGCTCTCGAAATAAGCGAAAAGATCAAAGACAAGCAGGGAGAGCGCATCTACTTGACCAACGTTGGTCGCGCACATCAATCGCTCGGTCAGTTGCAACCAGCATTTGAATACTTCAGAAAAGCGATTGATTTATTCGACTACCAGCGCTCATCCATCAAATCAGACGATCTGAAAACGAGTTTTGCTGGACGAGGACAAGAACTCTATCGAGACATGGTCAAACTTTGCATGTCGATGAATAAGCGCGTAGAAGCGATTGAATATGTCGGCCGTGCGAAGTCGCGCGCCTTGCTCGATTTATTGAGCAACTCTCCAATAGACATCTCGGAGATCGTTGCCGACAAAGACGAAGACCTGAGCGCTTTGGTAAAGAGAGAACGCGCCTTACGAGATCAGATAGCACATCTCGAACGTCTTTTTTGGCAAGGCAGTGGTGGCGGTGGTGGCAGCGGTGGTGGCGGTGGCGGCACCGACATAGACGGACGCACACGCGGCGGTACTGCGACCCAGGAAGACACTCAGCAAATCTATCGTGAGTGGCGAGATGTAGTGAATCAGCTCAAGGTTTATCACCCGAACTATGCCAGCCTGATTTCAGCGACTTCACTCACTTATGAAGAGCTCGCAAGTCTCTGGCGGACTGCGGACAAATCGGCAGCACTCAGCGACAACACCGCCATTCTAGAACTCTATTTCACCGATCAATACTTGCTGTGTGCTGGAGTTTGGAATGGCAAAGATCAGCCTAGCATCTCCTTTACTGACGAAGCTAAGGTGTTGAAGAGTTTGTCCAATGACCTGGCAAGCTTCTTAGAAATGTCATCGACTGAAGGTTGGGAAGTACCTCAGAGCCTGTGCCACCGCCTATACAAGGCCCTGATTGGCGGAGTCGTTTCAGAGATTCCGGAGACGATCAAAAAGCTTTTAATCGTGCCACACAACAGCCTGCATCACTTGCCTTTCGCAGCACTCCATAATGGAAAAAGTTATCTTTGCGAAAAGTATGCGATTAGCTATCTGCCTACATCGAGCTTGATTCCTATCATGGCGCGCCAGCGGTCGCCCAAAACAGAAGAGCGCAAGTATCTAATTTCGGCAATCAGCGACTACTCCGCGACAAGAGAAAAGGGACTGGTTTTCAGTTCGCGCCTGCGCTCTGCGGCAGGATTGGAGGATCTGTCATACACGCTCGAAGAGGCAGAAACGATATTTGCTTTGAGCACAAAAAGTTCCGGTACGACAAAAATAGTAAAGAATGACGAAGTAAAACAGTCGCTTCCTGCACTATTCAAACAATATCCAATAGTTCATTTCGCTGGTCATGCAGTTTTCAATCCTGATGAACCGTTGGCATCCGGACTGGTTCTAGGAGACGGAAGCATTTTGACCGCGGCATCGATTTTGCAAGGCAATGCGCTCAAGACAAATTGTGGTCGCCTGCTAGTGCTTTCAGCTTGCCAAACAGGTGTGAATATGGTGACGCCGGGCGGTGAAATCCTCGGTCTGGCAAGAGCGCTCATGTATGCGGGAATGCCGAATCTCGTACTCAGTCTCTGGGAAGTTGCCGATCGATCAACTGCACAATTGATGCTGGATTTCCATGAAGCTTTGATTGCCGATACCGAAAACACTATGGATGTTGCGGGCTCGCTGCAAAAGGCTCAAATTAAAGCGATCGC
This sequence comes from Oculatellaceae cyanobacterium, assembly GCA_036702975.1. GTDB lineage: Bacteria > Cyanobacteriota > Vampirovibrionia > Obscuribacterales > Obscuribacteraceae > DATNPX01. Next base: position 66,346 of record DATNPX010000049.1, read on the forward strand.
AGAAGGATTGCCTTTGCATGCCTGGGCCCCCTTCATCCATATGGGCATCGATTAGAGTCAGTCACACTCGATTTAACTTCGATCTTTAGTCATCATTCACGCTTAGTTGCCGCTGTTTTCATTAGTCCTTCTTAGTCCTTATTAGTCCTTCATCCGCGAAAAAATGGCAAACTAGACTATCATTACTGATGATAGTAACGAGGATCGTTGGATGTCGAAGTCATTTAGCTCAGGTAAATCCGGTCTTGTCGCAGACATGTTGAAATCGCTTGCCATAGCCGCATTGGCTGCAACACCTTTAGTCACATCCCAATGCGCATATGCGCAAGAACCAGGTGCCGCTCAACCGCAGCGAGACCCCGCAGCTTTATACTTGCAAGTAGGTGCTGACAACAACACCGTACAGAAGGTTCGCCAACTTGCAGCAGATTTCGAAGCCAGCATACGCTCAAAATATGAAGCGATCATGGGACAAATGCGCGAGATGCAGCGCCTATCACTCGAGCCATCGCTCGATGAAGAGAAGATTCTAGCCACGCAAGATGCCATTAACCGCGGAACAGCAGATATGGCAAACGAACGCATAAAGCTGCTCATCAACCAGCGCAAACTTTTGACCCCCGATCAACGGATCAAGTTTGTGGAACTTCTTAAACAGCAAAGAAGTCAACACGGTCCGCAGTAGCGCCACATAGACTTACAGCTGTTAAGTCTAGTTGTTAAGGCTTGACCGACATGAATTGCAGGGCGGCAAAACTGGCGCTGTAATCGATTCTGCTTACTGTACCAACTGGTATCACAATGCGCCAGAAATCTCGCACATTCATATGCAGAGCCGAGACAATTGCAGAGCGAATAATACCGGCATGCGTCACAAGCGCAATCTTTTTTCCTTCGTGGGCCGCAATCAGCTCCTGCATTTTCAATTCTGTTCGCTTGCAAACATCGGCGATTGATTCACCACCCGGCGGTTTATTTAGAATCGGATCGTTAACCCATGCCTTGTAAAGCTCAGGATCTTCAGCTTTGATATCGACGTAAGCACGTCCTTCCCATTCGCCGACATGCCACTCATTCAAATCGCTCACCGTCTGTAATGGCACAGAGATCACTTCAGAAATAATTTCGGCACTGGTTGCCACGCGTTTGGAGCTGCTGGACAAGAGCACTTCGATTCCAAGCTCAACCATCCAATGACCGGCTTTTAGTGCTTGCTGACGGCCAGCGTCGGTAAGTTCGGCTGCCGGATCGGAATAGAGTACACCCTGCTCGGTTGCACCTGTATGACCATGCCGTATGAGAAATACAGGCGTTACAACTTCTTCCGGATGCAAAGGCTCTTTTGCTTTGGCAGTTTGTGTCATTATAAGTTCACATTGCTTGGTGATGCTTTGGGTTTGTCGTAAATGTGCTTGATCGCCATCAAACTTGCTACGTGGTGATCGCTTAAAGGCACAGGTCCTCCCGCCAATATAGCTACAAGAAGCGTTTGCGCAAAATGTTCTATCGTTTCAAGCTTATAGAACGCATCCCAAATATCAGGGCCGATGGCCAAGGCACCATGATGCGAGAGCATCAAAGCATCATGCTCAGCCAGAAGTGGCTCAATGCTTTTCGGCATCTCGTCAGTGCTCGGTGTCGCATATGGTGCTGTTGGTATCGCCCCGAGCGCACAAACAACTTCTGGCAAAATAGGTGCTGTCATATCGACACCGGCGATGGTGAGCCCAACAGCGGTAGTCGGATGTGCATGCACGACAGCTCGAACGTCAGGCCGCGCTCGGTAGACGATTAGATGCATTTTTAGCTCAGTAGACGGTCGGCCTGTTCCGATTGCATCACCATTCAAATCGGTTAATACAAGCTCATCTTTATTAAGCCTTGCTTTACAACAACCTCGCGGGGTGGTGAGGATTAGATTGCTCTCAAGCCTGATGCTAAAGTTGCCTTCAAGCCCGCAGATGTAGCCTTTTTCGTAACATCTGGCCGCAACATCAATTAAATCTTGTCTGTATTTCTCTTCGCTCACTTCAACCGCTCAATCGGAATAAGGCGCTGGATTCAGCCATTTCGGGGATTACGACCGAACTGCCTGCATGGCGAGTTATTATAGCTGTAGGCTACAATGCCTAGGTGATTGTGAAATCGCGCCAAATCTCTTACCTCGTTACCTCGCTCTGAGGCGACCGCCACCGGAGGGCTGCAGCGGCCTTAACCAAGAGGATGAATTGCTTTCTCTGCAATGTCATATCCAAATGGGGTTTACAATGAGCGCTTGACGACAAAATATGCGATGCCCTGAGTGTAGTCAAAGAAATTCCGTAGCAGCCAAAACCTGCTATTCGTGCGGACATAGATTCAAACGCAAGCCGTTGCCGATGTCTCTAAAGATTGGAGCCGCCGTTGTTGTTTTGCTTATCATCGTCTGGGGCGCAATCGCCGCAATAGCACCTTCTTTTACCGATCCCAAAAACTCGCTTGCGCGCGTGGCAAAACGCGTCGCCGCTGGTCCGAAAAATGACGCAGATGGGAAAGACGCGAAGAATGAGTTTGACGAGGCTGTACGCAACTTCCTGAAGCAAAACGGTGCGCAGCCGTCTGCTCAACTGAGCAAAAACCTGCAGGAAGCTCTCAATGATGGTGCCTTTGAAGTACACGTTTTCGAACTTCCGCGTGGATTGACGGTAGTCGAGATTGACACAATTTTGCAAGCAAGCGATTACTTGCTACTTAAGAAGGATAAAAACGTAAAGGTAAGCTCAGTCAACGGCATGGAAGTGTTTGACGGAGCCAAGATAGTCGGCGAGCATGCAGCCCCCGTTCTCGTGATGTTGGGACATACTGGTGGTCAGGCGGCACACCGCCCTCTGATCAAAGTCTTCTCGCTAATGCCGGACGATGTCGAAGACCTGACACTCAAATCGGTTCCCGATATCAAAGCCGAAGGCACTGTAGGGTTTGCTAAGAACGATCATGACGTGAACATTGAGTACTCTTTGTTCTCTCAAGGTGTGAACGAACATGTGTTCTCTGCGAACACGAAATTGGCAAGCAATTTACCTGACGAAACCATTCGAGGCACACTAAAGTTTGTCAACGGGCACTACGAGCCACAGATGAATGGATTAGGCGGCAGTCCTCTCTCTATTCTCTACGCAGCGGCGAAGACACTTAGTGGATCACCTACACCACAATATGAAAAAGTGCTCGGCAAATTTGCGCCGATGCTAACTGTCAAAGAGCAAACCCCGCAAGAGTTTACGATTATTCCTCTAGCAAGTTCAGCCGCTGCCACCACTCCACAGCGCAGCTCGCGGCGCCAACGAGCTAAAGCAACACCGGCATCCGTAACTACTTATGCGATGCAAGGGAAAACACTCGCCTACAACATCGACTTGCTGAGAAATGGTCCTGGCGACTGGACCATAGTCGATGTAAAAAAAACGGACTTGAACCCACAACTACAACAGCAGCAAGGCACCGTCGCCGAACAATCTGGCTCAGTGCCAGTCGCTACGACTGCCACTACAACTGATACAAAAGTTGAAAACGGAGCGGCTCCAAAAGTCGACGACAAAATAATTACTGTAACTCCCAAGGTTACGCCGGAAGCAACACAAACGCCTAACAACCAGGCACAGATAGGCGCTAAAACACCAGAGATACAGCCGAACAAAAGAACGAGCGTGACCCCACCGCCGACACCACAAGTTGCTAACGACAAAACAGAAAAAGCGAAAGCTCAGGCGCAAGAAGCGCTCTCGATGATTCAACAATCAAAAACCGGTAAATCAGATACAAAAACTCCAGCTGTAGAACCGGAAAAGACCGAACCAGAGCCGCCGAAAACGAATTCACAAGATGTTGTCGGCGAAGGAGCTACGGTTTCCGATAAGATCGAAGTAGCCCAGATCAAGTTGCGTTCGGGACCAGGCGTAAGCTACAAACAAGTCAGCACCGTTCCGCGGGGGGCTAAGATCAAGGTTATCGGCAAAACCAGCGGCTGGTATAAAGTTCGTGTCAACGGAAAAGATGGTTACGTATACGGTGGTTTTGTAGATTACAAGACACCCGACGCCTACGAAACACTGACTGTTCAGAAAGCCGGCAAACTTACCGACGAACACGCACAACCTGTGGGCGAATCCAAGCCTGGCGAACGTCTGGTTGTACTGGGCGGAAGTAAAGACGGCAAAGTACGCGTCCAGCTATCATCTGGCAAGACTGCCTATATCAACAAAGAAACTGTCGATCAGCAGAAAGAAGACACTCCGCAATTTGTGCCTTAGGCAGCAGCGGACCAAGCTTGCCTGAGCCACCGCAAGTGGTGCCGATAATCTGCCACCACTTGCGCCACTAGATTCTTTACTTTCTTAACGCCACCGATTATGCTACCAGCATGATGCGTGAGTTAGAAGTTAGACAAGCACTACATAGAACGGAGGTGCGCCGCATCCTCGACCGGGAGCCCGCTAGCCTAGTTGTCGATGAACTCGGACTGTTCGAAGGCAAGTACAGAATCGACGTCGCAGTGATAAACGAAAAGCTGCACGGCTATGAAATCAAAAGTCGCATGGACAATCTGGATCGATTGCCGACGCAGCAAGAGAGTTTCAGCAGAATATTCGACCGCATGACACTCGTCGCAGACGAAAAACATGTCGCCAAAGCGGTGACGATAGTGCCACCCTGGTGGGGGCTTATAGCAGTAAGCTTTAAAGACGGTGCGCCATACCTGAACGAGATCTGGCCGTCACGCCAAAACTTGAACGTGGAACCACACGCTTTGTGCCAACTTCTATGGCGCGAGGAGGCATTGCAGCTACTTCGGGATATTGGACTGGCGAGTGGAGTACGCACGAAATCTCGAAAACTGATGTGGAAATTGCTGGCTAAAGTTCTTGAGCCAGACGAGCTAAAACAGGCGGTACATCGCATATTGAAAGCCCGCCAAGGTTGGCGTCCGAGCGCTCTCTCCTGGTCTCGATAGGTTAGCGCAAGTTTGACTTCCCGCTGACAAGAGTATCTAGAGCGTAAAAAAAAGTGGAGACGGCCGAAGATCCTTGCCTGATAGCGGGAATGGAAATCTTGGCAAGTTCGTTTTCTTTTAGCAGCCACCCTAGATTGGCAGCTAAATTCTCTTCTGAAGTAGAATGTAGATGACCTTACCAACGCGTTGGCCCCTATCTCCCGCTAATGAACTCTATAGAGGGAAACAGCCTTTTCAACTTTGTTAGTTCGCTCGGTTGGGTGCTTGATCGAACTGGCGAAGAAGAGCAAATAATATCGACAGTCTGGCTTACGGGTGACAGACAGGTAGCCACATGCGCGATTCCTTTGATTCCTTATGCCGAGACGCTTGAAGCGCTGATCATTCGTTTTCCCTGCACGCAGAAGGTCTGGGGCGTCAAGTCGATTGACATTCATCCCGGGTGCGACCGTTGGATGGCTAAGCGCGCCTACGCGCAGAGCCTGTTTTTTCCCCCCAATGGGCTTATCAACCAACAGCACAATGTGGCAATGCTACGTTTGACGCCAAATATCATGCCGCTCGACAGAAACGGACAAGACCGGCTACACCGCCAAATCTCGAAAACTCTGCCCCAAGAAGAGATAGGCTTCGCCGGGCGGGCTACAAGCGTCGAGCTGACAAGCGTAATCCAGACCCTGGTTAATGCCCGCAGACAGGGCACAATTGTGATTTGCGACAAGCGCAAACGACCGATAGCGCGAATTTATTGCGAATCCGGACGTATTTCGCACGCCCGCTACGGCGACATCCTGAACGAAGCGGCTGTGTACAAGCTAATGTGCTCGTCATTCAGCGGATTCTTCTACTTCCAACAAGAAAAGCTGCCTGAATGGTGCGATTTTCCGACTATGACCAAGTCGACGGCGGGGCTTTTGCTTGAAGCTTATCGTAGGCTGGAAGACAAAACACAGGCTCTAGCGCCGTTTGGAGATGATTCAGCAAATCTCTTTAAGCTCACAGAGCAACCGTCGATGGTCGATGGTCCTTTGGCGCAGCCGGATGCACAAACTGTTTGGGCTTATATTCACAACGGAATGCCGATCTCACAGCTGGTCAAGGTTTGCGAACTTGACGGCTACGAGACCATGCGCATATTAAACGAGTTTTTGACCGCCGGGTTGATTCAATCCGCGCCGGCTCAACCGCCGTCACCTTTTGGACTTGCCTCACCCGCGCTGCCGATGAACACCCAAACACCGGTCGCACCAGGATCGTATGTCTATGCCATATCGATAGATCCTTCATCTGGTCCATATTTTGCGCCAGGGAAGGTCCTCGGCGAAAGAATGGACGGGGACCCATGGCACCTGGTTCACGATATCGCGTTGCCTGAAGAAGCAATGGGTTCACCAATCTTCCTCGGAAGTGAGGTGGTAGGCATGTATACAGGCGGAATGCTGCAGACTAAGTACGACAAACCTGAATACGCGCATGGACAGCAAATGCTGTGGGCGCCTTCTATTGCAAGCTGCTTAGGGACTGGGGAGCTAAAGGCTCCTGCGACTAGCACGTCATTGTCTACTGGTGACAATATCCCAACTTTGACCCCGGAGATTGAAGAAAAAATTCAGCAGGCAAATGCCGAAAGTCAAAACGGAGATCAAAGAACGAGTTTGACAAACCCGGTGGTCACGCTCGAGGAAGCGCAAGCAGCCCTAGCTCGCGAGACAGCCGCGGACACTGGCAACTCATCTACAATATCGAATATATTCGGATCTATTTCGGCTGTGTTTTCGCGAGGAAGAAGACCACAGACTTCACAGCCATGGTTTGAGGTGGAAGTCACTCGAACGGAGTTAGGCTCGAGTAATTGGTTGAAGGCGAGCGGCTCTACAGTGTTTCGAGCAGGTGACTTAATCAGACTGCAGGTGAAGCTCTTGCAGGACTGTTATTTCTATGCTCTATTTCAGAGCAGCTCTGGGAAGAACGTGATTATGCTATTTCCAGAAACTTTCAGCGGACCACCACTGCCTAAGGCTTCAATAATCGGCATTCCTAGTCGGCAGTCAGACAACACTTCCAGTTCAAAAAGCGACAGCGGGAAATTTAGTCCACTCGGCTTACCGATTCCCAGCACCATTAGCGGTGGCACAGAGTCGTTGTTGATGCTCGCGAGCAAAACACAGTTGGCACCACTCGCTGATAAAACGATGATGGCGGCAGTGTTTGTTAAAGGCACCATTATGTTGAACGGTCAGAAGAATTTAGACCTGGTGGAGATGGAGGAGAAAGTGCTCTACGAGGGTCTGGACGTGCCTGAGATGCTGCCGAATGCGATTGCGCTCTCGAAATTACGGGTTAGTCACGGTGGTTGATTAAGTGGGACGCGCGGTTGATTGCCGGACTTTCTCTTGCCAACCAATTTTGTAAAGCCATTTGATTCAAAGGCAAAGAAAGCCGCAGTGAGCGCCCCCAGCGATGGCGTGGAGCCAGGAGAACGGTTTGAGCCGCGTCCGGCTCAGGCGTCCATGGTATAGTAATTATTCGAGTCAAACGGCTTGGCGGCTTTTCGGGACGTAGCGCAGCTTGGTAGCGCGGCTGCTTTGGGAGCAGTAGGTCGCAGGTTCAAATCCTGTCGTCCCGATATCTATAAAACCAGCAATGACGGGCATCGACGGAAGTCGGTGTTTTTTATTTTGGGGTAGCCGGATCGGATTTGGACCTGATTTGGACCTGGCAGAAAAATAGTGCACCAATATTGCTAGGCGATATACGCCGCTCGATGATTAAGGAACTTCATTCCACAGCTTTACTTCTCAATAATCTCATGTACGATACTATTGGTGGCTGCGACGAGGTTTGATCATGAATTTAGAAGACAGAATCCTCGAAATCCTTAAAGATGGTAAGCCCATAAAAGCTGACGAGCTTGTTACCCAAATCCTGCGGACAGAAAAGGTATCCGAGTCGGAAATTCGTGGTGCGTTTTTCCCATTGGTGTCTACGCATCAAATCGAGTTCGGACCCAATAGAACACTGAAACTTGGCGCTAGAGCCATGGTGCACGCTTAGCTTGGACCAGCGCTTCGTACCAGAAACACCTAAAGACACTCGAAAAGCCGCTCAGGTGGATCGAGATAGGCTTTTATACGCAACGAGCTTCAGTAGGTTAGCCGAGATCACTCAGACCGTCTCGGCGGACCACGGACACGTTTTTCATAACAGGCTTACCCACTCATTGAAGGTGGCGCAACTTTCGCAGCGCCTGGCTGGATACCTGAAAGATAAGCAACCTGTAGATGTCGAAAAGATGGGCGATCTAGACGTTGACGCCGCAGAAACGGCAGGTCTAGCCCATGATCTCGGGCATCCACCATTCGGCCACATAGCAGAAGACGAGCTGAATGAAATCATCAAAGAGAGAACGGACGGGAAGGACGGCTATGAAGGTAATGCTCAGTCCTTCAGAATTGTCACTAGGTTGACCACCGGTGACCCGGTCGCAGCCAAGGGGCAGCCCAGAATCAACTGTGGCTTAAACCTCACGAAGAGGACGCTAAACGGCATTCTGAAATATCCATGGCTCATCAAAACGCACCCACAGGAAGATAAGAACAAAAAATGGGGAGCCTACCAGGACGAAAGTGACATTTTCGAATGGGTAAGACAGGACTTTGAGTCTCGCTTCGGGGCTCGTACCAAAAGTTTAGAGGCCGAGGTGATGGATTGGTGTGATGATATCACCTACGCCGTTCATGACGTGCTGGACTTTTACTGCGCTGGAAGTATCCCGATTGAAAGGCTCGGAGAACAGAATCCAGACACCTTGAATGCTTTTTATGCTGAGGTTTTTTCGAGGAAAGGAAACGAAGACCTGGCAGCTGATGCCGACAATCTAAAGATCGCATTTCAGGACGCATGCTACTTTTACTTCAACCCAATAAGAGTGCGTTACGACGGCGGCATGGACCTGCGAAGACTTCTTTGGCAAATGATGACTAGCATGATCAGTAAATATGTTGAAGCGATAAAGGTTTTGCAGAAACCGGAAAATGGAAAATTAGTGGAGATAGATTTGGAATGCAAACGGCAAATAGCAATGCTTAAGCAGTTGACTTGGCATTACGTTATCAAAAACGGGGAAATGGCCACACATCAACATGGGCAGAAGCACGCTATTCGTGCCGTCTTCGAAAAGCTTGAGAACGCGTTAAAAAAGAACGATCAAAGAGTACTTCCAGCATTTTATCGACAAATGCTCACTACGCTTGGTGCTAACAAGCAGTACCGTGTTTTAGCCGATTATATTAGCGGTCTTACAGAAAAAGAGTTGATCATCGTGTACAAGAAATTACACGGGATTGAGCATGGACGCATGGTTTAACAACTTGCTCACAGCAACACTCTTCGTTCCAGCAGCCCCCGCGCTCCTTCGTGTACCTCGGGCAACCTTCTGTAGATTTCTTTGAGGGCTAGTATGACAGCCGCATCCGCAGCGGCGAAGGTCTTGCTGTCCTCGACAAGCAGTAATTCTCTTTGTGCCGAATCGGCTACTTCTCTCAATTCTTTGATGAGTTCGGCGGTAGCATACACATCTCGTGTCAGCATAGAGCTTCTCACATCAATATCGCTGTAGTTGCCGTGTTCTGTCTGATGTATTTTGATTTCCATCGTTTACTCCAACACGGGCCGGCCGCTTCTCATATTTTGTAAGATGCGTTCTCGGTCGTAAGCGCTCTGACTTGTGTCTTTGCCGAGTCGCTTCTTGTCTGCTTCTTCGTTTGCGGCCTGTAATAGAGCGGATTCATAAGCACGTTTGCCGGGAAGCAAGAAGTCTTTGATGACATCGCTTGGACCGATATTGAATTCTTCGTGGTCCAGTTCATCCTTCTTTCGGAAACCATGACCGGTAGTTGGATTGAAGTAAGAGACAGAACTGCGATTGTTGATAATTTCCTTGCCTGATTTCATAACCGCTAGGGCCTGTTTCACCGGGGCACCAGCGATCTTGGGCTTCGCGATTGTGCTTCCGAGACTGAATAATCGTTGGGCGGCGTTCAGCAAGTGTTCATCTTGCAAAACTTCGCTCCAGTCTTCAACATCTTTTAGTGCGTAAGCGGCGTGATATAGATCTGAAGCCGCATTAGGAATTTGACGGGCCAGTTCAACCGCCGGGTTCGTTGCTGCCTGAATCGGATAAGCTATCGACCAATCGAGCTTGTCCGCGCTGTCTTGGCCTGTGATGTCCCGATAGATGTTGATCTGGTCTAACGCTTTCTCTGTCTGGTAAGCACTGTCAGGGTCTACTGTCGACCAAAGCCGTCTTACTTCAAGAGGGATAGCTGCGCGGCCGCCGAGAAGAGCTGTAGCAGCCAACATCGTATAGAGTCCGCCCATGTTCTTGTTTGCGATATTGTGCATAACGAGGCGAGCTATTCGTGCGGGCTGCCTGACAAAAACTCCAAACGCGGGACTTGAAGCGGACCTGGACAAGTAGTCCGTATTTAACCTAAAGGGATCGATTCCTAAAGTGCGACTTCCCACTTCAGCCGCGTGACTCCAACAATCCATCGCGACTGTCGGATCGACATTACCCGCGAGCATGTCTTTTACAAACGTAGTCGCAGACTTATATCCCATCGCTTGGACCTTTTGAGGGTTCCTGTCGACGTAGTCGAGAAAGGCAGCAAGAGTTACACGATCAGCATTGACACGATCGGAAGGAAGGTCGGGAAGATTGAAACCGAATCCTTTTTTCTTTGCGCCGGCGGCTGCTGCTTGCGCATCTCTTTCTGCTCTAAAGCTGCCTGTTAGGTTGGAGTGCTGGAAGGCTTGGCTCAGCTCCTTGTCTGTTGCAAGCAATGCGTTGGCCTTTACTATGTTGGCGATACCGACTCTGGAGGCGCCGCTGATCAGCATGTCGCTTAGATTCAAAAGGTGAAATTTGGGATTGAGAAAGAAGAATGAATCCATAGCGTGAGACAAACCGCCTTGAATCATCCTATCGATGTCCGTTTGCGGTGCACGTCTCGGCGATAGAGCGTTTTCGAGATAGGTGAGAGCGTCAAGAGCATGACGAGTTAATCCGTGGTCTTTGTTTAAGACGCCGCCATTTACCGCGTTGCCCACTTCTTTCCGATACGCTCTGACTTTTGCAACAAGGGTTTGCCGGTTCAGGTGGAAGTTGACAACGGCGTCTCGTTGGGGCTGCGTCATGTGCTCAAAGGCAGATCCCGCCAAGCCTTGCAAAGCTTCGACAGGCGTCAGTTCCTTGTTCTTGAGCGATTCATACGCAATCGCTTTCTCTTCCTGCTTTCCAAACTTAATACCGAACTGACTTTGCAGCGCGGCTGCTTGATGCTGCAAGATCTCTTTTCCGAGCCCGTTACCGCGCTTTCCGAGTGCGTTGTCGAGATAGTCGATCTGGTCTAGGGTATCTTTGAAAAACGAGGATGCACGGAACAACTTTTCATTCTTCAAGAAGGCCTCCATTGCAGCTGGACCGAAACGGTGAAATGCAGCCAGACCGATTAAGCCCATGCCGATATTCTGTAAGGTGTGATCTTCGTGTTCTTCGGAGCCGTCTGCGGCTTTTGCAGGTTGATCTAAAGCCAGAAGACCCGCGCCGAATCCGAGGGCAGCCCGAGAGGCATTGATGTTGACATTGGGCGTGTATCTCGGGTTCTTTATCGATGCCGACTTAAAGACGTTTTGCCATGTCTGGAATCGTTGCTTTGCGTTCTTCTCGAAACTTCTCGCTACGGCTTCATTTGTGTATTCGATTGTTGCTTGTACGGTGCCGTGCTGCGAGCCCATTGGATGAGCCGTTTCTGTTCGAATCGATAAGCGAGCGAAGGGATCTTTTGTCACTTCTCTGAATGCTTTCTCTGCAGACTCAAGTAGATCTTTCGATTCGTTCTTCAGTTTGTCGTAAATATCTCGGCTGCCTTTGCCGTTGTTACCTCTTTTGACGGAACCTATATGGTTATCCTTAAGTTGAACAAGGCGCTGAAATGCGGCGTCCTTGTCCGTTGGGATCGGCTCGGGAAAGAGTTTGTGATCAGTTGGGTTATTGCCGAAAGGCGCATCGATTAGGCCTCTTACTGTTCTAGCTGCTTTCCTCTTCGCTCCGTTAGACAATTCGTCAGCAACTTTATCGATGACACCTTGTACCGGTTTCGGTATCACCAATTCCGGCTTGTTCGTTAACTTGACGCCTTTGTGAGTGACGACTTCTTGACCGTTCGAGTATTGTCTGTGGAGGGCGCTGGCATAATCCCGTAATGCGTGCGAGTCGTAACTCTCTTTCGCTTTTAACGCCGCCAACTTGTTTACCGTTTCTCCAAGCTTATTCGCGTCGACATTCGGATGGTTCGCGAGCAGAGCTTGCAATTGTGGAAGGTCGATCGAATCCGACGAATTAACCCGATCATGTCCGTAGCGATCTGTCGGAAAGCGGAAGTCGCCTGGTGTCGCAACCGGTGGCAGGGGTTGCCCGTGCTTTGCTTGTTCCAACGACATTCGGACTCGGGGCTTTGCTGAGATAGCAGCTCGATCGAAAACGTCGCCGCGAAGAAATTGGTGAGCAGCGAGGTCATCGCCTTCCAGTAGCGCAGGGTCGATGGCATTAAAGCTGGACGGAACGATACTACCGGCAGTACCAACAGAGTCCGTTTGCTGCCCCGTAGACGCGTTTGTTTTCGCTTCGGGTATGTTTCTACCTCTCACCCCTTTCAAGAAGCGATTAAGACCACCTAGCGCGTAGTGAGATGCCGGCCCGACGATACCGCCGACGACACCGCTCTGTAAAAGAGCTTGAGGGTCGAAGGTTCCTGTTCCCGCTTGCTGATCTGCTGCGTCGGTTACGACGTTTCCGAGAGCTCCACTTGCAGCCAGCGCGGGGAAAGATGCGCCTGGAACGAGAGCGCTGCCAGCGAAACTGGGAGCGATAGATCGGCCGAATCTGTAAGCGTCTTCGTTGTCTATTTGAGGAGCGACTGCAGCGTCATAGATGGGAGTTATTCGGTCGAGCTGAGGGGTAGAAGGAACCGAGTGTAAACCCATAAAACCGTTGATAGCGCGACCTGTTGCATCGCCTAAATTACCCGCTGTTTGAATCGCAGCTCTCTGCGGTGTTAGTGCGAGATCGGCTGTGGCCGCTAAACCTGAAGGCAACCCAAGAGCGAAGTTTTTAGCTGCGTTTCCTGCACTGTTGATAGTAGCGCCCAAATCGAACTGCTTTTCACTGTTTTGGGGATTTTGGGACTGTGCCAGGTCGAACACATTCTGGGCTTGTGCTGGGCGGTTAGTCATTTCATCCGCCGCTTGGTCAAAAACACTTCCCATCTCCTAATACCTCCAACCGCTCTGGCTCGCCATTTGCATTGCTTTAGCCTTGTCGCCGCCAGCAAGATTTAGAAACCGTCTCGCAGTCACAACGTCCAATTGCATGCCAGGTTTGGAAGGTTGAGGGATTTGGGCTTGAGCTGCGGATCTCTGTCCGAACAGGAAATTACCGATCGCTGTAAGTGGATCTGGGCTTTGTTGGCGAGGTTGTATAGACGGTGTGTAGTATTTGGTGACGATGTTGCCATTCTTGTCCATAACCGGCTTTCCATCTTTGCCGATCAATGGTTCATTTTGCAGATTTTGTCTTTGGAACTCTTGAGCGCTCTGTGCTTGGTTCTGATTGAAACGCTGTTGTTGAGCCTGCAAGTCGTACTGTCGATTTCCATTCATTTGCTGATATTGCTGATTTATGTTTGCGATGGCATCGGTGTTTGCATTGTGCTGGGCGGCGATGTCGTGCCCGTATCGGTTGTTCAAATAGTTGAGCGCGTTGCCACGGTCGGTAACCTGGTGACCGTACATATTCGCGTCGTATGTCCTCTGGCCGTTAGCGTCGGCGACATCGTGACCTCGCATTTGCTGTCCATACTGCATGAAGTTGTTCAGCCCGTTGTTATAGCTGTTCGCGAGTGCCTCTTGGGCTTTTGCTCTGTCCGCATAACTACCTTGGTTCTGCGCGAGCGCCTGCAACATGGCTTCTTGTGCATCTTTGTTTATAGGTTGTGTGGCGGCGATGGCTTGAGCGACGCGTTGTTGGTTCGTTACAACAGGGCGGCCGGAGAAGCCAGCTGCAAAACGATTGAGATAGGCGATGGGTGAATGATCCCGTTGCCGCGCGGCCGCCAGAGCGTGGGTCACCGCAACCGTTTGGGCACGCTGTAGGTTCGAGATTACTTGAACGGGATCATAAGGTTGATCGCTCATGATATTCGGCATCCCTTGTAGATATGGATTTGAAGGTTGCGAGAAGTTCGATGGCGTGACACCACCGAAGCCGATACTACCGGGACTTGCGTATTGAGCAGGACTATTTTCACCGCCGAATTGGGGCATGGGTGCTGCTTGTGACGGTTGAGCGGGGATGGACATCTGCATGTTTGTGTTCTGCAGACCACTGTTATCGTAAGCCGGGCGCTGAGCGACAAGCGTCGGCGCACTGCCATTCGGGCTTGCGTTGTAATTGCCTGGTGGCAGATCAAAATAAGAGTTGTTATCGATGCGTGGAACGGGAGAGAAGCCCGTAGCATCAGGAGAGTTGTTAGCCATTCGTTTAGTCCCTGTCTTGTTTCTTTTCGTTTGAGCGCGCTGGTGCAGCGCCTGTTCTTATGGTGAAACAGGAGACTTAGTCAAACAATCCACTGTCGCAGTTCTTTAGCACGAAATGCTCGGAATGATCGAAAAACTTCATCAAGTCTTAATGTCAAACGGTATCAAATAGGGCTTAAGATTGAATTTTCAAATCAACATTAGAGGTATCGTTTTGCAAAAAGTACAACTAAAGGTAAATCACAGTGAGCGGGTACTGAAGGTCGTCTGGACCGACTTCTGCCCGCATTTTCGTTCGTTGTGCGCGAGCCTGTTTGCGGTTTTACGAGAACACCTTGGGTCAATGATCAGGCGCTAGCTCGCTGAACTCGCGTCCATCTTCAACTAAATATCCTTGGAGCCGACCTCCGCTAAACCTGCGCGGAAACGTTTAGCTTCCTCTTACGGATCTCGCTTTAACAAATAGGAATAGGTCTTGAGAATAGTTACAGATGTAGTCGGATTGAGCTTCGATGAAATCCTGCCCAAATTGCCTCCAGAGAAAAGGGCCTTTGTGCAGCTCGTTCTAGAAAGACGTAAGACTCGCACTCGTCCAAAACCGTCTAAAAAACTGCTCGACAGATCAACACTGCTGTCTGCGCAGAAACGAGCACGGCTAATTGATCAAGTCGCTTCACTTGTGGACGAAAATATGTACGGACGTTCAAATTTATGTTTTCAGTTCGCTGAATTAATCCAAAAAGCACTCACACATTCCGGCTTGCCGGCCAAGGCGGTTGTTGGGATGGCCCGTTATCTTGATCGCCAGGAAACGATGCTGTTCGAATGGAAGCACGCCTGGGTTGAGTGCGGCGACGAAGTTATAGACGGAAACGTGGATATTCTCTCCGAAAATCCCTTCGTACCGCGAACAGTTTCGGTCCGTCCGTATTGGGGCAGACTATCGGAACTTCCAAAAGATCGGACTCTAGAACCGTTGCGCTTATCGCTCCCATACGACAATGACGTTGAGACTAAGTGGTGGCCTGATTTAAAGACATGGTGGCAAGCCGAGCTTTTACGAAGCTAAGTCAGCGGCTAATTCCACATAAACATCCTCAGTCTCAGGCTCGATAAGTCCCGCACGAAATCGTCGAATCGCCTCGTCCTTTGAAGCAGCTTCGATTTGGAAGACGGTCTGAAAGTAAACGTAGTAGATTTTGTCCTTATCATTCGGCATTTTCATCGACCCCTATAAGCTTGATGTGGTCTAGCTTTCCGCCCTCGAAGAGTATTTTCTGTCCGCTAATGAGTCCCTCGATGATATCGCCGACTTTCTGTATTTCAGGGCGAAAAGGATCGAGAGAACGGCTTATATAGCGGCCTGTAACACCTCCGCGAAAGGGAGAATGATTTAGAAGTCGCGAGATTAGCAGCGTATCCATCCTCAACATAAAGCAGAGCCCGGCATAGCCGCGCCGAAGATCGTGAGGGCTGATAAGGATGCCGCAAATCTCTTCGATTCGTTTTGTCGTTGAGTGTTTGTAGTTATAAGGCTTGTAGGGATTTGAGGACTGAGCGAAAACGTAGAATCCTCCGTACATTTCTCGGCGTCTTCGCAACAATCCGAGAACTTGAGAGCTGACGGGGAGCTTATGAGGATGACCGTTTTTGGTGCGACGGAACAACACAAAACCATCTTCAAGCGACACGTCCGCCCATTTGAGATTTGAAGCCTCTGTTTGCCTGCAACCTGTGAATAGTAAGAACGTAAGGAAGTCGCAGGACGTCGGATTTGGCAGCGATCTAACCGCCGAAAACCACTCTCTCATCTGAGAAATTTGAAGCTGTCTAGTGCGAATCGGATCGGGGTTCCAAATACGAGCTTCCTTTAGAACCGTCGCTGGATTCTTGCGCAACATTGGCTCCCCGCCGTCATCTTCGCATACAGCCATCGCATAATTGCACAAAGCTCGGAAGATCCGAAGCGTTGTGTTTGCGACACTCGGCCCATGTGTTCTCGTTATCGTCCGATGTTTTTCCATGACTTCAGCTTTTCGGAAACTGTCGATTGGTCGCATCATCCAGTCCGCAAGAT
Organism: Oculatellaceae cyanobacterium; assembly: GCA_036702975.1. Classification (GTDB taxonomy): domain Bacteria; phylum Cyanobacteriota; class Vampirovibrionia; order Obscuribacterales; family Obscuribacteraceae; genus DATNPX01. Next base: position 83,010 of record DATNPX010000049.1, read on the forward strand.
AGGCTTGGAAGTTATATCTGTAATTTTTCGCTGTGTTCCACTGTAGGTTTCGGACGGACAGATACTCCTCGAACACTTCTCCAACCGTCGGCACCTTCAATAAAACCTTTTTTCGATCAGCTCTAACTCGGTATTTTGCCTGTCTTTGAATGTCGCCTGGAGCGCGCTTTATCACAGGCTTTGGAGTTGCATGTTTACCATATTCAATCGCGCTTCTGAGGGCTCGGATGGCGTGATCGGCTGTGTTTGAACCCCAAACAGAGTAGAGCCGAGCATGAATACTTCGTATCTCTTGTTCGGAAATCGATGCAACGCTGCGCATCATAACGTCACGCAGACACTGTTTTGCTAGCGAGTCCAACGCGGATGGCAATGCAGCCCCTTGCTCTCGCATCTGAGTCCAACTCTCAGACACAGTAAAACAGCGACTCTCGCCGCTTGAAAGATCTCGCATAACGACCTCGCTTACTTCTGTTTCAGAGACACGGACAGCCGATAACCAAAAAAGGAATAGGCTGTCCTTGCAATAGACAATGCAAGAACAGCGACAAAGAACACGAAACGGTCTAAAATCATGTGAGCACCTTGATGGCTTCTACGTCGGGCGTGTTAGAGGCACGGGGATGTTGACGCATCTCCGTGTCTCGCTTTGTATTTGATCCCAAAGTAAGCCAATTAGCATCACATTGTCAATGCCACGAAGATCAGCCATCCATGCGGGCATAAATATTCGGGAAAGCCGAGTATTGGATCAGGTGTGCTTTAGTGGTTCTCCACGGAAAAACATTAGAAATTATCGTGATACCAGATACGATGCCCCGAATCGGCCTACTGTCGGCCTTTCACGGACTTTTGTATTATTTACGTGTCGTAAAACATTACCGAAGAGATACTGACGGGAAGCACCAGTTCGATAGAAGATGACTTCAGAGGTGGATCTCACCCGCGCGAGTCTGCCTCACCTATTTCGTCCAGATACCGAGCACGCGATCCTGGTGCGGTTTGAAAAGTTTCTTCATCGATTCTGCCGTAACGGCGCACTGCACTGGACCCGATTTGTGAAGGTCAGGGGCCGCTTGTTTCTCGCGCTGCGCTTCTTTTATTAGCCTGCGCTCTTCTTTCTCTTCATTCCTGTGAACGTTGCAACCGAAGTCCCAGTCGATATTCGGGTTCGAGAGGAATCCGGCCACTAGACAAACGCAGGCACAAACTAGACCGATGATGGAAAGGTTGTTGCGGTTCATCGATTTGGCGCCATCGGAATAGGGGTGAGTTCGGTGATGCCGTTGAGATTTTCCGTTTTGAGAGTGTATTTATAGTTATTTCGTGGGACTAAATTGACACAACGTGTAGAAGCCGGCTCAGAATTTAACCCATACAAAACTCCAGCAATCACGCTGATTAAAACACAGACGCCTGCAACGCCCGCGTAGGTCCTAGATAAGCGCCTGAAAACAAAGAAGAGCAAAATCAGAAAGCCGGCCGGCACGATGTACCAGAAATAGCGTCCGATAGCTATCGCGAATTCCAGCCAAATTCTGTAGACGTTGTCCATAAGGCAAGTCTACAAGGAAAGTAGTGACAGAAAAAATGAAATCGCGAAAAGGCTGTTGCAAATGGGTTTTTCGGCTCCAAGGGACCACGTACAAAAATGCATAGAAAATTTCGGGCTAGGGGAGGTAAAGGGACGGCGACTAAAAAGCTGGCGGGGGTATAGGGGGTGCCGGCCCGCCAAGGACCGAGACCCCAAGCAAGCGCCGAGGCAGCAGCGACGAAGACGAGCCAGCCGAGCGAAGAGACGCAGGCAAACATCCTGCCCAACCAAGAACCCGAAGCTAGAGCAGAAGTAAGTGACAGGCGAAGTCGATAGCGTTTGTGATAGGGTAAGGATTATGCAGACAGAGAAAGACGAGTCAACCGACGGTAAACAGAACTGGGGCTTGGGTCTGCTTGCGATTGCGGCGGCGTTGGGATTTCCTTACATCTTCTTTTTGATTTCTATCGCGGTTGGAATGAGCGATTAAAGCCGTTGCCGGTAGCACAAGTATAAATCGCTTGCCCGACTTCCTCTCGTCTTTGTTCGTTAGTCATGAGACATTGCTCAGAGTCTCTGTGGCGCGAGTAAATGAAGGGGGATGATAGATTCACCTGTGGTATCGCCGACGCCACCACGAGGCTTACAACCGTCGCTAATAGGATATTTATAAAAAACCCTTCAGGGATTGACTCTTATCGTATTTCCAAGCTGAGTCATTCTGTAATAAGTCCCATCCGAGCCACGATAGGTGGCAAAAGGTCCCACTCTGCTCAATGTACCGAAGCTACCGTCTGAATTGCGAATAGTCGTAGTTCCGTTGCCGATATTTATAGCCGAAGCCGTAGAGCCGTCGGGATTGCGAATGGTTGCCATGTTGCCGTAATGCGAGACAGTAGATGTCCCGCTTGGTCCATAGACATAGTCTGTGTTGCCGCAATGGTTAACATAGTAGTTTCCGGTTATCGGTGCAGCGGATTGCATCCTTGTTCCGTAATACATTCCGGTTCCGGTCATCATTTGCATCTGACTAGATTGCGACCATCCCCTGCAAAACCGACCCACAAAAGACTTGTAAGGATGGGCGCTACGGTACGCTTGCTGGATCTGTTGCTGTAGAAGATATGGATCAGGTTGATATTGAGGAGCGTTTTGAGCCGAAACAGGAACAGCCGCTAGCAATGCCAATAAAAGCACAGACGATCTCATAAACCGCCCTCCGAAATGGAAACTAAGATCCAGCAGAGCACAAGAAAGCAAAATGCGCAAGACCCGCCCAGCAAGCCATAAGACTGGAAATCGGCCGACAGCTTGGGTTTCGAGATCTTTTGCGAGAAAGATAAGAAAATGTGCTGCAGATTTAAGCTATTTCCGGCGATCTCGTACCACACAGACAGATGTCTAAGTAGTACACTCAATCACATATCGAAGAGACGAACTTTCGATACCATACACGCCGATCCGGTCGAGGAGGTTCAAGTGGTACAGACAGCAATCACAGCTAAAACCGCCGTCATTTACTGCCGTGTGTCCACCGAAGATCAGAGCTGTGAGCGACAAGAGCGAGACTTAAAGGTCTTCGCCGAAAGAGCTGGTTATGATGTGAAGGCGATCTATAAGGAAACAGCGTCCGGTGCAAAAAACGACCGCAAACAACGCGCAGAAGTAATGAAGCTTGCGCAAGCCAGACAGATCGATGCTGTGCTTGTAACAGAGTTGAGCAGATGGGGACGAAGCACAACGGACTTGCTCGAGACTCTGAATCGCCTGGCATCTTTTAACGTGTCTGTTATTGCTCAAACCGGAATGACTTTCGATCTTTCTTCTGCGCAAGGCAAGCTCATGCTGGGGATAATGGCTTCGCTAGCAGAGTTCGAACGAGACCTGTTGCGCGAGCGAGTAAAAAGCGGCCTCAACGCGGCAAAGGCGAAGGGTGTCAAACTCGGTCGGCAAGAAGGGCAAAATCCGAGCGACAAGTATACCGCGAGAGTTATCGATCTCATCAATGCTGGCAGAAGTTACAGATGGATCGCTCACGAGTTACAGATCTCAAAGACGACCGTCACGGCGATTGCGAAGAGGCGAGCAGGTTAACGAGACCAATCGATCGCTGCGTAATTTCGTTCATATCCGTCACTCTGATTCGGTCTCACACTTGTTGCGCTCGGGCGGTTGTTCACAAGTTCCCGAAGTCGTGTTCCATTGAAGTCTATCCATCTCGCAGTTGTAGGGCACATCCAGCTCGCAACGCCAATAATTTGCTGTAAATCATCGGAGAGGTTGCGAAAGTAAACGGGCTCGTGATGCGCAATTCGATTTCTCAAATCTACGATAGGCTGCACGGCATCATGGACTGTTGAGCGGGCGCGAGTTGGGAAAACATGACGAATCGCTTGAATCCAGAAGTGAGTTTCAGCTCGCGATGTCAGTAAATTCATCCAAAACCCAAAGGTCAATTGAGCTACGATCGCAGGCGCTGTTCTCGCTCGATTCATATTTCGTAATTTGTCGCTAACAGATCTGATCTTCCGCTGGGCCCAAGAATCTAGACGATTAAACTCGGAATCAAACCAAAACTCACCATATCTTGCGGTGAGCCGCAAGTGCATGTTATTGCGAAGCAGCAGCTCAAATGTCTGCAAGGGGCAGTGAAGCGCTTCCGAAAGCTCCGTATTCCAATGGTGAAGCCTGAATGCGAGCTCCCTGTCACCACCAGCAAGAGTAACATATCGAGAGAAACGCGCGACTGACAGGGCTGTTTCAAGACGTGAAATCCGGTCAGGTGTAAGTTCCATAAACCTCAAACTGAGCTAAAAGAGTTAAATATACAGTGGATATGCTTAATTTCCTTGGATAAATTGGATAAATTGGTGTAATATGCATTTAGCTGTCCCGGTGTGGCTCTGCGCAAGCATCCTATCCGGGACCTTGAATTTTTAAACCATCATGGGTTATCACAAGCGCATTCGTGACAAGGGAAGTTTGAAACTCCTTTGACGGCGCCCAAAGCCTATCCTGGTGAGTATTTACGAGCCAATGTAGTAGACGGGACACAACAGGAGACTCCTCCTCTCGATGTCGCCAAAATGCTAATCACTTTCTGGTTTCTCGGGTGGTGCCAATGCGAATCGATCCGAATGAAAAATTTTCTCCCTTTTGTAGTTGGTTTCGTCCCGCGCCACATAAAAACGCCCCCTAGTGAACAAATATGCCAACCCGGTAAATGAAAGCCGAAAACATAGCAAAAAGAGAGAAGTAAAGCGCCGTTTTTCTAAGCCTGCAGTTCAGAAATCGCATTTTCAAAAATCTCGTCCCGGAATCGTTTAAGAATATGCGATTTAAGCCGATACCATATGCGGTGAGCAGTCTTGCACGCACATCCTGAGATCGTTAGTATATAGTCAAGCAGAATCAAGAAGGTGAGTACATGTCGATAACGTTATTAGAAGATCCGGCCGTGTTGGCTGATATGACTGCGGTATCTCGCAAGATCCTCGAAGAGGCGAAACGCACAGGAAAGCCGCTAGTCACTCATCGCAACAGGTCCGAATCCAAAATTACAACCACAATCGGTGACTACTCGGTAAATCGCGACTATGAATACTTGAACGTCTTTCAGTTCTTTCTCAGTCAGAAGGGCTTAGTCGAAGCCATGCCAATGCTAGAACGCTACCCTAACCACTATTTCGACAGAATCAACGTCTACAACGAACATCGACTCGATGAACCAACCGACGACGAGGATTAGTGTCCCAGCGCCGTCCAAATCTCTTCCGTCGTGCAGCCGTTCCCTGGGCCGCCCGACACGCAGTTAAATAGCTTCGGATCTGCCTTGCTGATCCGCAAATTATCCTCGTGCCGATCCTCTCCGCGCAAAACACACGACGGACAAGCAGCAATAAAGTCTCGCGAGTCCGATTTCTGGTTCACTTTAACGATTTCTGTGATGAGAGGTCTTTCTTCTTTGTCGTAATTTTCGGTTACGCGCTTCACCTGCGGTATCACCGGTTTCATGCTCTTCCGAACGGTTGCCGCTATCGATTCCAGGACGCTTGGGTTGTCGGTGTGCAACTCCGCAATAAAGACCATCTGAGCATCGAACCAATATCCTTCGCCTTCGGGGACGCCTTGGAAGTAGCCGCGTTTGTTGTATCCGTCCTTTTTGTGGATACCGAGCGGCGCCCGGATTTGGCTCTCCTTCGTCGCCGACTTAGGGAAGAACTCGATCCCTGCACAGTCGATGTTGAGTTGTCGGATAAGTTCGCTGTTAAAGTCGATTAGATCGGAAGCCGAGACCGGCCGAGAAAAGAATAACCACAAATGTCCGTCGCGGCCTTCTCGTACAGATTCCCGATAAGGATGCAGGCCGAGTCGTTCTAAGCCGTCTTTGATTTTCAACAATTCGCCGCTTTCGACATCGCTGTCCCAGCAAGCCCATTTACAGAATCCATCAGAAGACAACGCCGGCAGTGATAACGTCTGATAGCCGAGAAGGTGACGGGATAATGCCGTGTTGATCGGGTTGAAATCCTTATCGCCTTCCCGTTTCTTGAAGTACTGACACTTGCCGTCCTCTCCAACGCGCTGAACATAATAGAAATCGGTCCGATTGAAGAAGCGCTCTCCGAATGCATTCATTAGCTTTCGTCGCCAAGTTTGCTCAAGCCTGGATTCTATATCGATCAGATAAGATTCCATACTTTCCACTTTTTCGTTTTCGACTGCGAAAAATTTGTAGAAATTGACCCAAAGCTGTAAACCCAGTCCATGAGCGGATATGAAGTCTTCTATGTCTTGATCAGACCAGCAAGATTCCATACTTTCCATAGATTCCATGGTTGCCGCAGGAATTAGCATTCGACGCCTCCTAGGACGACAGGGTTGACCTCGTAGTAGAAGATAGGTCGCGGACCCTTGCTTACCCGCTGCTTTACTTTGCTGATATAGCCGCCGGCTGTAAGCAGGGAAAGTGCGTCCTCTCTCCGATCGGTCCAATTCTTGAATTTGTTGTCTTTGGTTAGGAGGGTCTTCTCAAATGTCAAAGAGCCTTGCTCTCTAATCCATTCCAAGACTTTCAAAGCATCTTTCTGTGCCGGTGTGACTTTGTATTTCTTCCTCTTTCCTCTCATCAATTCAAAGGCCTTCACCGTATGCGGTATCAATGCCTTACAGAGAGTGACAGCTTTATTTACACACTCAACCGATACTTCTCGACCAGGCTTTCTTTCGGCAACATGAATCAGACCGGCAATCCGTAAGCAAGCGCCGTGGAGCTTAGAGGTCCAGTCGGTAATATCCTCAAAGGAACTTCCTTCCCCCTGGTTGGACTCGACGTACTGCCAGAAGTCGGACCAAACAGCGAAAGCCGAAGAAGAAAGATATAGCCTTACCGGATCTCTTTGTCCGTTAATACCCAATGGAACTTCGATGCTTAGAAGTTCCTGTATCTTTTCATTGTAGGTTCGCATCACATCTTCTTTGGGTGTATATATGTCTTTCACGTCCCGACCACCAACGTATGGAGCCGGGAAGAAATAGAAAAATCTTGCGAACAGGCCTTTATCAAATAGCTTTTTCTTTGCCGGGTTTTTAACCAGATCATCGAGGATGCCGGGCTGCACTACTAACCCAATCGAGAGAGCTGGTTTTGCAACATCGCACACGCGTCCTTGACGTTTTACCTTTATCGATGCGCCGGCATGACCGCAAAGAAAGGTGTCTGCATTCACGCCATCGGAATACATACCGGCCATGACATCAAAGACACCGCCTTCATCCGCCAGTATTGAAGCCGTGCCGTGCTGAGTTGCGAAGCAGGATTGAAGCGCTTCGTCCGTTATGTTCGTTAACCAGACTTCCGGCAAATGAACTTCTAAAGGCTTTTGTAGTTCTTGATTCTTCGCATCGTCAAGCAGAGAGTTGCGAGCATGAGAATCGTCTGTCTTTGCGGCTTGTTCTTCGAGTCGCTTTATGACCGCATCTATAACCCTTCGAGTTCGATCCTTTTCTTCTTTGTCGGACTTCAGCTCGCTTCGTTTGATTCTTTCCCATTCTTCAACTGGTTCTCGAGCTGCACGTACCACGCCACTCTTATTGCCTCCGACGTTAGCAACTCCACATGTCCATATCGCGAGGCTAGGCTCGTCATATTTATCCATCCCGTTTCCGGGCGTAATATCGAATTTCCCCTGAACGCAGGCTGCGATGGTCGCGAGATCCTGAAGAACGATTAGCCCGGTAGGCACCTTCGCGAACTTTGCATACTCCGAGGCGTGATCAGAAGCCCATTTAGGAAGAGAAGTAGATGGTAGATCTGGTAGACCGTCTCCGATCAAAGTCAACTCGGGCCATTTCTCTGAGACAGCCGTGGAATTTATGGAATCTATGGAATCTTGGGATGGATGGGCGTTTCCCGGGCTCGCATCAAAAAGTGAAAAAGTGGAATCTATGGAATCTTGAAATCGATCTGGTATCACTTGCAAGGAGTCCCTGCGCTTGATACCATTTGTGCAGTTATCTGTCTTGTTCGTTTCTTGTAACTTTGCCGCTCCTGCGATGGGCGGCATTTTGCTATTCAGCATTCTTCTGTGTTCCTTCTGTATCTGTGTCGTTTGCTCAAAGCGCCCTCCCCAGAGCCCCTTTAAGCCAGCGACGTCAGCGCCTCGTTGACATGTTCTTTCGCGAGCAACAACAAACCTGCCTTCACATCCTCGTCTGTTTCGTGTTCGATCTTTTGGGCGATCGGTTGTAGTTCCTCGAGCAAATTGGAAAGGTCGCAAATGACACCGATGAGTTGCTCAGTTTCGAGCTGATTTCGTTTGCGCTGCTCTTTTCGCTTCAAGTCTTCGAGCCAGTTTTTGTTTGGAGTTCTCATGCTGCATCCCTCAAATAGCTAAAGGAGTTAGCAAAAGCTTCAATGTCTTCGAAAAGAGCTCGGCACGCCGAATCTGCGTCGATTGGCGTATTCGCGTAGTGCTTGTACATGTCATCGGCTTGATCGTAGAGTTTTCGAAGACCTTGCCGTAGGTCCCAGAGATCGGCTTTCGCGTTTGAGTTAAGCATCTCTCGAGCCCTCCTCTTCAACTTTCGGCAATAGCGACTGTTCGAGTTCGTCTCGGTCGTATTTTCGGACGCCGTTAACGAGATAGCTTTTGATCTTGCCGGCTTCTCGTCTGCGATCGACGGTAAGCTCGGAGCAGCCGAGTATCCTGGCTGCTTCCATTCTTCCTATGTATTTTGGTTTATCCATCTTGTCCTCTTTTGAGTTGGTACTACTGGCGGTTGCGCGCCTGTAGTAACATGATGGTTCAACGAAATACGTCAATCAAGCGACTCAATCGGTAGCGTCGCTCTCCTTTGCGACGCTACCGATAGCGCTTGATCTATCTAGCAACCTTCCTCAGCGGCCAGCTCTGACAGGCTAGTTGTGATGTCGTGCACTAGGACCATTAAATCCGAATGCAAGCCCGTAAGCCAATTCTTGAGCCTGAACCACTCATCAAAGTTCGGCTCGATCTTATTGTCTGGTTCGCCGGGCAGATCTCTTTCAAGTTCCCAGAGACGCCATTTTGTCGACGAAAGAATGTTTTGAATCAGTTCTATAGGCGGTCCGTAGAACTCGGCATCATCCTCTTTATCTTCTTGAGCTTTCTCTTCGTCAGTCATCTTCGCTCTTCGTTCTAACCATTGGCGGTTAGCCTCAATTGGATCATGTGATTCGTCGTTTGTGGGTGTAAGCATTTGGGTTGTTCTCTCCTTTGTGTATGCGTGTTCCTCTAACAGCCGCATTTACAGCGCCTGTTAAGGGTTTGTATGTGTTGTTTAAGTGTTAGGCTGTAGCTCTGCGCGCTTGTGGCAAAGGCGGCTTTTGATGTGACTCGTATTCGCTAGTTGATCGGCTCTGATGTTGTTCCATGAAGCTGAGAACTATTGATCGCTTATAGCGAACGGTGTTGTTGATCTTGCTGAATACCGGTCCATTCCCTTCTAGCCGTGCCCGTTCTAGCCAGCCGGGAGAAAGTCCCATTAGTTGCGCCGCCTCCTTAGTTGATAGATAGCGGTCCGAATCTTGCGATATATCCATTTGCCCTCCAAAAGAAATCCAGCCAGCCCCGTACAGCAGCACGTTAGGTCCAACCAGGAGATATGTGACGATTTAAAATCGATGACAACAATATTGCACGGCTTCGGGTAAAATGCAAGGGTATGGTGGCACATATGGTGGCGTCGCGAAAGTCCGCAAACACAGCGCCTGTCTATACAATTTCAATCGTATATAGAATTGATAGAACATTTTTTTGGGAATGTTCTCATCTTGTCCTGTTCCGAGATCGGGTATGCATGGGCGTCTTTGCCGTTTTCATTTTCGAGAAGCACCATATTCGCTACCACCCCCTGCTAACCCTTACGCTTTCTTCGTTTTCGGCTTCGTTTTCGGCCTGTCGACCACACCCATTTGTTCGAGCAGATATTTTGAAATAAGCTCCATCGGTTCTCTTAGCTGGTCTACATCAATCTGCACGTACACAGACGCTGTTACATCTTTACTGAGCGTGTGGTTAAGTAGTGCCTTGGTTTTGTAATAAGAGATGTCGAGTCGTTCAGCCGTTGAGGCAAATACTCGCCGCAAGCTATGCATCGACCACTTAATCCCGGTTTTTGCCACCACCTTCTCGATAGACTTCTTCGGTTCCTTTATGTGATCCGTTGTTAGTGCCGCCGGAAACACATAAGGATTATCAAGGCGTCGGACGGCAGATCGGCGCTGCAACATGTCCACAATAAAGGCTGGAAGAGGTAAAACGAATGCCTTTCCGGTCTTATCCACTTCAGCCGAAATCGCAACTGTTCGAGCCTTAAGATTCACATTTTCCCATTTGATCGATGCCGCCGCTGATCGCCGAAGTCCTGTAAACAAGCAGAACACGATGTAATCACGGATGGTGTCGTTGTTTAGGGCGCAAATATTTCCATACCAAGTCTTTAGCTCGTTCGGCTGTATTACTTCATTTCGAGGCGCTACCTTGCTCCATCCTCTATGCAGGCGCGAGAGTTGTTGAACAGGATTCGCCGGGAAAGGTGTTGCTCCGTCGTCCCCCTCGTATGTGATTGAGCCGAAGTTGAGGATCGCTCGCAGGACGCGCATAGCTTGCGCCGCCTGTGCCTTTGCACCCCCCGCCTTTGATCTCGGTCCCTCATTGGTGGCAATCTCTCTAAACCGCTCCACAACAGCGTTCTTGGTAATCTCTGTTGCGGGTCTATCAAGCCAGTCACCGAAACATCGACGCAAAGCACTCTCGTAAACAGCAATCGTCTTCGGACGCAAGCCACCATCTGCAATTCGCGCCTTTTGATAGTGCTGCCACAAGTCGTTTAGCGTTACCGTGTTCGGGTCGGACTGCTTGAGTTTCGCCGCCGGCACAACACCGCTAGCCATCAAACCCAGTCGGCGCACAGCCTCCTTACGGGCCTCGTCGAGCGTGACAACGCCGTAATGCCCGATCTTCTCCCGGGCCTTATCTCCATCAACGTAACCTTGGACATAGAAGGTCTTTCTTTTCTTGCCGACCCGCAAACATAGCCCTCGAACCTCACTGTCGAAGTGGAAACAGTTCTGATCGGAATAGGGAAGGCTGTCGATAAGGGTCTTGGTTAGCTTGGTCGTCATTACGAGCCTCTGTAGTTGAAAAGTCAGTAGGTCCGAGAAAAATGGACCTGATTTGGACCTGTGACAGATCCAAGGCGTTCAGGTAGCATAATACAGAAAAGCCCAACTGACTACCTTTTCGAGAGACGCTTGCAGGTAGCTTCAGGTGCGATTCTGTCAGAATTTTCTTATTTGGGAGCAGTAGGTCGCAGGTTCAAATCCTGTCGTCCCGATATTTTGAAACTGAGTGTTAGCGGGCATCGCCGAAGGGCGATGTTTTTATTGGTCGGGTAGGCGAATAGTCATTTAACCCAATTTGAACCCAATCGAGGTGTGCCAATTTTAAGCAGCCATACTTCGCTGAGCACCCTTTACCAATGCGTGACAACATTCTTAGTGGTGTAGTACCAACATGAAAAGCGCCCGACGAAGTTCATCCGAGACCAAAACTAGTCACGCAGTTTGAGTTACCCCCAATGAGATGCCACCAAATGTAGCACCGAGCCAACACTCCGATCAGGCGCCGAAAGACTCGTCAGGTCGAGGTCTTGAGGCTTTCGGAGCTTGTGCTGGAGGATGCCAGAAAACGGCATATATGGCAATCGATTCGACACAAAAGGTGACACAAGGAAAAGCCTGCACTCACTCAATTGTGCTTAGAGTGTGCTCGCAAATGGACCGAATTATTGACACGGTGTGATCGAGGGACGGGGAATCAAACGGTCCCGTCTTAAATGTTTGGCGTTGTTCATCTGCAAGAATCGGAAGTTTTTTTGCTTGTCTAATCAGCTCCAACTTCACAGCCCTGAACCCCAGCATGATTTCCTCAGATAACTTTTCCCAGTTTGATCTTTTTACATCGAGAAAACTGTACTCGCCACCGATGCTCATGGCCATTTTGTTCGACAGGTCGGCAAAAGCGCTTGTCGCAACGGTGTCGTAAAGTGGTGCCAGCTTGTGAGTTCCTGTGCTGTGTACTACGGAATAATTTTTTCCGTGAGCATCAGCGTTGCCGGTCAGGTAGTTGAAAATCAAATACTTTAAGAAAGTAATTTCGTCTTTCGCAGGCAAAGTGAAATCATCGATCAAGTCAAAGCATCTTTTGTAGCCAGGACCGCCATCTATTTCATACTTAGAAGCCGACATGAAACCCAATGCTTGGCAAAAATCTTCTTGGTGCAATCGCCTTAAAAAGCCGCCCTGCAAGCTCCGATCATATCGTTCAACAAGGAGATAAGTCTGCGTTTTTGCTCGCCCCATAGTCGCTTTGGCCGCTGGTATCTTTAGCAGCTGCGCCAACCGCAAGCAAAGGAATTCGTTTTGTACCAAGTTTCTATAACTCCCAGCCTCGTCTCTAATATCCGGCTTCAAAATGTGTGTAGAAAAACTTGATGGTTCTGGCAGACCTATACGCCCTTTATCAACCACCACACAGGCTTTCCCTTGAAATCCAGCAAGAGATAGACGTGCCCCTCTATCCATAAAAAAGGGCGACCTTGGTAGGTCAAGGATCGCTCTTTCCAATTCTGACTCATCAAGAAAAACCTCTGGTTGAATAAAGGTTTCGCTCGGTGGTATTTCCCCGACAGGTACTACTGAAACGGCTCCAGCGCATTCACGCCCGATGGCTCTTAATAGACTGAAGGTGTCATTGGCATTGGCATTTACCTGGCGTGCGATCGCTTGTCGCGCTAATGGATTTTCCGGCAAGAGTCCGCCGAAATACGCTTCAGTTGCCATATTGCTAAACTCATTCCGTTGGACCGGCAGGCAAAAGGAGATTTGTTCAGGCTCTGCGTCAACATCGTAAGCAAAGGTAATACCGAATTGGGTACGTTTCAGCCAACCGACTCGATGATCGCGCAGGTAAACTTGCAGTTCGTCAGCCATGTTCTGGCATCCTAAAAACAACTGCGATTCCTAGGCGTCCCGCCACTTTCAGGGCTTTGTTTAGTTCGCAGGAAGGTTTGCCGTGCTCAAGTTCCACAATGAACCGTAGCCCTACCTCTGTCGCAGCAGCTAATTGGGTTTGGGTCAATCCTTGTGAGCGACGGGCGTCCTTTATCAATTGTCCGAACTCCATGGACGACTCGACGTTTTTTTCCCGTTCGGGAAATTTTGAAAAATTTTCGGTCATTACGCCCCCAAATTCACCAAAATTATACCGTTCGGGATATTTGCATATCATAATACACAAAAATAGTCACCAAACGCCTAATTTTTCCCGCACGGGAAAACGATTCGGCTTTACCAGGCGTGCCTTATGCTTTTCCATCCCCTCTGACTCGCCGAGGAGAAACCAATACCGCCAAAGCGAGAAGAAGCGTTGATACCATTTGGGTCGAGCGACGAAGTCTTTCGACAGGAACCGGTCCGACCTCGCCGCGTAACTTTAAGGCTGAAACTTCTTTTGCACGAACACCAGCAACAATTCCCAAGCGGTTCTTCATTGCTCAATTTGAACATTTTGCACAGAGGCTGTTCCTTGAGGCTAGGACTGCACGGCGAGCGCGCTTGACGGCGGCACCAATACCATTTTCCGGCTTAGGATTGTTACCCATAACCGCTTCGGTCAGCAGTCGCGATCAATCGGGTTAGCTCGGCTCACTCTCTCTTTCCCCGCGTGAGTTCGCATCAGCGAATATAATTAACGAAAATAGCTCAGAATACCAAACAAAAAACGAAAAGAGAGCTGCGGAATCAAGTACCACGGTTCGGTGGAGGCAGGGAATGAGAAAGAAGCTGATATTAGTGGCAGTTTGCTGTTTTCTAACCGGTTGCGCTCCGGCTCGCAAGCAAGCGTCCGTCGAAGAACTTAAAGCATTTTGTGCCAAACATGAGAATCTACCGATTTACTCCCAGATAGGCACGATCTACATCCCCACAGTGAAAGGTCTTGATCAGTGCTCGATCGAGACCAACGACGACTTTGGGAAAGTGAACGACTGGTGCGTGAACACGTTTACTAGCGGTCCGTGGGCGGACTGGGAGCTGACACACGACACCAGCAATCACCCCAAGGAAGAGTTCTACGATTTGAAAAACGGAGAACGAAATATTTGGGTGTACGTGACGGGAAGCAAGGACAAAACAGTCATTCAATATGTGATTCCGTCCGATGGTGCCGCATGGCAAAGCGAGCATTATGCTCCGGTAAAGCGCTCGACAAACGCGGACTCGGATCAAAAAAAGACATCGAAATGAGCTAACACGATTTTTTTTCGAATAAGAAGCAAGCCGGGATCGACTAAGCTTCTTCAGTTTCTTTGCCATTCAAGACTTATGCGGCAGCAGCCGAGAACCATACATCCTTACATTCACGGCCGCCGCCTCGGCAAATTATGTATTACCTTGCTGCAGCGCTTTCAGCACGTGCGCTTTTTTTGCTCATCGAATCGCTTTGCGTCCAGGTGCCAAGTGTGCCGGTGTCCACGGGGCCTGGTTGCTGGCCTTCGTATTGAACGCTGTATTTTAAGACAGCATCTTGCCCTTGGATTGTCAGCGTCACAGTGGCACTGACAGAAGTCATCCCAGCAGAGTAGCTGAATTGTGCCTGTTTGTTGGTTTCATTGAGGATGTTGTACTGTTGCGGAGCACCGCCACCGAAAAAGGTGACAAGCGCCTCGTTGAAACCGGTGGATAACCAGTGCATTTTAAAGCTCAAACCATCATATGCGCGCGCTCCGTAATTTGACATATTCCTTCTCCTTGTTGTGAGTATGGGCAACAGACCAAGAAAGTCTGTAACAGTCCATTAGCGGTCCTGACGTCTAATTTTTTCCGCTCCTCCCTGCCCCAGCAGTAAGCAAAGATGACATCGACCATTCAGCTAGGACTCCAGCTTCCCGGTACGGCCATGAGGGGGAGGTTGAGTTGATAAACTCAATTTCGTACACAAGACGATTCTTACTGCTTTTATCGTCTGGCTCTAAGTGAACTTTGCCGGTAATCGTAGAATAGGTAGGCGCATAACCAAAGTTCAGCACATAAGATGGGGAGTTTGAGTTCAAGACCGTATAGCTCTCAGTCTCACCTTCAACAGTGAAGGTCAGAAGCACCTGACTGCCTGTGCCGGCAGACCAATCAATCTGAAATCTGACCAGTATCGGAACATCGTCTTGATTAGATGTGGGATTATTCCACACGCGAAAACCATCAGAGGACATATACACCTCCCTTCAAGTGCTCGTTCTAGAAATGAAGCTAGCTGCGATGTGAGCTGAATACCGGGACGTCAAAAATATGCACCATATTCGGTGCGTTGCTAATTTTACGATGACTCCTGAGAATATACTTTCATAACTCATCAAGAATTTGAAGTACCGAAACTAAATTCTCATCAGTCAGCAGTTAAAATCTGCAATTACTCAAACACCATATCACCCGATCGGGGTACGTCTTTTGGCGATCTTAGCTGATAGCAAATCGAGATGCCGTAAATTAGTGGTGATACTTTGGTTGGCTCTGATCAGCCGCCAAGTCCCGCTTCCTTGAAGAGGTGCTGAGCTAACTCATCACCTGTCATGAGTTCTTCCGTCTCGACCCAAGCCCAAATATTTTCGGTATAGATCAGTTCAAAGGTTCTGGCCGGCTCACTTCTGTTTCGATAAAGCATGATTGTCATCCGATAATCATTGAGTGAAAAATAGAAGCCCTTCTCTTTGTTGCTGGACATGACGCTACCATCATTGCGATCGACTTTCGCTATCACCTGATGTTTGCGGAAGGCTATCAGTTCGTCCAGTGCTTTCCGGAATTTCTGGAATGCATCCTCATGCATGATCTGATGCCACCTCAGCCTTGCGCAATAGTTTGCTGTTGCGCGCACGTACGAATGCACGAGGCATCGGCAAATAGATCTTACCTTTCATTATTTATGCTTTTTCGTTTCCGTCATCTTTCGGCTTTCGCGGAGCTGCTTGAGTACCTCGAGCAAATCAGTGGACGGTTGCTCTCGGTCATAGCGGAAGTTTACAAACGTCCACTTGCCACCTGAAAATTCCAACTCTGGTGTCACGTCCGGCTTTGAGCTTTTCTTTCTGTTCAATGTTCCGTAGACGTGAGCGAAATAGCGCGTATCCTTCACTGTAACTTCTTCTACTTTGTATGGAGCAGCTATCTCTTGAGAATTGAGAATGGGATCAAAGTCTAGACCAACCACTTCGTCAGGATTCGCAGATGAAGCCTTGATGTCTTCTTTCAGCTGCAACAATAGATTAGGAGAGAAGCAGCTAGCTTTTTCCTGCACCGCTTGCTCGAGCGGCGATTTCCTTCTCACGGAATCGTTCTTGGCAAGATTCAAATACCAGTCATAGAAATCCTGCACAAATTTGCGACACTGCTGCTGGTTGCTCGTGGCGTTTGAAACTTTCTCATCCGCAGACGCGACGAAACAAAAGCAGAGAGAAATGAGCAACAGTCCGAAGAGTTTAGTCAGAGTCGAAAGACCGCGTTTAGTTGATTGCATTGTTTGTCCTTGCTTTCGCGCTGGCGCACGATTTCCGATATGCCTGAGAAGCCAATGGTCTGAGAGAGGAAGCAGTGCCATGAACCGTATATTTTGGCAGAAAACTATTCAAATGTCCGAGCGATTGCATCAGCTTTCTTCTGATCTGCAGCCGCAAGATCGTTGCGTCCGATTTTCCTATATGCAGCGGCTCGAGACGCGTAAACAGCGGCAACAACGGGGTCTTTTCGAATTGCAATTGCCTGACTGTAGTCATCGATAGCTTTGTTGTAATCACCAACTGCAAAATACGCACTGGCTCGAACCTGATAACCAGCTGCAGACTTGGGAGAATTCTTAATAGCTAGAGCTGCGTCTGAAATTGCGGCACTATAGTCTTTCTCCAAAATATGAATCTTAGCCCGCTCCTCAAGCCAGACCGTGCAATGGTCTTGCTTGAACGCATTCGAGTAGTTTTCGATTGCTTCCTTTCTCTGACCACATGAAAGTTGAGCTCTAGCAAGTTGTCCGTATACATTCCCACAGACATTCTTGAGTTGCAGCGCTCGTTTAAGATCTTTGATCGCCGCCGTTGGTTCTTCCAAATCGTTTAGGCTCCAACCTCGAAGCTCATATGCCTTTCCACAATTCGGCTCGATCTTCAAAGCCTGATTGCACCAGCCGATCGCTTCTTGACCATGGGCCGCCTTGTGGGCGTCGTAAGCTTTATTCAGCAACAGGTTAAGCCGACGTTGCAAGAGATTTTGTGAACCGGCATTCGGGTGAACATCCGATGGTTTTCCAGCTGTCACATTATCGGCTTTGGCTGACAAACAAACTACAGACGAAAGAGTGAACAACCTAGCTGTGTTCACAGTCAGAATATTGACCAAGAAAAAAACAATTCGCGAGAGATTGCCCAAAGTTGATTGAAACCAGTAGCTTGCCAGCAAAGGATACTCTATTGTGTCCGATTCGGTTTTATCCTGTAATCAGTGCCAGCAGAATCGGCACCAGTTTTCATAGTCCAAACTGAAGCATCCTTAGGGTGGTTATGCAGTCAGTGGAACATGGATGAATGTAAATTAACCGATCCCGAATCTCCAATTTTGGTTGCCACCAGAATGAACGCTGACGCCAACTACGGGGAGATATCACTCCTAATACGCATCGACAGGCTCAAAAAATCCTACATCTCGACGAAACCCGCACCGTCCATGGTGGCCGCGGGTGCGAACAATCACTCTACATCCAGGCGCAACAGTTATTGTTGGAGCAGTGTTAGACATCATCTGAAGCTCTCTCTTTTTCTGTTCCTCGAACAGATTGACGCCTATAAAAATGCCCGCAAGTACAAAGATGATGGCAACAACAGGCGCAATTTGCACTATACTAGGCGACTTCTGCATGGCACCATCCTCCAAACAGTTGAGCAACAAATCCTTGTCGAATCGCTGGCAGAGCATCAATAGTTGACGGTCTCTCAACGATCCTAGCAGAGACTCTCCGAGATCGGATCTCTTCGCGACTTAATCTCCAGGGAACCGCTGTTTAATGACGACCTCTCTCTCAATACTCTATCGAGACTCCCGCATGATTGTCGTAGACAAGCCATCAGGAATGCTTGTCCACCGAGGTTGGGGCAAGGACCCTATCACAGCAGCAGACATCATTCGCGATGAAATCACTCATTGCAGGATTTACGGAGTGCACCGACTGGACCGCGGCACTAGTGGAACATTGATGTTCGCGCTTGATTCGGAAATGGCGCGCTACATCCAGCAGGAATTGCAAGAAGGCAAAATCGAAAAACGATATATTGCACTGGCTCGCGGTCCGATGCTTGAGCCATGCACGCTCGATCACCCGATTCTCATGAAAGAAACCGGACGCCGAGTTGACGCGGTAACGGAGTTTGAGCCACTGATGCAAGCAGGCAGATGGTCACTCGTTGAAGCGCGACCACTTACTGGAAGGTTGCATCAAATTCGACGCCACCTCAAGCACTTGAATCACCCAATCGTCGGTGATGTTCGCTGGGGGAAGGGCGAAATAAATCGAATGTTCAGAGAGGAACATGGTTTACACAGAATGGCGCTGCATTGCTATTTCTTGAAATTCAAACAACCAGATGGAGCGTCCGTCTCGATTGAAAGTTCATTGCCGCAAGACCTGGTGGCACCACTCAAAAGTATCGGAATGTGGCCGTTGCCGGGGCGGCTCAATACGTTGAAAGCTCAGTCTCAATCATGAATTTGATGCAGAAAATTCAAAGTTCAGCAGTTAGTGGAAAGCACCTCGTGGCATAGAGTCTTTGACTTCTTGTGCAGGTGCTCCGATGGCGAAACGAAGCTTTTTCTCCGCGCTCATTTTGACGTTGCTAACGAGCAACGCTATTAATCCAGCTTATAGCCAGCCATGGAAAACCGTCGCTGATCTGCCAGCGTACATATCGGTTTCAAATCAGCTTTATCGAGGAGGACAACCATCTGTCGACGGGTTGCGTCAACTGAAAGAAAAAGGAATCAAGACGATCATAAGTTTGCGAAACAACAAACAGCTGACCGAGCAAGAATCTGCAGAGGCGCAGAAACTCGGAATCAAATTCATCAGCATCCCGATGAATGGCATTCAAAAACCGTCGGCAACAGAGATAGAAATCTTCCTGCATACTGTTGGCGACAAAGAGAGTCAACCGGTATTTGTGCACTGCGAAGAAGGAGTCGATCGCACAGGCACAATGGTTGGCATCTACAGAATCGCGACTGACCATTGGACTGCGAAACGAGCATACGAAGAGATGCTGAAACGTGGGTTCCACCCAATTTATGCGTGGTTGGCGGATTCGGTATTCGACTTCGAAGAGCACTACGGTAAGCCATCCAAGGGAAGACCGTGGGGCGCAA
The DNA here is from genome assembly GCA_036702975.1 of Oculatellaceae cyanobacterium. Classification (GTDB taxonomy): domain Bacteria; phylum Cyanobacteriota; class Vampirovibrionia; order Obscuribacterales; family Obscuribacteraceae; genus DATNPX01. The sequence goes on from DATNPX010000049.1 coordinate 102,542, forward strand.
AGATAATCGACACGCTGGAAAATGCTAAGACTTTTTTCAGCCTGAATCACAACAAGAGCAAGGGCGCTGAACATCCGCTCGGTTGAACGCCTCTGTTCTGCATATTTTTGGCGACACAGTATTCAAACAAATTTGCAGAGCTTGAGCGATCAATCAACACTCAACAACATAAACTGCGGGAACGACAGTTAAAGGTTCTGCGTCGCCAGTGAAAGGCACCAGATTACACTTTGAGACTTGGCGCAGAACATACTCGCGAGCCGTACGGTGTGGCGCTTGGTCCCTAAGCAAAATCACAGCGAAGCGGTACACATCAATGATCATGCAGCGAATCGAAACGAACGGTAGTCACCCCAAAACAGTATTTGCTTGCGGGTTGATATCTGTCCTCATAGCACTTTATATAGTGCCTTCTGTGCATGAGCTTTTTGGTCACTTTGATTTAGTCGTTGCATATGAGGCAAACGACTTGCTCAAGAGCCACTTCAGTCTCGCACCAATCGTCGCGCTACTTAATACGCGAGTGGGAGACGTTCTGCTGATAGGTATTCTGACTGCAGCCTTCATGATTCACGCACTAAGAGGCGAAAACTTGGATGTTCGTTCTCAGCGCATTGCCTACTACCTTTGGGTAGGGGCAATGTGTCTCAGTACATATGCTCTTGTATGTTTGACAGAAGGACATTTTCCCCGACCAATTCCTGTCGTCGCCTTGCCGAATCTCGTAGACATTCGGCAGTATTGCCCGATTCATCTTCATACAGATCCAAATAATTCATTTCCATCCGGTCATGCATTAGCCTACTGTCTTTTCACAATAATGTATCTCCGCAGGCAGCCCAGGCTTGCCCTATTGGTCGCAACACTTGGAGGTCTCATGCTGATATCGCGCTTGATGGTCGGTATACACTGGTTGAGTGACATTATATTTGGTGGCTTGCCGCTCGCTATATTGGTCGCGGCAGTGGCTCAGGAAACAAGGCTACGAATGACTCTAAATTGGGCAGAGGTTTTGGTATCAAATCTAGTGCGGCTAACAATTAGAAGATTTCCAACGCCTGCTGGCACAACAGGCGCGCAGCCGAAGATGGTTACATCACAACCGCTCCCCTCAGCATTACAACAGCGAGCTGGTTAGTTAAGTCACTGCCAGGAAAGTTAGACCACCGTCAACTTGACTTCCCGCAAAATCTTGTCATTTAGAGGCTGAGCGGTCTCTTTTCATCAGCATTTTAGTAACGCATTGAGAAAAAACAGAGAAAAATGTGTCAGATTTTCCGATGAGAGATCTGACGGAATTCACGACTTAGACACAAATACGTCCTAGTCTACGAAAACCCGTTCGGAGAATTGCCATGTTAAAGAAGATCGCTCTGGCTATCGCCATTCTCGCTTTATCCACGCAATCATCAATACCAAGCTATTCCAATGAGAGCATCACTCCTGGTGACGCGCCAGAGTATTCTCGCCATCTTGATCGCACCATTTACCAAATGGACCAAGCAAACGAAAAATAACCTGCTCGATTCTCTTCCCCCGGAGTCCCAATGAAATTTGGTGTTCGCGAGACACCCCAATATCCATTCAACAGCTATGAAAACGTTTCTAGCTGCATTCTGGCAACTATAGTTCTGATAACCGGTTGTTCTTCAATACCCTCGTCGCACGCGGTCCAAGGCGGTCCATGGACGCGCCAGTATTTCGACCTGCCTCGCACCACCGGCAATGCCTATTTAGACGTGCGTCCCGCCCACGATTACCTGGCAAAATACGAATACCGATTAGACGTAAAATATGGTGAGCACGAATTCCATGTTGCACCGTTCATGCAAGCGAGCGGCGCACCAAATCTGAAGCTGGATTTCATCGAGCCAGAGGAAAAGACCGGGCCATTCATACGCATCATTCACGACGCCCAAGCATTCGCTGGACCAAAGATCGAACTCCTGGATCTAAAGGAAGGGAAAATTTTTGACCCAGGCAACCAGAACGACAGCAAAAAGTCCATAAACAAGTCCATAAACGTTGCCAACGCAAAATTCTCGCCGCTCGGATATCTGGATGCAAATTGCAATTTCGCCTTGCCGGACGGATCCCTGGCTAGGCAAGACTCGATTGAAGCCGGCGCACCGTGAACTTTAGGTTGTTGGACTTCCCAAAAGATGCTGCAGGTCCACAATGCCAAACCAGCTTATGTTTCGACAAACCTTGCCTCAAATTTAATTGACAAAGTCAACCAATTAAATGACACTGTCAATAAATTAACCAGGGAGACTAGGCTATGCCGATGGTACAAACATTGGACGCCGACATCCAATCGATGCGCCGTTTCAATCGTTTCTACACGCAAAAAATAGGTGTTCTGCAGGAAGGACTATTAGATAGTCCATTTTCACTGACAGAGGTGCGCGTTCTGTATGAGCTTGCAACTGGCAAGAACCTCACGGCAAGCCAAATGAACAAGACGCTCGCTCTTGACGTCGGTTATTTATCCAGAATTCTACGCAATTTTGAAAAACGGGGACTAGTGGAGCGTGCAGCGTCCAAAACTGATGGACGGGCAAATGTCATCAAACTGACACCAGCCGGAATCGATGCTTTCCGCCCACTGAACGACCGTTCTTCAGACCAAGTGAAATCAATGTTGAACGAACTTTCGGAGAAAAAACGCAAGGTATTGGTTGAAGCAATGAATACGATTGAAAATCTGCTCTCCGACAAAACACCAACGAGCGAGCCATTTGTGCTTCGCCCGCATCAACCTGGTGATATGGGTTGGGTCGTGCATCGACAGGGATATCTATATGCGCGCGAGTACGGATGGAATCAGGAGTTTGAAGCGCTGGTCGCCGAGATAACAGCGCAGTTCATAAGGAACTTCGATGCCAAACGCGAACGCTGCTGGATAGCAGAAATGAACGATGAAATAGTCGGTTCTGTTTTCGTCGTGAAAGAATCGGATACTGTTGCCAAATTGAGGTTACTCTACGTGGAGCCAAACGCAAGAGGTCTGGGCATTGGTGACAAGCTGGTACGCGAATGCATCAAATTTTCACGACAGTCTGGATACAAAAAGATCATTCTCTGGACGAACGACATTTTGCATGCAGCCCGAAAGATTTATGAGCGTGCAGGATTCAAACTAGTCGAAGAGAATAAGCATCACAGCTTCGGCCACGATCTAGTTGGACAGACCTGGGAACTCGATCTGACTTGAAACTCGATCTGGCTTGAAACTCGATCTGGCTTGAAACTCGATATGATATGAAACTCGATATGATATGAGTCTACCCACATTAGCGGCATCATTAGAGAGCGAACGCACCCGCATTAACAGCAGCGCATTGGTGGTCCGTCCGTTCCAAATTCAGGCTTAATGCTAATGGACTTTCCTGGCGATTCGGTCAATGACGCATCACCAGCGGTGCGCGATTGCATTGTCCCACTCTGGGCACTTTCGGTTCCGGCGGTGGATTGCTCGGATGCATCCATCTTCTCTAGAGCATCAGAATTAACGGCGATGTGCACTCCTGGTTCTTCGTCGTCGCGTTTGGAAAACCAACTGCGAACGGCTTCCACAAGGATTATTAGCACAAGCACCATAAAAAGGCCGCCGAGAGAGGCATCCAAATAATCGTTGAAGATGAGCGCGTTTTGAGTATGCAAGTCACTAACAGTGCCCGCCTGCAGCTGTGAAGTAAGCAGCTTTGCGTGAGCTAGAAATCCAAGCTTGGGATTTTCGGAGAAGATTTTCAAATAACCAGCACTGAAAGTGACAGCCAAAAGCCAGGACAGCGGCAAAAGCGTCACCCACGCATATCTCGCCTTCTTCATTCGAACAATCACTGTAGTAGCGACTGAAAGTGCTACCACGGCTAGAAGTTGATTAGCGATTCCAAACAGTGGCCACAAGCTATTGATACCACCGAGTGGATCTGTAACTCCTTGATAGAGGAAATAGCCCCAGCCGCCAACGACCAACGCGGAACTGAGCATGATGGCTGGATACCAGTTGGTCTCACCCAGGCGTTTCCAACCGATAGCCAAAAAGTCTTGCAACAGGAAACGGCCGACTCTGGTTCCAGCATCCAGACAAGTGAGGATGAATAAAGCCTCAAACATGATGGCAAAGTGATACCAGAACGAAACATCGTTCCCCAATCCGCTCTGTTTAGAGACACCAGAAAAGATATTCGCCATACCGACCGCTAATGTCGGACCGCCACCAGTTCGTCCCATTAGTGTGGTTTCGCCAATGTTCTTGGACAACTCCTGCATCGTCGCAGGTGTCACAGGATACCCCCAGGAACTGATAGTAGCCGTTGCCTTAACGATATCGGTACCAACAACTCCCTTCGGGCTGTTTATCGCGAAGTAAGTTCCAGGCGCAATCGAACAAGCGGCAATAACAGCCATTATAGCTACAGCGGCTTCACATAACATCGAACCATAGCCTATGGGACGAGCATGAGTTTCACGCCAAATCATTTTTGGAGTGGTGCCGGAAGACACAAGAGCATGGAATCCTGAAACTGCTCCACAGGCAATAGTGATGAAGCAAAAAGGAAATATATTTCCAGTGAACAGCGGTCCCTGTCCATTGGTGAATATTGTAAAACGAGGCATTTGCAGGTCTGGATGCAAAATGACAATGCCCAGAGCGAGCAAACTGATTATTCCAATCTTCAAAAATGCAGAAAGGTAATCGCGCGGCGCCAGCAAAACCCAAACAGGCAGCACCGAGGCGACAAAGCCATAAATCATGATCGCTACACTAAGCTGCTCTCCATTCAGAGTAAACCAACTGGCGGTCATCGGATTGGCGGCGATGAACTGCCCGGCATAAACAGCTCCAATGGTGAGCAAAACTCCGATTATCGAGCCTTCAATCGTGCGACCAGGTCGCAGAGTCTTCATGTAATACCCAACCAGCATGGCGATCGGAATAGTCATCGCCAAGGTGAACACGCCCCAGGGACTGGCCTTGAGAGCGTTCACGACAACTACGGCGAGCACTGCCATCAGTATCATCATGATGAGCAGAATCGCCACCAAGGCAACAGTTCCAGCGGTTGGGCTTATGGCATCACGCGCCATCTTTCCGAGAGACTGTCCATGCCTGCGCATAGAGGAGCAGAGAATAACGAAATCCTGCACCGCACCGGCCAAGGCAACTCCGAAAATGATCCACAAAGTACCCGGAAGAAAGCCGAATTGTGCGGCGAGAATGGGTCCCACAAGTGGCCCGGCTCCCGCGATTGCAGCAAAATGGTGGCCGAAGAGAACCCACTTTTGCGTAGGAACATAATCCTTTCCATCGTCAACCTTGTGCGCCGGCGTCATTTTGTAGTCGTCTAATTCAAAGACTTTCTCGGCAATAAATTTGCTGTAAAAGCGGTAGGCGACAACAAATGTTGAGATCGCAGCGGCAAGAATCCAGACGGCGTTGACGTGTTCGTCGCGTCCGATGGCAAGAACAGCGAGGCCACTAGCACCAACCAGGCTAATAATTACCCAAATTGCGACCATGAAAGACTTCGGGAGCCCCTGCTTCCGGTTCGTGTTTCCGATTGATGCCGTCATGTTAGTAGTCCCGCTAAGGTGGCTGACAAGTAACTGGCCATTGTTCCGCAGATCAATGCTTTTACTCCCAGTTTAGCCAGATCTTGTCGTCTCGACGGTGCGATTTCGCCAATTCCTCCAACCTGAATGGCGATAGAACTCAGGTTGGCGAAACCGCAGAGCGCGAATGTGGCAATCGTTTCAGCCTGGTGGGATATTGGTGTCGGCCCTTTCATTAGATTCGAAAGGTCTAGGTAAGCGAAAAACTCATTGAGTGCAATCTTCTCTCCCATCAGCCGCCCCACAGTATGTGCATCAGCCCAGGGCACACCAAGCAACCAGGCAACTGGAGCAAAGAAAAGACCGAAGACATCCTTCAACTCAAAGTGAGAGAGGTCGATACCGACCGTATCCAGACGCATACCTTGCTGGTAAAGAGCGAGTGAGACGTGTGAGACGACGAAATTACACATTGCGATGAGCGCTGTAAATGAGATCAACATCGCGACCACATTCAGACCTATGCGCAGTCCATCTGATGCACCATGGGCGGCCGCATCAATTATGTTGGCATTGGTGCTCTTCACCTCGATGCTAACTTTTCCTTTGGTCTTCGATTCCTCCGTTTCCGGATAAACAATCTTCGATATCACGAGCGCGCCTGGAGCCGCCATGATGCTGGCAGTTAGTAAATAAGAAGCCTTGATACCAAATCCTATATAGACCGCGAGCACGCCACCAGCAACGCAAGCCATCGAACCAGCCATTGAAGCGAGAAGTTCAGACATCGTCATCGACGGTACGTATGGCTTGATCAAAAGCTGCGCTTCCACCTGCCCGACAAAGACGCTGGCCGCGTTCGAAAGAGCTTCGCCACCGCTTGCGCCCATCAACATCGAAACGACGCGAGCCACAATTTGAACTACGCGCTGCATGATCCCTAGATAGTAGGAGATGCTGACTAGACTGGACACGAAAATAATTGTCGGAACCACACGGAACGCAAATATATAATCGGAGCCAGGTCCAAATACCTGCACTAACACTTCCGGCTTTTTGACTAGTGGACCAAAAACAAATCCTGCGCCTTCGTCAGAGAAGTGCAGCAGCTGCGTGATGCCGTCGCCTATGGTCTTGAACAACTCGCGTCCAAATTCGATCTTTAAGACAAAGATCGCCATGCCGAGTTGAATCAACAAACCTGAAATGACCAGGCGCCAATTGATTCGCTTGCGATTGTTGGACATCGCGTACGCAATTCCAAAAATGGCAGCAAAGCCTAATAAACCGATCCACCTGAATCCGCCAAGCAAATGGACTGCCCCCGGGCTAAATGTTGCGGATTAGTTTATTCGGTTGGCGCCATTAAGTCCACGCCCGCGCCATTGTCAAGGAGAGGACATTCAGGCGGTGGCACCGATCCAGAGCTTGACCCCCGAAAGCCTGAGTGAGAAATTATCGAATTTATCTCATAGCGGAGCGAGAGTCACTTCGAGATAGAGCTCCTTCTTCATATCTATGTCCCGAACGAAGCTTTTCGTATTCACCTTCTTGATTTTAAGTCTGTGATGACCAGGGGCTAGCAAACAGCGAAACGCACTGCCGCCCAAACCACTCGCTTCCTCCCGCGCAAGGACGCCGACTTTGGTGCCGTCAATGAACACCTCCGCTCCGCTCGCATCACTGGTCGAACTTATGCACACATTACTTGCGCTGCTCGATTTCATGCGAGTCTCGAGGAACAAAATAGCCAACACGATAAACACCGTACAGAGCCACAAACGATTAGCACTCGACTGCTGCGGCTTGAGGACAGAGTTGATATGGTTACTTTCCGTCTGCAAAATTCACCGAGCTTGGTCGACCTACTCTAATTTGAATCGCGTCAGTACTGCCTGTCTTGAGTCGTCATCGGTGTGGGAGCAGTATAGACTGGGGTATAGCGTGTCGGCTGCGCAGCTGGATACAAGCGCCCGCCCTGCCCAGCTTGCAATGAATCACCCATTTTCATCATTATGGTTGGAGCCGGCTGCTGGTATGGTGCAGGTGTTGTGTTATAACCGCGTGGCGGATAAGCGGGTGCTATAGGAGCGGAGTAATTTGGTGCTGGAGTCTGTATCTGAGGCGAGCCACCACCGTAACTTGGTGCAGAGTTTGGAACAAATGTGCCTGCCGGTTGTGGCGATTGAGGTTGCGAATTCGGTGCCGAGGCGGGCGGCACAGGAGCCATCATAGGACCCGGTAAAGGCCGAAGCTGCACGGGTTCTGCAGACTTGTTATCTTCGGCGGGCTTGCTGGAAGCTTCTGGATTTGTATTGTCCTTAACGGGCTCGACAGTAACGCCTGAGTCGTTGACTGGAACGACCGTCGGACTAGTATCGATGTTCGGTTTCTTGTTGTCTTGATCGGCCGACGCAGCCTTGTCTGCATCAGCCTTATCCTTGGCTAACTTCAATTCACCAGTAGGAGCAACGAAGCTGCCTGCAGGAGTTGGGTGCGCGTCGTAATAAGCTTCGACATAGTGCTTCCAAATCTTTGCCATGACATCACCACCGGTGACGTTGCGCCCTGGGATGGGAAGATTTTCGTCATTACCGCCCCATACGGCTGTGCAAAGATCAGGTGTAAACCCAACGAACCAGATATCTTTCGATTCGTCGGCAGTACCGGTTTTTCCTGCGACAGGACGGTCGTCGAGCTTGGCACCAGTACCGGTACCAAACTTCACTACGCCTTGCATGATGTCCACCAGATTAGCCACCGGCTCAACTTGAAATACTTTGTCGACTTTTTGCTCGAACACTTCTACGATCTGGCCGCGATTGTTCTCGATTTTTCGCAATAGTTGCGGCTTGATCGCTACTCCCATACGCGCGAAAGTGGCATAGGCTCCAGCCATTTCCAAGGGCGTAACAGCCGAACTTCCAAGCGCAAGAGATAGATTGGGTTCGAGTTTTGTGGTGATGCCTGCCAGGCGCGCTGTCTCAATAACACTATCGACACCGACCAATTGTGTGATACGAACAGAGCAGACGTTTCGAGAGAAAGCAATTGCTTTCCGGATCGGAATGCGACCCATGAACTTATGGTCAAAGTTTTTCGGAGCATAATCAGGCAAACCGTATGGCTGCTTCACCACTAGTGGTGTGTCGTCGATGATACTATCCGGCGTCAGAACGCCTTTTATGAATGCCGTCAGATAGACGAACGGTTTGAACGAAGAGCCAGCGGTGTGCGGATTTGTGGCGCGATTGAATTGATGCTTCCAGAAATCCCCAACGCCACCGACAAGAGCGACTACCGCACCGTCAGGAACATTGACCGAAACCAGCGCAGCTTGCGAAACACCTTTCGGCGCTTTCTTCAAGTCGGCGTTGAGAGAGTTCTCGGCGATTTGTTGAGCGATAGGGTCTAGATTTGTGTACACGCGTAGCCCTTGTTGACGCATCTCAGACTGACTGAAGTGATCGCGCAAGGAATCTAAAACAGCACTTATGTAGTATGGAAACTTCTGCATAGGGTTGACACCGCGCTTGAAGTTCAACTTCTCCTTCATGGCGAGCTTGCCCTGCGTTTCAGTTATGTAGCCATATTCGACCATCTTGTCGATAATTTCGTGTTGGCGTTCCAAGGCAGCTTTGCGATTTGCAGGAGCTCCCAGTTCAGACGGAGCTTTGACAAGACCAGCTAGAAATGCGGCTTGAGAAAGGTCTAGCTCGGCGGCGCTGCGGTCAAAATAGCGCGATGCAGCACGTTCGATTCCGTAGGCGTTGTTGCCGAAAAAGACCTGGTTCAGATACATTTCCAGGATCTTCTCTTTAGTATATTTCTGCTCTATCTCCCAGGCCATCAAGGCTTCTTTAACCTTGCGGTCCATAGTTCGCTGAGCATCAGTGAAGAAAAGATTTTTGATCAACTGTTGCGTGATCGTCGAACCGCCTTCAACCACGTGTCCTTTGGTTAAATTGACTAGCGACGCACGCCCGATACTGACAAAGTTAATGCCGTGATGCTCGAAAAAGTGGTGGTCTTCAGCAGCCAGCATCGCCTGCTGCATCTGCGGTGATATCTGGTTGAGCGGAACGACTCTTCTATCTTGGTCGCCCTCAACCGTACAAATGAGGTGGTCGTTGCGGTCAAAGATTTGAATCGCCTCGATCGGCTCATACTTCTCCACCATTGTCAGGTCGGGAATGTCCTTCATGTACTTCCAGGCAAAGGCGACGACACAACCTATTGCCACAGCAAACACAACGCCGACCAGAACGAAGAGTGCTTTAAACACTTTGCCCGCTGTTAGCGGCGCGTTCCGTTTGCGCCGTTGCATTTCGGCTGAGCGACGAGTGACCAAGACGGCTCCTGAAAGATTTTAGGCAGAGAGAGCTATAAGGCTGCATTTGCGCCTCGCCGGTCATTATATAACGATGACGGGCAGCACCGCCCTGGGAATGCAGCGTGAAGCACGGCAAATGCTCGGCCGCACCATCGCTTCAGGCTTGCGGGCGCTTGAAATCAGCCAGCTTTAGGATCTTTCGAAACCTTGTGAACAATGTAAATCATCACGAACTGCAGGGGCAGCCTGGCCCACAAAAGCAAATGAGGTAAGAACCCAAAGTCTATTCTGTTGATAGCCATGTTTATGTTTGCCGGAAACACAGCCAGAAGCAAAGCAACCAAACCATTTCCGGCGAAACTACGCGTTCTGCTGCACAATAATCCGAGTCCACCAAGAATTTCGAAGGCGCCACTTAGATAGACCAACTCTTTCTTGCCGGGCAAAATCTCCGGCACGATCTGCACAAACCCTGCTGGACGAGTGAAGTGAAGCGTACCGACACTAACGAAAAAAACTGACACGAGAAGCCTTGCAATGGCTAGTCCCCAATCTTGCTTGCTCCGGCTCTTACAATTGCAGTGGTTCTTATGCACGATTTGGACTCTGTTCATTTACTGACTGAATGACTAAGAGTGCTTCATTCAAGTATCTTCGCAAACCAATCTTCTTTTAAATCAATTTCAACGAACAGAAGACAAAGATGAAGAAGATGTCACCAAATTCGGTAGCACGCGCTGGTGGCGGCTTCAGATATTAAACTCCAACGTTGCAAATATACAAGAGCGTAGGCGATCTATATCCGGAACAACACCGTATATAAGTAATCTCTGATCAGTCTAATTTTCAGGCATCTTAATGAAAAAATTGGTCGGAAACTTTATGGCATTCACCGTGGTCTAATGCCTTGGAGTCACAAACTAATGGAAACCTGGAAACTCGGTAATTACGGAAGCTCGGAATCCCGGAATCACTGGCGACTTGGCGGTCTCGATTGCGAGACCCGGAATCTCGGAAATCTGGAAGCATTTAAAGTGGAATCCCGACCGACGCTGGCTTAAGCTGGCGTCGGTCACTTTTTGCGGGTTTGTGGGATTGTTTTTTGTTGTTTTTTGTTGAGAACTGTTGGGACAGTTCAACCAACGAAAAGCAGTTTCTAATTTGCCGCTGGATAAATCGTGGCAGCAGCGTTCCGAGACGTTATTTCAGGCCGAAAGGACGCGAGTGAAGCGGTCTATGAAAATATCATTCAACCATGCCGGCATAAGAGCACTACAGCCTCTCAAATCGAGGCGCTCAGCCCGATTCAAATTGCGAAAGACAAAACGCGCGGCTCTTTCAATATGATCATCTTCCCCGAAATGCCATAACGCATAGACCTTCTCACCAGTTGTGGACTCGCATAGCCTCATTTTGCGCTGCGCAATCCCTTTGTATTTAATGGGTCCTCGAATGGATTCAAATCCGCTCGTATGTCCGTTGATCGCAAATGTTTTGCCGTCCGACTGCTTGGTTGGTTCTTCCTCGCGAAGTATTCCAAGTTGATGCAGAACATCCGTAGCAAACTTATGGATGTTCTTCCCGAAGGCAGCAGCTTTGATGTGTGCGATTTTTTCAATTGATGGATTCGTGTTCGGATCTTGAACAAAAACACCACGAGCCAATCTTCTGATCTGACCAGACCTAACCATAATATGTAGACATTGATCAACGGCACCGCGTTTTCCGTATTTCAAGACATCTCTGGTCGTAAAAACAGTTGTGGCATCAATGTTTGCGAGGTGGGTGCGAATGCCTGCTGTAGCCATTATTGAATCCTCCTTCCGAGTATCGCTATCTACTAATACGAAGTGCGAGGAGGAAAAGTTCAACTGTTGTCAGAGCTCAGGGGGAATTTTCTGAAGGTTTCTTGTTTTTTTGGATCCGTTTTTGGCATTCGGAGAACCTGAGAAATTTCGCGGAATTTCTCAAGTTCTCTTGAAAGGGAAATCCAGACCCTTTTCGGACCGCCGAAAACAAAAAAGCTGCCTGAACAGCAGCTTTTTCGATAGTTTGAGTCCCTTCGCGAGAAGATCTCAGGCGCGCGGATGGCTCGTTTGATACACGCGGCGCAACCGCTCGAGACTCACGTGAGTATAAATCTGAGTGGTACTTATAGTAGTGTGTCCAAGAAGGTCTTGGACAACTCTCAAGTCAGCTCCACCTTCGAGCAAGTGAGTAGCGAACGTGTGACGCAGAGTGTGCGGAGTAATCACTTTATTGATGCCCGCCATCTTGGCGTACTTCAAAACGATACGGTGCACTGAGCGCGACGACAAGCGAGTTGCCTGACGGCTAACGAAGAGCGGATGCTCTGGCTGAGGCACCCGGCCGCCAGCCAACTTAGACCAGTGGTCTGTGAGATAGCTCTGCATCCATTGCTGGGCACTGTCATTCAAAAGAACAACACGCTCTTTTGAGCCCTTGCCCATAACACGCATCTCTTTCGCGGCAGGATCGTAGTCTTGCACACGCAAACCGCAAAGTTCGCTAACGCGCATGCCTGAGGCATAGAGAACTTCCATCAGGGCGCGGTCCCGTACGCCGAGTGATGATGAATCGGTAACAGCGAGAAGTTTGGTTACTTCTTCTCGATCAAGGCAAGACGGAAGGCGTCGTGCCAATTTGGGGCCACGCACCATCTTCGACGGATCTTCGTCGATAAGCTGCTCACGTCTCAAATAGCGATAGAAACTGCGAATCGCTGAAATCTTGCGAGCTACAGTCGGGCGACTGTAACTATCCTGCATTTGCCGGATGTACTCTCTCAGACTATCGGCTTCCAGCAATCCCGATGACGACGACGACTTGACTTCAGCCACCTGTTCACTTTCCGCCGGAGCGTTTTCGTGTTCAGGTCTGAAATCCATTGTGTTCGATGCCTGCGAACCGCTCTCAATGAGCTGCTTCAAATCATTCATGTAGGCACGAATAGTGTTTGACGAATAATTTCTCTCGAGTTCCAGGTAGCCGGCGAATTGATCTAGCCAGACTTGTCCTCTACTTCCATCCACAACAAACCAACTTTCTAGTGACGGTTACAAATGCCAGCCCCATTATGAAAAGTTCACGATCTGAAGTAAAGGCCTTTTTTCAATTATCCGACCTTAATTTCATCCGACGGCATCCGATAAATTCCCATCCTCCCAAGCCCAGCAAGCATTCGAGGAGCTTGACAAAGCACCACATATAGTTTCACGTCCGATAATACTCGACAACCCATCTTGCGGCTTTCACCACCGCTTTGCAATGTGTCATGCTTTAAAACTATCAACTAGCCAAGGTCTTGACCATCTTCGAACCGTTAAAAAGTGACAACAAAATGGCACCGAAAGCGGTGCCATGTCCTCCGTCAAATTTTGTGGAGAAAGACTCCAAGTCGCGGAGACGAATAGTAGCAGCAAGTTTTTTGCTCCGGTACCACTAAGCAGATGCGCGTACTACACATACTACGTACTACACATACTACGTACCACACATACTACGTACCACACATACTAAAGGTAAAGGTTGTTTCAAACGAGATGCCGAAAGCAACGGCACGACATCATATTCTGACTTAGAGACAGGCAGCCTTGTGCTAGTCAACTATAACTATAAAAAATGGACGTGCTTCGCTCCTAGAGCAGCACCAACCAAACACATGGATGCCTGGACCAACGAACACACAGCATCCCGCTGGCTATAGACGCTCGGCTCCACCACAGTATCCAAGCAAAACTTACGGGGATGCGTGGGAATCGAACCCACCCAGGACAGCGCTAGTCTGCCCCGCAACGATTTTGAAGACCGCACACCACACCAGCGATGCTCCATCCCCGCTCGGATTGTAGATCATCCAGAAAGCCTCAGCATGCTGAATGTGCCTTAGATCCGCCTGGCAACCCGCAAAACGGCGCTTTTTCAAGCGCAAACACAAGAGGAACAAACTCTTACCTACATTAAGAAATAACGAAATCAAGTAGGAAGCTTTTAATAAACGGATAATGTGTGATTTGGTGCCGCAAAAACTTTGATTAGAGAAATTTAAACAAAGTTTCTGTCACGCGCCGTACTTTATCTTTCCCAATATTTGGATTGACAATACAATTAATCTCTACGTATATTTGCACCCTTGTGCCTGCATTTGCCTGTCGCAAGCAACTGCCTGTCGAATCCTGCCATACATCCAGAGGTAATAGATGGCTTTAGAGTTATCTGAGCGCGTCCGAACCTACGGGGTTAGCTCACGCATCGCTGATCTACCCGACTTAGCCGAAATACAAAAGAGTTCCTTCAAGTGGTTCATTGATGAGGGACTCGGAGAAGAGTTACGAGCTTTCAGTCCGATCAAGGACTATACCGGAAGGCTCGAATTGCACTTCTTGCCTAGCTACACTTTCGAAGATCACACAGAGCCTAACAAGCCTAAAACTCCGGAAGACGCCCGTTCAATGGATGCGAGCTATACAAAGAAGCTCCGCATTCAAATGCGATTGGTTAATCGCGAAATTGGCGAAATTAAAGAACAAGAGATTTACGTCGGCGACATCCCAATGATGACCGACCGTGGAACTTTCATTATCAACGGCGCCGAGCGCGTCATTGTCAGCCAAATCGTTCGTAGCCCTGGTATCTACTACAAACGCGAAGTTGATACCAACGGTAAACGTACTTTCTCCGCCACCCTCATTCCTAACCGTGGCGCTTGGCTCAAGTTCGAGACTGACGTCAACGACGTCATCTACGTCAAGATCGACAAAAACCGCAAACTTCCTGCCACCACTCTTTTGAGAGCACTTGGCTATTCCGACCAGGAAATGGAAAGTTTGTTCCGTCACCGTGACTTTTTGAAAAAGACGCTCGACAAAGACAACACCAAGTCACGCGAAGACTCGTTGATCGAAGTCTATCGTAAGCTCAGACCAGGCGACCCGCCGTCTGTTGCCGGTGGACAGAGCATCATCGACAGCCGCTTCTTTGATGACAAGCGTTACGACCTCGGTAAGGTCGGCCGCTATAAGTTGAACAAGAAGCTGAGCTTGTCGATTCCTGAGCAATCGCGCACATTGAGCCGCGAAGATATCGTCGCTGCAGTTGACTACTTGATCGGCTTGCATTATGACGAAGGTCATGTTGATGACATCGACCATCTCGGCAATCGCCGCATCAGATCGGTCGGCGAACTGCTTCAGAACCAGTTCAGAATCGGTTTGACACGTTTGGAAAGAATCGTGCGTGAGCGTATGACGTTGCAAGACGCCGACACACTCACTCCTGCGAATCTTCTCAACACCAAGCCGTTGGTCGCTGCTATCCGTGAATTCTTCGGTTCATCGCAGTTGTCACAGTTCATGGATCAAACAAATCCGTTGGCTGAGCTGACTCACAAACGCAGATTGTCAGCGTTGGGTCCCGGCGGTCTCTCCAGAGAGCGCGCTGGATTCGCGGTTCGCGACATCCACCCCAGCCACTACGGAAGAATCTGTCCGGTAGAGACGCCAGAAGGTCCAAACGCTGGTCTTATCGGATCGCTTGCTACTCACGCTCGTGTCAACGAATATGGATTCATTGAAACTCCATATAGAAAGGTTGTCTCTGGCCGAGTCAGCGACGAAGTTCTCTACTTGACTGCAGACGAAGAAGACAAGTACCGCGTTGCCCCCGGTGACGTACCTGTCAAAGACAATGGTGACTTCGTTCACCCTCTCATCCCTGTGCGCTATAAAGCTGAGTTCATCGAAACTACAGCCGACCACGTTGACTTCGTTGGCGTCAGCCCGATTCAAATTGTGTCGGTAGGAACAGCTTTGATACCGTTCCTCGAGCACGACGACGCTAACCGCGCCCTCATGGGTTCGAACATGCAACGTCAATCGGTGCCTCTCGTTCGCACTGAGCGCGCGATGGTGACAACTGGTATCGAGAAACAGGCCGCCCGCGACTCGGGTATGGTGCTCGTCTCCGATCTGGAAGGAAAAGTCGAATACGTGTCGGCTTCGGCCATTCACGTGCGCACTAAGGACAAGCGTCTCGTCAAATATCGCTTGTCTAAGTTCCAACGTTCCAACCAAGACACCTGCTTGAACCAGAAGCCGATCGTTCAAGTCGGCGAGAACATCGTTCCGGGACAGATCATCGCCGACGGTGCTGCCACCAATACTGGTGAACTGGCCGTAGGACGAAACCTGCTCGTCGCGTTCATGCCGTGGGAAGGCTACAACTTCGAAGACGCTATCTTGATCAGCCAACGCCTCGTGTTCGACGAAGTGTTGACCTCGATTCACATCGAAAAGCTCGAGATTGATGCTCGTTCGACCAAGTTGGGTCCGGAAGAGATCACGCGCGAAGTTCCGAACGTATCGGAAGAGTCGCTGCGTCACCTCGATGAAACCGGCATCGTAAGAATCGGTTCGCGCGTTTATCCTGACGACATCCTAGTCGGCAAGATCACACCGAAAGGTGAATCTGAGCACCCACCGGAAGAGAAATTGCTTCGCGCAATCTTCGGTGAAAAGGCTAGAGACGTTCGCGATAACTCGTTGCGTGTTCCGCACGGTGAAGGCGGTCGCGTCGTAGACGTCAAAGTCTTCGACCGCGAAAAAGGTGATGAACTACCGCCAGTCGCCAACAAAGTGGTGCGTGTCTACATCGCTCAGAAACGCAAGATCAGCGTCGGCGATAAAGTCGCCGGACGTCACGGTAACAAAGGTATCGTCGCTAAGATACTACCTACCGAAGACATGCCGTTCTTGCCAGATGGCACTCCAGTCGACATCGTTCTCAACCCGCTTGGTGTGCCGAGCCGTATGAACGTCGGTCAGACATTCGAAACCTTGCTCGGTTTGGCAGCAATGCTCACCGGACATCGCTACGAAGTGCCACCATTCGACGAAATGTACAAGAAAGAAGCATCTTCAGTGCTCGTTCACGACGAGATCAAGAAAGGCAAAGACGTTGCCGGAACCGAATGGGTCGGCGACGACGGTAAAGTCATTCTGCACGACGGACGCACGGGCGATCCTTTCGACAACGCGGTCACGGTCGGCAAAATCTATATGATGAAGCTGGTCCACCTCGTAGACGATAAGATTCACGCACGTTCGACCGGTCCTTACAGCCTAGTCACGCAACAACCCCTCGGTGGTAAAGCGCAATTCGGCGGTCAGAGATTGGGAGAAATGGAATGCTGGGCGTTGGAAGCTTTCGGTAGCGCCTACTCCTTGCAAGAGATGCTCACAATCAAGTCGGACGACGTCAACGGTCGCTCACGCGCTTATGAATCGATCGTCAAGGGTGAAAATCTAAAGCGTCCCGGCATTCCGGAGTCGTTCAAGGTGCTCGTCCGCGAATTGCAATCGATCGGTCTCGATGTGTCGGTCGCCAAGCGTACTCGTGAAGGCGGCGAGCTGGAAGTCGATCTGATGACGGAAGTTGAAGAAGCACGTCCTCGTGGATTGCGCCGTGCCAACCAGTTCAGCGAGATCGGCATGGAGTCTGAACTTGCAGAACTCGGCAGACAGCCAGTCGTGCCATCAGCGGCAGTGGCAGTCAGCGAAGCCGATGAAGGTTTCGAGTCTGTCGTCGGCGTAGGCGGTGGTGGCGGAAGTGATGACGAAGACAACGGCACTGAAGCCGCTGCCGACGAAGTCGTCTCTTTTGCTGCCGACGATGAAGGCGACGAAGACGACGCAGGTGATGACATCTAGAGTACTTATGCAGAGCGAACCTTGGGCTCCTGCCTGGGGTTCGCTTCTTGCCCCGTAAAAAACAGCAATGGGAAAAACCCATCCCGTGGAGGTCTGACAGGTAATTATGCCTACGAGTATTGATAGGTTTGACTACATTAAAATCGGTATCGCATCGCCGGAGCGAATCCTCAGTTGGTCGCACGGCGAAGTGACGAAGCCGGAAACAATCAATTACCGTACATTGAAGCCCGAAAAGGACGGCTTGTTCTGCGAGCGAATTTTCGGACCATCCAAGGACTGGGAGTGCTATTGCGGTAAGTACAAGCGCGTAAGGCATCGTGGTATCACTTGCGAACGTTGCGGTGTCGAAGTTACCGACTCCAAAGTGCGCCGTCACAGAATGGGTCATATCAAGTTGGCTTGTTCGGTAACGCACATCTGGTTCTTGAAAGGCATCCCGAGTTACATCGGTCTCTTGCTCGACCTGCCTTTGCGTGACCTCGAACAAGTCGTTTACTTCAACGCTTACATCGTGACCAACGCAGGCAACGCTCCTGAGCTTCACAAGTATCAGCTGCTTTCTGAAGAAGAGTACGAAAGAACTCTCGACGATCCGAACCTCCAGTTCGACGTGGGCATCGGTGCCGAAGCGATAAAGCAGCTTCTGCATGAACTGGCGAAACCGGTTTATGAGCGTCCGGACAACAAGGACGACAGAGGCAGATTGCTCGAATTGCCTGGTTTGAAAGAGTTGTCGAAAGCCTTGAGGGACGAGCTTGCCCTCGCTACAGGCTCTCAGCAGAAACGCGCCAAGATCATCAAGCGTTTGCGCTTGGTCGAAGCCTTGACCAACTCTCACACAGACCCTACCTGGGTCGTGCTGGACAATCTTCCGGTGACACCACCAGACCTTCGCCCAATGGTGCAGTTAGATGGTGGACGTTTCGCCACCTCCGACTTGAACGACCTCTACAGACGCGTGATCAACAGAAACAACCGTCTAGCACGACTTCTTGAAATGGGCGCTCCTGAAATCATCGTGCGCAACGAAAAGCGTATGTTGCAGGAAGCCGTCGATGCCTTGATCGACAACGGCCGCCGCGGTCGTGTTGTGGTCGGTCCAAACAACCGCCCACTGAAGTCTCTGTCCAATATCATCGAAGGTAAGCAAGGACGATTCCGTCAAAACCTACTCGGTAAGCGCGTCGACTACTCAGGTCGTTCGGTTATCGTGGTTGGTCCTTCCTTGAAACTGCATCAGTGCGGTCTGCCGCGCGAAATGGCCCTCGAGTTGTTCAAGCCGTTCGTCATCAATAAGTTGATTGAGCGGCAGATCGTGCAGAACATCAAGTCAGCCAAGAAGCAGATTGAAAAAGGCTCGGCAGTGGTCTGGGAGATTCTCGAAGAAGTGATTCAAGGTCACCCAGTGCTCTTGAACCGCGCCCCTACGCTGCACAGATTGGGTATTCAAGCCTTCGAACCAGTGCTCGTGGAAGGTCGTGCTATTCAGCTTCACCCGCTCGTTTGCTCAGCCTTCAACGCTGACTTCGACGGTGACCAAATGGCTGTACACGTACCGCTCTCTGTTGAAGCACAGGCTGAAGCGCACATGCTAATGCTCGCCTCGAACAACATCTTGTTGCCGGCTACCGGTCGTCCAACAGTTACTCCAACCCAGGACATGGTGTTGGGTATCTACTATCTGACGATTGAAAAGCCAAATTCCGATGATCCGGAAGTGTGCAAGGGTGCTGGACGTCGCTTCTATAGCCTCGCCGATGCTCGCTCGGCATTTGATGCCGGCATCATCGATTTGCACGCCAAGATCAAAGTGCGTGACGTCGATGGCAAGCTCATCGAGACAACGGCAGGACGCATCATCTTCAATGAGGTTGTCCGTTCGGCAATCTCGGTAGCGAACTAACTCGCAGTGCCCGGAAGCAGCGTTCGTCGCGATATCGATGGTCCTGCTTCCAAATCAGACCAGTCAAAACGTAATTGAATCAAAGAGGGACCTATGGTCAGCAGCCAAAATAAGCAAGAGACGTTTGAATTCATCAATTACACAGTAGACAAGAAAAAGCTCGGCGCTCTTTTGTCTCAAGTGTATGAGAAATACGGCACGGCAAAAACCGCAGAACTAGCTAACTCGCTCAAGGATCTGGGCTTTCACTATGCCACCAGAGCCGGTGTAACCATCTCCATCGACGACCTCGATGTGCCGGATGCGAAGAAGGGACTTATCTCGGCCGCCGAGAAAGAGATCGAAGCAGCACAACGTCGCTACGAACGCGGCGAAATCACAGAAGTTGAGCGCTATAACAAGGTTATCGACACCTGGTCTGCTACCACTGACCAGTTGACCAAGGAAGTGGTCGACAACTTCGACCGTTTGAATCCTGTGTACATGATGGCGTTCTCCGGAGCTCGCGGTAACATCTCGCAAGTTCGTCAGCTCGTCGGAATGCGCGGCTTGATGGCTGACTCTCAAGGTCAGATCATCGACTTGCCGATTAAAGCAAACTTCCGCGAAGGCTTGAACGTAACCGAGTACATCATCTCCTCATACGGCGCCCGTAAGGGTCTTGTAGATACAGCCTTGAAGACAGCCGACTCTGGTTATCTGACCAGACGTCTCGTCGACGTTGCTCAAGACGTTATCGTGCGTGACACTGATTGCAAAACCAGCCGCGGTATCTCCATGCAAGCAATCATGGAAGGCGACAAGGCGATGGTGCCTCTCTCCGAGCGCATTTATGGACGCAGCGCTTCCGAAGATGTCGTCAATCCAGAGACTGGCGAAGTGCTCGTTCGCGCAGGTGAACTGCTGCACAGAACAATCGCGCAGAAGCTTGAGAAATCACTGCCTAAGACCACTGCAGTCAAAGTGCGTTCGCCACTCACTTGCGACAGCCAATACGGCGTCTGCCAGAAGTGCTATGGCTGGTCTTTGACCAACAACCGCCTGGTCGACACCGGTGAAGCTATCGGTATTATCGCCGCGCAGTCAATCGGTGAGCCGGGTACACAGCTGACAATGAGAACGTTCCACACAGGCGGCGCCGTCGCTGGTGGAAGCAGCCGTGCCCAGTTGAAGTCACCGGCAAATGGCGAACTGACATTCAAGATAGCCTCACGTTCAGTGCGTACAGGTTACGGGGACGTCGTCGAACAAACGACCAAAGACGGTCAACTGAAAGTGACAGCCGGTTCGAAAGAACACACACTAAACGTGCCGGTTGGAGCTTTGATTTTGATCAAGTCCGGTTCGGAAGTGACAGCTGGACAAGTTTTGGCTGAGTACGACCCACCTGGCGCCAAGAAGAACTTGACCGAGCGCGCCACTAAAGATATTACCGCCGATATCTCAGGTCGTATTATGTTCCACGGCTTCCAAGCTGATGAAAAGCGCGACAGACAGGGGAATATCTCCCGCACTGCCAACCGTGCCGGTATCATCTGGGTATTGGAAGGTGACGTATACAACTTGCCGTCAGGCGCGCATGTCGTCGTCAAAGACGGACAAGATGTGGTGCCGAACGACGTTCTCGCCGAAATCACAATCAACACCGAATATGGTGGCGAAGTGCGCTTCGGTCCGGAAATCGAAACAGAGCCCCTCAAAGGCAAGAAGAACGCTAATCTCTCCCGCCTCGTAAAAGGCAAAGAGTTGAACATCGTTATCTCATCTGTCGGTGCCGGCAACGCCAAGCTTGAACAATCCAAGCAAGGCAATATCTGGCGCTGCACAAAGCACAAAGAAGCCTACACGATCAAGGTCGTCAACGAAGAGATTGTCGAAAACGGCAAGATCGTCGCCGAACTGGTCGATGATGGCACCAACGTCGTCGCCTCAGGCGGTGAAATCATTTACGACGGTGTTGAAATCGATGACCGCCGCGTCGTCACCAAAGCTGGTCGCATTCTCTTCGTTCCAGAAGAAGTGCACTTCATCTCGAAAGATATCAGCTTGAAGATGTGCGAATCAGGCGACACTGTAACTGCCGGACAGGAAGTCGTAAAAGACGTCTTCGCCCACATGGAAGGTATCGTCGAAATCGTTGCCGACAACGACATCATTCACGAAGTGATCGTCCGCCCAGGCGAACTGTTCAACATCAACGATCCTTCAGATGTGAAAGTTCCGGAAGGACAGATCGTCGAACCAGGCACCGAAATCATCGAAGGTCACAAGTTCAAAGATCGCAAGATCGTCAACATTCTCGAGAAAGAAGACGGCAACATCCAAGTGCTCGTGCGTCCGATCGAAGAATATTGGATCGAGCCGAAAGACACGAAGTTCAAACACAAAGCGACAGACGACAAGATCAGCTTGCGTTCCGTCACTCAGCTCTTGTTCCGCGACCGCGAAAAAGTTCGCAACCTGCAAGGCGCACAGTTGACCAGAACCTCCCTGGTTCTCCAAATGCAAGGTCAATTGATGGGACTCAAGGGTATCGTCGAAATCGGCGAAGAAGAAATGAACATCGTCGTACAGGAAAACATCCTGTTGCGTCGTGAGCATGACCTCAACGTCACACTGCTTTCAGTGCAGAACGGAGACATTGTCCCAGCCAAGTCTGGTGTCGCCACCACCCAGGTGCTGACCAAAGACGCAGCTCGCGTGCAACTGTCGAAGTCTGACGAACGTCGTATTTTGTTGATCACAGAAGAACAACAAATCGTGCACAAGGCAAAGGGCGCTGTTACCTGCAAGGAAGGCGACCTGCTCAAGAACTCCGACCCTATTTCGAAGAGTTCAACAGCTACGCACTCCGGTCAAGTCACCGCCATTGATGGCAGTGAAGTGACTCTCAGAAAGGGCAGACCTTATCTGATTTCAGGTAATACACAACTGCAAAGCGAAGACGGAGCACTGGTGCAACGCGGCGACTTGCTCGCAACACTCGTGTTCGAACGCCAGAAAACAGGGGACATCGTTCAGGGTCTTCCGCGCGTTGAAGAACTGCTTGAAGCTCGTAAACCGAAAGAGTCGGCGATCCTCGCCGAACGTGTCGGCCGTGCCCGCATTCAACGTGAAGACGATCAAACAAGGCTGTTCCTCGTCTACGGCGAAGGCGCCGAAGAAGAGATCATCATTCCCTCCGGACTCAACGTCATCGTCGAAGATGGTGAAGAGATCACACTCGGTAAGACTCTCACCGACGGACCACCCAACCCGCACGATATTGTTCGCTTGAGAGGCATCGAAGCTGCTCAGAAATACTTGGTCGACGAAGTACAGTCTGTGTACCGTTCGCAAGGTGTGGAAATCGCCGACAAACACATCGAAGTCATCGTTCGTCAAATGACCCGCAAGGTCCGTGTTGACGAGCCGGGCGATACGATCATGTTGCCAGGCGAACTGCTCGAGCGTTTCTACCTCGACCAAGAGGGCGAAAAGAGCCGCCAAGCTGGCACACGCGAAGCCACATACACAGCGGTTTTGCTCGGTATCACCAAAGCCAGCTTGAACACAGAAAGCTTCATCTCTGCCGCTTCATTCCAAGAAACGACCAGAATCTTGACCGAAGCAGCTGTGGAAGGAAAGAAAGACTGGTTGCGCGGACTGAAGGAAAACGTGATCATCGGCCGCTTGATCCCAGCCGGTACCGGCTTCCAGGGTCACACCATGCCGCAGGAGGAGGAAGAGGAAGAGGAAGATATCTATCCGCCAATCGGTGAAGGTAGCTTCAACGTTCCGGCTTAGTCCTGAAGTCCTGACCGCCAATAAAACGAGAAGAGCCTGCTTTATGTGCAGGCTCTTCTTTTTCAAAGCTCTCTCAAATATTGCCTGATTTGGTCTAAGATTTGACACGCTGAGGCGCTAGCACTAAGTCTGTACCCAGGATCTGGCAAGCATCGAAGCGCTTCCTGATTCTATGCGACAGAAAATAAGTTAATGGTGTTCTGGACGGGTTGCAGCCCTGATCGAGCAGGAGATGAGTCAAAATTGAAAGCGAGATCCCAACTCTGTATGGCTGACGTCGCGGTCCACGAAACAGCAGGAAAAAGAGTGCTAGGAGCTCAAAAG
Source organism: Oculatellaceae cyanobacterium (assembly GCA_036702975.1). Lineage (GTDB taxonomy): Bacteria > Cyanobacteriota > Vampirovibrionia > Obscuribacterales > Obscuribacteraceae > DATNPX01. Next base: position 126,180 of record DATNPX010000049.1, read on the forward strand.
AGTGCAGAGGCAAGTAGAGCTTCCCACTGTATTTTTCATGCTCAGCCTCGTTAAAGCGCTGCCAGTTGGGCTTCCACCCATGAGCACTGACATAGTCCACGATATGGTCAAGGTCAATCAACCAACCGACGAAAAAGCTAGCCAACGCTGCAGGGCGGGATCTGTGCACGGCATAGCTTGCCAACCCTACCCCGGCCGAAGCAACGATGTGTCCAAATGTGCGCATGTCTTGCAGTCCCTCAACTCAGTGTCCGATATGGTATTAATCCAAGCCGGACGACATAACGTTCCCGCCGATTCAACATCATCGGCAATGTCCTATATACCCTTTGCAGAGCTTCTTTCTCGCCTTGCTTCATACCCAGCAACCATTGATTTGTGAACTTTATTAAACAGACGCCCCAAACCTGAGTCCGGTTCCGCATTTGCAGACCCAATACTCAGAACAACCGCAAGCAAAATTCATCAGGAGATTGTCCATGCCGCTCGATAAAAGAATCGCCACCTTAGCCACCATCCAGGTTGCGCTTTTAGCTGGTGGGTTTGGAACTGGCAGGGTGGAAGCGCAGACACCGCCGGCTCAGCCAAACGCCGCCGTCAGCATGTACAACCTCGGGCTCAAGGCTTACAAGGAAGGCACACCAGAGTCTGCCATCATCTTTTTCACCCGCGCCTGCGACATCAATCCAGACTTGGCAGATGCTCAATACAACCTCGGTGTGCTCTATCAGAGCCAGAAGCGTTGCAAAGAAGCGGTTCCTAGATTTCAGGAAGTTCTGCGAGTAAAGCCGATGGATACAGATGCTCATTATCAGCTGGCGCTCTGCTACATAGACCTGGGTCAATATGCTGACGCTCGCCAACATCTTTCGACCATAGCGCCAAACAATCCACACTTTGCTGATGCGCAAAAACGTCTGTCTATGTTGGACGGACAGCAGAACATGACTGCGCCCGGTGCACCGGCGGCTGCGCCCGTGCAGCAACCTGTTTTAACTCAGGCACCTCAAACCCCGGCGCCCTCTGCATATAGCTCACAGACGCCTGCAGCTACAACGACGGCCTACATGAGCACACCACAGACAGATTTCAATGCACCGGCTCAGCCAACTGGCGGCGTGGGTTCAGCCTACCAGCCACAGGCAACGACACCTCCTGTGGTGCAGCCGACTCAACCAACGGTACCAACTTTGAATACAATGAAGCGAGCCTATCCAACACAAGGTGGCGGACCGACTCCTGTATTGGCTAACTGCACCGTACGCATTATCGCGACTGGCTTCAACGCTCCAGCAGGTTTGGCGTTCGACAAACAAGGCAACCTCTATGTCGCCAACTTCAATAACAATACGGTCGACAGAATCAACGCTGATGGCAGCCGTTCACAATTCAGCTCCGGTGCCAATTTGAAAGGACCAATCGGTCTCATCGTCGACGGTTCTAACTATGTCTACGTAGCAAACTACAGTGCTGGAACCGTCGCGAGAATAAGCCCCAGCGGCGTCTCTACTATCATCGCTACGGGCTTTAGAAAGCCGTATTATCTAACTTTGGACAAAGACGGCAACTTGTTCGTCAGCCAGCAAGAAGACAATACGGTGGTGCGTATTACACTGCCGAAGTCAGTTGTGCGCTAACTAGATTCGAGACATGAAAAGGCGCATGCATGGCTGAATTCAACCCCGCCACTTTTACACCATTCAAAAAAAAGGTTCATTTATTCACGGCGCGGTATCTGCTGACGCCAATTTACTTAGTTAGAAACCGAATAAAAGTGTCTGGACGTGAGAATGTTCCAAAAGACAGGCCTTGCCTAATCGTCGGCAATCACATTTCGAATTTCGATCCGCCATTGCTGTGCATCGCTACCGATGTGGCTATGGCCTATGTCGCAAAGGAAGAACTGTTCGATGTGCCGATTTTGAAGCACCTGATCAATTTTTATGCCGCCATTCCAATCGACCGAGACAAGCCAGGCAAATCCACGATCAAAACGGTCAAAAAGATCTTTCAGGCCGGTTGGAATGTCGGTATGTTCATCGAAGGAACCCGCAGCAAGATACCGGGACAGCTAGGACGTCCCCACTTGGGAGCTGCATACTTCGCTTATTCGAACAACGTTCCAATTCTGCCGGTAGGATTGGTAAACATGCAGAAGCCGTGGCAACAGGGCGAGGCCCGCATTGGTGAAATTTTCATGCCTGAGAAAGATCTTGAAAAAACGACCTGGGAGACAATGGAAAGACTTTCAGTATTGACTGGCTACAAAATAGACCGGCACTTAGCCGAGAAGATAGAAGTCTAACTCAAACTTTCGTCGCGAGCTGTTCAAGCAATTCGTAATTGGTACGGTCAACCGTCAGTGGTGTCACAGCCACAGCTCCTCGCCGAATTGCTGCAACATCGGTATCATCATCTTTTCCATGAGGTCCGCGAGTGAAGCCGAACCAGAAGTATGGTAGGCGCCGCCTATCGATGCGTGACTCGACTTCCACTTCAAGAATAGAACCACTTCCCTGCCGCACAAACTCAATGCCTTGAACTTCGTCTGTTTCGATATCTGGGAAGTTGACGTTGTAGCACTGTCCTGGAAGCCAAACGGTGTCACTAATTTTTGACAGAACATTTCCCACCCATGATTCACCAGTTTGCCATTTGACCGGCATCGACCTGTACGACTGGCTAAACGCCACGGCGCGGCATCCGAGCAACGAGGCGACGATAGCGGCGTTCGCAGTACCGGAGAAGAGCAGGTCGTCTGAAAGATTGATGCCTCGATTGATCCCAGACATCACCAAATCTGGTGCCTTATCTTTCAAAACATGACGCAACCCCATTATGACGGCGTCACATGGTGTGCCTACAACTGCATAAACCCGTTCATCAACTTGCCGAAAACGCAGAGGGTCATGGAGGCTTATTGAAGCTGAGGCACCGCTGCGATCGTGCTCGGGTGCCACGACCCAGACTTCCTCTGCTATTGCCGCCGCCGCCTTGCGCAGCGTATCCAGCCCTTCACCGAGAATTCCATCGTCGTTGGTGAGCAAAACTCGCTTGAATAAAAGGGACCCCATAGACAAACCTCAATTTCCCAACACTCATCCGCCGACCATTTTAGTATCTGCAGGGCACATCAGATCATTCCTGAGTTCAAGGCTGAGTTCAATACCGACTTCAATATCGAGCCAAATATCGAGCCAAATATCGAGCCAAATACCGAGCCAAATACCGAGTCCACTACCGAGTCGAATACCGAGCCAAATGCCGATTCGAGTTAAAAGCATGGTTGACAAGCTGAGAGAATTTGTGGATCTATCCCTCTGTTTCAGGTTAAAGACATGACCAACCCTCTGTTTGATTTGACAGGCAAAGTAGCTGTCGTAACTGGCTCAACTCGCGGCATCGGCAAGGAGACAGCGACACAACTAGCTAGAGCGGGGGCGAAAGTTGTCATATCCAGCCGCAAGCAAGACGCCGTCAGTCAGGTGGTCGAGGAGCTGAAGAACGAAGGTCTCGAGGCCGCTGGTATCTGCTGCAACGTTGCCAACAAAGGCGATTTACAGAAGCTTGTAGACGACACCTGCAAACTGTGGGGGCAAATAGACATACTGGTGTGCAACGCCGCCACTAATCCAGTCTATGGACCAAGCATCGACCTACCGGAAGACGCCTTCGACAAGATCATGAATACCAATGTCAAATCAATTTTCTTGCTCTGCAACATGGTATTACCGGAGATGGCAGAACGAAAAGACGGCGCTATCATCATTATCTCGAGTATTGCCGCCGTAAGAGGCTCTGGTCTGCTCGGTGCCTATGCCGTCAGCAAAGCAGCTGAGGCACAACTGGCGCGAAACCTGGCCGTGGAATGGGGTCCGAAGAATATTCGTATCAACGCCATCGCACCGGGTTTGATTAAAACAGATTTTGCGAAAGCGCTCTGGGAAGATCCAAGGGCTTTGAAAATGCAAGAGTCGATGACGCCGTTGAGACGGATAGGCGAACCAAATGACATTGCCGGAGTCGCAGTCTGCCTAGCAGCCCCTGCCGGAAAATACATAACAGGACAATACATAGTCGTCGACGGCGGCATGACAATCGGCGGCTCCTTCTAGCAGTTAGTGTCACCAGCCTACCCACCGCCGACACTCAAGATGACTTACGCGTTCTCGCAAACTTGAACCTAGGGCAAAAGAAGAATCATGACAGATGAAGTGCCATCTCAATCACCGAATTTAGTACCGGATACAGTGCCGGTCAGAGAAGCTCACAAGCTCGACAGCAAAGGGCTTGAACAATATCTGAAAAAGCATTTGCCGAATTTCGACAGTTTGGTCGCAATGCGGCAATTTGAGGGTGGTCAGTCAAATCCGACCTATCTCCTAGAGAGCGGCGACAGTCAATTTGTCCTGCGCAAAAAACCGCCAGGCCAACTTCTGGCATCGGCGCATCAGGTTGAACGCGAGTACCGAATCATGCGGGCGCTACAGAATGCGGACTTCCCAGTGCCGAAGGTGCACCTGCTTTGCCAAGACACATCAATTGTCGGCACCAGCTTTTACGTGATGGACTATATAAAAGGAAGGGTTTTCAGAGACCCGAAACTGCCAGGTCTTGTAGCCAGCGAGCGAACCGCAATTTACGAAACACTCTGCGATACGCTAGCGCGATTACACCAACTGAACTGGCGCGAACTAGGTTTGGGAGATTTCGGCAAACAACAAGAATATATAACTAGGCAGATTTCGCGCTGGTCGGTAGCTTACGAGGCAACCAAGAGCGTCGAGATACCGTCTATGGAAAAACTGATAACCTGGCTGGGAGAGCGCATTCCGCAAGGTGACAGCGAAGGGCTGGAGATAACGATTGCGCACGGAGACTTCCGTCTGGAAAACATGATTTTCCACCCAACTGAACCGAAGATATTGGCGGTCATCGACTGGGAGTTGAGCACCCTCGGACACCCGTTAGGCGACCTCGCGTATTGCAATATTCCATATCACCTACCATCAGAACTCGAGGGGCTGCCCGGCCTAAAGGGACTCGATTTGTTACAGCTTGGAATTCCCACAGAAGATCAATTCATCCAGCGCTACGCCCGACACGCAAAAACGATACGGAATTTGCAAAACTACCGATTCTTCGTTGTTTTCTCGCTCTTCCGGCTTGCCTCTATCGCTCAAGGCATAAAAAGGAGAGCGGCACAGGGCATCGCAAGTTCAGAAAAAGCTGAAAAAGTCGGCGGGCTGGCCAAACTTTTTGCCGACATCGGATGGCGCCTGGCACAAAGCATTTGAACACCTAAACTGCTGCCAGATTTTGCTCAATTTCCTGGAACAACTCTTCAATGTTTTCAGTCATCGAACCTAACAAAACGACTCTTTCTTAGTTGGAGAACTAACCAGTAAATCTGCGGGCATCCAAGTGCGTTAGCGAACAATGGAGTTGAGAAATATAATCTACAGGACGCTGGTATCACTATTTTGTTAATCCGTTCCAGGCTCTGCACCGTCCTGGAAGAAGAAAGATCTCCCAGGAGGTTATGGAATGAGAAAGAGCGTGCCCCAGCGGCTAAAAAGCTTTGCTACTGTCAGTTTAATAAGTTCACTCAGCATCTTTTCAGCAACGACCGCCCGAGCCGATTCTTGTACTGAAGCCTCATCGGCGGTATCACAGGCCATTGTTACGGCAGCGTCACCGCAGGTGCCATTACTTTTCAAAGAGTATCCGGCATATTCGCTCGAGTCGCTGAAACCATCGCCGTTTGCCAGCAAGCCAATCCTATCACCCGTGGCCAAGCTTCAGGGCTTCGTTAGCTTCTCTGAGCACGCTCCAGATCCCTCTGATACTATTCAGCATCTTACCGATGTAGCTGTAGCTCGAGACAAGCAGAGAGACCTTTTGCTCGAGCGAGCAAAATTCCACAACAAGAAGTGGTCAAGGCTGATCGGCCGGTCTAAAGGTATGCTCCAGTATGCCACTTCGTATCAAGGATTCGAGTCTTCCAGCGAGGCCGCTGACGTCATTCTCGAGGAGAAACTGAAATTGAAGAGCGGTGCCGCCGTCGAATTTGTGCGGCAAAAACGCATGGACGCAGCGCACTTGCAACTGACGTGTGCGGTCATGGAGATAGCGACCGGACTCGGATTATCCGATGATGCAAAAAGAGAGCAGACGATTCAGTCTGGCATGCAGGAAATGATTCCCTTGGTTGGCGAAGATGAGGCGAATCGCTGTTTGAAGGCGATGAGTGCCTGGGCTAAGCAAGTAAAAATTCCTGACGACGACTTTTCGAAAGACTCCTGGGATGTTTTGTCAGTCAGGCAGAAATCACGTCAGTTGTTAGCGACATCGCTCGAAAACGATGACGTCGTGAAAACAATTGAAACGCGTCTGCACAAGTACAACCACCATAGCAATTTCATGCGTGCGACATCGAAATTCGTCAATACGACATTGAGCTTGGTGGCGTTCAGCCCGACGATGGCCTCGCCTGCAGCGCAAGCCGCTCAGTTTGTCTTCGTCGCCTGTACAGGTGGGCCGGAAGAGAAGAAATTGCTTAAAGAGGTCTATCTTGACCGTTGTTTCGAAAGTCGCTTTGAGAGATTGAGCCAGGAATCAACAGTCGCCGTCAACAACTTCAACAATGCTTTACTGACTCGAAATGCTGTGCTGGGCGCATGCTCTCAAGCCCTTATCAGAGGCTTGACCACGCCGGAGTTTAGCACAGAACTCACAAGCGCTTCGACGACGACTCCAAATCAACTTTCGGCTCATAAAGCATTTGGCCAACGAATTTAGGCATCAAGGAACTAGTTCGGGCTAGTTTTTGTATTTATCGATTTCGATTTTAGCCAGGGCTTCCAGGTGCACTTCATCCGGGCCATCCGCCAATCGCAGGGCGCGTTGGAAAGCGAACGCGTGCGCGAGGAAATAATCCTGAGACAAACCACCACCACCATGAACTTGCATGGCGCGGTCGATTACATTCAGCGCCATTTGCGGTGCCACAACCTTGATCATGGCGATCTCAGCCCGCGCTTCTTTGTTCCCGACAGTGTCCATCAGTTTGGCAGCCTTCAATGTAAGCAAACGCGCCTGGTCAATCTCGATTCTTGATTGAGCAATATAGAGCCTGACCATCCCTTTTTCAGTTAACGGTGAACCGAACGCCACTCGACTTTTTGCTCTTTTGACCATTGATTCCAAAGCGCGCTCAGCGATACCGATCGACCGCATGCAATGATGAATACGTCCAGGTCCCAGTCTTCCTTGAGCGATCTCAAAACCGCGACCTTCGCCGAGCAACAGATTGCTAGCGGGCACGCGCACTTTATCGAACATGACTTCGGCATGTCCGTGTGGTGCATCGTCAAAACCAAAAACCTTCAGAGCCCTGATCACCTTCACACCCGGTGCGTCCATGGGAACCAAAATCATCGACTGCTGTTTGTGGGGAGCGGCGTTGACATCAGTCTTTCCCATGACGATTGCCACCTTGCAGCGCGGGTCCATAGCACCGCTTGTCCACCACTTCCTGCCGTGAACCACATAATCGCTACCATCTTTCTTGATGGAGCATTGAATGTTGGTGGCATCGCTGGATGCAACATCGGGCTCAGTCATCGCAAAGCACGAACGAATTGAGCCATCAAGCAGCGGCTTTAACCATGTATTTTTCTGCTCATCGCTGCCGTATCGAAGCAAAACTTCCATGTTGCCGGTGTCGGGCGCGGAGCAGTTGAAGACCTCGGGTGCCAACATTGAACGTCCCATGATCTCGCACAAAGGTGCATATTCGAGATTGGTCAATCCAGCACCATGCTCGGAATCGGGAAGAAACAGATTCCACAAAGAGGCGGCTCGAGCTTTCGCTTTCAATTCATCTAAAACCGCAGGCACTGCGAAGCGGTTTGGACTGTCGTCGGCAGGAAAATGCCTTGCCTCGTTGGGATAGATATGCACATCCATGAACTGCAGGAGCTTCTCCCGTAACTCTTTCGCCTTCGGCGACAATTCGAAAATATCGGTAGATGAATTCATCAACTGCCTAATGCCACCCGTGCGCATGTGTGAAGTGCCCTTCTTTGCTCCTCTGATGCCGCCCGATAGGCAGATTCAAATCTAGTTGCATCGCTAGTCAAAGCGAGAACTTGGTACTTTAATTCTATCAATGAGAAGATAAACGGCATGTTCTGTTCGCGAACCGGCTCGGAGTCAAGACCGAAAGGCTCATTCAAAACCAGCGGAAACGACTCATTCAATGCTAGCACTCTCGTTACTACCGCTCTGGCGAACCAACGAACCTGCTCCATCGTCAAAAGCGAGAACGGTTTCCCGATTAGCGAACCAGTTTGGCCTATGTCAACACCACCGGATGTATCAGCAAGAACTGCATCATAATTCGGATTTTCAATGCCCATAAGCGACAACATGTCTTCCATGATGTCGTTAAGCTTCACACGCCAGTCGACGCCGGGCGTAGTTTGATCTTGCACAATCCGATCTCGAGCATGCTCGAGTGCTGCCTTTACACGTTTGACAATAACAAGTTCAGACTGAACTATCTTTAGCTCCTGCAACATCAACACATAGCTTGCATCAGAGGAATTTGCGGCTCGCACGAGATTGCTGAGGCTATCTCGCTCCATTTTCAAGGCATCGATATTGCGTTTGGTGGCGGCCGGTTGTGCCTTTTGAGAGTAGGTCGAAACATTGACGAACTGGTTGTGAACGGCCTGAGCTTTAGGTGCCAACTCGAGGATGCTCGGAGTTTTGTTCACGAGGTCGATCATGAGAGAAGTTCTCTCTTTGCGTGCACGCTCAAGGCGTTCTATTTGTGGTGGCAGCTCATCTGGTACAAAGCCAGACGACATGTCATTCTCGAGACGATGGAGTTCGGCTTTCATCGAGTTCCACTGCTGATGCTGACCGATCTTTGCATGAAACTCTCGCAGACTCTCGTTGTAGTCGTGGAGATGCTCCATTCTTCCCTTAATGAAATTATCCAGCAGCTGCTTCTGGATCTCTTTGATCTCGTTAGTCAAAAACTCCATCTGCTCCTTAGCAGATTTTGCCGGTCCGTAGACAGTCTGCAGCTCTCTGGCGTCGGTTACGTATCCGGCAATTTCGTTACAAAGTTCAGTGGTCGTATCCGGGCGAATCTCCAAAGTCATTCGTCCGGCTCTGGCAAAATACGGCTCCACTCCAGTACGAAGGTGCGAAAGACTGGCCTCACTGGAAGTGATTGTTTTATCTAGATATTCCAACTCTTTTAAATGGGGAATCTTCTGGGCAAATTCCCGCAGTCGGAGCAAGAGTTCGTTGCCAGTCGGGAAGAACGAAGTCCTGTGTGCCAGCGTATCAAGACGCACTTCAAGCGCCGAAATTCGCTCTTTGACTTCACCGATGTCTTTAGTTTGCGTCTTGATGTCCTGCTCGGTCGCCTGGTACTCCTTCCGTTTGAAGTAATGTGGTCTCAGAACAAAAACTGAAAATACAATCGTAAACACAAGGAAAATAGAATCAAGCGCAATGGTGAGGTCGACAAACACCCACTGAACTGGATGCATGAACAGAAAGACTCCACCTGTACCACAGCTGGAGAGAATCATCATGATGCCGCTAATCAGCCCAAGCTTCTTGTTCTTGCTCGCGTTACCCTGGCGTTCGTGGTCTATGCGTTCGAGTTGAGAGCGATCTCGAGCCAGTTGCTGCTCCCCATCGCTTATCTGCTTGTTCGCAGCGACGAGCTGTGCATCGCAAGTCCGCGCATCTTCATAGTCTTGCGTGGACAAAGACTGAAGCTGATTCCGCAGCGTATCGAGAGCAGCAATGTCGATACCCATACTTCGCAAGCGCTCGACTTCATTCTTGCGTCGAGTGCGATAGTCACTCAAATCTTTGCTTACCTGATTGTACTCGCGAGAAAGCATACTGAGAGCTTGTGCGTCAGAGTCATGGAAGACATCCAAGCCTATGTATCTGTTTGCGAGATTCTTTTGTTTGACTTCGAACTCTTGGATCTTCTCAGCAAATTCAGCAACGAGAGCATCAAGGTCCTGCTGCCGAGATTGACAACGAGTAAAAAGTTCTTCCGTTTGCTTCTGCAACTCCAGGGTGAAAAATTCCAGTGAGCCGATCCGATCGAGTTCCGTTCGTAGCTCTTTCACTCGCAACAGCGTTTCCTGAGCATTAGCCAGTCGCCCGTCGAGATCTGCTAGCTCCATGCACTGTTCGAAATATTCAGTCAGTTTGTATTGATCACCGCCGGAAAAACTCTTAGGCAACGCTTTTGTAGACTCAAGCGAAAGCCCCTTAGCAGTGCGGTCTTTCTGCATCTTATTGACTTTATCGTTCAGTTCATAGAATCGACCTTCAAGATCTCTCAAAACAGTCGCCGCTCGCAACTTCTTACCATGGTGAGGAAAGAAGGTGAGAGCATCATCGAGCGCAGCAATTGACTGCTCAGGCTCCATCTTATGTGGACGCTTAGCGAGCAGCTCATTGAGTACACGACTGAGATCGCCAAGCCGTCCGACTTTATTCTCGTCAGTTTCAGCTGCGGAAACGACAGCCAGGCGACGGAACACGTCTCGACTCATTCCCGTAATTTTCAATCCAACACGCTCCTCGCCACCAGGGGTGAAGAATTGACTGGTAACGTCAGCATTGCTTTTCGACATGTCAACGAGTTGTACAGCATCTTCGTTGAAATCTCTGATTACTTTGAGATAGCGTTGGCCGATAAATAGGTCGGTGCCTGAAATATAGGGCAACCCGCTGCCGGGCGCAGGCATGAACTTTTCTCTATCTGTGACTTCACTCTGATTGATCTTCTTGACGATGGGGAAATCAAACAGAGTAGCCCACAGTGCACCAAATACGGTGCTCTTGCCCACAACATCAGATTCAAGAACCAAGTTCAACTTGCGTTCTTCGAATTCAATCTTCTCGCCAGAAAGATTTCCAAATCCGGCGAAGTCAATGCGGGCTATCCACACCATGGGTTATCCGTAGTAACAAACGTATTCTCGTGAACCGGCTCTAATAGATTGTAAAGGCAGCGGGGAATTAATTGCTGGACGCTCTATTTAATTACACCCTAATGTTGGCTCCGATGCCACATTGAAAACTCCGCTAAATATCGGTCGTAATCACCGTGGCGATGCCTTGACCCACGCCTATACACATAGTCGCCAAACCATGACGGGCGCCACGGCGTTTCATCTCATGCACTAGAGTAGTGAGAATCCGGCTTCCGCTGCAGCCCAAGGGGTGCCCGAGGGCGATAGCGCCACCGTTGACATTCACCTTGGCTGCATCTAATTGCAACTCAGAGATGCAAGCCAGCGACTGGGCCGCAAAGGCTTCATTGAGTTCAATTAAATCCAAATCGGCAACTTTAAGACCAGCTCTTTGCAAAGCCTTTCTACTAGCCGGAACTGGACCAATACCCATAACCGCCGGATCTACACCCGCTACCGCTTGACTAACTATCTTCGCTATCGGTGTCATACCAAGGCTTTTCGCTCTTTCCCCAGACATGAGCAACACAGCACTCGAACCGTCGTTGATGCCGGAAGAGTTGCCGGCCGTGACCGAACCGTCCTTTCGAAAAACAGGCTTCAAGACCGCAAGGTCTGAAAGTTGAGTTTCTGGGCGAGGATGTTCATCGACACTGAAAGGTTCAGGCGCAACGCCTTTCTTCTTGACAGGCAACGGGACGGGGACGATTTCGTCCTTGAATCGGCCAGCATCATGGGCGCTTTTGTATTTTTGCTGACTTCGGAACGCAAACTCATCTTGTGATTCGCGCGTAACTTTGTATTTTTCAGCCACATTCTCAGCAGTTTCGCCCATGGAGTACGGGTGATGTAATGCGGACAATTTATCATTGATGAATCGCCAGCCCAAAGTCGTGTCAAATAACTTCTGGTCGCCACGAGGGAAAGCCGCGTCTGGCTTTCCCATGACCAAAGGGGCGCGACTCATCGACTCGACGCCGCCGGCAATGTAGATATCACCGGCACCTGTTTGAATCGCTGAGGCAGCAAGGTTTATAGCCATGAGCCCCGATCCGCACAATCGATTGACAGTACCGCCAGCGACCGTCACCGGTAGACCAGCCAGTAGAACCGCCATTCGAGCAACATTGCGGTTGTCTTCACCGGCCTGATTGGCCGCCCCCAACAAAACATCTTCAATTTCATCGACCGGGAGTTTGCCGTTGCGTTTCAAAAGTTCGCTTACTGCCAATGCGGCAAGATCGTCCGGACGAACATCCTTGAGCGCTCCGCCATAGCGACCGATCGGCGTTCTCACCGCATCTACAATCACGACTTCAGTCATTTTTTGTCACCATAAAACGCATCAGGTAATAGCCATTTTTCGCCAGCATGCCGCACCGAATCTAGTGCAACTCGCAACTGAAAAAACATCAGCGGCTGAGATCGCAGTAGCTCAATCGGCTCTGCCCAATTATAACTTCAATCTATCTATGCTATGCGTATCTGGCTATGCGTTATCGGGAGGACAAATGCTTCTCAATCCGGTTTATTCGTCTTGACTGTCTTTGGAGTCTTCACCGGCTCCGTCGGTGTCACCGTGAATTCGTTGGATCAGCTCCAAAAGATCCTCACGTGCAATGTCCTGGCTGACATATTCAATGTACTTAATTTGCCAGTTTTCCAGGTCGGAAATGACGTTCGTCAAAGATGTTTGTGCTTGCTTGGCAGCCGCCATATCGATACCAACATCGCCGTTCGGTGTAAGCGCAAAGACACGCGCTCTCTGCGAATATCCGATGCCGTCCCTCAGGGAGAGACGCAGATAAGCCGTGCTGCGTTCTGCATTGATCTTTTCCGCCACACACTTCGTCAACAGCTTGAACTTAGTCAGCGGCACAGATATGTCTACGGCAGGCACGTCGGCGAGCTGATAGTGTAAGAGCAGTCCGACTGCACGAGCTAATTCGGCAGTAGTGACATCGCCAAGATAGCGAATAGCAGTGTTCAATGTAGTTAAACCGTCAAGCAATGCATGAGTGCGTTTCATTACTTCAACTTCGGCATCAGTCAACGGAATATCTTCTTCAACTGGATCAACCAGTTCCCCACAATTGAGAAGACCATCCTCGTCAGCGATTTTCTCCAAGACAGAATGAATACCTTTCGGCAACTTGTTCAAAACAACGTCGGTGTTATCTTTGGCTAAAGCAGCATCCAGCAGAAGCTTGTCCAACGGCTTAGTTACTTTTGACGATTCTTTGGTTAGATCGGCGGGTGGCGTGCGATGAATGAAAACGAAAATCCCATCTTTCCAAGCCGAAGCGAATTCGGCTACGGCACGGTTTCCTTCCACCTTGCCGACCTTAGCGTGCGTCAGTTTTCCGAGATCGAATTGAGCGCGGAAGTGCAGATCCCGATATTCAACCGAAAGTACTCCTGTTTCGCGATTGGTGGCAAGATTCTGCAACAGGTTAGAAGGATCGGTCGTTCCTAGATGGCCTACAAGCGATTGTACTTGTGTCTCTTCGCTAGTATTCTTCACGTGTTTGACCTGATCAGACTCGCCGGATTGTCCGTAGAAAGCTTGATCTTGCATAGCGATTTCAAGCTGTCTGGCGCTAAGAAAGCCTTTCTTGACGGCGAACGGTCCAAGTGTCAACCGGTCCTTCACCGGCATATTCTGCAATTCAAAGATCATCGAATCTAATTGATCGTCAGTCACCAACTTGGCGGAACTCAAATATTCCTTCAAGCTAAATGGTGTTTGCTGGCGGAAACAATTTACGAGAAAAGGTATTTTGCTAAAGAGCGGAAAGATTGCTTTCTCTTTTTCCAACTCTCTCAGTTGCTCTAATAACTGATCGTCGGTCAGGCGTCCCTGGCTCGTCAACCGCTGGCTTATGGTGCCAAGTGGAGTATAGTTATCGACAGCTGCAAGCACGCAATTTCGTCGAGCAGCTTCGCTGATGGAGCCCTTCAGCTTGATACCGTGATTGGTGAGCACGGGCACCGAAGACATTAAGACCTGACGTGAAAGATCTGTGCTTTCGTCCTTTTTGTCCGTGTCGAGAGAAAGAACATTTACAGCCTGTTTGGCCAAGGGCGGCGAATAATCGAAAAGTTCCGCATAGCTATTGAATATATGAAACGACAATGAACCCATGAGGGTCTGTCGCACTACCGCAACAGCTTTGTCTTCCTGCAAAAAGATGAGAGCACCATTCAGCTGGAGGAAGTGATTGATATTACGACATCCATCCACCAGTAATTCGCAAGGGAACAGATAACCACACTCCGTGCAGTCGACTAGTACGGCGTCGAACAGGCGGCGCCGCTCAATAAGCGCATCCAATTCCAACGTCAGCTCAGGGCTCCATTTCAAGACGACAACATTATCTTGAGAGACGAACTTATTGAGCTGATCTAAATTGATTTCGGTGGTTTGAGTCTGCTCTGCAACCATTAAGTCAACGCTCACGGCCCTTTCGGAGGGTCTACTCCACCGACTATGCCCAGATATATGACATATTTAACCCGCGTTAAGCATGATAAACCATTGGCAGCGCGAAGGCGACCGAGCACAGCCAGGGACAAAATGTGCGACAGCTTAAGAATTTAGTGACTGTTCACGGTAGACTTACCAAGTGTTCGTCTTCCAGCAGGTGTTTGTGAATATACGACCCATAAATTCCGACAACGCACCCAATGTCAAGAGTGGTTTTGCAAAGCCAGAGCGCCGCTCGGCTCGCCTGACAGCAAGAGGGATAGCGAATTTATCGCTACTTGTGACGCTGGTCGGAGCTTTAGCCTTAGGCTATCCGGTCTTCGCCGCTGACGATTTTGACGATCCACAACCGCCGCCGCAGCCCCAGGCTAAAGCAGATAACCAGGATTGGGATTACGACAACGACATTGCTAAAGATGTTAAGAAGTCTGGCACCGTAATGCTCAAAGGCGGTGTCAACTATCTCGTCCCTAAAGGCACTCCTTTTAAACTTAAGCTGGCGACTGTGCCGTCTCACGGACAGGGGCTCAAGCTGCTTGACCGCGATCTCGACGGTAATCTTTATCCGGCAAAAGTCGGCGATATTATCACCGCTAGGACAAGCGAAGATTTCTTTGTTGACGACAATAAAGTAATTCCGGAAGGAACTGTCTTCCATGGTCGCGTTTCTTCAATCGCCCCACCTCGGCGCGTAAATCGTCCTGGCTGGTTGCAGATCGAGTTTGAAGGTCTGACGACTCCTGATGGACGCAAGTTCGCGTTTTCAGCGCAAGCAGACAACTTTAAGAAGTCGACGATGAAGACCAAGTTGAAAGGTCTCGGTTATGTGGCAAGCTACACCGCTGGTGGTGCCATTACCGGTGCACTCGTAGCTTACCAACTTTCAGGTATGCACCAAACAGTTGCAATGCACGGCTATAACATAGCCGCTGGTGCTGGAGCGGGCGCGTTGCTTGCTACTTGTTACGCTGTGATGAAACACGGCGCAGATGCAACTCTCGAGCCAGGCGACGACCTGAACATGAGCATTGATAGTGACTTACTTATGCCCGCAGCGGTTGAGCCGATCAAAAAGACGGCCTACAATTTGAAGGGCGTCAACATTCAAGTGCTGAAATCTAAAGTGATCAAGGACGGACTTGAAGGGAACTTGCTGCGGGTCGAAGCGAACATTGACAATGACAGCGACAAGACACTCAAATCCATCGACCTGTTTGCGGAAGACACCAACGGCACTCGCATGCCATTAGTTGCCGGTGGAGACGTCGACGACAGTTCAGTTTTTCTCTTCACAGTCGAGCCGCACACAAAACGGCACGTCGTAGTGAACTTCCTGGTCGAATTCCCTAAGATGAAGCGTGAACTGGTTTGGTTAGACCACAACAGCCGCCAGGTCTGCTATCGCGGACCGATTCAAAAGTAGCGACGCGACTAGCGACAAACGACTGACTAAGCTTCCACTGGCTGCACTGACTGCCCAGTCTGCCCGGACTGTCCGGACTGTCCACTTGGATTGATATCAGCCTCTACAGCCAGAGGTTCCATGTTGCTCAAAGTGAGGTCGGCATCGTCGGCGGTATCGAATTTTTCCAGCCTGCGAATGAAATCAACAAACACCGAGTTGCTCCAGCCGAAGCCGCTGACCGAGCCATAAAGCCCTTCTTCTGGTATGCGGTCGATCTCGATAACGTTGTACTTTTCCCACATCTCGCCTGTGTTCTTAAAAACTGCGGCACAGTTTGCGCACCACTTTTGCATGATCCGGCGAGCTTCTTCGTAGTAGCCATAGCGCATGAGTCCATCGACAACAATCCACTGCAAAGGCGCCCAACCATTCGGATAAGCCCACTGCCTGCCGTCTTTCACATCAAGCGTAGTCACTAATCCGCCGGCTTGCTCGAAACGCGGCAGCCATCCGTGCACAATTCTTTGCGCCTGTTCTTCACTGGCAAGCTCGCACCACAACGGAAAGAAACCTGCAAGCGACGGCAATGGATTGAACTTCTCTTTGCAGAAATCATAGTCGTAAAAGAACCCAGTCTCTTCGTCCCACATCAGTTCGTTGATCGTCTGTTTTCTAACCGCCGCACGCTCAGCCCAACTTGTCGCTTTTTCCTCGTCCTTCAATATTTGCCAGGCACGAGAAAAGAGCTGTTCGCGCATAAAAAGAATTGCGTTTAGGTCGATTTGCAAATGTTCCAACAACCTGTCGTCACAACGCGTAGAGTGGTCCCAACCACTTTCGCAAGAGGCGAGCATATCGAGATAATTTATATCGAAGTAACGACTGAGCCCACGATAGATCATGCGATGGTGCGGCTGAACAGTGCCGAGCCAGACTTGCTCATGCTCTTGTTCTGCGATCGGAAGCATTTCGCGCAGATATTGCTCGGCAGCGTGCAGGTTAGAGATAGAGAGCAGCGAATAACACATCCAAATCATATTCATGAAGACTGGAGGCTGACTGCGCGAAAGGAAATAGTATCGGCTCGCGTTCGGAATAATTCCAAAACGCTTCAACATATACGCACAATTTTCCGTCATGTCGAACGCTAGATGTTCGTGCTTGGTACCAGGCATGGCCAGAGCCATGAAGAAGCTATCCCAGTAATACATCTCCTGAAACATATGTCCATCGCTTGGCACCAAATATGGTTTGGGCAGACCGATCAATGTCTGCTGGTCTTCGATGTTTTCCCGGATCAGTTTGTCCCAGTATCCATCAATATATTGGAGGATTTTGTGTTTCAGTTCCGGTTGCATGATCTATCCGATATTTTTTGAAGGTTTCCAACAAAACAGGCAGCGCCAGAGAGCAACTGCCTGTTCAACAATTCTATTTTCGCACGGCGACTTGCTCGAGCAACAACCCCGGGCGTTTGTAACTATGCCGCTTGCAATTGTACGTCGTATATCAGGCGAACGAAATCGTATTCAACTCTAATCGATACGGTGTTTTCGGTCGAAAACTCTAAGCGGACTCGACCGAGCGTGCTGGTGCTGTATTCGCTCCAGTGTTGCGGCACTGAAACGATTACATTTTCAGGACCCCACTCTTCAACATACGCTTTGAGTACTTGGCACAATCTATCTTCGTCTCGTGCGTCTTGAAACATGCTCATGAACTTACCTCTGCTGGCTCCCTGGTCGGCTCGAATGACTAAAGGATAGTCAAAGGTTGCCATGAGGTAAATTGGTGCTTTTCCCACCTTCATACGTACTTCTCCCCCAATCTAGAGAAAAAGACGGCAACCCCTTGCACAGTATGCAGTTTAGGCATTTGATCTAAATTTGTTGATGAGCTAAAATCCAAACAGGTGCCCAAAATTAGTTTTGAATGCCTACCAAATCTGATTAAATACCGCCTGTTTCGTGGCAGGGGCATGTCCAAAAATCAGAGGATTTGTGTAGGAACGTTCTGAAGCGATGGCATCAGCCGTGGCAGGGGTCGCTAAGCTTGCTGCACCTGACTGCTTCAACCTGAATCGTCGAATGATGAATCGAGAAATCATCATTCACAACGAGGGTCAAATTGTCTAAAACTTCGCTGGCAGGTGCTGCTTCGTCGATGGTCACGTGCGCGGACATGGCATCAAGGCCGGAAGTAATTGTCCAGACATGAATATCGTGAACATCGACGACCCCAGTCACAGCCAACATAGACTTGCGAAGATTGTCCAGGTCGATGTGTCCAGGCGTTCCCTCCATGAGGATATTCATGCACTCTTTGAGCAGTCCCCACGTGCGCGGCAAGATCGCCAAAGCGATGAGACCGCTGATCAAAGCATCTACAAAATATAGATGGAAAAAAATTATGAGAAGGCTGGAAATGATTACCCCGACTGAAGCCAGGGAGTCGCTGAAAATCTCGAGGTAGGCAGCACGCGCATTCAAGGACTGCTCGGCCGAGGAGCTCAGTGCCTTGAGCGAAATGATGTTCACTATCAATCCGAGAATGGCAACTATTAGAGTAGGGAGAGCCATCACCTGCGGCGGATTTGAGAACCGCTGGTAAGCCTCGTACATAATAAATAGGGAGATGCCAACCAGAGCCAGCGAGTTGCAAAAGCTGGCGAGAATCTCGCTACGGTAGTAGCCATAAGTCTTTCCGGGTGTCGCCGGTTTGGAAGAGAACCAGATGGCGAGCAGCGCTAGAAGAATACCGGCGACATCGCCCAACATGTGTCCGGCGTCGGCGAGAAGCGCCAAGCTTCCACAAGTGAAGCCGGTTATTGCCTCAATGAGCATAAAGCTCGTAAGCAACGCGAGGGCAAAGATCATGCGAGATTTGCTCTGCTCTCTTAGATTGCCGTGAGAATGGCCGTGGCTGTGTCTATGTCCACCGCTGCCGTGACTGTGTTTGTGCTCTTTGTTGGAACTGCTGGAATTGCCGGGATTATTGGGATTGCCAGACGCGCCGGACTCTTTACCTTTGAGCGCCGTGGCAGCGGATATTCCGTGCGACTGGCAGTTCGGACCGTGGCAGTCTGTGACGAGCTCTTCATGGCGACCGCTATCGTCATGGTGCTCGTGCTTCTGCTCTAATTCACTTGAACTCATCGCTGATGTAAGTCTAGCTCACTGTGACCGCTCCGAATACAAGCGTAACAAGGTATTCTTATCGCGAACCGTCAAATCCCGCCATTCATCTGGTATTCGAGAAGAGAAGAACATAATATCGGCAGGATTGCGTGTATGTCCTGTGTAGCCGAGGATGTGACCTATCTCGTGCAGCAAATACCACCTGAGGCGATTGTCGGTAAGCGGCCAGCCAGAAGTTAAAGGCATCGTCAATATGACAGCAGTGGCGTGGACAAGCCCTTTGCTGTTGGCAGCCAAACTCGTTTCGGCGGATTCAGCTGCATTTGCAAGCTGTGTCGGATCTGCGGACCAGCTGCACTCGATATTGGCAGCGGCAGGTTCTTTGACGTAAACGAATTTCACCTTCCCGTCAGAAGCAGCGGACCAATCGTCAAAACTGCGCTTCAAAATATCTCCATACTGCGGTTTATAGGATGGAACGTCATCACCAGGTCGGATATAGACTTTAAGCGGCATGGAGCTTGCAGGCCAACGCTGAATCCCCTGCACAGTTGCTTCTGCAAAGTAGTCTGGTCCGTTGCCATCATGATCTGCGGCCACAGCGGAAGCTCCAGCCTCGGCGTGCAGACTGTTGTTGAACTTGGACAACCCTTGCAGTAAATCAGAGATCTTCGGTGCTTCTGGATTATTTGGGAAGCGTTTGACAAACTCTGTGAATGCCACGATTGCAAGGTCTATTTGACCTTGTGTCTGATGCAGAGCACCCAGATTGATCCAGGCTCCAGGTTGATTTGGATCGATCTGCAGCGAATATTTGATTTCGGAGATTGCTGGCTCGTTTTGCCCCATCTTCATGAGGGCGATGCCGTAGTCGGCATGAGCCGCAGCCAGCCCCGGAGAAAGCTGCACAGCCTGCGCAAAAATCTGGCAGGCAGCAGCATTCTGATTTTGATTGAGCAGGTTGAGGCCCTGGTCTACAAGCTGAGAAGCTCGGTATTCCTGCGGCGAAGCGGGTCTTCCGTTAACCTGGAAGTTCTGACCGAAAGAAGGAGATACAGCAAATACCGTCGTCAACAAAGCTAGTGTCGAAACCCAGCTTGCCGACGACGGTTGTTTCATGCTCTCATCTCCATGCGGATTTCAAACGCGAATTAGTCTAGTTCAAGATGTTCAGATCTGCCCCAAGCCGGGTTCAAGCTTTCGAACCAGCGGCAACTTTACCAGCATCATCTAGACAAGCGATGCCCGGAAGTTCTAGTCCTTCGATAAACTCCAGGGAGGCACCACCGCCAGTGCTTACATGTGTAAGCTCCTTGTTGTCGATATTCTTGGCACCAAGAGCAGCGACCGAATCACCACCACCAACTACGGTAGTGACACCTTTCTTAGTCAGCTCGACGAGTTTGTCCACAACGTTGAAGGTAGCTTTTTCAAAGCCTTCCACTTCGAACACACCCATGGGTCCGTTCCAGAGAATGGTTTTGCACTTATCCAATGCTTGATCGACAAGTTTGATGGTCTCAGGGCCCACGTCTAATCCCATCTGATCGGCAGGAATTGCATCGACCTTGACCGTGGTCTTAACTGCATCAGGCTTGATTTCAGCGGCACAGACAACATCGACAGGCAAAATCAGCTGAACATTTTTGGCCTTCGCTTCAGCTTCCAGCTTGCGGCAGTAATCGAGACGGTCGTCTTCAACAAGAGACTTGCCGACTTCAACACCACGAGCCTTGAGGAAGCTGAACGCCATAGCGCCACCGATTACCATAACGTCAACACGTCCCAAGAGATTTTCCAGGACACCAATTTTCGATGATACTTTAGCGCCACCAATAATAGTGGCAAATGGTCTAACTGGACTGTTGAGACATTGTCCAAGCATCTGAACCTCGCGGTCGATCAAGAAGCCAGCGAGAGCCGGTCGGAGAAACTTAGTTACGCCTGCGGTACTCGCGTGAGCCCTATGCGCGGTGCCGAAGGCATCGTTGACATATATGTCTGCCAGTGACGCTAGCTGTTTAGCAAATGTTTCATCATTTTTCTCTTCTTCCGGATGGAAGCGGACATTTTCCAATAAGCAGATTTCGCCTGGCTGAAGAGCTGCAATCGCCTTCTCTGCGACAGCTCCGACACAGTCATCAGCGAAGTGAACATTGGTGGCTTGTGGCTTCACTAGTTCCTGCAACTTGGCCGCAACCGGCTTCAAGGTGTACTTGGGAGTAACGCCTTTCGGACGTCCCAAGTGTGACACGAGAATCACTTTTGCTTGAGCCTTAGTGAGAAAGTTGATTGTTTCCAGCGCAGCGCGAATGCGCGAGTCATCGGAGACGGTGCCGTCTTCGTGTTGAGGCACGTTGAAATCTACACGCACCAGAACTTTCTTGTTTTTGAAGGCGTCAGCGCCAGCCTGCACAATTGTTTTTTTCATCTGTTTTCAGCCCTATGAGTTGGTCACTTAATTCTTGATTCCGGTCAGACATCGAAAAAGTAAATTTCGGTCTTTCAATGCGAGGGGCTCCTTTCGGAGCCCTTTTGCATTGAATTGCAGTAGTCGTAAGACTAGACTTTGACTGCCAACTTGGAGGCAACGATACCGGCCAGTTCGACCAGACGGTTGCTGTAGCCCCACTCGTTGTCGTACCAGGAGAGAACCTTGACCATGCGGTTGTCTACAACCATGGTCAATTCTGTATCAACGATTGAGGAGAGCTTATTGCCACCGAAATCGACTGAAACCAACGGCAGATCGGAGAAACCGAGGACATCCTTGAGTCCATTGCCGGCGGCCTTGCGAAGAGCCTCGTTGACAGCTTCGGCGGTAACATCTTTCTTCACCCTGGCGACGAGGTCGACAACGCTTACGTTAGGAGTCGGTACGCGCATTGCGAAGCCATTCAGCTTGCCTTTCAAGTGCGGCAGTACGAGACCGATAGCCTTAGCCGCACCTGTGCTGGATGGGATCATCGATTGAGCAGCAGCTCTGGCACGGCGCAAGTCTTTGTGACTTGTATCGAGCAAGCGCTGGTCGAGTGTATAGCTGTGGATGGTGGTCATAAGACCATGCTCGATGCCGAATTCATCATCGATAACTTTGGCAAGCGGAGCCAAGCAGTTGGTGGTGCAGCTGGCGTTGCTGATAATGTGATGCTTATCGGGATCGTATGCCTTGTCGTTGACACCGATGACGATAGTGATATCTTCGCCGGTGGCTGGTGCTGAAATGAGAACCTTCTTGGCACCTGCAGTTATGTGACCTTTCGCCTTTTCAGCGGCGGTGAAGACACCGGAGCACTCGAGGACGATATCAATTTTGTGCTCAGCCCACGGGCAGCTGGCTGGATCTTTCTGAGCCGAAAAGTGGATCTTCTTTCCGTTGATGACCAGTGAGTCGGCTGTGTGCTGAACTTCGTGCTTGAGCTCACCGAGAATGGTGTCATATTTCAACAAGTGAGCCGAGGTCACAATATCCTGTAATGGGTCGTTGATTGCGACCACTTCGACGTCTTTGACCGGATTCTCGAGGTAGGCGCGCAGTGCATTGCGCCCGATTCGACCGAAACCGTTAATCGCTACTTTTGCCATAATTTCGTTACTCCCTCCAAATTTGCGCTTGCTATTCGGATACGCGACCGGGCTAGGCACAGGCGGCGCCCGAATTTAGCCATCCAAGAGCATATCTGAAAAGTATTAATGCCGTGCAAAATTTATGAATTGATCACGGAAATCAAAGACAATTCTTTATTTCACTGTGTAACTTGAGGTCTGGATTCGAAATTATTTCGGTGTGACCTGCGCCATTATCAGGAGTTGCTGCTAAGCTAAGTAAAGCCGGGTAAGCCGCTTTGGCGGCATTTGTGAGGGTTTGACAGATGACGGAGAAGGAACAGGTAGAGGCTATCCTCGATAAACTGCGTCCAATGTTAATGATGGATGGCGGCAATATCGAGCTGGTTGATGTCAAGGAGCAAGAAGTCTTCGTGCATCTCGTCGGCGCTTGCGGAATGTGCCCCAGCTCAACTATGACTCTCAAAATGGGTGTGGAACGCGCGATTAAGGAGCAAATGCCCGAAATCAAGCGCGTGGTTCAAGTTTAGGTTATTCGATTCTTTAGTCGCGAGCTCCCTTGGAGCTAGATCTGGCGGTTCGGGCTTGGCTTTTGCCTACCTACCTTTGACGCCTTGACGTTTGTGCATAGGTGTAGTTGGGCTCGCTAGAGCGAAAGCGCTGTGGGCGAGCGCTCGACTCTGGCTCAGAACTTTGGATGCTATGTCCTAGAGGTTGCGCGGCGAGAGTTCGGCGGCCGATATTATTGGTTCGATGAGCCTGTCTTGATTGTCGGTGAGCCATTCTTCCATGTGGCAATAGTGAGCAACTAATGACCGCTCAACATGACTTGCCGCTTGAGAGTTCGCGCTCTCTGAATAAAATCTTGAGCGGTTCCTTCTCACCGAATAAGCGTTGCACCACTCGTGGTATCGTGTGCGGCTCAGATCCTACGACCGCAAATCCGTTCCTGTCATACAGGAATTGCGCTGCCGCTTCTCCCTTCGCCGTGCTGGTATAAAGGCGCAAATACTGCTTGCCTTCAGCTCTCGCTTGAGCGACTGAGAAGTCAACTAGCTTTTGGCCGATACCTTGCCCCCTAGCCTCTTTGCGCACCGACATCCAGCCAAGCCATGCGGCTTCGCCTTGGTCTTTGCCTGTTTCGTAGAGTCCGGTAGTGCCCAATACGTTTCCTTTTTGGTCTACTGCCAACCAATATCTGGCATTCATCTCAACTTTCGGATCCATCGATACTCGGGCAGGATTTAGATCGGGATTTAGAGAAGCCTTGAAGTCTTTTGCCGGGTTGAGAAACGGTCCACCATAACTAAAGCCGTCTTTGCCTGCAGCAATTGCTCCCGGCAGATTTTCCTTCGTCAAAGGCACTATCTTCACCTCCCCAGCACCTGCTAGCTTTTCGCTACCGGAGACAAGCGCCTCCTCGGTTGCCCTTGCCACCGATAGGCGCGGAAGCAACTCCTCGACTTTTTCCAAAACGGCCGCGCCTCTTCCTTTTGTGCATAGAGCCAGGGCCACCGCACCAGCGCCGACAACTGCAGCGTCAAAAGTGGGATGCTCCTCCACCCAATTCACAACCGTATCTCTCGATCTTGAAAACAAAGAGTCGCTCATCTATCAAACTCCGCCGGGTGAATAAACACTTATGGCAGATCAAACGTGGCAAGGTTATGGCAGACAGTCTTATCCATCAAGAAGCGTTCCCTGAAAAATACATTCGGTGCTCCCTGTTGTAACTTCACTCGGTCTCCGATTGTTGTGCTAGACAAACATCCTCGGATTGCTTAAACCGCCAGAACGATGCAATTCAAAACAAACTGCTAGCATTGACGCTTGCGGCAAAGTAGTTAAAAGCTCGCTCCATGGACGTCGGTTCTGCGCTGATTTGTCTCCACTCGGCCCCTCATCTTTGCATCTTAACGGTTAAGCGATGGTCAAAACGCTCCTTACGTTTGCAGAAAAATTTCCGGAAGCGGCGGATTACTGGCACCCATCCCTCAACGGCGATCGCAAACCAGAAAGTTTTTCCCCCTGGTCGAAAGAACTCGCCTGGTGGCTGTGCAAGAGGAATCCGGAGCACGCGTGGAGCGCATCAATCAAAAATCTGAGCATGGGTTGCCGCTGTCCTTACTGTTCAGGAAACAAAGTTCATGAGAGTAATTCGCTGGCGACTCTGTTCCCAGAGATGAGCAAACAATGGCACCCTTCGAAGAATGGGGCGCTGGGGCCGACCGATGTCACCGCGCACTCGGGAGCTAAGGTTTGGTGGCGTTGTTCGCAGGGGCATGACTGGCAGGCCAAAATTAACAGCCGAAGCAGGAACGGATGCCCATACTGTGCTGGCTATTTTCTCGAATCGAAGGGAAGCCTCAAAGATCTTTTTCCCGAGGTTGCAGCTGAATGGCATCCTTCGAAAAACAGATACATCTACTCCACTCCTGAAACGTGGCACGGCGTAGAAAATCGTCGTATCCCTACAGACAAACGACCGCAAAAAAATAGAAGGCTTCGTCCTTCAGATGTAGCGCCGTTTTCCGGTGAATCAGTCTGGTGGCGTTGTAGCGTAAATACTGAACACGTTTGGCAAGCCGCAGTGTGTGATAGAACGAAAAAGCGCAGTCGCTGCCCTTACTGCGCGAAGCGCCAAATTACAGATGAAAACAATTTGCAAGCTACCCACCCCACGACCGCAACAATGTGGCACCATTCGCGAAATGGGAAATTGCGGCCAACCGATGTTACCCACGGTTCGAAAAAGGAAGTCTGGTGGCAATGTCGTCGGAATGCCGATCATGTTTTCAAAAGATCGATTGCAACGGTCACAAGGAGCTGGAAACAAGGACACACTGGTTGTCCATTCTGTCACGGGAAAGCTATCAATAAGAGCAACAGTATACAAACTAATAAGGCAATGGCTGCATTATGGCATGCGGAACGGAACTTGCCGATGCTACCATCGCAGCTGAGCCCAGGATCTAGAACCAGCGCTTGGTGGCAGTGTCCGAAATTTAGTGACCATGTATGGGAAACAAGTATCAGTTCAATCGCCCATTCACTAAAAAATGGAAACAGCGGATGCCCGTTTTGCAGGGGCCTAGCGGTAACTGAGAAGGAGAGCTTTGCGGCTCTTTACCCAAGCCTTTTGCCCTATTGGGATTGGAAGAAGAACAAGTCCAAAAAACCAAGTGAATTAGGTGCAGGAAGCCATTTCGCAGCACATTGGCGATGCACCACATATAGTGCTCATCAGTTTAAGCGCTCGGTGCGGCAATTGGTGGAATTGTGCAGACGGGACAGCGTTGTTTGTCCTATGTGTAGAGAGTGCAAAACAGAAAAGGCTAACAGAAACGTATAGACACTTCTTACGAAGAGACTAATACTCATCGGTTATTGTACCGCATTGACGCCTAGTGATTTGCAATGTTATTTCATATAATCGGCTCGTCAATAACTATTTACGGACAAACCTCACGAGAAAATGATGCCACTCCGGGGCTGCGCATCCAATTTATTTCCACCGTTTGAAAACGCATCTTATCGGCAGCCACAGTGGTTTATCGGAGATTGTTTAGGACCAGGTGCCAGCGGCGATCAAAAAGCTTTTTCATCGCCGCTGACAGCAATAATCATCGCTCACCGCTCTTGCCTCTCAAGATGCCTTTTCTGGTGCGTTTACGGTAGGGTCAATGACTCGGCTACGTGAGGACAGAGAGTAGTAAGTCTCTGGGGGATTTCTTCCATTCAGTAGATCACCTTTTCACATCGCACTAGCCGAACGCATACGCTTTAAGTAATAGCGGAGTGGACAAGCAAATAAGCACGAATCGCTAGTTATGTTGTTGTGGATGCTCTTGCTGCCATTCGTCAAATTCGACAGGATTACCGAATGACCTGACAAAGACGAATCTATTATTTTCTTTGAGATGCTCGTAGACACAAAAAACTGGCACCGGTGTCAGCTTCGGGAGCATGTGATAACGAATGTTGGCCTTAACTAGCTGTTTCGCAACAGGTTGCCCGTCGAATGGTCCGCGTTCAAGAGTTGGACATTTCAATTTCTCTGCAGCTCGTTCTGCTTTTGTTAAGTCCTCATCCTCATGCTCTTTGTGTTTGACCTCTGCGACTCTTTCTTTGGCTCGCAAATACTTTGAGTAGTCGCGCATACCGATCCTGCTTACGAGATCATCAATCAATTCACATAGAAAGCGCATAAAGCTCAAGGAAAGAAGTTTATCCCCATTATATAAGCCTCTTTCACTTTGGTGGGCCAAGTTGCGGAGGGTTGTTACTAATCTAGCAGTCACTCTCGGAACGCTTACGTTCTATCTCCTATTTTGTGGTTGCTTGCTTTTGTTCGATGCTGGCGGTTTCAAATTCACTGCTTTCGTTGAGAAATCGTCCCGATAGACATCTCCGGACACACAACTGGCAGTGGGACTGTTTTCAAAGTATTGATACTTGAGATGTGTCGCTCGACTGTGTTCATTGAGACGCTGTGCATATGGAGACCCTTCTTGAATGAGCACCAACGGGCTGTGCTTCACTTTGGGGAAGGTGGCAATAACGCTATCATTCACGCCTTTGTTGTTCAGGTCAGCATAGCCGCAACCGATACCGTCTAGGACGATAGGATTCTGAGCGGGACCGTCCGCTAGAAATCTATGTATGACAATGTGGATATGGCATTTATTGTCTGACAGATCCTTGATAGTTAGCTCGCGAATCAATGAATTGGCGTCTTTCCGTCCACTGTGATCACTGTAATCACCATCCCAAAGACTCGCCACAGCAGGAAGGATGTTTAATTCGCAAGTGATAAGAACAAGAACCAGATTTGCCAATTTCAATAGCCTACTCTCCCCTTTTTAGTTCCTATTTGCCCTTGGCAGGTACGCATGTACCGCAGCAGATCACGTTGTGGCAATTTCCGCCTCGTTGAAGTTGCAAAACACGCGAATCCTCTTCCCCATCCAAGAACAATCTTAGTCACTGATATCGTTCAAACCTAATGATATAAATCGTCGAATACGACGAGCCAAGCGTTGCACTTCAGCATTTTCTGGTTCTAACTTTTCAGCCTCTTGGATATAAAGCAGTGCTTGATCGCGTTCTTCGGTCTAAAAAATCGGACCGAACTCGTGAACGGATGAACTTGCCTGCCCAGGAGCACCAGTACGCGGGAAACAAATTTGATTAGTTAGCGCCATTGCGTCAATCTTTGTTCGCTATTCATTCACCGCTGGAGCTAGATTCTAATCATGCGACAATCACTCGTGTGTGCCCATATACTTGATACCAAGCTTTTTGATGTATTGATAGTCAGCTTTTGTTAGGACTTCTTTCGTAGCGGTGACGACTTTCAATTTGCGAAATTTCTCTACGTGCGCCAGCGTTCCAGGAGAAATAGGAGAGTTCCCAAAGTCGAGCAGATGCAAATTGGGAAAGTCCAAACCGTCGATAAACTTCGAATCTATCGGGTCATTTTGATTGATGCGCAGTGTCGTAATACTAGGTGTATGGGGAAAACTCCAAGTGGTGACTATCCGGCTGGACAGATTCAACTGCGTGACGGTGACTGGAACAAACGATGCAAATGTCGAAACATCGCTCGGTGAACCAACTACGCCAAGATAGTTTAGCCGCTTGAATGATTGTAGGAGTTTTAGCGAATCAGTGGATATCGGTTCTTTTTGGTGAATGGTGATTGCCGTGATGTTGGGATAGCCATTGGATAGGCTTTTCAACCAAGTATTGTTTTGTGCTTCTGTTCCGCTTAGCGTTATGAGCTGAAGATGTTTAAACAGCGTGGAATCGTCAAACAGCGTTAAATCTGCGGATCCACCAACCTCAATCTGGTTGAGATTCCAATGTCGAAATTTTTGTCTCATCGACTCACTGGATGGTTGACCAATATACATTCCAGTAGACCAAGCTTCTCCAGGACAAGGTTGGATGATTATTGCGATGACCATCGAGAGCAATCTGTAGCTGTATTTTTTTTTCATAGTGAGAAGGAGTATCATTCGTCAGCCGAACCTATGGGTTCGTTGGGATTTGGGTCAAAGGGATCGCTATAAGGTGTTGGGACTTGGAACTGTCCAGGCGGTGGTGGCGCCGGGAACGGTGGGAACAAACCACCTCCATTTCCTGGAGCGGGCGTAGTATTTATAAACCGGTGCGGCACGATTACCCCGAAAATCAACCAATATAGTGGATTTCTAGCTCTACGAGAACACTTGCTTAGCTGATGGTCGCACCAGCAAGCCTGTGGTTTTCGATTACCATCTGAAAGACCATGTGCCCAGTGCATACACAAGTCATGCAACCAACAACAATAGTCGAGCGGATCCACCGGTGGACGAAATGAGGCAACCCCAACGGGAATCCCTGGGTAGGTTTGGGGAGTCTTCTGGAATTACTGCCCCGCTTCCCCAGTTCGGACCGCACCAGTTACCGTGTGTTTTAAAAAGTCCGTATGGATCAAAACTCCCAACTGGAGTGTTATTGACGTAAGCGTATTGGGGGTCGAGCGTGACCGGATCACGCGAGAGCCATCGCCCAATCAATGGACTGTATTGCCTATACTTCGTTATGCTCAGGCCGCTTGCAGCGTGTAGGAAATAGCTGGCGTACTGAAAATCGGCCGTTGCAGACCCTTGCAATTTCTCCACTCTGCCGAATGGATCAAAAGAATACTGGGCTTGGACACTACCGGAACCGTTTGTCAGTTCTCTTGTTGAGCCAAGGTGGTCCGAATCGAAGTACAAGGGGATGGTGCCTGACTTCTCACCCCAAGCAAAGAATTGATTCAGGAGCACGCCACCGGTGTCTCGAACTTCAGCGATAAGGTCCTCGCACCAAAGGTATTGCTTGGTGCTGACTATTGAACCACTTATTGTTTCTGTTATTTTGACCATACGACCATAGCCATCGTACACAAACTGACTGTTATTTCCGCTCCCCGGATAGATAGTGTGATTTATGTCAAGTCTCTTTTCTATTTCGGGAAGGAAATTTATTCTTTGCGCATGGTATTGAATATGATGCTCATCGTCATTTCCTGACGAACAGATTCTACACCTAACCGTCCATTCATCAACCTCAAGCCGCTGCGCGGTGGCTAGCGCCAAGGTTGACTTCTGAACAGGTTAGGCGTCTGCTTCTCTCATCAGGAAATAACATAAGCGAGCGCTATGTCACGGCAAGTCGTCTTTCGCTTTCTTCGATGATTGGGTGTTGGTGAAACTCTAGATCATAGAGCTTGCCCGCTTTGACCACTGCGAAAATTAGTCTCAATAGTTTTCGCATAACCGCCCCGA
>DATNPX010000038.1:0-168826 GCA_036702975.1 Oculatellaceae cyanobacterium
TTTCGGCATCGGCTCCTGTCACTTTGAATACCACTATCACTAACGATCCAGTTGTGGCAAAAGGAAGAGCAGACGATCTGACTCGCCAGATCCTTTTGAAGATTGTCGAACTTGAACGTTATAACTTGCACTACAAACAAGCAGTAGCAAAGCAAGGTCGTTGGAAAGGATGGCGCTACTCCGGTATTCAAGAAGTCAACGGCGCCTTGAACCTCGCCGGTGGTATCCTCAGCACTGCTGAACGCGGTAGCCACTTAAGAAAGAGCGGCAAACACGCAGCTGGCGCGATTCATACATCAGTGCAGCAAAATGCAAATATTCTCGGTCTCATCGGAAGCTGCATCGGCGCTGCCGGCGCACTTGACGAGCTTGCAATCAATGAATACCACGAGCTACAAGCCAGACATCACGGTTACGGACCAGGTCAGGCACGTGCACACGTGAGCGGACTTCGCGATCAGATCGATCATATGTTGGCCGAACGCGCAGCACTCATTCAAGTCGAAAGAAATGCAGCCACTCTGCAAGGTCGCGCCAATGTCGATGATGCAGAAGGCAAAGTTCTCAAAGACATGAGAGACCAGGGGCTTCTTGAGTTTCAACGTTTCCACGTTGCGGCTCGGCGCTCGCTCGCGTTCCAAAATGCACAATATGGCTTTGACTTCGCCAAATACACAACCAATGCAATCGGCTTCGAATTTGCGTTCCTGGCTCTGCACAAACACGACAGACGCTGGAATAAACAAGCTGGTATCCAGTTTGAAGTTGCTGGTGCGCTCTTCATATTTGGTCCAATTCTCAGCCGCATGATCGGCAAAGCCGTGGCAGAGGGCCACAAGCGCTACTTGCATGGAACTATCCTGCAAGCAGAACAAGCGAAGTGCGATGACCTCGTTCACGACAAAGCAGCACTCGATGCAATGTGCACCGCAGCACAGACACAGGAAGATGCCGCCCCAGCCCTCGGACGAGCAAGCATCTACGGAGACCAGAGCAAAGTCTTCCAAGATGAACTGGCAGCAAGCACTAGAGAGCGCGACAAAGCTAAGTTGACCGCCACACAAAACATCGGCTCCGGCTTCTTTGTCGGCGGCTGCAAAGTAACAAGCGGTGTGTTCTTCAACATTGTTGGTTATAACAATCGCTACAACACAAGCTCCGCCTACTCTGGTCGCGTGACGAACGACAACCTGTTCGTCGCTTCCGTAGTTGGTTTGCCAGCGACAACCTACTCGATGCTCGATACTCTGCGCATTCAGATCACTGGTGAAATCAACCGCCACAAACAGATTGCAGCAGGTACGCATCCAAGTCAGTTGATCAATGCTCGACTGGCCCAGTTGGATGACATCGAGCGCCGCCTCGGCGGAGCCCCTAAGCAGTAAACCCTGCTAAGCGAAGCAAAAAAAAGCAAGGACACCAACTGGTTTGGCGGCTTTTTCTTTAGCCAAGAACGCAGATGAGCACCCAGCCAGCAAGCAGGATAGAAGCAACAATCAACAGCTGTCCAACGGTGCGACGGCGAATCATCGCCTCTTTGTCTTTTTGTTCTTGCATGCCGTGTTGCATGACAAGACAAGCAGCAATTACCATTACCAGCAGTCCAGGGACTGCGCCTGCGATGCAGGTGAATAGCGATTGCTCGGAGAGACTTGGAGCAAGATAGAGAGTTATCTTAGAAAAATCGCGAGGCAACGATGCCACTTTTTGCTCGTCAGGAATGTTGCTCTTGCCTTCATTGAGCTCGATATAGAACGTCTGCCCGGGCTTGCTACCCTGGATAAACTGACCGCTCTCATCACAGCCGCGAATTAGAAAATGCGACGCTCTCCCGGTATATGCGGAGAAGCCACCAGGACTGGTGCCAGGCATCGAGCCAGGGACTCCAGGCATAACACCAGTAGTAGCGCCAGGCATAGTGCCAGGAGCAGCACCAGACACGCTGGTCGTTCCAGAAGCAGCCATCACACGCGGGTCTGACTTTCCACTGGCATCTTCTGATATCAAACTGACACAGTGAATCTCTCCGGGGCCCTGGCTTGTCTCATTAATCCAAGTTTCACCATTGGCAGTCTTTTCTTCCAACTTTGGTGCAGAGGCCTGCGCCGAATTTGCATAGGTCGTGTAAAACCGTGGCGCATCGCCTCGATGAGTGAGAGGATTCACATGCGAAGACAAACTACCGAGAGCTTCCTGAAACTGCTCGCTCGTAGTGGGATAAGAGTGATTCTTCAGATAGTACTGCTGGACAGCATTTGTAATCATGGCCATCTGTTCAACCACTTTGCTCATAGGAGCATCCGGTAGATAGAGATTGCCACCGTCATCACGTTTGAGACCGGTTGAACTCTCCTCGAACCATATGTGGCGTCCGGTGTACGCACCAGGGATCACAGTGGCGAAATCTCGCAAATCGCCGTGAAGAGAAAAACACTTCGCGCGAAACGATTTCCCGTCAGCGTCATAAATAGCACGGTCGCCGCTCAAGATCTGAAGCACATCGTTCTTGTCGAATGAATTGAATGTTTTCAAGACAGGAAGAGCCGAACCAGGCAGAACATCCCAGGTCTGCGTACTCTTCGTATGAGATAAAACGTCTTTGAGAAAATATCCTGCCGCAATGACAATGGCGGAGATCGCGAGAGTCGGGAGCAGCCATTGATTGCGCACCATAAATGGTGCCGACTCTTTCGCATCAAAATGTTTTACGCTATCTGCAAATTTCACTGGTTCGTCGGAGCTTTCATGCTCTTTCAAATAAGCTGCTGCTTTTGTTACTGATGCAGCATCAGGCAACTGCGCCTCACGAAACATCGTCTTCATGGCCGACGGGCTGGGAATGGCACTAAGCGCCGCCAGATCCAGCTCAGACAAACGAGTGGCTGCCGGATTTCTGTCGACAAATTCCGGTTGCACAAAATGTTGCTTCGAGTCTTCTTCAATCAGTGAGTGCGGAGAGTTAGCGCTAAAAAGATGTTTTAGCATCTCATGGTCAGCGCTTTTTTCTTGAGGAGCGGCCTGTATTTTTGCGGCAGTATCGCCGCCTCCATCGTTGCCTTCGGCTATAGAAGCATCACTGCTATCAGTAGCGCCATGACCTCTAGACGATGGCACCACCCCTTCTGGGTTGGCTTTTTTCGCAAGTGTCATAGACCTTTCGAAAACCTGCTCCGAAAGTTCAGCTTGTCCATCGCGTTTGAGCGCAATTGCTAATCTGAGCAAAGGTGTAATCAATGCTGGATCTTCTGCACCCAGCTTCTCTTCCTGCACAGTCACCAGACGTTGAAAGTGCGGAATGCACTCCTCAATTTGACTGAGCATATACATGTTGTTGCCGAGATTCCAGAGCACCTCCGCCAGATGCGGATGTCCTTTCTCTTCCGGCAAAGAATCGATATAAGCTATGGCGCACTTATAGAGGGCGTTTGCCTGTTCAAGGTCATCGTGCTGCGAAAGCTCTTTTGCTGAAACGAGCATTTCTTCAAGATCGGCATCAGACTGAGGTGCACTCTCTGATGAATGCTCGTTCTCTGTCAAATGATCGTCTCTCAGTTGCATCTTGGCCTGACTCTCGTTTCTCTAAAGCACCAGCCACATCACTTCAATTGCAGTACATGCCAGGGCGCCCGTCACCGAGTTAATCAGGTTCACTTTCCACTCCGCCATCGCCATCGCCCTTCGGTTCCATTTTTTTCAACAGAGCGTTGTACTGCGCCATCAGTTCAGCCACATCAGGATGTTCGGTGCCCAGCGCGTGCCCAGACACATCAAGACCCCATTTGTAAAGCCTATCGGCTTCTTCAAAATTTTGCTTCTCTTCGTAGAGTTCAGCAAGATGTCTTAACGCCTTGGCAACGCTTGGATGTTCAGGACCCATACACTCTTGCGTGATATTCAAAGCGCGCCAATAGAGCGGCTCGGCATCATTATTGCGACCAGCATCTCGATAGACGTCAGCTAGATTTGTGATCATTTCTGCCACGTGCATATGATTTGCACCCCAATCTTTAGTTCGTTGCTCGATCAAAGTTTTGTAGAGTGGTTCAGCCTGATCGTATTTGCATTGCAAATGGAACAGCAGTGCTAAATTACTGAGCGTCTGGGCGGTACTGGGATGGTCAAGACCCAGCTGTTTTTGTCTGATGCTAAGAGCGCGCCAGTGCTTCTTCTCAGCTAACGGAAACTTGTTCATTTGGCGATAAAGCTCGCCCTGATAGTTTAGAATTATCGCCACACTAGGATGATCTTCACCCCATTCGGCCTCGGTAATTTTTACTGCGCGTTCATAAAGCGGCTCGGCTTGGTCGTATTTTGAACTTGCATGATACAGCAAAGCCAAATTGGTTGAGATAGGCCCAATGGTTGGATGCTCAGCACCGACTGAAGATTCACGCAGTGAAAGCGCCTTTTGAAAGAGCGGCTCGGCTTGGTCATATTTACCATGAGCGCGAAAAAAATCGGCAAGTCCCTCAAGTGTCGCCGCTATATCGACAGCGTTTTTCTCTGGATATTTTTCGTAGATAGTCAGTGCACGCCTGAAGTAAGGCTCGACCTCTTCGTAACGCCCCTGCGCACGGTAGACTTTCGCCAACTTACTAAAAATTTCGGCCGTGTCTTCCTCTCGCACATCGGTCGTTTTTTCGTTAAGACCAACTGCTTTGCGAAATGCAGACTCAGCTTCGGAATACCATCCCTGAACGAGGTAAAGATCGCCGACGGCAGCATGCACTTTGATACGACCTCGCCTGACCTCTGCTTCGTCTGTACCCTTATCAAGCTCCTCCAAGGTCTTCTGAAAGAGTTTCTCGGCGTCGACGTAACGCGCCATCTGATAAGCTTTGGTGGCAGTTTCAAAATAAGTCAGCCAACCGATGTCTTCTGTAACTCGTCCCATTTGCATGCCTGTAAAAGAGCCGTATTAATCATGCCCAGCTCTAAGTTTTTGTATGCATCTATGTGAAGTTGCCAACTCGTGGCCCCTTCAATGATTCGAGTCCTGAGCGCGTTCTTCGCGGTAATTATATTCCAATGGCGGCTGAATAACGAAAGAGTCAGCAATTGGCGGCGTCGAATAGACTTTTTTGAGCGTGTTCATATCACGGGGGCTGATGGCAGTGGCCTTTGGAGGCGTTTTCTTCGCCGGCTTGTCGTCGGAATACATTACATCTGAAGCGTCATTGCTGTGTCCGTAAAGACCAACGGCGTGCCCAAGTTCGTGCAAAAAGACAGCACCTAAAGTGTTTTCTGGTACGTCTGGTGGATAGAACGTTGGACGCAATAGAAAAACTACAACCTTCAGGCCGGCACCAGAACCTTCCACGCGAGTGATGCCCAAAACTCTTGGCGGCAGCTTATTTTCCCACTTAACATCAACAACAAAAGACTCATAGTCGGCAGCCGTCTTCAGTGGTATGAGCGCCGACCATTTTTTTATATCTTCGTTGAGATTTTTCAACCACGGTTCAGGTGTATTGGGCGGTAAGTGTACGAGCACTGGGAAGTGACGCCAGCGCGCCACAGTACCATTCTGAAACTTTCGAACAGTGGCGAAATAGTCACCGGCTTGAGGATTGGCGTTAATCTGAGCGACGATCCGTTGGCTCTCCGGATCAACATAGGCGGCCTGGGCAGGAGGCATAGCAGGAGCGCTGTTTGCAGGAGGACGATAGCCATATGGCTGCGGCTGTTGTGGAGCGCCATACGGAAGCTGTCCTGGTGGCGCATACGGTGCCTGTCCCATGGCTGGCGGGGCGCCGTATCCGGGAGCACCAGCTCCGTACGGCTGCTGTTGATAATTAGGCTGTCCCTGGTACCCCCCACCCGAGGGAGCACCACCATATGGCTGGAATCCTTGCGGTGGTCGAGCACCTGGCGCCCCATACTGCGGGGCATATCCGGATTGTCCGTAGTTTTGAGGCACGCCGCCCTGATAGGGAACGCCATAATTTGGCGGCGGGCCGCTGTATCCAGTCTGCGGAGGAGCACCGGGAGGCATTCCATTGGAAGTTCCATATATATTGGGCTGAGAGGGCTGGGAAGTCTGACCCTGCCCAGCGGGATAAGGAGCAAGCTGGTACGGTGCACGGCCTGTGGCTTGCGCCGGGGGCTGCGAAACTGGTGGCTGAGGTGGCGCACTTTGTGACACCGGTGGGCGTGATGGCGGCGGAGAAGCTGCCGGCTGACTGCCCTGCCCGAACGCCGCGCCTGACTGGCCAAAAACAGTATTCTCAAGCTTTTTCAGCCGGTCGTCGGTCGCACCAGTACCCTTGCTTTTGTAAACCTCTTCTTCAAGATGCTCCAGCCGGTCAATTAAATCATGCTCGGGGTAAGTCGAACCAAGCACGGCCTTTTCCAGACGAGCGACACGCGCATCGTCTGGAGATTGAGTGGGACCAGTCGCCCACCCTTGACCATATTGATTTGGTCCGCCGCCTGAACTGGGCACTGATGGTAATGGCTTACCGAACTCCGGTATGGAATTTTCGGTTGGGAAAGCAGGAAACTGATTTTGCGGTGGAGCACCGTAGTTAGGTTGACCACCACCATAACCAGACGGTGGTTGACCAGACGTTGATACATCAGGAGGAATAAAATAACCTGATGGACTTTGTTGGGGCGGCGGTGGTGAAGGTGGTGCTGCCGGCGGTGCCTTAGGCGCAGACGAGTCCAACATCGGTTTTTCAGATTGAAGAGTTGGTACGGCAGGGACTTTTGAGCCTTTAGAGCTACCACTGCCGCTACCACTGCCTGAGCTACCCGAACTCTTTGAGCCAAAACCGCTACTTGAGCTAGTCGAATCAGCGGCCTGAACGTAGGAGGTGGAGGAAGCAGCCAGCCAGGCCGCAGATAACAGCAAAAGCGAAAAAGAGATTTGGCGCGATTTTAAAAGTGAGTGAAGGAATCTGTGCATGATCAATAATTGAGCAAGTCGTCTTTCATCTCTCCGCCCATTCTGAGGCTATCCTGCAAGTCGATAACTGTATCCGTGAAAACACGCCTGATCAGATCTTGTGGTTTTGTCACTAACTGACAAAGTAATTGATGAACACCCGGATCTATCTCTTTTAGTTTCTCACGCCCATCTTTAACAGAAAAAGCAGCAAGACACTCAGCCCAGTATTCATGCTTAGAGGCACGGCTATAGCCAGAAATGAAAACACGATTGTAAACCTGCGAGGGCTGCAGCATTTCGGAAGCACCTTCATAGTTGTTGGGTAGAGGATGAATCTTATCGGCGCGCTTTCTTCTCTCACGATAAAGATCGTCTATTTTTTCTTGCGTTGCTTGCGAAAGAATGAACTCCATCTGGTGCCCAAATTCATGAGCGACGACGAGATTTACACGCACTTCTAAATATGGGCGCAAATTAGTGGCGATAATTGCCAGGGCTCCGAATCTTTTAAATAGGTCGATCTCTTTGATGAACTCGTCTTTGTCTAGAGTTACATAACCAGTGCGAACCCCAGTAACGCCAGCGGCACCATGTTTGATGTTTCCCAACATAGCATTGCCCTCGCTTTTGCGAACGATTTGAAGAAGCCCTGACGTTGCCCAAATATGAAGACTTTCATGTACATATTTTTTCTGTTGCACTTGCAGATTATCGTAATCAGCGAAGTAGCGAATCACTTCGTTTTCTATGTAGCTCTTTCCCTGACGCGTCAGTGGGCGAGCCCATTCGTGGTTCCACTTCTTTCCATCGCTTTTCACACCTTCGAACTTCGTCGTCAGCTGCGTCAGTTCGTCTAGCCGTCGACCTTCTTCGCGAGGAGGACCGCCGCGCATGTAGATATCGCCAGCATCAGTGAAGTCAGCAAGATACTGGTGCACCTGATTGGAGATGCGTCCGTTAATAACATTCAGCTGTACACCGTTGTAGGTCATCTGACCGGACGGACCGCGCTCGCTGCCGGGCAACACCAATTCCTGCCCGTCGTGGTCTATACCCCGAAACACGCATCCAGGAATGTCATCAATGACGCGCGAACGAGCCGAATCTCCAAGCACACCGGCTGTGTCTTTGAAGGTTCCATCCTCATATAGAAACCCGATCGGGCTACCTTCGCTGTACACGCGCCCATAATCAACAACGAGCATCTCGCCGTTGAATTCGATAAAGCCGCTAGGTCCCCTGGCTTGAGTTTGTTCGGAAGCGCTTTGAGTCACCATTTTCAAAGATTGAGTAAAGCTATTATCGCGCGGTTATTGTGCTGGAGAGTCACTTGCTTCAAATTAACCTAATTCCCGCTCCTGTTGAGCTGTCTTAACAGAAAAAAGACTGCAAAGTGCCGCAATTCGAACGTTCTGCCATCCAACAGTGTCATTGTTGGACCAACGTAAAATCTATTCGAAATATTAGATTCGGTTTACCTTGTACCGAGATGGACATATAAGATGGGGGAAGGTTGTAAGAAGGACAACCTAGGTTTAGGCTTGTCAGAAGTTCGCATAGGTGCGCCCTTGAGACGATACTCTCCACCCGGTCCGTCCAATTTCAACATATGGCAAGCTTGCGCAGCGGCAGTCGTCGGTGTGTGCATCGGCATAACGGTCAACAGCTACGAAAGGGGCAAGCAGCTAAAGATTGAGACAAAAGAGCTTCTTGCTGAGTTCGCTAAGATTCCAAACAGCATGTCGAGCATTTCGAGCAACTTTTCTACCCAGGTGCCGAAAATCGCCATTGGCCCGCACCTAGACAAACGTATGAATTTGCTGCTCATGGGCGTCGATTCTAACGGACGCCATGCTCAGCGGTGGCTGAACACCCGCTCAGATACGATGATAGTTGCCAGTCTCGACCCTGACTCCAAGACCGTCGGTCTGGTGTCGATTCCGCGTGACAGCAGATTGAGAATCGCCGAAGGTCACGGCATGGACAAAATCAATTCAGCGCACGCTATCGGCGGGCCCGAGTTAGCCGTTCAGACTGTCCAGGAAGATTTCGGTATTCCTATAGATCACTATGTCGTCATCGACACTCAGGGATTGAAAAAAGTTTTCGAAGTATTGGGACCAGCCAATGTACTCGTGGAAAAGCGAATGCGCTACACAGATCACGCGGCAGGCTTGAATGTTGCACTTGATCCCGGCGAACAAACACTTACACCAGCGCAGATGGAAGAGTATGTTCGTTTCCGCCACGACCAGCGCGGAGATCTTGGCCGCATTGAAAGACAGCAATGGTTCCTGCGACAGATTTCAGCAAAACTGCGCGAACCACAAGTGGTTCTAAAGCTACCGCAGCTCTTCTCACTGGCAACCGAGTACGTGGTGACAGATCTTTCCGTTCAAGATATGGCAAACATTGCCGGCTTCGGTAAAGACATCAAACCGAAGCAAGTTCGCACAGCTATGTTGCCTGGCAAAGCAACCTTCATTCACGGCGGCAGCTATTACATACCAGACGCTTATGGCAGCGCCATTGTCTTCAATCGTCTCGCTGGCACCAATCTAACTGAATCAGACACCGGACGTGGTCTAACTGCTCGTGATGAGCCGATTACCACCGCACCGGACGACGCATATGCGGCTTCAATAAACACCGCCTATAGTATCAATGGACGCACCACC
Organism: Oculatellaceae cyanobacterium; assembly: GCA_036702975.1. Classification (GTDB taxonomy): domain Bacteria; phylum Cyanobacteriota; class Vampirovibrionia; order Obscuribacterales; family Obscuribacteraceae; genus DATNPX01. Next base: position 9,571 of record DATNPX010000038.1, read on the forward strand.
GTGACAGATCTGGACAAGACTCTTGTCACTATCAAATATGCCAAAGGCACTGAACTAGCAGCGAGAAAGTTGGAACGAACCCTCTCGCAAACAGGTTACCGAGTCAAATATTTCATTCGGGGCGAAGCTACCGACTGTGCTCACGAACAACTGCAACAAAATAGCGTTCGCGCAGACAACGAGCTAACCACTAAGTTGGTCAACGATATTCCAGCACTGAAAGAACTTTCGGTAAGTATCAATCTGGATAAGAGAGCGACTCAAGACTTCACCGTCGTAGTATCACGTACGATTGCACCAGCTCTATTGACCGAGCTGCCAGATCCGCCTCAAGCGCAGAGCGAACAGCCTTAACAGAGTTCCCTCATTACTGCATGCCGGCCAGAATGGCGCTAACATAGTCAGCCATAGATGGATCGACGGTTGGTTTATCCGGTGGACACGCCTTACCGTGAGTGCCGTCTTTGTCGGGAACAAATATCAAATCCAAGTTCCAGAGAAATCCACCCACAACACCGTTGATCTGTGTTCTGCGTTCAAGGAGCCTGGATGTCACTTCTGGCGGGCAACTGCTTGTGGGGTCCCATGCGCCAATATTGGGATTGTAGGCGCGTGTCAAATCGCCAGAAAGAATGAAGTCATCCAGAATAAGCCATGGAGAAAATTTGGCTAAATGTTTGGCAAATTCACCGGCGTCTGCGTATTGTTGCAAATTGAAGCGAGTCACGACGCCCTTGCCCCAGTCTAATGATTTATTGAGCGCATTGGTCCAGAAATCAAGCGAATCAGGACCCTTACTGGGATCAAGAATAGGCAATCCAAATGGCGCATAAGTAATCTCTTTGAATCCGGTTTCATAGCACAAATTGCAAAACGCATCAAAGCTGTCTGGATCATAAGTTTCTTCGCAATCCATATCAACTCCGTCGGCAACCGGAAGCAAATCACGCAACAACTTTAGATTTTGCGCTAGTAGTGTATTGGCCAACTTGCCACCATTATCGGTGTACAGATTTTTTATCGTTAGAAAATCTCGAACGTGGTCAGGATCACGTGGATCACCACCCCCACCAAAAGACAAAAAGACCTTTTTTATTTTCCCACTGTCTTTCAAGGCCTGAAGTGAATTATTCCAACCGACAAATGATTGTTTGATCTGCTTGTCGTTGATAATCTCGTGGCCATTAAAGAAGAGAATCTTTCCATCTGGATCGCCATATCTTTCCTTGTCACTGATGTGAAAAAGCGAAACTATGAGATCAGTCCATCCAACTGTTCCAATGTCACTGTGATTGGCAATGTTTTCAGGTCCTACTATGTCGCAAGCGTACACGCCGATTCGTGGTTCGGTCACAATTTATCACCCGTAAGGAAGCCAAGCTCGCCAATTATATTCGACCAGATCACGAAGAACATTTTCTTGAACGCAAATAATTCGAGGCGCGCTTCTTTTCAAGCCTATTTCTTCGGCGTGATTTCCACATTGAGTCCATCGACCCACTTCTTGTGCTCATCCGTGTAATACAGATAAGTACGACTTGCAGGTCCCGTGTACGTGCCCGGAATGGCGGCGATCAAGCTCAGAGGAACATTGACCTTCGCGCCACCGGACAGCGTGCGCCAGTAAAGAACGACCTCTCGACCGAGCACTTCATAGTTATCAATCGTCCCTTTCTTCACTAGCTCCTTCAGTTGATCGTGCCTAGGTTCAAGACCTCCTGGAATACCAACAATCGCGACAGGGTTAGGAATCACATCTTTCGATTTATTCGAAACGAGCACGTCCGCTTCGGTAGCCGCACCTTCAGCGACCTTGGTCTGACTGAGGTTGGTGGCGATATCGAGCTTGCAATCCTTAGATGAAAGTGGCGTGGAGACGTTGTATTTGACGTCCATCGAATAGGGCATTGCACTACCATGCTCCATACGCAACTCCAACTTATGGTGGCCGGCAGTAAGCAGTTCACTCATATCTGGCAACTTTAATGAGCCTTGAGTTTTCTCGTCAAATGCGATCTTGTCTCCTATCGACTGTCCATCTACAAAAAGTTGCACTGTGCCGGCCGCCTTTGGATGTGCGCGTTGCTTGTCGTAGGTGACGATCGCACGCAAGGCGAGAACGGTTGATTGCGTTGAACCATAACGCCCACCCTGGCAGGAATCAGCCAAGAACTTCATGCTTTTTTCGACGCGCGGAGCATATTCAGAATCGCGCAACCAGGCCAACGTAGCCAGCGCAGTGCCCTCTATCTCTAGAGATTCACCACCACTGCCAACGATGGAACTAGTGACACCATCCATGCTACCGTTATCTTTTTGCTTGGCGACAAGGCGGTCCATTAATCGTTTAGCTTCGGACTTATCACCAGCAAGATAGAAAGCGTTAGCAGCCAGAGCGACAACATAGTTATTCTGACTCGCAGCCACAGTTTTTTTCAAGGATTCCAATTCAGGTTTTAGATCCGCCGGCGATTGACCAGACTCAAGCAGTGCCCAAAGAATGTACGCGTTGGAACAGTCCTTGTCTTCGATCCAGGTATGCAATGCGCGACGCTTACGTGTGAATCCGCCCTGACCATCCTTCTGCTTGAGCAGCCAAGCTCGCGTGGTGCTAATCATATTCTGATCGACATCACGAACTTTCGACATGTCGGTAAAATGGAGCAACCCAAATGCTGTAAGCGCCTCATGTCCAGGATCTTGTCCAAACCATTCGTAACCACGATCAGGGCACCAGAATCCGACTAGCTTTTTGTATCCGGCATCGAGCTTTTCACGAGAGGCCTCAACTAGCTTCGGTTCGACACCTGTGTGGGTCAAGAAGTATTGTTGTGCCATCGTGAGCGGATAGCTGGTCGAAGACGTCTGTTCAAAGCAGCCGTTTGGATCTTGAATCAGGCGCCGAAGCGCTTCGGTAAGATTTGCCAAAGGCGACGGATAGACACCTGTGTTTGTGACCAAACTCATAGCGACAACGCCTTCAGGAATATCAATGGTCTGGATAATCGGCTTGCTCGGCTCGATAATGCCACCAAATGTGGTTTCAATTGGGAAGCCTTTTGGTTTGACAACAAAAGAGCGGGTGACATTGTCTTCGAATTCACCTGCTTTTACATGAAGGTTAAAGTCTTTGGGACCGTTGCCAGCACCCACATCAATAGGTTGCAGCCACCTAGCCCTTTCATTTGCGCTCAGGGTGATGTGACCCTCCAACATTTTCTGTATTTTGAAGTCACCCTTCAAATCGATACTTAGATTAGGATTCGTGAGAGCACTGGATGTACTGTTGATCAGATTGATTGGAAGGATCAAATGATCGCCTGAAGTTACTTCGAGCGGCAACTTCGCCTCCGCATAAAATGGTTGAACAGATTTCACTCCTAGTGATGCAGTGCCGATTGCACCGACATTTGAAAAGGCATCAGCGAAGACACGAAATGTCGTGACGGCATCACTGAGTCCGAAGCTTACTGACGCCTCTCCGGTTGTTGGATCGGTGGAAACACCAGCATTCCAATATAGTGTTTCAGCAAAGTCGACTCGGTCAGTCGGCTTCCTGTCAGGACGCACAATATGTACAAACTCGCGAACAAAAAGCATGTGGCCACGTTTGCGAGCCATGAACATCTGTCGCGGGGCTTGCGCCTGCATTGCGGCTGCGGGAGGCGGCGGAACTAGTCCATGACCTACGGAAGCCATACCTAGAGCGGCGACTTTGAAATCTCCCGGAGGATGCTGTTTAGCGGCAGGAGCAGCAGGTGCTTGAACTATATCCGCCAATTGGGCTGCATTCTGCAACTTCGCGGCACGGCTTGCAGGACGAGCATCCATAGGGAATGTATTGGCGCCAAAATCAAACCTCATTGACGGGACATTATTAGGCTTTGCCTTTTCCATGTCCTTGTCTGAAGCCTTATTTTTTTGTACAGCAACAGCACGGAAATCATCACACTCAAGACGCCGTTCATTTTCTACTTGTGCGGCTTCTTCCAACACGGCTGGACCTTTCTTCAGGGCGGCTGGAAGCATGGCCTTAAAGTGCGCATGACCCATCGCAGCAGCCATCGGAACGCCATTAAAGGCTGGATTTTGTTGTCTTACTTCCCGCATGGCCACTACACGTTTAGCATCATCCCCGTTTGCATCGACAAACTTTGCCAACTGCATTAACGCGAATCGGCGCCATCCCTGCGTACCCAAGAGAAGATCAGTCGCTATGGGCGCCTTGGGATTGGACGAATCCATATATACGTGTGCATCAGCAAGATCTTTGACTTCCGGTTCAAGATAAACCATTACAGGAAGTCGTGGTGCCTGATCGCGTTTTTCGACCATTTCAAGAACGCTCTCATCAGTAACTGTCAATCCAACAACTGCAGGAACAGGCTTCCCATCATCATCAGTCGATTTGATGGTCACTTTTGCCGTGCCGCCAGGAATGTACGATTTTTCATCTGGCGTAATCGTCACGTGAACGGTCTTTGATGGCTCACGAAAAACAAGACGCTCTGCTAGCGGAGCACCATCTTTGTCCCAAACCGTCACGGTCAGAACACCGTCAGCATCAGCTGGTACAGAAAGGGAAACAGGACGCAGCTCATTCTTTCTGCCACCACTTTTCACCTTGCACGAGGCAAATTCCTTTTCGCGCTTAGACACAGTTACTTGGCAATCTTTACTAGTGCATCCAACCTGCACAGTTATCGGCTTGCCCTTTGTATAGACGCTACTGTCGGCGCGAAGAACTGCGCCCTCAGACTTCACCTCCGGCAATCGATAAACGGTTTTGATACCAGCCGGTGCTGAGATAGTGAGAGTGTAGCTCCTGTGAGCGAGGGGGGTAAATTCAAACCGTCCGCGACCTTCATGCTCCGTGTGGAATTGCGCCACCGCTTTATCGCGCCCACCTCCGTGTTGGAAAATCTTTCCAGTCAAATCAGCTGGCTTTCCATTTGGTTGCTTAGCCTGAATGTAGACTCTGTTCTTGAAACCAGCAATGAGGTCGCCGCCTTCAGGTAAGATCTGCAGATCGACAGTTTGCAGAAGAATCGGAATCGTTTTTGATGCCGTTTCAACAACTCCACCATCGCTAATTGCCAGTGCAAGCGTGCCCTCACCTCTGGGAATTTTCGTAGGCAAAGTCAAGCTAACTGTGCACAAACCTTTTGCGTCAACCGTACCAGTCTCGCCTGAAATTGATTGCCCGTCTACCGTTGCCGAAACCGTGACCTTCGCTCCTTCCGGTACTCCGCCTTCGGCGCGTTTCACATCCAGAGTCGCCTGAACCTTTTCACCTGGACCGTAGCCATCGCGCAAGAAGGTAATCTGAGAATTGAGTCGCGGGGCACGATATGCGCGCACGTCAAACTTGCGCTGCGCTGGCGTATAGCCTTGAGCCGGATAAGTAACTTGACACGTATACTCTCCACCCGCTTGTCCCGGTGGTATTTGCCACGAGTATCCCCAGACGCTATCCTTGGTCTGAGCGACGCCGGTCGACACGGTATCGCCTTTTGGTCCTTTGATAGTGACGGTTCCGTACACCTGAGTGGCGTTAGCTAACGGTTTATGATCAGAGGCGTTCAGCATCACTCCACGCATGTAGACTGTGTCGCCTATTTTATAGATGGGCTTATCGGTGCTAAGCGCCGTCAAATATCGATCTGTGCCGCCAAGGCGTTCAGTGGTCGCCTTCTCCGATTGCGCGGCAGGCGCCTTGTCTTTGCCAATATTCTTGTCGGGCGCGACAGACTTTTCTTGCGGCGCCGGAACCTGCCCCGGTGCTTTGATTTCGGACAACGCAACAGAGCGCCCTATAAGACCAGTCCACCCACCAATCAGGGTCAAGCCAATTAGGCAACGAACAGCAGGACGAGACATTTCCACCCCTCCAAAAGCCGCACAAACGATCCAGCCACCATTTGTTGCAGCTTATCGCAGATCGCGTTCGGAGAATGTAGCGTTAATCCTAGTTTTGTGTTAACCAGCGAAACTTTTTTACCTGAGTGCTGTATTCATCTTGGGAGCCAAACAAGATAAATCATTGAGGTGGGGAAATGAAGTTGAATGTGAATTCGAAACAGCTGTTAGCAATGACAGCGCTCGGAATAACAATAGGAGCCGGCACTTTCTTTTGTTGCGCCAAAGCATTGCCAGCATTCGCAGAGAATACAAAGGCTCAGTTCATAGACAAGGATTTCGAGATGGCCCTAAAGAAGCACTTCGAAAGGAGATTTTTCGATCGCATTAACGCTTCAGACGAACAGCGCGAAAAGATCTCTGCGTTGCTCAGCGCTCGTCTGGAAGCGACTCGTCCATTGAGAGAAGAACTGCGAGCTGGAGCGCTCGAGCTGACGGAGTTGATGGGCGCAGACACTCCAGATACAACTTTGACTGAAAAGGCTCATAGCCTTCGCGATAAAAGAGATAAACTTGCGGACGAACGATTGCAAACGATATTGAAAGTGCGGGCATTACTGACTGCCGAACAAAGAAAACAGATTTCTAATCGGATTGCAGATGCGCTTTCAGGAGGCTCCAACAGCCTCATCTTGAGAAGATTGCAAAAAAGTTCAGTCATTGACTAGCGATTGCTGTCGCTAGACATGTTGGTTATAGGGCCATGTCTGAACGAGACGCACAGGCGCCTATATGCGAACCGACTTGCGCCAATCTGGAATGCGAGGTATTCGCATCCAGTTGGCGCAATGTTGGAATCGCCTCTGCGTTAAGCGCAAGAAGCGCGATGATAAATGTCAGCGCGAAGATGTTTGTTGTGGTGAAGTTCATTGGGTAGTTCCTGTGGGGTGTTCACATGAACTACATTAAGACGGCCATGTATCAAAATCATGACTGTCAAAATTTCAACCAGCGATGTTTTCGATCAGATCAACTTCCTGCTCTGTCAGCTTCAGATTGACCGCGGCAAGATCTTCTTGCATGTGCTTTGCGTTGGAGGTGCCAGTTAGTGGAAGCATGCCGACATGCAACGAGAAGCTAAAAATCACTTGTGATTCGGTGACTCGAAGTCGCTTGGCGGCCGCACGCAAATCTGGTTCGTCAAAATACCTCTGATTGGCGGTCAGAAGTGAAAATCCTTGATAGATGATCGAGTGCTCTCGACATATGTCACGCACTTGACGGTCCCAACCAAGAATGGCGTAGCAGCGATTCTGCACGGCCATCGGCTTAACTTTCGCTTTGGCGCAAAGCTCGCGCAGTTGTGCGGCGCTAACGTTGCTCACTCCGATCATGCGGCAGTTGCCTGCAATGTACTGCGATTCTATTGCAGACCAAACCTCCCAATCGGACGCACCTAACCCTTCTCGCTGGTAGGGTCCATGAAGAACATATGAGTCTAGATAGTCAGTATGTAGATGCTTTAGCGAACTTTCAAACGACTGGCTCACCTGCATGGTCAGCGAGGCAGACGCATCGTATGGAGTAGTCTTCCCTTGACCGCCAACTGATGTGAATTTAGTCTGCAAAAACAAACTTTCACGAGTGACACCTTTCTGCTTTAGTTCAACAAGGGCTCGACCGACACGTTCTTCGTCGTAGTGAATCAATTGATTGGCAGTGTCGATAGCGGTGAAACCATTCTCAATCGCCAGCTTCACTAGACCTTCGGTTGCGTCCTTCTTCCATGCGGTGCCATACATGAACGGGGGACACTCAACTCCGTTATAAGCTTTAATTGTCATTATTTATTTGCTACCGAAATCAATCGAACCGACGCCACACTACGAACCCAGCGCACATGCCCTTCATCCGCCTTGCAAATGAGATGGACGCCAGTCTCAATTACCTTACCATTTTTGTGCGTCGCTAGAATAAACCGATCGCCAGATTTATTCATTGCAATTTCGGTTGTTGCAATAAGCCCTGGGAATCCGTCGTTTCCTAAAACTTCCATTATCAGTGCCTTGCGGGCTAGCTTCTTCCACTCAGGCATGGAATCGAGATCGGTACCAGGCATCATTTCAGCCAGCACCGCACGCAGTGGCACACCGGAATAGGTTACTTTGGCGCTATTGTCGTCGACCGTTACGGAAATAGATTGATACTTTAGTAAGACTTCCGCCGAAATCTCTTTGAATGCTGACTGCGAAGGCCAAGATGTAGTTGCGTCCCCAATATTCGCGTTTGAGGAGTCAGCGATGTAACGAGCTTCGTGGGCGGTACTGGCGAATGAGGCTGAGGATGCGTTAGATCCTCCGGCATCAGCGGCACGAGTGGCGTGAGTCCACAAAACCAAGCTCAATAGCACAGTCAAATTAGAGGTAAGAATAGCAAAAGACGATGGAAACCGCGAACTCAATTCGCAAAACCCTTTTTACACTCTGGTGTCTTTCGAAGTATATACCGTGTGCTTGCCGGTCTGCATATCGAAATTATCACTCCACAAAGAATGTGGATTGTTCCATGTGCTGGGGGAAAAGAGCTTCGCGGACACCGAGCGGTACACATTCATCTGATTTGTGAAGTGCTTAAAGCTCTGAATGCTCACATCCAACTCTACATCGGTCTTCTTGGACTTGCGGTCAGCCTCGTTGTCGGCGCTTACAGCTTTGAGGAAAGATGCCCTTTCTTCCTGCATTTTTCCTTCCATAGCTTTAGCAAGAGAAGCCGGATCACCACGTTCTAAATCCGCTGTAACCGAGGCGGCGAGTTTTTGATCTACGGGTTGTCTGTCTGCCGCCATGGGAGACTGCGCCTTCACTTGAAAGCCGGCCGCGTTTTGATAGGTTTCTGAGTGGGTTCCTTTGGAAAGGTCTGATGTGTCAGCGTATACAAGGTTGCCACTCTTGTTATCGGTAATGCCCATCTGATTCGTCCAGAAATCGGAAGTGGCAAAGTCGAGAGAAGCGTTAGTTCTACCAGAAGCGACGTCTTCTTTGTACAGCTTCTGCATCCGCTGGAACGATTGCATTCGGTCTTGTTCGAACTGACCGGCAAATAATTGAGAGAGCGTGCTTCCGTTGCCTTTTTCCAGATCGGAAACTACCGATCGCTCAGTTGGTTTTTCCATTTTCTGCGCCCCACTGCAAGATAGACCTTGCCCCAAGTAATTTATAGATGGCAAAAGGCCGTTTGAGTACGGTGGAAATACGTAGCGAAATTGGACAAACAGATTAGTTTTTTGCTCAATCTGTTCAGACATATCTAGCCGTTCAAGCGAAGATTAGGAAGAACTCAACGAGGAATTAATGGTTAGGGTAGTTAGACTGCGGCTTGTCCCACTTCGAATCTGAAAAAACGCAACAAAGAGTCATACAGATTATCTTCGACTCGAGAACACGCGCATAATTACGCTGAGCTTGTGAGGTAACGCATATGTCGGATATTTCAGGCAGCGATTGTGGTGCGCGATTTAAAAAAGCGATGCCACCAGAGCCGTGGACGACCGCAACATCGGCAGAAGCATTTCGTCCGTTGGTGGAGTTAATCGACGCTTCGACACAATCAAACCTGTTCCGGTCTGTTGGTCAACGATATGAATCGAACGGTGACCAGGCCTATCAATTTCTGCACGAATTGAGAGAGCAGAATGAGAGTTCGGGAAAAACGACACTCACCAATGGAGTCGAACTCGAAGCCCACTTAACAAACGGTGTTCCAAATCTGCTGATCTTTGACGACAAGCAAGAAGGGCTTAAAGAGACTGTTACGATGAATGAAACCTCTGGCATCATTCAAAGTGACAAGGTCGAATTTTGTGGTGTCTCTAGATTCCGACAGTTCTCGCAATTCGGAGAGACCAAGAGAATCTACTCGTTTGATGGCGCAAGCATCGAGCGCACAGCTGGTACGCCAATTCAACTGCATATCGAACCACACAAACGCTAAGACCGTCACTAATCCTAAAAAGAAACCTAATCGGGAAACGGCCGAACCGGCTTCTTCTCTCCCGGATTTAGTCCACCCAGATGTTCAAGTATCGAGTCGTACTGTTCATCCGTAGTTTTATACGTAAGCATTGCCTGCGCCGGAGCGCCATCACTCGTGCAAAACAAGTGCAGCGTGATAGAACCGTCGTCGTTCAACCAGGCTTCACCAATGTATTGCACCGCGTTCATGCATTAATCCCAGAGGTCTCCAAATACTCCAAACACCCGACTTCAGTTCAGACAGCTTCCAAACCGCGTCCGATTCACTTGCTATTTTTTGTCATTCGTCTCGTCGAACGGCGGAACGAGCTTGTGTTCACCGAGCTTGATGCCACCAATGTGCTTGATGGTCTCAGCATAATCCTTGTCACTCTTCTTATAGGAAAACTGTGCATCCAGATAATTTCCCTCACCATCCCTCATCAAGTGCATGGTCAGGGTGCCGTCCTTCTCAAGCCACGCCTCTCCTATAGGAGGTTTGGCACCACTTTGTCCCTGCACCGATCCGGTTTTAGGCTCTGCTGCGGGTTTAACGTCAGTGGAGGGTTTTGCCTTGGCTTGACCACTGACGTGCGAGAGCTCGACTAAATTCAATCCTTCATGTTGTACCGCCTTAGGCTTCGCTGCTCCGTCCGTCTGAGCCTGGGCTATTATTGAATCGGCCATATCCGTCCCCTTTTTGCTCTTCTTAACTGAAGATGTTCCCATTATCGCTGAGTTACAAATCAAATGTGCACCCGACTGCCGGGTTTGAGACCTGGAGTCGTCTCTTTCTGAGGCGAAGCAACCAAAGTTGCCGAAACTCACGCAGGCAATGACAGTTACAAGGCTCGTAGGCAATTTACCATCAATCATTTCGGCAGCCCATCCAACTCCTCTTGAATGACCTTTGCCACGTTCGGGAAAGTGGCGAGGGTGGTCTGTGTTTCTGCCGGATTAGCACTTGAGCCTCTCAATGCTCCATAAACCTCAGCATATGTCTCTTCTTTACCGGCGTCACCTGTTTGTCTCAAATAGGTCATCTGGAAGGGATTCTTGATGTTTGCAATATCCTTCTTATAGGCTTCTTCAAATTTGGCATCATGCGATGGTCTTCCCAGAGCATCATCAACAGCGTGCCCAGATTCATGGTCAATCACACCTTGTGTGCGATTCGATGGCCCAGCGTTTGTATTCTCGGCAACGTTGATCTGCTTTCTGTCTGGCATGTAACCGCCGTCAGCATCGTTCCAGGTCTTGCCTGCCGGCCAGCCTCTCGGCTGCTCAGTCGCAAGCTTCGGATCGATATCCGACATTTTTGAGGCCAGTGTGTAGTGAATGCCCTTATCGGCTAGCAGCTTCCGCTCAGCGGCTGGAAGACTTTCGATCTTATTGTACGTGTCCTTCTGCCACTGCTCGCTACCGCTGACCATGTCCACTTTCAAGCCGACGGAGTCGGTCATAGTTACATGTCCATCCTTGGTTACTTCCTTGGTGTAGTCTTTGGATTTATCTGCGAAGCTGTATTTGTCCTTCGTTGTACCTGTTTGGTCAACGCTGTGGTCTACCTTATAGTTATCTTCCGGCTTTGGACCAGTGTGGTCTTCGGTGTATGAATTGTCACCGGTTTTTGTTCTGGTGTATCCAGTGCCATCAGCACCTTTGTATGTCTCTACCTTTCCGTCAGCAGACTTTGTTGTGACGTTGCCTTTAGCATCGGTTGTTCTGGTGCTCTTATCCGCAAATGTCTCTTTCTTGTAGTTGTTGGATTGATCAGGGAAGGTTCTCGACTCTACGGTATTGCCTTGTCCGTCGTCGCGCACAGTCCTGGTGTTACCCTGTCCATCGTTCTTGTAGTCGATGCTGTAGTTGTCGTCTTTATTGGGGCCGGTGTGCTTTTCGTTATAGCCATTGTCGTTTTTTTGGCGTACTACAGTCTTTCCGTCTGTTCCCTGGTAAGTGGTGGTGTTGCCATCCGCTGAGATGAACGTCTTGTTGCCTGTAGCATCGGTGATCGTCTGGCTCTTATCGGCATGCTGCTCTCTTGTGAAATTGGCCTTCGGATTGTTCTGGAAGGTGTGTTGCTCCATCATGTTCCCACGATCGTCGCTGCGGGTTACTACGTCGTTTCCTTTTCCATCGCCAGTTTTTACATATGAGTCGCTGGGGTTCGGACCAAAGTGCGCTTCGGAATAAGACCCATCGGGTTTCTCCATACGGGAGTAACCAGTGCCGTCTTTATGCTGAACCAGCGAGTTACCTTTTCCATCATCAGTCTTGGTGTAATTCTGATCTGGCTTGTCACCACTATGCGATTCGATGGTGCCGCCATGACCGTCTTTGCGACGCTCAAATTGACTGCCGTCTTTGGGATCGGTACCTTTTTCAATTTCCGGGGCCTTACGTAAACCGCCGCCGTTATTCTTCTTACTCCAGTCGTTCTCGTAGTCAACTTTCTTGCCGGTGTTGTCTTGCTGTTGCGAAACCGAACCGTCTTTCTCTACGACACCGCGGAGAGCATTCTGTGAATGTCCATTTTGGTCGTTTGTGAATACCCCAACAACTTTTCTGCCGCCAGCATTGGTTTCGTTGATGTCGTACTTGTGACCATCTTTGTCAGTGAATGAACGCTGCCCATGCTCGTACATTTTAGAAGCCAGCTTGATCTTGTCTTCCGGGCTGGTGTTGGAGTCCAGCATCTGGTTGACGTTCTTCTCTTGAGTCGCCTTGTCCTCGGCGGGCAGGGTCTTTTGCGCTTCAGGCTTGGAATGTTGGTGATCGTGTCCATAAATGCTGTTGTCGAAGTGTAGGTGTTGCGGATCGTGCTCGCGTTTCTCCGACGGTGCCTTCCGATTGTGTTCATGGTGAACTTCGTGCATCATGTTGCGCGACGCGGCTTCGCGCGATCTTTCTAGTGGCTGACCCTTCTCAGCAGACTTAGGCTCTCTGGCGTTATCTATCATGAGTCTCACTTGGTAAGGAAGGTCAAAACCATCCAGAGCAAAGCCTCTGGATTTAGCGAAAATTTGTTGGCGAAAAGAGCGGTTTCGGTTCGCACTTATAGAATGCAACTCGCTACGTGACAACTACGTGAAAATACGAAACCCTAAAACAAAGTATCTCCTGCGGTAAAAAAGCGGCGAAACCCAAGGCTTGAGTGGCAGCGACTCGCAACGAAGCAAGACATTCACTTAAGCAAAACTCGAGCCATGAATATACAAATCAATACGTCAGTATTGCGTTAGTTCCATAAACGAGGAGCGCTCACCCGCGACTGAGCGATGTCATCCGACCAAACCGAATCATGTCGCTCATCGTTGGACCATTTACCTGTTTCTGTTCCGCGCTCGAATACGTTCCGGCCCAGTATCCAACCGGCTTATCATCATCCGACAAGATGATGCGCACGTAACCTATTCCCAAACCGTTTCTATGCTTCTGCGCGGCATTAGGTGGCAGACTCTCAGGCGCGAAATGATAAGTGGTAGAACTATCCATCACGCGAATCTGAATGTATCTATAGCCGCCAGATGTGGTGAGAGGCCCCGGTTTGTCCATCACCATCATCACGTGGCCGGTATTGTGATTTTCTGGTGACGTATTCTGCCCCTTCTCCCAGGCTATGATGTCTCCAGGCTGCAGATCTTTCCAGTTCTTTATTCCAAGCCAACCTCCACGCGGCTGGTCGCCATCGAGCGTGTCGAAAAAGCGAGCCCAGATCTTTGCTTGTGGATAGCTCCAACCCGGCTCCATTTCTCGCACAACGTGATAGTGACGCGGTGCAAGTGCATGGACTATATAACTAATGAACCCTGAGCAGTCCGTTTTTGCGTCGAAACTACCATCAGACGATTGCGTGACTTGTGCCGATGCTGGCTGTTCTTTATGAACATAACGGACCTCGCTTGCGTGTTCGAAGATTGAATCAGCGAGATTGACGGCTCGTTGACTCAAACTCAAAGTCTCGAAGGGGCTTTTAGGTGCTTCTGCATCGGAAGCTGTGGTTGAAGATTCACCCTGATTGCGGTGATCGTACAACCAATGCAGTGCATGCACTTCCATGGTTTTCAAACCCGGCGTCGATTCAGGGTGTGGACTCAGCACAAGCACGATACCACGTCCATACCGGCAGAGAATGCTGGCGGGCGCACCAACCATTACTCCCTCTGTACCGCCATCTGCAACGACCTCGCTACGAAAAGTTCCCAATATCGCAAAGCTTTCGTCTGGTGGCTCCGGCGGCAGAGCAAATATTGGTCCGTTTTCGTAAAAAATGCGCAGATTGCTTTTGGACACACCAAAGACGTCCATACCCAGTGGTGTCATCTCGACGTCCACAGTGGTGCCGTCGGCCGTTCTGTACCAGTGCTCGGAGTCAATGGTCTTCAACGGCAACATACCCAAATAGAACTCTCGCTGTTGAGAAGCAAGATAAGCACCAGCGCAAACACCCATGTAGATGCCACCAGATTTCACGAAACGGCGTACCTCTTCGCGCGCCTCGGGTCCCATACTGCGAGCGTCCTTACCAGCAGAACCTCCAGGCACGACGAGAATTTCAAAGTTCTTCAAAACACCGCGACGAATATCTTCGCCGTAAACTTCGGTGTAATTTATGTCATCGCTGCGATTGAATTCTTTTTTGAAATCGCTCCGATCACTTGCGGACGCACCTTTATCCACAAACAGTGCCACTTTGAGCGTGTGGGTTTGAGCTATCGTCATCGCACTATCAAAGAATGGCGAGAGCATCCAAGTAACAAGTGCAAAGCTGGTAGAAACTGCAACTTTGATTGTTCTTCTTCGACTAAATCCGGTCATGCATTGCCTCATTTTTTGAGCAGAACATTTTCGGCATACCCACAGCTGTAGATGAACAATATGCCCGGTATTGTCGAGCATAATCGTCGCCAAATAAGTAGATGCACAAAATCGTAAAACAAAAGAGACTGCCATCGAACTGGCAGTCTCCTTCAATCATCTGTTTTTTTGTCTGTCGAACTAGATGCACTCTTCGACGAGCTTATTCATCAGGTCTTTGGACAAACCAAGTTTTTGCTTCACGAGCGGACCTTTTTCGAAAGCAGGTTCGCTGTCTTCGTAGGTCGGCTGCTCGGTCTTGTACAACAAGCCGAGCGGAATCTTGTCGCCCCACTCGAACGATTTGGTCATCGCTTTGTGGAAATCGGTCGGATCCCAATTTTCCTCTTCCAACTTATACACTCTCTCTTTGAAGAATGGATAAGTATTCACCTTGTTGTAGGTGACGCATGGGCTGAAAACATCGATCAAGGCAAAACCTTTGTGAGCGATGCCATTCTTGATCAATTCAGCCAATTGAGCCTGTTCGCCGGAGAATCCGCGAGCGACATAGGTTGCGCCGGAGGCGATAGCGAGAGCCAACGGATTCAACGGAGTTTCAGCATTACCGACAGGCGTCGACTTGGTCTTTTGACCTTTGCCGGTTGTCGGTGAAGCTTGACCGGTCGTCAAACCATAGATTTGGTTATCCATGACAACGTATGTCATGTCCAAATTACGGCGCATCGCGTGAATCAAGTGCCCGACACCGATACCGTATCCATCACCGTCACCACCTGTGATGACGACTTTGAGGTCGGTGTTCGCTAAGTGAATGCCAGTCGCTACCGGAACGGAGCGGCCGTGCAAGCTGTGCGTACCGTATGAGTGGATAAATCCGGGCAGGTTGGAAGAGCAACCGATACCAGACACAATCATCAAATTGTGCGGCTCGATGCCCAACTTACCGGCGGCTGTTTGAATCGATCTCAAAACACCGAAGTCACCACATCCTGGGCACCAGTCTGGATCGACTGGTCCTTTATATGTTTCAACTGGGAGCTCTATTACTGTTGCCATTTTGCTTTTAAAACCTCGTTTTTCAAATGCTTTGCTTAGTCACTGGTTACTCATTCGAATGCTTGTCGAACGAGAATGTAGAACCGGTGACGGCACCGACCTTCATAGATGCACCCTTAGAACCGGAGATACGTTCAGCTAGTTCGATGTTCCAAACTGGCTCTCCGTGCCCGTTTGCGGATTCGCGCACGAGCTTCACTGGGCGAAGCTTTTCCTGGTAGTGAGTACGCAAGTAGTGATAGGCAATTTCTTTGGCTTCAGCTTCAGAAAGCTCGAGATTTTGCTTCTTGTTAGCGATGAGGTCTTTCACCTGTGCCACCACATGCATCGGCTCTAGCGGCTCACCGTCATACTTGGTGACGTGACCATCCATGCTGATACCGGTGTAGCTCTTCAGGTAGTGGGCAAACATGCTGGTGAAGTTGACTTCAACAGAGATCTTCTTCTTGGCCTTGCTGAGGATTTCAGTGAACTCTTTGGTGTGGAACGGATAGATGTACTTACCGACCACATAGTTGGTCTTGACACCCTGAGCCGTAAGGATCTCGGCAGCTTCACGCACGACGCCGTAAGTCGAGCCCCAGCAAACCAAGGTGACGTCAGCATCGGCTGGACCTTCAATCTGAGGAGCTGGAAGCTCCTTCAAGAGATTGTCCAACTTGCGCATGCGTTTTTGCATGATCATGCGGCGGACAGGAGGAGCAGTGAACATATCGGAGATAAGGATGCTCTCTTCGTCGTGATCGTCCGAAGGCGATACATATGTGGTGTTAGCAGTACCAGGAAGTGCGCGTGGCGACACACCGGATTCTGTGAAACGGTATCTCTTGTATTTACCTTGGTCTTCCTTCCACTCAGTAACAACTTCGCCGCGGTCGATTTTGACTTCGCCGGTGAAGACTTCAGAATCAACAGTCTCAGGGTGCTCGGAAAGCAACAGGTCAGACATGATGACGACAGGAAGTTGGAATCTGTCAGCCCAGTTGAAAGAATCAATTGTTGTCTGGAAGCAGTCAGCAACGTCGCGTGGTGCAACGATCAAGCGCGGAAACTCGCCTTGTGAGGCTCCGAACACCTGGAACAAGTCAGCTTGTTCAGTCTTTGTCGGCAAGCCAGTTGATGGGCCACCGCGTTGTACTTCAACGCAAACCATTGGCACTTCCATGATGCCAGCCATACCGAGTGCTTCAGTCATAAGCGCGAAGCCACCACCGGCAGTTGCGCACATCGAACGAGCACCAGCGATGCCGGCACCGATCGTCATGTTCATAACAGCCAATTCGTCTTCACCTTGCTTGACGCAGATGCCGGTCTGTTTGGCGTGGTTAGCCATCCAGTGAAGAATCGTGGAAGCCGGAGTCATCGGATAGGCCGAATAGAACTTGCAACCAGCGGCGGCGGCACCCATAGCCATGGCTTCATTACCAGTAAGGAACGGACGACGCTTCTTGCTGAAGGTCCACTTCTTGGTGATCTCTTTTGCGTTTTTGTCAGCGTGTTCGAAACCAGCTTTAAGCAAAGAGGTGTTAAGGTCGACGATCTTCTGTCCTTTATGACCGAAGGTCTCTTCCATCAAACCGTGAGCTTCTTCGATGCCGAGGTTAGCCAATCTGAGAATGGCGCCGACGGCAACAGTGTTCTGCATGATCGGCTGCAGCGGTCCGTGCTGCTTAACGACATCAGCAGTAATTTCAGACATCTTCAAAGGCAGAGTTTGAACGCCTTGGCGGACCAGCGATGGGTCCAGTTTCAGTTTGTCTGCATTGAAAACGATGACACCACCTTCAGCAACTTCCGAAGCATGGCGCTCTAATGAATCTTGGTTGAGGCAGATCACTGCATCGAGTCTGTCGCCGAGTGAGTTGACTTTCTGCTCACCAATGCGAACGCGTAACCAGATGTGACCGCCACGAATAATCGACTGGTAGCTGTTGTAGGCATAAACATGCAGCCCCAATCTTCCGCATGATTTAGCCAGGGTATCCCCGGACTTGTCTAAACCGTCTCCGGCTGCCCCCGCAATACCGATTGTGACTTCCTGCATTTGTTCTCCTTACCAAATTTGACAGGTTAGTTTTGAGCTTGAGACTCGATTCCGATCTTGGGAAACCAAGTCAGATGCTCCACCTGACAGGCACTCGCTCAAATTCGCTTCTATCACGAAGCAAACTGTCCACGCAAGCCAACCTCTTCAGCTGGCTGATGCCGTTTTCGGCATCGAATGCGACTGACACAGACCGAATAAGATAGCACATCGTTGCCAATAGATAGCTATGCCAATCAGCTTAAGTCCCTGACAGAGTAATTATAAGAGGCTATGCAAGCCACTTTCCAATGGTGCCGGGTAAGGAAGCGAAGTCAGAAACATTTGCCGCTGACAGACTTCACAGTCTCTGTTATCGAAAAGTCCTTCCAGAGGCGGTTTTCGCAATGATTATGGAAAGACTAAGATTGCTCGCCGTTACATAAGCAGCGAATAATGCTAGGCATTCTTAAGAAAGAAGGCCGTTACTTAGCTTCACCGGGTGCAGCGGATTTTACTTCGCAGATTCAGCAGGAGCTGCTGGGGTCGCAGCCGGTGCATTTGCTGGAGCGGCACTCGGAGCCGCAGCAGGAGCAGATGGCGGAGTGGTCGACGCAGGAACTGCGGCCGGTTGAGCAGCAGGTGTCGTGCTGGAAGTTTCAGCAGGCGCGGCAGCATGAGCTCCTTCTGGAGCAGCCGCATGAGGAGCACCCGCAGCGCCTTCTTTCGGCGGCTCTAACTTCGACCAAACCATACCAACAACGAGGAAGCCCACCAATACTAGCGCGGCAACAATGCCAAGAAATGAATCTTGCCAATTCTTCTCGGGAATCACTTCGCCAAAATCAGCGTCAGGCACGGCGTGTCCATGATCGTCGTGTCCATGGCCATGCGAGTCATGACCATGTCCATGGTCATCGTGCTTATCGTCAGCCTTTTCGGTCTTGCCTTCTGCCTCGGCTTTCACTTCCGGGGTCGGTTCGGACGTCGTTGGTTTAGCGGCAGCAGCCTCAGCTTCGATACTCTGAGCCGGAGTGGGTTGTTCTGTTTTCTTTTCTTCTTCAGCCATTTTCTACTCCTAAGGTCTCAGGAAGTAGGCGGCAATGGTCAAAAGCGCCACCCAACCAAAAATCATGAGAGCGTAATACTGTCCCTGACCGTTTTGCGTGTAGCGCAATATTGAGCCTGTCTTAGCGGTGACAGAGGCAGTGCCGTTTACGAACGTATCGACAAACAGCATATCGATTGTGTTCCAAATGCCGTTGAATGCGGCGAGAACAGCTTTGACGAGTCCAAGATACATCTCATCCCAGTACCACTTGTTAAGTGAGAACTGGTAGAGACTTGGCATGCTGTTGACGATTGCCGTGTTGATATTCCAGCTACGTGCGCAATACACAAGGTAGGAAGCAACGAAGCCAACCAGTGCAAAGGCGACCGAGAGCATGAGCACCAGTCCGTTTATCGATTCAGCCTCTGCGTGATTGAAGTACACAAACGAGCCAAACGCGTTGTGGAACTGGCTGCCCATACCGCCGCTGAGGATCTTGCCAAGCTCGGAAGTCCACTGAGTGGGATTGAAACCTAGATAACCTGAGCAGATTGATGGCACTGCCAGCACCATAAGTGGTGCAGTCATCGAAATTGGAGCTTCGTGCGGATGCGCATGTCCACGATATTCGCCATGGAAGGTCATAAAGTAAGCGCGGAACATATAGAATGCCGTTAAGCCAGCCGTCAGAATCATGAGCCAGGCGAGAGTCTTATCGTGCTCCCAAGCACCCGCGATGATCGTATCTTTCGAGAAGAAACCACTGAAGAACGGACATCCTGAAATCGAGATCGTGCCAACCAAGAAGCAATTGGCGGTGATTGGCATGTACTTGCGCAATCCACCCATCTGGCGCATATCTTGCTCACCATGAACTCCGTGGATGACAGCGCCACTGCACAAGAAGAGCATAGCTTTGAAGAAGGCGTGATTGAAGAGGTGGAAGAGACCACCGGTATAAGCACCAACGCCAAGACCGACAAACATGTACCCGAGTTGCGAGCAAGTCGACCACGCTAGAGCGCGCTTGATATCGTTCTGGCTCATGGCGATAGTTGCGGCCATGAACGCGGTGATACCACCAACCCAAGCGATTACGTTCAAGCCGATTGCATCATTCACGCCCTGTGGCGCCAACCACAGAGGATAGGCACGAGCGACTAGATATACACCGGCTGCCACCATTGTTGCTGCGTGAATGAGAGCGGAAATTGGTGTCGGGCCTTCCATGGCATCTGGCAACCAGACATGCAACGGAACCTGTGCTGATTTAGCGACTGGTCCGCAGAAGATGAGCAGCGAAAGAATTGCCAGACCGGGCACGCCCCAGTAAGTCATATGGTGTTGCTTCATCGCCAAAGCGATGACGTCGCCTAGATTGGCAATGCCCGTGAAGGCGAGGAGGGTATGTCCGTGCCAATAGTCTTTGGTGAGGACAAACAGCATCAAGATACCAACGAGAAACAGAGCATCACCGACTCTGTTTACGACAAATGCTTTCAATGCCGCTGCAGCTGCTGAATTTTTGTACCACCAGAAACCGATCAAGAAATAGCTGCAGACTCCGACCAATTCCCAAAAGAAATACGTCTGAAATAAGTTGGTTGCCACCACCAGACCGAGCATCGATCCGGTGAAGAGAGAAAGGTATGAGTAGAAGCGCGAGTAGCCTGGGTCTTCTCGCATATATCCATGCGTGTATATCTGCACTAGCAGACTAACTGAAGTCACCACCAATAGCATCATCACGGCCAGGTTGTCGACCAGAACACCTATAGATAGAACAAAACTGTGAGAGACGAAGAACGGATATTCGAGCGGTGGCATCGTCGCCAGCTCCGGTCTTTGAGCGAACACGTTGAAAATGAGACACGAGTGGATGAAACCATATACGACTGCACCAATCGATGTCAGCATCGACACAGTCTTCGATTTCCTGAGAAATAGGATTATCAGGAATCCCGCAAGGAATGGAGCTGCGACAATTCCCCAGGCGTTCTGGACGATTTGTTCCGGTGTCAATTTGGTTCTCCGAGCTTTGTTCGCGACTTAGTGCTGATATCGAACTGATTTCGAACTGTTGAAACTGATGAGAAGGTGAAACTACCACTCAAACTACACAATATACATGGACGAGAAGAACTTGATAACGGCGTTCCCTTGCGGTGTGAAAAAGTATTAGTGTTAGTGCAATGAAAAAACGGGTGAGGCAGCCAAGTATCAATCGGCAAAACGCTCTTTTTTAGGGCATCTTCAGCCGTAAGCTGAAAATGACATCGCCGCCACTTAACATCTGCAAATTGCAACAAATAGGTGGAAGATGTGTGCCCGACATCGTTATACTGGTGCAGCATTTTGAATAGTGCGCTCAGAAAGAGTTTAACTCTTGAAGACTGGAAGCTCTTGCGAAGTCGGAGAACAACGTGCAAATCAATCCGGACATGTTCACTCTTGTGAACTTCCTTCTATTCCTGCCTCTGTTAGGCGCGATCGTAATCGGGTTATTTAAGCCGGAATCAGCAAGGAGCATCGCGCTGACGTTCAGCGGTTTGATGTTGGTTTTGTCGCTGTGGATTGCACAGGTTTTCGACCCGGCTAAGAAAGGTTTTCTCTTCGAAAGCCGGGTGCCGTGGATTTCAGCACCATTCCCCGTTGAGTTCCACACAGGGGTAGACGGTTTCAGTCTCAGCCTCGTTGTACTGACAACAATTGTCGGACTATTCGCAATATATGCCAGCGAGAAGACCGGGCAGAACCGTCCGAAGCTGTACTACAGCTTCGTAATGCTTCTTCTCTTTTCGATTCTCGGAGTTTTCGTCTCGCTCGATCTCTTGATGTTCTTTGTACTGTATGAGTTCGAATTGGTTCCCATGTACTTCTTGATCGCCATTTGGGGCGGGCCTCGCCGCGATTACGCCGCGATGAAATTCTTGATTTATACATTCCTTGGCGGCGTCTGTATGCTAGCCGGGCTGTTGTACGCCTACTTCCAACTCTTCAACGAGTCACCGGCGATGGCGTCATTTGATCTGATTACATTGGCCAACCGCTGCCCTGCGCTGCCGTTCGAAGTGCAGACTATGGCATTCTTAGGTTTTTTCCTGGCATTCATTATTAAGTTGCCATCGTTCCCATTCCATACGTGGTTGCCTGACGCTCACGTTGAGGCGCCAACGCCGATTTCAATGATCCTGGCGGGTCTTCTATTGAAGATGGGTTCTTACGGTCTTATCCGCATCTGCGTCGGTGTCTTCCCGCAGGTAGTCGTGCAATTTGGATATCTAATTCTCGCGCTCGGTTGCTTCAACATCGTCTGGGGCGCCATCGCCTGCCTAGTGCAACAAGACATGAAGAGAATCATCGCCTTCTCTAGCGTCAGTCACATGGGCTTTGTCTTGGTGGGAATGGGCGCCCTCTCGGCGGCTGCTATCAACGGTGCAATATTCCAGATGATAAGCCACGGATTTATTTCGGCCGCGCTTTTCTTCCTGGTAGGCACAGTCTACGAGCGAACTCACACACGGCAGCTGCCTGAAATCGGTGGCGGACTTGCGAAGCAGATGCCGACACTATTTTACTTTTGGATGTTTGCGGCACTTGCCAACCTTGGCTTGCCAGCATTATCAGGATTCGTCGCCGAAACAGCAGTCTTCTATGGTGCCTTCACAGGTGCTACTGCAACTATATGTCAGCATGCCGCATTCAGCAGAGCCTGGATCTACTTTGCCGCAACTGGTGTCGTTCTTACAGCCGGTTATATGTTGTGGCTATTGAAGCGCCTCTTCTTCGGACCAGAGCAAGAGAAATGGGCCGGTCATCTTAGCGATGCAAGACCCTCAGAGAAGCTTTTGGCTTACGCCATGAGCGCCATCATTCTTGTACTGGGTGTTTACCCTTATCTCTTAACCAAGAAGTATCAGTCAATCTCCGACAATCTCGGCGGCTACTTGCTCTCCAAAGTGCAGATCGGCTCGCTGCCTCAAGGTGACGCTGCCAAGTTTCAATAGTTAGCAACCTACCCGACAATTAGCGACGTTCTCGTTGCTCTTTTGCCTAGATTCGCTTAGATTTACTGTCCTATCGTTGCTGCCGTTCCGTATGAGTTTCTGTTGTCGTTTCGGGAACGGTCTCAGTGTTGTGCAGGTTCATCGGCTTGTTGGGATGAAGAATAATCCGTCCTTGTATCGCCTTGTCAACGCTCTTAGCAATACTCTTAATCAGATCGCCAGCCGTATGCACGTCGTAGTACTTGCCGTTTGACCCTTCGGCGATGCAGTTAAGCTGGTCTTTGTCACCCGGCTGTTTGATCGAGAGCCCCACGACATCAACTTTTAGTTTGATGCCATATTTCGGAAGCTCCTGGATAAAATCGCAGGGGTGACCGTTGCAGGTGTCTGCACCGTCGCTAATCAGGATGATGACCTTCTCGCCCTGAGCACCAGCAAAGTCATCTGCAGCAGCTTGACGCAAAGCGTACTCGAGCGGTGTGACACCAAATGGTTTCACCGCTTTCACCCGTTCCACAATTTCCTGGCGGTTCTTGATTCCCAGTGGCACCAACAACGCGCTTTGGTGGCACTCATTGTCACCGCTACCCTGGCCGAACGTGCGCAAGCCAATTTGAACGTCGAGAGGAATCTTGTAGACGCTCTCTTGAAGCACCTTCTTTGCAGCATTCATTTTAGCTTCCGAGGGATCGTCTTTGCCGTCACCGTCAAAACTCTCTTTCATGCTATGAGAGCAATCCAATAGGAAAAGGATATTGAGCTTCTCTTTTATATGCTCGACTCCACCCTGCAAAATGGTTCCAGTTGTGCCACCTTGCAATAAGGTGCTCTCTGTTTTTGATTGAAGCAATGTCGATTGAGTTCCGCTCTGCAACATTGTTGACCGAGTGCCAGTTTGAAGCATAGTCGATTGGGAGCCTCCCTGCAGCAGCGTTGATTGAGAGCCGCCCTGCAAGGTCGTTGACTGAGAACCCCCCATTAGAGGGCGTGGGCGCGGACTTCCTATCGGTGGCAGCGCAGGAATGCCTTGCATCGGATCGTGAGCATCATCTGCAAGAACTGGCAAAGCGAAACTGGCTAGGGCTGAAAAAGCGAGGAAAGAAGCCAACAAGCGCAAAGAAAGCACTGGCACCGCCAGCGATATCGCGAAACTACGATCCATGGTCACCTACTATTTCAAAGCCTGCTGTTCGGGAAAGGTTTGAGAAGACAACGGCAGCTGCGCATACTGTGGCACCGACACCGAAGGAACGGACGATGACGACGATGATGATGATGATGATGATGAAGGTGGAAGCTGAGCCTGAGGATCGCTTTGTGGCGGCTGCGCCTGCAACGTCTGGTGTTTCTTGTGTTTGTGTTTCACTTTTGTTTCCACCGGATCAGCTGGTGTGCCGTCATCATTAACACGCGCGGCCGAGACACTCTCAGTACCGGCAACTTGATTGGCACCGGCAGTAGTGCCGGTACCATCAGCCGATGTGGCAAGAATAGCACGGCGGCTAATCGCAATAGGCTTTCCATATTTCGTCAGTGACGCCCAAACTGTGATGTAGTAGAGCCCTTCTTTTCCTTCGTGGTTGACTGTCACCCTTCCGTCAAACGCGTTACCGTCGACTTTTACTCCTCCTTTTACGGGAATATCTGACGCCGGCTTAGGCTCAGAGACCGAGCCGGACATCGCAATAATCGGGGCAGCTAGCGCCACAGGCGGAACGAAGACACCGCCAGCGATGGCAGCGATAATACCAGCAGTTTTGAGCGCAGTGACAGCGCCCGAGTGATCGTTATCTGAATGATGGGCATAGGCAGAATAATCGAGCGGAGCGAAGTAAGGAAGCGCTTCCTCAACCTCCTCGGCTGTACTAGGCATTCCAGGCGGCTTGCCCTCCCAAGCAATCGTGATCTTTTCAAAATGGAATGGTGGCATTACGACACCCTTAACCTCAATCTTATCCCCGACTTGCACCATATTTGGTATCGGTTGAATCACACCGTGCCGCGTTAGAACATCACTGCAAGCAACTATCTTGTCTTTGTCTTTAGTCCAATCGAGATAGAAGCCGAGTCCTGTGGCATCAGCCGACATAAGCGCCTCGCGCTCGTCTTGCCGATTCATTATTGTCTTCAAGAGATTTGCTGCAGCAGCTCGCGTCCACTTACCGGAAGTCGTCGGAGGTTGAATTGACACTAGACTCTCATAGAGAAGGTCGTTTCCGCCAGCGAGAGTATAGCGGCGGTCAGGATTATTTCCTTTCGAATCCTGGTGAGACAAAACGTGCCGACTGCAAAGCTCAGACACATGCTCTTTTGCCAGTTTCTGCGCGACTTCGTCGGGCGCGAGCGCTCCGTATCCAAACTTAAGACGCTCAGCATTCAATAATTCGAAGAAGTAATGCTGCACATCTTCCGGCGTCGTCTCAATTTGATTTTCAGGCATAGATGCAATGCCATCAAAATAAGATTGAGACTGCAATCCAGCTGAATCCATAAAGTGCGATGTGCTGCCGGGAAAAACCAGCGGGTCCGGAGCCTCAGGCGACGGCATACCGAGCAAAGTAGCCTTCAATCGCTCCGTTCGGTCGAAGAGTGTTTCGGTCGAGAACGTTTTCTTGTAGACAGCATTCTCCAATTTGCCCAAGCGCTCGTCGATACCCAGACTAGGCGTTGCCGCGCCAAACATTGATGTCTCCAGGGTTCCTATCACCGGATAGTTGTCGCCTCCCGGCGGTGGTGGTTGGCCTGGAACTTGGTTTGACAGAGGCGGAGCGCCATACGCCGAGGGCGCAGGTGCAGCACCGTAGGCCGGGGTTGTACCAGGCGCTCCAGAAGGAGGTTGACCGAAGGGAGATGGCGCCTGCGAAGCAGCAGTCGCAGGAGTAGAAGTAGGAGTAGAAGTAGAAGTAGAAGTAGAAGTAGAAGTAAAAGTAGCCGGCGTCGGTTTAGGCTTGGTGGCAGCACTCGTATCCATCATCGGCTTAAGAGGCGGAGCCAGCGGGCTCGCGGCAGCTGTCGAAATCGATTTGGAATTGAAAGAACCGGAAGGGGCAGCAACACCAGAAGCTGCCAAGGCACCTTGCCAGACAAAAGCAGGGCAACTGACTAGTACGGCAAGCACCAGTCTCAACACGCAATCTGAGGTCGAGTTAATGACAGAACTTTTCACAGGCTCCTGACCGCGAACTCCATCACATTTTTATTTTGAACGCTAATCAAGCAGGAATACTAACCTACATAAGAATTTTATTTAGTGTGTTTGTTCCTTGAAGAGCTGAGATTCGTCCAACATAGCCGCAAAGGCTGACATGTTAAAGGATTCCGCCATTCCAAGAGGAACAAATATAACACTCCTCACAGTTGTGATTTTTAAGATCTGTAGGTGAGACAGATGTGCCTGGTCTCACCCTTGAGTGAACCGACAACTTAGGCAAGTCAAACTGTGAGGAGCGTGGCAGCGGGGATCAAACTAGAGTAACTGAGCAAGTGCGCCTTGGCGTCCTGTTTTTCCGCCCGACTGTCTGTGCGAATAAAAGATATCCGGGCGGCAGGCCGTGCAGAGATCTGTCACGTCTACCGACTCAACGCCTGCTTCGTAGAGCTGCATTGCATTTAGAGCCTTCAAATCAGCGCGCATCTGATCACCATCGGCTGGGCGTTCAACCAAACCAACGGCACAGCGAACTGTTTTGCTCAATTTCTCTGCCGCATCGTCACCAGTCGGATAGCAGCAGCTGCCGATCGCCGGTCCAACAGCTCCAAGAATGTCACGAGGCTTGGCACCAAAATTCCTAGTCATTTCGTTGACAGCATTTTTGACGATGCATGCTGCTGTTCCACGCCAACCGGCATGCACCACGGCAATAGACTGACTAACAGGATCAAAGAGAATGATCGGCACACAGTCAGCAAAATGCAACAAGAGGGGGCAGTTCTTCAAATTTGTCGTCACCGCATCGACTTCTTTGAGATTGGCCGTAGCGTTATGAGCGCGCACAACGTGAACCGTCGCCGAATGCACTTGACCGGGTACCGTCAACTTGGCATGGTTGACACCGAGCGAGCGACAAAGCTGTTCACGATTTTGCATCGCGTCGTGGCGGGCGTCTTCATCGTCGATATGGCGTCCTAGGTTGAAGGAGGAGAGGTGCTCGGAACTGTTACCACCATGCCGGGTGGTGAAGGCGTGAGTCAGCTCGCCTGAATGTGCGGAAAGCAGTGGAGACTTAACCAGAAGCAGCCCGTTGACAGGCTCGACAATCCATTCACTTTTTTTGAGAGATTTTTCTTTCAGACCAACCAGGGCACCACTCATCTAATAGACAGACCTCCGCATATATTTATCGCTTGTCCGGTGATGCCGCGAGCAGCGTCCGAACACAGATAGAGAGCTAGTTGCGCGACTTCGAGAGGTTCCAACAAACGTTCCTGAGGTACAGACAACCGCGCTATCTCTTCTGATTGTGCCACATCAAGATTGTTCAGGGCGCACCATTGGGGATCATTTATTTGATTGTGAGCCATTTCTGTATCAACCCAACCGGGGCATATAGCATTGCTTGTGATACCAAACTGAGCAACCTCAAGCGCCAGCGATTGCATCAAACCGATCATGGCAAACTTTGACGCCGAGTAGGCTGCACCATACGGCTCGCCCGATTTGCCAGAAATCGACGATACGAACAGAACTCGCCCCCAACGTTGCTCGATCATTTTATCGAGCACTGCACGTGCTGCAACGAACGCCGAACTACAATTGATATTCAGTGTAGATGACCATTGAGAAGGCTCTATGTTGCGGACAGCACTAGTTGAATATATGCCGGCGTTGTTGAGCAGGATGTCCACTCGCTCTGATTGCTCGATTATTTCGTTCATGATAGCTTGCAAGTTGTCGAAATCACTTACATCACAAGCGTGCACTTGACACTTCCCACCACGACTCTCAATCGCTTCACGTAACGAGTCAAGATTATTGAGCGAACGAGCAATGCAATGCACTGTCGCACCCGCTTCTGCGAACAATTCGGCAATAACACGCCCAATACCTCTGCTGGCTCCGGTAATCGCCACTACCTTGTCAGTTAGCTGTAAGGTTGGTATCAAATTCATTGCCAATAAAATTTCTCGCAGGGAAAGTGACCGCCTCTTATTTTAGTCGAAACTTAGACAGATAGAGCAGTTCGAGAGAGTAGATTTCGCGTTCAAGAAAACTCACATTGCCACTCATTCAAGTGCTGGGAACATTGGAAATTTCCTGCAGTCCATCTATTTAGACCTGCTCGCCGTGGGTTAAAAGACATTTGCAATTTGTATAGGTTTTGTGAAGCGGCTTCTTTACTGAAGCGCTACGGCTTTGGCATAGGAATAAATATATGAAAGTGGATTCTGCACCTCCCATCAAGCGGTTCATAGCCGCCAGTCTTTTCCTGACGATTTTCACGCCGGCGTTAGCACCGCTGCCGGTGCGAGCCGACTCTGTTCGTATCGCGGGACAACAAGTATTTCAAGTCAACACCGGCACGTCGACGCTCACTCCAACCAAACGAGCCGAGGCAATACAGAGCAATCTCGACAATGCTATTGTTGCCTCCAAAGACAAACCCTCGACTCCGGTCTCAATAACCTACGTGAACGGATTACCAGTAATTACGCTATGCGGTTATCAGATATGCACCGTCGACGGTGCCGATGCAAAACAGGCAAATACAACGCCCGCCTTGCTGGCACAAAAATGGTGCGACGCACTGCGAAACTCCTTATCAAATAAACAGAGTATCTCAAGCTACATCGCACAATTGAGTGGATCTAGCGGAAGCACAACCGCCGACAGCAGCTCTAGCAACAATACAGCAGCACCACCACCGGCACCGCCGATTTCATCAGCCTCGACACCCAGCCCTGCAGACAGCTATTCGTCCTCGTTATCTTCACCGTTCCCGTTAGCCCCACCTCAGGCGCCCACATTGGCGGCGCAAACCCCGATGGCAGCGCCTTCAAACTATCCGCCATCACCATACGCTGGGAACACGCAGACATCTGCCTACCCTCCATCCAATTCCTATCCGCCACCGCAGCAACCACAAAGCGCAGCCTATGGCTATACCAGCTATGGTGCCAACTATTCTGTGCAACCGCCACCGCCATCAAATTTCGCGCCGCCGCCCTCCCCATACGGTCAACCGCCAGCATTCAACGGTTTGCGTGGCTCCGTAGGAACAGCACCAGCTGGAACTGTTATAAACGCAACGCTGAAAATATCCATCTCTACCGACGTCGCCCAGTCGGGAGATCCTGTTGAAGCCTGCATTCTCGATAGTGTAGCCGTACAAAACGGCTCCATTCCTACGGGCAGCATTCTCTTGGGCAACATCACACAATCCCGCGCCAGCGGGCGTTTGAGCCAATCAGGACATCTCGGCATGAAGTTCACCAGCCTACGTTTGCCAGACGGCACGGTGACTCCAATCACTGCACATCTAACCGGTGTCGTCGGCAAGTATAAATTCAAAGGATCTGGCGATGACGCTTACCTGCAAGGCGAAGGCGGCAAAGCCAAACTTGGTCAGACTCTTATCAGAGGCGGCGTCGGAGCTGGTGCGGGAGCGGCACTCGGCACGGCGGTCGGTGCGATAGCCGGCGGTCCATTTGGTGCCGGGACCGGCGCCTGGTCGGGAGCCGCGATCGGTGGCGGTATTGGCGTGGCCGACATGGCTCTCAGAAAAGGTCGTGAGGTAAAACTGGAGTCTGGCACTCACTTGCAAATTCAGTTGGACCAACCGGCTACCATTCCTGGTCCCGGAAATACTTATGCTCAAGGTCTTCAGGGCACGTAGACCTGTCTCACAGTCTGAAAGGCTTTCATTAACTTCGTTGACTAATTAAGGAAGAAGCCGGGAAAATCTCTGCCGGTTCTCCTAATATTAAAACGGACATAGTGGAAGTGGCGGAGAACGTTTCCGCCCAGATTCGAGATGGACAAGAAATGGAAGGACTAATCAGGCTCATCGATTCGTTGCCTCTTGCGCGTTATAACGTGCCGCGCCTGTTGCACCGAGAACAGCCGGCAAAAAAATTGCTTGCGGTGACGCTGGCTGCAGTCATTCTGGTAATGACTAGTTTGCTACAAGCTTTAGCGAACGATTTAAATAGCGGCGTCTTCAACTCTCTCGCCGCTAAAGCAAACGCTCCACAGCTCGCACAAGTTTTGCCTGGAGCCAAGCCGCTTCCGTCCGCTCCGCCGTTGACTGCGGCTGGTTCGCTCAAGATCCAACTAACTACCTTGCGCGCGGCAGTGAAGTCTCAGCAAGTTAGTTTCAAGATCACAGGCGACGGCGTTACTACTGCCAAAATCCACTTACAGCTAACTAACAACACCAGCAGTGCTTTGCGTTTGGTGGTTCCGCAAAACGAAGTCTTTCGCGCCAATAGCGCCAACTTTCAGACGATGATGGTGACCAGGGATGCCTTGATTACATTAAAGCCGAACGCCAGCGTCGACGTAATGCTCGATACGGTTTGTGCGTCAACAAAAAATATGATGCCGCCACCAGCTGCTGGCGTAAGTTTCGAGGTCGGTGCCTATCCCGATCAAAACACGTGGCAGAAGATGTCACGAATTTTGGCTGCAGCTAAAGACCTCGATAAGACAGGAGCTTTTGCAAATGTGCCATTGACAGAAAATCGTCTGCAAACATTGACGCAATACGCGATTTGGAAATTTTTGGGACTGGCCACTGGCGATCCCAAAGATCAAATGAATCGCGAGACGATCTTTGGTGTTTGGACGACAGAACTGAACGAACAGGTGAAGCATAATCCGCAATTGTCCGCAGCACTCAAGCAGAAAGGACAACTCGGAGCAGATGGCACAATCATTCTGGATAAGAAGGAGAAAGACCGACTCGACTCTCGCATCGATTTAATTCTGCAGGCAACAGACCTCACGTTGCGCAGAAGTGACGAACCTAATTTGCCAGGAATTGCCGGGCTTCCGTCTGATTCTACCTGGGGCAACCTGGACCAGGTCGGTGTTCGCGCCTTCGAGAAAGGCGACTACACTGAAGCACAAGAGCTCCTTGAAGGCGCGGTCAAAGAAGCCGAGAAATTTGGAGACTTGGATACGCGCCTAGCGACAAGCTTGCTCAATTTGTCGCACTGTTTGATAGAAGAGGGATTGTCTTCAGATGCGCTGCCTCAGCTGCAGCGAGCCTTGACCATCAGAGAGAAATCTGGTGGCAAGGATTCAGTTGACTATGCTGCCGTCGCCAATACATTAGGTGTAGCGTTTTTCTTATTGAACAAAGCCGTCGACGCTGAACAGTTCTTGCAAACAGCATTGAACATCAGGCAACAAAAGTTGGGGCAAGACCACCCAGAAGTGGCGGAATCACTAATAGACCTCGGCAAACTTTATTGCAATATCGGCAAACTCGATGATGCTGAGCGTATGCTCAAACAAGCGCTCGCTATTAGATACAAGCTGCTTGGCGGTGAATCAACTGCAGTTGCTGATGTTAACGTAGATCTTGCAGACGTCTACAAGAAGTCTGGCAAATTCGGTCAGGCGGAAAAAATGTACATGAAGGCGCTGGCGATCGACAACAAGGCGCTCGGTCAAGACAACGCTTACAATGCCACAATTCTGGCGAGTCTTGCCGATGTATACAAAGGATTAGGCAAAGACAAAGATGCGCAACTTTGCACAACTAGTTCTGATGCAATCAAACAAAAAGTTTTAGGAGCGAATGTCAAATTGCTGGCGCTACTACCTAGCAATTCAGACACCATAACTCGCGTTCAGACATATGCAACGGCGAATGTGTCGATGGAAGCGAGCATGAAAGAGATCGCGAGTGCAGTCGATCCTAAACTTCTCGCGGCGGCTGAGGCTGAAAAGAAAGCCAAAGGCAGCCGTGCCATCAAAGACAAATGGGCTCTTGTAATCGGCATCAGTAAGTACCAAGACCCAAGCATCAACTTGCATTGTTCAGCGAACGACGCTCGGGACTTTGCCAATTTTCTAATCAAAGATGCAAACTTTGCGCCCGATCATGTGCGTGTGCTTACAGACGAAAAAGCGACCAAGAGAGGTATCGAAGAAGCGTTTGGTGACAAATGGCTGCCACGCGTCGCCGGTCCTGATGATCTGGTTGTGTTCTACTTTTCCGGACACGGTAGCCCTGCGCAAGCAGACGCAGCCGGAATCAACTATCTTGTTGCCTATGACACCGATAAAAACTCCCTATTCTCAACCGGCATATCGTTGCAAGCGTTCACCAAGACACTAAAATCGCGCGTTCAATCCGACCGCATTCTGCTCGTAATGGACGCCTGCCACAGTGGTGCGGCAACAGAAGCGGAGAGCGGAGCAAAGGGATTATTCCGTGTAAACAATTTTAGTGTCGATGAAATCGTGCAAGGCTCCGGACAGTTCGTCATCTGTTCCAGCCAACCAAGCCAGTCTTCGTGGGAATCGAAGAAATACCCAAACGGCGTGTTCACGCACTATTTGATCGAGGGTTTGAAATCTCAGAAGAAATTGGGTCCTGCTTGTGAATACATGAAGGATAAGGTACAGCGCGAAGTGCTGGCGGATAGAGGTGTTCTGCAAGATCCCGTAGTTGGTAGCAATTGGTATGGGGAAGATTTGATCGTCTCGGCACAACCATCGAGTCCAGTGCCAGGACTGCCGGAAGACAAACCGCAAGCGACTCCACCTACGGCAGATGCCTCAAAAGCAGCCAAAGGAGCCGCCAAAGGAGCCGGCGGAGGTGGCGGAACGGCAAGCGGCGTGAGGCCCGCCTCGGGTAAATATACGACGACAGCGAGTAAATCAGCTGGAAGCGGCGATAAGCCAGCAGGCACGACGAGCAGCATCAAAAAGAGTGCCGGGCACTAGCAGCGAAAGGCATAAGCATGAAGCACTAGGGAGCGCGCCGAGAGGTCAGAAGCTAGAGGCGCCAGTTAGAAGTTAGGACTTCTTGCCTTTCTTGCCAGGGACAACCTGACCGCGAACCTTCGTTGATGCGCCCGGAATGAGCGATGCTTCGGTTTCTGGTTCGCCTGTAAACTCTTCTTTGAATTCAGCAAGGAACTCATCGCCTGGTTTGATGATCGCTTCCTGACCCTTAACTACAGTGTCTTCCACGATCCAGCTGCCGGGCACTCCGCTAAGAGCTCCCCACATGAAGCCTTTAATACGGCGGTGGCGAACATTTTGACCGACTGGCTTCATGAATGCGAACGATGGATTAGCAGCACCGATACAGCCTAGAGCAATCGGCATCGCTCCAAAACTAAAGGCACCGGCAGGAGCCATCGCGGCGTTCAGACCGATGCGAACAGCCTTGTATCTTAGTTGTTGCGACCAGGGGCCGGTTACCTGACCGTTGTGATTGACGCCAAGCTCGCGCCCTTCATTTTTATTTTTGACAATTCTTGCTTGTTGCGCGGGAGCTGCAACCAAAGGAATATGCTCACCCTTGCTGTTTACAATTTCATCGAATGTGATACCAAGACAGCCGGAGTTGCGATACCAACGCTCGATGCTTAGCATCGATTTCATAGCGCTTCTAGCTTTCAAAACGTAATTGATGTGCCCGATTACCGTGGAGCCTTGTTCTGCAACCAAACGGTCGCCGATTTTCAAATCGTATTTCAATCGCGCTTCGATTGGGTCGCCGGTGTTAGCTGACTTTGACGTAATTTGCGAGGAGACTACAACAGGGAATGTAGCGCCGGCTTTTACTTTCGTGCCACCTTCATCGGTGGGAAGGTCTTTGTATTCGATTGTCTGCTTGGTTTCGACAGCCTCATCGTTGTCGATCATGACTGGCCCATCCTCGGTTTTGGTCGCCTCGGTATGAACTTCGCCTGGAATCACTGCAACTGATGCTGCTGCACTTTTCTTAGCAGGCTCAGACTTAGTGGCATCGTTTATTGATGTCTCTGATTTAGCCGGATCTGATTTTGAAGAATCTTCGCTCTTTGAAATATCCGCAGCCGCAGTTGTATCAGTGGGCTCGCTGGGGTTCGTGAACCCACTGGTCTTAGCAGACTCCTCTGCCTTGGGAGCGTTAGTCATGGCAGATGGGCTTGAAGTAGGGCTGCCAGAGTTATCGTTCGCCTTCGCTGCATCCGCAGGTTTTGCGTCGATGGAATTGACGTCTGCGGATCTAGTGTCAGTAGTTGAGGCCTTAGCCTCTCCCGACTTAAAAGCTTCGCAGTCGGCTTTCGGCTTATCCGATTGAGCAGCCGGCGCCATAGTTTCGGACGACTCATTGCTTGACGGCTGATCGTTAACAACCACATCCTCTGCGGCAGAAGGAGCAGGTGCTGTGGCAATGCTCTCACTGGCGAGAGCTTCAGCATTGTTTTGCCCGCCACGAGTGAGAGGGTGCCGAACAAAGCCGCGAAATCGCGCAGATAGAGCTGATACTCTGCCACCAACTACAGTGCCCGCAGACTTTGAGTTACTCTCACTGAAATCATCAGCTAGAGCGATAGGAGCGCATACCAGCGAGCCTGAAAATTGCAAGGACATCGCTACAATTAGCCACTTTGAGATACCAGGGGCACCGACTCTCTTCTTAAGCATCCGGACTCACCTCAAAGCTTGCCAAGCACCTTTCGCATCGAATTAGATGCATTACTTGCATCCAACATTTATACAATGGATGGCTTGCGGCGACACCACTTGACTTTAATAGTTAACCCAAAGCCATCGTCCTTAACAAAAGATGACGATTATTGAAAGGATTTTGAAAGATTCTACTGAGCGGTGCCACGGCCCGTAGTGTCAGCAATTCACATTACGAGGTCAAGGTTCGGAAAATCCAAAACTAATTAGTAGCCAGGGCCAACGAGCTGAAACGCAGCCCATGAGTGGGGTGCTGGATCTTTCGACATGGCAATTAATTCGGCTTTCCGAAGAGATTGAGCCTGGCTCAAACCAGCTTGTTTCTGGCGGTAAAAATCCTGCAATTCGCTTGAACGGGCCTGTTCTGGAGGCATCCACAATCCAACCACTACGTTTCTGATGCCGGCATAGTTAAGCCCACGACTAAACACTCCGACCGAGGTGCCTTGAATATCCTTGGCGTTTACCGAACTCGCCCCCCAAACAGCCAGGTCACTAAGCACTGAAGTTCCGAAGAGATTTTCGGCTGTCACCTTTTTGGCTGGTGCAAGCGGCAGGATTGTTGAGAACGGATTGTTAGCTTGCAAGTGCATGCGGCTCGAAAAATGAATGGCAGACTTGCCACGTGATTGCTCGCGCACTTCTGCGATGTCTGCATCTTTGCCAAGCAGTCGCGTCACTTCGTTGGCAGGGAAGACACCAGCGACGGGGTCATTCTCACCAGCTAGAGAGGCAATCAATATACTGCTGTTGTCGGTCGAGTAACGCGCTGGAATATCCAGCAAGGCGCCCATTGAGCAAGCCAAAGTTATGGTGTGACTTTCAATGAAATATTTGCCTTGCTCGTCGACCAGAGCGGCAAAAGGAACGTTGAACAAAATGCCATCAGGTACAATGCAAACTGTTTGGTCGGGTCCTTTCGGCATTGCAGGTCTAACAGCAGCCGGGAACAGCTCGGAATACAAGGACTGCAATATTGAGCGCTCTTTTTGGGCAGCGTTTTGCGAAGCTCCGCCCGATTCACCAGCAGCGGTGCCTTGGCTGAGAAGCGTCGTCACTTGTTGCTGCAGTTGTTTCTTATTGATAGGCAAAACCGTCGCGGACAATCTGCCGGTGTTATCCAAAGTGAATACAACAGTAGATTCAGGGCCGACGCAAAATTCTACGAATGTAGCCTTCTCAGATTGAACAGCTTTGACCATATCGGCGATGCGGTTTGGAACCGGAGCGATCATGCGCGCCAGGGGGCGGTTTTGGGAGATGAGTGTGCGGAAGCGTTGCAACCAGCTCTGCCACTCTTTGGTGATTTTAGAAGGAGGATCGTATGATTCGGCCGCATGCAGGTGCGCGCGCAGATTGGCGAGGTCGGTGTAAACGTCTTTGTCATCAGGCTTGACTGCACCACTTCTCTTAGAGAAATCATTGCTGAAACTCTCTTCTTTGAGTTGTTCGGCTGCAAGCAAGGCCTCGGCGTTCATTCCCATACGTGCGAGCATTGCCACCATTGTGGAACCAAGGTCTTCTCGTGAAGAGACAAACGCCAGTCTTTCAGCAGAAGCGAAGGCACCAGCCTGCGGTGAACGGAAGAAGGACAGTGCACTGTTTAATGAGTCTTTAGAAGCACCTTGGTCGCCCTGTGCAAGCTGCAGTCTGGCGAGATTGACGTAGTCGCGCCACAGTGAGGCATCATCATTGATCGCAGTACCGAGCGTGATAGCTTTCTTCAAGGCGGCATCGGCATTTTGAGCATCAGAAAGCTTGTAATAAATTTCACCGAGTGCTGCATAGGTTCGCGCCTCTAACAGCCTAAGAGTCTCGGGCGTCTCTTTACTCTTGCCCGATATAAAGAACGGCAACGCGGCAAGCAAGTGCGTGCGAGCATCTCGGCCCGAACCATTACGAGCCTCGACAAAGGCCAGGTTTTGCAACACGGCGATGTTCAACTTCACCTGCGGCGGACGCACCAACTGTTGCAATTCCAAGGCTTGCATAAGGTGAGTCGTCGCCTTGCTGTGATTGCCTTGCTGCTCTTCCAAAACGCCAAGCGCGTTGAACGCCTGGGCTTCGGCGGTGCTGGCGTTGAGGCTCTTGAACACAGGCAAAGCACGTTCTATGTAAGCTTTGGCCAGGTCCAAATCACCGACTGCTAGCAAGCAATGTCCGAAGCCCAAATCCAAGTTGGCTCTTGCTGCAGGAGTGAACTCTTTGGATGTCATCTTTTGAGCAGTAATCAGTGCTTGCTCATAGGTCGCCTTACCTTTGGCGTATTCGCCGAGGCAAAACTGCGCATTCCCAAGCGCACCGAGCGCCGAGATGGTCAGCTGGTAATTTTGCTTACCAAGACTGCCAGCAATATCAACAGCCTTTTGCGCTTCCTCTAAAGCAGCGGTGACTGTTCCACCCTGTTCGAGAATCGACGAGACGTTGATGTGCGCGCGGACGGCGCCAACCGAATCATTAGCCTGCAAGTAGTAAGTCGCTGACTGCTGAAAGAATTGAACCGCTTCTCTAACCTTGCCATATCTGATCAATAGCTGTCCAGCAAGAGTGAGTAGTTTAGCGGCTTCGGCAGCATCGCCGGCCTCTTCGTTAGTGAAGGTCTTAATCGCCTCAGCCAATTGTGTGCCGGCCCACTCGTTTTGACCGAGTCCGAAATAAGCTTGGGCAAGCGCAACACGAGCACGGCCGAGTGCACGCTTGTCGGCTCCTGAGCCCAAAACCTCAATTGCGTTTTCGCCAAGGTATTTAGCCTTAATCCAATCACCGCGGTCGAGATAAACACGGCACATGTTAGTAAGTGCACGACCTTCACCTTCGGCATACTTCATCTCGATCGACATAGCGTAGCCTTCTTGCCACTTCGTCAAAGCCTTATCGACGAGGTTTTGGTCAAAATTCTTTTCTCCCTCTATCTCCAGTCGACGCACCTTGTCGATCGACTCGGTCGTCTGCGGAATATCGATCGTCGGCAACTGTTGAATGGCTTTTTGAGCGGCCGGCGGGGCCAGTTGTTCTACATCCGCTGCCGCGGAAGTGATACCGGAGGTGGTACTGCCAAAAGCGAGCAGCGCTGTCAACGAAAGCAGTGTCGTTTTTCGAAGCGATTTTCGAACAAGCGCGCGAGAAATCATTCGTTTTTCCTGAAGGTTCAAAAGTTTGTCCTCGAATTACGTTTACAGCGTGGCATGAGCGACTATCTAGTCCCGACATCAACCACGGGAGTTCGGGAGATCACGCAAGGGGGACACGAGATATCACCGAGTGATCCGCTATTGTCGCGAGACTGCTCGTATGTTTCAAGCAGGAGAGAGCAAAAAAATACTTAAAGACTAGTAACAGTGACGTTTTTGGCGGACTGTATGCAGGGCGAACGAACGTTAAATTAGCAAAATGTGTCAATAGATGCTAGCCTCTTATAGCTGACGGTTGCAAGAGCCAGTCTCAGCTCCTGCATACATCCCTGTTTCAGGATGAGGTGTCGAGGGTTGGACAGTTAACAATTGTCCCGAGAACAGGGAATCTGTAGAATCCAGCGAGTCTTAGGGAACAAGGACGGAAACAAGGAAGGATCGACAGAGTAATGAAATCGCGCTCCCAGGTATTAGAAATCGCCAGCCTGAGGGAATTCGACTTACTCGTGATCGGCGGCGGTATCGTCGGTGCCGGAATCGCACAAGACGCGGCGAGCCGCGGAATGTCCGTCCTGCTGGTCGAAAGAGAAGACTTTGCTTCTGGTTCGTCCGGTCGCACCAGCAAGCTAATCCACGGAAGCTTACCGCAACTTCAGAAAGTATCGATAAAACAAGGGCGCGACCTATCGCAGGAGCAATCTTCTCTTGCTCAGTTGGCACCACATCTGATTCGCGACTTCGCTTGTGTTTTACCGATTAAGAAGCAGAAAAAGATTTCCGGCTGGAAGGCTAAACTCGGCTTAACTCTGTTTGACCTGGTTGCCCGTTCGAAAACCGAAACCGTCGGGCATCACAATCTAACGCAAAAAGAACTGTCGGAAGCCGCTCCAGCAATATCGTCCGGAGATCTAACCGGCGGTATCCGCTTCCATGATTTTTTGACCGATGATGCCAGACTCGTAATGGAAGTGCTCAAAAGCGCCTGTGCCGAGGGTGCTCACGCAATAAATTACGTTGAGGCGAAATCGTTCACAACTGAGAATGGCAGAGTAACCGCCGTGCAATGTCGCGATCGTTATAGCGGTGAAGAATACACATTCCGTTGCAGAGCCTGCGTTTCAGCCGTTGGTGTCTGGACAGACGAGCTTTTCAAAAGTGCGGACGAAGGTTGGCAAAGCACAATTTCGTTAGGCAAACAGACTCATCTATTGCTGCCTATGTCAGCGTTTGAAACTAATAACGCACTCATCTTGCCGGCGAAAGAAGAAGGACGGCATGTGTCGATAGTGCCTTGGGAACGCGCTCTGTTAGTAGGTGCCTGTCAGGGTCCGTACACAGGAAATCTAAACAATCCGCTACCGACATCGCAAGACGTCGAGTATCTTCTTGATTGCATCAACAGCTGCAATCCCGTGCGTAAGATTACAAAGAATGATGTGATTGCCAGCTGGTCGAGCCTATTTCCAGTCATTGGTCAACAAAATGCCATGGCGCCAGACAGCCGCCGCGGCAAGTCGACTACTCCTCGCGAATATCAGATCGTCGATGGACCAATACAAATAATCGGAGTCTATGGCGGAGAGCTCGAGAGTTATCGACTGGTCGCGGAAGAGACTGTCGACAGGGTTCTCGCACAAGCACAAGAGAAGAACATTAGTTTGCCCAAAGGTGCTAGCCGCACCAAACGTTTGATGCTCGGCGGGTGGAAAGATAAAGACGACTTCCTTACGCAAACTGCGGCGATCGCAGCCAAAGCCCGAAAACAAGCGCTCGAGCCAGCGACTCTCGATCATCTCGTTGCAAGCTACGGACTTGACGCACAACTAATTGTTGATTTAGTAGAACGACAACCGGCTTTGAGCGAACGGTTGTGTCCAGACTTTCCACCAATTATGGCTGAAGCCGCGTTCAGCATAGTTAGCGAGATGTGCGTCTCACTGGAAGATCTTTTATTCAGGCGAATCAGACTAGGATTGCTGCACCAAATGCAGTGCAAGGAAGCGGCGGCAAAAGTCGCGTCATTAATGCAAAGTTTATTAAATTGGGATGACGCACGAGCCGCTTTAGAACTGCAAACTCTTGAAAAATTACTTGACGCACACATCGACGCTTTTCGTGCTGTAGCATTTAGTAACGGCAAATCGGGTTGAAGCCTGACGGAAACACAACCATTACCTACATTTAGCGTGTAAAGTAGCGTGTTAGCGTGTCAAGTAGCGTGTCAAGCGGAACGGTTCGAGCGCTGGCGGAGACAAACGGCTTATAATTGACCGTAGCTATTTTTGTTTGGTTTTGTTGGTTTTGTTGGATTTGTTTGGCGTTTGTTTTTGGCGGAGTTATGAAGAAAAAAACTGATTTGCGGTGCTTGGCTTCCGGACCAATCAGTGCTGAGTTGAAGGCTCGAATTCTGGAAGTTGCGGAATTAGAGGCAAATGATGACATCTATCCTCTAAGTTCAGAGGTTTTCGTAGAGAAGCTGAAATCGTGTTCAGCTGCCATTTGTGTGTTTGGCGAAAAGATTGACGCCGAGGTAATGAAAGCCTGTCCGGATCTGCGAATCATCGCCAATGTCGCTGTAGGCTTTGACAACATTGATGTCGAAGAAGCGACTCGCCGCGGAATCATCGTCACCAACACACCAGGAGTTCTGGACAACGCTACCGCGGACCTCGCATTCACGTTGCTTCTCTCTCTCTCTCGACGCATAGTCGAAGCTGATTCGTATGTGCGCGAGAAAAAGTGGGAGCGCACCGAAGATTGCTTGTTGGCTGGACGCGAGCTCTCCGGTAAGACACTCGGCATTCTCGGCATGGGGCGCATCGGCGAAGCGATGGCTAGACGCGGTCGCGGATTTGGCATGAAGATCGTCTACACTCGCCGCGGCGACGAAGAGAAAGACAAATTTCTTCAGAAAGAGCTTGGCGCAACAAGACTATCGCTCGGCGAACTTCTCAAACATTCAGACTTCGTGTCGATCCACTGCCCGCTCAATCGCAGCACCAGACATCTTATCGGTCGCGCGGAGTTAGCGCAGATGAAGTCCACGGCGATGTTAATCAACACCGCACGCGGTGCCATCATTAACGAAGTCGAGCTAGTCAAAGCTTTGCAAGAAGGAAAGATCGCAGGCGCCGGGCTCGACGTCTTCGAGTTTGAACCTACGGTTACCGAAGAGCTTCTCACTTTGAAAAATGTAGTACTGACACCGCATATCGGCAGCTCAACGACTGAAACGCGCAACGCTATGAAAGCATTGGCGGTGGAAAACCTGGTCTCGACACTCTCCGGAATTTTGCCCAAGAACGCAGTCAATCGCGAAGTGTGGCCGAATTTCATCGCCCGAATGGATAAAGTGATCGTTCTTGATGAGGACGAAGATACTGCAGACAATCAGCATCAGCTAAGCATGCCCTGGAGCTGAGGAACGATGCCTGCAAAAAATCTGAAAAGCAGATTATCATATTATTTGCTAGCAGCCGCAGTACTCCTGTCCTCACAGGGCGGACTTACGGCAGCAGCGGCAGCCGGCAGTCCAACGAGCCCTTCGATAACGAGTTCACCGCTATCTAAATTCTCCGCCGGTTACACGCAAGCTATTTACGACAAGATACTGACCGGTTGGAACAAAGTGCGTCCGACCATGGACCCAATCATCATCGTCGGCTTTCAAGTCGAGCCCGATGGTGACATTACAGATATTCGCATCAAGCGCTCGAACGCCAGTGCACGATCAAACAAAACTGCGCTCGAAACTGTAGCCAATGCAGGACCGATCGAACAAGCAGGTTTTTTCAAGGCCAAAGACGCGCTACCGATGGAGATGATCCTTGGAGTGCCGCAGGGCTACGCAAGCGAAACGAAAAAACTGGCAGCAGCGGCGGACAAACTATGGCGAGACGGACACGTGGCGGAAGCCGAAAAAGCAAAACTGCAGTTGATAGAACGC
The DNA here is from genome assembly GCA_036702975.1 of Oculatellaceae cyanobacterium. Taxonomy (GTDB): domain Bacteria; phylum Cyanobacteriota; class Vampirovibrionia; order Obscuribacterales; family Obscuribacteraceae; genus DATNPX01. Next base: position 51,116 of record DATNPX010000038.1, read on the forward strand.
TCCAGAAAAGCTCTAGGCAAGGACTTTCCGGAGACTGCCGATCTGCTTAGAGACCTCTCCAACTTTTACGAATACACCGATAAAGGCCCACAAGCTATCGACGCATTGCGTCAGGCAGTAAGAATCTACGAACCATGCTATGCGCAATCACCTCGTGATTACTGTGTCCTTCTCTCCTATTCGCTTACAAAACTAGCAAAGATGCTCGACGCTCAAAACATGAGCGAAGCAGAAATGTATTACAAACGCGCAGTCGAAGTAGACAAAACACTGCCGAACAAAAACTGGGCGGGTTACTACGAAGATGCGATCAACCTCGCCGAATATCAGGCAAAACAGCACCGCGATGCTGATGCAGAGAAGAGCTTCGTCTACGCCGCCTCGCTTGTCGACAAACAGAGTCATAGAACCGATCCAGCTACGCTCGAAGGATATGCAGCGATAGAGAAGTTGGCTAACTATTATGCCAGCAAGAAAAAATATGCTGACGCCGAAAAGCAATACGAGGCGCTGATCGAAGTCTACACTGATCTTCCAAAACCAGCTGGTGGTGCCGACGATTTCGAGTGGTTCGACGGTTACAAGAAGATGCTCAGCGATCAAGGGCGCAAGGATGAACTCGAAAGACTCAACAAACGCCTGGAGCCCATTCTGATCAGCGGCAGCAGAAAAGTAGATCCAAACAAAGCTTACGGATACTTAAACGAAAAGGGCGAGTATGCCATTCAACCCAAATATTGGAACGCAGCAGACTTTTCGGACGGCCTGGCTGCTGTCTGTTTGCATCCCGGCAGTAGAAACAGTTTCGATCAAAAGTACGCCTTCATTGATCACCACGGCAAAATCGCCTTCAACCGCACGTTCTATGCGGCACACCAATTTCACGCCGGGCATGCACAGGTGGCGCTCACATCCACCTCATTACCGGAAGTAATTGACAGCAAAGGTGAGCTGTTGCCAGATCAATATAGGAACGTGCAGCCGTTTTCCGACGGGCTGGCGGCAGTCGAGCTTATTGATACCACCAAAGCAATGGGCCGGGGATACTTGATGGGATACGTGAACACAAATCTCGACTTGGTGATACCGGCAAAATTTGACGTCGCAGGCGACTTCAGCAATAGTCGCGCAATCGTCGGCGTCACTGTCGGAAAAATAGATCGCAGGTATGGCGTCATCGACAAGACCGGCAATTTTCTGATTCAGCCCAAATATTCAGATTTGCGCGAGATAAGTCCAGACAAATATTCATTTCGCGATAATCGTGAATACGGGATTGTTGAGACCTCGGGCGAAGAGATCGTCCGCATGAAGCTTGCTGACATGGGCACCTTCCACGAAGGCATGGCTAGAATTGCCGTGCCTAAAAGTGCTGAAGACCGCCGTGGTAACTGGGTGAGAGGGTTCATGAATGACGCCGGAAAGATCGTAGTCAAACCAATTTACGACGATGTCAGCGACTTTAGTGAAGGACTTGCCGCAGTCAAGAAAAATGACGAATGGGGTTACATAGACAAGACCGGCGCCATAGTTATCGACCGCCAATTCACAGGCGCCTATCCGTTCAGCGAAGGTCTAGCAGCCGTAAATACTAGTGTTACGAAAAACCCGATGTTCGAAGGAACTTTCGGCTTTATTGACAAAACCGGCAAGCTCATAATTCCTGCCATCATATATGGTGCACAGCGATTTCATGAAGGTTTCGCTGCGGTTAGGTTTCGTGCCAGCCAGAACACGTATGGCTACATAGACAAAACCGGCCAAGTTATAGTCGGTCCATCTCTTGCACACGCGGAAGATTTTCGCGATGGCAAAGCGAAAGTAACGGTTGGCGAGGGCACCAACCGAAAATATGGTTACATCGATACAACAGGCAAATACATAATCAAACCGGAATACTCAGTGCTGGGCAACTTCCACGAAGGAGTATGTTTCGCCAGCCGCGGTCCTGAGCCCAAATCCAAATAGACAGGAAGTTTGTGCAAGCCACTCCCACTATTTTGATAGTTGAAGACCAACCATTGACTCTCTTGGGTCTGAAGATGTCGCTCGAGTCACTGAACAAGTATGTGGTGGCAGGCGAAGCGACAAGCGGTGAAGAAGCCGTGACCGAAGCTCGCAGAATTCAACCAGACATCATATTAATGGACGTCAGTCTGCCTCAAATGGATGGAATCGAAGCCTCCTGGAGAATCAAGCAAGACCTACCGCGCACCAGAATCATGATGTTCACTTCACACAACACATCAGATACGGTGGCGGCAGCACTTGGAGCAGGAGCAGATGCCTACTGTTTGAAATCCCGTTCTATCGAACAAGTTAGCGCCGTCATCGACAACCTTCTGCAGGGTAAAGTTTGGATCGATCCGCTGGTCGCCGACGTCGTCGTGCGCGCACACGGCGCAGGCACGACTAAATCGAAGGTGACTCTGGCTGAATTTGAGATGCAGGTGCTCAAACTGATTCGCGACGGGTGGTCGACGCACCAGATCGCCGAGCAATTGAACGCAAGTGAAGACGCTGTTGCCGCTGTTATGCGCGGCATTATTCAGGCATATTCGTATGAATCGGCGCACCAAAAAGACTTCACGCTTGCTACGGCAGGCGCGGATAATGTGGCAGATTGGTTGCCGGCCACCATGGAGATGCCAGACGCAACCAACATTTTTGCCGACAAATATCTAATCGATTCAGTTCTAGGCAAGGGTGGCATGGGCACCGTATACAAAGCCCAACATATTTATATGAAACGACATGTGGCGCTGAAAGTACTGCATCCCAATTTAACGAGAGAGAAGAAAGCGCTGCGCGAATTTCAGCAGGAAGCAATGTCGATCGCGTGTTTGAATCACGATGGCATTATTCGCATTTACGATTTCGGCGTCTCGGGGCGCGGCGAGCCATATATAGTGATGGAACTCTTCGAAGGCATAACACTAGATACGATACTGAAGCATGAACTGCATCTGACGCTGCCGCGATTCAAGTCTATATTCCTGCAGGTCTGCGACGCCCTTATCGCTGCTCACGCGGCCGGCGTCGTCCACTGTGACATCAAGCCAAGCAACTTCATTTTGAACAGAGACGACGATGGCGTCGAGCACGTGAAGTTGGCGGATTTCGGTGTCTCCAAAGTGATGTCCAAAGACTTAGCCGAAGACTTAGCCGAAACGAGCGAAAAAGGGCAAAAAGTTTTAGTCAGCGGCACCCCAAGCTATATGTCACCGGAACAATGCTCGGGACGAGAGCTCGACCAACGCACAGACATTTATGCTCTCGGCTGTGTAATGTTCGAATCCTTAACCGGCACAAAAGCTTTTTCAGGCAACAACATAACCGAAGTATTCACCAAACACTTCCATGAAGTGCCACCACCGGTATCCGCCATGATTCCCTTCCTGATACCGATCGAACTGGACGACTGCATCAGTAAAATGATGGAAAAAGACCGTGAGATGCGCGTACAAACAATTGAACAAGTGCGAACTGTAATCGCGTCGCTTCCAGATCCGCAGCTTACTCCGTAGCGATTTCGACTAGTTATTTACTTGTGCAAACTTACCTGTGCACGACATACCTAAGCGCAACTTATTTGTGCACTTCATTGCGTTGCACGACTTTAGCAAACCAAAAACCGCTGTCTTTAACATATCGCCTTTGCGTTTTAAAGTCGACATATACAAGACCAAATCGTTTCGACGTTCCAAACGACCATTCGAAGTTGTCCATGAGTGACCAGACGAAGTAACCCCTGACCACCACTCCATCACGCATCGCTCGCCTCAGTTCGACAAGATGGTCGTGAATGAATTTGATGCGCTTGTTGTCGTGCACATGCTCAGTCTCAGTAAGATGGTCTTGCAACGCACATCCGTTCTCTGTGATGTAGATTGGTGGCAGCTTGTAGTCGGCATTGATGCGATTGAGAAGGTCCCGCAACGATGGGGCATGAACTTCCCATCCCATATCAGTGTGCTCGGAGCCAGGTACTTTCTCAACACGACCATTTTCGTTATGCAGATGACGGAAATAATAATTGATGCCCAGAAAATCGATTTTCTGCCCAATCAACGCAAAATCATTCGGTTGTGCAGGTACTGCATCCGCACCATTCTCTTCATAAATGATCGGCGGATAGCAACCACGAAAAATTGGATCGAGGAACCAGCGTCCATTCCGATTCCAATCATCTTCCGCTGATTTCAAGGCTTCAGGACTTTGCGAGTCAGTTGCAGTCGGATACAGATTAAGGGCGATGCCCACTTCAGCTCTAGAATCACTTCCTCTAATTGCCGACAACGCCAGACCATGACCGACAAGAAGATGATGCGCAACAGCCAAACCCAGTCGCTTATCCTTCAATCCGGGCGCGTGCTCGCCGAGCACATTGCCGCAGTGAGCCGAAGCCCATGGTTCATTCAAGGTAATCCAATGGGAGACGCGATCACCTAAACGCTTCACAACGGCAGCAGAATAATCAGCGAAGTATCCTGCCGTATCTCGATTTGCCCAACCACCTTTTTCCTGCAAGGCTTGAGGTAGATCCCAGTGATAGAGGGTGATGTATGGTTCGATCCCTCGCTGCATCATTTCGTCCACTAGGCGGTCGTAAAATTCGAGCCCTTTCGGATTTATCTGGCCGTGGCCGTTTGGGAAGATGCGAGGCCACGAAATGGAGAATCGATAAGCCTTGCAATTCAAATGCTGCATCAAAGCGACGTCTTCTACGTAACGATTGTAGTGGTCGCATGCGACATCCCCCACTTCGTCTTTGTGAATTTTGCCTGGTGTGTGTGTGAAGGTGTCCCAAATGGATCGCCCTTTTCCATCGGCATCACAAGCACCTTCAATTTGATAAGAAGCAGTGGCAGTGCCCCATACAAATCCGCGAGGGAAGACAAAATTTTCGTTATTCATTCATGCTCCTGCTCTTGTTCCAGGTCGCGTTCTTCAGCAGATTCTTCATCGCTCTCGTCGTCATCGATAAAGAACTGCGAGACTTGTTGCTTCTCTCGCCGCCTAGAAATATTTCTGTACTTCCCACTCAGCTTCGGCACTTGTTTGGCGTTTCCCCTGCCACCTACCGACTTAACGGCTGTTTCTACTTTCTGCGAAGATTCTTTGCGCGCCTTAAACTCGGCTTGAGCATCCGCCACCATCGCGCAATAACTTTGAAATCGCTCTTCGGAAATCTTGTCTATATTTTGCAAGACATTACAACCTTGTTCGACCAGATGAAGGCAATTTAGAAATTTGCAATCATGAGCAAGCTCGAGAATCTCTGGGAAATGCCACACAACCTCTGCTGGGGCGGGATGCTTAAGCTCCAGAATGTTGAACCCTGGCGTATCGGCGACCCAAGACTCACCTTGTTCGATTGAGAAATAGCGTTCGATCGGTGCCAGATTATAGAGCTGGCTCGCCGTCGTCGTGTGGCGGCCGACGCCAAAATCGTTCTCCATCACTCCAGTTGCAAGGTTTGACTCTGGCAATAGAGCATTGAGCAGGCTGGATTTGCCCACTCCTGATTGACCAGCCATGACAGATGTCTTGCCGCTCATTACTTTCACCAACTTTTCAAGCCCTTCGCCAGTCTTAGCAGATACAAATGTGACGAAGTATCCAAGGGGTTCATAAATACTTCTTAAAGCCGTTAAACGGGCCGGACTGGCTAAATCGCACTTGTTAAAAGCAATGACAGGCTGCGCCACAGGCAGTTCTAGGTGGAAGTGAACTATGTAACGGTCGCATACCAGATGGCTCCACTCGGGCTGGTGGACTGCCTGTACAATGATGACTTGGTCGACGTTCGCCACCGGTGGACGGCTGAGCAAGCTGTGCCGGTCCAACCTGGCTGCAATCACCGCGGTTCCCTGTTCCGGAGAAATCTCGTCTAACTCCACCCGGTCGCCGGTGAGTATCGACATACCCTCTTTTTTTATGCGCCCGCGGGCGGTGCAGAAGTAAGTGGCAGTTGCGTTCTGGTCGCGTGCAAAGACTATATAGCCTCCTGCGTGACTTCTCAGAACAGTTCCGTAAACCATCTCACACTACACAAATCGGCGCACATTGAATTAGTAAGCAACAGATAAAGATAAAAAAACTTCGACTCACAAGCATACAACAAGACAGATTCGCTCAAAGCAAAAACAATACCTAAATATCGGAGACCTGAGACCGCTGAATGAAGACCAATCGACCGAAGACTGGAAACAAATGACCGAGACAAAAACCTGGATACGACAAAACGCTGGATACGACGAACAAACGATACATCGACACTTAAAGGTAACTTCAAAATGGGCGCCGCAATGATGATTGAAGGAAATACAGAAAATCTCCCAACAGACCAGAGCATGGTCATTGGCGACCTAGCCAGCTCAGGATTTGATGAATCGGCGGCGTCTGCACCACGCGCCGCATCTGGTGCAGACCTGGCACACATTCGAAACATCGCAATCATCGCTCACGTCGACCACGGCAAAACGACACTCGTCGACGGATTTCTCAGACAGACCGGTGTCTTCAGAGAGAATCAAGAGGTCGTCGAATGCGTCATGGACTCGAACGACCTCGAACGCGAACGCGGTATCACAATTCTGGCAAAGAATACTGCCGTCACATACAAAGACTTTTTGATCAACATCGTTGACACACCAGGTCACGCTGACTTTGGTGGTGAAGTAGAACGAATTCTAGGCATGGTCGAAAGCGCTTTGCTGGTAGTCGATGCTGGTGAAGGCCCCATGCCTCAGACAAGATTCGTGTTACGCAAAGCCCTCGAACGAGGTTTGAGACCAATCGTCGTCATCAACAAAATCGACAGACCAAACATCGATCCCCACGTTGCAGTCGACCAGGTCTTTGACCTTTTCGTAGAACTCGGTGCAGATGAAAAACAACTCGATTTCCCTTACCTTTTCGCCTCAGGCGTAAAGGGCATCGCCAAGAAAACAGCAGAGGAAGAAGGCACTGATTTGCGTCCGTTGCTGGATACCATTATCGAACACTGCCCACCGGCAAAAGGCGATCCGGATGCCACCTTACAGATGCAAGTAAGTATTCTCGACTACAGCGACTACCTCGGACGCATCGGCATCGGACGCATCTACAACGGACGCCTCCGCGATAACGACCAAGTAGCGTTGATGAAAGAAGACGGAACAATCGTCAAAGGGCGCATCGCTAAACTCTTCACGTTCCACGGACTCAAGAGAGTGGAAGTGCGCGAAGCGACTGCCGGACAATTGGTGGCAATCGCCGGATTTGCCGGAGCCAACGTTGGTGACACTATATCTAGTGTCGACAACCCTGTTGAACTTCCGCGAATCAAGGTTGATGAGCCGACCATGAAGATGGCGTTTCTCGTCAACAACTCACCATTTGCGGGTCAGGAAGGCAAGTTTGTCACTTCTAGACAGATTCGCAGCCGCCTATTCCATGAACTGGAAACGAACGTAAGTCTTCGCGTTGCCGAAACCGCCGATACCGACACTTTCATCGTTAGCGGCCGAGGCGAGCTTCACCTAGGAATATTGATCGAAACTATGCGCCGCGAAGGCTATGAATTCCAAGCTTCGAGGCCTGAAGTTATCGTCAAACGCATCAACGAACAAGACCACGAACCCTTCGAAAAATTGTTGATCGATGTGCCAGATGATTTCACCGGTGCGGTGATGCAAGAGCTCGGTCCTCGCAAAGCCGAACTGCAGAATATGCACGTGGACAAAAATCAAGCCTATCTGGAGTTTGTCATTCCGACTCGCGGTTTGATCGGCTTCCGCAGCGAGTTTCTGCGTCTGACCAAAGGCAACGGCGTTATGAACCACGCATTTCTCGAGTATCGCCCCTGGTGCGGTGACATCACCGGTCAACGCAACGGCGTGCTAGTGGCATGGGAAGAAGGCACTGCGACCTACTATGCACTTCAGCAAGCAGAGGATCGCGGCGTATACTTCATCACGCCAGGAACTCGCGTTTATGGCGGCATGATCATCGGCGAAAACAGCCGTGCGCAAGACCTGGACATCAACGTCTGTAAGACCAAGAAGTTATCCAACGTCCGTAGCTCGACTGGCGATATGTTAGTCACGCTACAAGCACCGATTGAGATGTCCCTGGAGCGCTGTCTGGAATACATTCAGGCCGATGAGCTCGTTGAGATAACGCCGAAGAGCATCCGCATGAGAAAGCGCGAGCTTTCGAGACGCTAGGGCGCGTACTACGCTGAATTACGTTGAAAGAAGTTAACGGGTCCAGATTGAGCTGATATTCGTTGGTGGAGCCGCTGCATGCGGTTATGAGTTGTTCTGAGGGATTTTTGTCTACGCCGCTAGGGTACGAACAAATCGCTCCACGAACATATCATTCAACCACCCCGGCATGAGAGAACTACAAGCTCTCAGGTCTAGCCTCTCGGCGCTATTCATTTGGCGAAATACAAAATTGACCGCGCGTTCAATATGATCGTCGTCGCGCAAATGCCAGAGGGCATAGACCTTTTCTCCAGTCTTTGAATCGCAGAGCTTTAGTCGTCGTTGCGCAATCCCTTTGTATATCACGGCTCCGCGATATGATTGGAAACTGCTGCTACGTCCATTGATAGCGAAAGTTTTCCCACTAGACTTGTCAGTCAAATTTGTTTGACGAAACAACGCGAGTTTGCACAAAACCTCTGTTGCGTTTTTGCAAATGCGTCGAGCAAAAGCTGCCGCCTTGATTTGAGCTATTTCCTCAATTGAAGGATTTATGTTTTTGTCCTGAACAAAGACGCCGCGAGCCAATCGTCGAATCGTTCCCCTCTTAACCAGAATATACAGATATTGGTCTACCGCACCGCGTTTACCGTATTTCAACACGTCTCTTGTCGTAAAAATAGTTGTGGGACTCAAGCCCTCAATGTGCGCACGAATACCAGCTGTTGCCATGGTTGGAACCTCCTTCAGCTACGATACTTATTTGAACGCGTACTTATATAAGTACGTGCTTTTGACTCCAAAAGTTCAATATTTGTGAGGGTTTCGGCGAATTTTTCTGACTGATTTTTAACGGATTTGTAGTCGCTTTTTGGGGGTTGGGGCTTTTGAGAAATTTAGCGAAAATTCTCAGTATGCCCAAGCACCCGAAATCGCCCCCTGCTCCCCGCAACGCCGAAGCCCATTCTGCCGAGCCTTTACCTTTCCGCGAGGAATTCCCGCGCTGACAAGTAGCTAATAGCCATGACGGAAAAAAGTTACCAGAACCGCTAAAAGCGTAAAATCAAGATCGCCAGCGGCACACTTCAAGAAATGGGCGCTAAAAATTATCGGAAACCAGTCACAAATCTAGTAATTAAATTTTACACTTGACATGCATTCTTAAGCCACTATTTTTGGGCTACTCAACAGAAGTACATCCAGTCAATTCACATCTTTTCGCTGTCAACGGCCAAATTTAACGCGCAAGAGTATATTATTTGTTGAGTTTTAGAATGATGGATTCGCGGTATCAAGAGCTAAGAGTTTAGTGATAAGGAGCACGTAATTCATGGACCTCAATTTTTTCAAGAGGCAGCCAACATCTGAAAGCATAAAGACGGCAGCACACAAAGTCTCTGCTTTTGCGATTTCGCTGGGCACATTGTGTGCAACCACGCTTACTATGCCAGCATTAGCTGCTGATAATACCGCTAATCCGACAGTCAGGCCGGTGAGCCGTCCCAATTCGTCGACGAAAACTTTCGTGCCGGACCAGATTATTGTCATGCCGAAGAAGGGTCTCGACAAAGAAGACCTGGCGCAGTCGATTAAAGACATAGACGGAAAAATTGTAGACAAAGACATGATGGGTCTTGCAGTTCTCGTTGAAGTACCGAAAGGTAAACTCGATGAAGAGATTACAAAGGCCAAGAAAGACAAGAATTTCGTTGGCGTGCAAAAGAATTTCACCGCTGTCCCCAACCTAACACCAAACAACTTCGGGACCAACCCCAACGATCCTGGCTACAGCCAACAGTACTACCTTGGAGCGATGTTCATCCCGCAGGCATGGACGCTCGGTGCAACCGGCGCTGGCGTCGTCTACGGCTCGCTCGATACCGGAGTCGACTACCGCACCAATCCGGACTTGGAAGGTCGCAATACCGGATTGATGAATGGAATCGGTTATCAGGCTTTTCAAAACTTGCCGAACGGTGCAGAAGAAGATCTGAATTTTGGCCACGGCACCATGACTACAAACTGCTTCGGCGCAAGCACCAATAACAACTTCGGGTTTGCTGCCCCATGCTTCAACTCGACTTATGTTCCGGTCTCTATTGCAGGAGCTCCGGACGGCGAGGGCGGTCTGCTCGGCACCAATGATTTCGCGATTGCAAGAGGAATAGAGTTCCTAATGCTCAATAACGTCAAACTTGCCAACTTGAGCTACAACTCCACCGCTTTACCAGGCAGTTTTGCCGATAAGTATTGGCATCCACTGCTCGTTGCGTTGTTCGGTATCTACGGTGGACGCGGCGGCGAAATCTTCAATTCAGCAGGCAACTCTGGTCTGGGTGACGGTTTCGGAACCATAAATCCAGGACAAGTCGTAGTTTCATCAGTCGGCGCAACTCTGCAACCGTCGTCATTCACAGTGTTCGGACCCGCCACACAGTTTGCGGCTCCCGGCGAGAACATTGCTAACACCGCAAATGGTGGCATCGCCTTTATCGCAAGCGGCACTTCATTCTCGTCTCCTTTAACAGCCGGTGTCGCAGGTCAGGTATGGAGTGTAAACCCAGGACTTCCTCTGTCTCAGGTCGTTCAAATCATGGGAGCAACAGCACAACACCCGACAGGTTACTCGCAGTTGGGAATTTTCTATGGTTTCGGTGTACCTAACGCTGCAGCCGCTGTGAGAATGGCACAAACAAGCTTCTAAGCGTAAGCATCTGATCGCGATCTAGATAACTAAAACAAAGAGGGGAGCTAGAAATGGCTCTCCTTTTTGTTGACAACGAAGGCAGATTTTACGGTGCCATAACGTGCGCGATGGCTCAGTTAACCTGTGTTGTATAGCATGGAGAATGATTAGACATTTGGAGGTAAGTCATGAAGCGTATTTTCGCATTTGCGTTACTAGCAGCCATCGCCACCGGTAGTTTCGGTTTGGCATCCTATGCCAAAGATGAAGCCAAAGAAGCTGACAAGAAAGCTTCCAAAGTGGCTGACAAAGAAACCAAAGCCGCTACAGAAGATGCTAAGGCTTCTAAAGACGCTGCTAAGGGCGATGCTAAAAAAGCTGAAAAGCATGCCGACAAAGCTGCTAAAGAAACCAAGAAAGCAGCCGACGAGGCCAGCAAGTAACTTACCGTCTGCATATTCGCAGGTAAGGTTACAAGCTAGGAAACATGAAGGGCTCGCCTGGAAACAGGTGGGCTCTTTTTTAGCTGACGCCATCACACGTGGTACCACGGCTGCCTGTTTGAGAGGAACTTGCTTTTGGAGAAGACACACGCGCTTTTGAAGAAGTCCCGCGTACTCTTGCGAACGGTCCCAGGTCTTACATCCAAGCCCAGGCTTAGGAACAGGATGGCAGCAGAATAGGATGTCAGTGGTATGCTAGTTATTGCCGCCACAAAATTATCCGCAGCACCGAATAAGCCACACGACATCTGAATGCCAATAACTCGCAACGTCGCATCAATCGCAGTCGCTAGTCTGAGTTCCATCTGCCTGTCAGGATTGCAAGCATTCGCCCAACCGCAAGACTACAGTGCCGGGATGGAGGCCTATTCCAAACACGACTTCGCGGCAGCCAGACAGTACTTTTCAAGGATGGTCAAGGACGCACCGGAAGACCCGCTCGGTCACTACTATCTGGCTAATACCATGGTTTTCATGAAAGACCTGACAGGAGCAACGAAAGAGTATCAAACAGCAATCGAAAACGCCGATTCTGATGACGTAAAGGATGGGTGTGAATCGGCGCTGAAAGCTTTGAAGAAATCCGGGGTGAAGGGCGCAGCGGCGGCATTGGAAAAGTCTGCTGCAATGAGCGCACTGCCGGCAGGTCCGTCCTTGATAGCGCCACCAATTCCGACTCCGGGCAGGCAATTTCCAGACATCGGAGGAAGTACCAAGAACGCCGGGGGCTCAGGCTTCAGCTCTGGCTCAACATTAGCTCCAGGCACACCTAGTGCTGGAGCGGGCGGAACTCCTGACGCCGACGGTTCGAAGACGGCAGCCATCAGTCCGGAAAATATGACGTCTTTACAAAAGCAAATTGAGGAACGCAAAAAGCAGGCGGCACAAGAAAACGAGCTCAAGCAAAAAGCCGTTCTCGACGCAGCAAAGAAGCAAGCCGACAGAATTAAAGCTGAACACTCTTATGACGCGAGCATGTCGTATCGCGGGCGCGCTCGCTATTGGGCCGAGGAATATAAGAAAGAAGGGACAGCACAAGCCAACGCCGTGATGCAGCAGGCTTCGCGCCAGGCTGCTGATTACAAAAAATACGTTGACGAGAAGAAAGCCATTCTCGACGACGTAGCAAATAGTCTCGACAGTCAAATGAATCAGACAGGCGGTAGCAGCAAGATTCACCTCAAACGGGAAGGAACAAACCTGAATGTGCGAAACTATGAGTTCAGTCACTAACTGTTCTTTTTAGCTGTCGTTTCTCACCTCTAAAGCAAAATGAAAAAAACGATTCTCTGTATCTTGGGCGCGTTCTGCCTCTGCTTACCCGCATTGAACGCAAACGCAGCTGAAGGAATTGTCACGTTTACCTATCCCGTACAACCGCAGCATCGCAATGCGAATGTCAACTATAGTCTGAATCCACAAAGCGAAAAATTCTATGTTTGGACTCCTGCAGATTTTTCAAAAAATCAGAGCTACGGTTTAATCGTTTACATTCCACCGATAAATGTATGCAATATGCCGCAGGGTTGGTCAGATGTTCTCACCAAACGAAAATTCTTGTTTGTCGCACCACAAAACGCCGGTAATAGCGTTCTAAATCCAAGGCGCTCAGGCCTTGCCGTAATGGCTGCTCTCGAAATGATGCACGAGTACAAAATTGACAGCAGACGAGTATATACAGCGGGTTTATCTGGCGGTGCGCGTCTTGCAGCGAGTTGCGCTTTCTGGCAGCACGACATATTCTCAGGCACCATTCAAAGTTGTGGTTCGAATTATTACAGACCGGTGGTGCCAAAATACGCAACGAATTTAATAGACACAAACGGACATCCATACAATGTTGCCGATGGCACGTCGACTGAAGACGCAAGCGCAGCACGCTCTGCTGTCAAATTTTGTTTGATTACCGGTGCAGATGACTTCAGACGCGGAAATATTCTGGACATCTACAACAATGGATTCATTGCAGACGGATTCCGAGCCAAACTAATTGACGTTCCCGGAATGGGACATCAAGACTGCAGGGGGCAAGAGCTGGAACAGGCTCTCGATTTTCTTCAGTAGCTCAGCCGCGTGCCACCCGTTCAAATTAGCGAATGCTACTCACAACGTTTCATCTTCATGCTCTGGAATTAACACGGCAGCACCATGAAACCGCCCGTGGCGTAGATCGTCCAAGGCAGTGTTTGCCTTCGACAGAGCATATTTATTGATATTCGTATGGACTGGAATTTTGAAGGCGATGTCCAAAAATTCCCTAGCGTCTTGTCTGGTCAAGTTGGCGACTGATTTTACAGAACGCTCTTCCCACAAGATAGAATATGGGAAAGCTGGAATATCGGACATATGAATGCCACCGCATACGATGACAGCGCCTTTGTCCGATGCCTTTAGAGCTAAAGGAACCAGATCTCCTACCGGGGCAAATATCAAAGCACCATCCAATGGCTCCGGAGGCAGTTCATCAGATGCTCCGGCCCAACATGCGCCCAACTCTATAGCATATTTCTGACCAGCATCATCGCCACTGCGGGTGAAGGCATACACTTCACGCTTTTGATAGAGCGCAACCTGAATGATGATATGAGCTGCGGCTCCAAAGCCGTAAATACCAAGACGGTGAGCATTGCCTGCAAACTTGAGAGTGCGCCAACCTATCAAGCCGGCACAAAGCAATGGTGCAGCTTCTGCGTCTGACAAACCATCTGGCAGTGAAAAGCAAAAATCTGCATCCGCAACAGTGTGAGTCGCATAGCCGCCGTCGACATTGTAGCCAGTAAACTTTGGATAATCGCAAAGATTTTCACGGTCGGATTGACAGAATTTGCAGCGCCCGCACGTTTTTGCGAGCCACGGAACGCCTACTCTTTGTCCAATTTCGAAATTAGCAACGCCTTGCCCTAGTTTGGATACTTTGCCTACGATTTCGTGGCCGACCACGAGTGGCAATTTAGGCTCTTTCAAATCAGAATCAATCACATGCAAATCAGTTCGACAGACGCCGCATGCAGAAATCTCCAAAAGAATCTGTCCGGGTCCTGGCTCAGGTTTATTCCGGTGCACCAATTTTAGCGGCAAACCAGAACCCTCGAATATCATTGCGTTCATGGCAATAAGTCTCTCAGCTTCAACCGCCTAACTTTTGGTCCTCAGAAAGCTGAATAGCTCGCCAACTTCCTGTAATCCGACCTTGTGCAAATGGATCGACAGCAGCCGCCTCACGCACTTTGTTCATGTTATGCAGGAGATTGGCATAGTTGCGATTTAGTCGAGCGGTCGTAGGATGGTCAGCACCAAGTGATTCAGTACAGATCTTTATCGCAATTCTGTAAGCGCTTTCAGCATCGAAGTGCTTATTTTGCACGTGATAGAGCGTTGCGAGATTTTGCCAGCCGCAGGCAACGTCCGGATGATGAGCACCAAGCCGCAGCGTACAGATTCGAATATAATCCTTAGCGCAAGTCTCGGCTTCAGAATAATTCTTGCTGAAATATGCGACCTTTCCGAGATTGCTTACAGCCAAGGCGACTGGAATCGATTCCGCTCCATACAATTGAGTTTTGTATTCGAGCGACGTATGATATGACTTTTTCGCTTCTTCAAAGTTCTGTTCAGCCAGGTATGTTTCTGCAATTGCATCAAGACAGCGAGCGTGGCTTTCGCCCTTATCGTGCTCCATATCCAGAAGCTGCAGCCAAACGTCTCTTGCTGCTTTGTACTGTCCTTTGACCATGAACTGTTCGGCGGTTCCACGCAATGTCATCCACTGCGATTGGGTCAATGTTTTCAATTTAACTTGTTTGAGAGGTTTCAGATCGTTGAACTCAGCGCTATCGCCATGCTGCCACTGCAACTCACGCAATGCTTGCGGAATATCGATGCCCCGCCGCTGTGAGTAGTCGAGAACGATTCCTGCATGCTCCATTGTCAATCGTCCGTTCTGCACTAGCAAACGGCAGTGTTCTGCCTTCACGAGTGTAGTTTCATCTGCGATACCAGCCACCGTCAACACTTGCATCATGATTTGAGAGTTGTGTTGAGCCACATCAAAAGCTTGAGCAATATCTGTTGGTGTAACGTATCCGATCATCTGCAGGAATTTTGAAAGCGATATACGTGAGTGCTGTCCGGGATTGTGACCCAAGCTTATGCTCTTCATCGCATCGTGGAACGTCGAACCGGCTTTGACAGCAGTGATCAGCTCACGGGCTTCGTTGATGCTCAGTTTTGAATCGCCGATCAAATTTTGTACTTGCAAGACGGCTTGCAAAAGCTCGTTAGTCAAAAGTTTCGCATCAACGAGAACTTCACCAATAGGCTTTTTCGCAACCAGCCCGACTTCCAGCGAATTCACCAATTGACTGGGAGTAATCAACTCGCAGAAAAGCAAAATCTCGCCAAGACGCGGACAACTGCGATTAGGTAAATCGTAAAAGCCCTTCTCCTTCAACAACACTTCGATCGAGATCTGACGACGCGCTGCCACTTTGAGCGCCTCGATCGCTTGCTCTTCTGTCAACTTTCCGTCACGAACAAGTATCTGAGCGTTCACCGCGGCCGATAGCAAACTCTCCGAAATAATGCCACCCAGAACAAGAATGCGGCCAAACGGCAAGCCGGTCGCTTCATGCTTCTCGAGAGCTCGCTCCAGCTGCGGGTGCGAAACAAAGTTTGCTTCCATCAGCAGCTTCCCCAACGGCATAAGTTCTCGCTGATTGACCGAATCCCAACCAAGCAACGCCAGCGATTCGTCAAGCGTGATGCGCATCTGGCGAACCTGCGCCATCGCTTGTTTAGCCAGCTTCAACTCTATAGCATGCTCTTTCAGCAATGTCTGGCAGCGAACGATGTTTTTCAGATCGTCGTCTGACAGCAAGTTAGACATAACCAGCACACGGCCAAGGGGAAGTGATGTCTCTCTTGATATCGAAAGCGCTTCCTCTAAGTGCTCCGGACTCACCATGTCAAGCTCAATGACAAGCTCGCCAAGCCGATGTCTTGAATCTATTTCGGCCATCGGGTCTCCCTATCCTTCCAAATTCGCCATGATCGTACCGCCAATACAATCAGTAAAACACAAAACAGGCTCAAGCGTTGGGACTTTACAAACGCGAACGCGACAATAGATTACACAGACGATCGAGCCATCGTCAGCCCTGAGCCGAAGATTACAGTCTCCGTGACAGTTTACGGTTACGGTTTACCGTTTTCGATTTAGCATTGCCAATCGACCTAAAGAACCGCCGACTGTGCTGCCACCCGGCGCAGAACTGGCAATAGTTGCGCAACGGTTTGATAGCGGTCAGATGCTTCCATCTGAGTGCACGATAGAACGACCTCTGCAAGTTCCTCTGAGATAGATGGCACTTTGTCCCGAGGATTAGATTCGGTGAGGGCCTCAGGTTCTTCACCCACTAAAAGGAAATACAGGCTACAGCCAAACGCGTATATATCACTTTGGACGGTGGCTTTTCCCCGCAGCTGTTCTGGCGCAATAAAACTGTGTTTGCCGACAAAAGTGCCGGTAGCATTGCCAATGAACTCGTTGGCAGCGCCAAAATCCACCAAAATCACCTTGCCATCATTCCGCAAAACAATATTGTCCGGTGTCAAATCTCTATGAATGATCGGCTGTTCGCGCTCATGCAAATACTTCAGAGCGGCTGCCACTTGTATCGCCCATTCGAGCACATCCGGCTCCTTTTGAGGTCCCTTTTGCTTTACCAGCTGCCTGAGGTCGGTGCCGTTTATATATTCCAGTAGAAGATAGTTACGCTCAGCCTCAGAGAAACTATCCAGCACGCGGACAATGCCAGGATGATCCACCTTCATCAGCAGATGCGCTTCGCGATCAAACAACTCCCGAGCTTTCTCTTTCACATTCTCAGCACCATTTTGTGGTATCACTGCTTCTTTGAGAACTACAAGATTCTTGTTGTCCATTTGACACAAATACAACGCTGACAATCCGCCAGATGCAAGGTGATTGATTACCTTCAGACTATTGTTCCGCAGTGATTTGCCGGCTTCCAGAGGCACGTACGCAGTCGGGCAGAAGCGGCGTCCGAGTTCTTCCTCCCACAGATCTGTGTAGCTTACGTTGTCTGATTCGCGCGCACCAATGCGCACGACTGACTGCAGCTCTTGAAGGCTGGCATCACAACGATCTGGAGCCCACATTGAGGTAGCAAGCAAAAATTGCTCGACGAAATCCGGTTGTAGGTGCTTGAGTGTCAAGTTCACCGCAGAACCTTTCGCACGAACAATAGTCAATTTTGATGACCTAACGTCCTCAGGGGAAACAACCGCTTGTACACGAGCAATCGACGTCCAAGGAATATTGCGAAAGACATTGACAGAGGGACCAACACAATGCGGCAAACGAACTCCCTGCTTATCAACTATCATCAGATCGTTTGATAAGGCTCGCTTCAGAAGAATGCATGTCAAAGAATAAGTGAGACAAGCAGCAGACATGCCGTAAAACGTATACAGAACTGAATTGTGCAACGCAATGGCGCTAGCAAGCTGGACAATGCCGGCACAGAAGCCGATAGGAGACAATATCGCCCATACAGGAAAAGTCACATTCAAAAATGTATCAACCGCGTCCCGCAACTGGCTATTGCACTCTGATTTGACTGTCAATTCGGCCATTCAAAAACCTCGCCTATCGCATCTTCTCTGCAAAGTGACATCTTTTCCTAGACATGGTGAGTCACATGTCGGAACAGGGTGTGACGGTGTGGATATACAACAAACATCCTATTTTTGATTGCAGAGATTTGCTCTTTCCCTCGCTTCGCTACGGCACTTTCTTCTTCATCACGTGCTTTTATGAAGTACAGAATCCCAGGAGAGCTAACCTTCGCTGTCCCTTTCACAAATGGACTGATTGACGCAAAGTGGGGACCAATAGGCTTCCCAGTGGTATCAATGTAGTGAACCAAGGCACCGCCATCCCAAACAGCTGCACGACCATCGTGAAAACGCCCGGCCCATGAAAATTGCGGCTTGATTACAAGCTTTCCGCATTCATCAACATAACCAAATTTATCTCCAATCAGTACCGCGCCTAATCCTTCCGATAGCCATGGCATTCCGAGACTTGCATTTACACCACTGATCTTAGGAGCGCCAGCGATAGGCTTTCCGGAGCCATCGATCAGGCTCCAATCGCCACTAGCTCCAGCAACCATCACCTTGTCGTAGCCGGTCAAGAAATCAAATTTCGGAGGAATCACCACCGCCCCTGACAGATCAGCAACACCATACATGGTGTCACCTCGAAATACAAGATGGTTGTTCCGAACACTGCAGATTGCTTCGAATTTTGGTTTACACAAGATTCTCCCATTACTATCCACAAGACCTACCTGCTGATCTTTCTCAATTAAGAGATGCTGTTCATCTTCGGGTCCAGATTCGATGGAGATACCATCGATGGTGCATTCTTCAATCCGGCCAGAGTTATGCAGCTTGCTAATACCATCATAAACTTGCGGAAGGAGCGATTGTCCTTTCGCATCGATCAACCCAAACTTGCCCATGTCGCTTATGACATAGACAGAGCCAACGCGGTCACATTGTCCGCTATACTCAAAGAGAACGCGACCGGTCTGGTCTACCAATTCTTGATTGCCGGTAGTTGAATTATGTAATAGAGCGCTTCCCTTATAAAAAATGGGAGCCGAAGAGAACTGTGGCGATACCACCCATTCACCTTTAGCGTCAATGACTCCCCATTTGACTCCCCCACTTGCATCCACCGCGGCTGGTGCCACCTCGTCCGTAAACTCGCCAGCATCAGCGAACTTGAGAGGGACGGCAATGCTGCCCCTGCAATCAACGAATCCCACCCTGCGAGCATCATCTTGTACACGAAGTAATCCCCCGTCATACTTGTCATCAGCGAAAAACCGTCGAGGCGTGAACGCCATACCTGGACGTAGCTTGGGTCTCTTTGGATAGGTCGTAAACTTGAATGAACTATCAACGGTGCCCTCAGTTTGAAGAAGAGAGGTCGCATCGAATGCGCCTAGCACCGTTATACCAACTGCGACCGCAAAACAAGAAGCCAAAACGAGTCTATGCCGAATCAACCGATTCTTGAAAAAATCTTTTGGAATAGTTTTCACCACGTATTCTCCTTCCGTCGGATCGATATTCAAGTTGCAACTCTTTTGCCACCCGCGAAATCTCTATCTGGAGACAGAATCGTTTCGCGGTCACCACTAGGACTTTGAGCGAAACTGTCAACTTCAATCAAAAGCGCCTCCTTGGCGCTGTCTCTCCACGCATTCAAATCGGCCAGTATCTCTTTGGCGGTTTGATAGCGTTTACTAGCCAGCAAAGACGTGGCACGTTTGACTATTTCGTTGCCTTCATCGTCAATTGAGCTAACCACCAACTTCGGTGTCGACTGTGAAATCGGCTCTGGATCCTTACCCGTCAGCAAGAAGTACAAGGTGGCGCCAAGGGCATATAGATCACTTTGCGCAGTCGCTTTACCACGGAATTGTTCGGGCGGTAGATAGGCATGCTTGCCTACAATGGTCCCGGTTGCGCCAGATTGAATCTGCTGGGCTACGTTGAAATCGATCAACTTCAGACGTCCATCCGGGCCTAGTATCAAATTGTCTGGTGTGAAGTCACGATGAACGACATTCTGTTCGTGCAGATATATCAATATTTCACACATCTGTTCTGCAAGCTCGCGGACTTTCAGTTGCTCTAATGGACCACTACGAATGACTAAATCACGCAAGTTGCAGCCCTTCACGTGTTCCATGATCAGATAAGCACGGTGGTCCTCGATGAAGTAATCATCAAGGCGAACAATTCCAGGATGCTGCAAAGATTTCAGGAGCTTGGCTTCCTGATCGAACTTTTCAATCGCTTTCCGCCGTAGCGCGTTGTCCGCAAACACCGGAAGAATGGTTTCCTTTAAGACAATCTGACCGTTGCCACTAAACTGTCGGCAAAGGTAAGCCGTTCCCTGCCCACCGACACCCAAGCTCTGCAAAACTTGAAAGCGATTCTCAGCGAGAACTTGGCCGGGTTCCAATGGATCAAGCGTTTTACGCTCGCGCGGTTGATTCAGCGATTGCAACCAGATTTCAGTGTAACTATGATCAGAGTTTGGAAGCATTGACTGCACCAAATCATGCTCGATCACACAATTAGGCACATTTGCCTCAACTCGCTTGAGGAGAAGCCCTCTGTCATCATTCGTAAGACAGGAAAGATTGACTGAAAATCGATTGCCGTTCTTCCGCTCGATGGAAAGAGTTCCACCTTTTCCTGTTGATGACAATAAAGACATTTTTGCGATATCAGACCAAGCAACCTTCGACATGGCAATGCAAATTTGTCCAGCGCGGAGCACAAATCGAAGTCCTTCTTGGTCGGCGACAATCGCAGTCGGACGCCATATAAAGCGCACGAGATAGATAATAAAAACAAGGAGCGAAACAAGTAGAAGAGTCGTGACATATGGATTTTCGGTTGCGGTTCCGACACTACTCCAAACTTTTTGAATGAGAGAATTGATGTGGAATCCTATACTCTCACCGATTTGCATCAAGAATTTGTTGAGTTCAAAATTGCGCAACTCAGAGATGCTTGAGCCGCCGTAGATTGAAGAAAAAAACATTGTCCACAGGCAGGACGCCATAAAAAAAGTAAGTAGTGGGCCAAATCGCATCCACTTTGATGCGGCGCTTTTTACAGCGTCAATGCTTTCAACAATCACCTTGCGGGAATAGTAGTGCAGTTCCAAACGCTCAGGCGTCTCCATCGGAGCAGGCTTTATCCGGCGACACTTAACCATCGCCAAGAGAATCGGCGCTAATTTGAGCGTCGAGTTGCGAGTTTGCAAGTGTTTCATCATCGTCTCGACAGAATCACTTGTCAGACCGCTCAGACTGAACTTTAAAGTGCCACCATTTTTATCGAGCAAAACAAGTGTGCTTGGCAAGAACTTGGATTTCTTGTACTTCAGATCTACGCCAACTATGTTCTTAATGGCGATCGAACGAAAGCCGAAGTAGATGTTATCATCATCCATACTTATTCGGCGCTTGAGTAGATCCTGCATGAAGTACAAAATCAGCGCTGATAGAAGAATGGTGTAACCGCCCTCCATCATCCTGTTTCCCAGGAATCTAAAGAGCGTTCCAGCTCCAATGACCACAGGGATGCCCCAAATAGGAATCAAAAAGATCGCCTTTTGCCAGAGCATAAGTTGGGCGACAAAATCTCCATAACACAGGTTCTGAGTAGATCTGCGATTCTTTTCCGAGAGAGATGCAACGTTTAGCGACACACTCTTTCTCCTGTAATTTTTTCACTTTTGCTCAATCTCGTGTCTTGTAGATTGAATCAAACCTTTCATCTCTTCTATGTGTCGTCCATGGACAAAATCATGCAAACTGCCACCAAGCGAAACCTTGGCGATGCCATTCTTGAATGGTGCAATATCTACGAAATTTGGACCGACTGGTTGGCCAAACGTATCAATGAAATGTACAGAGTTGCCACCGTCCCAGACCGCAGCACGCCCTTCACTAAAATCATCTACCCATTCGAAGGCCGGCATAATAGCAAGTTTTCCTTGCGTGTCAACATAGCCGAATTTGTTCTTAACAAGCACAGCACCAAGACCATCAGAGATCCACGGCATTCCAACATTTACGTTGACACCACTTACCTGTGCTGCACCCTCGATGGGCTTACCTGATGCATCAATAAGACTCCACTTTCGCCCCACCCTTACCGCCATAATGTTGTCATATGCTGTGATGAAATCGTACTTAGGCGGTATTACAATCTGGCCAGATGAGTCAGCTACTCCGAATCCTGTTTTGCCCCGGAACACAGCGTGACCATTGCGAAAGGACTTAATCTCTTTGAATTTTGGCGGGATAAGAACATGCCCACTCGAATCAGCCAAGCCGCTCAAACCATTCTTTTTGATGCACAAATAACCATCACCATCAAAACCGCTGCTATTGCTCATCATCAGAGGTGCCCAGCGTCCATAAGAATCACCGAGCGCAGTTATCTCATCGTAGACCGGCGGCAATAGCCAATGCCCCTTCGAATCGATCAGACCGAACGAACCTTCTACCGTTTTTGCAGCATACAATTGGCCCAGACGATATGGCGGTTCAGTGTCGCCATCCTTAAAAACCACTCGTCCGGTTCTATCAATCAGTTCGCCATTTCCATTCTCAACCACGCTGGCGACCCCGTCATGGAACTCACCAGTGCGTGTATACCGAGGTCTAATGACCCACTCACCCCGCTTATCTATGTAGCCATATTTTCCCGACGCATCCGTTACGCCAGCGAGGCCCTCACTGAATGCCTCGGCATTAGAAAACACAGGCTCAATAGCAACTTTCCCTTCGCGGTCTACAAATCCATATTTAAAGTTCGAATCAAACCCTTGAACAACCCGCACAAGCTCTACATCATCAGTTAAAGGCGAAGAATCATCAAGTCCATAGAACTGAAGAGTGCCAGGAAGTTTCGGTCGTTTTTTGCACGGAGTGAATTTGAAAGAGCGGTCTACCGTTCCCGGGGTTTGAATGAGTGAATTGAGATCCATTCCACTCGATGTTGAAGCCGCCAAAAAAGCCGTGATACCAAAACAACAAGCGACAATTCCGTGATGCCGAGCCATCCGACGGGTCGCGGTCTGCTTCTTATCCACACCTTCCGTCATTAAACTCCCTCCGTCGACCATTTGACACATCCCCACAAGCTCATAGCCAACCGGAAGAGGTTGCTAAGACCATCTTAGCTGGCACTGCCGCTTCCCTCAACAGTGGAAACCCTGAATCTCGCAAGTGCCATTTATTGAGCATTTCAAGCAAAACCCCGCGGGAAATTTCCACGGTATACCTAACCTGCTGGATTTATGAAATTAGGAGGTGGGTTACATTATTTGTGTCGAGGTTCTCTAAACAAAGACAAAAATAGTTGGCTAACAAATGCTCAACTATCCCTAGAGACCACCAATAACAGGACACTCAGACAATGGACATCGATTACGAACGAGAAGTACGACAGCTGAAACTAATCGCGGCACTCTATAAAAAACGCTCCCTCTTGCGAGAGGCTGAGCACGTTTACAAAACTGTCATTTCTCTGCAGGAAAAGTATCTCGGATTTTGTCACGCGGAAGTCGCTCTTTCCTGCTATCAACTGGCAGAGGTCTACTCCGATCTCAGTCAATATTCACTTGCGAGACCTTTGTACGCCCGTGCCGTTGAGGTTTGGCAGAATCTAGCCGCCCTCAATTTGATTAAACCAGCCGAAACGGTTTTCTTCATGGACGCTCTGACTGCGCTCCAAATAGAACAAGACAGAGAAGCGGCCGAAAAAGACGACGAGGAAGAAGAAGACCGGAACGTGGCATAACGGCTCAGGTTCAAACCTGCCCGCCCTGCCCGCTCTCGGTATACGCGCGACATACAATTACAAAGAAGCAGCACAGCTTCGGCATTGGAGCACGCCTTCGTTGTTGGGGCAGCCTTTGTTATTGGGGCACGCCTTTGTTATTGGGGCACGCCTTCGGTTTGGGATGTTTTAGGCTTGGGACTAACGGCCGTCGCGACTAGCCGATCATAGACATAACCTTTGGCGATGCCAGTGATCCAGAACGTGAACCACATGCCAATTCCGAAAGCCAAGGCACCGAGCCAATTGACGAAACCGATGGCCAACCAGAAGAGCAGTATCATTAGCACCGAATCCTCGGTAACGCGCCAACTTTCCGCCATAGCTTTGAAGGGATTCATACGCTTGTCGATTATAAAATATTCTGCGAAGTCTAATCGGACAGCAATGATAACCCCTGGCACAATGAAAAAAATACAGCCGAACACGACCAGCACAAATCGACAGAGATGCATAAGCACAAAATACAGAGACATTGTTAACACTGAGATGAAATCGTCTGAAGTGAAAGGTTCATTCCGTGGATACCGCAGTTGCACTTTCATGCAACCCATGGCAAAAAAAAGAGGCGCCAAAGTTGATACGGCAGAGAGACACAAACGTAGAAATAAATTACGGCTGACTATATCGCTGATCAGAAATGCCACTAAGGCTGGTGCAGCCAAAATCAAAAGGAACAAACAATTGATTCCCAGAAATAGGGCCCAACTCTTCTTAAAACCTTGCCAACCACATCCCAGAGCCGCCTCGATTGGCACCCGTTCGACTTCAACAACAGCTGCGTCCGAGGTGTAGGCGCCTGGCTGCAAGGGAGTGATCACGCCCGATCGTGCTTCCGCTACGTGAAGTTCTTCGGTCGCTCTTTCCCTGTAGTCAGACGCTATGGAAGCATGTTTCATAGGCGCAGTTTCACTCTTGTCAGCGCCTTGAGAACCAGCCTCTGTCGACGCTTCTTCCGATGTAGGAGGGGATGTAATAGATTTTTCAGCAGGCAGTTCGAGCTGACTAGACTGTTCAGAGGACTCTTGCGATCCAGCGGTTTCAGATACTGCCGCATCAGTTAGTGCGTGGCTGTCTATATTTGCAGCGTCAGTTTTCTTAGTGTCTTCAGTTCCACCAGTCGACTCGCTATTTGCGTTAGGGTTTAGCGGATTCTCTTCTGTCATAAACTATGCTCGGCGCTCCTCTCGCGATAAAGCAGTGGCGGGAGCAATCTCCTCTGGAACCACTTCCAACAAAGCTCCCCAGAAGTAGCCCTGTCCATAGTTGATTCCAATCTCGCGCAGCACTGGCAAATCCACTTCCGACTCTATACCTTCGGCAACAATTTCTGCACCGAGCGACTTCGCCACATTTACGACTCGCTTAAGCAAGCGCTTCTTCGCTGGTTCTTGAGCAATACCGGTAACATATTTCCGGTCAACTTTGACAATGTCCGGTTCAAGAATAATTAGACTGTCCAAGGAACTTCGGCCGAATCCTACGTCGTCAATTGCCACCAGAATTCCCGCCTCGCGAAGGGCATTTATTTGATCACGCAAATAGGACGGATCACCAGTAAGCTGCGGCTCGCTTATTTCTATGCAATATGTTTTACCTTCACGATCCTCGGGAAAGAGCGAGAGAATAGCATCAATGGAAGTGTCTACAATTGTCGACGGAAAAACATTGATGTGAAAACGCATGCTCTTCTGAATATGGCTTGCTGCCTCAACGCACTGCCGCAAGCACTGCAGATCTACGTTAGTCAAAATATCATGTTCAATACAGACGCGAAAGAAATCGTTCGGGCTTTCAAAGGCACCGTCTGGTCCACGGGAGAAGATTTCGTAGCCGGCAACCTTCTCTGTCGCGAGATCGATAATTGGTTGGTAGACGACTCTGAAATGCGAGCCATCATTCAACAAATCAACGATATCGCGATTAGCATCATCGGAGTCGTTGCCGGCATCACGCGACAATGACACTCTATTCTTGCCAGACATCTTGCTGCGTCTCAATGCAGTTCGCGTCAAGCCTAGTATTTCGTCGACCGTTCGAACTGTTTGCGGCAAGGCCGCAACACCAATGCTCGCTGTTATGTGCATAGGTTTCGGCGTATTTTTGAGCGCCGAATCGGAGATCGCTCTGCGAATGCGCTCAGCAACACGCATGGCATAGGCTAACTGTGTATCAGTCAGCAGCACTAGAAACTCGTCTCCAGATAGTCGAGCAACGTGATCAGATGGACGCAAGGTACTGCTGATCCGTTGAGCCATCTCGCGCAATACCGTGTCTGAGAGATTATGTCCCAGATTGGCCGCTATCTGCTTGAAGTTATCGCAATTGCATAACACTGCGACAAGCTGCCCGCCGGCTCGTAAAATGCGATTTTGCTCGACAAGCAACATCTGCTCAAATCCTTTTACGTTCAGCACATCGGTAAGATAGTCGACGTTGGCTAAACGCTCAATCTCTTTGCGCGACGATGTCAACTCCTCTTCGAGAGACTTGACTCTGTTCTCAGCTTCCGCCAAACGAGGAGAGCCGGAACGCGCGATGTACAACATAGTTCCAAGCAAAATGCTAAGCGCGAAAATTGCAAAAATGCGGACAAAAGCAAACACGTTGCTAAGTTCGGTCGCCTTCAACACAATCTGTTTAAGTTCATCGGTGGCGGCTGAAGCAATCTCCTTTCCCACGTTCTGAACCTCACGCGTCTCACGAGTGGTGAGTCCTGTTCTGGTGGCAGACGCTGCACCTTTCTCCTGCCGAATTGAGGAGCTCAATCGCAAGCGGTCCATGACACCATTAATCTGCAACTCCAGATAACGAAATCGTTCGTTGCTTCCAGGATCATCGGGACTGTGAAGCGACGCAACATGCGCGCTTACTCTTTTCGATTCTTCGTCGAACACTTTGAGCTGTTCGGGTTGACCAGTAGTCAGATAAGTCTGATATGAGAGCTGCGCCTCTTTGAAGTCGAGAAGCAAATCCTCGAGCGCCAGAAACGTTCGGCTATGTTTCACGTATGACTCGGTGTCAGCTGTTCCCGGGCTGATACCGAACATAAGAAAGGCAATGAAGGCGACCAATATTATGGCTGCGCCTAACCCAATCGTCGTTACCCAGTTCTGGGACCGATCCATCTTTTCTCCAGCCGGCGGTTTTTGGTCTTATGTTTGCGCGTTTACGACGCTAAACCCCAGACACTCCTATTGTGCCCAGTTTGCCAAACGCTGACTACTCCGCTTTCGTCCTATAAATCGCGAAATCTTAGGATTGGTGGGACTGCTGGGGCGGGGATCTGTAGAGGATGCCGCGAGAATCTGTAACGTCTTGGGTGCACGATATTGAGTTTTGACACCTGGAAGAGCTGGCGCGGCTAAAAACGCCGGTGGGTGGGCTTTTTAGACTCCAACTCAATGTATGTCCTTTGGGGACCTGGGAATTTTGTCAGAAACGCTTTTTGGAAAGCCCCAACTGATGGGCGTTTCAGAAAATGAAATCTGACCGTTTAACCAGGTCCCGTTGCGCCACATAAACCGCCCTGTTCAAAAACCTTGGCAGGAAAAGAAAAGAAGAAATAAACAAAAGAAAGAGCCGCGCTCGAAAGCACGGCTCCTCCACTCATCAACAATCGCGCAATTCGACGCAACGCAACGCGACGCGCCTGGCAGCTCTCTTCTGTTTAGTAGATATAGAGCATCTCGCGGAACTTCGGCAACGGCCAGAGTGCATCGTCTACGACTAACTCCAACTCGTCGGCTACCTTGCGAACATCATTCATCGCCGGAATCACCTTCTGCTGATAAACCTTAGCGTGATGCAACAGGTCTTCAGCTTGCTCGTCTTCGGCGCTGTGGCTTCTCACTTGCTCCAACACTTCGAGGTTGCTGCTCAAGCGATTGACCTTTTCGACGATGTCGCGCAACAGGTTTTCCTGATGCGTCAGGTTCAAGCCGTTCACAGCCGACTTAGCCTGAACGATAGCTGTCGCTACTCTATTTTGATATTCGAGGGCGACTGGCAGGATCATATTGGTGGCAATGCTTTCGGTCAACAACGCTTCAATGTTGACTGTCTTGCAATAGCCTTCCAGCATGATGTTGTAGCGGCTGACCAGCTCATCTTCTTTGAGCACACCATACTTGGCGAAGAGTTCTTTCGCATCTTTTTCGTTCAAAGCAGGAAGCGCTTCAACGGTATTACGCAGGTTTGGCAGACCACGCTTTTCAGCTTCATCGTGCCACTCTTGCGAATAGTTATCTCCATTAAACAAGACGCGCTCGTTCTCGGCGAGATTCTTCTTCACGACCTGTTGAACAGCAGCGTTTAGATCAGTGCCGCCCTTGGTGAGCTTCTCGATTTCGCTAGCCAAATGATCTAGCGATTCAGCAACGATGGTGTTGAGAATCGTATTCGGCCAGGCGATTGATTGGCTGGAACCGACAGCGCGGAACTCGAACTTATTGCCGGTGAAAGCAAATGGTGAGGTGCGGTTGCGGTCAGAATCATCACGAGGAATGCTAGGCAGATGCGAAACGCCAAACTCGATGAGCGAAGCTTTCGATCCGGCATCGCTCTTGCCAGCTATGAGCGCTTTCACAACTTCGTGCAAGCGCTCGCCGAGAAAGATGCTGATGATTGCAGGTGGTGCTTCGTTGGCGCCCAAGCGGTGGTCGTTACCGGCGAAAGCCACAGCAGCGCGCAAGAGTTTCGCATATTTGTTGACTGCGCGAATAACGGCAGTAAGCATAACGATGAACTGTGTGTTCTCGTAAGGTGTGTGACCAGGCTCGAGCAGGTTGTTGCCTTGATCATCAGCCATTGACCAGTTATTGTGCTTGCCACTGCCATTGACACCACTGAACGGTTTTTCGTGGAAGAGACAACGCAAGCCATGCTTTTGTGCTGTCTTGCGGAAGACTTCCATCAACACCATGTTGTGGTCGGTAGCGAGGTTGCTGTCTTCGAAAATCGGAGCCACTTCAAACTGAGCTGGAGCCACTTCGTTGTGTCTGGTCTTCACAGGAACGCCCAACTTGTACAGCTCATTTTCTGCATCCATCATGAATGCAAGCACGCGCTCTCTGATAGAACCCCAGTAGTGGTCTTCCATTTCCTGACCCTTTGGAGGCTTGGCACCAAAGAGCGCACGTCCGGAGTTGATCAGGTCAGGGCGGGCGAGATAGAAGGATTCATCGATCAAGAAATACTCTTGCTCGGCACCAACTGTGCACTGCACACGCTTTACTTCTTTGTTGCCGAGAATATTGAGCAAGCGAGTTGCTTGTTTGCTCAAGGCATCGATTGAACGAAGCAACGGTGTCTTCTTATCGAGCGCATGTCCGCTGAATGAGCAAAATACGGTTGGAATACAAAGGGTCTTACCGTTGACGCTTTCCATCAAGAAAGCGGGTGAGGTGGGGTCCCAACCTGTATAGCCGCGGGCTTCGAATGTAGAACGAATACCGCCTGAAGGGAAGCTTGAAGCATCCGGCTCACCTTGAATCAAGGTCTTACCCGCGAACTCGACGAGCGTAGCGCCTTCGCCACCAGCAGACGCCAAGAACGAATCGTGCTTCTCAGCGGTCAAGCCGGTCATCGGATGGAACCAGTGAGTGAAGTGAGAGGCACCACGAGACACCGCCCAATCCTTCATGGCGTTTGCCACCACATCGGCGAGCGCTGGGTCGAGTCTTTCACCGTGGTCCAGGCAACGAACAACGGCTTTGAATACGGCTTTCGGCAACAACGCTCTCATCGTATTGCGATTGAAAACGTTGGTACCATAAACTTCGGCCAATGGTGTGCGGGTGTAATCCACTGTTGCCTCTACTGCCGATCGGGCTTGTATGGACTGAAGGGCGCTCTTGCGAACGCTTCCATGTCCCTGGTGGGTCCTGTGAGTGTTGTGTTTT
This sequence comes from Oculatellaceae cyanobacterium, assembly GCA_036702975.1. GTDB lineage: Bacteria > Cyanobacteriota > Vampirovibrionia > Obscuribacterales > Obscuribacteraceae > DATNPX01. The sequence goes on from DATNPX010000038.1 coordinate 80,871, forward strand.
TTACTGTCGGCCAAAGTGTTAGTCATATCTCCTCCTGAGAGTGGCTAAATTCCTAATGCTTTGAGAATTACGCGTTTCTTTCGCTGTCCGTCGAATTCCGCGTAGAAAATCTGCTCCCACGGACCAAGGTCGAGCTTACCCTCGGTTACCGGAATCGTGACTTGGTGGTTGATGAGGATACGCTTCAAATGCGCATCTCCGTTGTCTTCACCAGTCTTGTGATGATTGTAGTCAGGACCGAACGGCGCCAGCTTGTCTACCCATTCGTCGATGTCCTGGAGCAATCCACTCTCCCAATCATTTATGTAGACACCGGCCGTGATGTGCATCGCGGAGACCAGTATGAAGCCTTCTTTCAAGCCTGTTTCGGACAAAAATTCCTGTACATCGTCTGTGATGCGGATGTATTCCCTGCGCTTCTTGGTGTCGAACCAGAGATACTTTGTATGAGCTTTTACGACGCCTTCGCTCGTCTTCATTCCGCTCCTCTGCAAATGGACTGCACCAGCAAAAGCCACTCGCGGCTCGGCTGTGTTCAGACGTTCGGCCATAAAGTCTACAGCTTTGGCAACCCTTTATGCTAGCCTGCGCCGACTTTTCGCACATATCGCGTTACTATTCAGAACCAGGCGTAATATCCATCGGCTATACACGCGAGCGAATGCGGCTTGATGATGGGCTTTCAGAATGTTAAGGCACCCCGGCTCGGTGCTCGCCAAGAGACTATGCAGGGAATTGTTACGACACAGCGATCTTTGAATAGCGGTCCTATTCAGTCTAAGGTTCGGTTCTAAGATCAGTTCTAAAGCTCCGCTCGAGTTGGCAAGAAGTGCCATTGGAGATTTACCGCCCTAAGCCTGCCAACTTCAGTTTTCGCTCGTAAGCGCTGCCAGCGACAAACCTCGTAGTTGCCTGAATATCGTCAGGATGCAGTTCGCCAGCGACTTTCGGCAAGCCTTCGAATGCCTTAGCCGCACCGCTGGAAGAGGCATCGATGTTACCTAGAAGTTTCGAGGCAGCCTCGTAATCAACATATTGCGCAGATTTGTTGTTCCAGACCCAGAGCTTAGCTGTTTTATCGAGTACAAGGTCGCGCTGCAGAAGAAAAGCTCGTTGCCCTTCATCGTGCAGTACTAGCTGATTGAGCGTAGGTCCTTTTCCACTCTCAATTGCGGTCGTTAGATTTACATGAGCACCGCCCATGCTCTCGCGTTGACCGACATAATACCCCCTGTATTTTCCACTGCGAATGATATTCAATCCGGTAGCATCGGCTGCATCCTGAATGCCGGCTTGAACTCCGATTAGCTCATGGTGATTGTGATAGGTAATGCCTTCAGGAGCCGCGACATGCGAGTTCGACCATGGAGTTCCTCTCATTGGCATAGACGCGCGCATCTTCGAAAGATCGACTTCCCGCAACACTTCGACATTTCCATCATCGCGAAAGATAGCGCGAGTGAGCGGATTACTTGGCGGCGCATCGAGCTTCTCGGTCAACAGATTCATGTTTACTTTGCCAGCAGCCGAAACTTCAGAAGGCAAGTCGAAACTTCCAGCGCCGTTGAACAGTTTTTGCCGATCGGCAAATTTAGTACGCATGTAGAAATCGCGTCGCTCAGTCAAGCTTTCAAATGTAGCAACATTAAAACGAGGACTCAATGCTAATGCCCTATCCGCAACAACCGCTCCGCCACCAGCAGCGATGGCAGACTCAACTAAAGGCGTCACATTAGTTGCTGCAGATTTTGCATAGGAATCGCCTAGTTTCTCGCGCTTTTCTGCAGTATCAGCGTTCCACCCATCGAACAAAAGAGAAGCGGTGCCTTTTATCAAGTTGAAGCCTTCTACGGCACCACCAGTAATGGCGGTAGTTTTTAGAATTCCAGCCGAACTCGCCATAATCGTAGGTGCCCTTCGTGCAAGAATTAGACTTGCAGCACCAATTGCCGCGGCAGTTGCTACTGCAGCAAGCCGCTCTTTGTCACCGCTGAATCCGGTTGTAACATCGTGGCTTATTTCGTTCCAGACTGCGCCTGGCAGTTTCTTGCCGACGTCGGCGACAGCGAGAGCTTCATTCCGTAAATGACCGGCAGCATCGCTCGCCCAGTTTTCGAGACTGGCGGCAGACTGCTTAATTGAGCTGATTATCTCGGTCATCTGGGCTGGCGGCGGCTTGCAGGACTCTCGGGATGCACCCGAATAGGCACTTGTCTCCCAGTGTCAATTTAGCAGGACTGCGCCAGGTGTCATTGGGGAAAGTACGGCAGCGGAACCACCCACAATCAAACGTGGAAAGGCATCGAAGCTTAGGACGGCTTTTTAACTTCCCCTGCGCCGTTTGGCGCATCATTCGTCTCAGTTGAGGGCTTCGGTGCAGCAGCCTTAGAAAGTGCGGCTAGGCGAGCTTTTGCTTCGTCATCTTGCGGATCAACGGCAAGGGCTTCACTGTAGGCGTTCTTAGCATCACCAGCTTTGCCCAAACGTTCTTCGACGCGACCAAGATGCGACCACAGACCAGCATGTTTGGGACTTAGTTGGACAGCACGATTAAATTCCGACTCAGCGGTGTGCAAATCGCCACTGGATTCAGCCAACCAAGCCATGTCTACATGCAGCGCAGCAACATCTGGACTGAGCTGAACAGCCTTGGCCAATTCCTCCATCGCCTTGTGCTTGTCACCATGATCGGACAAGAGAATAGCGAAATCAGCATGTGTATACGAGTTATTCGGATCAAGATTTGATGCCTGTACATAGAGCTTTTCAGCTTTTTCAAAATCACCTTCAGCAGCGTAACTGAACGCCAATGAGTGTGTTACAGCAGCATTGTTCGGAGCATAAAACAATGCCCACTGAAATTCAGGCGTTGCACTTTTCCATTTACGAGCGACACCATATGCCAAGCCTTTTTGATAGTGCATTTTTGCGGCTTTATCTTTTAGCTCTTTCTTTTCGTCGGCATTTAACGGAATCGCATCGCCCAATCCAACAACCATCATGAATTCAGCAAGCGAACGCATTGGCTGACCGCGCATCAATGACACCACGCAGTAATCGCGATGGGCAGCTTTGAGATTAGGAACACACATGATCGCGGCTTCCAGCTCTACTTCGGACATCTCCCAGTCGAACTTGTGGATGTAGTGACGTGCCAGATCGTAGTGGTCAGCCGCTTCATTTGTGAGAGCTGCAGATTTATTTGTGCGAGTTATCTTGATACCGCCGGCGGTTTCTTCAACCGTCACCGCGTTATCGTCAGAGTCGCCGGATGTCGTTGATGCCCCAACACTATCAGCAGTGGCGCCAGAGCCAGGCTTGTCGGTGGGAGCAGTAGAGGATGTTGCAGTGGATGTTGCGGTGGAAGGCTCGGCAGCAGTTTTCTGGCTGGGTAGCGCGCAAACACTCGAAACGGAAATCGTGCTCACTAGCGTCAGTGAGACAGCCAATCGCTCGACTACTTTCCAATCTCGCATCAAGTTGAGCATAAAATCAGGCATCAGTTTCAACGATTTCAATAATGATTTCAGCAATGCACACCATGCTTTAGATTCTAACCAATCTAATGTTTCCCTGGGGACTCCACCCGGATTTCGCTTATTATCTCAAGGGTATGTGGCAAATCCAAATCGCTCTATGCCTGTTCAAGAACTAGGCTTAACACTAGAAACCGCCGGCTCTATAAACCGTCGAAATGCCCGACCGAAACAATCGCAATTCCGTGCTTATCGGCGTATTCAACCATCTCTTCGCGCTCAACCATCATCGTGTCGGCAATGGCGAGGACGCCGCCTGGCTCCTTGGCAGTCATTGAATGCATGGTGTTCATGCCGACTGTCGGAATGTCAAAACGCTGATCCTGCCCTTTTTTGGCGAGTTTGACGACGACTACCGGTCCACGGGCTAGTTGCACGGCGCGCTTGATCGCCTCATCTGTTCCCTCAATCGCCTCAACAGCAAGAACCATACGGTCCTTCACAATCACAGTCTGACCAATGTCCAGCCGAGCTATCTCACGAGCCACGTTGAGGCCGAACTCGACATCGGCGAATTCCGCTACTGTTGGCTCGCGTTTGGTTAGCGGTCCCAGGCTCGGGAACAGGTGACGCAGAAACTCAGATTGCGTCAGAACTTTCACACCGCGAGTCTCGAGAATGCCGCCAACAGCTCGCTGAATCGTATCATCATTGAAATTGGGAAGCTTGCTTAGCTCCGTAATCGCCATCCAGTCAAGCTTATGGAGATTGTGCAACAAGTTAATCTTCGGCACTTTGCCGATGAACACGGCAGACTTGGCATTTGCGTCAGCCAAAATCTTCATGCCTTTACCCAATTGACCGGGTCCAACCTCGTAAACCTTGTCAGCGTGCGGCGAGACATGGGCAAAAGCGTCTTTTGACAGCGCAATGGCTACCACCTTGTATCCCCGCTCTTTTGCTGACTGAGCCAGGATCGCGGGCAGTTTGCCTTCGCCTGCCACGAGTCCCAGTATCATGTTCGGTATCAGACCTGAGTCTTTGACGGGGGCGGCGGTTGATGTACCTGTCACGAAGAATCCTCGATTAAAGTGCTGGATTATATTAGCACTAGATTCAAAGAAGTACCTTTTAGCCCTTTTATGGACTCGGCGGGCGCACACGAGCGCTGCACGCCAGCCAGAATGGGATTTTTATAATAGAATGGCGCAGTAGGAGCGGCGCAGGGAAGTTCATGGTTTTCTCCCTTGACACCCCTCTCAAACGGACCTAAATTTGGAATAATCCTGACTACAACGGTATCTCGGAGCATGATGTTCAAACTGTACGCCCAACTGTTAATCCCAGCGAGCATCATAGCGATGGCGCCTGGCGCCGCGTTTGCCCAGTTTGGGCAGCAGGGAAGAACGACCGACCCGAACATGGGTCACTTCTACATGGCGCGGCAGCAGATAACGATTACCGACGATGGGCCGGTAATCAATAACAAAACGACTCAGCCTGGAGCGCCCGGAGCTGGTGCGTTGCCGGCTGGAATTCCTCAGGGATTGCCTGCGGCCAGATGGACGCAGTATTCACCGGCTGCTGAGAATCCGAATCTGAGCACATCCTTGCCTAAAGTTTCTAACGGCGTGCCGCCGAAACTGCCACCGGGTGGACCGGCTGGAAAGTCGGCTCGGGCGGGGAAACTAGCAGTTCCTATTGCAAAGCCGACGGCTGCGGTCAAGCCAGCGCCTTCGACTGAGGCTTATGCTCCATATAAGAAGTTCGCGCCGGACGCGGCTGTAACCGGCGCATCGAACGCGCAGTCTTCAAGCGCTGTTAGAGGTGACGTGCTCCATTGGGCGCGCAACGGACGGTAGACGGTCGGGAGTTCGCGGGATCGGAACGTTGAGCACGTAATCTTTCGGAACGTTCTTAAAAGCCAAGCGGAACTTGTGTGTTATTATTCCTGTTCGTTCATCTGCCCGTAGCCCAGCTGGATAGAGCGCATGGCTACGAACCATGAGGTCGCAAGTTCGAATCTTGCCGGGCAGGTTCTTTAAACACTGATGAATCGGCGTTCTTGAAAGAGGTGCCGATTTTTTATTGGGACAGAGTAAGGGAAAGCGCGTCTTACTCTTGTTCTTGCCGAAGCAGCGCCTTCAAGTCATTTTTCAGCCTTATCAGAGTCCAAACAACAATGTATACCTGCAGGTCTAAGAACCGGCTCTGGCAAGACCCCATCGACACTAAATTGACACACTCATGTAACCGACATGCAATGAGAGGGCCTTAGCATTGGCAGCATCCATAAGATAGAGGGGGGCTGCAATGGGAAATAGCCGCATAAACATACCGGAACCAATAATGGAACTGCCGCCCCCACCCGTGCCCGCGCACGAGGTTAACGTTCCACCTGATTCGGTCAATAGCTACAGGAATGGCTTCATTCCAGGGGGCAATCCCCATCTCGTGCAGCAGATCCTTGGATCCGGTCAACCATTGCCGGCGGGTTCACAACCTGGGAAAGACGTATGCCCGCCTTCGAGCCAACCAGCAAATCAGACGGACGAACATCCACGGGTAACACTGAGCTGGATCGCAGAGGCCCAGAAGGCTGCGGGGGCTTCAAAAGTCAAGGCACTACGCGATCGACTAGTAGGAGAAAACCAACCTGGAGCCTTAGGTGAAGTACTGCAACAAACGGATTTAAGTGACTATAAGCATTCATTGATGTCTGCCGACATAAAAAAGCTCGTTGCACAGCGTGAAGCAAATCCGTTGGTCATGACTCAAATATACGACACAGTCATGGGGGATTCGAGGTTCACAGTCTCATCCATGGATGATGCTTCCTCAGCGGCGTCCAAGACAAAATCACTCATGCTTCTTCAACAAGCTCAAGGGGAAATAATCATCGCAAATGGCATGACCAGTTCCCAACTTCAGAAACTAGAGAATTCAAATGCTCAAGTCATAGACAACCCCGAGCACCGAGAGACCTGGGCAATAGCGCCATCGGAAAAAATCGATATTGGCGGGCAAGGCTCTAAGGCACTGATTAGAGCGCTTGGAAGTGCTAACTTGACTAAAGCTTATCTGTCAGCGCAAGGCAACACCCATGAAATCTCTGAGGTCGAGCAACAGCGACAAGATATAAAAAAACAGTTAGACTTTCAATTCGACTCACCACACACGCAAAGTTTGGCAAACGCACTACTAAATAAGAGTTGGCGTCGCGAGGGTTCCAACGCTTTCAATCTGCCACAGCTTTGGGAGAGTGCTCCCTCAAACTACTATCAGATGTACCATCTGGTGCTGGCGGAGGCAGAACAAAATGAAAGCCGCTTGGGCGCTCTCGCGGTGAGACTAGCGGATCAACAGAGTGAGTTCAAAACCGCACAAAGCGAAGGTTCGAGCACATCGATTGCGATGAAAGAACAATTTGTACAAGCTCGGAGTGATGCTCTTTCTTATGTAACCGCATTCACTGCTAAACTCTACCGCGACGCAGCATTGATGCAACTCGGCATCGCACAAAGTGAGAGCAACCAGGCGAAAGATTTGCAGAATATACCCGACCATCTGAAACTGGCAGACGAAGCATTGAAACACGCCGCCAAGGTCGCTCCAAACAATGCCGATCTGCTCCAACTGGAATCGATGTCTGCGAGTATGCGTAAACTGTACGACAAAGACCCTGGAGCTGAAAATCGGTAATCTAAAAACCCTAACCGTCTTGCTTCGAATCTAGCGGCACAATACCTGCGTCCTTCGTTCGCGGATCTCCAGCGTACAGCCCGTTCCACCATCTTCGGCCGCCAGCAATGAAGTTCTCTAGCGAAATCTCTTTGCGATCCGAACCGAAAAGGCGCAGCTCACCAAACCAGACCTTGCCCCTCCAAAACCTTTCGCTCTAATTGCTGAATGGTAATCGGAAGCAACTCGGCCTTCTCATCGTTCCATAAGCCGTTCCTATAGGATGCACACACCCGAATAAGCGGTTGTAGGATCAGTTGAATTCGAGGATCCTCTGGCGCCGGTCCTTCAACTGGAAGCGACAACACGGCCAGCGTCACACCGACCCATGACTGCTCTTGATTGATCTGCAGACCAACCCACGTCGCCTCGTTACAGGCGACGTTGAGTCCACTTATTTGCTCTTCGGTTAGCCGCATTTGTCCTCGTTTAGTATCATCCAGGCCAATCGAACAAATCGGAATTCGATAGTAACTCAGGAAGTTGCATGAGTCGCCATTCCACCAAATAAAGTTGCGCCGACCAGTCCTCTAACATTTTAGTGCAGACGGCGCGGTGATCGACGAATTGTTCCAAACGATTTATTGATGCACGTAAACTGCTCTCTAAGTACGTTGGAGAAAGTTTTGATACCAAGAAATCAATATTTTCTGACCTCCAGCTGACTTGATTGAAACAAGAGCCAGAGGCATTCAAGCAAGGTGGACCACCACCATTTTCTTTCGACCATGGATAGAAGATCGGATTGCAGTCATTTTCATACATTAGGCAGGAAAGATACTCCAAGACGGCGATTGCATAACCATCGCACGAAAGCTGCCACCATTTTGTCCATAGCTTGCTCAAGCCGGGAAAAACAGTGGCAAAGTCGGTGATGGCATAGAACCACGAGTAAACATTGTTGAGACTGCCGGCATGTTGAAGACTTTGCTCTGCACCGATACGCTCGAGTATTGTCTCAATAACGAAATCTTGGACTATTCCGAATTCCGCAGGATCTAAATATTCATACAGTGGCTGACGCCTAATCAGAGCCGGAAAGAAGTAGTCACTAAACGCTCTGAACTCGAGAGGAGCACGGTCGAACAAGATCTCCTTCCAGGCTGACAGACAGATTGGGAGGAGGTATCTAAACAGATCCAACTGTATCTTGGACGGGCTGTAGCAGAGATCCATGCAATAGTCATAGAGATCGGATCCGCGTGGCATCTGACCATCGAGGTTACGCAATCGCTTGTACGCTCTTCCGTCATGCTCATATGGTTCTGGCCAAATATTCTTCGACGGTTTGCGTACTTTCAATTTATAGACGATGTCTTGAATTGTATAGGTCATCGTTGCTCAGCCAGCACGAACTGTTACGGATTTCTTTATTATAGTAACTGCACATTTTTTCAACCGAACTGTCGTCGCTCCTATTATAGTATGCGTCCATTTAGGACGCTTGCGATAGCAACCGACGCAAGCTTGCAGCAGGTCGCAGAAAACGCCTGCGTGCATTTACTTGCGCGCCAATGGGACAAGAAAAGTTTGGAGAACACCAATGTCGAAATTGAAAAAGCTAAATCGCAGATCATTCAAAGTGCTCTGCATAAGGGGCTTGTCCGCGCACTTTTACACGTTAAGCAGTATGGAGATGAAAATATACGAAACGTAGTGATACCGCATACGGTGCCGGCAGTTGAAAGAGCTTGATTCTTCCGTCCGGCTGGCTTTGCAGCAAGATGCGGCGTCTCTTCTAAAGATCTATCGTTAGGACAAATACGATACTTCCGCCGAAAGGGTAACGGATGCGCTGATAGCAGCAGGCCTAATTGTCGGTCCAATTCAAGCGCTCAACGCCCTGGGCACTGTCAGTAATTAGTATTTTCCTGAAAGAAAGTCTCTTAGTTCTTGCTGGGTGAGAGGTGCAGCAGTATGCCGCGATGCGGCCGATGCTGGGACCGCGTCGCCTTCCGCCAAGAAATCTCTTATTTCTTGGTAGGTGAGCCGTGGTACGGTCCGAGATGTGACAGGTGCTGGGAAGTCTTCTGCCAAAAAGTCTCTTACTTCTTGTGAGATTGGAGCTGTCCGGAATCCCCCAATCGGTGCGTCGCTCTTAGACCATAAACTTCGAATCGACCAACCTGGTCTGGCGATGTCGCCTATGTCTGGAAGTGCATGTTCGAAATTGCTGGCCGCAGCGCCTTCAGCAATGCTTTCGCCCTGTCCCGTCGTTGCTAGCTTCAATGCCTGGGCTGCAAGCGGCTTGGCGTACGCGGCTGCCAGCAAAGCAGCACCGGCTGCAACTGCAACCTCCGCATCATCTTGAAAGGTAGCTTTTCCGTCTTTTATACGGTTGATGACCCCGGCTTCATGGTCGATCAATCGATTGAAGAAACTTGGTCGATTAAGAGCGGTTTCTACTTCGCTCAAATTCTTATGATCCATTAGCCCCGGGCCCCGAATCGCTTGGTGTCTATATGCACAAACTATCTAATCAAATGTGAAAAACACGTGAAAAAAATGGTTTCAACGTCGCTAGATGTGGGAGAAATACGTATGCTCCAGGATAATCTCCGATGCGCTATCGTAGAAATTTACCAGCTGCATCTGAGCATTAGTATAAAGGGAGGGCAGAGCCATGGCAAAGATTATCAACATCAGACACTACTGCTTTTAGGGTCTGTCGAACACCGTTGTTCAACCAAACTGTCGTCGTTCCTATTGCGGATGGCGTCCATTTAGGACGCTTGTAATAGCAACAGACGCAAGCTTGCAGCAGGTTGCAGAAAGCACCTGCATGCATTTACTTGCGTTCCAATGGGACAACAAGAGTTTGGAGAACACCGATGTCGAAATTGAAAAAGCTAAATCGCAGATCATTCAAAAATGCTCTGCATAAGGGACTTGGCCGCGCCCTTTTACACGTGAAGCAGTTTGGAGATGAAAATATACGAAATGAACTTTCTTACGCATGCGCTAATAACATCGCATTCGATCCTCAAAGTGAGGGATTTCGGGCGTGTTGGCTTGCAGAGATAGTCGATTTTGCCAAAGAACCAGAACATTATTATCGATATGTTGAGACCGGATTATCTAGTGCCAAAACGGACTGGGACTTAACCCACGTTGGAAGTCTTGCAGCAGAATTTGCCAAGAGAGGCATCTGGCACTTTCGACCGTTGCTCTACAATGCACTTACTCGATCGCTCGACGAATCTAAAGACTGGTCTACATTGGGCTTGCCAATCTTTAGCCTTGATGGGGTTAAAGGTGCCTGCTTCGTTTTAGAAGAGCTGGCTCGGCGTCCTATCAAAAATTGGGAAGATCCATGCCATCTTCTGCTCGCGTTGACCAATGATTTCGGCGAAGAAAATGCTATCCATGCGCTTCAAGATTCCGCTAAAACATGCAAACGTCTCAGGCGGTTGCTACCAATTGCCATCCGGGAGATCAGACGGGAGATTCCGGCTCCACAACAGAGAGAGCCCTACACGCTTGAACAAGTGTTGAAAGACATTGAGCGGTCAACTAACAAACGCGGAGGAATCGAACGCGGATTTGGTAAACGTGCGAAAGATGAAGACATCCGAGAAATCTTTTCGCTCTTATTAGAAGAGACAAGAACGCGTCGATTGTATTGTTATCTTCGAGTATTTCACATGCGCGCACTTCCTGAACTCCACGATCGCATTTTTGAACTTGCCTTATCATCTAATAGGCAGGTGCGCCTTGCCGCTTGTACCGCTCTGTCGCATAGAAAGAGTACAAGGGTTCGACAATTTGCGCTCAACTTATTACACGAAGATCCAAGCTCAATACATAGCGGTGCATTAGAGCTGTTGAGACTCAACTATCGTGCAGGCGACCATGTCATCATAGCCAAGTCCCTCCGCGGAAGACTTGCACCTGAGACCATTCATTCCATCGTGTTGGATCTCGTGCTCCTTGCTAGAGAGATTGCAGGTCCTGAACTTGCTGATTGCTTGCATTGGGCATACGAACACACACCGTGCTCTTCCTGCAAACAAAGTGTAGTTGACAAACTTATAAAGTGGAATGCAGCTCCACCAGAATTGCTAGAGGAGTGCCTTTGGGACTGCGAGTATGAAATACGCGAACTTGCACGCAATGCATTAGGCAGGGTCGTAATGAACTAATCTTGCAGAAGGTCCTTATCAGTTACGAGCCCGTTGAACTTGCTCTTCGAACTTGACTGGTTGGTTGTTTAAATGGCTGCAACCGTATCGCTTCCAGTAAGCAATATGTATCGTTCGTCCGGAGACCATCTGTAGGTGAAGCAGCGATTCCTTGGTCCCTGAATCCTCGCCATCTCTTTTAGGGAGTTTGCGTCGAGTATATGAACTAAATCGCGATCTCTGAACGCGAGAAATGAGCATTTGGAAGAGAATGCGAAGTTCACACATTCATCCGTCTTGATTGTCCGAGTTATTTCACCGGATTTAGTATCAAGAATTCTTAGAGCTCCTGGCCCGCTGTATAAAAATTGCTTACCATTCGGAGACCAACACAAGCTGCCGACTGCAGGCAAGTCAATTGTTCTTTGACAGAGGCCTGTCTTTAGACTCCAAATTTTGATTCTATCGAGATGCGTTTTTACAGTAATATTCTTTCCACACGCGGCAGCTACACTCAGACCATCAGGACCGGCAAGCGCTATTACATAAACTCAGCTGCGCTCAATTTTCAGTCTTCGGCACAACGTTAGACGCCGCCCGAAAGAAAATGGGTATCCCTAGATAAATTTCAGAATTGTTGCGGGAATAAAAACCGAATCTCTTCGTTTAACTCGACAGAACGAATCTACAGCGCTCAAGACAAGAATCGTTTCTCGCGTTGGTTAACAAAACTCACATCCGGAGATGCAATACCATGAATGGTGCTATCAAATCAGCAGCCAAGGTTCTGTTGATGTTCCCACTAGCCGTCGGAGCCCTTTCGGTGCCAGCTAAGGCCGATTCAAAGACTAGCGCCGAGAGAAAACAACCGGTGCTGGTTGAACTTTTTACTTCTGAAGGCTGCTCTAGCTGCCCACCGGCCGACAGGTTAGCTATACGATTGCAGTCAGAGAAAAACGGCGGAAGGGATGTAATCATTCTCAGTGAGCACGTTGACTACTGGAATCATCTGGGATGGGAAGATCGATTTTCGTCGGCACAGTTCACAGATAGGCAGCGGACCTATGCCCAGGTTTTGGGGCAGAATTCGGTATACACACCGGAAGCTGTTGTTGACGGCACATATGGTGTCGTCGGCAGCGAACCTCGATCGCTCGGTCAAGCAATAGATAAATGCACAAATGTACCGAAAGTGCATGTCAACTTGTCTTCGCAAATTGACAAGACTGACTCACTGAAGAGACAGGTGACAATTTCAGCAGATTGTCCGTCCGATCTAAGTGGCAAACGCGCTCAACTTTATCTGGTTATAAGTGAAGACAACCTCAAATCAAACGTTCACTCTGGTGAGAATGGTGGCGCGACGCTGGAGCACACCGGAGTTGTCAGACGCCTTGAGAAGGTGAGCACGGTTATCACGCTGGAACCAAACAAAAACCGGTCGTACACGGCAGACGTGAAACTCGATCCTCAGTGGAAGAGAGACGACCTTAGAATTGGTGCTTTTCTGCAAGATCCAACAACGCAGACTATTTGGGGTGTGAACCAAATCAGATTGCAGTGACGGGTCTAACATCCAAATATTCCGATGACTATTTGAAATCAAATGGTCGTCATCAGCCTATTGTCCGATTCCAAGCAAATTCATAAAGGAGAAAAATATGAATAGCAAAAAAGAGATATTTCTGTGCTCTGCTCTTGCAACATTAGGAATTGCCGGCTCGTTGGGAACAGGATCAACTCAAGCCGATAGCCTTTTCAAAACGCTCGACAGATCAAGCGATCAGATTCTGTTGGCAAAAGGCAATAGCTGTGGCAAGGGTTCCTGCGGAACTGACAAAAAAGGAGCCGAAGCTGCCCAGAAAGCACACGGCAGCAAAAAAACCAAAGAGGCTTCTTGCAAAACCTCTGGTACAAATGGGAAGGAAGCATCCTGTAGTACACACGATAAAGACGCTAGTGGCGGCGCTGGCTCCAGCAAGTAATGATGAAGCGAGGGGGCAGCTTTGATGCTGCTCCCTTCTTTATGTTCGGGAGGTTATTCATGCATCATCAATTGCAACAGCTGCCAGAGTTGGGCATAGGCATCGGGTTTCGGCGGCAGATCTCCGAAGCAATCTTCTCCAATTCAGGAGAAATTGACTGGCTGGAAATTATCTCCGAAAACTTTATGAACATTGGCGGTTCGGCCAGGCAGCTGCTAGAACAGACCATGGCTCGATTCCCAGTGATACCACATGGAGTGAACCTTTCCGTTGGTGGAACCGATCCTATAAACCGAAAGTATTTGCAGCAGCTACATCGCTTGCTCGAAGACATAGATAGCCCTTGGGTCAGCGATCATCTTTGCTACACGAGTAACAAAGGACGGTATGCACAACAGCTACTCCCTCTTCCACGAACTAAAGAAGTGGTAAAGCACGTCGTTGCGCGGGTGCGCGAAGTACAAGAGACCTTGGAACGGCCATTCCTTCTCGAGAATATAACTTATTACATGACGTTCTCTGAGTCGACGATGTCTGAAGCTGAGTTCTTATCTGAAGTTTGTGAGAAAGCCGACTGCGGTATCTTGCTCGATCTAAACAACATAGTAGTCAACGCGAAAAACTTTGCACTTGACGAACGCGAGTTCATAGACGGCATCGACAAGGAACGGGTCGTGCAGATGCACATCGCGGGACACAAGACGTGTCACGACTGGGTCCTGGACACACATGCAGAACCTGTGACATCAGAAGTTTATGACTTTTTAGACTACTCACTCCGGCGATTAAAGCCCAAAGCCATTCTGCTCGAAAGGGACGACAATTTTGCAGATTTTGCGGAAATCCTATCGGAGTTGAGAACTATACGTGAATGCGCGTCGAGAGCAGACATCATCGCCAATACGGAAGGAGCTTTGCAATGTCACTAGCGACTCTCCAAGAAAAAATTGTGGACTACATTACAGGAAATGACGTGACGGTCAGTAATGTACTCGATGCTGCCGGTCTTAATCTGTATCGCTCGCTCGTCTCTTTTGAATACCAGGACTTGCTAGATACAATCTATCCAGCATCCAGGATAGCATTGAACAACGACTGGGAATCAATCTGCACTGAGTTTATTCGAGTTCTTCCACAAACGAACTACAACTTCAACCGAAGTGCTGAAGGATTTAGTGCGCTACTCAAAATCCATAATCAACCAGACTGGGTAGTCATACTGGCTGATTATGAGTATCTGTGCGTCTCAGTTTGTGATGCTTACATCGAATCAAATCACAAAAGTTTCAACGAAGTGGATTTCGCCGCGATGCTGAGTCGCGCTCCCAGCTTTAATAGCAGCATCTGTTTCAGAGAATACAACTATGACGTGCTCGCTATACACGCCGATTTGTTACGCGGAAAGACTCCTGACATAGCCACCAAAGAGATCAAAATGCTTTTCTTTTCCGATGGACAACAGTGTCGCTGTCTTGAATTAAACCAAGAGAGTTGGTTGCTTCTCCTCGCACTATCAACAGGACAATCGTTCAGGGATTGCTTGGCGAGCGCAGCAAAGCAGATGGGAAAAACGCTGGAAGCAATCGCTCCAGCAGCACTTCTTGAGATTCGTCACTATTTCGAAGAGGGAATTCTGATATGAAAAATTCAATCCACAGACAAGTGATCGCAAAGCCGCTGAGATTCTGGAGACAATGGATAGAACTCGGAACAGTTTTCTCTCTGTCCGTTGCAGTTCTCTCCGCACCAAGAGCAAATGCTAATCAGAACTTCGTCGTTTCTCCAAGCACTGATGCCATAAAATTCACATCAGATGCGCCAGTTGAAGTAATTGTCGGACATACGAATAAAATAAGCGGAAACGTTACTGTCTTGGATGATCTGAGTTTCGACAAAACTTTTACTGCAACATTTAAAGTCGACTTGGCATCGATAGATACTGGCATTCCTCTGCGTAACGAACACATGAGAGACAATTTCCTTGAGACAAAGAAATTTCCGCTCGCAGTTCTTTACGTTTCAAAGGTAACAGGGGATGTAGCCGCATTCAAAGATGGGCGCCCAACAAAGACTACCGCCGAAGGCGAGCTTACAATTCACGGTGTAACTGTAAAGAGAGAGATTCCAGTCACCGTGACGATGAGCGAAGATGGTCACGGAACGCGACGACTTTCAATCAAGAGTGAGTTTCCTGTCAAACTCGCCGACCACAACATCAAGCGGCCTCAAGTTGTCTTTAGCAAATTGGCCGACACTATATTTGTAAAAGTTGCGGCTCAAGCCACTAGCGCAAACTGACTGGTTCACCAATAACTGTAATGGGACTCACTTTCAGATGCGAGCTGGCGAATGTCGAGCAAAGAAGCCAAGGCGAAATCGGTCGGTTTAAAACTCGTGAGACACTCACCTGAATAACCGAACCATCGTCTATTAAATCAATGGTGCACTTTATGTGATTCCAGCCAGCTAAGGCCTGCGGGAGTTATCGCAATGTAACTCGAATCAGGAATCTTTACGAGACGTCCAGCGGCTAATAGATGTCCGACTAGCCAATGCAAGACTTCTTCGTATGGAAGTGGTTCAACCGAATCGGAGCCTTCCTCGTACAGAAGAATGCCCCGTTTAAGACCTCGGTCAACCAATAGCACTAACTCATCTTGCGTAACTCGGCTTTTAGCCGAGCGAGCCTTGCTAAGAATGCGTTCTGCAAGCCAGTCGGTAGGAGGACTTACCTTCTCCAGAATCTGATTCTGATCCTGAAATTTCCGCTGGTTCTGGTGTATAGGAACCCGGTTTACGCGAACCTCTTCGGCACCAGCTCTCAACTTCCGTAACGCACAGTTTTGAACCTGTTGCACCCATTGTTTCGTCACCCCCATTCGTGTACCAATCTCTGCAAGACTCAGCGCCGGTTCGGAGCGAAACCTTAATCTCAAAACGGACTGTTCGTCTTTACTTAGCTTCAAGAAGAGAGGGTCCAACCAGCTAGGCATGCGCGCTAATTCTATAGCCATGTCTTGGTCTTCTTCATAAGAGAGATCGTCTACAATGGAATGCATTTCGTCATCCGACAATGTTTGATCAAGGCTCACTACAAAGCCCTGGCTGGAGATTTGTTGATACTCCCGAACTTTATCCTCACTCAGCGCAGAAACTTGACTCAGCTCCTTCAGAGTCGGCTCCCTGCCTAGGGTGCGCTGGAGTCTGGTTTGACACTTCTCGAGTTTCTTGATGTTGTCTCTATCATAGCGCGTAAGGTCAAGACGTCCTTGCCGTCCGGAAAACTGCGACCGCATGGAAAAAGAAATCACACTTTCAATGTAGGCATCAAGATCTCGAACCTTTCTTTCATCGCAATTCTTTAAAGCCTTGCGAACCTCAATGAAAGCGCCTTGCACAAAATCATCAATATCTTCAGGATTGTTTCCGAAACGCGCTGCGATGCGCCTACCTTTTTCTAAAACATAGGTTGCAATAAGCGTTTCAGACTCTTTATCGCCTTGTTTTAGTTTCCCTATCAGCTCTTTCTTCTGCGTCGCCGTAAGCTTAGCAGGACGCCTCGCTTCTCCTGAAGTGTGGATGCCACCAAGTTCAACTCGCGGAATAGGACGGGTTATTTTATTTGATTCAACACTTGCGTGCTCTTGACTCGCGAATCTCAGACACTCGAACGCCTCTTCTAATGATTGCGGCTCACACGCGTATATTATTTCCTTGATGCGAGCTAAGTCGGCCTTCTCACCTGTCGATTTTAGGTGAGCGCTCATTTTTTGGAGCAGTCGTTCTACATCATCTGGTTCCATTCATGGTTCTCTAGACTCGCTCCGATAAAGGACTTCGAAGGGGTCACTCGTTTATGATACCACGGGTTGCCAAGACAGCAACCAGGATTAAGGATAGATCTTGTCGGCCTGTACACGAAAATAGGTACTGCGTTTCCGGGATGGTCCTCTATTGAAACCGAGATGGCCAGTGACGCTAACGGTGCGGTTATCAGAGGATAAATTAAAAAATGCTTAGGTTTAATTGACGACCGGCTATTTTCAGCACGCTTTATACATAGGAGGACACAACTCAGTTGCACCAACTCCTAAAGGGAATCAACGGATCAACGCATTCCGCGAGTCAGACGGTCTCTGATATCACGGGTAATGGCATGCTCTATTGAATAGAACGAGCCCGCGCTGGCGGAATGCGTTAAAAATCCAACTTTTAATCTTACTTCGTCGGTAACGCTGTTGCCGATTCAAATCGGCTCGAAATCATCATGAACACAGTCATTGCTCTATTCCTCAAAAGATTCTTCTATTGCTTGATCACAAGCTTGTTTACGCCTCCGCAAGGTACGCTACCTGGTGCGCCTCAAGTAGATAGAAATGAGAGTCTACTTCCAGATAATGAAAACAATGCAGAGGAGCAGCGTAAAAATCCCACTTATCGCGGACACCGCGGCAAGAGAGCAAATCATGCCTGCAGTGACGGGCAATGTCGTGCGTCAACAGACTTCAAACAACAGCTCAAACGAGGTCGGAATCGGCACACAAAATGAAACACAAGGAGCATGCCACAAGAAACAGTCAGAAGCATCAAAAGAAAAAACGCAAATGAACACCTGGTAGCACCATTTCCACGATCCGATCACTGGGGACGACAATCATGAAGAGACTAGACCAATTCATAATACTTGAAGGTAGCAGCAAAGACGCTCTCCAAGAAGAGAGCCTCGGCCCGACCAATCTCAGTGAACCGGTGTCAGTCACTCTTCAACTGCGAAAGAGACCAACCGCGTATCGCCTCGCTCCAAATAAACATGGATTTTACAATCGCATGCAAGTTAGAAGTATGTATGGTGCGGAACCGCAAGATCTCCCAATCGTGAAAGCCTTCGCCGAGGCATATAATCTCGAAGTAGTGCGTGCAGAACTGCACAAACGAATCGTGGTTATTCAAGGAACAGTCGCCCAGATTCGCGCAGCTTTCAAAGTTGTTCTATTTGATCAAAAAATTGGCAACAAAATCTATAGAACACGCAGTGGTCCCATTCAGATTCCGAGAATACTCGACGGTATCGTGACAGGGGTTTTTGGCTTAGACAATAGACCGCAAGCGTCGCATCATTTGCGTTACCGGGGAGGACTCGCAAAACTTCGCTCCGACGGAAAGCCGGATGCGTTTGATGGAAATTCGCTGGCTTCAATCTACAACTTTCCGCTCAGCGACGGCAGTGGACAGACAATAGGAATAATCGAGCTAGGTGGCGGCTTTAATCCATCAGACGTCTCTGATTATTTCCAGGCACTTGGACTGCCCACGCCAGTCGTCAAAGCGGTTTCGGTAGATGGTGGCACAAATACTCCAGGGGTAGATACTGGCGCCGACACGGAGGTGGCTCTCGATATCGAGGTTGCCGGCGCAGTCGCCCCTGGTGCCACCATCGTCGTTTACTTTGCACCCAATACATCTCAGGGCTTTTTGAATGCAATTCTGACTGCAGTCCACGACGAAAAAAATCAGCCCGGCATTCTATCTATCAGTTGGGGCGGTCCGGAGTCAAATTGGACGTCTCAGCAAATGACAGCCATGGATGATGCGTTCAAAGTTGCCTCTGAATTGGGTATGTCGGTTTTCGTTGCAGCCGGTGATGACGGCGCCGATGACAACGTGGGCGATGGTCGTGCTCACGTTGATTTCCCAGCCTCGAGCCCTTCAGTAACAGCTTGCGGCGGAACAACTCTGTTCTATGAATCAGGAATGAAAACCGAGACAGTCTGGAACGATTTGTTTGGAGGTGCAACTGGTGGCGGTATCAGTAACTTCTTCGCGAGACCGCCTTATCAACAGAGTTTGGCAATTCCATCAAACCTAAACGGGCCAACACAGGGACGCGGACTTCCGGATGTGTCAGCAGTCGCAGATCCAAATACTGGTTATTCGGTTCTTGTGGCTGGCAACTGGCAAATCGTTGGAGGCACTAGCGCGGTAGCTCCATTGTTTGCGGGGATGGCTGCGCGATTCAACAAACTAGCATCGCGTCACAGCGGTCTGTTCAATTCCGTCATATACGGTCAGAGCGGATCCTCTGCGTTTAACGACATTGTTACTGGTAACAACTCTTGCGATGGAGTTCAGGGATATTCCGCGGGACCAGGATGGGACCCAGTCAGTGGCTTCGGTTCACCGAAAGGCGCTGAACTCTTTGCGCTCTTTGTCCCCGGCAAGAACGAGAACCTGTCACAGGGCAAAGGTCATTAAAGGAGAAATTACGGCAAACAAGAATTTGAAGTCTTTGCGGCCATAAGCTGCAGACGCTCGCAGGCTAATAAAAGATTCGAGCTTCTTCGCTCGGCTTCATCACTGGTTTTTAGACTTTAGGGCCTGTTATCAATCAGGCGGAACCATGCATCTCTGCTTTCGTAGCAGGGTTACTTCAACACATCCACGCAGGACAGAAATCATGACGACACCTATTCCAACCGCCGGCTATCCATCAGACTCATCGCGAAGCCAGTCTGATATGCAAACTTATTTCGAGACCATGCTGTCAATTCAAAAGGAGGTGCTAGGAGGCACTAGCGAAGCGGCATCAGTTGAGTTAAGCAGCAACTCGTTTACTCCAGGAAACAACGCATGCGTCTGTGCCATTGATACCGCGGCACTCGCATCCACAGACACCTTGAACACAATCAATGCAATGAATGTGCGCGATGGAGAAGTGCTCGTCGTCAGATCGACAAACTCAGCGCGCGTCATTACGGTGGCTAATGCTGCCGGTGGCGCCGGACAGATTCTCACCGCCGACGGAACCAACATCGTTCTCTCAAGCCCGAAAACATTCGTGGCATTGAAGTATAACGCGTCAATTACGGCATTCGAGGAGATGTTCAGGTCTCCAGTTGCGTCGGGTGCATCAGCAGATGTCGGCGCCCATCTATATTATGGAAACAGTTCATCCTCATTGGCAGCACCATCGTTTACATCGATAACCGACGGAGATCTTCCCGCCAATGTAGTGACTAGCATAGGAGCTGACCTTACACCGCTTTTCACAAGCGCAATTTCGTCACAGGCACTCAACTTCACCCAGAGTTCATCCGGCAATGGAACACTCTTTGGAAATTTCACAGGAGCAAGCGCTAATCCGACTTTCAATGCTCCAGGAGGCGCAGATCAGCTTCTCGGCGTAACCCACGATGGAAACGGATTGGAATACAAAACGATTACCGCCGGCACGAATATAACAATTTCTACTGATGTTGGTGAGATCACCATAAATTCAACTGGAGGAGGTGGTGGTGGCGGCGGTGGTGCTCTTTGCAATTTTAATGGAAGTGGTCCCCCGCAGAACACCGATGATAATACGGAAGGCTATAGCATTGGATCTTTGTGGGTGTACTACATCAAGGGTCTGCTCTACGTTTGCACGGATGCCAGCACAGGAGCGGCTAATTGGACATACTTATTGACGGTGCCAAATGGTCCAAGCTATACGCCTGCGTCTAACGATCTGGTCAACAATGGTATCTCTCTAGGTTATTACTGGACGACCGCAACAGCCAGTAACCCAATCTCCTTTCCACAGGGTTTCGCTTACTTCAATGGAAACAGAGTCAGCTACGACTCCAATTTTCAAATTTACAGCGCCTCGAGCTGGACCTACGATTATTTAGATATATACGGGTTTGTCGATCACTACACACAAAGCTACGACACAGACCCACCCTCTATAGATCCGACAACGAACATGCTCTTTCAAAAGGTTGTCACCGATGATAGCGGCAACATAACCGAGATCGACAACTACCCGCTTCTTTGGATTACGCCCAGCGTCTTGAGCTACTGCCAGCCCATTCCAACTACGGCGGGCAAGATCTTACAGTCTAATCCTTCTGACCCTCACGGAATTACTTATGGTCCGCTCGAATTAACGAGCATCGATACAACCGGCGTAACCGAGTACCAATCAGTCGCATTCGATGGAACCAACTTCAATCTTTTCTACGGGTTGACCGGCGTGTCGGTAAGCACCAGCGCGTCGATCACACTAACTTCGGCTTCAGAGAGTCTCCAGAGTCTAAACGCTTCCGGTGGTTCGATAAGCCTTACCTTGCCCTCGTCTAGTACCTGCGCTGGCAAGGTCTTCATTATAAGTAATACCGCTAGCAGTGGCACAGGCACAAACAGTGTCAACATATCTCTAGCATCTAGCGATGTGCTCGTAGGCAGCGGGTCTCTCACTCTGAACAACGGTCATGCACTCGGAGTAATCTCCGACGGTGCCGGAAATTGGATCACTATCGTTTCTCTTTAATTTAATGCGGTTGCTCTGGTCGTTAACACTAGGTTAGCAACAAAGATGAGGTTTTATGACGGCCTTTTGGACAAACCCTTCAGCTCTTATGTGGACCGATCCATCGGCTCTGTTTTGGGAATCCACCCCCTGGACCGAAACATGGCTGAGAAGTATCGGTTCGTTCGACGATGAATCAGGAGTCTACACAGTCAGCGGCTCAGGCGCGGGCGTCGGTGGCACCGTTGACGCTTGCTGCTACGCGAATCAGCCAGCCACTGGGAACATCGAACTCTATGCCCATGTATCGTCGCAAACTGGCACAGATCCTTATGCAACTGCCGGAATTATGGTCCGGGGCTCGTTGAGCGAGCAAGCTCAATGCGCAATCGTCAGCGTATCACCGCAGAATGGAGTCAATTTCACCGTACGCACCGCTGACGGTGCAGTAGCACAGACAAATCTCGGACCATCTCTTGCCGCTCCGATTTATCTTCGCATGGTTGTAAGCCAAACAAGCGTCGCCGGCTATTCATCAGGCGACGGTATTAACTGGCGGCTCATCGGTGAAGCATCGATGACTTTTCCGACAGACTACTTTGCAGGGCTTGCTGTCGCGAGCAACAGCACATCCTTAAATAGTGCAACATTCGAGAATGTTCAATACCTTAAGGATGTAGTTCAGCGCAGCACGTCACTTGTCTCCTGGCTTAGATCAGACAACGGAATTACTTATGACGGCTCAAATAATGTGAGTTTTTGGACCGACCAATCATCGAATGGATATAACGGCAGCCAGACAGACTCCGCCAACCAACCGACTCTCGTGCCCGATGCTATTAACGGACTGCCCGCCATCGAATTCACACCAGGAACTGACTCACAGTTTTTGCAGTTTCCTGCGGGATTCGACTTCACTTCAGGTCTGAGCCTGTTCGTCGTTGTCAACCCGACTGCCATGTCTGCTGATGCAACAATACTGGATTTTCGAAACTTTTCGGGCACCAGCAGCAGCGATCAGTTTGGATTGAGTGAATCGAGCAGCTCAGGTGGTGCGCAATTCTATGCTTTTGATGGCACCGCCGGTAGTTCAGGAAGCTTTTCCGCTGCACTCACCGCTAATGAATTCCAGCTGCTTGAGGCTGTTTACGACGGTGTGAGCTCTGTGAGTGTCTACACAAATGGTGTCCTTCAGGGCACTCAAGGAGGTCTGCAGACGTTGGTCAACGTTATAAGAGCAAATAATTTTGTCGGTCAAGCAGGCGATGGTTCCGGACCATTTACCGGACAAATATCGGAAGTTCTAGTCTTTTCAACCAATTTAAGTGATACCACCCGTGAAGCTGTCGAAAGCTATCTCATAGGGAAATACAGCCTCTAAGCTGGTAATTTTTGCGAGGTGCAAGATCGTGTTTTGCCTTTTAAACAAGTTTACTGAATTAATCTCTTTTTGGAGAGTAAATAAAAACCTTCGAAAAGCCGGCCTGCTTGTTAAAGCATTGGCGTCGGTCGTGGCAATGATTCTTTGTCTACCCACACTATCGCTGGCGAAGTCGAACGAGCCACTGCTGCTCGCTCAATCTTTGCCGACGGCGCCTTCGTTCAGCCCTGCTTACGGGCTCTACACTTCCAATACCTATATATCGCCAGCACAGAGTGTTTCGATAACTGCGCCAGCAGGCAGCATCTACTACACACTGGATGGATCACAACCAACCTCAGCAAGTACACCATTCACGTCAAGTTTCACTGTAGGGTCCAACACTCAAATCAATGCAATTGCAGTCGTGAGTGGTGTTGCGAGTCCAGTAGCTTCGGCATTTTATGCCTTTGATACCAACGCAGTTTTAATCCCTCAGACTAACCTTCCACTTTGGTTACGCGCAGATTTCGGACCTATTCTAAGCTCGGGATTGCTTACGAGATGGGCAGATGTATCTCTGAACGAGAACGATGCAACCAGCGTATCTCCCAATCAACCATCTCTGATCGATGACGCAATCAATGATTTACCCGCAGTCTCATTCGTTCCAGGAACGGCAGGAAATTTCTTGAGCCTTCCGTCTGGTGTGTCCGGATTTTCGTCGGGCGCCTCGATATTCGTTGTGGCGAAGCCAAAAGCATTGACCGCCGGGTCGCAGATTCTCTCGCTTGGCTCTTCCGGCTCTATGAACAATGCAGTGACAGTCTCCATCAATTCTTCTGGCGAGCCAACTTTGTCGGTTTACGATTCATCTGGTAGTCCGACAACTGCCTCATCGGGCACCGCTTTCAGTACCACGAATTTTCATCTGTACGAATTCGTTCAGAGTGGAACGACCGCAACGCTATTTACAGACGGCATACAAGTCGGTCAGAACACAGCGATGAACAGTTTGCCGACTGGAACGATAACTGGCAGTTTCATTGGCCAGTCAGTTGCAGGTGGCAGCTACTTCAGCGGCGACATCGCGGAGGTAATGATTTACAACACCGTGCTCTCTCAGTCGAGTCGCTCCGCGCTGGAGGCTTTCTTGCTACATAAGTACCAACTGACTCAACAACCAGTTCCGCCTATCTTCAGCGCGGCTAGTGGCACGCTCTCGGGACCGACTCAGTTAGTGATTTCGGCTCCGGCAAACGCGACTGTGTATTACACCACTGACGGTACCGATCCAAGTACCAGCAGCAATTTGTACAACGCTCCTCTCAACATTCTTTACAGCCAGACAGTAAAGGCGATCAGTGTTAACGGCGATCAACAAAGTGCCGCAACAACTGCCAGTTATGTTCTGGACTCGACGCTGTTTCCTGCTCCATCCAGCGGTGGACCAGCAATGCAAATCAATCTGACAGAACCATCTACAGCAATTCCTTAGCCATAGACACAGCCATAAATACAAAAGACACAAATACGAAGTGAACGCCATGAACACAACAACAATAGACCGTATCATCTCAAGCTGTCTCAAATTCGCAAGGCGAATAATGCATTCTCCATTGCAGCCAGCGTGGAGTTGGAGCCATGAAAGAGTGCACGTCAGTTCTCTTCCGTCGACGCGCCGAATTAAAGCCGGCAGTCTCGCCTTACTGTTTTTGACGGCAACGTCAGTGGCGCCGGTCTTAGCTGCGGACCGCTCGGTTACAAGCGCGGCGCCACCCCCTCGCGCAATGCCTAAGAACAAAGTTCGCAAGGGAGAACTTGGTGTCAAGAAGATAGCTCCCAAGAATTATGTCGCATCTGCGCACACTGATTCTGATTTGTGTGCGTCGAGGGTGCTGATGGAGCCATTGGTTCCTATGCATATCGCACCTGTTGATGGTGAAAACGAAGCGCTTGCAAAAGCATTGTCTGATTTCAGTCAAGACCGTAATGTCGAAATACTTGAGAACTTTCTACAAAAGTTTCCCAAGTCGAGATGGTATGCGGCAGTTGCCTTGAACGTCGCCGAACTCGTATATGAGCAAGGATATTTCAGCCGTTCTCTCAACTATTGGGATGAAATTTGGAAACAGTCAAAGGAAGAAAAATCAGCGCTTCAAAAACACATTGCAGATGAAGCCATCTCGCGTTTGCTAATGCTCGATGGTCGTCTTGGAAAAACCGATGTACTCGAGCGACTTCTCACCGAAATCAAATCTAGACCTATATATGGAACTGCCGAATTGCGCGTTCATGAAGCAAAAGAAGGCCTGGCGGCGCAGCAACATAGGCCTGGCAAGTCCTTCAAATGCGGTCCTTATTCTGTTAACAGCCTGCTCAATATTGGTCGAAAGACACTAACGCGAAATCAGATTGTCGACAAAACCGACTCGACTAAAAACGGAACAAATCTTGCACAAGTAAAGGATTTGGCTGACAAAGTCGGTCTTCACTATCAGCTTGCGCGGCGCAATGGCGATGCCGAACTTGAAGTACCGGCGGTAATTCATTACAAGCAAAACCACTTCGCGGCAGTAACCGAGAAACGAAACGGACTGTATCACGTGACCGACCCCACGTTTGATGAAAGAGGCAATATGTGGATTTCGGCCAAAGCCCTTTGCGCCGAAACCGATGGTTTTGCATTGCTGCCCGAAGGTGCATTGCCTGCTGGCTGGGAGAAGCTGTCCAAAGCAGAAGCTGCCAACGTTTGGGGAAAAGGTTTTGTTGGATCTGAGAATCCAGCAAAGCCGCCGTCCGCGCCCCAGGGGTCTCCATGTTTGCCTTGCTGGTTGAAGCAGAAGTTTCTTAACTCTCTGGGTGTTTCAGGGATGGCTGTTGCCAGTGCTTTTATGCTGAACGCAACTTTGAAGATTCAAGATACGCCGGTTGGTTACACACCGCCGATTGGTCCTGCTGTCGATGTTTTAATCAACTATAACCACCAAGAAGGTGAACAACCAAGTACGTTTACTTTCACAAATCTTGGTTCGGATTGGAGCGTCAACTTCGTTTCCTATCTCACATTGGATGGTTCCAAAAACGCCACCGTTCACGTGCAAGGAGGTGGATACGAAATCTACAACTACACGCTTCCCGACAACATCCAAAATCCGTATATGCCGGACGTTCTTTCGCAAGCGGTATTAAACGTAGTATCGCCAACTGAGTATCGGCGTCAGTTGCCTGACGGTTCGATGGAGATATTTAACCAACCCGATGGAAGTGGCCGTATCTTCATGACTCAGATCGTGGATCCACAGGGCAATTCGGCATATATTCAATATGATTCAAATTTTCGGCTGTCGACAATCACAGACGCCATAGGCCAAGTGACGACATTCTCTTATCTTTCGGACTCTTTTGGAGATCCAGGTTTCTATTTGGTGAGTCAAATAACAGACCCGTACTCTCGGTCCGCCACATTTGCGTACGATCCAACTGATACTTATCTGATTTCGATAACCGACACAATTGGAATCACATCTCAGTTTTCGTATGACACCAGCTCGTCATTTATCAATTCACTGACCACTCCGTATGGCACCTACTCTTTCTTAACGTATTCTTTCTTCGACAACTACACCGATACTGATACCGTGCTCAAATTCACGATGCCAGATGGTTCTTCGTCGGTTGTAAGAGGCTCGTTCGGTGACAATGCCTGGCAGACTTGCTATTGGAATAGAGAGGCGATGGAACTCCATCCAAATGACTATCTGAGCAGATTGGTGCCAAGCTACGCAACGGAGCAGTACATCTGGCAGACTTCCGCTTCATATGTCGCACAGCCAGTTGCGCAACAATACACCAGAGCATTGGAATCACCATTCTATCTTACATATGCCGGACAAGGAATAACAGATGATCTGGGGCATCCCACTCCTGGTCCCCTGAACAAGCCGTCGAATGTCAGCTGGGGAAGTGAGAACAGCTCCTATGAATTCAATGCGCTCGGGCACATGACTAAATCGGTGGACCCTGTCGGCAGAACATTCTCATACCTATATGACGCGAACAACATCGACCTTCTCGAGGCACGACAGACACGCGCCGGTAACAACGACTTGCTTGGAAAATGGATCTACAACAACGACCAGCACCTTCCGAACAAATACATTGACGGCTCAGGCCAGGTTACGCAGTATGCCTACAATAAATTCGGGCAACTGACGACATTGACTGATGCGAACGGAAACGTGACGACAAACACGTATAGTCCTGATGGACTGCTTCTGCAAACAGATGGACCCATGCCTGGAAGCGCTGACAGTACAACGTTTGCTTATGACGGTTTGAACAGGCTATACAGCGTGACCGACTCTCAAGGATACACGGTTTACTTCAGCTATGACAATGCCGACAGACTCACGCTTGTAACTTATCCTGACGGGACAACAGAACAGACGATCTACGACAAGCTTGATGCCGTAATGGAGAAGGACCGGCTTGGTCGCTGGACACAGACGTCTTATGATTCGATGGAGCAGCCTCTAAGCGTAACCGATCCGCAAGGGCGCAAAACGCAATACTCATGGTGCGCATGTGGTGCCTTGAACTCGCTGACCGATCCCAACGGGCACGTCACTGCGTTTCAGCACGATCTTGCAGGACGATTGACGACGAAGACGTTCGACGATACGACCACAATGCAGTACGCATATGATACCTACAGCAACCTTACGTATCGAAAGGATAACTTAGGGCAGCAGACGTTTTACGCGTACAACCTCGACAATACGTTAAACACAAAGTCCTATTATCAAAATCTTCAACCGCCGGTCCATTACGCATGGGATTCCAACTATACGAGGCTAACCAGCGTCCAAAATTCCTGGGGAACGATTAGCTATGCATACAATCCATACATAACAAATCCCTTTGGTACGGCAACTACAGGCGGTGGCATGCTGGCGTCGGTTTCGAATAATGTTATTCCAAACTCCACCATTACATACCAGTACGATGCTCTCGGACGAACAACCAACCGCTCGATAAATGGAAGCGCTAATTCGGTAACTTGGACCTACGACCCTATGAGCCGAGTGACCAGCGAAGCGAACGCACTTGGAACATTTAACTACAACTATGTCGATGATCTGCCTGGAGCATCAAAGGGCGACGGACGTTTGGCTTCGATTAACTATCCAAATGGACAAAAGACAAAGTTCGACTATTTGGGCGTGACACAAGATGAGCGATTGCTTGGGATAACCAACTTCGACCCATCGGCGAAAACTCGTTCACAATTTAACTATGCCTATGACCCAGCCGGTGAAATCACGCGCTGGAGCCAGCAAAATGCGACGAGAAGCCCAATGCGATATGCGCTCGACTATGACCGTGCCGGTCAGTTAGTTGAAGCGAAAGCATCGCTTGGAGGAAATATCAAGAATGCCGATCAATACTTTTACACCTACGACCCAGGTTCCAACCGAACATCGAGCCAGTCAAGCACCATTGAGAGCATCAGCCTCAGCGGAACAGTTACGGCTGGCGATGTTCTTACGGTGACGGTTGCCAATCCGCAGTTGAGCGGCGGCCAAGAGGCGGTATCGTATACGGTTCAAAGCGGCGATACAATGAGCACAATCGCAGCGGCGCTGGCAAACAGGCTAACGGCTGACAGTAATCTGCAGTCTGTTGGTATCAATGCCGTTGCGTCAGGAACCATCCTGAAGATAAAGGCTGCTTCGACTGACGTGACAACGGTCTCTCAATCGACGAGCAGCGGCGCGACCGAGACATTGTCAGTTGGGCTTTGCAGCAACAGCGTGCAGAATTTAGCTTTGTCTTTGATCGGTCCGTCGTATCAGTCGCGCTCAGGTGATGTAATTGCACTTTCAGTCTTCGACTCAGGTTTGACCGGTGGCTCAGAGACAGTGTCATATACGGTGCCGTCAAGTGGTGCTTCTCTTGCTTCGATTGCATCTGGGCTCGCATCGGCCGTGAATGCGGACACGAGCCTAAGCGGAATTGGCGTCTCAGCCTCCGCTGCGGGAGCATGTGTGAGCTTGGCATCAACATCGTCAAACCTAACTACTTATTCGGCGGCAGTAACTCCGACGCCTGGTGGCGGAACGGAGACGCTTTCATACGGCGGATACATGTCTGGAAACGCTTCTGCAAATTTAGGCGGAACAGCCACCACAGGTGACTTCGTGAATCTGACGGTTCGTTCGCCAAAACTAAGCAACGGTCAGGAGATCGTGCAGTATGTGGTTCCATCCTCTTCGACTCTTTCCAGCATTGCTGCGGGGCTGTCATCGGCTATGAATGCAGATAGCGCGCTAGCGGGTTTGGGACTGAGCGCAAATGCTAGCGGAACCTCAATTGCGATTTCTACCTCGCCAACCTACAGCAGTTCCACAAGCGCTGGCGCAACCGAAACAATTACCTTGGGAACAACTACGAATGGAAATGTGGTCGCTGCCATTGCAGGAACGGTGACTGCAGGAGACGTTTTGTCTATTCAAACCAACGGAGGGGGATTGTCTTCGCCTGTCACGGCTTCTTATACAGTTCTTTCCGGAGATACGCTCAGGACTGTTGCTGCAGGACTAGCAGCTGCGCTTGCAAGCAATACTACTCTCAAATCAATTGGAGTAGGAGCTTTCTCGTCGAATAGTTCGGTCAAGGTGAGCTACAGTCCGAGCAATCCGCCGGTTTATCTAAGCTCGGTGACGAGTGGCGCACCGGAAGTTGCTACCTTGTCGATGAATAACAATGTCGACGAGCGGGTCGTTGTCGGCGGCACGGTAACTGCCGGAGATGCACTCTCACTTGTTCTCTACGATCAAGGTTTGACTGGTGGTTCAACGACAGTTAACTACACGGTGTCCAGCTCTGACTCATTGTCCTCAATCGCGTCGAATTTGGCAGCGGCAGTAAACACTAACTCTAATGCTCAGGCGATAGGTGTCAGCGCCACCGCAAGCGGTGATGTCATCAATCTCATTTCGAACTCATTGAACGTTACAAAGTACGGGCCAGGCGCCAGCTCCGGCGCTACGGAGTTTCTGACCGTCGGAATAAATCCAAATGGAACTCAAACAGCGGTTATCGGAGGTAGCGTCACTGTTGGCGATGTTTTAACTATCAAAGTAATCGATGCGGGCTTGTCCGGAGGAAGTGCGACTGCCTCGTATACGGTGGCAACGGGCGATACGTTGAGCAGCATCGCTGCTGGCGTTGCTGCAGCCATTAATGGTGACAGCAGTCTGTCTTCAATTGGGGTAATTGCGACATCAGACTCGGCTGTGGTGAATATTCGCTCGGCATCCGTAAACGCAACCACCTATGCACAGTCTGTAAATTCAGGTGCGACTGAAACAATCGCGCTCGCTGCTAGTACAGGAGTGCTCTCAGACACATACAATTCTGTGAACGAATTGGTTCAGCGAGCAGCCGGCGGCGCAGTTAAGTTCGCCGGTTCTACAAGCAAGTCTTCAGCAAGTGCACACGCGAACACACCAATTGTAAACATTACCTACAGGCAACCGCCTGAAAACATCACTTATAGTGTGTTTAACGATATCGGAGGAATCGAATACAACGGACTCTCTCAATATGGCGGTGCCCAATTCATTGTGCGGTTTGCAGAGCCAGGAGACGCTTATCAAGTCACCGTATTTAGTGACACGCTTCCGGACGGCCAAGCACAATTTAACTACACCCCCACACTCAGCGATACCGAACTCTCGCTAGCGACTTACTTTGCCAACCAAATATCGTCAGACGCAGGATTGCAAGCGCTTGGATTACAGGCAGTTGCGGTGCAAACCGCTGGAACGCCAACGGTCGCTTCTATTACGAGCATAAATGTGTTTCGGGTTAATCCAACCTATGCTCCAGCAACTAGCTCTGGTGCGACAGAAACCGTTGCGGTTGGACCGACGGCGTTGGGGCATTCCGCGATTTCACTCGCGGGAACTCCAACTGCCGGAGACTCCGTTGGTATCACAGTATCTTCGCCACAACTTTCGGGTGGCTCTAAGACGGTGAGCTACACCGTGATGTCTGGAGATGGACTCGACGACGTGGCAGCTGGTCTGAGCAATGCGATGAACTCAGATACAAATCTGCAAACGTTGGGGTTGAGCAGTGCAAGTTCTACGCCAGCTGTAGCCGAGACATCACGGAAGTTTACGGCTGCACCAAATGTTGTGCCAGGCGCCAGTAGCGTAACTATTGCGGCAACCGATGGTGGTGGCAGTACTGCGACTGTCAGTTCCAACTTGAATTTGCGGAACGCGCCAGCGATGCAGGCACTTACATATGACCTCAATGGAAATTTGACTAGCGATGGGACAAATGCCTATCAGTGGGACTGGGAGAATCGGCTCATTCAGATCACTTATCCGGGGACTGGCAACAACTCTAAATTTACCTACGATGGATTGGACCGCATCGTTGAGATTTTCGAGACAACAAGTGGTTCTGTCACTTCGACGAAGCAGTTTGTTTGGGCCGATGATGAAAAATGGGAGTCACGGGATGGAAGCGGAAACCTTTCGGCTCAATACTTTTCATTTGGACAGACTCTTGCTGGTAGCAGCTATTATCTAACACGTGATCAACTCATTTCAATTCGGGAGATGACAGATAGCTCAGGCACGGTTCAAGCAGAGTATGGATACGATCCCTATGGACGGACAACACGATTGCACGGGAGCTTAAATACCGATTTTCAGTATGCGGATTATTATTCACACTCAAGAAGCGGGCTGAATCTTGCTGCATATCGAGCTTATGACGCTAGCCTTGGGAGATGGATAAACAGAGATCCACTTGGTGAACAAGGAGGGATTAACCTTTACAATTACGTTGACGGAATTCCTACAGGTGACTACGACCCATCTGGAATGCAAGGTCTCACTAGTCTCTGGACTTGGGGGTCGCAGGGCGCTGCATGGGCGTGGGGCGCGCTAGCCGCAGCCCTGGCCGCATGGGTCGCTCAACACTCCGCGCAGAATCCGAATAATCCACTTAAAGGTGGCCTATTAGGCGGCTTTGGTTCAGGTTCGAGTGTTTCAGTCCCAACGTTCTGTCAGGCCAGGCCGCCTGCAAATGCCTATCCGCCTAATGGTCCAAAAGCGCCAGGTTACCCTGGACAGTATCCTGGTATAGGTTACAAGGATCCTAAAGGTGGCCCAGATTGGGTGCGAAATCCTAACGGACCTGGATTCGGTTGGAGAGGAGATGACGGAGGAGTTTGGGTGCCGACTGGCCCAGGGAGTCCTGGCAATACTGGAAAGGCCCATGGAGGACCTCATTGGGATGTAGAATATCCTGGGGGCGGCTACAAGAATGTAGAACCACCTAAGCCTAAGACACCATAGTTACTGGGGGAGTGCAATGGTTTCGGTCAAATTGATCTTCGTTCGTCAATTCGTGGATCTCGAATTAATTAGTCGTGAGTTAGGGGTTCAGCCGGATGAAGACATTGAGAGAGAAAAATATTCGGTTGCGCCTCGCAAGAGTGGAGTTGTAACTGCCTCGAGCTGGACATTCAGTCAGATTTCAACGAGTGAGGAAGATGTTGAATGGGGAGTTTATAAAGAATGGTGCAAATTCCTGCTGGAAAAATCGAGCGCTATTGAAAAACTTAGCAAACAAGGTTATGAGGGCTACTTGGAGATTTCGCTTCTATCATCAGAAGGCGATGAGACATGCTACAGAGACAGTGCATTTATTGATTCAACGCTTGTCGAGATCCTGGGGCGTCTTAAGTTAGGAATTAGCCTTTGGTCGAGGAAATACAGTTAGCCATTCGCTTCTTGTGAAAACTTTACCCTAGCCATTCCTGAGCCGATCCAATTTTCTGCCAACTGGAGCTGGCGGCCGCCTTTGCTGAATCGGACGAACAGGTTATGGATATGGTCGAGGAGATGAAGAATTGTGGGATAAAGACAATACCCTCGAGACAGATAAGGCTTGGGATGCAATTCATCGCTATCTTTCTGATGGAACGACCGACTTCCGAGGTGGCTCCTATCCGCTGAACATATGTATCCTGGGTGGAACACAGCTTTACAGAGAAGAAGACTACATCATCAACTATGTCCCTCCCGCATTGACACAAATATCCAGAAGTTGGTTTGAGGAGAAATATTGGCAGCTTCCTGAAGATTATGATTGTGACAAAGGCGAAGAGGATTTGGATTACAGCTGGGAGTATTTCTGTCCTATGGTCGAATTTTTTGAGAAAGCCGCGCGCGAGGGGAAGCCCGTAATATTCACGGTCGATCAGTAACGAACAACTGATCAGATCTCGTGAAATACTGTGCAAAGCACTGGAAACTAGGCACTACCAGCACTTGAGCCAGAGGGAAAAATCTTAGCCGCCTCATTCGTTTCACTATCAAGAAAGAACAGTGGTTCTGCCGCCTACGGAATGTCCCAAAGCGCAGCATCCAATTCATTTAATAAGCCAGATTTCTCACAGTAAACTTCTCAAAATCTGCAGCTGAGGTAAAGATCAGATATGGAACTCTTACCAGATACGCGCCTCCCTAGCAGCTGGCTACTCGAGCGCGCTATCTTTGTTGAGGAAACTCCAGATGCAGGTGGTTGCGGGGTATGTTTAAGCGGCGTCGAACCTGGACCCCAAATGAAATCGAGTGCCGGTTTCAGGTTAACCACAGTTCCAGTAGACAAGGAATTAAAATTCACATGCATCTTACGCGGTAGCAGATGCGGGCAGACATTGCGCGTTAATGCATTCGCCTGGAACTCCAGTTCCAAGTTGCGTATGGAGTCAACTTCTTTAGTGTCTGTTGAACATCGTAGCTGGACAACATTTAGTTGCACATATGTTGTTCCAGAAGATGTCTCCATGCTGACCATTTGGATCATCAACCGTTCAGTGCAATCCGCCTACGTAGCACGAGCGAGCCTTGAACTTGGTGCTACCCCTAAATTTGCCAGAGTTTACAGCAAAGATTATTCGACTCCGTCCGATCCAAGGGCGATGAAGGTCATTGAAGCAAACTATAAAGCATGTGTGAGACCAATGAAAGAGGGCGGGCACGGGTCCGTAACGTTTCCCATTCCTGGACCATATAGAGACCAAGTTGCTCTAACCTTCGAAGTAAAAACTAAACCTAAAGCCGCTTTGCTCGATTATGAAATTCGAAAAAGAGATGATGGTATCAACTGGATAGCTGAGGTGCGACTCGCTCCACCAAAGAAAGGTACAATCGTGAGCTGGAACTCTCTTGTACTGGTCAGGGGAATAGAGAAGCCAGTTCTTCCCAAAACAATAGCTAGCGCGACGCCCGAAACAGTACCTTGGTTGGTCAGTACAAAATGCGTACAAAGCGACGACGCGGAAATTAGAGCAAAGGCCGAAGACTTAGGACGTAATATCAATGATTTAGAAGCTTATGTACGGAACATTATTCGCTTCACGAGCACAAATCGAGGTGCCGGCAAAAAGTTTGATTCGTTGGACGCGAAGACGGCCTTGGGAAGTGGCGGTTCCTGCACTAGCCGCGCTAATTTAGCAGCGGCCCTCCTCAGGGCAAGGGGAGTTCCTGCGCGCACTGTTGCGCACCTACCATCATGGATGCACGGTAAATTTTTTGAGCATTGGCTCGTTGAATATTGGCATCCGGGCGCAGGTTGGACCTGGATTGAACCAACACTCAACCATTTTCAGCCGGCTCCAAATGAGGTGATCGTGCTTGCGGTATCGAGTTCGGATGACGAAAATTTATGCGACGATCCAATCCACTTGCGCTACTTGATGCCTAGTGGCGCTTATCTTTCTGGGTGCGAGCTATCATCTGAATTAACAATGGGCTCGATTATGCGAAAGCGCAGTGGTCCAAACTTAGCATTCGAACAGTCAGAAATAAAGGGAACGTCAAAAGCATTGAGCAACCTGTTTGAGGCCGCGCTTCAACATTTTAATCAAATCGTTCAACAAAAAAACTCGATAGACCAGTCGCACGCTCATAGTGATCTCATTCGTGTTGCAGCGTGGAATGGTGAAGCTGATGAACTGGCTTCTTTGTTATTGGTTAGATAAAATGACTCTGTACTAGGGACTGTCGCAACAAACTTGGTGCTAAATTTCCGCTTGGTGCAAAGCAACTTGCCGATGCTCCAACTCCGACGGAACCAAGACCAAAGATCCAACTTTGAAATCACCAACCAATTTTCTCTCGAGAATATAAACATGTGGCATCGTATCTTGGTTTGGCTGACTCTGGCAACGTTACTACAAATTCAGTTACCAGGCGGACAAGGACAAACCAAACCAGATAAAACGAATGAAACTCGGATGCAGGAACTGATAACGGATTTGGACCAATTTGCTAAGACGCATCAATTAAGCCACGACGAATTATGGGAAACTCTGTTCGAGTTAGTAACAGAAAATCAGTGTAAGGGCAAAGCCGGCATAGGTATCCTGGGATTGAATAGGTTCGTGGATACACGCGATAAAGTCAATGCAGCGACTATTAATCACGTTCGCTGGACCGGAAAACCCTCGGGCGAAGCCGAAGCGCTCTTATTGAACGATAGTCGAATTGCCAAACCGGGAGACGACATTCCGCTCAATTCGATTTGCGTGGTTTTGTTTTCTTCAGATCACATAAGCATGATCGATTTCAAAAACAAGAAAACAGCAACCTATAAGCGCTGGTGATAGAAAGACTTGTCAAAAAAACGGGCACCCCAGTTTATTCTCGTCGCTAATCGGAGTGGCCGTTGTGTCACGCTCAAACCCAGTCATTATAAAGCGCCATTGATGAAACCCACAAGGTCACTGCGATGTGAAACAACTGAACCGCCGATATAAGTAAAAAAAGAGCCAATCGTTCATGAAAAGCAATGATTTGTCCCATGACAAGAAGTATTGCGATTACGCAGAATGTAAACAAAATACCGGACTGCCATTCCAAATGTGCAATCCGTTTTGAATAGTGAGCGGTCCACCAAACTGCGCCCCATATCATCATCGCCACTGTACAGACCCCGACTCCCCAGATGAAAAGATATCTCGAATCCGTCAACGGCGGGAGAGGGCAGTGAACGATACAAATTGCCGCTATCAACAACAGCGGGATTGCTGGTAGCACAGAGCATACAACAGCTTGACACATCACATTTAAGATTGCGCTTAGTAAACGTTGCCACTGCATAAATGAACTCAAGCCAGCTTGATCTTCAAAGATAGGCAATTTCTAAAATGTAGTGAAATCTCCAGCAACACTTTTTCAAGTGTGCTGATATCTGCTTAAGCACACCGCACGAATCGACAACGCCCCAAGCAGGCCTAGGAAGTTAGCGCAAATCTGGTTTGGCGGATTCCATACTCGAGGAATTGTGGATCCAGGTTGAGTGAAGGTCTGCTAGTATTGCCGTCCAACGTAAACATGCAGTTCCAAACATGAATGTATACAATCAACAAGACGCACCACTCTCGTTCCTCATACAAGCAATAAGTACTAGTTCCATCTGAGGTACAGACATGGAAATTAAGCTGAGTGATTTCAATCCGCCTCTCCTTTCTGACTTGCGATTTTTTTTGTATGACCCTGTTCAGCTAGCTTCCGTGGAGCGAGTCGCAAAGAACAGCGAAGATGCAATGTACTACTCAGCAGGATGGGGCAGTAATATTTCGATAAAAAGGGTCAAGTCGCGATTCGCGGCAATATATGTGGATGAACGCGCCATAAAGACGGTCGTCGGAGATGTTCAGACCACCTTGAATGAAGAGATGCGCGCAACGGTTTCAACGAGTTGGCCAGCAGACAAGGCCTTCAGATTGTGCGAAGGGACTCGGGAAATCATTTTTGTTGAGTACGTACATCCCGTTGATTACGGCGGCGAGACAGACTTGCTTGAACACATCGCGGGTGTCGTGAACGATCCAAACGGACTGAAGAAGTTTGCCTATCAATGGTCAGCAATGTTGTCTGGAAGAACTAGAGCTTCGACCAGAGCTGGTTTGACGGATTCGATAGTCGAGAAAATTGTGGATCCGTTTGATGTCAGTCGTGATGTGAGTAACTAATTTTGCGGTTGAAACGAATGTCATCAAAGAAGAATGTTTAGGTATCCAGCACTGTTAATTGACGACAGTCCAACCCGACGAAACCAAATCAAAAAAATTGAGCTTTGAAATGACAAACCGACTTTCTCTCGAGGATTCTATATCGGCGCTCTACGTAACATTCTCGAAGTATTCCAGCTGGAAGAGCGACAAAATGAGTTTGGGCGACGTCACTTTGTCACAGGTTTACGCGCTTAAGAACAAGCGGTCTATTCTAGGAACGAATTCGCCATCGTTTGGTGAAACGAAGACGATTTTTTGCGAGATTGATTTATGCATAGATGCTGCTCTTGTCACCAATTTCGGGTTCAGATATGCTCTCTCTGATTACAATCAAAAGGATCCGTTCCAGGTTAGTACTGGTAAGCCTCATAGTGCTTTTGCTTTCTATTGGCTTGCTTATTGCAGATTTCCTGTTTCCGAGGCAAGATCTCGATCATCTGCCGGTTGGTGAAAAGCTAAGGTCTATCGAATCGCCCGATAGAAATTACGTTCTAACAACATATATTTGCGCCGGTGACCTCTCCGACTTTGCCGTTAGAGCCGAAGTTTCGTAAACGCACCAGAATCACCATCTTCACGGAACGAGTTTTGTGCGGTTAGATGTTGAGGTTGGCGACGAACGGAAGCGTGTATTCCAGGAAGGGCAGGGCGCAAATGAGAGCAGTTAACGAACACGGGAGGCGCGCCTACAAACCGCGGGCGGTGAATGAAGAGAAGGAAAGAAAGTGGCGGAGTGTTTTTGACCGTTTTCATAGAAGCACACTACCGTTCAAGAAGTTTTGTGCACAAGAAAACATCTCTCCTAATACTTTTCAATATTGGCGACGAGAGTTGCGCAAACGGGACGAGACTCGTGGTATCACTTCAATGATCTTCAAAGGAGATAACCGTCCATCTAACTTGCAGCAAAATGTGGACTACTGGTTGGAAATCATCAAAGCAGTAAATGCACACAATGGAAGTGTGCGAAGCTATTGCCGCATTCATGGTATTGCATCTGGAAGCTTGCACTTCTGGGAGAAGCGATTGAAAGAGATGAAGTTGACAAAGGGCATATGCAAGGAGCGACCGGTGTCGAATTCACAGTTTGTGCCTGTGCAGGTGCTGGATGACCATCCGCAGTTACCGGAAAACGGAGCCGTCGAAGCTTCACATCAGCGCATTGAAATTAAGCGAAGCGACGGACTAGTCGTGTCTCTGCCATCATCGACAAGCGCTCATTTCCTCATTCAATTGGTCAACGGTTTTACGCCGTCTTGACCTTCAATGGAACAACACACGCTGCCATTGCAGTTTTCCCTTCAGCGATTAATCGATGGGGTTCTGATTCACCCACTTGTCTGGCAGTAGGTTGTCAACGCACTCGACACCGTTGCCCAAGCGGATGAAGATGTCCCTTAAATACAGGAACGGATTCACACCAAGCCGCTTGCACGAATTCACCAGGCTCGCATGAACGCTGGCTGTTTCAAGCGCTTCTTCGCTGCCAACGTGCAACCAGCTCTTGCGACCCAAAGCTATTGGCCTTATCGCGTTCTCCACTAGATTCGTGTCCGGTCTCAAACAAGCATGCTGCGTAAACAAGCAGAGATTCTCCCAGCGGGGCAGCGCATAATTTATAGCTATTCCAAGTGTTGATTTTGGCGGCGTTTTGATTTGCCATTCCCTGAATAGCTCTTTCATGCGGTTCAATATCGGCAGCGATTCTGCTTGCCTCAACTGCAGGATATGCTCTGCTGAAGCGCCCTGTAGCTCCCTCTCAATCCTATACAGCTCACTAAACATGGCCAGCACAATTCCAGACTTCGTCTTGTCATATTTAAGTGACTGCTCGATCTTTCGCCTCAAGTGAACAAGACAATTCGCATGTCGCTCTCGTGCAAACCAATCGTATCCACCATAGCCATCTGTTAGTAGAAGATTCGAATAATCCCGCAGATACGCTTGCGGTCTCGCCTTTGTTCTGTCCGGCTGGATGTCGTAAAGCACATAAGGGTGCCTCTCGTCACCAAAGTATGTCCAACTGTACCCCTGCTTGCTGTTCTTCGGCAACCGATTCTTATCCAAAAAAAGTACAGGCGTTTCATCAGCCTGAATTACTTCGCCTTGAAGAAGCAGCTCGTGCATTCGCTCGACTACTGGTTTCGCAGCCTGAGCACTCATGTCCAACCATCTCCCCATGCTTGAGCGAGATACTTCTACTCCTTCTCTTTGATACATCTGTTCCTGCCGATACAATGGCAGATGATCTGCATTTTTCGCTGTCGAGATCTGCGCAATCAATCCTTCCGTTGGTTTGCCACCACTGTGAATCTGCTCGGGTCTCTTTCCTTCTACTACCCCTTCCTGGCAGACGCGGCAAGCAAACTTGTGCGTGACGTGTTGAATGACTCGGAAACTTGCCGGCACATAGTCCAACTGCTCAACAATCTCTTTGCCTATTTCGACTTTCTTGGCATTGCAGCCGCCACAAATCATCTCTTCCTCGCTTGGATAATAATCCCGAGGGATTCTCAAAAGGCTTGTCTTAAGCGGCTTACGCCCTCCTCCTCCATTCTTCGCCCCTGAGTTCGCATTGCTTGCTTTCTCGTCTCCGCTTTCAATGTCGGTGGTCTTCTTCCGCTCAAGCATCTCCTCAAGTTCTTGAGCAAACAATTGCAGTTGTCCAGAAGATAATTTCTCCGAGCTGCGACCATATTTCTCACGCAGGAGATTGTGCAACCGCTGCTTCAAGTAACCAATGTCCGCACCCTGTTTCTCAACAAGCTCAATCAGCTCCCTGATAAGAGCATGGCAATTCTCAAGCTCGAGCGGCATTTTCAAGTCTTGCTTGGTAGCACCTTCAGTTCGCATTATTTCCCCGGTTGACGCAGGGAAATTATACCACGACTCCAAATGTCATAGCGCACGCCTGTAGTATCACTAGTGGTGCCTTAAACACTCTTTTGCAAAGACCGAAGATCAATGCCCTCTATAATCATTCGCAAAGCACTTCGCGTAATCTGCGCCGTACGCGTTTCGCCGTTCGGAAATTGAAAACGCCCTTCCTGCAAGCGCTTATTCCACACCGCAAAACCATTGTGGTGCCAGTAGAATATCTTGACGCTGTCACGCCTCTTGCTTTGAAATACAAATAGTTTTCCCGATAGCGGCTCTTCCCCCAGGGCGTCCCTCACAATTCCAGACAAGCCGTTCACTCCTTTCCTCATATCAACCGGCTCTGTGCAAAGAAGTATTTGAATCTGTTCCGGTACAAGCATAGAAATTCCTTTCTCCTGAATGATGCAAGTTGACTGTTTTCTGCCGCCGCTGGCGGTGCCTCCTCTCGCAAACAATCATCGCTCGCTTTCAACTGGCTCGCAAGATGGTTATTCTGGTTCGTTTACGAAGTTTCAAGCTCCGGTAATTGGATATCTCGCCCCAAGAATATTTATTGGGAATACCACAGTCGCGATGCTACGGTGAAATGGATCGATCGAAAAACTGTTCAAATCAATGACAAGATCTTGAACGTCGAGCATGATCGTTACGATTTCCGGTATCCGTGAAAATATGTAAGAGGTAGTAAATCCTTTTGCGATAATTCGCCACCCGGAACTTTGTTTAAAATGGTGATAGCCTTACTTGCTAGCAACACATTTGCCGTTCGATCCACTGGCGAAGCGCCGAAGACGATGCTTAAGCAGACTAATCAAACGAACTATTGGAATGCGCAATGATTGATGAAAATAATCAAAAATCTAATTCGCGTCTTCCGTGCATGTGCTGTGGACACCCCACCATTCTCGAAAGAGGCAGCTACGAAATCTGCGAAGTTTGTAATTGGGAAGACGACCCGGTTCAAGCGAACTACCCAGACATGTCTGGCGGAGCGAACGAGGAAAGCTTGAATGAAGCAAAAGCTACCTTCTTTCGTAACAAGTAACTGCGTATTGCGGGATGCAGTAGTGTGACTTGGAGGACAGATACGATGGACCATAAGCAAAACACGGACGCATCTGTGCCCAGTGAAGAAGATTGGGGCGACTGGGAATCTGATATGGAGCAGGAATATGCACATAGCAGGTTCGCAGGAAAATCGTTAGAAGACGCTCGGCCACTATTCGAAAGTTCGATTCTCGGATGTGCGGAAAATATTGCCTACATGCCAGAGGTGCCGTTTCGATACTATATTTTCGGCTTTAGAGATTACGTCATGGATCCGCGCCGCTTTCAGTGCATGAGTGCTGATGATTCTGACGGTCCTAGCGCATTTCTAAAGCTTCTTGTTTCCACGCTTCGGGACCAACCGGCGCGGATTTTACCGGTTATGAATGAACTCCTCCCGGTCGCCGAATTCGTCGCAAAGAATCAGGATAAATATGAAGCGACCGAGAAGATTTACGGTTCTTTCGATCTGCTGCTTACCGAGATCAAGTCCTTGTACAACGAGGCAAGGAGTGCGGATTTAGCGGAACAAAGGCCGACTGTGATAATTTTGCCGCAAAATCCAGATCGTCGATGAGAGGACGGCTCGCGACTCTATTCCCGGACCACGATTGCCTTGATTGCGATGATTAAACACATGGTCCAAACAAATTTCCAAAAGTCCGCAAGGCTGCCAATTTCTATTCTGGTGCTGATCACGCTCACGACCGTAGGAAGTTGCTTTCCGAGCAATAATCAGATTTTCGATCTCGCCAGTCAGGCAACCCCGTTATATCTTTTACTGGCACTAGCTTGTACCGCAATCTTTCTCAAGCAGAAAAATAAATTTTTCCTATTCGCCGGCTGTCTTCTTTTTGCTATTAATGCGGTACCTATTCTTGATCTGTTTTCTATTAGAACCAACTGTATTGACGGGGACAACAGTTTGCATATTAGCGTTTTGGAGATAAATTTATGCGCCGCTGAAAATAAAAACTACGACAAATTTCTCGCTTTGGTGAATGAACGGAATCCAGATATCATCGGAATCGTTGAAGTCTCACCTGACTGGGTCAAGATAATTCGCAAATTATTTCAAGGCTATCCATATCGAGTAATTGACACCACCAACGGTGGAATCGCACTGCTGAGCCGGTATCCTTTGGCCAATTCAGCCATTCAAAAAACAGAGAATCAAAGTCGGCCAAGAATTTATTCCGAAATAAGAGTCGGCGATCAAGGCATTGATTTTGAACTTGTGCATCTCGTCACGCCACACCATGGTCCATTCGAATTACGGAATGCAGAATTCCTTCAGCTAGGTAACGAGATGCGCTCTTGTCATGACCCAACGCTCGTCTGTGGCGATTTTAATTGCGCGCCCTGGTCGCTTCGTTTTAGAGATTTACTCTCCAAAACGAACTACGCTGACAGCGAAAATGGCTTTGGATTGCAACCAAGTTGGTCCGAGAATGTGTTTCGCCCTTTATTTCCAATCGATCACTTGCTGACGAGGGGAAGAATCTGCATCGATAGCCGGAGCGTAGGACCAGACATCGGCTCGGATCACCTTCCGCTGTTCGCAAAACTAACGATAGCGCGTAACCGTTGATAGAAACTTCGCCAGTTACCTATTGAGTTTCCGCTGCTGGAAAGAATGCTGTCCATGCACTCGGCTCACATGATGTACATGTTTACCAATAGGTGCCCGCACTTCCGATTTTTGCTTCTCCTTTTTCGGATCGTTCAGAAATTCAAACGAAACTGGAGACCACTCTTTGCTCAGCACAAGATGGTGACTTGGATCTTCCAAAGACTGCAGTGCAACGTCCACATCGTGTCCACCAGGAGATTTTATTGAATTTCGAGCTGGATAACAAATTTCGTCTTTTATACGCCACTGTGGAAGAAATTTCAGATCTTCCTTTCCCTCCTTTTCCAGTTCGGTTTTCTTTCCAGAAGAGGTCTCTAGAACTAAGATGCCTCCTTGGTCTCCCGAAAAAGCTATAAGACTACCGTCAGAGTTTGGCTCAAAACTGGATTGATATCCAGGAGTAATCTGATCAGACCCAGCGACCGTCTCGACGTGCTTATAATCAGGTGACAACCGAAACAAGCAATTTTTATAGTTGTCCTCCGTTGTTGACGGAAACGTCCTCAGAGTCGAATTGAAGAGAACGGTCCCGTCCGGCAAACAGCGGACGCACGAGTCGTTCGCATATAACGTATCCACGAGATGCGATGGTTTTGGTAGCTTGGGCAATAGATTTCCGTCCGTATCCGCAATTTTCACGCAGTCGAGTGTGCCAACCCATAGGGGCGAACTGGCTTCCTTCTCCTTTGAAGTGTTTTTATATTCATGGGGCAGTGCAAAGAATAATAATGATGTTCCATTGGGAGACCAGTCCGGTAAACCCGCGTGCGATTTAACGATCTGGCGCGGTGTACCGCCTTTCAACGCAAGCACACAGATCTGATTCCCAGGATGAGTATCCATAGAAATGGCAGCTAGTTTGCCAGTCGGCGAAACTCGCAAATCCTCGACCGTTCGAAAGGCTCTCCAAAGCGGCCGACCAGTGGATAGCTTGCCCGTTTCTGAGAGATCTAGTGTCCGCACACAACTTGCTACGACAAAGTCAGTATATTTGTCTTTGAACTTCGCGCGCGCAGCCGTCTTGCCGTAAGTTTGAATAAGATAGAGGCAAGCTTGTCCGGGCAGTTGTTCATCAAACGTTTCTGCCATACGCCCGAGTCGCCAACTCCTTTCTGCATAACGGGAAACCTCCCGCTGCCGGCTTAACGTCAAGAGGGAGCACGCATCCTTCCAACTAGTTACAAGGTCCCGTTCCACCACTAACGCGTGCTTTGAATCAGGCATCCAACGAAAAATTTCAAGGTTTATCTTAAGAGGAGCCGCGATCTTGCCTGTTTCGTCACCGAGAACCAGTCCATCGCTAGCAATGACAGCCATTCGCTTTCCGTCTGGAGACCAAAGAACCACATCTTTCCGATCGCACGCTGCTAGTAGCGGGATGGCTAATATGAGTACCAGCACCGAGAATAAAGTTTGTACGCATATTCGTTTCGTTTTAGCTCCCATTCCGCAAGAATCCTCACATCGATCTTCAGCTCTTTGCACCAATGAAAGACGTTTTGAGTTAACCCAGTTCAAAATATACATCTCCCTGTGTCTGAAAATCATTACAATTGGAACCATTATCATCCAGCGTTTTGATAGCGTAACCCGCCAAACCTCGCGGGTAAAGTATTCGAGACTGAGTGCGAACTAAAGAATGAGGGCACATCACTTACAGGGCAAAGGAGGAGATGACCAACTATGTCCGAAATTTTTCTGGAGCCTTTTGGTCCCGAAGATTTTGGGATGATGCGACGATTTAGAATCGACTCAAATTCACTAGTGACGGAGGACAAATTCGATGTAGAGAACTGGGATGGCTGTGCTGGCTATGCGAAGTACGAGTGGTTCGGGG
This sequence comes from Oculatellaceae cyanobacterium, assembly GCA_036702975.1. GTDB lineage: Bacteria > Cyanobacteriota > Vampirovibrionia > Obscuribacterales > Obscuribacteraceae > DATNPX01. Next base: position 125,351 of record DATNPX010000038.1, read on the forward strand.
TCTTCCCGCCGAAGCTACAGTTTGTGGCTCTTTATCTCGAAGAGCATGATATAAAGCTTCGAATCGGTGACGAAGTATTTGTGGTTGATTCAGAGATCCACTGCTCAAGGCACCATTTGTGGTGGACATTTTCAGGACTCTGTCAGTTTACAATTTCGAAGCAGGGAGAAGCTCTCGCAACGTTTCGCTATTGGGCCTCGAGACAGATAGGCTTGGGAGTCAATTCATCGCTGTCTTTCTGACGGCACGACTAATTTCGATGGTGGTGCCTATCCGCTCAACGTGTGTATCCTTGGTGGAATACAGCTTTACGGAGAGGATGACTACATCGTCAACTATATCCGACCCGTAGCCGTGAAAGAAGTTGCAACGGCTTTATCACAGCTATCGAGAAGTTGGTTTGAGGATAAGTATTGGCAGCTTCCGAGCGATTATGATAAAGGCGAAGAAGATTTGGAGTACAGCTGGGAATATTTCTTTCCAATGATCAGATTCTTTGAGCAAGCTGCACGCGAAGAAAAGCCTGTAATATTTACGGTTGATCCGTAACTGACCCGCGCGCCACTCAAATACGCAAAGGAGCGCGTCATTGATAAAGCTAGACCAGTGCAAAAAGCCTGTCTTGCCGATAATGATAGAAATTTGTTAGGATATACGCTACAAAGAGGTTTCGTAAAATGCTCCTACCGCTTAAGTCTGGTAGGCAATCGATGTTTTTCAAGCCGTCAAAGGTGCAAGTCCTCGTGGGAGTATTAGCGCTCATGAGTCTCCCTTTGATAGCCTGCAATTATCAGGTGGATCTTTTTGTCGGTACAATCTTGTTGCTAACTTGTGCAATTTCAGGTGTTTCTCTTGCGATTGCTTGGCTTGCACGTAGACCCGCACGTCACTGGCTCGTATTGCTGATCGCGGGCCTTTTCCTTTGTATCCTGCTTGGACAAAATACGAAAAGACTAGCATCAACTGAGCAAACAGAAAATTTCTGACGCTCATGTGCTTGCTCACGGCATTGAGAAAATTTTAGCATTCAGCGGCCGAAGAGCTTCGAAAGCTCAAAATGCAATTGGCAAAAACAGAAAAAAGCTGGCTCTTTCAGGCAAGACCCGACTGCGGGAATCGCAGAACTCGACTTGCTCGATGTAAATGGTGCACCGATTTGCCGCGGCGACTGGTCGATTGCATATGTCGACAGCGAGGAGTGCATCAAAGAAGACGGATCAGCCGAAAATGCCATCAACGGCCAGACCAGCGATTTCTGGCATACTGAGCCAATCAACAGCGATGGCAAAACTAGAAATCATCCGCACGAATTGGTTATCGATCTCGGTTCCGAGCAGAAAATCTCCGGTATGAGATACACACCAATTTCCGGTGCTAGCAATGCTCGTATCGAAGGCTACAGAGTCTATATCGGTAACGACATCACAACTTCACGGCAGCCGTAGATTTCGGTATAGCGAGAAGCTGTGCCGTATCGGTCGGTTTCGGCGGTAGCACTTTGCCCTCGACTGTGCCCTTCATTTCTTTCTGGACTCGATTTAGAAAACGCTGATTGGTCTCCCACGGACGCGGCAGATGTCCAGTCAAAGTTTGAATGTGCTGACGCGCGATCAGTGTTCTGTCTTCGTCACGCCACCACATTTGTTCGCCTGGAAGGCTGATTCCGTGGAACGACAGGTTCTCTTCCCCGCCCTCTTGTCGGAAGGCTTTCAGCCATTCCTCAACGCTCTTCATGTAGAGCCCGGGGTCTTTAGTTTTCTGGTTGCGAAATTTCTTCTCCAGTGTTTCAGCGTAAAGCTGGTGTAAATCTGTGTCATTCTTAATCTCTAACGCTTGCTGCGCAAGTTTTACTGCCCGGTCGTAATTGCCATTCTTCATGCAGTATTCCGCTTTTCGCGCCAGAACGCCGGATGAATTCGTTGAGTTTTCCACCGCTTCGATGGAAGTGACCACACCATCATCAGAGTCCTTGTAGTCTGGCTCGTACTCGCTTGCATAAGACGGCGATAGGCTTAGCAGAATAGATGCTAAAAACAGAACTGACGTAAAACGCTTCAACCATACCTCCCCGACAGCTTGACCGCTGTCTGCCTCTTTTGGGTTGACGCGATTATCTGGTTATTTTGTAAACGCAGTTTTGCTAGTCTATTTGGAAACTGTACGTCGCCTGAAAGGCTGCATCCGCTGCCTTAGATCGGTTTCTCAAACCCAGGACCGTTAAGCGCAGCATCGATTTCACAACTTCAAAACCACATTTCAGGATTGTCACTTATACTGGCAAAATCCCCCAAGAGAAATTCGTTCAGAGGGTATGGCGATAGACGGTCACAAAAATCTAGAACAGCTAAGGCCACAGTTGGCTGCCAACTTGAATGTCGAGTCTTTGGGGCTCAATATGACCGACCTTGCCTTTAACAAAACCTTTCAAAAGTCCCAGCCAAAAACAGAAAGGGAGATGTCACCTCTTCGATGGGGTAGATGAACGAGCAGAAGAACTTCAATATCTTCAGTTTATGTGCCGGCGAAATCACGCTCGCTAAAATTGCTGACACCAACACCGACCTTTTGAATAATCGCTCGGGCATGAAGATCGCCGAGGATTTGATCAAAGAGAAAGGCGCAAAGAATGTCACAATCGCTGATATCGAGAAGCGCGTTAGCGAAGAAGTCAAAGCGGAAACACTATCTGTGCATTCGATGCAAGAGTTGAGAACAGGACGCTTAGCGACCGAGCACTTGAGCTATCACAGCATGGCTGGCCTGATTGTCTGGGAGTCCAGAAATGGTCCGCCTTAAAAGACAGACTTGCAGCGGCGAAGACAGTCCAAGATAGACATCTCTAATTCGCGGTTGCGTATCGGCGTCTTGATAGAGCATGCGAGCCTCGAATGGGCTGAGTCATTGATATCCATAGAATGAATATTTCAACTGATAATGGCATGGGAAGTGAAACAGATAGTTGCTGGCTTCAAGTTGCACGGCCGTCGGCAAGAAAAAGATCGGTGGTGGCATGAACGAACAGCTAGCTGATCAGCCGTCGCTTGGGCCGCCTGCAAATTCAAGGATCATAGCTCACGCTCAGTCAGACTTCTTTGACAGAGACAGGTGACTCTGTTCTATCGCTTCTGATTCATAACCAACGAACAGATAAGGAATGGGAGCATTGGGACAGTTGAAGGCCGCAATTCGTTTATAGTTAGGATGCTCTGCGACCTTCGCCGCGATCAAATAGATTGGTATCTCGTTTCATGGACGCAGAACAAATTCTATTTGCGAGATAATCATGTATACATACCGTTCCTTGAGGCACTCTATGAACGAGTTAGATCAAATCGTGATGCTGTTGAGTACAGACTGGTTTTTGGAATGCTGGAATCTGTTAGGTCTGGATGAATCAAGAAGCGTGAGGTTATCGATTCAGCACGGCTGCAGAAGGGTCGTCGAGCAGATTTTGGGTAGCGCAAAGTCATACTGGAATGCGACCTTCTCTGCCGCACGCTTAGGAGAAACTGAAACACTGTTGCGGAAACATCTCGTTGCTTCCAAGTGTTCAAAGGATCATGTCGAACTGATTCTGTACGTCGGACGCATTAAAGACGACAGACAACGAGATCTGCAGATGGTGCATCAGGCTACGTATCAGTTAGTCTTGTTTGGAGAGGAAACTTCGCCAATGCTGTCAGCGCGTCTCATCGAGCAGATTCGCTCAACTTGGAACTCATATAGCGAGGAATCAGAAATACTTGAAGCCGCTTTCAATGACCGGAGTTCTAGCTGGGATATGGAAATCTCTGCTTTAACTACCGACATACCAGGATATTTACTCGATCATGCTTTGGTAATCACCAAAATCAGAAAGACTGAAATGTTTTTTCGCAAGGCACGTCAAATCCTTGAACCTGCCGAGTTTAACATCTTTACAAAGGCGTTGATTTCGATAAAGCCAAAGCTTGCAAACAGTCAAGTGCTTACTGACCTTCTATAAAACAACCCTGCGTCTGCGATGAACCGGCCAAGCTGGTACTTATTTTCGCCCGCGTTATTCGGCAAGCGTTCGGCGAGCGATTTCTAGAGCGTAAGGCGCCCGGGAAGAAGTTGTTCGGCAGGACAATTCGCAACAGAAGAGGCCTTATCTGCCGCCAACAGTCTGGTGCGACCAGTGAGCGATTACTATGCAATCATGGCGCATCGCTGTACGCTACGCAATCGACCGGGCAGACACAAATAACGAGACTGGCGATTTTGTTAGATGACCCGTTAGACCTGTATCTTTATGCTTATAATATGCCTAATCCCGGAATCACAGGTACTAGCACCACCTTTCTAGGGCATGTTCAAAAGATTAATCAAGCAAAAGCGGGGCTGAATAGAAGGGTGCAAGAAGCAATAAACTTTGGATGTGCTGGAATTCCGCCTGGTGCAAAGCAAATTGCCGACAGTCCAACTCCGACGAAACCAAACCCAAAACATTGAGCATCGAAATGACGGAGCAACTTTCCCTCGAAGATTCTATATCAGCGCTCTACCTGACGTTCTCTAAGTATTCCAGCTGGAAGAGTGATAAGAGGAGTTTGGGTGACGTCACTTTGTCAGACGTTCGCGCTCTTAGAGATAAGCGGCTACGAGAGCTTGAGCAAGAGGATTTTGAAAACTATCTGCTCAGCCTACTCAACACCTGCGGTGAAATAAATGACTACCGGCATTTTCTGCCTAGATTAATCGAACTATCCACAAAAACGATATCGGAGAATGCACATCAATGGTTTGCTGGACTGGTATTTAGCAAGCTCACCTTAGCCCACTGGCGGGATTGGCCAACAGCAGAGATTGTGGCTGTGGAGCAGTTTCTCGAAGCTTGGCAGAGTTATTATATGTCGACATATCCAACCGATGCTCCAATCGACGAGTTGATTGATGCGGTGGCACACACAGAGTGACATAACCTTTGTATTGGCGAAGTGGACTCAAAGTTTCACTGAAGCCGCGTACAGGCATTTTGTGCATTTTGAGCAGACTTATGAAACGATAGACCTGAATGCGCCGCATAGTTTCTTGAGCCGGGCGCAAAAGACATCTTTGATCAATTGGATGTCGTCAAGAAAATCACTTGAGTGGCTTGAGTTGGGAGCAGCGAAATATAAACACGCAGACTGGAGACCGGAGCTTATGTACACAATTAACAGAGTTCGTTTTCGAGTCTTGCTGGTCGGCTCAAAGTAATCGGATATCACTTCAATGCCATGATTGCTCTATATTCGACCTCAGCGGCGAAAGCACGTCAGCAACAGAGATTTTGGTGAGTAGACCGGAGGAATCGCGCCCCCAGCCTCTCTTACACAACCGTACGTGATACTCTCGCATCATACGGCTCCTATTCTTCAACAAACCGAAGCCCCAACTTCCAGTGCGCGAACATGGTTGGTTCGCGTCGGTGGAGTCTTCCAAACCATAAACAAGCCTCCGCTTTACTCATTCGGTATTTCCTTTGCGCCCATTTAACTAGTTTGAAGTTAATCGGGCGGAGCAAATGCAGAAACTTTGCCTTGGTGAACATTCCGTAATAGCGCCAGCCTTCAATTTGTGGATTACAGAGCGCAGCAAGCTGCTGCACACTAAGATCCGTCCGCCGCTGGATTTGCCAATCGCGGATTTGCTTCGACTTGGACCTTTTGGCGGAACTGCTCATTGCGGGCGAGAAGCTCGCAAATCGCTTTCCATCACGACCACGTACTTCCCTTTGCTGGAAGGTGTAGCCAAGAAAAAAAAACTTGGTACACATGTGGTTGTCTTTGCGGTTCGAGTCTTTGCAGTAAGCAAGAATCGTTTTCTCTAAATTGAGATCCAGATTCCAAAGGCTTAACCTGCTAACAATGCGGTTCAAGATGTACTTGGCTTGCCGCTCTGTTTTACAGTGAATAATGACGTGAGTAGACCTGGGCATTTCAGCCCCAGCCTTCGCAATCGCCCCGATGATCTGATCTACGGTTCACCCGCTTTGGGATTTCCGACAAATCGATTCAAGTCGCTCTATAACGAGGCAAAGAAGGTTTGGCTGCAACAGGTAGCGGATAACAAATCAAACGCATTTTCTATTGGGGTAGATAGGCTAAAAATGGCAGTAACGCTGTTTTTGCCCTTCTGGCTCTGGATCAATAATTTGCAACTTCCAAAATCTTAGCTTGACTATCTTTTCTGGATCTTCAGAAGAATAGGTTGGTGTAACAGAAGGACAGTGAACACTGTATATCTGCTCGTATTCTCGTTTGTTAGCAGGGAAATGCGGAAAACCTGGAATATCTGCTGCAGCTGCGAAAACTACGATGTCGAAGATTTTTCTGGGCTCCCTGTCAGAGAATCTGATATCAACTGCGTTTTGAAAACGAAAGGTGTCGGATTGTGGGAGAAAAACGCCCTTGCCTAGAACTTTTTCTGCATCTTTAAATGTTGATTCCTCTGGAAAGAGGCCGTTCCATCCGCCTTCCCACTTCCACTTTGTCCAAGTTTTTCCCGACGTGGACACATCTGAAGCTAGCGTCGTCCCAATGTTTTGCGCGCATAGAGGAAATGATGCCGCGAACGCAAGCACGATTAGAAAATATGCTGCCACTTGAAAGGATTTGGTCAACGTCTTGGTCCTCGACACTAGAATTTGCATCAGCTATTCTCGAAAGTTTTGACTTTTTCTCGTGCTTCTGCTGTGTTTTTCACAATCTCTCCGTTGGGAAGTCGGATCATGACTGATTTACCGTCTTGCTTGCCGTAGTAACTGTCGATCTCATTTTGATCTTGCGCCTTCGCCATATCATAGTAATCTCGGCTTGCCTTCAGCAAGTTATGTCGCTCTTTTTCTCCGGAGCGAAAATTGGTAATCGCCTCGGCAACCGCCTCCTCCCCGCTATCAAAGTAATCGGAAATAGGGCTGATCCGAGCTTCTTTTTTCATTTGTTCGTTGGTTCTATGTTCTATTTTGCTCGGATCTTTGGGAAGGTGTCCGTTTGAGTCCACGGCATCTCCATCTGAGTTCCGCCGTGTCCAATAGTTGGCACCAGTGTCTCCAATGGTGTGAGTGAAATACTGAATTCTTCCATCAGGGCCAACGACCTCTATCGCAGAAAGATGCTGAAGCTTGATATTTTCCTTCTTCATCTTCGTTAAATTGTTGGAAGTGTCTGGCTTATCATGCCCGAGGTTGTCTACTTCCGTCCAAAAATAATCGTCATCTGTGCCAGCTCTGTGCATCCACAAACGTCCGTCTTTACTTCGATAGATGTGATTTTCTGGACTTAGAATCACATCCTTGTAGCCAACCTTTTGACCTATCGAATCAGGAAGGTCCTCATCTGATCCCTCAACCTTCGAGAGAGTGTTATGCGACAATTCATGCCGTAGTGCGTGAACTATCCAGTCTGGATTAACGTTCGCCTCGTTAGCACCTTTGGGGAAAATCTCCACTGTTGCGCCGGAATTTAGTTTCGCCTGAAAATCTGTCGTTGCGTCCGCTCCCCCGTGCCTTTGCATGTCTGGGAATGCGAATGTGACGCGATGCCCATCCTTCGTTTGAAGCTCCGGTCCTCCATTTGCGAGTGCTTTTTCAATTGCCTCCAGCTCCTTAAGCGACGGTTCCCTGGAGTGAATCATCAATCCGTAAGTACCATCGACATTGCGCTGCCGTCCGAGTTCGTCACCAGCTTGCGTAAAGTGAACTCCATATTTCTTCTCTAGTTCGTGCTCCTTCTGCAGCACTTGTTCATGCGCTGTAAGTGGGGGTTCGCCAGCATGCATTGAGGTTCGCTCATGTCCACTGTCTCTCGGTGATTGTGCAATTAGCAGGTGGTGCGAATTGCCCGAAGTAGCATTCAACGCCTCCACAACTTTGTGAGTGGAATCTTGTCCGGATAACCGTTTCAGATAAGACTGCACAGCATCTGGTATTTTCGGAGCAGCCTGCACTTTATTTTCCGAGGCCACAACATCGATTGGCACCGCAGCGGCAGAGAATGCAATCGAGACCGCCTCGGCTGTCGAAAGTTTTCGTTGGTCGGCAACTTCACTACCATCATCCATTTTGATTTTGAATGCATTGCCATCGTCTTTGGTAAATCGAAGAACCCGCATATTCTCACGCTCACGCTGCTTGATCTGCAGCGCATTTTCGTCCGCGTTGACGATAGGAGCTTTGACCGCCTCCTTATCTGATGCAAGTGTTGCCGACCGCTCGGCATTATCGTGCGATTCGTGAGGGGTGTTCGGTTTACTCATCTAATACGCACCCTGGGCTGACTGTCTTATTGTTCCCCTGTGGCGATGAATCTATCTGGTACGGGGGTATTTGCTCTGTGTGTGGCTTCTACTGGTCTTTTTACGGCTATCTCCCTATGAGCCATTTGTGAGCTCCTTACCCTTTGCACAAAATAATGTTAGCTTGACCGGGCTGAGCGACACGCAGACAGACAAAGCGCCGTCGCGTTTTCATTGCTCAAGACTCATTCGCCAACGGATCAGAAAATGGAGCCGGTGTTGCTCTCGATAAGTGGAGCAAGCGTCTACCGCATTTCGCCTGAGACTTACAGATTAGAACCGATTGTCCGAGCTGTCCATTAAGTTGAGCCGTCTTTCTTCCATGGAGGACCAGGAAGCTTACTCACAACTTCATCTAACATAAACCTAGCTGCAGAATCAAAGTCATATTCAACTCCCTCACGCAGCAAAGGATGAATGTCTTCCCGAAAAGCAGCATCTTGCAGCTTCTTAAAGAGGTGTCGTTCAAACTCGGCGCGTGACACCTTTTGGTCTTTGTGTTTCATGTATTCAACGAAACCAGTTACAACCTTGTTCTGATCGACCTCTAGTAGATTTTTGCACATCCACGGATCAAACAAATCCCGTCCTTTCTTACGTTGATAGAGTGCTCTAAGTTTGGTGCTGAGCAGCTCTTCCAGAGTAAAACTTCTCACACTAGCTTTTCCCGAGAACCATTCGGATTTAATTTCAAGAGGACGATGTTCATAACCAAACACTGTAAATCGCTCCACGACATTAATTTCTATCTTGAGCCTCATTCTTTTTTCCAGAGGTGGCTCTGTTGAATAGGAGTAATAAAGCGTCACCATTTCCTTTGCTTGCTTATACTGAGGAGTACCGAGCCATTTTAGAGCAGCTCGTAGTCGAGTCATTACCTGTCCAATTGCTTCTGCTCGAACCTGCACTAAATCGATGTCTTCTGAATAGCGGCTCATTGTTGGAAGGAAGAGCTTGTTTAGTGCAGTACCACCGCGAAAAGCCAGACTATCCGCAATCAACTCGTCTGAGTACATCTCGACAAGCGCGCGCGAGATAATAAGATCTTGCTCCACCTGCTCATCGCCACTCCAGGGAGCATGATTTGCCCGCCAATAGGTAAGCACTGATTGCGGTATCATTCGTCTGGTTCGACCTGTTCGTTAACGTACAAGCACCATTTTTTATTGAACTGCGCGTTTTCAGCATCAACATCTGCTCTCAAACTGGTGCTCCGAGGAGACTGTGTCTTAAGCCAACTATACAAGGGATCAGCGAGTTTCGCTTTTTCTAAAATGTCGAGAAGGTATCCCAATCTCTGGACGACTGACAGTTCAACACCACATTTGGCCGCCGCCACAAGTCTACGACCAGTCATTCTCTGTGATAATTCCGACAACACCGTGGCGACGTTGTTGTAGTGGCCCACGCTTTCGTAATATCTCACCAAATCGAGTGCAGTTGCTTCTGGCGTTGACACGTTCATCGCTCCTGTGGGGGTATTGCGATTCTCCATTGGCGTGTCACTCACATTCCATTTTTTAAAAAATCGTATGCGATAACGTGCCAGATGAATCTCTCTGTGTGGAGTGTCGCAAATCACTTGAAACTCTTGCGGTCTGTTATGCGCCGCTCCATAGAACTCTGCTGCACTAAGGAGACCCACATAGTAGTCAGACCTCCAGTCTTTCATGAGAGCATCTATGAACCAAATTGGTGGCGGCGCCCCGGTTTGCATGTATTGTTCCGGAACAATCACATAGAAGCCGCGCCTCGGGCTAACTAATCTCCCCTTTTTTTGCAGGCGATTTAGCGCTAGCTTGATCGCCGCATCTGATTTATCGAATTTTTGGGCAATCTCTTCTCGGATGAACGTATAGCGGCCCTGCGCAGGCAGCTGATTAACAAAGTTCGCAATGGCTCTTGATCCCATAACAGACAAAGTCTCATCTATTCGCCACAAGTATTAGAATTTGATACTTTCAGCAAACTTTTGCATTTGCGTATGATATCAAATATTAATACTTTTTGCAAACGTCTACGCAAGTAATAAAGGCATCAGACCATTATCCAAGAGGCCAGGTAATCACATACACATACCGCCTCCGTAGAGCAGGCAAGGGAATATCCATGAACGACGTAGATCAACTAGTAATGTTATTGAGCACTGATTGGTTTCTAAACTATTGGAGTTTACTTGGGTTCAAGGAAGGCTCGCCCTTTTACTTCAGTCCTCGCAGGGACCGAACATCTTCGATTATTCTGCAGCCGCTGCCTTTCGCGATGCCTCTTAGCATTCCGCTGAAGACGAAGTCATGTAGAGGCTTTACTGCGCACCAATATGCAATGCCGGCTAACCCTGTCGGATGAAATTTCGCTATCTGTGTTACCCGAGTTCGATTCGTTTCTTCCTGCGAGATTCGAAACTCTAGCACTGCTTCGCCCGGCAGTTTCATTTCAGCCGTGAGTAAAAGTCTGCAGTTTTTGTCAACGGCCTGAACACGCCAAAAATCGAGAACGTCGCCGGGATATAGCTCGGTCGGATGCCGCCGGCCTCGTTTTAGCCCAACGCCTCCGATAGTGAGGTCCATCGCGCCTCTCAACCACCAGAGCCAGTTTCCGTAATACCATCCGTTTTCTCCGCCGAGCCGCACAAGCGGATTCCAAAGTTTCTCAGGATCTGCCTCTACAAGAATAGTTCTCACATCTGAATACACTGTGCCGCCCGCCCAGGAGGGGTCTTGCTCCGTAGTCCACTCTGCTGGCTTGACTTTGCCTGCATCAGTCCACCTTGAAGCCACCTGATGATGTTGGGTCTTGTCGATAGCGAGCCTGATGGCTGCTCGGCAATCCAGGAGCTGCTGAGGAATTAATTCGACAATTCGTTTGTCTTGGCAGACAACTGGATTTTTGAGCCCCTCCGCCAGCGGTCTTGCTATGTAAGAAGGAACGGGGGTGACAAAATGGATCCAATATGAGCTCAGCCTTGGCGTAAAGACCGGTACCGGAATGATTTTTCTCTTGGCTAAATTGGCTTCACTAGCGTAAATACTCATAAGCTCCGAGTAACTGAGTACCTCGGGACCACCAATATCGTAAGAATCACTCTTCGAGTCAGTGATTTCCAGACAGCCAATCAGGTAGTTCAAGACATTTCTGATGGCGATTGGTTGGCAGGGTGTAGAGACCCACCGTGGCGTGACCATCACGGGCAGCCTTTCGACTAGATAACGTAGAATCTCGAAAGAGGCGCTGCCCGAACCAATTATCATGGCTGCACGGAGCACGATAGCTTGGATCGATCCTGCGAGGAAAATATCGGCTACTTCGTGTCGAGATTTGAGGTGCTTGCTGAGGTCGTGCGCGTCAAGTTCCCCCAGCCCGCCCAGGTAGATCAGTCGTTTCACGCCCGCGCGCTCACAACCATTTAAGAACTTTTTCGCGGCTCGACTGTCCTTTTCTGCAAAGTTTCTACTTTGAGAGTTCATCGAATGCACAAGATAATATGCCGAATCACAATTTTCCAAGATCGGCTCCAGCTGAACTAATTCGTCAATATCGGCAGCAACGAGTTCAACGGCTGGATGTGAAGCCCACGGGCGGCTACGAAGCTTTTCAAGCGAGCGCCCGACCGCGCGAACAAGATAACCTGACTCAAGAAGAAGCGGAACAAGCCGAGAACCTACGTAACCGGTTGCACCCGTAACTAGCACACATCTACGATCTGCCATTGATATCTCTCGAAACTCTGTCGGTCATTATAGTCATGATAGTGATGCGACCGCCTATCTTAATGGTGCGAGCGCGAATGTTATTTTCAGCGAAGATGCAATGCTGAGTTGCTCTTTAGTCAAGACGCGCCTTAAATCGATCGACCGGCTAACTGGCTACCGAATTCATGTTATTTTCACTTCCGAATCTGAACACCTATCGAAAGAATGATCACAGAGGATGAATCTTCGAGAGAGTGAGGCGCCTAAACCTGACACTTTCCATCGCCTCCTGCTACAGCCGCGATTCTCGCTTGCTGTTTAAGCAGAGAGAATGATGCCGACACGAAGCAGCCGGTGATCACACCTCTATGTCGTTATAAGCGCCGTCTCCGTCTCTTCTCCGGCAGACATCGCCTTGCTAGTTTCGGGCATCAAGAACAGCAACAATCCAAATCCAACGAGCGCCACCATCGTCATAAGACTGAATGCGGTGCCAAATCCAACAGTATTCGCAAACACTCCGCAGGCATATTCCGACGCTGCATTCATGAGACTCATGAGCATCGCAAGAGCAGCGACGGAGGAACTCAAGCGTCCCGTCCCTCTAGTCAAATCTGCCAAAACAAGCGTCATCAAAACCGTAAAGATACCGGAACTGATACCATCGAACAGTTGCAATCCAACAAGCCAGGTTGGATCTTTGACAAATGCAAACGAAGCGCCTCGCACGATCAAAGTGAAGAAGCTCAACGCCAATAACGGCTTGCGACCGGCCCATGCATGCCGGCTAGCGAACCAGGCGGCAGGCATCATCACAAATTCGGTCAATAAAAGCGCCGTCGGCAATTCTATCGCAGTTTGAGTGATCGATTGACGCGAAATAAACTGCACCATCAAAGGAAGCATTGACGCATTAGCAAAGGTGTAAAGTGCCGCGACCAATGCGAATGTACGAGCTGCAGGCTTTTTGACCATCAGTTCAACACCAGCCAACAACTCCCTGAGCTTAGATGCCCTTCCTTCTTTGACGGAGCGAATTTTAAGCAGCTCTAGATTCATGTCTGAGTTCCTAATTGTCATCACACTGGCTCCAGCCAAAAGCGCAAAGCCGGCAAGTAACCATAGAGGCGTGCTGCCGCCGAAGAATTGAGTCAAACTTGCAATCAAAATCGCAATCGCTACATTTCCGGCATTCGCGAAGGCGGCGTTTCTCCCCACTCGTCTATCGAGGTGCTCGTATCCGACCAAGCCGAGTGTCAAAGATGCAACTACCGGCGCAAAAATACCGCATACGGTGCCTACGAGCAACTGCGCGGTCAGCACCATTTGCAGGGAGGGATTAAATATCATTGCACTCCAGGCTATGACCAATACTGCAAGCGCAGCCGCTGTCACTTCCTGACGGCGAGAGACTTTGTCTATCAAGGCACCGCATGGAATTTGCGATGCGGCAAGCGAAACTGACATGATTCCGAGCATGGTGCCAATCGAAGCAGCATCAAAGTGCCGCATCGCGGCGAAGTAGTAAGCCACATAAGTTCCGGCACCACCTCGAACAGGGCCGAGGAAGAAGCTCAGGCAATCCAGAGCCATATCACCGCCGGTAATGCGGCTTGGAGCACCGACCGTTTTCTTAGCAGGCATCAGCTTGCCAAATATCTTTGAATCTAGTGCGACGAGCTTTCTCTTGGCACGAACTCTCGCCAGTTCGTCTTCGTCTCGCTCTTGAATCATCGTCTCAAACAGTGTGACATAATTCTTTGCCATGATTTCGGCGCTAAATCGGCGCTCGAAGTTTTCCCGAACAGATTGCCTTTCAAACTGATCAAGCCTCGCGCACGCGGCAACGGCTTGATCGATACTCGTACAAATCGTGCCCGTAACACCTTCTTCGATCACCTCGGGAACGGAGCCTTTTGGCGAAGCGATGACTGGAGTGCCGCATGCCATCGCTTCGATCATCACGAGTCCGAATGACTCATTACACATGGTGGGAAAAAGCAATCCGAGGGCGTTTCGCATGAGATCTTCTTTTGCCGATTGATTAAGCTCGCCAAGAAACTCTACCCCGGGCGATTTTTCGAGCAGAGGTTTGATTCGAGCTTCGTAATAATCCTGATCAGTCGGATCAATTTTGGCACCAATCTTCAACGGAAGGCCTGCACGATTTGCCGTCTTGATCGCTTCTTCAATACCTTTCTCGGCAGAGACTCGACCGACAAAAGCCAGATAGGGCTCTGGTTTCAAGCCTGGGCGATAGAGATCGATAGGTAAGCCGTGGAAAACACGCTCGCGCCAATTCAGGTCAGGGATCGGAGTGCGCTGTGCGTTTGAAATTGATACCAGCGGAACATCCGAGTACTGCTTGTAGATTTGTTGCAGTTCTTCAATATCCAGACGTCCATGCATTGTTGAAACGCCCTTTCCGAAACTCCGACGAATGAACGGAAAAGCGAGATAGTCGACATGAGAGTGAATGATATCGAAGTTTTCAGACTGACTGAAAACATTCTCGAGACTCATGATACCTAACGCAGTTGGTGCCGTAGGTTTACGCGCATTTCTCAAAGCGGTGTCGCAGATTGGTACCAGCGTGGCAGCAGTTTCGGAATCTCCGCTTGCAAAAAGCGTGACTTCATGTCCTTGACGAACGAGTTCCTCAGTCAGGTAGGAAACGATCCTCTCGGTGCCACCATAAGCGACAGGTGGAACGCTTTCAAACAACGGAGAGATTTGAGCGATTTTCAAGCGGGTCTCCTCTTCTTGCGCGTGGACGCACTTCAGCCAGGCTGGACTAGCAATCTGACAATATGCAAATTTGGTAAAAGACACGACGAAGCGAAAATTGTCGCGGGATCGCGGACTTCTTCTCTGCTTCACAGTCGAGTCTGCGGTTCAGCGAGTCGTATCGATCTGTTATTTAGTTCCCGAAGTCTCTTCAGAAAGTTCTCGCGGCTGGAACAAAAATTGCGGGCAATTCATGCTCCCACTGGGCATGTTCGCTTTTTTCATCTCTGCCTCTTAGTTGTCTTTTTATTACGACGCCTGCGGATCCGAGAGTCGGTTGAGTTGGATACGTTCTCGTCATGTAAATGAGCATTCCGTCTACTGATGCGTACTCAACGGCTTCCGGTTCCAGAGTTGCAGTAATGCATGTGTTCGCTGGTTTGACCTGCTTGTCATGCAAGTCGCAGAGATTCTGCCACAGGTTTTTGTCGAAGGCAATGTTTTGTACGGCACCAGTTTCTAAATTTACATTGAAGGCGCCATTTTGCTCAGGAGCATCGGTGGATAAATGCAGAAATTGCTTGAGCGAATTGGCGGGAGAATCAGGTTTAGTCAGCCGCCACATCACTGACAGCGTACCATTTTCAATTGTCGGTTGAATCCGAAAACGTTTCTCATAGTCATCACTCGGAAGTTGCAAACTCGATGGCAGAGGAAGCGCTTGTGACTGAAGCACCACTTTGTGATGGTCGTTTACATTTACACCGACAATCTGGTGACTTACAGTCGCGCCAGAGTTTGTTGATTTGATGAGGTACAGGTTGCCGCCGGCATAAGCTAACGGAAGAGCATAATCTTTCGATTGCCAGGTTTGACTGCCACTTGGAAGGTCTATTTCACTGATTCCGCCGCCGGCGTCTGCAACGTACAGTCGGTCGATTGCTGGGACCGCCAGTCCAAACGGCACCTGAACAAACAAAGGTACCCTCGCAGAAGGCAGGTAGGGTCCGAAGGTTGCTGTCGGAGTTTGGTTTGGTTGGGAGAAGGAGGTCGAAGCGGAAAGCATCGTTGTCATGAGAGCAATCAGTAAGCCAGCATTGCTTCTCCAAATGAATCGCTCGATTGTGTCCGTTCGCAAACTCATTCCATTACTGATGCGCCACTTCAAGATTAGTTTCTAGAAATTCGATGCAGAAATCAATTACCTTGAAGACAAGCAGGTCTAGACGTAACTCGAAGGAGCGCATTAAATGGCATCAAAGGGCGGTCGGGGCTACTTACCGATCATCTTGATCGCCATATCGAGTTGCTCTTTGTTTAAACTAAACTTGGCTTTTTCGTATGACGGAGGTCCAAACGCTCCCTTTGCGTTATTGGAAAACGCATACTGCACTTTTGGAATCCCAAATGTACCTTTGACGAAATTGCCGCTGTTGTCTTCATCGTGAAATGCCTTTATGGCGTAGTCACCATAAGGCACTTTGTCAAAGGAATAGTCGCAAACTCCATTCTTGATCGGTGCTGTATCTTTTTTGAACGCTTTCTCTGCATCACCGCCATCACTTTCGGAGAACGATTTCTTGTCTTTAAACAGCGCAACTCTCACTACACCTTTATCGCTGTTCAAGTTGGTGAAATGCAGAGATATCTTTCCATCGTCGGCCGATGCGAGACCACAGCACATAGTCGAATTCAGGCTAACCAAAAGAGCGAGCGCTCCCAAAACAGACTTCGCCATCAGCTTCTTTCCTCCAAAAACAATCCGTGCAGCGCAAAGGGCAGGGGCTCCGGTAATGTGGCTCGAGCCACTTCTGTGAACGTCAAAGCGTCCAAGAACAACAAAAATGATTCGGGTTGATCGCCACCGGCTTTGCACGATAACACCACTGACAACACCACACCATCGTCCTCGGTAGCAGACCCGGGATTCCGTATGAATATCGGTTCACCAGGATAGCAACTGCTTTCATGCCATCTCGTCAGCGTGCCCGATTTCAGATGAAACTTATTAAGGCAATTGAGAAAGTCTGACTCATTGTATGCTGGTGCCTGTCCAGCGCCATAGACCACCTCATAATCAAGACCAGACCGACTCGGATAATTGATGCGAGGGAACTCAAAAGGTTCACTGAGCAAGGTCTCAGTGGAAGTAGTTCGATTTTTCAAGTCAAGACATACCCGCTCTATTCGACTGCGAGGAAATTTCGCCTGCGCGAACAGCCTATCAAAATAGAACGCATCGACTATCGTCGAATCTTCGTATACGCACGCATCTAAGAAGACTTTGTGCTCCTGTTGAAAGGCATTGATCTGATGAAAAGAAAAGGCTGTCTGTTGCTCGAAGTCGCCGACAAGGGCACCGTTTTCCCTATCAATAACAAGATAATGTGTCGCGACTTCGGGGCGCCAATGATAATTCCGAATGTAAGCCTGATCGGAGAACGCCAGTTCCAGAGGTTTCAGAAGCAGAGGATATTCAATCAAAATCACGTACTGAGGCGTCAATGCAAACGAATGAATGTAGGCTGGATTCACTCTTTTGATAGAAGCAACAAGCCGACGCTTCGCAGTGCCCGGAGGCAAGGTGTAGACGTTGTAATGACAATCTTTTGAGACATTCAATACGAAGTTAACTAGTAAATTGTGCACAAAATCTAGATGCGGATGCGCAGTCGTTATCTGGCCAGATAGTTTATCTTCATAGTTAAGCAGTCCCAACGTTTCAAGACTGTTAGCTTCCACTCTCAGTTGGTTGCAGGTCTCGGTCATTGCCACCAATTCATTCGACCACGGCATTAGATTCACATTGGCGTTGTCCGTAAGATGCGGCTTAAACAGTTCAGCAATTTTCTCGACAACACTTCTTTTCTGTGGCGTTCCGAACTCGCCAAACTCCAGCGCGCCGCTCTCCATTGCCGACTTATAAGCCTTGCTTTGCAAGTACCTTGTGGAGAATTCGATCGTGCCATCTGTTATTTGATACGACTGTAGAAGCGCAAGACCATCAAAAAAATGCTGCACGCTCTGATGCAGCAATTTGAAAAGGGCAGGACCATTGCGCAGGAAGGTGCCGGAAAGCCATTCGGGTATTTTTCCATGCACCTTCAGTTTGACTGAGCGCTGCTCGTGCACAGGCAAGCGAAAACCGGACAGAAACGCAGCACTTTTGTCGACCGGTATAGTCATGCCGGTATTATGCCACTAAAACCACACGGTTATTTCCGTTCTATAAGTTAGTTCTAATGGTCCTTCGTATCAGAATGAGAATGCTCCACCGGCTCCAAGCAATTCTTCCTATCAGAACTCACCAGCGAGCGAATCTCCAGCAGATCGCGCTCGCCTGCACCAGACACTTCAATCATTTTTCCCGGCATCAAACGAATCCTCGACAGCTCCGCAGGCTGTTCACCCCCCACGTCTCCTTCAAGCACAACATCCAACCAATCATTCAGCCCGGTCCCCAATCCTGCCTCGAGTGTGTCCCCCAATCAGACTCTGTTTCCCAGCACTGACCCGGGCGGAAATTTTCAACCAAGCCGACCTCCAAGCCAAGCAAGCGCACAGACTGACTCTATCAGCAGTCCTCCAAAGAAGAAAAAGAAGAACAGTTTATTGAATCAAGTCGTCTCAGGCGTGAGCTCAGTTGTTGAGGGAGCGATCGCCCCAGGATACGCAGGCGGCGGGCTTGCTCCGGGGATTTGGACCGGGCACGAGTCATGGCATAGCGCCAGGTATAGCGCCCGGCTTGTCGCCTGGGCGTCGCTCCGGCTGGTCACAATGGTGCTGGACTAACAGCCAGCGGAATGGGAATGCCCAATTCACCTCTGCGTACGCGGAGATGAAAAAGCGAATGGCTAATCCTAACAGCTCGTACCAGGGTTGGCCGATACTGGAGATTTGTAAGCACTACCTGTGGTGCCTTTCCATGGCGACAAGGACTGCGCCTCCCGTTGTTCACAAGCCGAGCTTACTCAAACACCATGAAGATGCTAAAGACGCGATCGGTCCGCTCGTCTATCTCGAAGAGGCCGAACCAAATAATCCAGCCCGGTGGTATCTCAGCGGCGCAGCTTGGGCTGCGATGCCTTCGCAACCGAATCGCCTCTGTTTCGTCTGAAAATTCAAATCTCCCCCAAAATAGATGAACCGATGATCAAGAAAGAAAGAACATCAGCGCAACCGTTTCTTCCTCGGCAGCTTTCACTTGAGACCCTCAAGAAAGCAGCCGAACATTGCCAGGGGTGCCAACTCTACAAATACGCCATCCAAACAGTCTTCGGCGAAGGTCCAAGCCACGCGCGCGTAGTGATGGTGGGCGAGCAGCCTGGAGACCAGGAAGACAAGCAAGGGAAACCATTCGTTGGACCAGCAGGAAAGCTACTCAATCGAGCTCTTGAGCTGGCTGGAATCGACAGAAGAGAAGTGTATCTCACCAACGCCGTCAAACACTTCCGTTTCGAAGACCGCGGTGGGCGCCGGCTGCATAAAAAGCCACGTCCGATCGATGTCGATGCCTGTATTCCGTGGCTCGAAGCTGAACTTCAAGTGACCAAACCAGAGGTCATTGTTTGCCTCGGTGCTACAGCGGCTCAGGCATTGATGGGGAAACAGTTTCGTGTGTCGCATGAACGCGGGAGATTTTTTACCCATCCGCGCGCACCATGGATAGTAGCAACAGTCCATCCATCTTCTATTCTTCGCGCTCGAGACGACGAAGACCGACATGCGCAGATGGGTGCTTTCGTCGAAGACCTAAAGCTGGTTGCATACGCGCTCAAGCACGGGCATCCGCCAAATAAGGCGTTTGGCGCAGCTTGATGACATGAAACAACGACAGCGAACTTAGCAGACCGGTTTCAGACCGTTACTTAAGGCGGCTAAATTCGCCAGGCGATAGACAAGCCGGGCGCCTACGTTGGCGTCCCATTCGTCGTTCTCACCGGGAGCGACTTCATTCACATCAAAGCCAACTATCTTCCTGCCGCTTTCTACCACACGCTTAACCACATAAACAGCTTGCTCAAATTCAAGACCGCCAGGTACCGGAGTGCCCGTGTTCGGACACAGTTTCGGATCTAACCCATCAACATCAAAACTAACGTAAACATTGTTGGGCAAATACGAGACAATGTCATCTGTGATCGCCTGCCAACTCTCGCCTTCGCTTTGCCGGGACTTCATCGTGCGGTCATAGAAACTAACGACACGCCCGCCGGAGTTCTTGACCAGCTCATACTCCTGCTCGCAGAAGTCGCGAATGCCGACCTGCACGAGTCGCTTGACAGGCTTTACGTCTAAGGCATTGAACATAATCGAGGCGTGCGAGTATTTGAAGCCTTCATAAGCATTACGCAGATCTGCATGAGCATCGAAATGCAAAATTCCAAATTCGGCATATTTCTTGCCCAGTGCTCTGAAAAGACCTAACGGCGTGCTATGGTCGCCGCCAATTAGAGCAACAAGTTTGTTTTTGGACAACAACTTCTCAGCTTGCTCGAAGACCCACTGATTCATCTTCTCACAGCTGGCATTGATTTCGTTGAGCAGCTGCGCGCAACCGGCATCAGTGGCTGCGTCCTTTCCATCCTCAAGAAATCCGATATATCTTTCGGCTTTCTTGCGCATTATCTGATTCAACTCGATAAGCGATTCAGGGCTTTCCAACATTGAAAGGCCGAGTTTCCAAGCATCTTTTACATCCATATCGAACAGATCGACTTGTTTGGATGCTTGGAAAATCGCCTCAGGACCAGCCGCAGTGCCGGCGTTGTATGAAACCGTCACTTCCCATGGAACCGGGATAATCACCTGTTGCGCAGTCTCAGGTGTAAACGGCAACCCAAATATATTTGAGTCTTTTTGCGCGAGTCCATTTGGATCGAACGCCGTGGAGACTGTTTCAGTGCCGTTCTTTTTGTGTTCTTGCGTCAGTTCCATCAGACCGTATTCCTTAGTTTCAATTGCCGCTGCAGTCGTCGCCGCGATCACGCAGAACTGGAAATTATAACAGGAATCAGCAAAGCCACACTCTCAATCGAAGCCAGATGCAGCTGTCAAAGTACACTAAGGCTGAGATTCCGGGAAGCAGACGCCACGCGAATTCACCTTCCGAAACTTTTTCAATTTCATCAATGTCATGCCTGTTAAAACGCATGAAGGAGTGCCACATATCAAAAACCTTCGGAAAATCAAGGAATCAAGGAATCATCGTCATGAACGTCAAATTCACGCATGCCACGCTTGCATTGATTGCAACAGTAACCTTCGCCTCAGCACCTGAAGCATTCGCGGCAAAGTCCACTACAAATAGCGGACGCACTCCCAATACGATTACTCTGCCAGCGCCAGCTCTCGTCACAGAGGAGCGCTCTGCCACGGCAACAGAAGATAAACAAACCGTGCGCAAAATCGAAAAGATAAAAGAGAAAGTGGAGACAAACAAAAAAGATCCACTTGCTTATAGAACCATAATGTTGTTGCATAACGTGCTTTCGCAACCATAAATCGAGCTGAGAAGAGGGCACAAGAATTAGAAAAAGAGTTCGAAGAATGTCTGGATTTAATGGACGGATGAGGGCGTATCGATGCCGAGTTCCGCGGATGGCTCGAAGTCACTCTTTTCCGGAGCGGTCTCCTGTTCACTTTTTGCATCCACCTCGGACTCTTGTTTTTCGTCCATATACCTGAATTTCCTCTCTCTGTAACGCGGGTTACTACTCGGCTGTATACCCATAATAAATACAATCGCGTTCGCAGTAAGCGCCTTTCGGCTCGAGGTTGCCAGGGTCCGACGACTGAATGCACGCCAGCCACAGACATATACAGACATACATAAACTCATTTCCACGGAAATGCCCGATTCGTAACCCGGGCATTTTCTTTTTCGAGTCGGCGAAACTGGAATGTGGACTCTTAGATACTGGGGCCAGCCATTGCATCTGGAGCTTTTGCTTTTCCTGTTTCAACGCGAGTCATTTTCTTGATCTCGGCACGGTCTGAGCCGCGAAGCTTTTCATCCATACCTGTGGACGAGCCGGTTTTCGCGACATGTCCACGAACGATTACGTTGGGGCCACGAGTGCCGGATTGTTCAACATAGATGCTACGCCCCTGCGCATTGGCGGCAGAGGCGATGGTCGCAGTACAGGCAACGGCTAAAAAAACTCTTTGCATATCATCCTCCCACCGGTCTCCAGCAGAGGAGTCCGTGAATCTTGACCAACTTTTTTAATCTATAATAAACAACAATCTAATCGCTGTAATCAAGCGAGCAAGGTATACCGCGCACAGCGATTATGTTACTCATAGTATGCGTAAAAAAGCCTTCAAGAAGAATTGAGCAATAGCACATTACGTCTAGTTCTCTATATACTCTGAGGTTTCTTAAAGTTGCGCTTCCGCTTATACTCACTCAGCATTTATGTGCTTCCTTTAGTCATTGATTTACCGAGAATGTGAGGGTGAATGAACGACCTGTTTCTACACTCGAATAAGACAAGGAGCCTTGTTGAACTTGCGAGCACCAGACTGGCAATTCAATCGGAGACAAAATGATAAGCCCGCCGTGACTTGGAACGACTCCGGTATCCACTGCGTCATCAAAAAAACAGATCAGAAATGAAAAACTTGTTCAACAGCTGGATTTGCCGAAGGCAAGTAAGAAAGAGAGAAAAGTATTATGGGTCACGGTAGAAAAAGAGCCTACGCAGAACTTCGCGAATTAGCGCTTGAAGCTATGAAAGGGAATCGACTCAACGACGCCGCGAAGATCATGTTTCTGGTGGAGTATGGGTATCGATTGCCCCACCCGATATTCATTATGGAGCTCAAGTACTGGCGGAAACGTAAACACGATTCAAAAGATACCGAGGTTGCGTAATTGTCCGAAGATGTTAATCAAAGTAAATAGATGATCACGAGTCTGAGTGATGAAATCGCAGCCCGGAACTCAAGTTTCAGCGCCAGCCAGATGTCAAAGTCAAGCACCAATAGGGCTTTTGCTTACCATACCTCAGATGAGGTATACCGTCGAGCCTCACCCGGGGTATACCGACGCTGCTGGATTTATAGTGCCTGATCAATAGATACGATATACGCATTGAGACACAAATTCCGGGGAGGAACGTGATGAACACTGTTCGCAAAATGAACAAGCTGGCAGTTGTCTCAGAGTCAATTCCTCCAGCAATTGTTGAAAACTACTCGCAGATGACTGACGCTGAGTTGGTCGTCAAATGCCAGAATCAAGACCAAAGAGCATTCGACGTATTGATGCGCAAACATCAGCGCACAGTATATGGAATTTTGCACAGATTAGCGCCAGACTGGAATGACACCGCCGACTTATCCCAAGAAGTGTTCATCCGCGTGTGGAAAGGCATTGGTGCTCTCAAAAATCCGCATGCGTTTAAGACCTGGATAGGTCAAGTTGCCACCCATTTGTTCTATGACGAATTGCGCAAGCGTCCGCGCAACACTCCAACGATCTCGCTAGATCAAAGCGCATTCAGCGACGATGAAACAGAGAATGTGACGCGCGACATTGCTGATAAAGCGGCCGGACCGGATGAAGTGCTCGAACGCAGGGAGATTGAAGAAGAAGTGCGTCACGCGATCTCGACACTGCCAAAACAATTCAGAACAGCTATCGTCTTGCGCGATCTAGAAGACATGACCTACGAACAAATTGCTGAAATAACTCAAACAGATCTCGGCACAATTAAATCGAGAATTTCGAGAGCTCGCACAAAAGTCCAAAAGATTCTCAAACCAAACTTTGGCAACGGCAACCGAAGAAGCGCTTAAGTTGCTGTCTAAAATAAGATAGCCGTTTCTGGGCGTTTCTGGGCGTTTCTGGGCAGCTTTGCGCGTGCTATGCTGAAACACCCAGCAGTTTGAGGCACCTTGTGACGACATTTCATATCATCCTCGGTGATAAAAATCCTGAGTTGGTGAATGCTTGGGAGCGCGAATTCTTTGGACTAAATAACGTCACTGTTCGCGGTGGCAATATCTTACTAACAAAAGCGGACGCATTGGTCAGTCCCGCAAACAGTTTTGGCTTCATGGACGGTGGCATCGACTGGAGCATCAGCGAGCTGTTCGATGGAAAAGTGCAGTCACTCGTTCAGGAAGTAATTCAAAAGAATCACGGCGGAGAGCTACTCGTTGGATGTGCGGAGATCATCGGCACCGGAAACTCTCAATTTCCGTATCTGATCTGCGCCCCGACCATGCGCGTACCACAAAATGTTGCCGATACCGTAAATGCATTTTTAGCGATGAGAGCTATTGTGATTGCAATCAATAAATTTAACAGTCATAAAAAAGAGCAAATTCAATCGGTAGCGATTCCAGGGCTGTGTACCGGTGCGGGACGAATGCCGTATGAACGATGCGCACGACAAATGCGTCGAGGCTACGATATTGCGGTGGGCGCTACATCGAATCATTATCGATCGCTGGCTCACGCGATTGAAGATGAGAAGAGCTACAAGGCCTAGCCTCGATTACGCGGGGGAATCAGAAATGCAAGTCGGTTACGAAGATGCGTCGCGATTTAGCTGCGAATATAAGAGACTCTTCGCAGAGCCGTCAAAGCGTGATCTTGGACGCTTCAAGAAACTTGTCGGTTCCACTGCTGATTAGTAGCGTAGAGCCCAGGAAAGCGTATGATTATACGAAGTGGCAACTTTTGTTGCTGCTCAGCAGTCCGAAGCAGGCAGGTAACCCCAAATGGTTCAGTCACCAGCGAAAGCCGTCACAGAGCAGGCGGCGCCGACGGTTATGTCGGTTCTCTTGGCATTGAGTATCTGTCATCTGCTCAACGACATGCTTCAGTCGCTGTTGCCTGCGATCTATCCGATTTTGAAACAGTCGTTCAATTTGTCATTCGAACAGATCGGAATGATCACACTAACGAACCAGGTTACCGCTTCGTTATTACAGCCGCTTGTTGGCAGTTACACTGACAAACATCCTAAGCCTTATTCACTAGCCGTCGGAATGTGTGTAACTTGCTGCGGTCTCCTCTGGCTTAGCCATGCTTGGCATTATTTCGAATTGCTATCAGCAGCAGCGATGATTGGCATTGGCTCTTCAATCTTTCATCCGGAATCATCACGTATGGCGCGCACCGCATCGGGCGGACAACATGGATTTGCACAATCGCTTTTTCAAGTCGGAGGGAACGCCGGAACAGCAATCGGTCCGCTGCTCGCCGCTTACATAATTCTGCCACACGGACAGAGCAGCATCGCTATTTTCTGCATCGCGGCTTTCATAGGCATTACAGTCTTAACCGGTGTCGGGCGCTGGTATGCGCAACATCTCAGTGAGAACAAACGTAAAGCAAAGACCGCATCAACATCCGATCTTCCACGCAATAAAGTAATTACGGCAATCGTGGTGTTATGCGCACTGGTATTTTCCAAGTATTTTTACATGTCCAGCATCATCAATTTCTACACGTTCTATCTGATCAAACACTTTGGTATTTCAGTGCAATCAGCCCAGGTGCATCTCTTTATCTTCCTCGCGGCTGTTGCAGTTGGAACGCTTGCTGGCGGTCCGATTGGCGATCGTATTGGCAGAAAGTATGTAATATGGGCATCTATACTTGGCGTATTACCATTTACTTTGCTGCTCCCCTATGTGGATCTCTTTTGGACCGGCGTTCTAAGCGCAATGATTGGCGTCATACTTGCATCTGCATTCTCCGCCATCCTCGTTTACGCTCAGGAACTAATACCAGGACGCGTTGGAACCATCGCCGGTCTCTTCTTCGGACTTGCGTTCGGTCTAGCTGGCGTAGCCGCAGCAACGCTTGGAAAATTTGCAGACATTGCAGGAATAGAAACCGTCTATCGCGTTTGTGCATTCTTGCCTGCGCTGGGAATGTTGACGATTTTCTTGCCAAATCTGCACAAAGGTCAGGAAGCAAAAATAAAGGCATAAAGCCCAAACGAATGAGACACGCGCAAGGCAATTCAACAAGGAGGAACATCGGTATGGTGCCTAACCAAACGACCGAGTCAACGCATCTGGAAGAAGTGAGCAAAAAGCTTGTTGAGAAATTCGACGAACTTTTTGGTATGCACCCAGGTTATCGTCCAGTGCACGCGAAAGGTATCATGTTTCGTGGTACTTTCATACCATCAGCCGAGAGCAAGACATTGACTCGTGCGCCGCATGTTCAGGCGCCATCGACTGAAGTACTCGTGCGTTTCTCTGAATCTACGGGAATTCCGACGATTGCCGACACTGATCCAAACGCGTCACCGCACGGTATTGCTGTTCGCTTTTACATGGGTCCACATGTCCATACCGACATCATCGGACACACGCATAACGGCTTTCCAACCAGAACCGGCGAAGAATTTCTCGAGCTCTTAAGAGGAATACTTTTGAGCAAAACAGAAACTGAGAAACCAAATACGCTTGAACGCTTTTTAGATTCGCATCCCAAAGCGAAGGAATTCGTAAGCACGCCAAACCCGCTGCCTAAGAGTTTTACAACTGAATCGTATTTCGCGGTAACTGCCTTCCGATTCACCAACAATGACGGAAAAAGCTGCTATGGACGATTTCAAGTTCTGCCAGAGGGCAAAAACGAGTTTCTAACGGAAAGTGAAGTCGCCGGTAAAGGCGATAATTTTCTTCTCGAAGAACTCAAGGAAAGAGTAGCTAGCGGTGCCGCGAAAATGCGGATAGTTGTGGAAATTGCAGAGGATGTTGACGACGTCAATGACGCAACAACTGCATGGCCAGCTAACCGCAAGCACATCGATTTTGGGACGGTAACATTGACGACTTTTGTTCCGAATGATGACCCAGAAGCGCAAAAAATCATATTTGACCCAATTCCGCGCGTTGATGGAATCGATCCGTCAGACGATCCATTGATCGAACTGAGGTCGGCTCTTTACTTAATGACCGGGCGGCGAAGAAGAGCAGGGCTGAAGAAGGATTGAACTAGAAGGGAACTAGAAGGCATTTGCCTCTCTGCTTAGACTATGGAGGTTTGTAGGACTGTTCTAGCTGTGGGTGCCGCCGGAAACTTGGCATGAGCCGAGACTTCGATGTGCCGCACGGACACAATCTAACCGCAACTACTTCTTATCCACAACGCCAGAACCAGGCTGCAAGTTAGCATCTGGATAAGCTGGAATCAGATTCGGATCGTTCACTTCCTTTTCTGCCTGACCAGGCTTAATCGGATTGCTCTTATGCGAAGCTTTGAAAACATCCGCGTTGAGGAGCGTAATCGATTTCTCTAGTTCATCAGCCTGTGGCTTTTGAAAGCCAGCCTTGCGCACTTCTTCTTCTGTTGTTTTGAGCTTGGCTTGGCGCTCGAGGAACTTTGTCGCCTCTTCGGTGGTGATAAGACCCTTGCTGCGAACAAGTTGAATTTGCTCGCCCAAATCTTTGACTCGTTGCGCATATTTTGCGCCATTGATGCTTATGGTTTCAGTCGTCTCAACACTGTCCGCAAAAACCGGCAAAATTCCAACGCTCATAGAAACCAAAGCAGAACTGAAAACTCGCTTTACTGTGTGCATGATTCTCCACCTGCAAATAACCAGTCGCGCGGTGGGTTGGAGTTCTCACCCTACGAACCCGGCGCCACCAACGCGACTAATTATCACCTATCGGTCGTCGATACACTACTGACTGTAATTATTTAAGATTCTTGTTTTTGCAACCAATCATAGGAAAGTTGAAAATTTCGTTAGGGCAAAACATCCAGAAGACAAACTTTGTTATCAATAAAAACGTGAGCAGTAACCGCTGCTTGGGGCAACTGCAAAATATCAGAAATGCGCTTCGCCTTGTACCGACGAAGGCTTGCGCATGACTGGTAGCTAAAAAACAAACCAAATGGTGAAGAGCAGCCCAGAGGAAACGCCGAAGTTTCACTCTGACTAGCTATCACGCGGTTCAACTCAATTTGCTACAACACATGGAGGTAGTACGTTATGGCTTTCGGTCGACTTGTGCCATGGGGACAACGAGAATTACCGGTACGTAGAGTTTCAACATCATTGCCATCATCCCTGCTTGGGTTTAACCAGGCATTCAGGGACATCGAGCAGCTGCTCGAACAGTCTGCACAGGGTGGTTTTGAGTTCGCCAACTCAGGCTTCAATCCACAATTAGATCTCCACGAGCACGACAATGAATACGAAGTGACCCTGGAATTGCCGGGACTGGAAGAAAAAGACATCGAGATCAGTTTGACGAGAGATACTCTCACCATCAGTGGTGAAAAGAAAGAAGAGAAAGAAGATCGTTCTAGAGGCGCACATAGGCTCGAACGCCGCTATGGTTCCTTCAGCAGATCCGTTTCGCTTCCTCGAAACGGAGTCGATTCAGACAGTGTGAAAGCGTCATTCAAGAATGGCGTGCTCACCGTAAGTCTTCCAAAGACACCCGACAATCGCGATGAGGCAAAGAAGATCCAAATCATAAAAGACGAGACTGAGAACAAAGGTAGCGCTTAATCCCCTAAGACAGCGCGCCTTCAACCACCTAACCAACGCCCGGAGGTAGCCTGCGCAGGCTACCTCTTCTCTATGCCAGCTTTAGTTATTCTCAAGAAATCACTTGAAATAAAAGCGGCGCAAAAAGGATGGCACCAAATAGTCTTAATTGGACTGCTCGCTGAAACCATTCAGAAATGTTCAAGAAAGATTGGCGAAAGACGCACTGCCCGCAGGCTCAGTAGTGAACTAATTAAGATTCAAAGTCATTTCAGTAACGGTGCCGCAGAATTCAACTTTTGCATTCAAACGGCCAAGAAAATCGGTGAGTAATTAACCTGGAGGTCTGGACACGGAGTGCGCTTAGGCTGTACTGTTGCAGCTCATCCATAACCATTTTCTAAGAGATACAAGAATCATATGTTCTCTCCGCAGGTTGCCGACAATACAGTTCAACTTTCAGTTGTTAGTCAGCAAACCTCGCGCGTTCAAAACACTGAAAAAACATACACGACTCAACTCGAACCAACCAGTCTGATCGATGCATTCCTTGAGCATCCACCGGTGGGTTTTGGCACTTTCAAACTGCCCAGCGCGAGGTTTAGCGGTAAGACGCAACTTCCAGCATTTCTCACTCGTTATGACTTGAGCCTAACGGCTGACGGACTACCGCAATGGCTGAAGACTCTATATCAAAAATTCTCTGTCCTAGCACCGTTCGTGCAACCACTCACGCTATTTGTCGGAACTACAGTTTCAGAATATTGCCTGCTCCCAGAAAATCAGCTAAACGTATCAGGGCTCTTGCAACATGTGAAAACTTTGCCGCAGTCGAAACAGGCCGATTTCATCATCTTTAAAGATTTGCCGCAAAACTCTCCGTTGCTCAATCAAGCGGACGAAGCTGTCGTACAAGACCTAACGAAGCAATGCCAGCGTCAAAATTGGCTTCTGTTAGAAGGTCAGGCACTTGCATATGTTGATATTGATTTCGATTCGATCGATCAGTATCTATCACGTTTATCCTATAGCCGCAGAAAAGAGTTTCGCAGAAAGCTTCGCTCATCGTCTCAGCTGAGAATCAAGGAAGTGCGGACGGGGAATCCACTTTTCTTTGACGAAACATTCATGAGCAAGTTTTACTCGATGTATGAAAACGTCTATCAACAAAGTGAGACGCATTTCGACAAGCTGTCGACATCATTTTTCAAAAAGGTCCTTCAGACTGACAGTGACAATGGGATAGTTTTCCTATACTACCGAGATGATGCACTCATCGGATGGAATCTCTGCTTTATCCAAGACAATCATCTTATCGACAAATATATTGGGCTCCAATATCCTGAAGCGCGTGAAGCCAACCTCTACTTTGTCAGTTGGTTTCACAATCTCAAATTCGCGCTTGAGAATCGTCTAACGAAATATGTAGCAGGCTGGACCGACCACAACGTAAAAGCTTCACTAGGCGCGCAGTTCACAATGACGAGGCACGCAGTCTACATCAGAAATCCATTGCTGAGAGCGTTCCTCGGTCAGATAAAACACGTATTCGAATGCGAGCTGGTAAACTCAAAAGGAGTTTAAAAGCAGAGGTCGAAAACTGGCGTGACGCCGCAAGCAACGATATTGCTCCTGTTCACAATGTTGACGGACACGTTAGGGCAGCTCGCACTAAAAGCTGCTGCGGTTTCCAACAAAACAGGCTTAGAACGTTGGAAGCACATTGCCTCCAATAAATGGTTGTGGATAGGTATTTTTGCTTACGTTTTCGAATTCTTCTCGTGGCTGGCCTTTTTGTCGGCGGTGCCACTCTTCCTCGCCGTAATGGTAGGCAGTATAAATATTGTGCTTGTGTCTATTGGTGGAAAACTATTTTTCAAGGAGACAATGTCGCGCCGGCGAACAACAGCGATTTGTCTTATCGCACTTGGTGTAGCAATCGCCGGGTGGGTTTAGAGTGAAAGTCGTCTACATAATAGGATTCACTCTCATTTTGTGTTTCGACACGCTTGCACAGGTTGGATTCAAATTCACTGCAATAAACACTGAGCCTCCAATGTTGGAAGTTTCGTGGCTTTGGAAAGTGTTGCAGCAAGGTTGGATCTATGCGGCATTAGGCGGCTATATCGGTTCTTTCTTCACCTATATGACTATGCTTGAAACAGCGCCGATCGGTGCAGCTTTTGCAGCAACACACTTGGAGATAGTTACAGTCGGATTTGCGTCTTATTGCATTTGGAAAGATGCGATCACCATTCCACAGCTCATCGGTGGAGCGTTGATCATAGCTGGCATATTTATGCTCGCGACAGACGAAGAAGAAAAAGAGAAGCAGCACCAAGCAGAAGCGGAATCCAAAGTCGAATCTAAAACCGATGCTTCGTGAGCTTCCACCAACAGCGGGTTTGCCGCTCAAATTGACCGACTTCTTTTCCCCACCGAGGGGCCGCACACTTGAATCAGCTATCGCCGAATACTTACATGTGCGAAATGTATTCATAACAAGTTCCGCAACAGCGGGAATAGTAATTGCCCTGTTGGTGATGAAGGAACAAAGTCAGCGCTCAACGGTAGTTGTACCGGGATACACCTGTCCACTTGTAGCAATCGCAATTCATCGAGCGGGATTGAAAATCAAGCCAGTTGATACCGCGCCGGATTCATTCGATTTTGATCTCGAGAAATTGAAAGAAGCATGCAACGAAGACACTCTCTGCGTGATACCGACACACCTGGGAGGTCTGTGTAGCAGGATGAATGAAGTTATGGAGATAGCGCGAGCATCAGGCGCTTTCGTGCTTGAAGACGCTGCGCAATCTTTAGGGGCTAAGTACAAAGATCAATTCGTGGCAACGATCGGAGACATAAACGTCATCAGTTTAACCCGCGGAAAAGGATTGACGATATACGAAGGCGGAGCAATTACAACCAATGACGATGCTCTAGCTGAGCGGTTGCAAGCAACAGTGACTTCAATATCGGAACGAAGTTTAATAAGGGAACTCACTCAATCTCTTTCCCTAGTGGGATATTGGATGCTGTATAACCCGGTCGGACTCAATATCGCATATGGTGCACCATTGAGACAACATCTCGCAAACGGTGAGCTTGAGAAAGCGGTTGGAGAAGATTTCTCGATGGCAGTTCCGATTGAGTGCGTTTCGAGGTTTCGGAAGAACATAGGGGTTGCGGCATTCTCGCGACTAAACGAGAACATTCGCAGCAACAGTGCGAGGGGGCGGTCACGGGCCGACCAACTTGCAAAAATTCCTGGACTGAAGGTGCTGCAAGAAGATGCAAATACTGATGGAACCTGGCCTTTTATAATGATATTGTTCTCTAATAACCAATTGCGAGACACTGTGCTCAACCGACTCTGGACGAAAGGACATGGTGTAACCAGGCTGTTTCTTTACGAACTTTCGCGATACGCCTATCTGAAAAACATCATTCCGCATTTTGATATTCCAAATGCAGCGGCATTCTCGGAACGCATGCTTACAATTACAAATAGCGAGTGGTTGGGCGACGAAAGATTCAGCCAAATTTTGAATGAAATCAATGATTGTTTGAAAGATGGATAGAATTGCAGAGAAATCAGATGAATGACCGAGCTGTCTTATCCAGCAAATCCACGGCCTTGCTGGACGGGCACAGCTTTGAAGCATTGTGCTTTTTTGCTAAACTCAGTTGCTGAAATAAATTTTGGTCAGAAAGATATAGTACTACGATTTTCTTCGAGATTCTGCAAATGACGCAACAACCACCAAGGATGGAGAAAGCTAAAATGCTCACGGTCACTATTATTCTCGGTCTAGCAGCGGGTTTCACCAGTGGATTAATTGGTATTGGTGGCGGTATCATACTGGTACCAGCGATGGTTATGTTGCTGGGATATACTCAGCATCAGGCACAGGGCACTTCGCTTGCGATACTGGTGCCGCCTGTAGGACTCCTTGCCGCTTATAGCTACTTCAAAGATGGCTACGTCGACATCAAAGTTGCACTCCTCATCGCCGCAGGTTTCTTCATTGGCAGTTTGCTTGGTGCAAAAGTTAGCCTTGGAATTCCTGAAGTAATGCTGCGCAGGATATTCGCAGCCTTTCTCGCCATAATATCGGTCAAGATGTTCTTGACGAAATAGCTTCTACCTCGATAGTGGAGATGGTGTGTGGTTTGTCCGAACAGTTAGAACATTTAATCAGGCGGCGGTAATGGTGCGGGGAAATTCGTTTTCCATTCGTAAGTCGCTGGATAATTACTTGCGTACAGTACGTAGAAGTTTCCCGAAGTATCTGCCGCATAGGTTGCTCCAGCGCAGCCGACCGCCACACTCGGAAAGAGTTTGGCTAGTCGCGCCGGTGGTGTAGACGGGAAATTTTGGGTCCAGCCTTGCCCACCTAAAACCATCCCCCAGAAATTGAAGGTTGTATCTATCGCATAGAGATTTGTTTGAACAATTGGACCGTTTTCTGAAATAGCCAAAACCCAGTTAATAGCGCTAATTGAAATGAGGGGATTTGGAGGTTGAATACCACTTGGTTTTGACCAGGATCCTCCGGGAACTGCGGTTGACCAGAGCGCTCCGGTCCTGTCGACTGCATATAGAGTGCCGGGGGTATTGGGTTGCTGTGGAATAGCAGACAGTGCTTTTAACTTTACCGCCGGCGGAGTATTTGGATAGTTTGTTTGCCACACCCCGTCGGGCACAATCGAGCTGTAAAGTGTCCCGTCAGCGCTCAAAGCAAATAATGTATCTGGTGTATTAGGTGTTCCGCCTGCACCAGCGAGGCCGCAAAGTTGGACTAGTGATGTCGGTGGTGTGGGCAAATACTGGACCCAGTCTTGATTTGCGCTAGATAAGTTCGCGATATAGAGGACATCCGACTGATCCACTGTGTAAATATTATTGTTGAGCGACTGACAGTCAATTTTATCTAGCATGACATTTTCCCCCGGGTTACCTGGCCGCTGAACCCACTGATTGGATGCAAAATTCAGGCTATACTGACTTCCCTCTACGACTACGTACAGGGCACCTCCAGCTGGAGCTATGTCAAAATCGACGTGCTTGTATGTCGGTATTGAAGCGAGAGCTACTTGTCCTGCTGATTGAATGTCGGTCGAGTTTGCTGTGCTCCAGTTCCCGCAATCGCCGACGGTATACCAGACATCTTGTCTATCTGTACCAATGAAGAAGCAATAAATCGCATTATTCCAAACGATTGCTTGAACTGCGTCCCACGTCTTGAAATTGTCGCTCGATCCTGACGGTGCAAGTGCTTGATCATCAGACCAGTTTCTACCATCGAAAGTAAAGCAATAGATATTTGAATCTACAGACGCGCCTGTATGGAAGCAGTACAGCTTTCCGTTGAAAACGAGAGTCGATAAGTTGTTATTCGACGGATACCCGCCATTTGGGTTGCTGCTTGGTATCGCTTTGTAATCTGTGCTAAAAGCTTCTGCTGCTGCCCCTCCATCATATGTACTGTAGTGAATAGTGCCGTCTTTGAGATCGGTATGGAAGCAGTAGAGACAGTCTTTATAAACTACAAGAGACGGTGCGTAAGCTGTTTGAAGTGGTAGTTCCTGATCTACAGACCAAGTGTCGTCACTGTATTTAAACCACCACATTGAACCGTCGGAATTTGCTCCTTGCTTGACGCAGTTAAGGATGCCGAAGTAACTGGCCATAGCTGGTGCATAAGTTGTTCCATAGTAGTTGCTCGGCTGACTGGTAGGAGCTAGCTCCGCGTCTGGTCCCCAAATTGCGCCATCAAATTTTTGACACCATACGTTGTCTCCGCCTCTACCTTGCCTTATGTTATAGATTCTGTTGTTGTACACTGCCAGGTTCGGAGAGTTCTCAACTCCGATTGGATTGAAAGGGTTTATTTCTGCATCGTTAGTCCACCCCGTGGTCAGACTAGCAAAATTGCACGTACCAGTTGGAATATTTGAAGAAGAACCATTATGCACTACATATAGTGGCGGATAGTGATCTACAACGAGAGACACGCCCAGCTGTGTCAGGCAGTCCGCGATCGGGCATGCAGACGTAGTCGTGCTCTCTCCGCCCCACAACAAGCCGACAACTTGATTTTGAGAGTTGATGATGACTGAACCAGAATCGCCACTTGTAGAAAATGCTGGCATGCCAATGATGCTTTCAAGCCGGATCTGGTTGGTCATAGTGAGCCCGGAGTTTCCATCTGTGACAGTGTAGTCGATAGCTTCGACAAGACCGAAGGTATGTCCAGTGGAACGGCCGGATTTTTGCACAACAGCAACGCCAACATCGCGAGTCGTCAAGTTGTAACTGCCTTGAATAGAACCAATATTTAGAATGTAATTTGTGAAGTCTATGCCCTGATTTAGTTTGACTATCGCTGCATCAATCTTGTCGTTCTGAATGGCGTTCGCGGTTGTACCCACAGCGAATTGTGTGTAAGGAACTGGTTGACAGACTGTAGTTCCAGGTCGGCCGGCAGCATGCTGATTCGTAAGAAAGTAATAGTTGTTGCTTTGATCTTTGACAAAGCAGCCTAGCGTTCCTATCGACTGTTGACCTTTTACACTGGCCACAATCTGTGCGCCTCCCGCCAGCGGTCTTCTAAGTAAGCCTGCAACATTTATTCCAAGCACCGATTGCTTAAGGTCTTCCGGGCTGCTGACCAAGGGGAGCGGCCTCGGAACATCACCAACGATAACGTCAGTAGGAAAACCTTCAATTTCTGCCGGAATAACCTGTTCTGGCGAGAGTTGAGAAATCGGCTTCTTCTCTTTGACGATGACAACGATTGATAAAGTCCCTGTCTTTTTTCCGCTTACTCGTTTTATGCCAGTATAGATACCGGTGACACCAACAAACTTTGCAAGGAACTGATCATGCGCTCTTTTTACTTCAAAAATGTCTTTCACATCGTCTTTAATCACTAATTTCTCCATTTAAGCAGTTTTCAGGCTCTACCTATGGCCAAGATCGGTAACTTACCCGCTATTTCAGTTTAGAACGGTAATCTACACAACAGTTGCACTGCTTTAAATTCGTGACTTGCCCGAGCTGTGACGAGCAAGCTGCATTTCACGTCAAAGATTAAATACGGGTTCTTCGCGCTAAGTCTTATGTTAGGGAGCGGTCGTTTGCGTCTCAGTTGTTTGAGCGAAAGGACTTACTTCTTCCAGAAAAGCATCTTTGATCCACGCGGCTCCGCCTTTGGTGATAATCAATCCGCAAGAGATCAACACTGTGGACCTAGGAACATCTAGCACGCACTCATAACGATTC
Source organism: Oculatellaceae cyanobacterium (assembly GCA_036702975.1). Classification (GTDB taxonomy): domain Bacteria; phylum Cyanobacteriota; class Vampirovibrionia; order Obscuribacterales; family Obscuribacteraceae; genus DATNPX01. The sequence continues at coordinate 160,840 of DATNPX010000038.1, forward strand.
CAGTCTGTGGTGCCAACGATCGGGCGATTAATCATGTTGTCAGTGCTCATCACACCTGCCGTTTTATCATCCAGGCGCATCCAAAGTTGCGCTTTGATTATGTCTTCGGTGCGAACGCTAGCAGTGAACTTTACCCGTTTCCCAAGAAATGGTTGCGGATCGACTGTCTGCACTAGATTGCCGAAACCGGTTGCCGGAAACACTCTAGACCGAACATACCAGACTTGCGGCTGCCCGGAAACGGAACCAGATTCGAACTGGTCCGGCACGGTCTGATCGAGCTTCCATGAAACGGGCAATGTGTACTTGATGCTCCAACCATTTTTCGTCACTGCTGGAATCGTGTTCGCACTAGATGTAGTACTACCTCCGGAAGCAGTCGAAGTTGCCGATGATGATGATGATGATGATGATGATGTGGGCGACGCAGCAGATTTGCCACTACCGATGGTGCCAGCTGCGGCACCACCTACCGCACTTGCTCCGGCTGCGGTCCCCGCAGATTTCGCAGGAACAGCGGTAACGGATACGCCTGAGCGAAGTCCATTTATTGCAGCGGCATAAGCTTTCTGAACTTCGCTCAAACTGACGGGACAGCCACTCGGATTTCTGGATGCAGCATCATTCATATAGCGAAGATCGCGCTCCGCTTCCTTAAACTTATGCACTTTCAAATAGTACATGTTCAATTCCCAGAGGGCTCTCATGCTCTCTGGATTTGTAGGTCCCAAGGCTTTGCGCGTTTGATTTGCACGAGCCCGCAATGCAATCTCCTCAGCTGGCGCAGGAGGATAAAATGGACGCTGCGTCGCAGCCAAAGCCGGGACTCTATTCGGTTGTTGTGCAGTCGATGGCAAAGCGTGCAAAAATTGCAGCATAGTAATGGAAAGAGCTGCAAGCACAACTTGACAAACTATCGGACAATTGTTTTGGTACAGATATCTTTCGTTCATTTTCCGCCGCAAGGTGCGTCAGTAATAGGCAATACTGCAAGAGCACAGAAAGTCCACCAATAAATGATACTATCCAGGACTTACGCTCAATTGTCAAAATTGAAGAACCGGGTCGACTGAAAGTCAGCAACACTTCAACGGTAACATCCAGGCAAAAATATAACGGTGTCATGAAAATACTGCGACGATTCTTCAATCCCTTCATCGTTTTGTCGCTAGTGAATGCATTTTCTTTGCCGCCGGCATCTTGGTCAGCTGAAAACAACCCAAAGAAATTTCCACCACCACTGCGCCTAACCACCAAGCAAGCGATCGACAAGTTTGGTCCATCAGCACGGAAACAGCTGCACTTAGATTTCGACCAAGCTGGAGTTCAATACCCACCAGAGAAAATCTCTTTGGTGTGCTTGAAGCAGGAGAGAGTCTTGTTGTTTTATGCAAGCGACAAACGAAATCCGCAGCTTCACTTGTTGTATTCATTTCCACTTTCATCGTTCAGTGGAAAAATCGGGCCCAAGCTAAAAGAGGGTGATCTTCAGATTCCGGAGGGTTTCTACCACGTGCTGAATCAAAGAGCTGATATGCGTCTGGCGCTGTGCGTCGACTATCCAAATTCGTTCGACCGAGAGAAAGCAAAACAAGACAGAAGAACCGAATTAGGAAGCGATATTTTGGTTCACGGCGGCTCGTATTCTACCGGATGCGTGGTCATCTCAAGCGAAGACATGGCGAAAGTTTTCACCGCTGTCTACGACTGCGGGAGCAGCAACACTAGCGTTCTGATTGCTCCATGCAATCTGTCAACCACCAAACCGGATGTCGATTTCAAACTGCAGCCCATTTGGCTCCCGTCTCTGTACACGTCGATCAGACAGAAACTTTCACACTACAAGATTCCGTAACACATCGAGCGCTAGAAAGGCATTCTACGGGCGAATGCTGTTAAAGGCATCGTTGAACTGCTTAATTCCAGGCTTTGACGGATCGCTGTTTGGTCCATGCATGATCCTATATATTTGCAAGAGCAACTCGCTAGCCGACCGGCGGCTCGTGACAGGATTTCCCTGATAGCCAGGTCGCGCAAAGAAGTTAGAGGTAGGCAAGTTAGCATTATCCGGATTCAGCATTTTTTGTGCGGAGCCCATCCCAGCCAGATTTGCCAGCTCGATGGCTGCCGCTTGCAAACGGTCGGCGCTGTAGCCGCCGAAATAATCGAATGTGGTGCGGTCTAATAGAGCCCTTGCCTCATGTGATAGAGGTCCCTTTTCGCCGCCAAAGCGCCTGATCGTCAAAATCTGGGCGTTCATCATTTTGTACTCGTCGGCGCTCAAATGGTCGCGCTCGAGAGAACTCTGAGAGCCTTTCGGCCCTAGAGTCAGGAACTTTCTTCGTAGACCTTCTTTAACATTATTGAACGCGGCAAGAATTTCGGGATGAGCGGGATCAGCGTCAGTAGGCTGTACAAGGCTCAATAATTGATCGGCCGCAGCAGCTTTTTGCTGAGGCGTTAACTTGTCGTATTCAGCAGCATGGCTCGTTTCGAGAGTTGCTTTAGTATTGAGAAAATCATCAAATTTGTTGTCTCTGGCATAAGCCAAGAGATTATTCAGTTCCTGACTTTGGATGACCGGACCGATGTCACCATCAAGGTTGAGAGAATGAGCGGCTTTCTCAATCTCACCGGAAGAAGCATAAAACCTTTTGTGCTTGTCTGCAGGAATCTTCATATCTGGATTTGCACGATGGAGAATCACATCCTGCAAATCTGTCACCAATTTTGCTTTATCGTGCAATACCTTGGCGCGGTCGGGATGTTGAGTAGCTAGCTGCTCTAACCGCGCTGATATCGCAGCGCCGTGGTGTGCGATATCATTGACCGTATCTTTCAGCAACAGCTGGTTATATCCGAGAGCGGAAGAACTGGGATGGAATTTGCCCAGGCTGTTTTTCTGATCGTCATTCATCAAAGCCTGAGGCATACTGGAAAGAGTGTTGTATGTGCCCCATCCACCATCTTCGAACGCATAGATGCGCTTTACCAGATTCTCTACAGTTGCTTTGTTCAAGTTGTACTGTTTGCCTATAAAGATACTCTCCTCAGCATACCGGCGTTTGAAATCAGCCTCGCTCAAGGTGAGTGGATGGAAATCTGGCTGCGTCTTATCATGCGAGACGATGCGATTTAAATCGCGAGAAGCCCCGTAAAGATCGTTCAGCGATGGCATCTTTCCAGTGCTCTTGATTGATTCCGGCGCTGGCACCACCGTCGGTGGCTGTTTTTTGGGTGCATCCATCCCCGCATAAACCGGCGGAAACGCTATCACAAACTGATGATGAGACTTAGCATGAGAAATGCGTTGCCAATACGAGTTCAATGCAGACGTGAAACCTGAAAGCGACGGCAAGTATTTTGAGGGCCGGGGTTCATTAACCTCAGGTGCCGGATGCTTCTCTGCACCCTTTGCAGCTGCGGGTTGCGCGCCCTTATCCGAAGCTTTGGAGTGACCGCTCTCCGTTTTGGAATGAGCGTCTGCCGAGCTGGAATTAGCATGATGATGGCCAGTCTTGACCCTGTGACCATGGTCGGTACCTGCGCCATCAGTGTGATGGTGTTCACCTGACTTCGCACGCCTACGGTGTGAATGTTCGTCATCTTGTGATGCATATGCGGATTGAACCAGCCCCGAGCGTTGCTCTTGCGTCACTTTGACACAAGCTGCAGCGGCTGCATCGCAAGCTTCCGTGCTCGCGTTATTAGAGATACTTCTGTCAAATCCGCCAAATGCCACGCCGCGCCGTCTCCAGCCGAAAGTTGTTTTAGTGAGCATTTTTGATAGTAGATTCGACCGCTCCTCCTGTAAACCCATAATCGACACAGATGCATGGTGATTTCACCACTCAGCTCGTTGACAACGACGAATTTGTGTCACGGGTTTTCACGAACGCAACATTTGTGCCTCAATTTCCGTGCCTCAACTTCTTTCCTAATTTTTCGCCCAAGAAAGTTGTTGAAATACGCGATCTGACATGCATTTTCATGACGAGAAATTTTGCAAAGTCTAACAAGCGACGAACCGCCAAGTGATTAAAATTCAAATCAGCAAAATGCCACTATATACAGTGTCAACCAAAGCTATCGTAACATCTTTTTTGCCTGTGTTTAACAAAGAACACGGTTGCCAAGAATTTAGTAAGCGCTTTACTCCTGGATTACAAAGATGCCAAGTGTTTTATCGTTCGCGATCTATTTTTGTAGAGTCAAAGGTTTAGAGGCACTGAACCATGAAAAACAGACTTCCCCTGTTAATCGCTCCCTTAATTTCCATTCTGCTGACTCCAGCAGCAACCTCTCAATTAGTCACAGAAGCTGCCGCTCTCTCAAACGAATCAACCATATCAGGCACGCAAAAAGTCAACTTCGGAAAGCCAGTCAACGTAGCGTTGCTCGAGACAGTGCAACCTCCGCTAGTTCCGATGAGAACAATGGTTCCAACATCTATTGCGCCGGTAGTTACGCCGTCTGTTAAACCTACAGTAATAGTTCCAGGTAGCAACAACGGCGCGAAACGCGGTCTACAAACCAGCACCAAAACCAGCAGCAAATCTGGTCAGGCCAAACCAAAACCGAAGAAAAAATCGCTGATCATAAGAACTTGTGCGATGCCCGCCGGCGCCAAACCGAACGACCAAATCAAGTACGTCGCTCTCACATTTGACGATGGTCCCAATCCTATATATACGCCCAAGGTGCTTGCGATTTTGAAGAAGGAGGGCGTACATGCCACATTCTGCCTGATCGGTCGGCACGCGAAAAAGTATCCGGAACTAGTGCAAGAGATCGTCGCCGAGGGGCACAAGATCGCCGACCACTCCATGAACCATGACGAACACTTAGACAAGCGTTCACTGGCAAAGATGAAAGCAGAGATTCTCGGCACGAAAGAGCTGCTCGAATCGATTGTGCCTGGCACCACGGTGGAGTACTATCGCGCGCCCGGCGGCAACATGAACAACAGACTGAGAGACCTCGTCATTGGTTGGGGCATGAAACCACTCGGCTGGTCTGTCGACCCCAAAGATTGGCAAGAACCCGGCACTGAACAGATCCTAGCCACAGTCAAAGCGCAACTGCACTCAGGTGGAGTGATAATCATGCATGATGCTGGCGGCGATAGAACTGAAACGATTGACGCTTTAGAGAGAGTAATTCCGGAATTGAAGAAAAAAGGATACCAGTTTGTATTCCCTGGCTAAGTGACTGTCTTCAGTCGACGCACACATCATAAAGCGACAGCGCAAATCCATCACGACTCTTATAGATCTCAAAGTGCAAATTCAGATCGCTTTGACGCCCGTTTAAAGGCAAACCGTATTCGACCGTTGCATCCTCGAGACTCTCTTCGCGTGCACGGAAGACCGACTTGATAAACCAGGCGCCACCATTGTTTATTTCGGCTGCTGTGAGGTCGGTCACATGCATTTTTTCAGCCTCAGGAACATCGCCCTCGCTGCCGTAGTTTTCGATTATTCGTTTCAAACGTTCCGGTGTCCACTCAGAGTCTTCAGAAACGTAAGTGATGTCCATTGCCGCATTGAAGTTGCCACTCGCCAACAACCCAATGAACTTTTTAACCAAAGCAAGAACGTCGTTATCTGTGGCTCCCGGTCGCAAAAATTCAGTCAATCGAATATCCTCGCTGCCCTGGACTTTGCATAATTCTAGTCCCTCGCTGCGAGGATATGATACGTAAGCGATTTCATTTTGCGCGGAAAAGATCGCGGGGGAAACTCGAGGTTGAATCGCCGCTTGTTCCGGGGAAGCAGTTGTGCCCGGGCGCTTGCACTTCAGCGGTCAGCTCCACTCTTGAGCCCAAGCAGCGGACTAACCGCCGAAAGTTAGGACAAGGGTCAGAAATTGCGGAATTGACTTTCATCTCTTTCATCTCAAAATGAATCGTTTTCCCTCTGCCTGGTTTACGGTCGTCCGAACAGGCGACCAGAGAGATTAAAAGGAAGAAATATTCAACAGTTCTGAGTGCCTGAATCTATCGAGGTAGACCAGCAAATAGAAGGTTTAAAGACTCACACATTGTCGGATGAGTGAACATAACATTGCCAAGGTCTGTGTACGGCATCTTCGCCACCATCGCAACTTGAATTGCCGAGACGATTTCGCCCCCTTCATTCGCCAAAATTGAAGCGCCGAGAATTTGTTTGGTCTTTGGCTCGACAATCGCCTTCAACAATCCCAGAGTCTGACCGACCGTTTGAGCACGCGGAACCAGGCGCGCGGGAAGCTTAGCAACAACAATCTCCAGCCCCTGCGCTCGCGCCTCCGCTTCGGTCAAGCCCACGCGCCCAAGTTCAGGCGTAGTGAAAAGCGTATAGGGACATAGCCGTCCGTTCGTTGTGCGCTTGGCATCATAAAGCTGATTATCACGCAGTATCCGGAAGTCATCCCACGATAGGTGCGTAAAAAATGGTCCGCCTTTGCAGTCGCCAATTGCCCAAATATCAGGAGCACTTGTTTCGAGCTTTTCGTTAACCACTATGAAATTGCGAGCATCGGTTTTAACACCGGCGGCTTCGAGGTTAAGATCTTCAGTATTCGGTAATCGCCCGGTAGCAACAAGCAAATGTGAACAGGAGAAATCTCTGGAACCCGAACTGTCCTTGATTTTGAGAACAGTATCATCACCGTCTTTTGTCACCGAATCAATGCCGCTATTGAAGAGGATCTTGATTCCTTCCTCTTCCAATATCTCACGTAATTGCGCAGCAATGTCCTCATCTTCGCGTGGCAAAAATCTGTTTGAACGCTCTATCAAGGTTACTTCGCATCCAAGTCGCCGGAAAATCTGCGCAAATTCAAGTGCGATGTATCCACCACCGAGAATCGCCAAGTGCGTAGGCAGCACTTCTAGCTCCATCACGGTCGTGCTTGTCAAATAACCGGATTGTTCGAGACCAGGAATGGACGGAATCGAAGGACGGCTGCCAGTATTTATGTAAATGCGTTTACCGGTAAGAATTTTTGTGCCGCCGTCATTTAGTGTCACCTCAATCGTCTTCTCGGCAACAAAGCGACCGCGTCCATAGAAAAACTCGAGATTGGCTGTGTGCGTAAACAAGTTCCAGTGAGTTTTTACCATGCCATCCACGACCGCGTGTTTGCGCTTCAGCGTGGCAGCGAGATTGGGCTCTTTCACTTGGATATTGAATCCGTCAGCGCCCGCATGTCGGCTCTCAACAAGCATGCGTGTGCTCGCAACCATTGTCTTAGTAGGAATGCAAGCGACGTTGATGCAGGTGCCACCTATCATTCCTTGTTCAATCAGCGCCACTTTTCGACCGGCAGGACCCAATGCCATTGCCAGAGATTTTCCACCTTTGCCGCCACCAAATATAATGTCATCAAATTCTTCTGAGTTTGCCACAGTGCATACCTTCCGAGCGCAATATTCCTAGCGACCTTCCGAGAAAACTTCTAAGCGACCAAATGATAGCGACAGAACATTTGCCCGTCTAGCGTCCACTGCTGAATGACGACTCGGATAGAGAATGCGGCGGCGGATGACCAGCCAGATCTCGAGTCATTATTAAACTCCGATATAATAAATAACTCCCCCGGATAATCGGATAACAGAGGAGCGCGAGGCTATGTCCAAGAACCATGCACTACCGCGCTTTAAAACAACCATTTCAATCGCTCTGGTTGCGACATTTTTCCTCTTTGCTGTTCCATCACGTGCTGAAGACGTTCCGCCGGTGGTCGGCACATTCGAAGGGATTAATTTTAACGATGGCAAATACTATGCCACGGGTTGGGCTTTGCAGGAAGGGCATGACGAACCACTGACCGTACATCTGTACGCTGATGCCTCTGCTTACGACAATCCTCCAGGCACCCATATATTATCTGGAACAACAGACCGTCGGTCGCGAGCAGAACTAAACGTGAAGCATGGTTGCTCGCCGCAAAGCATGCACAATTTCAAGATTTACTTGCCTGACGACATTCTGAAAAAATATGG
>DATNPX010000053.1:0-97125 GCA_036702975.1 Oculatellaceae cyanobacterium
CGTCGTTAAGGACGAGATGAACTCGCTCGTTGTCGTATGGCTTTTCCGGGTGATAACTTTTGCCGAAGCTGGCAATTGCGGGGTCAATTTCCACTGCGTCGATGTGCTCTGCTCCAGCACGAACGCCGCTGGATGCCATTCACCCGCGCATATACTCGCCATACCAATCAATTGATGTATATGATGCACAACACGGCTGGGGAGGCATACGGGCCTCAGGATATTATTATCAGAAAGCTTATGACCTTACAAAACCGTCATTCGAAGCCTACCCTGACCTGCGCAAAGTGGCGGCATATTACGATCTTCCCTACAAGCTGAAACCGCATCCCAAAAATGTTTTGATTCTCGGTGCCGGATGTGGTAACGACGTAGCAGCGGCAGTTCGTGCTGGAGCAGAGCACATCGACGCAGTGGAAATTGACCCCGCAATTGCCAGCTTCGGCAAAAGTTATCACCCGGAAAAGCCATACGACAACGAGCGAGTTCATCTCGTCCTTAACGACGGACGGGCATTTCTGCGGCGAACACAATCAAAATATGATGTCGTCGTCTTCGCATTGATTGACTCGCATGCGCTTTCGAGTTCAGCTTCGGCATTACGGGTAGACTCGTACATCTACACGATTCAATGTTTCAAGGAAGCGAAAGAGAAGTTGAATGAGGGTGGCATTCTTTCACTTTCATTTGTAGGTGTCGTTCCTGACTTACAAAAGAAAGTCTTCGGCATGTTGAAGACGGTCTTCGATGGGAAGGAGCCACTGGCATTGCAGACTGACTATGATTCGTCGACAAGCTTCTTCGAATCGCCAACGGGCGCTCCGCCGATTCCCGAAGACGTAGCATCCGACACAAACCTGAAGGTGAGAAACGAACTTGCTGAATACGTCGGACAATTCGAATCATCAACCGATGATTGGCCGTTCTTCTACATGCCTCATCGGAAATTCCCATTCTCATATCTGCCACTGATGGGGCTTGTCCTGGCTTTAGCGATCTGGTTACAAAGCTCACTGAAGAAATCAAAGTTCAGCGCTGCAAATCTGCCCTATTTCTGGCTGGGAGCAGGTTTCATGCTGGTCGAAACGAAAGCAATTACTGAACTGGGTTTACAATTCGGGAACACCTGGCTGGTCACTGCCATCGTGGTCGGTGCAGTTATTTCAATGGCGTTCTTATCTAATCTTCTGGTAGCTAAGGTTTCGTTCAACAATATTATTCTTCCTGGTGTTCTGTTGATAGCTGCCCTCGTCTTCAGCGCCCTCGTTTCACGCCACATAATCACAGGTTTCGAAAGCAGTCCCTGGCTAATGACGGCAGTTTTAACGTGTCCAATCGCATTTTCAGGAATTCTTTTCTCGACGCTAATCAGCAAAACAAAAGACATTGCAGGCGCTATGGCGCTGAATATACTCGGCGCACTATTCGGTGGAATACTGGAATATAACGCCATGTATTTCGGTTATGCAGCTCTCTATTTAATCGCGATCGGGATTTATGTAATCGCAATCGTCAATGTGTTCATGGCTAAAGAACGAGCCTTTTAAGTTACTCTCAACTAAGCTGCAAACACTTCGAGCGCAATTCCTGAATCCTCAGTTTTGCAGACTCGGCTGACTCGATTCTATCTGTCAGTTCCATGGCGGTAAGATCCGCGACAAATTTATCGACATCTTCCGAGATCGATTCGACAAGCTTGCGAGGATGTGTGACAGACAGCGGTACAGGCTCCTGAGCCGTGAGCAGGAAACTCAGGGTACATCCCAGAGCATAAAGGTCACTTTGACTGCTGGCGTGCCCTCTGAACTGCTCTGGCGCAATAAATGATTGTTTGCCTACAAGCGTCCCCGTCGCATTGCCCAGGAATTCGTTAGCCGCACCGAAATCAATCATCACCAGGGCGCCATCGTTATCCAACACAAGGTTGTCTGGAGTGACGTCACGATGAATGATAGGCGGTTCCTGTGCATGCAAATAGCATAATATATCAACGACTTCCTCGGCCCACTTCAAAACTCTCTCTTCGCGCTGAGGACCATTCTGTTTGACGAATTGGCTGAGGTCTTGCCCACTGCGATATTCAATCAACAGATACTGCCTAGATTTTTCCACAAAGCAATCCATCACTTTTACGATGGATGGATGATCGATTTTCATCAACAAACGAGCTTCGCGTTCGAACAATTCGGTTGCCTTGAGTTTCAGTTGTTCCTCGCTGTCTTGTGGAACCACCGATTCCTTCAGCACCACCAGGTCTCTTTCGTTGTATTGACACAGATAAACCGCCGACAAACCGCCGAAAGAAAGTTGACTGACGACCTTCAATCTTCCGTTCTGCAAAATTTGCCCCGGTTCGAGCGGCACATAAGCAGTCGCCGTGAAACGGCGCGATAGTTCATCATCCCACATCGCGGTGTAGCTGGGGAGTAGCTTCTCATCGGATTTCTTTTGCAACTCGTCTTGCAGATACTCCAATTCTGGTGTTCGCTTGCAGTTGATCGCCCAGACATTAAGAGCTACCAGAAACTGCTCTAACTCCTCTGGCTCAAAGCATTTCACGTCTAGATACATTGGAAAGCCGTCAGTGGTGTGGATAACAATTTCGCGCTTTTGGTCCGAGTCAACCAGTTGAGCTGAACTAATAGCGACCCAGGAAAAATTGCGCCGCAGCCCAAATGTGCTGCCCAGAAAGAACGGGAGCTCGATACCATTTTTACTCAATATAATTCTATTGTCGGACAAATTCAAAACGCTCTTGACGCCAATCAAAACAATCAAGAGCATCCCCATGATCACGCCGCCAACCTGCATTCCCATGGCGGCGAACAATGGCAAAACGTTGTTTGGATACATTATGCCTATCACAAGGAAATAGAGCAAAATGCCAGGGATGACAATTCCCCACACAGGAAGCAACAGAACAACCACGCCCAGAGCCATCTTCGCTGGACGACTCTTGTATCTCACGGTTATTTCCAGATCAGCCATGCGAAGACCTCGATTTCCAATTGCGTTCTTGACTCGTCTCTTTAATTCGTTCTTTTACTGCACGCAACTCTTCCAAGGGCTCGACGTTCATCAACTTGAGCACATCAGGCTTGAGAATTGAAACAACGTTGCCTGGCGCTTCAACACCACTTTCCGACAGACTGCACAGTGCTGCACGCGCTTCTTCAGCCGTCTGAAAGCGCTCTTCCGGCTCAGTGTGCGTCAGCTTTGAGACAATTTCATCGAATTGCAGTGGTACGCTGGCATCAAAGTTGCGTGGATGAGAACATGTAATCGGTTGAGGGTCCTGTCCAGAGAATAAGAAGTACAGTGTCGCTCCCATCGCATACAGGTCGCTCTGAGGAACAGGCTTGCCTCTAAACTGCTCGGCTGGCAGGTAAGCATGCTTACCGACAACGGTACTTGTTGTCGTCCACTGCTTCTGCTGGGCGACATTGAAATCAATAAGAACCAATCGTCCAGACGAATCTAAAATCAAATTGTCGGGCGTGAAATCTCGGTGCACTACAGCTGGTGACAGAGAGTGTAGATATTGAAGAACGTCACACATTTGCAGTGACAGCGAAATAATGTCGGTCAGCGACAGGGGTCCGCTCTTTTGCACAAGCTGGCGCAATGACATGCCATCAATGTGTTCGAGGACAAGATAGGCACGATGGTCTTCCAAAAAGAAATCAATCAATTTTACAATTTGAGGGTGATTTAGCTCTTCCAAAATTCGCGCTTCATTCTCGAATCGTTCAAGAGCTTGCTTTCGCACATTCCTACTGGTGTAAACCGGCAGCACGAATTCTTTGAGAACAACTCGAGTATTGGCTGCAGAATCAGAAGCCAGATAAGCAACACCCTGACCACCGGCAGCAAGTTGTCGCTCAACTATGTAGCGTCCAGACTTAAGTTTTAGTCCATCATTAAGCGGAGTCAGTCGATTACGGTTCGGAGGCGTAGTCAAAGATTGCAACCATAGCTCGGTGTAACTCTCTCGTTGCGGCGGCATCAGAGCTCGAATCAAAGCAGGGTCTTGCACCGCATCTGGTGCCATCTCACTCACCGTCTTCAACAAGGTCTCACGAGATACTGCTCCCTTGATAGATTCGATGTTTAAATAAACGCTCGTCCCATCCTTCATTTTGATTTGCATGCGCCACTTCTCAGGATTGGCGACATCGCCAAATTGATCCAGCTGAAACGCAATCATATTTTTCCAGGCAATGCTTCTACGAAACAGCGGAATTTTTTGCCATCTGAAATACAACTGCAGACAATCTGCTTTTAAGCGAATTCCGTTGGGCTGGAATACAAACATGGCCAGAGCAGCAAGAGAAACGAGCATAATTCCAAAACACAGACAGATAAAAAACGGATTCGTCGCTGCGTAGTAATACAGCACTCCGGCACCTTCCAGACCGCCGATAAAAAGATGCCACGCCAACGAAGCAAAAGCATCAATACCTTTGACGAACGGAGGCACATCGACGAAACGCTCGACGTGACGCGCGTCAGCTATGAAACCCCAGACGATATCGGGGATTTTCATGATGCAGGGAATTAAAAGCACCGACACCCAGCAATACCAGAAGTATTTTTCGTTCTCCCCCAGCGATTGTTTGAATTTCGCAAACTGCTCGTGCGGGTTGTAGGGTATGTCGATGAAGGCGGCTTTACCATAAGGCTCAGCGGTTCGCTTGTTTTGCAACAGCTGCACTTTCTCAGGCTTGTGAAAGCGTTCTCTCAAAGCGACCATATCTTCGAGGTCTTCTGGCTCCACTTCCCACTCACATTTAGGAGACCATTTTCTCAGAGCGATTCTAAGATTAACCAATTTGCTCGGCGAAAGCCTTGAGTGGTGAATATCGACATGCTCACGCCCGACCAGAAATCTCAGATAAATCTCCTTCTCGTAAGCATCCCAGTGCCATGAGAGCCGATGCACATTCTCGATAGGAACGTGCAGAGCCTTGAGAGGCGGGAACGACGCGGTTGATTTAGACAAAACGAGCGTATTGACCAGCAGCGCGGCAGTGCTGACAGTTCCGAGCGCGAAACTGCCGAGGAGCAAATAAATACGCTCATTGACGTCAAAAAAAACTGGAAAAATGTAAAAACCAAAAAGTCCAAGAAAGAGCCCTGGAATATACACAGCCCAGAGAGGCGCCAGCAAAGCAACCACACGGAGGGCGGTTCGCATCGTGGCGTTCTGCGTGCTGATTACGACCCGTTCTTTTTTCACGTGGTTCGTCGCCCGTCCGCTTGATCTGAAAAGACTTATTCCATTATGCATGGCAACCCGGATCTCGCTATAGAGAATACCCTGACAATTTATCTATGAGGAATATGTATGCTGTCGACTCCACTGGACATTTGTCAGGGAAGACTGCAGAAGACATTTGCCATGAGAAAGCCCGCATCGCTTGCATGCTAAGCTTGCGAGTTTCTACGACTGAATCTAGACTCCACGTCAGGAACCATTCACCTAAATGAAAAGACAAGCATCAGCTGCGTTGGCAGCATCTTTATTCCTTTCTACCGTCTTGCTCCCAACGCATGCAAGTGCTGCCATTGCCGAGTCAGGAGTATCTGCTCATACAAAAGTGCAGAGTGTTGACGCGTCAGAAAATACAATCACAGAAGAACGAGTTCAAACGGCGATTAATGCATTAGAAAAGATGTCTCAGCAAGTGGTAGACAAAAAGCTCGTACCTGGTCTTGCTGTGGGCGTCGTATACAAAGACAAGCTTGTTTATGCGAAAGGATTCGGCGTTAAGGAAGTTGGCAAATCAGATCCTATCGATCCAGATACAGTGTTCCAGCTCGCCTCGGTGTCAAAACCAGTTGCTTCGACCGTTGTGGCGGAACTGGTTGGAGAAGGAAAAATAACCTGGGATTCAAAAATAAGTGACCTCGATCCATCGTTCAAAATGTTCGATCCCTGGGTGACAAGTCAGATCACTCTGCGCGACTTCTTCGCCCATCGCAGTGGATTGCCCGACCATGCAGGGGACGTGCTGGAAGACCTCGGAGCAGATCGCGCACAGGTGCTTTTCAGCTTGAGATACCAGAAGCCAAGCAGCAGTTTCAGGTCTCATTACGAGTACACCAATTTTGGTATCACTGAAGGTGCTGTCGCCGCCGGTAAACGTTATGGTCTGACCTGGGAGGAAGCATCAGAGCAAAAACTGTTTCGCCCGCTGGGAATGAATTCTACAAGCGCGCGCTACTCAGACTTCATCGCACGGGCAAACAAGGCGATGGGTCATACAAAAGAAAACGGACAGTGGGTGCACAAAGAGCAGCGTCAGCCCGATGCGCAATCACCTGCGGGCGGAGTCAGTTCATCAGTGAATGATATGGCGAAGTGGATGAGACTGCAAATTGGTAAAGGAACGTTCGAAGGGCGACAGGTCGTCGACGAGAAAGCGCTTACCGAGACGCATCATCCGCACATGCTAACGCAATTCAACCCGTTCAACGGCACTCCTGGATTTTATGGACTAGGAATCAATGTCTCTTACGACGAACGTGGACGACTGCGTTTGAACCATTCCGGTGCATTTTCAATGGGTGCTGCTACGTGTGTGACTATGATGCCGGGCGAAAATATTGGAGTAATAGCCCTCACAAATGGCAGCCCGAGCGGAGTTCCAGAAGCGTTGAATGCATCGTTTATGGACTTCGCTCAAAACGGAGCGCAACAACACGACTGGCTTGCAATTTTCCAAAAGGTCTTTCAAAATCCGGCAACACTGGGTGAAGTTGTCGGCACAGATTATTCCAAAGTGCCAGAATCTGCGACACCGCAGGCAACAACCTCCGCGTACACTGGAAAGTACCACAGCGATTTCTTCGGTGACCTCCTGGTCAAAGATGTCGACGGAAAAATGGTCATGTTCGTTGGTCCAAAAAACATGAGTGCTAACCTCAAGCATTACGATAGAGACACTTTTACATACCAACCCGTCGGAGAGAACGCCACAGGGCTGAGTGGCGTAATTTTCACTATGGGGCCGGGAGCACACGCATCGGAATTACTCGTCGAACATCTAAACGAGAGCGGCGAGGGCACTTTTAAATTAGTGAAATAACAGAGCACTCTACCAACTGGATTGAATACGCAATCATTCAAATCCAAACGGAACGGCTTGTTTACGCTTGCGATAAATCTGCCTCACCTTTACATACTCAGCCTCGGCCTCATCGTAGCGTTCTGCGAACTTCAGCATTTGCGCCAGCTTCGTTCGCGTAAATGGATCATCTTCGATTTTTAAAGACTCTTTGTAGAACTCGATTGCCCTGTTAAATTGAGGCGGGCGCATGAGGTACATTTCCCTGGCTTTGGAAACAAGCTCTCTCGCTCTGGCGTGCTGTGACTCTCTGGTCTCTTTGCCAGACTCCGACTGCGCGTGAACTCCCGATTCTGCAGGCCGTTGTGACTTTGGCACAGTCGGCTCTGCAGATTGTGACTTCGGTCGAGCCGGCGGAACTGCGCCTGCACCAAGTTCAATAAAAAGGAACATCAAGCAAAAAACTACCAGGTGGCGAATCATGATTGAGTCAATTGGCACTTTTTAAGCTTATCCAGACGTAAGCAGGCACTCTGTACAATTTTGGGCCAAAACGTTTTCTGTCGTCGTCTGACAAATCGCAGTTAGAAGTATCGCCATCGAATGCGGCCGTTTTAAAGTTCTTACAGGCAAGCAAAGTTTTCAGCCCCCTACATGACACACTATCATTTCGATTTAAGTTTACGCACGTAATCTTTGGAATTTTCGCAATATCGACCACGTCGTTGTCAGTGAGATTGCAGCGTTCAACATTGAGCACGCTGATGTTGCTCCTGGCCAATCCCTTCAGGGCGCCAGGTGCGAATCGATCCCTTTCCAGGTCAAGACACATGAGGTTTTCCATGTCGCACAGAATGCTAAGGTCAGACGCAGTAAGCTGACCGCCATTCTTCGAACTGAGACAGTAGTGAATCATCAACCAACTTATCTTCGACTCAGCCAAATGTGCCATTGCATGTGGTGGAACATCGCTGGCAAATATCTCGAGCTTTCTCAGTTTCGGCATCTTTGAAATGATTTGCATACAGTCTTCAGAGATGTTTCCTTCCTCTATCTTAATTACCTCTAGAGGGCAGACTGAAAGAGCTTGCAGATCAGCCGCCGTGAACTCGCAGCGTTTTAGCCATACTTCGTGTAAGTTCTTGACTGCGAGAATTTTGTGCAAAATTGCAGGTGTTAATTTTCCGTCGGAAACAATGCATGATGGGTAACGAGGATTGTTATTTATAATCAAGTTGACCAGATCATCATCACCGCTTAGCGATGGAGCCAATCGCGTTGGCTCAACTACTCTTGTTTGCTTGATTTCATTTACGTGTTCACTCGATCGATCTACAATGCGAATCATAAGACCAATGAGAAGAAGTGCCATCAATGCCAGAACACATAGAACGGTAATGGTTGTTTTATCAAATTTCTGAAACACCGTGATGGACTCCGGATTGCCTTGAACCGCTCGTTAGTTTACCGCAATGCAACCATCGGAATTGTAGACCGCTACATGGCTGAATGTTGATAAACGAACCCTTCAGCTAACTTCTTGTCGATCATTTCATACATAACTTTTTCAGCATGCTGCTCAGTGTCATTCTGTATTTTCCTGGTAGCGCATTTAGTGCCTTGCATTCCAAGGCGCCAGTAGACGACGGAGCCTTGAACACACACTTCGAAGACTTTCGCTTTTTTCGACACAGCTAGAAATTTGTGCCAGAGCCCTGTTTGGTAGTGCATATCAAACCATCATGTTTGCGTATCGTTTATTATTTCACATTGCAAGAACGATCAAAGCGACATAACCGCGATGCATACATGGTGCGACCGCGAATAATCACCATGACGTTAATGAATTCACGGAATCTACACGAAAAGATGCAATTTATCCTGTATTTTGCTTACTCTGGACTTAAGGCGAGAGCGATGTCCTCAACATTGTTTGCTTTAAACCCTGTTAACAAGAGGATATACGGTGTCTCATACTGCGTTAATTTCAGGAATTCAAATGTTCTTTAAAAGGACTCAGACGTTAAAAACTGGTTCGGGCAAATCAGAGCGCATGTCCTACTTGAAAAAACGTCTTCTTCTGCCACGCCTAATAGCTGCGTTTGCGTGCATCACAACGACGCTTCCCTCTTTCGCACAATCGCTCGACCCAAAAAATCCCGCACCACTATCCAATGGAATCACCAGAGGCACCATCGACAGCTTTGGCGGAGAACAGTTTTGGACCACAACAATTCAGCGTGGTCACTTCAAAATCGCTTTCATTCGCTCGGGTGCTCAGGAAGGCTTTAACATAGCGAAACCCGCAGCTGCAGCCGTCATCGCGCCTAAAGTGCCAGGGTCTACAATTACGTTTAAAGACAACGCCAATGGAGTTGTTTTTGAGGGCAATGCAGCCGCACCGACCAGGATTGTACTCATGATTGAACCAGCTAAGAGTCCGCTGGTTCGACAGACGAATGACTACACAATAGAGGTTGAAGGAAACGTCGGATCTGCAATCGCCGCTGCAGTCACTGCTGAAACAGCAAACGCTTCAAACGGTCGCAGCGGCGAAGGCTCTGCTATCGTCGGTGTTTACAGCGTCAATTTGAATGACTATGGTGCGGCAAAATTTTCTGCCGATGGCTCTATAGTCACTGCAAGTGGTGCCAGGGGTACCTGGTCGTTGTTTGATGCCGGCACGAAGACCTACGTCATCACCATCGGAAATAATCGTTGGACCTTAACGCTTCAACCAGGGCGCGGATTGGTGGATAACAATAACAATCTCCAGTTCACTTCAAAGCACTGAGAACAGCGGCTTCCACACTTTATAACGCACAATGGAACTCGAAATTTCGAAGCTCTCGTAATTTCCCCAATGACTGTTCAGTTCTTATTGACTACATTGGTGACACCCTATCAGCAATCATATGAAATTCACGCCGCAAACACGGCTAGACGGAGCTGCGACAAAAATGGCAGACGTTCTCAACCCGCCCGAGACTCACCGCCGCACAAACGACGAGACTAGTGCCGGCATCAATCTTGTTGATCTGCTCCAGCCAGCTAAGAACGGCGTGGACGAAAGACAAAAAACACAACCACCGCCACCGCCTCCAGAAACAGTTACTTTGCCACCAGCATCGGCGAATTCATTTCACCTGACCCGCCCTCCAATTGATGCTGACCTGCTTCCCAAAAACAACCCGTACCCCATCAACCCCGGCACCTGGGTAAATGAGGCACCATTTCACGAGTATTACGAAAACGGCCTCGTCAAATTGCTGAACGATCCCAACGGCAGGCAACAATTAGGATTGAGAATATCCGAACCACGAACTGACCGAGTACCAATAGTTCCGATCGGGCGACCACACCTGAATGACAAAGGCGTTGCCCTGGAGTTTAAGCTGAAGTTCTAGTAGGGCTGATTTTTAGGATTTGCTTCTTTCAAATCTTTGACATGGTTTTCTATGTCTTCAGCTTCTTCCACCTTATTGAGCTTTCGGAGCAGTTCTGCGTAATTTGTAGCGACCAGTGTGCTCAATGCGTAGAGATGCTGATCGCCACTTGGCGGATATTCGATCGCAGCGAATGCTCTTTCAAAATATTTTTCGGCTTCATCATTTTTCTGCTGCTGCATCATCAGTGTGCCCAGCCCGTTGGTGGCACGCGCTGACTCTGGAAAGCTACTGTCATGAACTCCAACGTTTTCCATCGTTGTCAGAGCTTGTCTGTAAAGCTTTTCTGCTTCATCGTCTTTTCCGCCCAATCGCCTGACATCCCCCAACCCCATTGCGACGTCTATGGACTCAAGGTCACATGAATTCGGACTTTGTTTGGAGACACTTTCGCAAAGGGCCTGGGCACGTGTGTAATCTGTCTCGGCCTTATCGAGCGCGTTCAGGGCTAACTGTGAACCTGCGATGATGCACAGAGAGCGCATCACGCCCCGATCATCGGAGATGCTTTGAAATACCTGCTGCGCCTTTGTAGCGATGTCGATAGCAGCTGCATAATCCTCACGGCGTACTGCCTCGCGGGCATCATCGAGTTGACCACTTGCGGTCATACCTGTAATTTTTCGCTGCAACCAATTCATAGTCTTCAAATCCCGCTTTGTAGCTGATGGTGAACACAAGAAACAGAGATACTGATCAGTACAAAATATCATAAATGGCTGAGCGAGTGGTCAATTATCAAAATCAGGTGAAAGCGCCAGGCAATAACCGATTCACCTATCCAGTGAATCGGTTATTGAGTCGCAAAAATCATTTGAGGCGAAGTGTATATGCTTCAAATATAGTCCGCAGAGGCTCTGTCTAACGCCTGACATTGCAGGGGACTATTGAAAGTCGCGATTGATTTGTCTCTGGACGTGATTTTCTTCCCGATTCAACTGAGCCTGCTGACCCGGGGTAATGTAACCGCCGTTAGCACGAGCATCTGCTTGTTCCTGCTGACGAATGGCGATGTCTTCACCACGAAGTTGCGAATAGTGACCACTGAGATCCCCGCGGTCTGCGTGAAGCTCGCGGTTCAAACGATTGTCGCGTCCCAACACTTCAGCTCTGCGGGGATGATTGTGGGCGAAATTGCCGCCGCCAGGGTAGCCCCCGCCTCCTGAAAACCCACCTGTGTAATCTCGCCTTATCTGATTATTCAGGTGATTTTCTTCTCTGTTGAGTTGATGTTGCTCTCCCTTAGTGATGTATCCACCGTTCAAACGCGCATCTGCTTGCTCCTGCGCTCTAATCGCGCGATCTTCAGACTTCAGACGTCCATAATTACCGCCCAGGTTGCCGCGATCGGCATTCAGTCGATTATTTATGTTGTTGTCACGACCTAAAACCTCAGCACGACGCGGGTGTTGCTGACCCCAGCCGCGCGCAAAAGATGGCGACAGGCTGCTGCACAATGCAAGTGCGAGCAGTGAGCCTAGAACAACTCGACGTTGTGGGGATGTCAGTTTGGTGTACATGTTAATTACCTCAGCAATGGCGATTTCCATAAATCGCAGGACCGATATGGTTGATCTCTGGGTCTCAATATCTAAAACGTAATCCGTCGCCAAAAAGTTCAACGACTTCTGTTAACTCTGGGTAATCAGATCGTGCAGGGTTTGTGTATCCATATCAAAAGCGAGCACCAATGTGGTGCTCGCCGGCAGACTCATCATGAGACTACGTCTGAATTAAGGCGTAGATGTTTTTACCGAGCTGTGAACAGTTGAGCTGGATCCATCAGGTCCGACAGTTGTTGCTGAGGCTGACTTCTTGTGAGTAGCGCCTGTAGCATCGACTGCATGGCTTTCGTGCTGTTTCACTGCGCTCACACTACCGTCGCCGTTGGCTTGCACATTGGTTTTGGTGTGTGAAACTTTAGCGCCTGCAGGACCGCTGCTAGCTTTGTAGCTATCGGAAGTCGAGCCGGCACCAGTAGAGGTTGTATTTGTCGTAGTCGATGTCTCATCAGCAAATGCTGCCTGGTTCAGCGCAAAGCCGAGAGCCGCAACTACTGCTAAATTGATTGCTTTGTTCATTTGGGTTACTCCAGTAAGTGCTCTGAAGATGGGAGGGGGGACTCAACTGTTCCCAAAATGAAAGCAAATTGAAAGGAATTTAAGAAACAGTCGCTTGCTGACGAAAATTGAACTTCCTTCTTAAGTCTCACCACTGCCGCCGCCGATGCGCAAGCGCACCTCCTGCGCGAATGCTTCGTCATCAGTTCCATGAAGCGCCTGTCTCTGGAAAGTCGTATCGCTGACAGCGAGGTCAGCCGCCCCTTTCCGATCGCGGTTTTTCAATTCATCAAACAATTCGGGCGTGGCATTCAACGCCATCATTTGTTTTACTTGATCGGTATCGGCATTCATGCCCTTAATTGCGTCGGTGCTACCAGATGCGGTGGCAGCAACTTCGCTGGTAATTTTTGAGCCCGAGGTGATCGTGAGTGAAGGCAAAGCATCATTTGCAGAGTCCATAGCGCATTTGCTTGCACCAGACCTGGCAGGGGACGGTCCGCTCAGGTCAGATGTGGCTTGCTGCTGAAAACATTCGCTGGTAGAAGATCGTCGCTCAATAGGGGCTTCGGAGTCACGAAACATCGAACGATGCTGATTCTTTTTGTTTGGTCCCGGTGGATACATCTTGCAAACCTCCAGTCAAAACATAGATGATTTCATCTTGCCGGAGCAGTGTTACCGAAGCATGACAAGACAATGCTTTTCGACTTTTTTACTCAGCCAATTTCATTAGCTGTTCGTTGTTACTCGCTATCATAGAGTCACCAATTTTGAGGACGCTGTGCCGCAAAAACTCAGATCTGCCTTCCTTTGCATCTGGCTCCTGCTGCAAACTTCTCCTGCCTGGGCTGGTCTGAATACAAATGCGGGTCCAAACAGTAATACGGATCGAAGCCAATCCACACCGACTGACGCTCAGCCAGCTGGCAGAAATTTGTACGTACTCTCCATCGGAGTAGACAAATACGATGCGCCGCAGTTAAAGACATACCGGGCGTGACCGCAGGTGGTCTTTTTCCTCCACAATGAAAGCAAATAGAACTAACTTGCCGAGCAACTGCGCAACTAAGGCAAAACTCTAGTCGATGAGCTTGAAGCTGGCAAGGATTCTATCAAAGACGCTACGCATTTCGCGTTCACTCCAGATGCCGCCGGTGAGAACAATTGCGTAATAATACTTTCCCTCTGCAAAGAAAGCAGTCAGTTGGCGGCAGGGATGACCATCGGCAGTAAAAATTGATGACGACAGTGATCCATCATGATGAGTGATGCCGAACGTTGAATGAGTTGTGGACAGCTTTTGATAGCCTTTCAGAGGCTTGAGATAAGTTTGCTCGAAAATTTCGAAATACTGATCAAGCGTGGTGCCCGGTGGGTGCTCGAGTCGAGAAACGGTAAGCTCCGCTCCCAATCCAGTTTTGTTAGCACCACGGAATTTGACTTCGAATTCTTTACCAGCATCGCGCTCAAGCTTCCAGCCCTGAGGATAGTCAAACGAAATCTGTTTTGCTGCGTCACTGAATTTCTCGAAGGTCAAACTGTTATCCGCTGCACGCGTGGTGACCGAGCCCGCTGACTGTTGACGCAGGCTGGCCAGTGTATTATCGAAGAAAGGCTTGATTGTGGCTTCATCACGTCCTGCACAAGTGAATGTCCACATATAAGTTTGATCGTGGTTAGCAAATAGAACAACTCTCGCCGTATATGGCTCATCACCCAGACGAAAGCTGAAGCTCTGGTCGGAGCCTGAGAACGTCAATCCATGACCAAAGCGAATATCGCGTTTGCCGACCAGGGTGCACCCCGGGAGTGCCTTCTGCAAGTTAGCTAAAACGAATTGTTCAGCCAGTCGCGGCTCTGGTGCGCCATCTAATTTACTGAGTCGAAACTCGGTATGTCTCTGGTCGATAACACCGCCAAGCTTTACGATGGTGTCTTTCTCCGAATCTGCAACTTTAGTCAGAGTTCGAGGATAGTCAAATTCGAAATTGACCGCCGCATCTCTAAAATGAGAGGAGCTTCCGGCTAAATCTTGCCGAGCAAAAATGCTGACGAATTTTGATTTCTCCGAGTAGGCGGCGCTGGCTGTGTGAAGCAAAACCACGCTCAAGACCCATGGCATCAAAATATTCGAACTTGAATTCACTTCTCTTTTTCCTTATCTATCGAGGGAAGATGTATTGTCATGGTACCTGTTCGTCGAAACTGTTCAGCGCGTCTACAAACATCGGGGCATTTTTATAGCCTCTAATTTTGCCCAGGCAAACATCCTGGCGAAAAACGAGGAACGTGGGGTAGGAGATAATCTTATGCTCCTTTTTCAATTTTCTGCCCTCTTTTGAATTCTCGGCAACTCGCGCACAAGAGTAGCGACCCAGTTTATTCATCAAGAGCGGCACGTAGCCGGCTTCCTCATCAAAATTCTTGCAATAACCACACCAATCCGCATGCACTTTGACAAGCACAGGCTTATTGGAAACCCGAGCTGCCTCACTGGCAGCGGCAAGTGAGTCATGCCAGTTTTCAGGCAGGGGGGTCTGGTTCGACAGAGTTCCGAACCTTATATATGAAACACACTTGGACACAAAGTTCATAATGCTCAAATTTTAGCCACCTATCACGTGAGACCGCTGCTATACCTTTCCACTATTGCGGCAATTTACGTCGTCCTGGTCGTTAACCTCTGCTTAAACGTTCCGTGAAATAGTGTCCACAGATCCTCCGACCTTTTGAGGTGAAAATCGTGTTCACTATTGATTCAATTGAATTTCAGGGACCTGTCGCTAATCCAGACAATCTTGAAAACAAGCCGGGGCTATTTGTTCTGCTGGAACTTACTGCCGAAGGCGCCCAGGTCATAGACTTTGGGTTTATGAAAGACCTGCATAGCGAGCTATCAGTAACGGTTCGTGACACTAAGCTCTGGAAAGGCACACTAGCAGCAGGATTCAAGTATGCAAAGAGCGCAGACGAGGCAGAACCACTCGTCGAGCGATTGGAACACTGGTTCGATAATTCGGAAACCAGCCAGATTTCAATTGAAGGCGACGGAGTACCGGCTTAATCGACCGGCAAACTCGACCAAACTCTGAAAACACATTTTCAACTCGTAATGCCGGCACCAATTATGGTGCCGGTGGCAAACAAGCTCGTAAAAGTTAAAAGTGCAATCGTCTTCCATCCAAACCAAATTTCAAACCTCTCCCAACTTCAGAATCTAATTCACCGTCCACGACCTCGGTTTTTAAGTCCGCATCATCTACCACAAGGCACCCATGAACAAAAATTCAAACGATAAAGAATCAAATCTCGATCGTAGAAATCTCTTGATTAAAGCATTGAATGCATTTGATGAAGGCGATGTCGACCTCGCTCGTCGCATTCTAATCGCCTCGTATCACCATCATACGCGTAAGGCATTGACAGTAAATGAACGACTGAATTTGTGGTGGTGCCTGGCATGGTTCGCGTTTTACGAGGGGTGCTCTGAGAAAGGCGAGTTGATAGTTCGCCAGATCGTTAAACTGGAAGAGAGCTTTGTCGAACCTAGAAAGTCGAAAATCATTTATGCGAAATATGTTTTATCGATTCTTTGCTCTAAATCTGGGAAAGAATCAGAGTCCATGAAACACGCTCAGGAAGTAGCCAGGTTACTGAAAGACAGCGACATGCAGCCGTTACTGAAGCAAATTGTCACAGCGCAGCTGAATGCGAAAACGCCCTCAGATATGCCAACAAGGCGATCGACTGATCAATTTAAAAGTGCTCTGGGCGCAACTGGCACCAGCCACGAGATCTTTTTCTAAAAATGTCCGCCCAGACCACGAAATATTTTTCGTGCCGCTAAAATTCGGGAATCAACCGGGTAGCTTTTGTTCGCCAAAATTACGATTCCCAGTTTTTCCTCTGGAATAAAAGCAGCATAGGCAGCGAAGCCAGCCGTAGAACCTGTTTTATGGATCCAGGCCTGCGTCTGCGGTTTCATGGGCGGAGTTATTTCAACAACCGGCGCGGATTCTAAAACAATTGCAGGAGAACTTGCGGCTAGCAGATCTTTTTCCGCGACAGGGAGAGCGAATTGTTCCCAGATCAGATCCTGCGTCATTGCTCCACACTTGTAATAACCCAGATGTGTGTTGAGCAGCGCATGTTGCAGCTTTTCCTTGCCCTGCTTTATACCCATGTTGTACTCTACAAAATTGATCAAATCAGTAGCTGTTGTGGTGACACCGTACGCCTCTGAAGATAAGACTGCTCTTTTCATGCGGATTGGAGAGTCCTTTTCTGTGTAACCTTGCGCATAATCAGATAGTCGAGCCGATGGAATTTTGATAAAGCTATCTTTCATTCCGAGCGGCTCGAAAAGAAAATTTTTCATCAAAAGGTCGTAATCTTGATGCATACATTTCGCAGTTATGTAGCCCAACATGCCGATGCCAGGATTTGCGTAGTTCCTCACCGTGCCAAGTTTATGATTTGGTTTCCACTCCTTCAAATATTCGATCAGTTTTGTCTGGGTAGTCACACCTGCAGGCAATTGCAAAGGCAAACCACCACTGGTATGGGTACCAAGATTTAGCAAAGTCAAATTTCCAAAACTTGTGCCCTTTAAGTCTGGAAGATACTGATCGACTTTGTCGGAGAAAGAAATTTTTCCGTCCATTTGCGCAAGTGAAGCCAGGCTGGCTGTCATCGTTTTCGAGATTGAGCCGATTTCAAACAAGGAACGGTTCGATACTTCTTTTTTTGTTTCTTTCGACTCGAGTCCATAGTTGAAAACAAATTTTTGTCCGTGCGTGGTGACGCCGACTGACATACCGGGAATGCGATACTTTTCCATCAAGGGTGTTATCGAAGCATCGACAACCTTTTTCACAGCTTCACCATCGATGTCGGCAGCTGGCGATGGAGCAGCAAAGCAACACATTAACGACAAACCAGTAAGCAAAAACCATTTTTTCAACCTGCTCAACGCCTGACTCCCAAAATTCTACTGAACAATAGTTCCAGCAATTTAGCATCCGAGCCAATCGTTCTAAACAAGCCCTTGCCGCTGTGCCGACTATGATATCAAGGTCGAAGCATGGATCTGGTAAAACGTTGCCGCCTGGTCAAGCCGATGCACAGTCTAAGGAGAGAGCAACTGGTGATCTTGCTTTCGCTACCATGCTATAAAAGACAGGTTGATAGATCAGTTGCAATGGGGAGCAGGGTGTGCAAGAGGGTAACCCGGATGGTCATGCTTTCGATAAAAAACAGGACCTTTTTTTACTAATTGCGCTGAGCGCTGTTGCAGCCTCAACAATGTTTGTAGAAGTGGTGATAATCAAGTTTATCGCTTTCAAAGTTTTTCACCACTTCGTCAATATCATAGTCAGCACCGTAGTCCTCAGTTTTGGTGCCGCCGGAACTTTTCTTTTCATGCGCACGAGCGCAGGCAAGCCAGTGCAAAGCGATTGGCAGGGCGCTGCCCGTGACGCAGCTATCTATTCAGTTTCCCTCTTACTGGTTGTTTTGCTATTTTGCTGGCTGCCGATCGACCCGTACAATCGCGAGCTGGCAGATTTCTGGCGCCTTGCTTCCTTGCCCGTATATTTCGCTCTATTTGTCTGCCCTTTCTTTTTCGGCGGTCTATGTATCAGCAAAGTTCTGGCTGACAGCCGCCTGAGACCAAGTCGGGTATTGCTGTGGGACCTTACCGCCGCTGCACTTGCTGCAGCCACTGCACCTTCGCTTCTAGAAGCACTGGGAGGATATGGTGCGATCGGTGCAGCCGCCGCTTTTGGGATGGTGGCATTCTTTGCCTTTCAAAAAGCTTCTGCTAAATTGCACCCCCCGTCTTGCATCGCCTGGTCAGCAGCCTTCCTTACCAGTCTGGCTCTTCTCCTTGCCTATCCCGGCTGGGCAATCAAGAAATACGGCATCGACATTCGCTCACACAAGGGCGAAAATCTGCAAAATTTATTCGCCACAGATTTCAACGGACTGGGTCAGACGTATTGGAATGCTCTTGCCCGCATTGACGTATCGAACGTCGGATGGTCTAACGATGCCGCGACCTATTTTTATGACTTTGTCGACCGCAAAGAAAAGCTAGAGGGTCGCCTGATCACTGTCGATAAAGGTGCCAATACCAGACAGTTTGTCAACAAAGGCAAATTGCGTGACCAGAAGTTTATTGGCGATAGCATCGTCGCCATTCCTTATGTGGCAAGACCCGGAGCGCAAGACACTCTCATTATCGGCGGCGGCGGCGGCATCGACATAACTGTCGCTAAATATTTCCAGACACCGCACGTCTCGGTTCTGGAATTGAATCCGATGACTTACAAACACGTCTTGCTGGGAGAGGGAGACCCACAGCGGGCTCTTTTTCAGCCGTGGATTGAAAGCGACGATAAGACCAAGGTCTCAATCTTCAACAAAGAGGCACGCCATTTTTGTTCGGCCAGTCCTCCGCATGCATATGATGTGATCCAGGCAACCGGAGTAGATACCTTTACAGCAGTGGCATCAGGTGCTCTGGCATATTCAGACAACTACCTGTATACACAGGACGCTATCGACAGCTACATGCGATTGCTCAGACCAGGCGGCGTGCTCTCTCTTGCTTACTGTCGGCACCCCGAATCTCTGCCTTTGCGACTTTTCACCACATATATCAGTGCCCTGGAAAAGCAAGGCAACAAAGAACCATGGCGCAATTTGATCGTTGTCGGTGCCACCATGGACGCTGACGTCATGGTCAAAACCACGCCCTTTACTGAAGCCGAACTGGAAGGGATTCGCGATTGGTGCAAACGCACGGGCTACTGTTTGATCTTCGATCCCGACAGAAAGACTGGACTTGCGGCTGGAATGGTTCCAGTGGAGGAGCTGTATCAAAAGCTTGCCTTTAGTAGTGCCGGCGAACGTAAAAAAATTATCGATACATTTATATCCAACATCGAGCCAGCCAGCGATGACAAACCGTATTTCTACCAGATTGACCGTAGCGAGAGCTGGTTCTTTTCCAACAACTACGCCTACACGCCGATGGTCGCTGTAATTCTTGTATTCCTGTTTTCACTGTTCCTGATTTTTGTGCCAATGACCAGGATCAGCAGGGAAAAGCTTTCACTCTCAATTTTAGGTTACGCACTTTTCTTTGCCACGTGTGGTTTCGCCTTCCTCTTTTTTGAGGTGGCGATTGTGCAACTATTTACCGTCTTTGTCGGCGGTCCTGCCTATGCACTAGCCGTGGTGCTCGTTTCGGTATTGATTGGCTATTCTATTGGCTGCTATATCGTGAGCAGATTGCAGCCGCGTCCCTCAACCTTTTACGCAATCGGAGCGATGCTCTTCGCAATCAATATGGGCGCATTTCTCTTCCTTCCCCAGACAATTACCGCTCTGCTCTTCCTGGACTTTCCGGCAAGGCTAGCCAGTTGTGCGGCAATAACACTTTTCCTGGCCTGCATTGCGGGCTTGCCTGTGCCACTGGCGATGGAATCAGCCAAGACCGCCTACAACCGAGAAATTGCCTGGTTCTGGGGAGTCAATTGCGCGTTCAACGCCCTGGGAGCAGCCTGCTTCCCTCTGATCAGCTATCAGATTGGTATCAAAGCTTCGTTAGTGATAGTTGCGGTTCTGTATCTGCTGGCAAATTTAGCCTTCGGTTTTCTGTGCGTTAAGGACAAAAAACTTTCATCGGTCGTATAAAACTACGCCATGGCGCGACAATCAGAGCATTGTTCGGACGCGATTGTCAGCGTTTTAACGATTCAGACATGCAACTCTTTGCGTCGATCGTGCACGTTCCAGGTCAATGCCAACAAAATCGTTGCGAGCAAGGCAGCAGCAATAATCACCACAAATCCCATATCCCAACCGAACTGCTGAACCGTGAAACCAATGCCGACCTCGGCAGCAGTGGCGCCGAGATATCCAAAGAGCCCGGTCAGACCGGCAGCTGTGCCTACTGCCTTTTTGGGAACTAGATCGCAGGCAGCAACTCCGATCAGCATTACGGGACCATAAATCAAAAAGCCGATTAAAATTAAGGCTACCGAATCGATCAGGTTGTTGCCTCGTGGATTTTGCCAGTAGAGCACGACTGCAGCTGCCACTAGAACCATAGAAAAAACCATGACCGGCGAGCGCCGTCCGTGGAACAACTTGTCGCTAGCCCAGCCTGAAAACAACATTCCAGGAACTCCAGCCAGTTCATAGAGACTGGACTGCCAGGCAGTTTCGGTGATCGAATACCCCTTCACTTCAGTCAGATACGTAGGCGTCCAGTTCACAACGCCGTAGCGAACTATGTACACAAAAACGTTCGCCGCTGCGTAGATCCAGAGAAACTTGTTGTTAAAAACAAAATTGAGCAAAATCTCTTTTGCCGACAATTCACGCTCACGGTCGTCTACAGAAGTCGATGGATAGTCATCCATATGCTCTTCAATGCTGGGCAATCCAACTGATTGTGGCGTGTCGCGCAAGAAAGCGATAACAAGAAATCCTGTAACTATCGCTAGCAATGCAGGCACGTAAAACGCACTTTTCCACGATGCGGTGATCAAAATTGAATAGCTGGCTACAAGCGGAGCAAGCATGCCACCTGCGTTGTGCGCCAGATTCCATACAGCCATTTTTGTTCCGCGTTCTCTATCCGAGAACCAGTGCACCATTGTTCTTCCACATGGCGGCCACCCCATGCCTTGAAACCAGCCATTCACAGACCAGAGAATAATCATGCAGAAAAGTCCGGGCACAAATCCGAACGCCAGGTTGACGAGTCCTGAGCATATGAGTCCAGTCGCCAGGAAGTAACGAGGATTCGATCTGTCAGAAAAATTTCCCATCACAAATTTTGAGAGTCCATAAGCGATGGTAAGAGCCGAGGCCAGCAGCCCGACATCGCCTTTGCTCAGCCCCAGATCATTTATCAAATATGGCTTTGCCACGTTTATGTTGGACCTGACCAGGTAGTACCCGGCGTATCCCACAAAAATCGTGCTCATGACTTGTATGCGGTGCCGCTTATATTCGGAACCAATGTGTTCCTCCGGCAAGCGCTCTACATGAGGTGCCGGCTTGAATATTTGCATTAGCGAGGCAACTGGCACAACCTTCCGCCTATACAAGAGTGTTATAGCTTATCACTGACAGATAGGAAAATTGACGACAGTGATATCATGGGTTGCTCAAAAAGGAGAACCCTGAACATGCATTCTTTCCGCTCAATTCACTGCACCGTGCTTGCTGCACTGGCATTTTGCACTATCGCAGCGTCGGCAGCCCCTGATCTTAGCCAAACAGCCGAAGCTGATAAGGCTAGTCAATCGCAGGCAGCTAACAATTTGACACCAGCAGTGACACCAGCGCAGGATAAAGCAATCGTAGAGGCGGCAAAGAAGCAATTAAAAGTATTTGGCGGCAAGACGCCAATTCCTGGAGTCTACATCGCTGTCTACGCACCTGGCAAAGAACCTTATTTCAAAGGTGTCGGGCTAGCAGATGTAAAAAACAAGAAGCCTTTTGAAAAACTCGATCGATTTCGCATTGGTAGCAACACTAAAACTTTCGTCGTCACAGTGTTATTGCAATTGCAGGACGAGCACCTGCTGAAAGTTGATGATCCAATCAGCAAATACGACATAGGCGTGAAAATTCCTAATGGCAAAAACATTACGATCAGACAACTAGCCGAGATGAGAAGCGGATTGTTCGAAGCTTACGACACAAAACAATTCAACGCGCTCAATATCAAACCAAATACGACCATTTCGCCCAACAAGTTAATTGAATGGGGAGTGTCTCACAAACCAGTCTGCGCACCGGGCACTAAATGGAACTACAGCAACACCAACTATCTGATTCTCGGGCGCATCATTGAAGTTGTCACGCACGACAATGTGGGCAACCAGATCCGCAAGCGCCTGATCGATAAAATGGGGCTGACGGCAACAACCTTTCCAGACACCGTGGCAATGCCGTCACCATACGCTCACGGATACGGGCTGGATAAGAGAGGCAACTGGGAAGACGTATCCGAAACGCTCCCACCCTGCATCACATGGGCTGCAGGCAACATGATCTCAGACGTTCCAGACATGGTCAAATGGGTGAAAGCGTATGTGACTGGCACCACGAACAGTGCTGAATCGCAAAAAGATCGCTTGAAGTGCACCCCTATATCAGCCGATACAAAAATGTCTTTTGGCATGGGCATCGGGCATGACGCTGGGTGGTACGGTTACACAGGCGGTCTTCCCGGATATCACACAGCAGCCTACTACCTGCCGGACAAAGATATAACCATCGTCGCTTTCGTCACGGCTCAGAAAGAGAAACCAATGCCGGGTGCCGCAAATGTAATTGCTCGTGAAATTTCACGCGTTGTGACACCTCAAAACATCATTTTTGCGGATACACCAAAGAAGAAACCATAAGTTAGTAATCTGGTGCAGTCACAAATCCAACTAGCTGCAATCGCAATCGAACTAGGTGCAACATTCGCACTCTGGCAAGTTGCTCTCGGCAACTCGTAACTGCCGCGCTGCCAATAAGTGGTAAAGAATTTCGACCAATTTGTCGAACCCGACCGGCTTTTGCAAATAGTCGTTCATTCCCGCGTCCAGACACTGTTCGCGTGTTGCGCCACCACCGGTAGTTGCGATAATATGAGCGGGAGCGTAGCCATGCTCGACTTCCAAATTTCTAATTGCAGTCGTTGCAACGATTCCGTTCATCTTCGGCATCTGAATATCCATGAAAATCACATCGTATCGGAAATTTCTAGCATGTTGAACGGCTTGCGCACCGTCTTCCGCAACATCAACCTTCAATCCAAAAGGCTTGAGTTGAAGTCGCATAATCTTGCGAATCGTATGATCGTCATCGACAACCAGAAATTCCAGCCCTCTCTTTTGTTTTTCGTGACAGTTACTAATTTGCATCTTGCCCCCCGGCGCACGCGAACCTTGCATCTGCTTGCTTGTCCTAATCGCGCTCTAATACTGTTATAGTCAGAGCTGCTGGCAAACATTTGGCAAAAAACGGCGCCATTTGAAAGACTTTGAGAAATTGTGGCACTGCCGATCCAGCCTGCCGATGCGGTAAAATTTCTTCCGACGCCGGGTGCGGCGCGTTAAAAGTGATGAGGTAAACCATGTCATCTAACGGACACGGGCTTTTCCAGCTCGGTAAAAGAGATACGCAATATCGATTGCTCGACAAAGATTCAGTATCGGTGCAAAAGTTCGGCGATAAAGAAATGCTGGTCGTCAAGCCTGAAGCCCTGGAAACGCTAAGCAAAGCGGCTTTTCACGATATCGCCCACTATTTGCGAGCCTCCCACCTGCAGAATCTTCGCGCCATCCTCGATGACAAGGAAGCTTCCTCAAACGATCACTTCGTAGCTCTGGAACTTCTCAAGAACGCCAGCATCGCGGCCGGAGGCACACTGCCCATGTGCCAGGACACAGGCACAGCTATTGTCGTAGCCCATAAGGGCGACCGGGTGTGGACAGGCGCCGACGACGCCGAGCTATTGCAAGAAGGCGTGAAGAAGACTTATCTGGACTGCAATTTGCGGTACAGCCAGATGGCGCCCATAGACATGTATAAAGAAGCGAACACAGGCAGCAACCTGCCCGCGCAGATTGACATTCTTTCCGAACCTGGTGAAGAGTACGAGTTCCTTTTTATTGCAAAAGGGGGCGGCTCGGCGAACAAAACGTTCCTTTTACAAGAAACAAAATCCGTGCTCAATCCAGCTTCACTGCGAAAACTGCTTACTGACAAGATTTCCGGGCTGGGCACATCAGCCTGCCCGCCGTATCACCTGGCTATCGTCATTGGCGGTCTGTCCGCCGAGATGACCTTGAAAACCGTCAAGTTGGCAAGCTGTCACTATCTCGACACACTGCCGCGCGAGGGCGACAAATCTGGTCGAGCCTTCCGTGACATCGCGCTGGAGAAGGAGATACTCGAAATTACACGCGAACTCGGGATAGGCGCGCAATTTGGCGGAAAGTACTTCTGTCACGATGTACGTGTCGTGCGTCTGCCTAGGCACGGAGCCAGCCTGCCCATCGGCATCGGCGTATCGTGCAGCGCGGACCGTCAGATTCTCGGACGCATCGACAGAAGTGGCGTCTGGCTCGAACAGCTCGAAGTAGACCCAGCCAAATATCTTCCCGAAGTGGAAGACGACAGCCTGCGAAGCCAGACAATTCACGTCGACTTGAACATGCCGATGGACGAAGTGCGCAAGATGTTGTCAGGAAAACCAGCCGGCACTCGACTGATGCTGAGTGGAACCCTGCTTGTAGCTCGCGACATCGCTCACGCTAAATGGAAAGAGATGATCGAACGCGGTGAAGAATTGCCTGGATACACGCGCCAGCACCCTATCTATTACGCCGGCCCAGCCAAAACTCCTACAGGCTACGCCTCGGGCTCATTTGGACCCACAACAGCGGGCCGAATGGACTCTTACGCTGATCTGCTCATGTCACGAGGCGCGAGCCTGATAACACTGGCCAAAGGCAATCGCGGCAAAAACGTGAAAGAAGCGTGCGCCAAATATGGTGGCTTTTACCTTGGCACTATTGGCGGTGCAGCGGCCAGACTGGCTAAAGATTCGATTCGCAAAGTCGAAATTATCGATTTCCCAGAATTGGGCATGGAAGCCGTTCATAAAGTCGAAATCGAAGAATTTCCAGCATTTATCGTCATTAACGATCAAGGTGAAGATTTCTATGCGTCCATCTCTGAAAACCGGGTGGCAATCACTCGCTAAAGTGCTAACAACTATTGCCTTCATCGTTCCGATTTTGTCGGGATGTATTGAATTGCAAACGCCGCTTTCTCATACGAAGTTCAAAGACGACCAAATCCTGGGCTTCTGGCGGGCAGAAAACCAGCAGAAAAGCACGATGCAGTTGAAAATTACTGCAGCGACAAACGGCAACTACCAGGTGCAGCAGCGAGACAATGATAGTGAGCGATTTGGGACGATGTTAGCGTTTATCACGCATGGTAAACGGACAAACTATGCGAACCTGATCATGACGCACCAGGACAAAAAGGATGCGTTTATGCCCGTTCAGTACGAAGTCACGGGCGACAAACTTAGAATCTGGCACGCTGATTTCGACAGAATGAAGGAAGCTATCGATACAAAAACTCTGACAGGCAAAGCCAATGAGACTACCTGGGGTCAGAACATGTTGATCACGTCGCCCGGTGCAGACGTACTGAAACTGTTTGATAAGGCCGATGGCGCTCGATACTTTTGTGAAGAACTGGTACTGACCCGCCAGCCGGAAACAAACACTCAATCGAAGAACACAGACGCGACAGGCAATCAAACGAGTAAACAAGTGGCTACAGAAGAACATGTCGGAAACAGTCCAGGCAACTGCGTGGCGGAGACAGCAAAGCTGACCCCGTCGATTAGCACAGAAATCGAGAACACACTGCAGTCGCAAGCAGATGCCTGGAACGCAGGTGATCTGGATAAATTCATGACTGCCTACCTGAAGTCTCTCGACATCACCTTTGTCTCCGCTGATGGAGAGATGAGAGGGTACGAAGATCTGGCGGCGCGGTATCGAATCAAATACGGCAACAGCAAAGAGACAATGGGTAAATTGTCGTTTTCAAATCTGCAAGTCCAACCGCTTGGCGATAACAACGCCTTGTGCATAGGACACTGGCTGGTCGAGCGCGCCGATCACACTAAACTGGAAGGGATGTTCACCCTGGTTCTAACAAAGGTTGACGGCACCTGGAAAATAATCCATGACCATACCTCGCTATTTCCCGCACCTGCGCCCTCGAAATAGCAAGTACGAAGTGTCCCTCGCGAAATAGTAAGTACGAAGTGTTTCACGAAATAGGAAGTACGAAGTGTCTCACGTTTGATTACAATGTCTAGCCAAGCTCAACATATAGGCGTATATTCGCTGCCAATAACGCCATGAGGCAAATGTCCTGATGTTGCTGAAGATTAATTTTGTAGCGAACTCTCAGGCGCATAATATCACTTGCTAATTTAACGGCGGCTCATGAAATTACTTCTTTCAATCGACAACTCCGAACACTCTCAGTTAGCCATCGAGGACGTGTCACACGGGTTGTGGCCGGACGGCACCGAAGTGATGATTGCCACCGCGGTCTGGTCACCATTCGGATTCGTCAGTGCTAAAGATTCTTCGTCTGAGGCGGCACAAAAGCTACTAAAAAGCGCGGCGGAGACCGTTGGCCAGAATCAATATGTATCGAATGTCGAAACGAAAGTTCTCGAAGGTAATCCGAAAACTGAAATCATAAACCTGCTGGCTGCGAACAAATTCGACCTGCTGGTTATGGGCTCGCGACGTCCATCCATGCAGAAGTTATTATTTGGCAGCGTTTCACATGCTCTTCTTCTAGGCTCACCCTGCTCGGTGCGCATCGCCCGCCGCTCAATCGTGCGTAAACAACGCCGCGTTCTTGTCGGCTTCGACGGCTCAGAGTTTTGCTGGCGTGCACTGTCTATAGTGGCTGGTCGTCACGTTCCTGAAGGCACCGAAATTTTTATTGTTAACGCCGTTCCGACTGTTGATGAGAGCGCATGGGACAACCCTCATGTTTTCTCGCAAGAGCAACTCGAGCAGGGACGAAGCAGATTGATGGAGATTGCCCAGGATGGTCTTGTTCAGGCAAAAGCAAAGCTATCCGCAGATTTACCTCATTGCGTTATTACTACCAAGATTCTAAACGGACATCCTCGCAAAGCACTTATTGCAGCTTGCGAAGACTACGACGCTGACATCATTTTCGTCGGCACACAAGGTCGAAATTTCTCCGCTTTGATTGCGATCGGCAGCGTCTCCGAGGCTGTCGCAGTTGGGGCACCATGTACTGTCGAAATTATCAAAAGCACGAACGCGTAGTAGCGCCGTACCTTTGACAGGTCTTCGACTGTACTTAAGATCCTGTACTGGAGATCACGCAATAAATGCTTCCCTTCGGCTATTTGATTAGAAGAATCGATTTCGAATCAAAA
This sequence comes from Oculatellaceae cyanobacterium, assembly GCA_036702975.1. Taxonomy (GTDB): domain Bacteria; phylum Cyanobacteriota; class Vampirovibrionia; order Obscuribacterales; family Obscuribacteraceae; genus DATNPX01. The sequence continues at coordinate 27,620 of DATNPX010000053.1, forward strand.
TTTTCTCGACTGTCAGCCTGCTTCCTTTTACTCATTTGCATAGTCGCGGCAGGTAAGGGAGTTCTGGTATATGCTGCCAACGACGATTCCCAGATACCCGCACCTGCACCTGCATCAGCCACAGCTGCTCCTGCATCAGCCACAGCCTCTCCTGCATCAGCCACGGCCTCTCCTGCATCAGCCACAGCCTCTCCTGCATCAGCCATAGCCGCTCCTGCATCAGTCACGGCCGCTGCATCAGCCGCAGCCGCTTCAGTAGCGGCAGCGGAGGCTCCGCCTCCTGAGAAAGGCAAGTTGGCTGATTTCTCAGACGACAACCCGACTATAACTCTGATCGGCGAAAACGAGGCAGACAACCAGAAATACAGACTGTCAAAAGACGTCCCCGTCGAAATAAATGGCGTGCCGTCTCAAATTTCAGACTTAAATGCTGGTGACGACTGCACTGTCACTAAGGATGAAAAAGGAAACGTTATAAAAATCGCCGCAACTCGAGCGACTGCAGGAATTATTCTTGACTCCACACCAACAAGTCTTGTTATCTCTTCAGACATGGTCAAAAAGGAGTCATATCAACTCGCTCCAGGCGCAAAAATTGTGGCTGACGGAAACTCCATAACGGCAGATAAGTTGGTCAAAGGCGACGACGCCACCTTACTTTTAGACAAGCACAAAAACGTCTTAAAAGTGGAAACGGTCCACTTCAATTTATTCAACAAGTTCTGGAACAACTTCCGCTCCAATCTTTTCAAACCGCTCCTGCTGTTTTTCTATGTCGGGTTCTGCGTTCCGCTCATGCGTGTCGCGTTCGAGTTTCCAAAAGCTATCTATCAAGGGCTGACGATTTACTTGCTCGTTTCGATTGGCTGGCACGGTGGTGAAGAGCTGGCAATCCTCAGTAGCAAATCTTTTCAGCAAGCATTTTCGTTCATGGTTGTCGGATTTTTGACGAACGGTTTGATTGCCGTGCTCGCCTATTGGATGTTGCGCTTTTTCGTGCCCAAGTTGCGAAAAGTCGACGCTGCGACAGTAGCCGCTTATTACGGTTCTGACTCAGCAGGAACATTCGTTACCTGCCTGGGAGTTCTGCAAGCTGCCCACATCGCAGCCGCCGCATACATGCCCGTTATGCTCGCGATCATGGAAATTCCGGGCTGCCTGGTCGGACTTTTGCTCGTCAACCAGCTGCGCGCCAGAGGTATGGACAGGCGCGGCAACATGCCTGATGAACCAAACTACAGAGCCCGCACCGAAGAAGAAGCGGCAAACGCCAAACAGCAAAAGTGGGGGCACGTTTTCCACGAAATCTTCTTCAACCCGGGTTCGTTCCTTTTATTTGGTGGCATTTTCATCGGCTATGTAAGCAGGCTGCAGGGCATGAAGGTCGTAGAGCAAAACGACGCTGTCTTCATTTCCCTCTTCCAGGGCTTCCTCTGTCTGTTCTTGCTCGAAATGGGAATGACAGCAGCACGTCGTCTGGCAGACCTTCGCTCGGTCAATTGGACATTTATTGCGTTCGGTTTGATTGCTCCAAACGTATTTGCGCTGCTCGGTCTGACCATAGCGCAACTCCTCAGTCACGCTCTGCATCAGCCTTTCCAACTTGGCACTTACACTCTCTTTGCAGTTCTCTGCGCGGCAGCTTCGTACATCGCTGTGCCTGCTGTACAGCGTCTGGCGATCCCCGAAGCCAGTCCTTCGCTGCCACTGGCTGCCAGTCTGGGGCTGACCTTCTCTTACAACGTGACAATCGGAATCCCGCTGTACATGTTGATTGCGCAGATTCTGATGCGACAATTTCCTGTTAGCTAACAATAATCTTCGAAATGCTGCAACGAAAGCGACTTGATGTCGTAGTTCAAAGATTTCGCCAATCAGCTGATCTGTAAATCAACAAATAACTCGAATCAGTGATAGCCCACCGGCAACGGCGGTCTACCCATAACTGGCAGATAGTCTGGCGGAAGGCTACCATCTACGCGCTGTTCTCGTCGTAACTCGTCGACCATTTGATTGCGTATTTCTTTAGCAAATAAGAACTGATCTACTTGCTCTGGAGTAAGTCCAGTAAATCTCAACTCAGCCCAGCGTTGTTCCTGCTGAGCAGTGCGGCTGGACATCTTATGCAGCTTCCACCACTCTGTTTCAAACGTGCCTCGATCTGGGTAGACAAGGTCCGCATTCCAAAACGGAATTTTTGGAAGATCCTGATCGGCAGGCACGTTCAGCTCTTTCCTCAGCCAGTCCGAAGTGCGCTCACGAGCACGTTCAATCGCCGCGTCGGTCTTCGCAAGTTCCGCGTCAGCCAGTGCTTTCCCTTCCGGCGTCATGATGTCGTAAGCGAAGCGAAAACTGCGACGGGGACTGGCAAGAGATTCAGTCAGTGTTTTGTCTCTAAACATGATATCCGTTTCGGGTCCATTCATACCGACAAGCTTGCTGAACCCACCCGGTGTCGCGTAGTTATCAATTGAATCAGCGTTTATCAGAGATCGCGAAGCTGCGTACCACTGCGTGCTCTCATGTGGCACATACCAGTCATCATTACCGGTTCGTTGCAATAGACTTCGTTCAAGATCGGTCAGCTCAACAGCCTTACCACCATATTTGGTGTCAATCAAATTCTGATGCAATGGTTTAGCAATCTTTTCTCCCAGCGAATCAATTGCTGCGACTTCTTCATCAGTGACAAAACGACCAAAACTCTGTCGGGCGACCAATGCGGCGCGGTCGATTTCGTTACCGGAGAAATTAGCAAGCCTCGAAGCTCGCGATTCATAATCATTGGAAAGCCGTTGCAGCTGCTCGTAAGTAGCAACTTCCTGTTGCGTGAGCGAGCCCGCAGATCTCTGGGCGAGATCAGACAGCTCTTTGCCTCTCGAAAGATTTATGTCGGCGACTATACCGTTGGTGTAAATCATGCGCATGAAGCCGGGCGGTCCAATCTGATGCTCCAGAATCATGTTACCGATTCCGTTCAGTCGTTCATGGCTCAACCCCTGCTCTTTCAGAAATGATAAAAATGCAACTGCACCATCGCGCCCATCGATGTGATGCACCATAAAGTTGGATTTGTTTTTTACTGCATCAGAGAACATCGACCCGATCAGAGTGTCTTCCGTCTGCTCAGGCGTCAAGCCCATCCTCTGGGCAGAATCGATGTTGCGACCAAACTCTCCTTGAGTGTGAATCCAATTCTTCTCTTGGTCTGGATCGATCGAGCCGTCAGCTTGACGCGTACTGACATGGTTTTCCCGCACCGCAGCCAGTGCATTTAGGACGCGTTCCTTTTGTGCCGCTGTAAGATTGGATTGATTGAATTTATCGAGCACGCTGACGGACTGTCCATCTTCACCCGATGCTTTAACTTGCGCCAGCTCATTGGAAACAGCGTCTCTGCCGATCGCCAGTTGCTGTTCTGAATAGACTGGAAATCTGGCACGCATCTCAGTCGGTTTCAACAGTGTCTCGCCCGGTTTTGACAGTGTATCGCTCGGATTCGACCTTTCACCCAGTTTCACAAGCGTCTCGTTGGCTCTGGCTGGCAAATCATGTGGCTTCTCCAGAGCCTCGGCGGCGTTGGCATGACTGTCCGCAGGCTGTGTTATGCCCCTGTTCTTGCTAAAGGCATCGATGCCGCCAAACGCACCACCAAGAAGGGCAAATGACGCAACATCATCGCGAACCTCACTTGCAGATGCAAACTGCCCTTTGTGTATCAGCGAACTCAGTTCAGCGTTTGCGACTCCACCTGGAATACCGCTGCCGATACCGAAAAGCGAACTGCGCATGACTCTGCTTGACAGTGAAAGCTCTGCATTCGTTGCAAAGCTGGAAGCCAGTTTCGAACTTGCCGCGCCCATCACACCGAACGTGCCAGCATCAACCACGCTGTTTTTGAATCTGCCTGTAAAACCATCATCTGAGGGTGTGAGCGCGAAACCCATCACAGCGCCCGTCGCAGCCTGTTCCGCTCCCCTGGAAAGCATCGAACCCGAAAATTCGATGTTCATTCTTGACGCACCAAACCCAACTGCTCGATGCGCGACCATAAACGGCACTACCATACCAAGCACAGTTCCGGCCTGTTGAGCAAATTTCTGAGTTTCGTCGGTTGGATTAGCCGGGTTGAAATAGTGCAGTTCCGGCAGCTTAACACCAACAATCTCACTGCCAATCTGGCTCAAGCTATTAATCGGGTTTTGAATCGCCGAATTAATCAGCGATTTGCCGAATCCTTCCAATGCAGATTCGCTGTCCTGCTTTTCAGCTGGGGCTTTCGAGGTTTCAAAGTCAGGAGGCATATTAGGCGCTTACACTTGAACTGCTTAACTACTTTATTCCCCGAATAGACGGATTAACGGCGATTCGAGACATTACTCGACCGGATGATCTTATACTTGATGGTTACCAATCTTGTTTTGGTCACGGAGCAATTCTTGACATGACCGTTATCGCAAATGAAGCGCCTGTAACTGAAGAAACATTCGCTGGACATCCGAAAGGTTTATTTAACCTGTTTTTCACTGAGATGTGGGAACGCTTCAGCTACTACGGCATGCGAGCCATACTAGTACTGTATATGGTGGCAGCTGTCTCAGATGGCGGGTTGTCCATGACCAACACACAGGCGGGACAAATCTACGGACTTTACACGATGGCTGTCTATCTGAGCGCTTTGCCGGGTGGGCTTTTGGGAGATAAAGTGTTTGGTGCCCGCCGAGCAGTTTTATTAGGCGGCATAATAATTGCACTGGGGCACTTCACGATCGCGTTCCCAAGCACAATATCGTTGTTCGCCGGAATGTTCATGATCGTCATCGGCACAGGCTTGCTCAAACCGAACATGGCAACGATGGTGGGGGCACTGTATCACCCGAACGATGTCAGGCGCGACGCCGGTTTTTCGATCTTCTACATGGGCGTCAATCTCGGTGCAATGTTTGCGCCACTTGTGTGCGGGTATCTTGCACAGGGAGTGGAGTTCAAAGAGTGGCTGGCTAAAATGGGCATTGATCCCCATGTCAGCTGGCACTTCGGATTTGCAGCCGCTGGTATCGGTATGATTGTTGGTCTTATCATTTATCTCTTGAACGCAAAATTACTTGGCACCGCAGGTCTTAAGGGTGCGAGTTCGGCATCTTCCGGGGTCGACCCGGATCGGCCAATCGAGCAAAAACTTTCAACTGACGAGTGGCGCCGCATCGGCGCAATCGGACTTCTGTTCGTATTCAACATTCTCTTCTGGGCAATTTATGAACAGGGTGGTTCCAGCCTGAATATTTTTGCATCCAAATGCATCAACACAACTATTTTTGGATGGACTTTTCCGTCAACATGGCTACAAACATTCCAGGCCTTATTCATAATTATTTTCGCGCCGATTATCTCCTGGATCTGGCTCAAATTGGGTGATAAGCAGCCCACCGCACCATCGAAATTTGGCATCGGAATTTTCCTACTCGGTCTCGGAATTTCGCTCATGGTTCCGGCAAGCATGCTGGCGGCTTTCGACAAAGTCAGCCCATTGTGGTTGGTGGGCGTGTTTCTTTTTGAGTGCCTGGGCGAACTCTGCTTGAGTCCTGTTGGCTTGAGCACAGTCACCAAACTGGCACCGGCGCGGTTTGGGTCACTAACAATGGGTGCGTGGTACTTGAGCATCTCGATCGGCAATTATCTGGCGGGAAGCTTGAGCGGCTTTTTCGACGAGAAAAATATCAGTGGTATGACTACACTATTTGGCTCGATGGCGGTATCAGCTCTGGTGGCAACCGGTATGATGGCATTACTGGTGCCCACCATTAAGAAATTGATGGGCGGTATCAAGTAACCATGGAGACGGCAAACCAGTCGCACAACCGCTCTTTCAAGAAGAAATTTCGCTCATGGTTCTTTGAAGGAATGAAGCCGAGTGCCAAGGTACGAGACGAAAAGTCTTCCTGGTACAACGTCATGTGTCTGACCGGGTTGGATTACTTTGGCAGCCTGGGATACGCGCCCGGAATCGCTGCAATTTCGGCGGGTCTGCTAGCACCCCAGGCAACTGTTGTGCTTGTGCTGTTAACTCTGTTCGGCGCCTTGCCAATGTATAAACGCGTTGCGGAGAAAAGTCCTTACGGTCAAGGCAGCATTTCGATGCTAGAGAAGCTTTTGCCGGGATGGATTGGCAAGGCGATAATTCTCTGCCTGCTCGGTTTTGCCGCGACCGACTTCATTATCACAATTACACTGTCGACCGCAGATGCGGCTGCTCACATCGCCGAAAACACCTATGTGAAACAGCTGGTCAGCGATCAGCACTCCTACGCATTCTTGCAAGATCGCATGGGTGTCACCATTACCTTACTTACAGTTTTAACTCTCGTATTTCTGAAAGGATTCAAGGAAGCAGTTCAAGTTGCGGTCGCTATTGTAGCCTCCTACCTGGTGCTCAACCTTGGCGTTTCAATAGTCGGCTGCTACGAAGTATTCAAGACGCCTGAACTGTGGTCGAACTGGCAAAATCATCTCGTTGAAACATTTAAGACGCCATGGAACATGACATTACGCTCCCTGGTTGTCTTTCCGGCACTGGCTCTGGGGTTGTCCGGTTTCGAAACCGGAGTGACAGTGATGCCAATCATCAAAACCGATGATTCGGGCGGCAAGGAAAAAGCTCTCGAAGATAGAATCAGAAAAGCAAAGTTATTGCTCACTTCAGCAGCAGTGATCATGACGAGTTTTCTGCTGTTGAGCAGCTTGATGACAACACTTCTGATTCCTCAACAGGAATTCCAACCAGGCGGCGAAGCAAACGGTAGAGCGCTCGCCTACATCGCCCACAAATATCTCGGCAGCATCTACGGAACATGTTACGACATCTCGACCATCGCCATCCTCTGGTTTTCTGGAGCCTCCTCTATGGCAGGATTGCTCAGTCTTGTACCACGATATTTGCCGCGCTTCGGCATGGCGCCCACCTGGGCCAAAGCGACAAGACCGCTTGTGATATTTTTTGGACTGGTGTCATATGTAGTGACTTATCTCTTCAAGGCTGATGTCGACGCCCAGGGCGGTGCCTATGCAACCGGAGTTCTTGTTCTAATGAGTTCCGCGGCTGTGGCAGTGTTTTTCTCATTGCAAAAAAGCGAGCGGATCACCCGCATCATTTACCTGGCAATCTCAGCGATCTTCGTCTACACGACTATCATGAACATCATTCAAAGACCGGAAGGTCTGAAAATCGCTTGTTTCTTCATCATGTGCATTTTCGCGATTTCATTCATCTCGCGCGCTGTGCGATCGACGGAATTGCGAACTCAGAATGTGAAATTCGACGAAGTGGCAAGCGCATTGATAGCGTCGCATAAAAACCAGACCATGCATATCGTCGCACACACACCCGGAACTTACGATTACCACAATTGCGAAAAACAGGCACGCACACTGCATTATCTCGACCGTCAGGAAGCTCCGGATCTAGTTTTTCTAGAAATAACCATCAACGATGCATCTGACTTTTCGGAAAAGCAATTAGATGTCACTTCAGAAAAGGTAGATAATGGCAACTACGTATTCCGCTGCTCGAGCGCGGCGGCACCGAATGCAATTGCGTCTATACTGATAGCAATTCGCAACCAGACTGGCGTCATCCCTCATGCCTTCCTCTATTGGAGCGAGGGAAATCCAATTCATTCAACCCTCAAGTATCTTTTTCTGGGCGTAGGTTTGACTGGTCCAGTGACACGAGAGATCCTGCGGGAAGCAGAACCAAACATCGATCGCAGACCTAGAATTCATGTCACTTGAAGCAGAGAGCATCTCGTGCTGAAATCACTCTGTCGTGCAGCAAAACAAATGCGGATCGCGTCTTGATTCGCGAAAACCGAATCGTGGAGCTAGTCGCGGTCCAAGCTGATCTAAAACTAACAAGTTACTAACGGACGTGATGTTAGTTTCTTGGCATCAGCACAAACAGTTTCTACAGCAAAAGAATTTCACCTCTTTTGTTGCTTACACACATTAACGGAGAATTCTCAATGCCAATGGAACGACTCGCTCTGGTCGCAGCAGAAGAATTGGCAAAGACGCCCATTGGAGAACAACTCGCCGCTACAGTTTGGTCCGGATTAAAAAATGTGGCGCCTCAGCTGGCAACCACCAGCGAACGTATATTACCTTCATTGAGACTGGCGGAATACAACGGCTGCAATGCGGACGCCCTGATGGGAAAGCTCTGGCACTATGAGCCGGTCAAGCTGCCTGATTTCAAATCCGCAAGCTCTTTGCACGATTTTATGGACCCGGCTCGCGGGGTTGATGACTTGACCACTGCCAGAACTTTAAAAGTCATGACGGACAATCGCACATTATTTCGATTTCTCGACGACGAAAAGAAACTCGCAGAACCTTTGCAATCGCTGCAAATCCTGCCTGAGGAATTCCGGATTGAATACGCTGATCAAACGAGAATCACTGGATACCCTGGAACAAATCGTTTTAACGTTAGCCGCGCAAATGGAGTGAAAGAAATTCATTTCCCAGTTGAGGGTAATCACTGGCGGAATGTGAAAATGTCTTTTCCTGATGGGCGACTTGAGCACCACGAAGATGAGCTCATAACAATCGAACGAGAAGCGGCGACACATGATTTCTCAAAAGCTGTAAATGAATGGCCAGCCCATTCACCTGGAAGACCTCTAAAAGAATTGACTATTAATACGCTCGAAGAGGGCATAGTTGCACCCCCTGGTGCCAGGCATTATCCAGATCTCAAACTGCAAGACGTTCTTTCACCACAGGAACTACCTCCCCTACGCGATGGTTATCTGCGCATCGTGCATATAACAAATCCTGAATCGGCTAAAGGCATTGCTGAAAACGGATTGGTTTACATTGGTGAGCTTGGGTCCACCGTTCGTCCATTTGGACCCGAAGCGGCAACAGACTTCAGGTCATTCGTACTTGGCGACCCCCGTTATAATGGAGGTGTAGCCGTGACGATGGACGTACCGAGTGACTTATTCAGACTGCATAACAGATCAGGTAATTTTCAGCCAACGCACACAGTAGTCCCTCCAGGATACACGGTCGGCATCGTCGGAATGCCTAAAAATGCGCAACCTCTCGTTAATCGAAGCTCAAGCTGGGTGCCTCCTAACCCCAGAAATATTGTCTGGAGTGCAACAGATCCATATGCCCATGAAGGTTTGAACGTAACCGAGCACCATTTGCCCACCGTCCGCAAGACTATTGTTCAAGTTCGCAACCCGTCTTCAGCCGAGTTACCGAATCTGCCAAAATCAAAGCCTGTATCTGTTCAAGATGAACCATGGTGACGCTTTGTCGAAATTTTGAAGATCAGATGATCACAATTACGTCTTCTGCTGCTTGAGTGTAGCACCGAATACGATTACATAGATGTTGATTGCGATTGGAAATACGCTATATCTGTCATCGGATTGATTTAAGAATCCAAATTCTCATTCGTGGTTTCAGACGATCCAAAATCGATTGATCTATTTCTAATCGTTCCAGCGAAGATAGCGCAGGCACTACGTCCAACTGATTTGAGCACTCGCTAGTAAAACCAACTGATGCGAAAAAATGTTCGATCGCCTCTTCGTTATCGAAGGCCGAATCGTATATTTGCCGGTCGGTTGCACCAAATACAGCATTACGAAATCGCTTGACGCTATCGGGGACGTTATCAGTGAGTGCACGAGTGCTGAAGTCTGGAGTAATCCAGATGCCCCGACGAAATTTGTTTAGCACTGTCCTGACGTTAGTAGCGACCGTAGCCCGCTCCTCAGCCGAAAGGTACATCAACAGTCCCTCATTGACGATGGCAATTTCTTCGCTGTGTGAGGGAAAACGGTCCAGCGCGGCATCTAATTCGTCAGAGTGTAAAGCGTTCACATCGACAATAGAATGATTGCCCAGGTCAGCAATCTCAAATCTACTACGAACCTCATTGACGAGCTTCTTCTTCTCGACATTAAGTTGGCTCAAATCTGATTCTACGTAAACGTACTTCGGGTCTTGCGCCATGGCCAACCCTCTCAGCGAAAAGCCACTCGCCAATTCAAGCACGTGATTGATTTCAGACTCTTTTATCAGCTGTATGATGCTCTTATAGCGGGCTTCTAGAAGCGGACCATAGACTTTGCCTTCTACCGGCAGTGAGTCACCATGCAGTATTTTTTGATCCTCAATATGCAGTCGACCGAGAATCTCTAGAAACGCTTCCCTTGCTTTGACCGTTTCAGCGACCTCAGCAGCAAAAGGAATGTCGGAAAACGTACGAAAGTATGCTACCAACTTAGCAGTGAAGCTAATTTTTCCAAAATCAAAATTTTGATCGACGGTTACCAAAGTTGCCTGTCCATAGTCTCTGCCGACAATAATAGAGAAAAGACAGCGAAAGTTAAAGAAGCCAACGCCTCCCGAATCATCCCTTCAACGATAAATGTATAATGCTTCTTCCTGTGGGAACTATTATGGACTCATCGAAAACCTTAGATTGGCTGAATTCTATCGACGCGTGGCTTTTTGACCTTGATGGAACTCTCGTTGACTCAACAGCTTGTGTGATCGCAGCATGGCAGAACTGGTGCCCCAGGCATGGGCTCAATGCTGATGATGTTATTCATAAGGCTCACGGACGCCGTGCACTTGATTCTGTGAAACTGCTTTTACCGCACGCCAATCACGACGAAGAAGTTGCTATTCTCGAAGATCTCGAATGCAATCTTACCGATGGACTCGTAGTCATCGATGGGGCGCATACGCTGCTGTCGAGAATTTCGTCGCGACCGTGGGCGATTGTCACTTCCGGCTCAATTCGCGTGGCCAGTCATAGAACAAACTACACCAGGTTGCCACTACCTCCGGTTCTCGTCTGTGCAGACGATGTAGTACACGGCAAACCTGATCCCGAAGGTTACTTACTGGCGGCCAAAAGACTGAATGTGCCACCATCAAAGTGCGTTGTCGTTGAGGATGCGGTGGCAGGAATTCGCGCAGGAAAAACAGCTGGAATGAGAGTTATTGCCGTTGCGACCACTCACGCGCCGCATGAGCTTATGGAAGCGGATTATGTCTGTGAAAGCCTGTCTGAGCTTCTCGACAATCTCATTGAAACCCATTGAGCTGATAGCGATTCGTTCAAGTCCATTTCTGAGCTCATGGGGCGACAGGTTTCATAAAGGAACCTCTACAGCAGACCTTCCGTCATTGCAGAGATGATTGAGTGGATTCGCCGACATAGCAAGATATTTCTGCAATCCGACTTCGGAATAGTTGTCGCACTGCTGTTGTCGTTTATCTGGTCGGCTCAAAGATTGTCTGCGCATCAGGATATTGACCTGCCCACTGTCGTCTCCTTTCTGGGTTTTGTCCTCTTGTTTCTGATAGAACGAACTCACGCTCAGGATATGAAAGCGATTCATCTTAAGTTAGACGAATTGTTGGCGGCACTGCCAGGAGCTAGCAATCGCTTGATTAAAGCGGAGGAGGCGCCTGAGAGCGTTTTGCATCTTGCTCACCACGCACTACATGAAGTAGCCTCTGAAAGAGCGGCTCATGAGCCTGTTTCAATTGAGCATTCAGGATTTTTTGAAGAACATGAGTTGATCCAAACCGAATCGCCGCGCACTGCTATTTTTTAAGTTCGGAAAGTACATGTTAATGCAGAATGCATTTGGTCATAACATCAACGGACATGATTATTTTCGCCCTACTGGAGCTGAGGCAATAGGCATGGGTTTAGCTGCAGCACTGCCATTCGATCTTCGAGTGAAGCTGGGAGTTGCAGCTTTTAGCTGGGCTGCAGGTAGAATCGAAAATCATTTTGATTCCTGAGATTTTACAATACCTACCTGCTGCAAATCGAAGAGGAATTGGTTCGCTATTTCATTAGTGGAACAAAACGTTTTTAAAAGCAAAACCGGCTATCGCTATCATCACTAACAATCCGACAATTGCGGCAACCATTATTTTTACTTTCTGGTCAGGCACAACGTTAGCTTTTAAAGGCGAACGAATAGCAGCTTCGCCAAATTTGCGAGGAGTAGCAACTTCAGTAGCTTTCGTTGTCGCTTCATCTAATTCCAGAGCCAGCTGGCGCATTGTTTGCTGGCGCTCACCTGCCTTTTTAGCCAGAGCTTTAAACACAACTGCTTCTAATCTCGCAGGCAACTGCAAGTCCGGCCGCTTTGTAGCGAATGGTGCAGGAGCCTTCTGCAACTGCATTTCGATAGTTTCCTGAGCTGTTCGCCCAACAAAAGGCCCCTTGCCCATCAAAGTTTCATAAAGAACAACTCCGAGCGCATAAATATCGCATCGACCATCAATTTCACGACCAAGACACTGCTCTGGACTCATGTACAGGGGACTGCCGAGCACCTCTCCTTCTTGCTCGATTTGTGTTTCATCCACCTGACCATCAGGCAAAATCAATTTGGCAATACCAAAATCGACCAGTTTCACATAATCTTCCTCATCGTCCGTCGTCGTCAGAAGAATGTTTCCCGGCTTGAGATCGCGGTGAATGACACCGTTCTGGTGCGCATGTTCTAAAGCCTGACAGACCTGCCCAATGATTCTATTCGTGCGCATAGCACTCAGAGACCGTCTTTCGTGAACGAGTTTAGCCAGGGACTTGCCTTCAATAATTTCCATGACCATGAAAAGATAGCCGTCCACCGTGGAGCCGTAGTCGTACATCGCAACAATGTGAGGATGTGATAAACGGCTGGTGGCAACCGCCTCATGCTTGAAACGCCTGACCGCCAGTTCGTCATTCATTAACTCAGGGCGCAGTATTTTGACAGCGACCTGTTGTTTAGACTCCGCCTGCGATGCTTTGTAGACAACGCCCATGCCCCCCTCGCCGATGATGCTTTCGACCAGGAAACGATTAGAAATCGTACGACCAATGAAGGGATCAAGATTTGATTGCCCGCAATTCGGACAAACGGTTAGATTAGCGAAATAGCCTCGCTTGCAATTTGGGCAAGTTTTTCGCGCATTGGTCTGCGATTTATCTTCAGGCAAACTTACACCACCTGGTTATGGACTCTTCTACCATCCCGAATTACTAGTCTAATCCATTATCCACCCGCTCCTGGCGGTTTGACCTTGTTGGCACAACAAGACAAGGATTGCGGCGAACAAACCACCCAAAACCGCCCGTCACACCCGCGGAACGGTAAAACTAACAACTTACTAACGCAAGTACTGATAACTTCTTGGCATCGATCTTGTCCAAAGTCTCTAAACCTCGAATAACGTTGAGGTCCAGGCGATATCCAGGCTGGCTATTTACTAGCGAGCCGGTCGTCAACCATCGCTGAAACCACACGACAACCCAGTTTCTAAAGCAAAGGAGATTTTATGTCTCACCGCAGTCGACTCGACATAGCAGAGCATTCTGACGTCACAGCACACAGAGGCGAAGATGCGCATCATAAATTGCTAAAAGAGTGTGCTCATGGCACGGAAACCCGACACGGTCACAAAGGAGAGCACGGGGCTTGCAAGACAGATTCAATACTGCCGTCACTGACTATCTCAGGAACAGATCGGGGCGGACAAAAGGCACTGAATGTAGACGACATCGTGACTGAAAAAACGATCGCTGCGGTTATGAAAAACGAACAAAATAACCGTGGGCTCAAAGATCCAGTTGAAGATATCTACTCAGCTTACATTTCTAAATGGCCTAATTTTGACATCGGACCAGCAAAAATGAGCGAAAAGCAGATTGCTGAACTGAAACGCGATCCCAAATACGAAAAGGATTTGCAAGACGCAGACCCGTATACTGAAGCTGGCGCAAAGAAGCTGATTTCAGCTTATCTTCATAGAGAAGCTGACCGCTTTGAACGCGGTGATTATGCAAAGGGCAACGATGAAGCCTTCAACAAAGATCGCCCGGGCGATGTGAAATCACAAGTAATTCGCGGAAACTTCAATGAAATGCAGACGTTGTGGAATCAGGCAAGGAAGACCAATGATGTCGACACCATGCGAAAAATTTTGGAAGAGACGTATAACGCAGGGAAATATACGGATCAGATAAAACAAGTCGAATCAATAAGACTGGGCACTGCTGCCGACCAAATTGACGTGAGCAAGTGGCGAACGTTACCGAAAAAACCAGTTGAAGAGCAGAATTTGGTGACAAACGCAATTTAGCTGTCTCGCGTTCGACTTAGATCGTCAATCAGGTATTGACGGTAGTTCAAACCAGAAGGTACTGCCTTTACCGACCTCGCTTTCCACTCCAATAGTGCCACCATGAGACTCCACAATCAGTTTGCAGATCGCAAGACCCAGACCAAACCCACTGCCTTTAGAAACATTTAGGCCTCGAAACCGTTCTTCGAAAACGCGAGAACGAGTAGCCTCATCCATGCCTGTACCGTTATCTGTTACAGAAAAACGAATTGATTTGCCTGTATCAGCCGCACTGACGAGAATGGTTGTATTCTCGGGCGAAAACTTTATTGCATTGCTGATAAAGTTAACCAGAACCTGAACGACGCGGCTTTTGTCTGCATGTATCTGAATATGTTCAGAAGAGCCCGTCACAGTGCTATTTTTCTTGGCAGCGAGCCCACTGACTGCACCGCATGCGATATCAATTACTTCTGCGGCATCAAAGGCGCCGAGAGTTAGTTCGATACGCCCGATCTCTGCGCTTTCGACTGTCAGCAAGTCTTCCAACAACGCCAGCACCTGCTCAACGCTTCCCCTGACGCGCACGATATAATTGCGACTTCTCTCACTCAATTGCTTTTGCGCCTGCACACTGAATGTGTCCACACCCGTTAAAACTTCCTGCAACGGCACGCGCATTGTGTCTGACAGTGTCCTCATCATCTGCGAACGTTCGGCAGAAGCCTCACGCAACTTTTGATCGGCGAAGTGAATTGCGCCATCAAGTTGTGAAATTTCATCTATGCCTGGAATCGCGCTCGGAAGCGGTTCTCCTTCTGACAGAGCTGTTACGGAATTCAGAATCTTTTTCAAACGCTGCTCGGTGCGCCATGTGAACAAAAAGAGCATAAGCAACGCCAGAATTACGTCTGCAATCAAGGTCCAGGCGATCAAATCGTTTATCTTGCTAGAGGCAGTGTCTTGAGTCTTCTGAAAACTTTCCATTCTGTATACTGCTTCCAACGCATTACGCTGCCTGCGCCGCATACGCAAAACTTCGCCGGGAGCAAAATCATTTGGCTTGCATATCGTTGTCGCGCTCAAGCCATCTTGCATGAACTTCCGAACATTACTAAAGAATATGGCTTTATTGTTTTTCTTCTCGTCAGTGGAGCTGCTGTTAGCGCTATTTACGAATGGCATCATTTCGTCTGGATCGATTCTGATCAGCTCGTCCAGATCTAGCTCAGCAGTGTCTAACCATTTAACCGCATTAGCCTTTTGCTTGCCACTACCACGAAGCAGACTATCGAATTTTCCAAACAAAGCATTATGAATATCGAGGGTAACGATTGTGAGCCGCATCGAAGTATCGATAATTCGTGTTTCAGCTTCACACCCGCGTTCCGCTTCCAGCACTTGCTGGTTAAGTGCCAGGAGCGGCAGAATTTGCATGATCAAAAGAATCATGATCAGGGCAAGTCTTTGCTGCAATAGACTCGGTGAGAGAACAAGAGACTTGAACTTTTGATTCAAACTCAATTTCTGATCAACAGCATGATGCGCTCCAAATGAACTTGTGTGCGCTGTGCTGCTTTTAGATTGCTCGTCATCAGGGTTTTCAACCCTATTGATTTCCGCTTCAGCATCGCGGTTCAACATATCTTGAGCCCGAGACACCACAGTGTCCATCAATCTATAAACTCTTTGCAGTTCAAGCACACTCTCATCCGGCAGATCATCTGTGAATTCTGGAATCAACTCCAAATTGCACTGGGCAGACATCAGCGGCGACCGCAAGTCGTGTGCCACCATTCGCAGAATTCTTTCGCGATGTGCAGCAAAATCAGCGAGCATCTTTGAAGCATTGCAAATCGTCTCATCAAGATATGCAAGTTCATCGTTGCCGGTCAAGCATCTTTCAACGCTTTCGGATTCATATAGTTTTCTGACATTTCCCATTAGCAAACGAAGTCGTCTTACGAATGGAAAAACCAGGACAAGTGCCAGCAAGCTGCTGAGAACAACGTTAAACACGATACCGGCGGTAACCAGCAGACGCATTTTGCGTTCAGAATCAATTTGACGCTCAGCTAACTCCTGCCAGTGCCCCCATTCATCGTAAAATCGCTTCCGAGCAATGACTCCGTTTTTGTATATATTCAGCATCAGAAGTGGTGATTGTCGACTGACTAGAAGGGCCGTGAGCTGTCCGTTGTCAGTTCCGACAAGATTTGGATCCATCAAAACGATGCTTTCAAGCTTGACGAGCTCATTTATGCTGTCCAGAGCGACCTGCATGTTCGGATTATCTTTGGCAAGACTGCTTGCTTTCGCGAGTGCTCGTTGCACCGGCAAAATTACCCCAGAATTATCAACGGCAGTGTTCTCACCAGTCAGGCGCTGCATGAAAACCTGGAACATCAGCCCATAGTCAATGAAAGAGAGGTTCACATAGGAGACCACACGAGCCTCTTTGCGTTCCTCAGCCGCCAACTTCTCAGTTTGTGACCTGAGCACACCGAGACAAGCGATGACTGCCGCACCCAATATCAAAGGAACGAGCACCAGGAGCAATCCCTGAGCAAGTACGCTGCGCCTGTACGGCAGTTTTACTGGTTTTGAAGGCACATCATTATCACTATGCGTCATCAGTAAAACTAACTAGTTACTAACACAGTTATTGGTAAGTTCTCTATGTACCAACACGGTACAAGCAAAAACAAAACTTTTTTCCACCTTATTAAAAAGAACAAGGCGGAAACTCCCCAGAGAATTGAACTTTACAGATTATAAATCAAGAATTGCCAACTTTTGTTGGACCATCGGATAGAGGTGAGAATCTTGTTCAATACACAACCAAACACATCAGCCTATTACGTTCGAAGAAGCTGCGCCTTTGGCGAGTTGGGTTACCCGACAAAGACTATCGAGGATTGCAACAAGGCGTTGTCTTTTGACCCTACAAACGCAGTAGCCTACTTCAATAAAGGCAAAGCTCATTATGAAATGAATGAGTTTGAATATGCGCTTGCAAGTTTTACCTCGGCTCTGCGAATCAACCCCGATTTCTCCGAAGCTTACAATGCTCGCGGGGTGGTCTACGCAAGCCTTGACCAGGACAAACTGGCACTGAATGACTTTGACATAGCAATCATCCTCGAACCGTCAAGATGGCTCACCTTCCGGAACAGAGCACAAGTTTATTTTCGGCACGAAAGATACGAAAACGCACTTAGAGACATGAATTACTTCATTCGCTTCAACAAGACGGCGGAAGCTTACATATTCCGCGCACAAATTTTTGAAAAACTAAAAGAGCCGGAAAAGGCAATTGCGGACTTGAGGAGAGCAGCTGAACTTCGAGCTCAATATCCGTAACCGAATAGATTTTGCAGACAATAACCCCGAACTGCCTTTGATTTCACCGATATCAGACCTGACAGCCCAGAGATTTTGCCGACAGTAGACCGAAACGCCCGCTATAATCAGCAGGGGGCGATGCAGACTATCGAATGGCAAAAATTCTCCTAGTTGAAGACGAAACAGACGTCAGAGAGACAGTAAGCACCTGGCTTAGCGCTGAAAAGTACGTTGTCGAGTCCACAGAATCAGGCAAGGACGCCCTTCAGCTACTCCAGCAGTTTCCTTTCGATGTAATCGTTCTCGACTGGAGCTTGCCGGACATGACCGGGCCGGAAATATTGAAAAAGTTCAGGGCAGATGGCGGACGCACGCCCGTAATCTTCTTGACCGGGCGAACAGACGTCGAAAGCAAAACAAGCGGGCTGGACGCAGGCGCCGACGATTTTGTTTCCAAGCCCGTTGCCTTGCCTGAATTGTCTGCGCGCATTAGAGCGTGTCTCAGACGCTCAGGCGGATTCCAGAGCTTGAGCGTTGGCAATGTCACACTTGATTCGGAAAAACGGATAGTAACCGTCAGTGGTGAGCGGGTGCACCTGACGACTAAAGAATACAGGTTGCTCGAATTTATGATGCGTCATCCCAAACAAACCTTCGGGGCGCGCGAACTGCTCGAACATGTCTGGCCTTCTGACACGGAAATAATGGAGAGCACTGTCAGGGTATGCGTAAAAACTCTGCGCACCAAAATTGGCGGAGAGGGAAACTGCATTCTTAAAACGATCCTGGGTTCCGGTTACATAGTCGACGCAGATTGAGCGCTCTTTTGGCTCGGTGCGCCGCCCGAAACTCCTATCAGGCACTCGAACTTGCAGAATCACACCGCTAAGGAACAGGTCCGCGATAGTTACACGAACGACATTTCACTTGCTTGTCTTCAACAATCCAATCGCAAGCTGAGACACAGGTCAGCGAAGATTTGGATTTGCTTTCTGCCGGTTGGCGCACTCTCGCGGTTTTCAATAACTGCTCACAAAATGAGCATCTCATCACAGCGAAGTCAGCAGAAATCTGCAAAAGGGGGCCATGATGCTTGCTCGTACACAGCTCAGAGAGAAAGTCGTCCAACATTCATACGTACATTGTCAGGGCAATCGTTCACACAGATAATTATAGGACCGACAATAAATGCGCTCACTCTTGTAAACCTGACAACATTTCTGCCAGAATCACACTGACATTGCTCGGGTCACTGTTCAGGCTGTTCATTGAAACCCGCCATCAAAAGGCTCATGGGAGTCGTCCTGAAAAATCGAATTCAAGTTTGTTGGAATAAACGCTCTTTTCTTCTAGTACCAGTTCTGGTGCTTACACTATGGACGCTCGAAGTGGTGACAGAAGCGACCAATCCTCCAACAGCCAACCCTCCAAGAACGGAAGAAAATGGGATATCTGTCTATCGTAGTATTGGATATACGGAAGCAGACACTTCGAGTCAATCGCTGGACCTCTTCTTACCGTGGAAATTACCACCTGGTCCACTGCCACTTGTGATTCTTATTCACGGTGGAGGCTGGTTGAGTGGAGATAAAAAGGATTTTGCCGGACTAGCTCCAGAGTTCGTGTCCAGAGGTTTCGCGGTCGCTACGATAAATTACCGACTGAGTAGTCAGGGCACATGGCCGGCGCAAATTGTCGACAGTAAAGCGGCTGTCAGATGGCTGCGCACAAACGCCAGCCAGTATCATCTTGATCCAAAGCGATTCGCAGTTGGAGGACATTCAGCTGGAGCGCACCTTGCTGCTTTTCTTGGTGCCACCAATGGTGTCAAAGAATTTGACAAAGGCACCAATCTCAATGCATCAAGCGACGTACAGGCAGTTCTCTGGTTTTCCGGCATTGCTGATCTTGTGGCGCGAGCAACCACACCTGGTTTTGAAATCGTTCAGAAGAGCAACAGCGACCAATCACGGTTGCTGGGAGCACCAACAATGGATCGCCGCTCACTTGCGATTGCAGCGAGCCCTGTCACATGGGTATCAAGGAAGACGGCACCATTCTTTTTCGAAGCCGGTACTGAAGACAAAGTTGTCCCATTGAATCAAGTCGACCTGATGAAGGCGGCGCTCGACAAATACAACATCTACTCGGAAGTACACTTATTGAAAGGCGTATCGCACTTCAGTCTGGAGTTTTTCGACAAGCAACATCTTTCACTCATAGACCAGTTTCTGAAAAGAGAACTGCATGTCGATGAACATGCCGTGCCTCCTAAAAAATCCCCGGGCAAAAAGAATTCTTCCACGACATCAAAAAACTTACGGGGCAGTTGTGCCAAGCGCCATTCCCACTAAACTGGTAACCAGCATGGCAAGAGCACTCCATAAAGTTAGCCGGATAACGCCATGCAAGATTCGCGTGGAACCAGCAAGTCTTGTTGAAACGGCGCCCAGAACTGCGAGGAAAACCAGGCCGAAGACGCATATGCAGAGTTGAAGCGATTGAGGTGGTGAAAAGATCGTCACTGTTAAAGGAAGTGCCGACCCGAGAGAGAATCCGCATCCCGAGACGAAAGCGGCCAGCATTGGGCGCGCCGTGAACGCTTCAGAAATCCCCAGCTCATCACGAGCGTGTGAACCCAGATCATCCTTCGCCATGAGTTGTTCGGCGACTTGCTTAGCCAGTTCCGGGGTCAATCCTCGTGAAATGTATATATTCGTCAATTCTTTCAGCTCGCCTACCGGATCTTGTTCTAGCTCGAGCTTTTCTTGTTTCAGCGATGAACGCTCTGACTCTGCTTGCACGGAAACTGATACATATTCGCCCGCTGCCATTGAGAGCGCCCCAGCCACAAGACTGGCAACAGCTGCGATCACCGCTGAATGCTGAGTTCCATGAGCTGCAGCAATTCCCAAGACAAGACTGGATGTCGAGACTATTCCATCATTACCGCCAAGCACCGCGGCCCGCAGCCAACCGGTATTGGCGAGCTTGTGGGTCTCGTTATGAATTCTCATGAAGCACAGTTACCAGATGCGACTCGAAGCAAACGCTGCTTCAACGCATATAAAATATCACATGTGGTATCGCAATCAGTCTAATCCAAAAGGATTGTAATCGGTAGTCGCAGGGTCATCTATGACGTCGATCCCTTCCACCTTTTTCACATAATTCGCGATACGAGTGCTGAAAGGCAACGAAACAAACTCATAAACAACTTTCGCACAGTAAATGCAAACCATTGTCCGAATCAAATCATCTGTAGGAACCACGCCGTAAAAAGCAAGGGGGAAAAAGATGACTGTATCGACAAACTCACCAAGACAGGTCGACACCATGAATCTCGCGGCCTGGTCGAAGCCACCACGCCCATGCTGCATAAACTTCATTTTTGAGATTGTGACTGAGTTAACCCATTCACCACATATGTAACAGACCAGACAAGCCGCCACTACACGTGGTGCCTGACCTAAAATCGTCGTAAAGGCTGCCTGATTATGCCAAAATGGTGCCGCTGGCACGACATCGACGAGCCAGTATGCGAAAGCAGCCATTGCTTGAACTGCCATACCTGTCCAAATGATACGCCGCGATCTCTCATATCCATAGACTTCGCTGAAAATGTCATTGAACACAAAAGTAAGTGGCCAGATCAAGGTGGCGCCGCTAAAGGTCCACGGACCGAGCGCGATGAATTTGGCGGCAGCTCCCACGCTGATCACGATTACCGCAACGTAACCGCCCACGATCAGAGTATAGGCTGTAGAGTTTCCTCGCGCATGGTGCTGAGGTACAACGAACTGCTCAACTTGCGACGATCCAGACGTCGAAGCAGAATTGGATGCTTTCAACATCGGCATTTTAGGCGATCAATTCCAGATTCATAGATGCAGCTCTAACGCCCTTCCTGGCGGCGATCGCGAAACTTACTTTCGCTAAGGTTTCATCAGCTTCTTCAGTGAGACCAAAGCCAATGATAAGACCCAGGTTATTTTCAGCATGCGGGCATCCACGAGATGCAGCGTCTTCTACTAGAATTCTAGCGAAATTGAAATTCTGCTGGACATATAGTCCTTCGACGTACATGTAAGCCAGGTTCGACATAGCACTCAAACAACCGAGGTTACATGCGGATTTATACCAATAATACGCAGCCTCGAAATTCTGTTCTATTTCGACACCGTGTAAAAGAGCAGTTCCAAGGCAATTCTGCGCTTCAGCATCCTGCTCCATGGCTCTATACCAGAGAATGCTCGTCGGAACGTCGAATTTAATTGTGGTTTGAACATTTGGACCAGGTCGGACCATTTCGTAAACTTTTCCCACAATCATGCTCCTTCGCTTAAGTTTTCCCACTGCTGTCTTTTGTTTTCGGACCAGCAACATAACCAAGCTCAATATTGCAGTTGACGTATAAAATGAACGTCAAACAAACACTTGAAGAGCTCAATTCCCTAGTAACCACCCGGTCGGCTGGCTACAAATTCAACGCCCGACTGCCCTGCCCGTTTATGACCATACCGGTCTTGTGCGTAGCGAATTCCTGCTATTAAATTCGAAAGTGGATCGTGAATATTAGAATTGAAACCTGGTAAAGCGTACTTCTGGAAGGTACTCGGAATCGTCTGCATCAGTCCGGTAGAAGGATGTCCTTTCTTGGCATTAATGTCCCAATTATTAGTCACGTTGGGATTCCATGCACTTTCTCTTGAAACTATTTTGTTGACTGCAGCGATATTTGATTCTGTAGGTTGCAGTCCAGACATCTGAAGCGCTTTAGATATCAACTCCTTTCTGGCGCCATCGGGAACGTGACCACCAACTGCATGCTTATCGAAGCCGCCCTCCGCACCATGATCACCTTCGACGCTCTCATTGAACCCGTTGTACTTGCCGTGCCCATACTTCATCGAGTGATACGCTTTTTTAAGGGCTTCAGATTCTTCAGGTCGATTGTGGCTGGTACTGATCATGGTGCGCTTGTGCGGCAACCCTTTTAAGCTCGAGTCTTCAGATACCACACCATAGCCACGTTCTATCTTGTTGTGAGCACCGACTCTGTCGTCACCGATCAATTCTAAATGTGGTAAATATTTGTCCGCGTGAAGCTTTTTATTCAGCTCTTCCAGATCTTTGTTGAAGTGCTTTGGATCAAGCTGTCTGAGCTTCTCAATCTCCTTAAAAACATGTGCGAAATCGTGGGAATCGTGCTTTAAAATTCCTTCTATTTTATGGACGGCGTTATCGACTAACTTATGATGATCTACCTGATGGTGCTCCTTTCCCTTATCACCAGATGACTTGCTTCCGTAGCTGTCTTCATGCAACTTATGATGAGCGGACCCGCCATCATGAGGATGGTTCTGCGCGTGCGATTTGTCATTTTGACGCAAGTGATGCTCAACCATCCTGCCCAGACTCCCGAAAAATTTTAGTAAGCGCTCTAAGTGGACACTCGACTGCAATAACAATTCGAGTAATACCAAAATATTTCATGTGCATAAAATCAGCATAAAATGCGGCACTGAATGCTGAAATCAGTCGAAGATGTTTTACACCTGTTTTACGGCCGCTCCCTTAGTCTCGGAAAGTATTCGACGACGGACAGAGCCATTGCATAAATAACCAGGCAACGCACCAGCCCCAAAATTTTCAGGCACAGACGAATACAAAATCGTTGGCACTAAAACAGGTTCTAAAGACGTGATTGAAATGCAAAACCAATCTTGTGAAAGTTACATCAGTCAGAGCTATTCAAACGCTGTTTCAGGGCAACATCGCGACGCAATTGCAGATTGCGATAAAGCACTGTCACTCAATCCAAACAGCATAGCTGCCTACTTCAACAAGGGCAGAGCGCACTTTGAGTTGAACGAATGTGATCAGGCGCTAGCCAGCTTCACCTCAGCACTCAGGATCAACCCAGACTTTGCCCAGGCCTATAACGCACGCGGTGTAGTCTATTTGAAATTGCGCCGAGAAAAACTTGCGCTTCAGGATTTTACCGATGCAATCAGGCTAGACCCTACAAGCAACCTGCCCTATGTCAATCGGGCTAACATCTATCTCGAACAAGGACGATGTGATGCGGCGTTGCGCGACATTAACTGTGCTATTCGCATAACGAGCACCACAGACGCACATGTTTTCAGAGCGATCGTATTGAATAGAATGAATCTGTTCGATCAGGCTGTTGTCGACTGCGAGAGAGCACTGGAACTGCAGTCGAACAACCTGGATGCATTCTTCGAGCGGGCTCGTTCGTTCTTATATTTGGAAAACTTCGCGTCGGCACTGGCAGATCTCAACGCCTATCTCATGCGCAGTCCAAATAACGCAAATGCACTTTTTCTCCGTTCATTCGCTCACAAGAAGTTGCGCAATACAAAGGAAAGTGAAATCGATCTGCAGGATGCGCTGAAATTAGATCCATCGCTGGGCAATCTAATAGCATTGAACTGACGGCTACTCGCAGTGCTGAACTGACTTCAGAAGTTCTGGAAGGGTACTTGCAGTATTGAACTGACTAGAAGTCCTGGAAGGGTACTTGCAGTATTGAACTGACCAGAAGTCTTGGAAGGGTACTTGCAGTATTGAACTGACCAGAAGTCTTGGAAGGGTACTTGCAGTATTGAACTGACTAGAAGTCATGGAAGGTACTTGCAGTATTGAGCAGACCTCAAAAGCCCTGGAAGGTAACTTCCAGAACTTTAAGCGCAAGAATGCGCCTTCGAGCGCGAGAATCTTGAAACACGGCCACTGTTTTATGCGCATTTGACGTTCATTTGTATATTCTCATAAAGCTCGAAGTCGATAGCACCACTATCGCAAATTTACTAGTTTGCACAAAGGCAGTAACACGCTACTTCTTTGCGCTCGTTACTGATTACCAGCGAATGAAAAAAACTGAGTTTGAAAACTCACTGCTGCATTTCAGCACAGCGCCACTGCTGGTGATCTTGGTTTTTGCAAGCAGCGGCATCGCCGCAAATGCTTCCAACGGTTTTCTAGGCGGTGGGGGATCATCCAGTTCATCGAGTTCATCTGGTTCTGGTGGTAGTGGTGGCACCGGCGGCACATCACAGTGGACAGGCTCGTTCGTCGACCATCAAACCCAAGTCTGGTTTAAAACGGCACCGCAGATCGGCAAAGAAGTAAACGCCGAAAGCTTACAGAAGCAAGAAGGGCAAGACCCGACAGAACAGTACGGACCGGTAAAACAAGGCGGGATGAGCCCAGGTTCAAAAGAACCTCAGGCTGAGGTTCAACCACCAGAGCCAGTCGCCAAGAAAGCTCAACCGGATCAAGAACCACCAAAAAATCCGCACCACAAAGAGATGACCGACTACAAGAACATGGGCGGTGGCCATGGATTGTGGGGTCCACCTAATCCAGCTCTGGGTCCGTTCAGACACCATCCCAATAATCCCAGTTCTCTTGGCGCACCGGCAAACGTAGCGACAAACGCAAATCTTCCTTCCTGGATGAAAACCGGTGCCGGCACAACCAGCAACGGACAAGCAATGGTGGCAGCAGCCAATGCTGCGCATCAGGGCGCCAATGAAATGAACAACCCCTCCATCCATACATCGCAAGCTCAGATGCAGGGCGGCATTCAACACGCTGGCGACGCTACAGAAAGTGCAGCAAACGCTCAATTTGGGTCAAACGTTGAGACGGTTAGAACAAACTTGATCAACGTTGCCAACGAAGGAGCTGGCCAACAAACCAGCGCCAGCGCCTCAAAGAAAACTCTGAACCAGGCCATCTGGATGGTTCAACAAATGTTCAGAGGCGTGTTCATTCCAATGGCCGTGCTGTTCCTGTTGCCTGGCGCGATCGCAACGCAGACGATGAGCCTCGTTAAATATGGCGTGAACACAACTCGTGACGAAGATTCAAATCCGTTCTCCGGTTTCATGCGCGCTACCGTTTCACTATTTTTGATTTTTTCAACCCAGCTGATAGTCAGCTATTCCATAGATGTAGGGAACTCGCTCACCTATGAAGTCAAACAACAGATCAATCAGCAAGCGATAACAAGTTGGGCTGACGCCTTACTGAATCCCAATGCCGGTCAATCAGCAAAGCAACGAGAAGAGACCGCGCAGAAAGAAACTTCGAAACAAGCTGTAATGCGTTCAGGATTTGGCATTATCACAACTCTCTTAAATTATGGATTAATGGTACTGGCTGCATATCAAGTCGTAATGGCTTGCTACCTTTACTTGCTTGGACCGATAGCTGCATCATTTCTGGCCTGGCCAAGCGGTGTTGGGAAGTTGTTCAGACCGGTCTTTTCAAATTGGCTGGAAGGTTTATTGAATCTTGTCCTCTGGCGCTTCTGGTGGTGCGTGATTTTGCTGTGCATGTCAACGCGAATTCAGTGGCTGCAGGAGACGGGAAGTTACGATCCCAAAAGTCCATGGGAACCTATCGTCTTCATCGCCTTTGGTGTCATGCTCACTTACATTCCATTTATGGCTCTCGACTTTAGACCTGGAGATATGGTCGATCAGCTCCTTGAGAAAACAGGCGCCAGCGGAGGCGGCGGCGAAGGCGGTGGCGGAGGCAAGAAGCCCGGACACGCGAGACCACATCACGGTAAAGCGGCGTGAAATTAGTGCTTTCAACAGAGTTCGATTCAGGGGTAAAGATGTTGTCTAAGACTGGTCTACAAATTACAAAATTAGTCCTTTTGGCAATAATATGCTTTGCGTTTCAGACTGTTGAGGTGGAAGCAGCAGGCGGTGGCGGCGGCGGCGGTGCAAGCTCGACCGATTATGCAGGCACCGGATCCATATTGGATCAAATGGATCAATGGGGAAAACAAAATCCGGAGATGAAATACTTGCTCCCTGCGTCTCTGGGAGGGTCGGACGATCGCGATGATCAGAATAACCAGAAACAGGTGGAGGTAGATCCTGGCAAATGGCCCGGTGGTCCTTACCTGACTCGCTGGCCGGATACACTGAAGTCGGCTTCGAAATTTAAAACGACGTCTGTTGAAGCAGGCTTACTAAACGAATTTGCCAAAGAAAATCCCACCAACGGTGATACCACCTCGAACACGCAACAGGCACAGCAGGCAGCCACGGCTGCTCACCACATGGCTAAAACTGTTCAGATGCCCGGCAACGCAGCCAAGGCGGCGCAGGCTTCTCAGCAAGCTCAGGGAATGGCGGCCGGTAACGCCATGGGCGATGTAGCTAAAGGTCAGGCAGCAAGCGCCATCGATTACTGCAGCAAATTCATGAAGAATTTCACCGCAGAAGAAGGCAATAAATGGAATAAGGTACGCGATCAACTTTTCGTTCCCATTGGAATTTTGCTATTACTTCCGGGCGCCGTTCTGACCCAAGTAAAAGCGATCATGTCGGCCGGCAATCCGGTGCTTGCTGAGAGCAATCCTTTCGAAGGAATTTTGCGCAGCGTGATTGCCATATTTCTGATTCCAGCCTCCTTTCTGATCGTCAACTGGGGCATCGATCTTTCCAACTCAATCACTTACACAATCGCCAACGAGTATGAACGCATCTTTGGAAACAGCATGTACAAAGATGCACTTTGCGCTGAAATAAAGGCTTTCCCTACTCGCGGACCACAATCGAATCAGAACACCGGCGTCGGGAAAAACTGGCCCAGCGGTCAGGTCAAATCACAGGCCGATTTCGAAAAATTCTTCCTCGAAAACAAAAAGGAGGATCCGTGCAGCGGTGTCAATGAACCAATGAACGACAAAACTGACGAAGGTATGCCTGCCGGCGCGATGGCAGCTCGAGCAGTATCGTTCAGCGGCAACGCAGGTCTGACCGGCACCTGGAATATTCTCTGTGCCTTCCAGATGGCCTATCTGTTCTACCTGTTCTTCGTCGGACCCGTCGTAGCTGGTCTCTGGGTCTGGCCAATCAAACACTTCCGAGAAGCTTTTCCGAACTGGGTCGAAGGTGTAGTAACAATTTGCTTCTGGAGCCTTTTCTGGAACACAACCATCTTACTAATCGCTTGCTTTAAAGGTGTCGATGAATCCGGCACAATCATTGTCAGCGCACTCAACTTCCTTTCTACAGCATCGGTAAAACACGCCTTCGACTTTGCTGGTCTGGTGAAAGCCGCCGGCGCGGAAGCCACCAAAAAAGCTCAAGAGGGAGCAAAACATGGTGGTGGCGGAGAAGGTGGCAAAGGTGGCGGCGGCGGTGGCGCAGGCAAACATGGCTCCCATGGCTCGCATGGATCTCATGGTTCGCACGGCTCCCATGGCTCACACGGATCTCATGGTTCGGATGGTCAACACGCAGGCGGTGCCGTTCATCCTGGCGGTCTGGCGCACAACATTGGAGCTCACGGCGGTCTGGGAGGAGGAACCGGCGGCGGCGGCGGCGAAGGGTCGCAAGGCGGCGGGCTCGGGCTGACCTCACTTGCACACAAAGACGGTGGCGGAATGCACGCTCTGGATGTAGGCTCGGTGGCTCCGCCACCGCATACCACGGGCACTCCACACAATGGTGCACTCAGTCATACTCCCGGTCAAAATAAATTCCAATTGGGTGACTACACTCTGGAACGTGGACAGGAACAAGATGCTCTTCGCGACAGTCACGGAAACATCGTGGCATCGTTCAACCCTGCTTCCGTCGCAGCTGGAGCGCAGCACCGAATGAACTTCGAGGGTGGATCGCTTTCCTATCAACATAATTCAAATTCAGAGCTCTTCTCCGTGTCAGCTGGAGGTCACACAGAACAGCTCGCGTTCAACCACAGCAATCCAAACGCCGAGATGCATCCAGCGATGTTTAACGGTCAACATGGTATCGCCTTGCCGACACAGGGAGGCTCGCATCTGTATCTTTCCAACGACGGACAGAACCTGAGCTATACAAACAGCGACGGTACAGTCAACAATCTTGACCTGTCTACAAACGGCCAGGTTCAGCTTCCAGATGGAAGCATCGTCTCTGCCAGCGCGGCCGCCAACGGCTCTGAGCTTTCAGTGTTCAATGCTGCTCACCAGCAAACCGACGCATTTTCAGTCATTCACAATCCCAACGGCTCAATATCAGTTGGCCATGCTGATGGCGCGCACCATCCGCTGGGAATGATCAATTTTGGTGCAACTGCAGGTGGTGGCGTACAGTCCACTTCCTACGACGATAGCGGCCGACAGTATCAGAGAGATACATTCAACGGTGATCTGGCACGAACCGAGTACTATGATCCTGCCTCTCAGAACTTCCTGGGTGCTAGCGAAACTCATTACAACGATAACGACGATTACAATACAAACTACTTCAATTCGGACAACGCTCTCATCGCCAGTTCGCAATTCCAGAATTTGCCAAATGGCGGCTTCATGGAAATGATGCGAGATGCCCATCACAACCCAGTCAGCAGCCAACAACAAATTCCATATGCAGATGGCAGCTATGCCATGCAAAACGTCAACTACAATCCAGATGGTTCTGTGACGAATTCATCGCTATCGCATTATGACCAGTACGGAAATCTCGCACCAGACTTGAGCAACTTGAACTCAGGAATGAACGGTGCCAATGATCTGACAAGAGGATCAGTTTGGTCCAGCGCTGACGGCATACATCCTGACGGCGGCGTCTTCTCCACCACGACCGTGGCAGGTGGGGATGCCGTTCATGTGCCTGCTCAACCGACCAGTCAGCAATTCGACGCCAGCACTTCAAACAGCTACAGCACACCATTCACTTCGGCTCGTGTAGATGTGGTACCGCCAATCGTATTTGATCCAGCCGCAAACAACCTCAATTACAACAATTCTTCCTCAGAGTCGTATGCCAGAACTTCCAACGAAAGCGGCGCAGGAATCAACAACTACGAGACCCGTTCCGTTCAAGCACTGCCAGTCGATATCGCCGGCACTCAGGGCGGAAATGCACAAACCGAATTCTCTAACGTTGCTGGTTCCTACGCGCAGTCAGGTGAAGCGCAACAAGGCGCGACCGCCGATGTGGCTTACTTCAGCCCTGTCACCACCTCGTCTGTAGATGTGGTCCCTCCTGCAATGTTCGATCAGGGCAGCGGCAACGTAAACGAATACGCTTCATTCGCCGGAGCTGATTCACGCAACGACGTTTCACTCGAGCAATCTTTATCGGCGAGCGCCGGAAATCTGAATGCCTCCACATTTGAGTTGGGCAACAGCGTTTATGCCGCCAGCGCAATTCCTTCTTCAGCAGAAGTGCAGGCGGTCAATGCTCAGGCACCAGTGCCGCAAGGCGCGCCAGGAGCTGATGGCAGCAACGCCACCCAACACGTCCTACCTGTTGATATCGCAGGCACACAAATTACTGGACCAGAAACGCAGTTCAGTAACGTTGCCGGCTCGTACGCTCAGGCAGGCGAAGCGCAACAAGGAGCTACGGCTGATGTCGCTTACTTCAGCCCAGTTACGACCTCGTCTGTAGACGTGGTACCACCTGCGATGTTCGACCAGGCTACTGTAAATGCGAGCGATAACGCGACATTTGCTTGCGCAGACACGCGCAGTGAAGTACCGCTGGAGCAGTCGCTTTCTGCTCAGTCAGGTAACTTGAGCGCCTCAACTTTCGAGTTGGGTAACAGCGTCTACGCTGCCAGTGCTATTCCTGCTGCTGCCGAAGTTCGTTCTGCTGCCGATGTTCGTTCCGCCGCAGAATCTCAGTCTGGAGGCGCCCAATCGATAGTATCGAATGGCAGCCCCGGAGCTGATGGCAGCAACGCCACCCAGCACGTTTTACCTGTAGACATCGCCGGCACTCAAATTAGCAGCAATGAAACTGAATTCAGCAGCGTATCTGGTGCCTACGCACAAGCCCATGCGGCACAGCAGGGACAAACCGCCGACGTTGCATACTTCAGCCCCGTCACCTCAGCTTCTGTAGACGTGGTGCCTCCTGCAATCACCTACGATGCGACGAGCACGGAGCATAACTACGGTAATTCAAACGAATGGAGCACGACAAGCGCACCAAATTCACTGGAGCAGACACTTCAGTCGCACGCCGGTGAGCTAGCCGCTTCCACCAGAGAACTGGGCAGCAGCGTTTACGCAGCGCAAGCCCTACCACCCGTTACCGAGACGCTTCATGCCGTGCCGGGAACGCCGCAAGGATCCATTGAGGGAGCAGGAGCACCACAAGCCGCACAAAACGTGTTGCCGGTGGATATCGCAGGCACTCAAGTAAATACTGAGAACAACCAATTCAGTAATGTTTCAGGAGCGTATGCACAGACAGGTGAAGCGCAACAAGGAAAGACGGCGGAAACAGCCTACTTCAGCCCGGTCACAACGGCATCGGTTGATGTAGTGCCACCATCGACTACATATTCACAACCGTCATCTTCTGATTACCTCTATGCAGAGACGCACGATGACGCAATCAGAGCGCCGCTGCCAGCAATGGCTGAACGAGAACTGCGCCCAACCTACGGAGTACCGCTAAGCGCCGCGCAGCACATTCTCGCAAGCGATATAGCCTCCAATGCACATGAACAAATTGCTCATAGTACCAACACTTCGGCTACGCAGAGTCCAAAACAGCCGCCGTCCGCACCAACAGAGGCACCGAAACCGGTAGCACACAACCCGCAGACAGTTACGAAGCCGACAACGACTCCAGCGCCGGCGCCAACTGGTGCAGGGCAGGGTCGCGGACTGACAGCTATCATCGCCGGCATACATCCTGGTGGTGAAAAGAAATCAGCAGGCGTATCGAAAGCTGCGGCTACAAATTCAGAAGAAGCAACTACTGAACTTAAGAACGAAACCAAAACAGGCGGTTTGTTGCGCCAATTCTTGCCAGGTAACACCGGGGCGCCAACAGAGAGCCAAACTCACATTACCGGGTCTCTCGAGAAACAAATGTTAGAGGCTGGTAGCCACGTTCAAGCTATGCCAGGTAACGCACTTTCAACCGCACTTGGTCGGGCAAACTCGGCTTCAATCAATGCAACCCAGGCGAGCGAGCACTTGAACAACGCTCTGATGGACTATCACACCATCCATGCTCTGCTCAACGCTGGAAAGGCAAACGAAGCTGACCAGATTTCTGCTCTGGCCCTTAAAAACATGGCAAAATGCGACCCATCGGATCCTAAATTTCAGGCTCTCGCACACGCTTTTGTTTTTCTCTTTCAGCGACAGAACATGACGGGCCAAGTCGCAGCATTTGACAAGTTCAGAGCCTTGTCTGAAAAGTCGGCCAACGCAACAAAAAAAGGCGCTGCCTGGAGTTCAGAATCCTGAACAGAAGTCAGCCTCATTGAATTGACAGCGCAGCAGATGCTTGACTACTTCTTGTCGAACATGCTTATGTCGGGTATAACTGAGCGGTTGTGTGAGGGAGCCGCGCTCAAAAGGCTTGTATGTCAAAAATTCTTACTGTTGATGACGATAAGGAATTGACCAATGCCCTTAAGTTGTATCTGACATCTCTTGGTCAGTTAGTTGAAGTATGCGATAACGGCGAAGATGCACTGCAACTATTATCAGCCTTCGATTATGACGTCATAATTTTGGACTGGTCTTTGCCAGGAATGAGCGGGCATGACGTTTGCCGCACATTCAGGGAGAGAGGCGGACAAACTCCAATCATATTCTTGACCGGCAAAGAGCACGTCTCATTCCTAGAAACGGCGCTTGATTCTGGTGCCGATGACTACATGGTCAAACCCTTTGAAGTTAGAGAGCTTTTTGCCAGAATTAAGACATTGCTGCGTCGCCGCGCTGGCACATACAGCGCCGAACTGAAAATTGGCAATTTGATTTTGAAGCCAGAAACGAATCTGCTAATGACTTCACAAGATGAGATCAGATTGCGCGTCAAAGAAACAGCTTTGCTTGAATATTTGATGCGGCACCCGAACAGAACTTTCAACGCACAGCAGTTGCTAAACGCTGTCTGGCCGTCTGACAGTGAGGGCAGCACTAACTCAGTGCGAACCTGGATGAACCTGTTGCGAAGAAAACTGGAAGGCATTGGACAAAAAGATTTGATCAAGACCGTGTCAGGCTCCGGCTACATGATCGAAGACAAAAGTGTGTGAATTATTGCTATCTCAGTCAGATCTGAGCTAAAAATTCGCACGGTACAAGCAATCAACTGGTTAAGCGTACGAGTTGTCGCGGAATCTGAGAACGTAACTGTTTTGATAGCGACCGCCATCAGGCGCAATGCGCCCGTGGTGATCGTTTGCTCCCATCAGATTTCCACGTCTGTCTGCGCCTGTAACGACAACAATGTCACCATGATTTCTGCCACCATGTTGAGCAATAACATTTCTATTCCAGCTTCTTACGACGATGTCACCTTCACGCGCATGCGACAGCGGAAGCATGTCGAAATTTCCACTTCGCGCCATTTTTGCGCCCATGTCCCAGGCATTGCCAGAGCCCATCCACTGTCCCTGTCCCATCCGTGCCAGCGCCACCTGAACTCCAGCGGCGCAACGCCCCTGCCCTCCCATACCCGATGCGGTGCGCATGGCAGCATCACGCAACGACGTGGCAAGGTCGGAGATTCCACCAAAAACAGCGCTGCCCAAATTTTGGAAATCGGTCAGAGGGTCGCCTCCATATTGACCCCCGGCGCCATACTGCCCCGACTGTTGACGCTCCTGCCCATACTGTTGCCACGGAAATCCAAACTGTTGCTGAACACCAAAACGATTATTTGAATGTCCGCCATCAAATCTATAAAGGTCAGGTCTGCTATTTTGCATATTGCCTGCCCCCATGCCTGGTGGCATCTTCAGGTTCCAGCCCGCTTGAATCAAGTTGGGATTACTTTCAAGCGATGGATGTTCGCCCTTATTCAACTCGACAATCTGTTTGATTGCTTTCTCGATATCTTGATTGCCCGACGGTGCGCCACTTTCGCGCAGGGAGCGACGGGCAATTCTCCACAAGCTTTCACCTTGCTGTACTTCATGAGTATGCCCCGCTGACTGCGACCCGTCAGTAGGGCGAGAATAGTTTTGACCCGACGCTGCGCCTCTACTGTCAAGACCGTTTAATCCTGGAGCAGCCCCTCGACCATCAGTTCCATGATCGATACTGAGAGCGGGCAGATATTTGGTGGCAGATTCGGTGCCTTGTCCCCGGGGCTCAGCGCCTCCATTTTTTAGAAGCGCTACTCTATCCACATGCGGCAGCTCTTGACGCTCCTGTCCTCCCTCGGAAGAGCGATCTTTTATGCACGGCTTTTCCTTTGTTTCGACCAACAGAACTGACCTGGTAAGAGTGCGAATAGAACATCAGGGGAGCATCAGAAAAGATGCTTTCACAAGACACAAATCTAGTTCTATAAATATGAATCATCAACATCAAATCAGTATAAAACGAATGCGCAAATCGACCACTGACGACTGAGACGCAGTCAGAAACATCGTTTTGCGTGAAATACGCACATGGTTTTACAACAGTTTTATGAATTCACCAGCACAGTTGTCGCACGTAAGTAACTACTGTTAGAGGCATAAGCATGGCAGCGATAGCAGACACACCTTTTCTTCACAACTCTTCGATCCACCTCGCTGAGATCTGGGGCGGTTCATCAAAGAGCGGCGACAATAGGACGTCGCTGAATAAACTTTGCAGGCAAACGTTTTTTTCGTCAAAACCAACCGTCGAAGATTTCAAGTCAGAGGCTATTATCGGCACTATTGAAGCCAATCCGCCGGCACAAGTAACTGTCACCGAGAGTGTTCTGAAGGAGATTAAACTTTTCGCGCAGAATTCCTGTCTGATCGATAAAGCAATTTTTGCACTGGTTCACTCTGTCGATGCCAGGTTATTCAACAGCGTCCTCAGTCAGAGTCAGAAGAGCATAGTAAAAGAAATGAATGAATCCGCCGTTGAATTAATCGAGTTAGGATTTACGCTGAAGCAGGACGATGGAATTAAAAACGGCACGATCGACTGTTCGCCCGAAAACCAATTTTCTTACGCTCCTGGTCGAACAGTGGATGGGTTTCATTCCGCCTTTCAAATGCGTCTGCTAGCAAACGCGTTAATGTCGCTTTGACGGCATTGAGAACCTGCATTGTGCACTGGAGGTTTCGTATAAACCCACGCCAGTTTTATACCGATTTTACAGCTGAAGATGCACCCTACTGACACAGATGGCATTCCGAAAACTGAACTCACAGTTACTTCCGAGGTTCTAAAAAAATGAACGAGCTAGATCGCTCCAGTCCCTTAAGAGAGTACAACCTTCACGATACTTCTGTGGCACTCAGCCAGTACCTCACCGACGACATGCAGTCTCGCGCTCGGGAAGCTGCAGGGAAGGTCGCTCCCACTCACGATTACCTCGGCGTTGCAAAAGACCTGGGCAACGGAGTGATCAACGAAGTTGTCAGCAATCCGGGACAAATGTTGGCGACCTTCGGAGAATCGGCTATGGCCGGAGCGGCGCTCCGATTCGCACCCGCTCCGGTAAGAGCAGCGATGGTTGCTGGAAGTTTGGCATATGGTGCTTATGAGTTGGGTCAAAATGCACCGAAATGGATTTCAGATGCATCAACTGTCGTGAACGGTTCAACAAGAAATGCCCTCGAACTTGCTCAAGCGCATGCCAACCTCGAACATCTCGGTGGTGGCATTGCTGAATTCGGCGCTGGCGTCGGCGGTGTCGGAGTCGGTATGCATTTGCCAGAAATCCGCACAGCTGGTACAAGCAGCTGGAACGCTTACAGAAACGGCGACATCACAAAGGGTCAAATTTTCCCGACCTTCAAAGAAGGATTTGGGCAGGAGGCGGCTAAAGTCGACTGGACGAAGAACCCAGATTGGGTCAAGCCTGCCTCGGAAGCAATTAACGCAAAGGCAGCCGGAATGAAGATTTGGGGCGAGAACGCGCTGAACTCACCCGCCGTGCAAAACGCAACTGGAGCATTGAGAACTGGCGCAGAACACGTGCGTACATTTGTCAGCGGTAAGCTCGGAAGAGGGGGCGAAGTCGAAACTCCTGCTCCTGAGTCCACACCGTCTGAAGCACCCGCACCAGCTGCATCACCAGCCGATGCATCAGCATCAGTCCAGGTGGATACAGCTGCAACACCGGCCGACGCACCAGCTGTAACACCAGGTGAAGCCCTGGATAAATCGCCAACCGCGCCAGGCGAAAGCGGCGACGCGAAAAAACGACCTGTGGCAATACGCTTAGAACCAGGTCAAGTTGAGGAAGTGGAAACTCCAGCCGAAGTACACCGTGGGACTGACGCCGCCGGGGCGCCATTTGAAGTTACCCTCGAACCCGATCACTTCGCCGCGCAGGGAGACGCTGTCGCACCAACTCCTGCTGCCGCAGAGGGTGAAGCTACCGCTGCGCCCGGAGCAGAACAACAGGGTCGAGTCATTCGCGGCGTTGATGGTGCCGGAAACGAAGTTGTGATAACAGAGGAGCCCGATCACTTCGCAGCCAAAGCGGAAGCTGCAGATGGAGCACCCACGGCCGAAAAGCTGGCGGGCGACCAGGGCACGTGAGAGGGTGCTCCCTTCATAATGGGAGAGGGTCCCGAGCCACTAGAAACAATTGAAACCGGGTCAAACCAGGTCTCCTCAACCGCAAGAGTTGATGATATCACCGCAAGATCAGCAAATGGATCGAACTCACTCACTGATCAAACTACTGAAGAAATTTCAGCTAGATACGACAGATTGAGAAGACTGTCTACCAAGCAGATAATGGAAAAGTTAATGCGAAAGGAGAAAGCGGAATCAAACCAAACTGCTTCGGTAGATGGAGACATCCTTGCTGAGCTGCTATTGAAGCGACTCGTACAAAACAAGGGCAGTCAGGAAGCAAACGCATAACACATATGTCACTATCGGTAGTGGCAACAAAAGTCTTTTAACAATCGAGGAAAGTACCGTGAATCGTCAGCTGGATAGCCAGAATTATGAAGACAGCAGCAGATCCGAGCAAAACTGCAAGGGACGCAATGGTCGCAAGAATTCTACCGACCATGAACTGGACAAACCCGCTGACGGGTGTGATCCTCGCGTGGAAAAGTGGCACCCAGATTACAGCCTCAGCTCGAAGCACGCGAGAGAATGGCACAAGGAGAATGAAAAGAGTCGGCATCAATCACTTGATGTGCACAATGGTGTATACACCGTAAAAGCAGGTGACGCGCTGAGCACTATTGCAGCCAGGGAGTTACGGGCGGAAGGAAAAGAGGTCAACAAAAAATCTATCGCTCATGAAGTTAAAGACATAGTTGCTCTCAATCACGAAAGATACAAAGCACTGGATTGTAATAAAGAGTATCTGGCCGCCGGTTGGCACCTCAAGATGCCGCATTCCAAGCCAGACAGCACGAAGGAGTGTCCTCCGGTAGGTGCGCAGCGCGACCAGATGCCTCCACCGCGAATGGAGCCGCAGCCCCCTGTTGCGCAGCCGATTCAGCAACCATACGATCAACCTCCACCAGATCAATATCGTCCGGCACCGCCACCGTCTTACCCGATGGAACCGCAATTCAGGCCGAATGTGCCCAATCAGCAATTTCCAATCAATCCAGGCCAAATTATTGGACAGATTATGCAGGGTCTGGGTCAACAAAATTTTGGAAATTTTGGCAATATCGGTCAGCCTGAATATGGTTTCCAGCGATATCAAGGCGATCAATCAAGCCTTCGCCTGGCGCAGGACCTGTTGCAAGGCAATGTGCAAGATGCAGTTCAAATGCTGCGGATCCAGATGATGCAGGGCAATGCAATTGGTGCTATTCAACAAGCCAATCAAATCGCCGAACAGTCAGCCAGACAACAAGGCTTTCATAGCCCATTGCACATTGCCGTAATGGGCGATGGTGACGTGGTCATTGTCGACCAATTTGGCAGAAGGATAGCTGAAGCCGGAAATGTGTACGGGCGCCAGGGCTACGAGGGCTATGGATATGGCGAGCCATGGCAAAGGCAGGGCTACTGGAACAATTCAAACGCAGAAAGTTATGCATATCAGCATCAGTTGCAGGAGCAAATGAGAATGCAGCAGCTCCTTGCGCAACGACAGCAGCAGCAACAGTTGTTTCAGCAGCAGCAATTGTTTCAGCAACAACAGCCATTCCAACTTCCATTTAACCAGTCATTCCAACAACATCATCCAAGACACCACCATCCGAACTGGCGAGCAGGCTTCTAGCAGAACTGCTTGACATGCATCCGCTACGATTGCTTGCAAAGCAATAAGCGCTTTGCGACCGATGTTTTTACGCAGTCTCCCCGTTTGGCTGAGTCGATCAGGTTCGGCAAATTTTGCTGTGTCAGCCAGCAAAAATCCTATTTTGGGAGGTTACCTTCCGGAACGCAACATAGCCAGGCTCCTGATTTCAACTCAGCAATGATAAGATCTGAACAGGTTCGCCTTTTTACTTGCTTACTGAGGTCGCTTCGCGTACCTCAAATAAAACTGCTTCAAAAAATGTAGAGCCAGGCGAAATAGAAAAAGGAGAGTAGTCTTGGCCTCAATCCTACTTGTAGAAGACGATACGGACTTAGCTTTTGCTATCAAACTGTGGTTCGAGCGCAAGAGTCATGTGATTGAAAACGTAACAACTGGAGCCGAGGCGCTTGAGCAACTCAAATTTGAAAAGTTCGATCTCATCATCTTGGACGGACAACTACCCGATATGCTGGGCATCGACATTTGTCGCAGCTATCGAGACAGTGGCGGCATGACGCCGGTACTAATGCTTAGCGGACAATCAAACGAAGATCAGATATCCGCAGGTCTGCAAGCCGGTTCAAACGACTATCTGGCAAAACCATTTGTGATGGCTGAACTCTCGAAGCGTATCGACGCGCTCGTACTGGTTTCAGGCGAATCGAAATAAACACGAAATTTGTTCGCGCCTGAGTGGCACCAAACTCGGTATCACTGTTACCTGATGCAAAGCGGAACAGGCGACACTGTCAAAGCAAAATCACCTCCGAATAGTGTCTCGCAACTGGCGGTACTCTTTGGTAACAACTCGTGGAAATTTTGGTAATAAAAATCTCGAACCAAGCATGACAACTTGGTAACAAGTATTCGATATAAACAATAAGCAAGCAAGCAAGCCCGAGCTGCACCGCCAATCGAAGCGGTGTTCCGTTTCTTACCAATGGTTCTGCCAAATGAGTTTAGAGTCGACCGCACCACACGATTCGAGAGCCTTAAAAGGGCATCCTGACGTGGTCGAAAAAAGCAGTAATGCTGTTCATCCCCGCAACGATCTAAACCTGACTTCATTGACTCGCGAAAATGTCGGTGGTCAAAGCGAAAGTGGTTCTATTGGTGAGAAAGTAAATCGCACTTTATCGAATCTTCGATCTGTTCTGAGCGATATGCGCGGTGGAACAGATTTGACTGATAGTTTCTCGATTCATGACGGAAGTGCTAAAGCCGTAAATTCACGCTCAGCGGCAAGCGAAGGTGCTGCAGTAAACCTTGCTGGTAATGAGTCACCTAAGAAATCCGCTGGAAAAGAAGCGGGCACAGCACAGCCTGAATCTGCTGTAGCATCCCCGGAAGCAGGCGACTCAAAAACCAAAAAGAAACTGCAGAGTGGTCCTCAACAGTTTGTTCATGACGAAGCTGCTGCTTCTGCCGCAGAAGCTGGCCGCGCAAAAGATGCAAGTGCAACACCAGAACAGACAAAGAGAGCCACTGAATCTGGTGCCATGACATTAGCGCGGGCTGCCACTCCTGCCCTCGCAGCCGACACCAAGCACAGCGAAGCCTCCCCCATTCCAGTGCCAGCACCCGGTGTCGCTCATGTTGCCGAATTAGGCGGTCCAAAGCACCTTGAAGCTCCTGCACCAGCTCCCGCTTCCGGAGCTGGTCGCGTTGCCGAACAAGGCGGTCCAAAGCATCTCGAAGCTCCTGCCGCCGCACCAGCTCCTGCTCCCGGTGCTGCTCGGGTTGCCGAACAAGGCGGTCCAAAGCACCTCGAAGCTCCTGCACCAGCTCCCGCTCCCGGAGCTGCTCGTGTCACTGAACAAGGCGGTCCAAAGCACGTCGAAGCTCCTGCACCAGCTCCTGCTCCGGGAGCTGCTCGTGTCGCTGAACAAGGCGGTCCAAAGCACCTCGAAGCTCCTGCACCAGCTCCTGCTCCCGGAGCTGCTCGTGTTGCCGAACAAGGCGGTCCAAAGCACCTCGAAGCTCCTGCCGCTGCACCAGCTCCCGCTCCCGGAGCTGCTCATGTCGCCGAACAAGGCGGTCCAAAGCACCTCGAAGCTCCTGCACCAGCTCCCGCTCCCGGAACTGCTCGTGTCGCTGAACAAGGCGGTCCAAAGCACCTCGAAGCTCCTGCACCAGCTCCTGCTCCCGGAGCTGCTCGGGTTGCCGAACAAGGCGGTCCAAAGCACCTCGAAGCTCCCGCCCCAGCCCCAACTCGTACACTTGAGCCCGGCCCTGCCAAAGCAAACGAAAATAACGTTGCTCGCATCGAGCCACCCACCCTTAGCCACCAGCCCGGTCAACTTCACAACGCAGCGATCGAACCTCCGTCACAAGTTCGCGGAGCCCTTACGCCAGCAGCGCCTCTTGAACAAAAGCACATCGCAAGTGGAGAACCGCAATCACTAAGTCGCGCTTCTTACGCACCAGCAGCTGAATTGAAGCACAACGCTGGACTGGAAACGCAGGGACCAAACCGTGCACCTCTCACTCAAAACGCTGGCATCGAAGCCGCTCGCAATGCAGCTGAGCCCCAGGGATTAAATCATTCAAGCCCTACGCACATTGCAGCCGTTGAACCCACCCGCAATGCAGCTGAATCCCAGGGCTTAAATCATTCAGGACCTACGCACATTGCAGCCGGTGAACTCGCCCGCAATGCTGCTGAATCCCAGGCATTGAACCACGGTATTTCTATACCTAGTGCAGCCGCTGAACATGCGCGCGCATCCACAACCGAAACATTCGGAATCAATCACGGCGCAGCTACTCATCTTGCGGCTGGCGAGCTCCAAGGACTCAATCACGGCGCTCCTTCTTATGCTGGTGGCACTGAGGTCAAGGAATTGGGTCACGGCGGAGCCACTCATGTGGCAGCTGGCGAACTTCAAGCACTCAATCACGGTGCTCCTTCTCAGGTTGGTGGCGCTGACGTCAAGGAACTAGGTCGCGGAGCCACTCATGTGGCCGCTGGCGAACTTCAAGCATTCAATCACGGTGCTCCTTCTCAGGTTGGTGGCGCTGAAATCAAGGATTTGGGTCGCGGAGCCGCTATTCATGTGGCCGCTGGCGAGCTTCAAGCACTCAATCACGGTGCTCCTTCTCAGGTTGGTGGCGCTGACGTCAAGGAACTGGGTCGCGGAGCCGCTACTCATATTGCTGCTGGCGAACCCCAAGCACTCAATCACGGAGTTCCAACTCACGTTGCCGCTAACGAATTTCAAGGATTCAATCATCTAAATACTCTTGGGCGCTCGAGTGATTCCGCGGAGCCGCATAGTGCTAGTAGAACGCCAATCGCCGAGCTTCAGGCGCTTAACCATGCTGGGGCCGCACGCGCCGCCGAAACAGCGATTGAGAATCACGCAGTCGCTCTTGGACGCAAAGACGAGCCGACAAATCAGTTCAACAGTGCTGCTGCCGGACTGGAAGGACGTCGCAATAATTTCGAAGGTATTCGTCCAATGCAGACAGCCGGTCTGAACTCTGCTCAAGGCAATCCACTGGCACCAGAAGGATTTAAAAATGATCTGCGACTGCCTGCAAACGAAACACTTTCTCGCTCACAAACCACTGACACCGCAGGATCAACCAAATGGGAATCAGCTTTGAATCAGCTCCGACAAGAAAAAGAAGTAGCAAACGTTAAAGGCGAAAGAGTCAATGCGACACAAATCGCCATGAACGAAAAAGTGGTTCAAAATTCGCGTCTCGAAGCAGCCCAAGTGCAGTCTATCGAAAAGGGACAGATCAACAAAATCGAAGCACCACTCGTCAATCCCGCACGTGAGACCAATATTCGCGTTGAAAATACTGTTCCAACAGCGCAAGTTAAAGACTCGACCGTTAATACTCGCACTGAGTTCGTGCCGGTACAAATACCAACTCGACGCGAAAGTCAGGACAGTTCAAAATCAGATACGAACGAAACGAAACTTTCCGCTTCAAACCAATCTACCTCAGGTGGCGGCTCATCCTCAAGCAGCTCACAAAATCAAACTCAGGGCAGTACAAACAACGGATTTACAAACCAATCCGTCGCCACGTATGGTCAAACACAATCGCAAGATCCATCAACAAACTCAAATGGTTCAAAACAATGGCAAGACCCTTCAACAAACCCAAATGGTTCAAACCAATCGCAAGATCCTTCAACAAACTCAAATGGTTCAAAACAATCGCAAGACCCTTCCACAAACTTAAATGGTTCACTGCAGGCACAAGACCCATCTTCAATCTCGTTTAATGCAACACAATCCCAAGATCCAACAGCCAATAACAGCACCAACAACAGCAATTCTGTAACGTCGCAAGAACCTTCGACCAACTCATATGGCTCTACTCAAACACAAACACAAGACCCAACTTCAAGCAATTACACACAAGCACCAGATCCATCAACAAATTCTGATCCAAATTCTGCATCTCAGCAGGCGACCGCTCCCAATAACACTCTCGTATCGGATTATTCAGGACAGCTTTTTCCCTGGACTATCGGATACGACCCGATGCAGACAAGTACTGCAGCAGGAACTTACAACAACGACACCACCTTCACACCATCAATTGCGCCTATCGATCCAACAAGTGTACAAATTCCGCTCGGCAACGATCCGGGAGTTCCATCTCTGCAAAATCCAGACGACAGCTACAATGACTTTTCTGTTCAACCAGCGATCAGTCTATCTACTTTTGCTCCAGAAATTGAAAACGAGGCTACCAAAACTACACATGCATATGCACACCATGTGCATACTTCTGCTCTTGACGAACCGTACAATGCACCAATCGAAGCGCTTATAGCAGATCGCAAAGAAATCGTCGAGCAGGTCGAC
Source organism: Oculatellaceae cyanobacterium (assembly GCA_036702975.1). Lineage (GTDB taxonomy): Bacteria > Cyanobacteriota > Vampirovibrionia > Obscuribacterales > Obscuribacteraceae > DATNPX01. The sequence goes on from DATNPX010000053.1 coordinate 70,140, forward strand.
ACAACTTACATTCCATATAGCTCTGACTACGATCAAGAACAGGTTTCGACAGATCGCAGAGAATCAGCTATTCAGCTCGAAAATGACTATCGCGCAGAAAAAGCTGCAAGGGAAGAGGCGGAGAAAGCAGAAAGACGCAACGAAGAAGTTCGCCGACTCACAGATGCATCATTGTCTGCAATGTCTACAAAACAGCATCAACAACTGGAAGCTGACAGACTCGCTCTGCTGGCAAGACGTCAGCAACAGCAGCTAGACGCAGACAGACAGGCTCAGGCTGCAAGACGCCAACAGCAATTGGATGCCGAAAAAATGGCGCAGATGGTTAAACGTCAGCAACAGATCGCAGAAGAAACAAAGCAAGATAGTTATGTCGTTAAAAAGAACGACACGCTAGAAAGCATTGCAGAAAAGAAACTGGGTTCGGCCAAACTTTCCAACTTGATCTATGACTTAAATAAAGGTCGCATCCCTACAAAAATGTCAGAAGATGGCTCGCTGATTCACACTCTAAATGTTGGAACCGTATTATTGCTCCCAAGCCGTGTTCAAGTAAGAGCTTACACACAGCGTCAGTTGCTCGAGACTGCTCGTGCGAACCACTCCACTCTCCCATCTCACGATTCAAAAATCGACAGCGATAGACGATCGAACATCGAAAAATACCTGGGACCGATCACCGCGGCGCCCGCTGGAGACAATTTAATATACATCGTGAGGCTTGGTGACTCGCTTCGATCGATCGCCATGAAACATCCCGCATTGAGAGACGTTAATCTCTGGAAATTAATCGCAAAAATCAACGACCTGCCAACTACAACAGACAGCCATGGTGCACCTACAACAGCGTTGGTCCGCGGAACCACCATTAAAGTTCCCAATCAAAATCAAATAGCCAAATACAGATTAACAGTGACTGGCAACAATCTCGCTTTGCTGCAGCCCAAAAATTCAGAAGGAAAAAACGAGCTCGCGTCACTGCTTTGCCGTTCTTGCAACCGATTGCTCACACCGAGTTGCACCATTTGTCCAGGATGTGCCAGCCCAATTTCAAACCGTAGCCCTGAAATGGAAGGCTCAGAAAACGGAGACACTACTCTTAGTATGAAAAATCCCTCGCCAATTTTGCCAACCCCTTTCATTGTGGAAGAAGCGATAATCGCATCAAAAGCATACAAGCTAAGCGAATCTTGCCGCATTACTCGCACAAAAATCGGCAGAGTCGATCATGAACTTGTCAGACTGGAACTTGAAATAATCAGCGAAGCCGGCTGGACTACCATATTGAGCTACGAAATGTCGCCGGAAAATACAGTACGCCACGAGTTTTTTCCGAACGCTAGAAAACGCTCGATCGAGATTGAACTGCCGATCTTTGCGGCGCAAGAAATGATACAAAACGATCTTTCAGCCAACTGGCAAAGCTACGTCAGCAACTATGAGCTGATGCAACGTCTCCCGGCATAAAGCCTGGTCTGCACAAGTAACGAAACTCAGTAACGAAGCTCAGTAACGAAGCTCAGTAACGAAGCTGAGTAACGAAGCGCCGGTAACAGCCGGAGACTGCTGTGACATGACACGAACAGCACAGGTTTTATGACGCAACAAAATTTAGCGAAACCGCACCTCGTCATCTGGCGTTTCTCGCATTAAATCAGTTCTCGAAATCACTTACTGGACTTGGCAAGCGATTCATCAACACAGTTTATTGCTCTCGCTCAATTCACGCGCCAATAGCGCCTGATAAACGAGAGCAGTTTCAAACTTACTGGAACAACTCAGGCGGTAGCAGAAAACTGAGGAAAGAAGTGTTCCACTTCAACTTCGCTCTTCATACATTCGACAAGAATTTTTCTTGCGCGCGAATGATTTACTTCTCCTCGGATGAACAAGTAGCGCAGGCGTGTGGCGGAGCGCAGAGCCTTGTTGGACAGAAGACCTGAAGATACTAGACGCGCCGCCAGAACAGTTGGAGGGGCTGAGTCTGGAGCACCAGCCTTTTGTAAATCGTCTGCGCTCAGGATATTCATTTCTTTGAGGAAATCCATGATCGTGCCGTTATACGAGCACAAGTGTTCCGACGGAAAACTTACTGCGCCAGTCAAAAACGCTCGCCTCAGGCACTTCAGCGATTCAGCAAAGTCAGCTTTCCCACAAAATAAACGGTCCAAAATCTCGGCGATTACACTGCACATCTGTGGTGTGAAAAGAAAAAACACGCGACATACATCTAGTAAGGAAAGCTTGTTCGTGAGGGCAACTTTAAGAGCTATTTCGGTGTCTATACTGGTCGTTATTTCTGCAGCAACCAGAAGTCTCGCAAGCATGTGGTCGTCCGCGCTCATCAGTCGCACTGTGCATTCACCTTTCTCTCTCAGGTGAGAGGGCTTTGTTACACCTGTTATGCGCGGAATTCGCGAAGAACTGACACGCTGGTTTGCCGAACACGAAACGGGCACGATTGCAGATACGTTGCTCACAGATAATAACCCCGTCAGTGACAGCAGCGGCGTGAATTAAGCGGTCCGAAGAAACCGCGCCACTTCGCTCCAAGGCTGTCATAGTAAAAATGAAACCAAGATGCCGTTAGGTCAAATCTTTATTGCGATGTTTGACGACGCCAAGAATAAAAGAGTCCATGTCAAATCGACATAAAATCAATTCTGAGATTTCCAAAAAGCAAAGTTGACTGATAGAGCCAGTCGCATAAGAGTTTTACGTCAATTTGATGCGCTGCAATCTATTTTCTGAGAGACGATTCTAAACCTACGGATGCTCACAAAATTGACTCGAAGAGCAAAACCTAGGTCGCAACTCAGGAGACGCGCAGATGGCAGTCGATAACTTGCACAGAAGGGATGTTCAATCTAACTTTTCCTCCAATTTTGATTCGAGCGGCGATGCTGGACCTTCCGCGCTCCACGCCGCTGGATATCCACAATTAGCATCCTTTCGGCACACCGCGGGAGAGCGCCAGGCTGAGGACGCTGCTCGTCAAAATATGCAAGCTCTAATTAAAAGAGCAGACTGGCTCGATCCCTCGCAGAAGCAAGACGCCGAACATTTTGTCGATGCAATCTTAAACGCCTCGGGAAGAGTCGGAAAAAACTCTCACCGTGCTGAAGAAATCGAGTCAAAGTATAAATCAGATGAACGAATGAGTAAGCTGTTGAAAAACATAAGGAGAGAGGCTCAGGTCTCCTTTGATTAACGAGTAATCGACCTGGTTTTATAACCTGAACGAGGTCGGAGTGACCGTAGAGAAATTTCACGATAATAAACAGCCAGCTTCAGACCTCCTCTGGTTGCGGGCGACAGACAACAAAATAGACTTGCAGGAGCAGGAAATGGTTGAATTTAAAGACTTAATGCCTGAACGATTCTCGCACCAGACTCAGGATGAAGATTGGTCGACATTAAAGTTGCACCAGTCTGCGTATGACGATCGGGCAGTACCACCTCCTACCAACGAAAGTAACTCCGGACGCAGCGGCACTCCTGCTAAAGTTGAGGCGAAAAGCGATGAAGGCGGCAAGAGCGTTTCAGAAAAGACTGATGGAAAATCTGCCGAAGCGAAGTTTGATGCAGACAAAGAAGCTTCAAAAATTATTGATCTAGCCAGGACGCGGCTCGACACAATCGACTCGATTACTGGCAATGCCACACAAGAAGGAATTAAAGCCGCAAAGGCGCTGGCAAATGAAGTGGCAAGCCTGACCCCAGCCCAGGCGTCTGACGTAAACACCTCACTAATTGCCCAGTATCAAAATATCTATCCAACCTGGACTCCGGTGCCCACCGGTATAGTGAATGAGCAGGGGCAAGCGACAGGCATGGAAATAAGGGCATCAAAGTTTGATCCATGGCCCGGTCCGCAAAGTTTGCAAATTCTAGACAACGGCAGAACCGTAACTGTGCGTCGCCAGACTGAACCCGCCACAGTGAAAGACGGCAAAGAACTTCCAGCAGTTTATGTAGTTGATGCTCAGGCGTCCAGAAATTAAGTAACCGGCTATCCCTCTGTGCTGCTTAAACTCACTAGTTGATACACTCAGACTATGCTCAGAATCCTTTGAGCATGGATGCGATTGCACGAGTTCAAAATCGTATGGTCGGTCTGATTAAGACTCAGAAATCACCTGATCAAAATGACGATTCGTTTTACAAGGATTTGATATCACTGCTTATATCCTGATTCTGTTAGAAATTTTTCTAACAGATTTCGGCGAACGATTCATAATCGAACCGACATCACAAGACAGCTTACTAACGAAAACCAGAGGGACGAACGGTGCAAAACCCTACACATGTGCGCGCATTTTTTGAGAGAATGTCTTCCGCCGTAGCAACCAAAGCAGCACCTCCTGTTGCGATGCTGCACACCGTAGCAACAGCATCACCTGATAGACAAGCCGTTTCATTCATTCCTGGCGATATGAGAGACGCAATGCTCCTCAGTAATGTCACCTCGATGCAGTGGGAAATAAACGACTACGGGGTCGGGCTGCCACCACTCGCAGGCTGCTAGAAGCACCACACTGACTTTAAATATTTGACGAATATTTTATTCTAATTACCTGATGATGAGCTTACCGCGAACATCGTTTAAGAGGTTGCAGTTGTGAGCACGAATTTGTTCAATCCAGGTCAAAGTGGTGTCGCTTTTTACTCTTCCGGACAGTTGCCCAAAACATTCAGCACCCAGTGCAAGGCGTCAGAGCTCAGTCAAAAACAGCTGGCGCTGGAATACTATGACAGAGGTCTGAAACGCTACGAAGCAAGTCAACTGGAACATGCGCTCACAGACTTTACAGCAGCCATCAGGTTGGATTCGAACCTTGCAGAAGCTTTCAATGCACGCGGCTCCGTTTTCGCAGAACTCGAGCAGGATAATCTGGCTATCAAAGATTTCGACGAGGCTATTCGTCTACAGCCCAAGTCGACGCTTGCATATTCTAATCGCGCCACGGTGTTTTACAAGCAAAAAAAATTCGCAGAGGCACTGGCTGACCTGAACAACGATGTTGCGATTTTCGCAAATGGACCTGCATATGTCAGACGAGCAACTGTTCTGAACATCTTAAAAATGCACAAACAGGCAGTAGACGATTGCACTAAAGCACTAGCGAACAGCCCTGGGCTGGTAATTGCGTTTCTAGTCCGCGGTCAGGCTAGATTAGCTTTACAGCAATTCGATCTAAGTATTTCTGACTTGTCGGCCTACCTCAACGCCGAACCGACTTCGGCAGTAGCCTATTGGCTTCGTTCGCATGCTTATGCGTTTCGGCACGATGAACGATCAGCCAGAACCGATTATCTGCATGCGATTCGACTGGACCCGTTCCTGGCAAGTCTGGCTGTCAGAAACTAGCGGCGCATAAGTGCCTCTGCAATTGAAACTGCTATGCAAATCGGAAGAACATAATATGTCAAAAGCAATAGACATTCAGCAAGCCACGAACAACATCGCACAAAGCGACAAATACGAACCGGAAGCGTCGCAGATAAAATCCTTAATTCAAGACCACAAGCTCGATGAAGCAACAACTCGCCTGCAACTCGACGCACATTTAGCGCCGCACGAATTGCATAAACTGATGGATGCCTTGAAGAAAGACTGCGCCAGCGTTCCCGATTGTCAGATTACAGACAACGGTAGTGGTATTAGCGTTAAAGCAAATATCGAACAATCAGACGGAAGCAAAAAAGAGCGAATACTGCTAGAAAAAAGCAACAGCGAGCTGGCCAAAGCCCAGGACAAATTGCCGAAGACTGGTGATCTGCTCGGACTGAACGCCGAACAAACAAGAGAGATATTGGATATCCAGGCAGCTGAAAAGCAGGCGAACGGCGGTAAAAGCCACAAGTTCGGCGACATTGCTGTTTCGCTCGGCTACAGCAGTCCCGAAGATGTTAATGCGGCTCTGCGTTTGCAAGACAGAATGGCAGCAGAGCAATCAGCCCGAGACATGTCACGCTTGCTTCCACTGGCGACAGGAGAAGGATACTACCAGGTTCTTAAGCGTACCCACCCTGAACTGTCGGATGGAACTGCTTCACAATTAGCCACTCACATGCGAGAAATCAACGGCAACCAGGTCAAATTGCCGCTTGCGGCTCAGTTGGCCTTACTTACTGAGCGTGAGAAAGACAAACTTGCAGATCAGTTGTACGAACAACGCGTGAAAACGACAGGCGAAGTGAAAAGCACCTTCAAACAACCACTTGATCAAATTTCTTTCTAATCCTGACTGGTCTAAATGAGAAGAGAAATTCGGTTTGCATCTCAGCAAAATCAGAAGTTGGGTCAATAATTATTCGCAAAATCAAAAGAGCAGAACTAGTCGCCATTTTATAAATATTTTGCCTGACTGGAATTATTCTAATCATGTCACCGAAGACATGCTTACCACATTGCATAAGAACTTCCGAGGGTGGAGGTCTATGCATATTTAAATCATTGACCAGGAGTATTCGATGTCACCGCAAGTAGAACATCCACGCCATGCAAAGTCCCCTGAAAAAGGACATGATAACGACGATCTTTCCCAGTATGCAAGGCGTTTGAGTTACGAACACTCAGGCGGTGAAGACCACCAAAGCAGAACCTCAAAAGCAGCAACAGAGTTCGTTAAACACGAGAGAGAAAATCACAAACTGATTTCTGAAGGAAAAGTGCCACCGCTAGACATAGTTGGCGGACATGTATCGCTTGTCGGTCGTGACAGCAGTGGACACTACTGGAATATCAGTCAGGACAAGCAAGGCAGATTGCACGCAAAGCGGGCTGAGTCGGAAGATTCTGATTCTTCTGGCGGTTCGGTCGGCGATGCCAAACGAAACAAAAACTACAATGCATTCGTAGGAGAGCCAGACGGAAGTGGTGGCACTGACAAAGAGGGCAAACACTATGACACCACCTATGGTGTGTCACATAACGGCTGGCAAACAGCCAGAGAAATACTGGAAGCACAACGTCAGAAAGCAGGTATGAGCGACAGTGCGGTTACCAATACTGACATTGCAAACTATGAACGAAAACTTGCAAAAGAGAATGGCTTTACCGGCAAACACGCTGTTGACGATTGGGCAAAAAGCCTGAAAGCAGGCGGTGAAGTTAAAGTAGCTGGGCAAGATCTGCGTGGTCCGGGACTGGACAAGGCTGTGGAAAATTCTACAACAGTAAACACTTTTCACGGGCCAGCGGCACCGGAAAAAGCTGGTAACGCATCACCTGTACCTGGTTCAAAACCAGGCAATTTGACCGAAGTAGAACACGGAAAATTGAACGACAGCAAATTTCACGATCTAACATTTGGACTTTTCGACAATAAGCTCGACTTCCGAACACCTTACACAAAAGCAGTGGTGCGAGACGAGGACGACAATATAAAGAGCTCGACCACCATCTACAAAGGCGATGGCACTACCGTATCCGGTATCAAAGGCGCTGACGGCCAACCTGTGGAGTTAGCAAATGTCAGGGCACAGTATGCATTCAAGGCGCAAAATGGTCAGAGTCGCATTAGATACACAATTGTCGGAGGAGCGGATCGCTGGGCGCACATAAACAATGATGGTGAGATTGAGCTGGACAAGTAGCGATTCAGACGACAACTCCATGCGCTGTCATGCTAATTCCGACCCGAATCTTGCGTGCCTTCAGAGGTGATATTTTGCGGCAAGTGCTGCAGCTTCCGCTGTTCTTTTCTGACGCGTTAAAAACGTGATCAATTGTTTGCTTGTCGCAATCTGCCGCAGGCGCGTTACTCTATCGTGACTTATGATGCCCATGTGATGGTCGAGCGCATTCAACTCTTTCTTCAAATAGAAAATTGCCTTATCATCATTGCCTTCGGCGCCATACATCACACACATCTGATCGCATGCATCGCAGTAATGACCGGATAAATCCCAGAGAGCAGGGAACTTATGTGCCTCGATGGATTCTATACATTCATCATAAACTTTCTTTCGTTCTGCAACATTGGTCAGACAGTGGGCATATGTAACCCTGGCTGCAATATTGGTATAATAACCCAATCCTTTGTCGATGCCATTTGTAAGGTCCATGACCCGCTGTAACATGGGGATGGCTTCGGCCGGCTTCTTCTGCACAAGCAGCGCATGCCCTTTTTGCAAGTAATAACTCGCGAGAAAATCGCCGGCTGATGTTCTGAAAAATTCTCCGTATCTAATCCCAACATCGCAGTAGGTGATAATTCGATTCATATCGCCTGCTTGTTGTGCATGGTTCACCAGATCCATAATCATAATGTAGAACTCAGGGACATCATGCATTATGTTATTTGGAATGAGCTGAATCAACTTGTCCGAGAGTGCCATGCATGCAGGCAAGTTTCTATTCGACAACTCGATAAACGCCAGGCGTCGATAAACTTCCGTCTGCATCGCCTCATCTCCGTTTCTCTCGACGATGTGTTTTGCTTCCTCCAGATATTTACGATAATCAGGCGCATTGCTCTTCTTATCATCAGCCATCTGCACCAGATAAGCCGCGGTGATAGACAAATCGGGAGAGGCGTCCCGCGATATTTGATATAAGGCTTGGTGTTTGACAAAAGCAGGTTTCCGAGCCAATTTTGCCTCTGCAGCCTGAATGGGACTGACAGCCTCTCCATATGGGATACTGCACTGTGGCAATTTTCGATGAAACTCGTCAATCAGCGATTTCGAGTATGACGGCTTATCGAGGATCAACTGAACAAGGGTTTTAGATGCAAGCAAACTTCGCACACCGCGTTCGGTAATGTGCGAATCACTCAAGTTCAAAATGCGAAGCGATTTCAACTGTAGCAACTTTTCAACTTCCGCATCTCCTATCAGTGTTGCTCTGAGATCTAGCGTTTGAAGTTGTTTTTGCTTCAGAATGCAGTCAACATTTTTAACGTCTGCGCATCTAATTCTGAGACTAATGAGCCTGTTTTTTGCCAGATAGGAAATGCCTTTCTCGGTCAAATCATTGGCATCAAGCTCGTTAGAGACGCTTACAGATTGGGCGTTCTCATAGTTCTCAAATCGTTTGAGAGATGCGTTTGTAACTCCATTACCGTCAAAAACATTGCAATTCAATTTCAATGGTATGCTGAAATCGTATGATTCGTCACCCTTAGTCGACGGAAGGGCCACCGGTCTTTCGTGAATTTGAACAGTTTTCGGGGCGACCTGACGACGCTGTATAAGCCAGAAATTAGTCACAAGTGCCGAAAGAATGATCGAAAGTCCTGCTGTGAGAGCGAAAGAGAGCTGATAATGCTTCCTCTGCATTGTTAATAAAACTGCGGTTGATTGAACCGCAGGTTTGGTTATCGCACCTTTCGTAGTACTTGTTCCGGCAAGTTGAGAATCGCCCTGCCTGATGGCGGCGAGATCGTGCGCTGCTATTGCCAGATCTTGATACCGCGATGCCGGCGACCGAGACAACATTTTCCTGACCACATGCTCAAGCTCAGGCGGGAAGTCTGTTCCCAAAGACGCTTCTTTCATCGAAGGTATCTCATTTGACTGGTGCAGCATCATGGTCGCCAGAGCGTTCTCACCAACAAAAGGAGGAGTACCTGTCAACGTTTCAAAAATTACGCAGCCCAGCGAGTACACATCGCTGCGCGAGTCGACATTACCACCAACACATTGCTCGGGACTCATGTAGAGAGGGCTACCAAATATTTCACCGGTTTGCGTCAGAGACTGGATTTCTCCGCCCTCAGACTGAGTTAATTTTGCAATGCCGAAATCCAAAATCTTCACACAACCATCAGCTCCGGGTTTGATACCCGCCACAATCATCAAATTTCCAGGCTTGATGTCGCGATGAACAATGCCGCATCTGTGCGCGTGTGCCAATCCAAAACAGACCTGAATAAAATATTCTAGGGCATCGTCAAGAGAGAGTGTGCGCGACTGAATCAGTTGGCTCAACGTTTGTCCTTCAACAAATTCCATAGCCAGAAAAGGTGTTCCGTCCTCGAAGACACCAAAATCATGCACAGCGACAATGTTGGGATGACTGACTGCGATAATCGCCTTTGCTTCAGCCTGAAATCTTCGCACCAGAATCTCTGACTGAGATGCAGAATCAATAGTTTTCAATGCCAGAGTCTTTCCCAGAAAAATCTGTTCTACTTTGTAGACGACCCCCATGCCGCCTCTACCAAGCAGCGAAAGCACACGATAGCGTTCATCCAGGATTTGATTGACAGCATACAGTTTGTCAGGCGAATCATCGCGAGTGAGGTTATCTTTTGTCATCAAGGATGTCTCATCTTTGACTCGCGGCAGAATTGTCTGGACCTTGCGCAAGGACTGTCACAGCAGCCGTAGCACACGCGCAAACTATGAACGTTCCTGCCAGCATCGCTATGAATTTGTTTCTTCCAACTGTAATTGTATTTGGCGCCGCTGCACTCGTTTTACTGCCAGGACCTGAACCATGCAGGTTGATTGCTGCAAGCCCATTTTTCAAATCTCCCCGTTTCAGAGCTGCCAGGTCATGAGCTGTATGACCGAGGTTTTGATAACGATCGTCAGGATTTTTAGCAAGCATTTTGCGCAAAACATCCTCGAGCGCTTGCGGAAATTCTCCACCCATCGACGCTTCCTTCAACGATGGGTTGGTCGAAGATTGATGCATCAACATAGTGCTTAAAGCATTGTCACTGACAAACGGAGGAGTTCTGGTCAGCGACTCGAAAATCACACAGCCAAGAGAGTAAATATCCGAACGATGATCTACCTTTTCTCCCAAACACTGTTCGGGGCTCATGTACAGAGGACTACCAAAAATTTGACCGGTTCTTGTTAAAGCCTGAATCTCACCTTCTTCATGTTGCACGAGCTTGGCGATACCAAAATCGAGAATCTTGACACTACCTTCGGTGCCCCAGGGCATGCCGTTCATAAGCATGATATTACTGGGCTTCACATCCCTGTGAATGACACCGTTTTCGTGTGCGTGCGCCAGTCCAAAGCAGACTTGAATGAAGAGTGAAAGAGCTTCGTCGAGAGTCAGACTCCGGTCCCGGAGAATATCAGCGAGAGTTTGACCGGTTGCTAACTCCATCACCATAAAAGGAGTAGTCTCATCCAGCAATCCAAAATCATGAAGCGCAATTATGTTGGGATGATTGACCGAAAATACGGCGCGAGCTTCGGTCTGAAATCGTCTCAACAGAACGTCGGTCAGCTCACTTTTATCAAGTGTCTTGAGCGCAAGTTCTTGATTGAGAAAAATCTGCTCGACCTTGTAAACCAGACCCATGCCACCTTTACCGAGCAGTGAGATGACTCGATATCTGCCGCTCAGAATTTGACCTGGTTCAAAAACTTGCAATTTAGGCTCTTCAGGATGTTTTGCTTGAGATTCCGAATTCTCGCGACGGCACGATTGTTTTGTACCACAACCGCTATCACACCAGCCAGTTTTACCGGTTCGTAGATTTCCCCGAGGATTTGACAGTCGTTTTACGCCGCTGTAGTTATTGTGCATGCATGAGCAAATCACGGAAATCGTAATACCTGTGGTGCGTTGAAAAGACGTAATGTCTCAGACCTGTTTCAATTTTTATGAAGGAGAGTTCCACCAGACGTGCCTCCAGAATTGGTGCCGGATGGTGGAATTTCTTACCAGAGTAGAACACATATTTACTCCCAGATTTGTGGACAGGGGCCTGGCCTCAGTACTTTTGTCTGGGTGCTGGGTAGGATCATCTAGGTAGCATTCCTGTACTCCGGCTCCAATGTCCGAAAACATCTTTAAACCAAACGAGGAGTTAACCTCAGAGTCAACGGCTCTGGGTTTCTTTTATAACCGCAGCGGTGCTGGTACTCAGCCAGTAGGCTGTGGCTTTTCTGTTGGGGATAAACTCGCTGTTGCTCCCGCAACCTCTATGTTGCCCTACACGAGTGCACCTCGAATGTTGCGCATGTACTTTCCCTACGCGAATAGAAACCTGTGCGCAGATGAAATCATCCTGCATCCTCAGTTCGATCGATCGTCGATTGAGCGTTCAATTGAGCAGGGTCTGCTGCTCAGCTCGGCCGAACTTGTTTGCAGCGAATACAACTGCTGTTTAGTCAGACTGACCGATAAAGCACCGGCTTTATACGAAAGCGATCTGAACGACGTACAAGCGGCACTCCAATTTCCTCTCACGCCGGAAAACAATGATTTGAGCGGTTCACTCAATGATCTGGACCTGTCGCTTGTCATACAAACCTTGAACAGCGCCCGCAAACAAGGGATTCTATACCTGTTCGATGAACAGGGCAGCCCGGCAGCTCAAATATTTTGCTCAGACGGTAAAGTCAACTCAGCCCGCTTTGGTCCGCTGACTGGAGCCCTTGCCGTTTACCAGATTTTAGAAAAACGAACAGTCGTCAATTTCGGATTCTATCCGAGCGTACGAGGCGAACACTGGCCTGCAAACCTGATTAGCGGGTCAACCGACATGCTGCTGATTGAGGGAATGCGACGTCTCGATGAAATCATAAATCTCAAACAGCGTTTCAAAATCGGTGATGCCTCCTACTTCGCCCGGCGAACGCAGCGTTGCGATCTGCAGCTGATATCGCAAGAATTGCAAACGACTGCCATGAGGTTATGGGAAGTTCTGGATGGTCTTGTATCCGTAAACGAGCTCTGGTGGATGGTTTTTACTGACGACTATCTACTGTATAAGACAATCGGCGAACTGCTATCCAGTCAACAAATTACCGAGGTTGCAGCGCACAGTCTTCTAACGTTACCGGGCGAATCAAATGAGCGTTCTGCCGTCGGTATTTTTAAAGTAGGTCCATCTCAGCGGCAACTGCAGGCAGGTTCAAGAGTCGACAGCCTGACTCTGGAAGTAAAAACTAACTATCTCAGACAACGAAGCGGCATTCTTGTTGCGCAAGACCCCGGAAGATATCTCCACAACATTAGACTGACCCCGTCTACAGTCGGAACACCAATTTTGATGGCGAATGAAGTCGTTGGACTCAACCTCGGGCAGAGACCTGAACACGACGGTACCGAACAGTTATGCAAAATGATTCCCTGCTCGGTAATTCGCGCGCTCATGACTCAAAAATCTGAAGTCGTTGAAACTACGCGATTTGAGCAAAATGTTCGCACCATAGTTAAGCCCCCTAAAAGGCGTCCGCGCAAAATTGCCGATTGGAAATTGACGCTTCTCTGGTTTGTGGTGGGCTTCATTATTGTCGTTGGTCTGAGGGCTGTGAGCGAAATGCTGGGGCACTGAAACCAACTCTTCTTCTCGGTTTTACACAGATTAAAAATGGGTGTTTCTGGGCAAATAACGTACTACTTGCCTAGAGTGACCATAGCTATGCTTAAAACAACGTTTTTGCTCTCGATTGTGTTGCTAACAAGCGCAAGCTCAGTGCCGGCTATGGCGCAGATGACGGAGTCCGCCTCTGTTAGAGGATTCGCAGCGGGGCTTGGTGGAGGCACGGCGGCAGTCGCCACCGACAGAGCGAAGGCTTTAGCCAAGACGCCCAGAACCATGTTGACTCCGGAACAACAAACAAATCTTGTGTCAACGCTGTCTAAGCAAGCGATGGCGCTGGAAAAGAGTGGCAAGATGCATCTTGCTGAACAGAGCTATCGTGAAGCCCTGCGAACCATTGCCCAACGTGACGGTGTTGGTAGCCAGGCCGCACTTCCAATTTTACAGAAGCTTGTATTTACCCTGAAAGAACAAAGGCACTATGACGACGCAATCAGCAGCCAGAAAACTGTAGTTGCATTCGCTCGAGCCAGTGCCAAAACTGCACCTGTGGAATTTATCAACGCACAACAGGAGCTTGCCGACTTCTATATTAAGAAGAACGAATTACAAGCCGCTGAAAAGCTGCTCAATGAAAATGTATCGTTTGCAAATGCCGAGAGTCAGGTGCCAGCTTCAGTACGTGAATCCTGCCAGGCAAGTCTTGCTAAGCTGAAAGAACAGAGTGGCGCAACCGGCGGTACTCCACCGCAGTCTGAACAGCCACAATAGGCTACGGGCACATCGAGACCTTAAATCAGCCTTCGAGAGCTGTGAAAACTAATCACTTACTAACGTAGCTGCTGGTATGTTCAACATGGTTGAAACATATGCACACGATAGCAGCCTGGCTCGGGTTCTCATTAAGAGTTCCAGCTTCAGGTCGATTTAATCCCATAAGGCATTTGCAGGAAAGCAATTTCAGGGCGTTTTGTAATTCCAATCAGCGATCCAGTCCGGGCACCATTAATGGTGCTACAAATTTCCTCTGCCAACGAAATTCATATTGCCAATTCGTATTTCCACCAACTCAGTTTTACAGCAGTTTTATTGATGTATGACTAAATCAAAGCATTGCTCACCACAATACAAACTTATCTTAAGATCAACCGAGCAGGATAATGCAGCAATTCGAATCTTTACCTAACACCAGTGCACCTGAATCGCCTCATTCGGCGCGACTACAGGAAGAAGCGCATACTACACCGGTAATGGCATTACACACCCTCAGGCTGGGCGAAAAAGCTGATCGAAGCAACATAGAGTTCGTCAGTACTGACAAACAGATGGCCCGCATCTACAGGGAAAATAAAGAAGGCATCGTTCGTATTACAGCTGAAGAAGCCAACGGCGTTGCTCTCGGCACAGGATTTTTTGTCACCGAAGAAGGTCGAGTGGCTACCGACGCTCACGTCATTGACGGCGCAAAATCAATTACAGTCGAATCGTCCGACGGGCAAAAATATTCAGCACACGTTGTTCCTGGCAAAGACAAACCAACAAACGATCTGGTTCTGCTGGACCTGGACAACAATGTTGGAAAACGTTTCCATGCGCTCAAGCTCGCTAATTCAACGAGTGAGCTGAAATTTGGCGATTCCGTCTTTGCTTTGGGTCATCCTCTGGGATGGAAAAACACATTTATATCACCTGGACAATTCAACACTTTCGAAACTTCTCCAGGTCGCGGCTTTAATCCTCAATTACTGAATATCAACAGTCATGTGCATGTCGAACCAGGAAACAGTGGTGGACCGCTATTTAACAACCGAGGAGAAGTCATCGGAGTGACGAGAACAACGTTCAATTCACAAGATCCAACTTCAAAGTATTTTCGAAACGTGGTTGAAGACGTTCCACTACAGTCGAACTTCACGCGAGTGGAAGAGCTGAACGCACTTCTTGGGCGAAATTCGAGTGCTCAGATACAAGACTATTTTGAGCCAAAAGAATTCAACTGGGGAGCCGATACCATTGGGTTGGGAGCAGCGTTCGTCGCCTCATCAGCTGGTGCCATGCGACACAGGGGACTGGAGGCACCGGCTAGAGGTGGAGTGTTACGTGGAATAGCACTGCCAATTCTAGGAGCCAATATGCTTTACAACAGTGATTATCCGTTCCTGCAAGCCGCAATCGCAAAGGGCAGCACCGCAGAAATAATTAACGGAGGCATCAACGTCGCAGCCGATGCAATGATCGTCGCTGGCGCGGCAATGATGATTCATCCAAAATTAGCACCAATCGCAGGAACACTTGAGCTAGGTGGCACTGGAATAAAGTTCGCCAATCAGTTGTTAGCTAATCGCCGATACGACTGATCGAATAAATATGGACTAAACCGATATCTGGATACCTTAGTCAATTAAGGTGGACAAACTGTACGTCAGTTTATTCACAGGGTTGAAAGAGATTCAGCCAGCAACTGCCGGTACCCAATCGCAGTCCGAGCCGCCTGGATAGAATCTGCTCAAGCTCGAAAAGAGGACCAATCATCTCATAACGACTCGGCACTGAGTTTTTGCGTATGCCGAAGACTATTAGCACTTCAAGTAAAGTTTGGCCTTCGCGTGATGAAGTCACGTTCAAGTAACTCATAGCCTGTAAAAATAAAGTACAAAGCCCGAGACATATTACTAACCGACTAAAGGCTGACCGAAGATTCCAGCGATCTTCGTCACGATTTCACTCATGGCAAAACCAGAAGCAACTGAATCTGCAACACCTGAACGGTTTACACCACCAGAGCGCTCAACAGCAATTGAGCCGACAATTACAGCCGCAGACAATCGAGATCAGGTCCAGTCTGCCACTCGCGAGCGCGAGACGGCTACCGTAAAACTCGTCAATGAAGGAACATTACCCCAATTCGGTCTGAACGATGCAAGTGCAACCCCGACTGACATTTTCTTTGCCAGAGCGAAAGCCGATTTAGGAGCAGCGGAGTCTCCTTCAAAAGCACCAAAGGCGCTCACTGACAGAGACTTCAAATTCGTCGGTGACTTCATCGAAAGACAAATCTCAAAACTAGGATCAGGTGAAATACAGGCAGCGGCTCTACAAGCACCCGAATTCTCAGCTCCTATAGCGCAGCAAAAACTTACCAAGATACAGGAAGACAGCATCGACAGATTCGTTCGAACACTTCCAAACGCAGGAATCGCCGAACTCAGCGACACCTTGAGCAGCTTGCAAAACAATCCGGCCATTTCTGATCAACTGAAGCAAAAACTCGAAATCTACACGCACAGAGGAACTGACGGTCAACCTGACGGCGGAGTGGACGGCAGACGTGCAAATCCGAAGTTGCAGCTCGGACTACTCGAAATGAGCATCAAGAACGGCAACATCAGCGACTTCAGCACCGCGGCCAGTGAAGCAACACCTGAAATTCGTCAAGCCTTCTTAGCCAGTGATGGCGCCAGAAAGATTGATGCTGCGTTTGGTGGCACGGACCCACTCACTGGAACACAAAGAAAAGCTTCCGGTGCAGAGTATACCCTGGTCGATCAACGTACAGCCCGCGAATTCATAACTAATGGTCGCATTTCAACAGGCGAGCAGTTAAGACGAGAAACCGGAATCACAACCGACTATGCTGGAGTCGAACGCGCACTGCAACAGCAGCCACCCGGTCAGGCGGCACAATACGCTCAAGGGTCATTGCTCCGTGAACAGCTTGCGAAAGGAGAACTGGATCAGGCGAAACTAACACCTGAGCAGACTGCTTCGCTTACCACCTATGATACCCTTCACCGTGAACTGAAGACTGCAGCTGGAACAAATTCAGTCAGACTGGCTTATTGGGACGCTCTGGCAAAACAAGATGGACAATCAAACCGATATCTTGACACTGTAGCCGGTGAAGGCGGAAGAATTTACAACAGCTCGTTCAGCAGCGTAGAACGAAATTCCTCTCGCAGTTGGGATAAGCAAAGTTATGATTTTTACCACGATCCAGAACTCGGCGCCGCACGACAAGCAAATACCAGAGAAGTTCTTGCCCACTTCAGAGACTCGGCCAAACTAATCGAGCAATTCGATCAGCGCGTAAATGCCCCTTCATTCGAAGAGTCACGAAAAACTATTGCAACGCCCACTTTGCTTGATAATCTTCAAGCTCAGTTCGCTGTTTCTGCCACCGGTGACGTTCCTGCACCCGGTACTGGCAACGTTCTCAGACAAATCGAAAAAGGTCTGGCGGATGATCCGACATTGCGAGCACAACTGACGAATCCAAAGTCTGAGGCGGATAAAGCGCTACAAGCACAATATCGAGAGACCG
This sequence comes from Oculatellaceae cyanobacterium, assembly GCA_036702975.1. Taxonomy (GTDB): domain Bacteria; phylum Cyanobacteriota; class Vampirovibrionia; order Obscuribacterales; family Obscuribacteraceae; genus DATNPX01. Next base: position 87,711 of record DATNPX010000053.1, read on the forward strand.
TCAGTCAGCTGATAGGAAATGATGCTTTTAAAGAGTTTTACCTGGGCGCCATCGAGCAAGGCAAACCTGTCTCGGCTCAGGCATGGGCAAACTTCGATCGCACCGAACGGCAGAATGAAAGAGGAGCTTTCTATCAAGATTTGAGCCGCCAGCCCCAAGCAGATAGAGAGCGACTCTTGCGCGATCCCGGTGCACTCGATCAAGTGCTTGGACATCTCGACGCAGACCACCGCAAAGTGGCAATGAGTGTTTTAGCTCACGGATTACACCCAGCTGACGAACTGAAATTGGCTGAACTCCAGGGTGACAAAACAGGCATCGCTGCCGCCATCAAGAAGGGGGCCGAGGGCGGTCTTAAGGAATTCAAACAAGAATATCAGCAAACTTACGGAACAACTATCGAGTCGGTCGCACAATCAAAATTGAGCGGAACCAATTTAGCTGCTGCTGAAAGAACATTGGCGGGCGATCAAAGCGCTCTGGCGCAATTTAGACTGGACGTTGAAAGACGCCAGAGAGAAGCATCGCCGATATTAGATTGGACGGCGGAGCAATTCAGAAGCACCACACCGCGCAATGAGGCAGCAGCCATTAGCGTCTACACTGCAGCAGTAGGACAAACTGGGCTACCGGAAACTACTACAAAATCCGATGCCGAAAGACAGGCAGCGACAGCGAGAATCGATTATCGTCAGAGCCACGATGCACTTGACGAAACAAGAGCGGAAGTAGTTAGAAATGAGCTGGGAGTAGCTTTAACCTTTGCCGGTGGAGTGAATGTTGGAGCAGTCAAATTTGGTCAGTATATCCTCGGCTCAACTCTTAAAGAGGCTGGGCAAGCAGGACTGAGAATAACAAGCGCCGGTATTGCCAACGACTTTATCAAAACCGGAGCCCTTGGCGAGTTACAAGAACAAGGCACTGCAACGCACTTGCGAAATGTCTTTGACGGTGCAGCAGGTTATGCAGGTGGCGCAGGCACCCCTCCCGGCTACAAACTTGCAGGTCTGAACCCATTCACACGCCCTGACATCGGGTTAGCTCCGGCCACAGCCAAAGTTTTAGCCGATCGCACCAATCACATAATCTATCCATTCACGGTTAATACAACCATTGCCACCACAGGCGGTTTACTCGACGGCAAAGACCCGGGCACTGCCTTAACTCAAGCCATCGGCAATGCAGGGTTACCTGCCGCTGCGGGAGTTTTCACAGCCCGCAACATTGGCGGTTTGGCCTCGAATTTAGGTGGACGCGCCGAACAATTTTATTCCACTCCATCGCTCAGCACTCCGTTCAACCGAGGAGTAGCGGGAGGCGGGGTAAAGGCGGCTCTCAAGCAGACAGATTTCAAACGACCAACTGAGTCGAACCGAAAGACATCATCGACTGAGAAGTTTCCCGGCTTGTTTGATGAGTTTCCGGAGCCATAGGGTCAACAAAATCAAAAACAGTCATTAGTGCGTAGAAATCTCCCGGGATTTTACAGGCATTTGACGACTTGGAAGTGACACTACTGAGAATATGACGCCGTAATCGGCGATATCTATTTATCAGAAGGCACCAAGACCTTGAACCGCTATGACGCTCACACGAGAGAGCCCTCAAAAACAGATAACACATTTTTGGAAGGCTTTTGCGGCTCATTCAAAGAGAGCGCCGTGACCCGACCTTACGCCGGGTTGACTCAGACAATCAATCATATTGTAGGAACAGAGCTGCTTCCACAACCAAAACTGGAAGAAAGACAAGCGCAGACAGTCGAAGCTTCGGTCGGTCAATGGGTGGGAAATGCGATCGGTGGTGCCGTTCCGTTTGTGGCAATGTACCGTCTAATCGGTTCTGGCGCCGCAGGCAAGCTGGAGATGACGAACAAATTCGGCATCACAATGGAGTCCGTGCCAGTCATCGGTAAATCGGCCGTCGCCGGCGCAACCTATGGTGTTTTATTCGAGCCGGTTTCATCACAACAGGATTTCTGGCGCGGCAAACTGGCTTCAGCCGCATCAACTGGCGTAGCAGCGGCCCTTATGACCGGTGGCGAAATAGGTCTGAAATCAACTGGAGCAAAAGCGTTTCAAAATGACATTGTACTGGGCATGACTACAGGTTTTCCAACAGGTATGGTCAGCACCAACGTCAACTCACTGGTCAACGATGGCAAACTGACAAGCCTATCAGAATCAGTTAAATCAGGCTTCTCGATGGCAGCTGTGGGAGGCTTCCTGGGCGGTGCCAATCTCCTGCATGAGCATGTCAAGCCAACCACAGGAATTCACGGCATAAGAGGGTTGCGCGACCTTACTGCCGCCAACGATGCGGCAGTAAAAGTAACGGGCGAGCCGACGCCGTTCTACCATGTCATTCAAGAGATAGACAGCCCGCTGCAGGTAAAAGACCTGCTCGACGGCAACATTCAGTACCTACCACCCCACAGCCGCGAAACAATCTCATCAGGGGCAGCCGATCTTACCGCCAGCCACGAAGCGCTGAAAGACCTGGGTCCACGAGCGGTTTTTTACGCATCTGCACGATTGAAGGAAGACAGTTTCGAGTATCAACGCATACGCAGCTTGAGCCGACAACTGGCAGAGATGGGATACACAATAATTACAGGTGGAGGTCCAGGCGGTATGGAGGCAGCCTCCAGGGGTGCCTTCGAGGGTGGTGGCACCGCTGTCGGCGTTCGTGTCAATCTTCCTTTCGAAGAAGCACCAAACAAATACATCGATATTGCCACACTGCACAAAGATGTTTCCACGCGGATCGAGGCGCTAACAAAGCTGCCGGATGTATATGTAGTAGAACGCAGCGGTTGGGGGACGGACGCAGAGACGATGTTTGCTCTTGGGCTATTGCAGCTTCGCCACGTCAGCGACCGCCCGGTCTACCTCGTAGACAAAGGGCACTGGTCAATGATTGAAAAAGTTTGGAAACAACAAGCCAGAGATGGTCTGATTTCTAAACGTGACCTCGACCTCTACAAAATTACAGATGACACAGATAGAATCGCGAGAGAGCTGAAAGCATTAAAACCGAGACTGGATCAGATGCATGCGCAGAGAAAGATTGACAATGAACCATACATGGCTCAGGCACTTCCTCGCCGCCATACTGTCTCCAAAGTCTCAGGAAACAGCGGCACTTTCAGCTTCACTGACTTCCTGCATGCCTCACCAGATCAATTCGCGGAACTTGCCGTTCAACCTTCAAACATTGGAAAGGTGGAGATGAAGTGATTATTTCCGGACCGAGTTGGACTTTTAGCGTTTTACGTCGGTTTTACGGGTGCATAGTTAGACTCTTTTCATCGGTTCAATCAAGCAACGCCCCATTACTAGCCCCGACTTGATTCCAGATGGAGAAACACACATGTCTACGCATACACGAGAGCATCATAAAGAAGTCAATCACCCCGCCAAAAGTCACGGTGAGCATGGTGGCGATGACAATTCCATCAACCATATGTACAACGAAGTGCAGCAAGCCAGACAAAAAGGCTCCAGCGCAGGCACCGGTGGTGGTGGCACATATTCAAACTCTGAAGGCGTAAGGGACGCGTTGACATCAGCGAATCACTATGTTCACACACATGGTTTTCCTAATGTCTTCATCACTGGTACCGGCAGCAAAGGCGAACTTCTCGGCAAGGATGACCACGGGAATAAGGTACACATCAGAGATGGTGCCAAAGGCAGCATCAGCGCGAAAGATGACAGTGGTCACGAGGTGAAGGGAGACAATTCACCGGGAGACGGCAAAGGTAAAAAGGTGACTATGCCGAACGATCAGGGCGGCGGCAAAATCAATGATGACGGTTCCGGCACTTATAACGTTAACGGAGGCAGACAGGGCGCCTGGGGCGCCACGCGTCAGGTGCTCGAAGATCAAGCACATCAGCGCGGCATGAACGATTACAAAGCAAGTAATACCGACATTGCCAACGCAGAAAGAAAAATGGCTGCCGACGCCGGATTTCATGGCAAAAATGCAGTCAACGACTGGGCTAAGCACCTGAAACCAGGCGATATCCACGCGCCAGCTGCAGACCTGAGATCACCAGCCTTTAATCAGGCATCTAAAGGTCGAGATGAAGTGTCAGTTGGTAGTGGACCAAGCCGCGAAGTGCAAAAACAAAACACTGAACAGACCAATCAGAAAACACAGCATGAAACTGAAAGCGGACGTGTAAACGATAGCCGAATCCACGAGTATGGTGGCAGCTACATCACCAATCAGCTGCATTCCTGGGGATTTCACGGCGCGGCAGAGGCATTTGATCAGCGCACAACATTCAAGACAGACACCGAGCGCGATGCTAAGGGCGTGAAAAGCTTCACGACAAAATACGGTGGTGACGGTGCTCAAATTCAAGTTAGAGCTGGAAGCAATGGACAAGATATAACCTTTATCAATGTCACCGAAGCACGCGGAGAGAGAGCCTCCAACGGCAATTACAAAATGACCTGGGTAGCGAACGGCAAAGAAGTCCATGGTCACATGGCTCCAGACGGAAAACTTGTCTTTGACGAGTAAGCGTTGAATGGCTCATGCTCCCATTGCCGCTGGACCGGCATCTGAAAAGTCCTACACCTGGGGCGAGATTCGCGACTGCCTCCACGCAGAACTGAAAGCATGCCGACATATTCTCACCTATGGCACCATAGGCTCATGCAATATCGAGCATGATATCGACACAATCGTGACTAAGAACCCAGGCTCCTCCAGTGCTGAGTTTTATCGTGAACTGCATCGGTTGTTCGACCAGATCGACGCGCACCTTGAGACTAATAACCGGGCCAGACTGATACGAACCTCTCGATTCAGTGACGAGGAAGAATCAAAGTACATCGCTAAATGCAGCAAGAGCGACCTTGTCTTTCAAGTCATGAGCTATGTCTCGTTGAGGCAAATCAATATGCATTGGTTTGACTCGCTCAACACTGAAAATCCCGTCGCCGACATCGAGAAATTCCTTAAATCAAACTACGACTGCATTTATGGAAATCCAGATACTTTGTTTGAAAACAGTTTCGCTGAATACAGAAACGAAGAGTTGTTTATTAGATTGAATGATTCGGACCGAATTAATTCTCACTTCCCAGGTGACTTCTTAGTTCGACGAATGAATGTACTCTACGACTTCATTATGCGAAAACGATTGAAGTCAAGCTTTGTTCCGGCACTGGACGAACTTGACTGCAGAAGAGCTTTTTATGACGTCTGTTCATTTCTGGACCGGTATTAGGTCCAGCCTGAAAGACGTCAAGACAACCGGTCCCGAGATAATGTACTTGTTACTGCTGAAGCGCTAAAATATTGCATCTCTGTGTTGCAGACCAGCACCAGATCGCAGCGCTATAGCCTTCAAGTTGTATCCGTTATCAAGGAGCAGAAAAGTGAGCACAGCTACTAAAAACCGCTTTGGTTTAAGCGGTGAACAAGCAGCCATCCATATCGGTAGTCATGCCAATAAAGCAGGCGGAGCACGCCTGGAAATTCATTCGCCCATCGACGGCGAATTGATGGCTTCGATGCAAATGGCCGTGTCGAAAGACGTGCCCGCCGTGATTGATGCCGCAAAGAAAGCTTTTCGCTCGTGGCGCACGGTACCGGCGCCGGTCAGAGGTGAATTTGTTCGACGCATCGGAGAAAAAGCACGCGAACGTAAAGCTCAACTGGCTGAGATTCTCTCAAATGAAGTTGGAAAAACCACGCAGGAAGCGCTGGGTGAAATTCAAGAGTTCATTGACGTCTGCGATTTTGCAGTCGGACTTTCTCGCCAACTTCACGGCTTAACAATCGCCTCTGAACGACCAGCTCATCGCATGATGGAGCAGTGGCACCCACTGGGTCCCATAGGCGTCATCACAGCCTTTAATTTCCCTGTCGCTGTTTGGGCGTGGAACGCAATGCTCGCATTTGTGTGCGGTGATTCCGTAATTTGGAAACCATCAGAAAAAGCACCACTTTGCGCACTAGCTTGCCAGCAATTAGTCAATGACGTCATTTCTGAATTTGACGTTGTAGACATCAAACAGCTCGCGCTTTCAAGTGTCATAGTCGGCATGGCAGATGTCGGCGAGGCGATTTCATCATCGCCTGAAATTCCTCTAGTATCAGCGACGGGTTCAACGCGAATGGGCATTGCCGTTGCACAGACAGTGGCAAAGCGCCTTGGTCGCTCGCTTCTGGAATTAGGCGGCAACAACGCCATGATTGTGACCGAGACGGCCGACCTGGAGATGGCAATGCGCGCCATTGTCTTCGCTGCTGTCGGAACAGCCGGTCAACGTTGCACTACACTGCGTAGACTGATTGTGCACAAGTCGCAGCACGATGCGCTGGTCGCTAAGCTCAAAAAAGTCTACTCCAATTTGCCAATTGGAGATCCGCGAGAAACTGGAAAGTTGGTTGGTCCACTAATTGACAAAGCATCATTCGACGCAATGCAAGAGGCGCTCGTCCAGGCTAAGTCAGAGGGTGGCAAAGTCTTCGGCGGAGAGCGAGTCGAGAAGGGCGTTCCGACCAAAGGCTACTACGTCACACCGGCACTGGTTGAAATCTCACCCAAAGCAAAAATTGTGCAACACGAGACATTTGCGCCAATCCTTTACGTCATGACTTACGAAAAACTTGATGACGCTATCGAAATGCAAAACGACGTGCCGCAGGGGCTATCGTCAGCAATTTTTACTTCTGACGTGCGAGAAGCTGAACTATTTATGTCTCCAGCGGGAAGCGACTGCGGCATCGCCAATGTCAACATCGGCACAAGCGGAGCCGAAATTGGTGGCGCATTCGGTGGTGAAAAACAAACCGGCGGTGGTCGCGAATCTGGCTCAGACTCATGGAAAAACTACATGAGACGGACTACCAACACGATCAATTACTCGAAAGAATTGCCACTCGCACAGGGCGTGCAATTCAACGTGTAGTGTGACCGACATGAAAAAAAGAATTTGGCTCAGCTCGATACTGATGCTATCGCTGTCTTTGGGTTTCGTGCCGGCTTGCCTGGCTGACCAGAACTCTGCGACTGAGCAGAATTCGGTGTTCAAACAGAGTTCGGTGGACAAACAGAATTCAGTGAACAAACAGAATTCGGTGGACAAACAGATTCAAGCTCCTGAACCAGAACCAGCCAATTCAAGAATTCAAACCCACTGGCCGCTTGCCACAGGCAACGGCTATGGGTTTGCGGTCATAGACGGGAATGGTGAAGTCACAAGGTTGTACGCGCACCCGTATCGGTTTATGAAACCGAACGCGGACCAAAAGAAGGACGGCCCAGACACAGTAAATTTTGTAAAATCGCTGCGCTGGCTTGCGGATTCAACTCCACAAACGAGTTCGTCCACATCGTACCTTGACCATTCTCAGGTTATAAGGTCGAAGACGCCGCAGGGCGAAAGCACCTATTTCATGCCTTTTGGATTGAAATCAAACGCCCTGATAACGCTTTTCAATGCCACCAAAGACGATGCAAAAACAAGTTTGCGTCCGATCTGGAGGCAAGCCGTCGAAAGTCAGGAAATCATTGACACAGATTTTGAAGGCACAAACATTCATCTCGTCAAGTTCAAAGATGTAGATGAACTCCTGGCGATCATTCCAATGGATAGAAGCGCTCGTTTTAAAGACAACATTGATGAACTGCCGGGAAATGCATGGGCCTTTCTCGTGCTGGAGAATCGAAGCAAACTAAATGACTCGTTAAAGGAACTGCAACGTTGGCGAGGCAATAACACTTCGGACGATCTAGTAAAGCGTGAAATAAATGAACTCAATGCATGGAGGGTAGAGCCCAAAATTCACTTTCAATCAAGCAACGAGAAAAGCTTATGGCTGCAGAACGAAACTATTCTGCGCATGGCGCAGATACAAGAAAGTAATTCAGATACCCGCTCAAATCATGGTTTGATTCTCGCCAGCTTACCCGATGGTATGTGGTTTACACCGTGGGTTCGCGACATGGCATATGCGCTGGTGGGACTTGTGCGAATGGGTCACACGGAGGAAGCGAAAGAGGGCATTCTCTCCTGGTTCAATGCGCATCCAGTCGGCAGATGGAAGCATGAAACGCGCGGGTTGGACTATCAAATCTCAGTCACTCGCTACTACGGCGACGGTTCGGAAGAATCGGACTACTCGGGCAAGAGCACTCCAAATGTAGAGTTTGACGATTGGGGATTAGCACTATGGGCTGTATCCGAATATTTTGAACGAACGCATGACGAAAAGCTTCTTACTACAAAGACTTATCGCGGCGATACGGTGTATGAATCAATGCGAGACTTCGTGGTTAAACCACTTTTGGATAACCTCGATAAATACAATGACGGTCTGATAGTGGCTGAGGATTCTTCATGTTGGGAAGAACATCAAGAGAATAAGAGACATTATGCTTGCTCGACCATCGCGGCAATTCCGGGATTAGAAGGCTTTTTGCAAATAGCCGAACAAATGCACGATGACGTCAGTGTGAAACTTTTGCATGACAAACTGCCACTATTGAAAAAAGGGTTCAACGAAGCGTTTGTCAAAGACGGTTATGTCAGAGGTGTTGTTGAAGTTGAAGCGCAGCCCAAAAGCCAGTTTGACGGCGCTGTGTTGGAAGCGTTCAATTTGAATATTGTGAAAGACCCCAAAATTGCCTTTAAAACAATCGATAAACTGCAGACGCTAAAAACCGCATCAGGTGGGTATCGACGAAACACCGGACCAGGCAATTACGAATCGCACGAATTCCTGTTGATTGATTTCAATCTTGCTCGAGTCTATGCCAAATTTGGAAAGCCTGCAGAGGCTGCAAACATACTCGCTACGCTCGTCGATAAGTCTTGCCAGGATAATGGGCTGATACCAGAATTATACGTTTCAGAAAAGAATAAAGACTGGTCGGGAGCCATTGGTGACCCAGCGGGTTCAGTTCCGATGGTTGGATTCGGAGCCGGTGTCTACGCGATTACTCTGTGCGAGCGTGAAAAGCCAGGGACTCACTGAGTTACCCCTGGCCGAGGAACACCTCGTCCATGCGGACCAATTCAAGGCGACCAGGAAATGCAAGCGAGCGGTCAGATCAGTGGGATGCAGTGTATACCGATGGCGTCTCCCATTCGGGCATGCCTACCGGCTTTGAATTGAGCCGGGTGGTCAGAGCAGCAATTTGCCCCTGGGTTATGGAATCGTTTTGATAGTGCCCCCACAGGTCGGTTATGCGCGTGTTTTTCGGGCAAACGATATCAGTCTGACAGGCCCTGCGAAGTGCAATCAGGAGAATCGTGCCACCACCTATGGTTAAAAAGAATGCTCCGTCAAAGACCGAAAAATGGGCCGCTGAAAGTATCCAAAAATCTTACGAAGGGAATGCGAAGCGCAGAGCCTGGTAATTTCGACAACGAGCCAGGACATC